>DS022282.1:1135065-1197565 GCA_000153745.1 Rhodobacterales bacterium HTCC2255
GAGCTTTACGACCCTAGGGCTTCATCACTCACGCGGCATGGCTAGATCAGGCTTGCGCCCATTGTCTAAGATTCCCCACTGCTGCCTCCCGTAGGAGTCTGGGCCGTGTCTCAGTCCCAGTGTTGCTGATCATCCTCTCAAACCAGCTATAGATCGTAGACTTGGTAGGCCATTACCCCACCAACTATCTAATCTAACGCGGGCTAATCCAATTCCGATAAATCTTTCCCCCGAAGGGCGTATAAGGTATTACTCACCGTTTCCAGTGGCTATTCCTTAGAACTGGGTATATTCCCACGCGTTACTAACCCGTCCGCCGCTCCACCCGAAGGTAGCGCTCGACTTGCATGTGTTAGGCCTGCCGCCAGCGTTCGTTCTGAGCCAGGATCAAACTCTCAAGTTGAAAAGCTGTTACCAGCTTATCCTTAACGTTCGAACCTCTGCACATCATCCTCTACCCAGACAGGTAGAAGACATTATTCTGTTTGTTTGTGCTTTAGTTTCCAAAGAAACAAAAGCCGCTACAAACAGTGAAGCTGACATTCCATCATCGACCGAAGCCTAGGAACGTTGATATGCAAACATCCGTTCGTCGAAACGAAACCAAACCGCCCACATATCTCTTCAGATACTATCAATTTCAAAGAGCCAGAGACAACAATATAACGATAGCGCCTCATACTTTCAAGGCGCGCCCGCCAACTCTTATCTCTTTTTTCAACCTGGGCTGCGTTTCAAGTGCCTCGCTTACTGCGTGTCACCGTGCTTCGCTGCGTTCGGTAAGGGGGCTTTTAGGCGTACCTACTCAAACCCGCAACCTCTTTTTTACAAAAAATTCACTTTTTTCTAAATTATTACTCAACATACTGTTTTATATACACTTTTTATTCCAAAACCCCACAATATACTTCCATAGGTGATGTAGACCACTTCATTTAAACTCGATAAAACAGCTTTAGTCATAATTTAAGAGTAAAATATTAACAAATATAATCAATATTTTCTCAAATAATTAGTTACTAGCTTCGAAAGCTTATGATTCTATAAAAAAGTAAAACCATAACGAGCACCGAATAAATTATTGGTTCTATTTGCCAAGTTTTCGTTAAAAGTAAATAATGAAGAGATGCGCCTATTGCTATCACATATACTAATTTATGGAGATGCTTCCAATTTCGAAGCCCAAGTTTTCTAATAGATAAATTATTTGAGGTAATTGTTAAAAATAGCATCATCACTGCAGAAACCATACCAAATGTAATATAAGGTCTTTTCAAAATATCTTTCCACAGCTCATTTGTATTAAGTCCTAAATCTAAAATGAGATATGATAAAAAATGCAAACAAATATAAATAAAAGCTATAACACCAAACACGCGCCGAAATTTGATCAAGTTTATATTTGCTAAATCTTTTAATGGTGTGATTAACAATATAAATAATATTAACTTGAAGCCTAGTTCACCTATTGAACGCTCGTAAGTTCGAATAGGATCTGGCCCCAGCTGATTATTAAAAAGTGCATAAGTCAGATAAACTGATGGGGACACTAATATCAGACACACAACCCAAGTAGGTACCTTCTGAAATAAACCGTTTAAAGCTCTTGTTGTGTTCATGATATAATTTAAATTTATCTAAATGTGATGCGTTTGTATTTAAATCTAATAAAATTTACTTAAATCCATTCCAGAATATAGGCTAGCCACTTCTTCCTCGTATCCATTGAACATGGGTGTATCCCTCTTTGCCCCACTAAATAATGGAGACCCTAGTTTAAAAATACTCCCGCCAATTACCCTCTCGGTGGCTTGACTCCAGCGCGGGTGATCAACAGTAGGGTTTACGTTAGAATAGAACCCATACTCCTGAGGAGCTAATTTATTCCAAGTTGTTTCTGGCTGAGTATCTGTCAAAGTAATCCTCACAATTGATTTTATGGATTTAAATCCATATTTCCATGGTACAACTAATCTTAATGGTGCGCCATTTTGATTTGGAAGAGATTCTCCATACATTCCCGTTGCAATCATTGCCAAAGGATTTCTTGCCTCGTCTAAACGTAAACCTTCCACATATGGCCATGGAAATCTCGGATTTGCTCCAATGCCAACCATTTCCGACGGTCTATTTAAAGTTTGAAATGCAACATATTTTGCTTTTGATTGTACGCCTACTTTATCCAATATTTTGCTTAATGAGAACCCAATCCAAGGAACAACCATTGACCATGCTTCAACACATCTAAATCGATAAATACGTTCCTCTAAATCTATACCAGCCAATAGATCATCTAAATCATAGTCTCCTGGATTATTTACAAGGCCATTAACTTTTACACTCCAAGGTGATGTTTGCATCATGCTTGCATTATTTTTGGGATCACCTTTGCCAGTGCCAAATTCATAAAAATTATTATAGCTCGTTGCATCTGATTTTGATGTAATTTCAGCATCAACAGTATAGTTTGTTTTAGTATGTTTCAGAACATCTGCATAAACACTATTTGGTAAATAGGAAGAAATCCCGACCGCTGAGGTTCCTGCAATAATCTGTCTACGATTCAAAAAAACTTTTTTGGGAGTAACATCCGAATATTTTAACTTATTTTGAAATATAGTCATTTTTTTGAGTCCTCTTTTATTAATACATGGCCTTTATTAAATTTATATCAAATTTAAATCTTTGAGAATTTGCTATGATTAACCAGTTGACTTGAAGTAAAAATATAAAAGTCCAACAATTAATAAAATTCCTGGAACACCCAAAAATCTCCTAATTAATCCAAAAACTAATGTACGCAATAAAAATCCCATGTCTAATATCTATTTTTTTTATAGCTAAATTAAAAGTAGAATCTTATTTTATTGTTAATCAAATTAAGGTTGAATCAATCAACTTCGATTGACAGACACAAACATATTGATCAAAGAACTTAAAATAATTTTGGAGCTTTAAAATGAATGCTGATGATCGGTTAATAGTCGCCCTAGATGTACCAAACTTACTGGATGCAGGAAAAATTGTTGATAAACTTGGTAGAAGTGTTTCATTTTATAAAATTGGCCTAGGAATGCTTACTGGTGGTGGTCTTGCATTAGCTAGCGAGCTCAAAGAGAACGGCTTTAAAATTTTTTTAGATATGAAGTTTTTTGATATTGGAGCTACGGTTGAAAAAGCAGTTTATGGTATAGCCCAATATAATTTTGACTTTTTAACAGTGCACGGTGATCCTCATGTGGTCAGAGCAGCTGTGGCTGGCAGAGGAAACAGCGCCACAAAAATTTTAGCTGTTACTATTCTTACTTCATTGGATCGTGAAGATTTAAATGAAGCTTTGATTAAAAGTGGTACAATCACAGACCTTGTCTATGAGCGCGCAAGAAATGCATTTAAGGCAGGTGCTGATGGTATTATTGCTAGCCCTCAAGAAGCAGCATTAATTAGATCACTCCCTGAAGCCACAGGAAAATTAATCGTAACACCAGGAGTGCGCCCATCAGGTTCATCATTAGGCGATCAAAAACGAGTTACTACTCCCTCTGAAGCTATCATAAATGGTGCAGATCATATAGTTATTGGGCGTCCAATTTGGGCATCAAAAAATCCATTAGATTCAGTAAAAGTAATTTTAAACGAACTCAATAAAATATAATTTCATAGATATAAAAGTAATTATTTGCTTTCACAAAAATAGTGATAATCTTTCTACATGAATTCTATATGTAGAGATTGTCTAGCCCAAATAAATGAAAATACTTCAAGGTGCCCATACTGCAGTAGCCCTCGGGTTTTGTCACATCCTGAATTATTTTCTTTAACAACTGCTCACATAGACTGTGATGCATTTTATGCTAGCGTGGAGAAACGTGACAACCCTAAATTCAAGGATAAACCCTTAATCATTGGAGGTGGTCAAAGAGGTGTAGTATCTACAGCTTGTTACATCGCACGAATAAAAGGTGTTAAATCTGCTATGCCAATGTTTAAAGCATTAAAGCTTTGTCCTGAAGCTATTGTAATAGCTCCAAGAATGGATGCCTATGCCAAAGCATCCAAAGAAATAAACGAAATGATGAGTGAACTCTCACCATCAATTGAACCATTATCTTTAGACGAAGCTTTTATAGATTTAAGGGGTACAGAAAAGTTACATGGTGAACCTCCAGCACTATCGATGGCAAGGCTTGTGCAGCGCATAGAAAAACAACTAAAAATTTCAGCATCAGTAGGCCTCTCATATAATAAATATTTAGCTAAGCTCGCTTCTGATCTAGATAAACCTCGCGGCTTTTCAATAATTGGAAAATATAAAATTGAGGAGTTTTTAGCACCCAAAAGTATTGGCCTCATTTGGGGAGTTGGCAAAGTTGCTCAAATGAGACTTGAACAAGACGGCATTAGGATATTTGCCGATTTACAACGTCGCAGCCATCAAGAATTAATTGATAAATATCAAAATATGGGAGATCATCTTTGGCACTTATGTCGAGGGATAGACAATAGAAATGTAATAGCAAAAAATGTAATAAAAAGCATTTCTAAGGAAACCACTTTTTCATCCGATATTAATAACATAGAAAAATTAGATGGATACATTTGGCGATTATCAGAGCAAGTTTCCCAACGCGCAAAATCAAAAAACTTACTTGGTCACGTAATAACACTTAAAATTAAAACAAAAAAATTCAAAACTATTTCAAGGAGGAAAACACAACGAGAACCGACACAAATTGCCGAAAAAATTTATGCTGAAGCACGAAGAATGTTAGATGAAGTAGCAAGTGAAGGCCCATTTAGACTTATTGGTGTAGGAATAAGTAATCTTATAGATGCTGATAAAATAGACCAATTAAATGATTTTTTAAAAACAGATGAAGCAAAAAAAGCTGATGCCGAAAGAGCAACAGACTTAATAAAAAAACGTTTTGGTAAAAACGCAATTCTTAAAGGCCGTAGTTTACGATAAATTTTTAAATAAATTATTTACCAATTGAAACAATATCACGAATAACTGTTTTTAATTTATATTTTAGATCGTAATATTTATCAGATTTTTCAACTAATTTTTCATTTAAGTATAGACCACGATCTATTTCAATTTGTATAGCATGCTGATTTATTGATGGGCGACCATAATTTTTTAGAATATAGGCCCCTGAAAAAGGAATGTTTTGTGATACCCTAAAACCAGCATCTTCAAACGAGCTTTTAATTTGCTCCATTATATCTGATGAACAGGAAGAACCAAATCTATTTCCCAATACTATATTTGGTGATTTTCCATCAGAAGACCTGAGGCTGTGAGTTGACCGCATAGGCATCGAATGACAGTCAATCAAAATTACTTTACCAAACTCTAATTTTGTTTGGTCCAAAAGTTTTTTTAATTTATAATGATATGGGAAATAAGATTTATCTAAACGCAAATTAGCTTGTTCGATTGTCATTTTTCCCGATTGTATATTATTTCCTTTTGATACAATTCGCGGTATCACACCAAGTCCAGATAATACTCTAGAATTTAGTATGTTTTTATTTACACCATGTATTATTGCACTATCAAGTTCATCCGCCTGGCGATTTAAATCAACAAAAGCACGTGGTGCAACTGCGGTCAGAAGTGGTGCGCCAAATTCAGTAACACTAGAAAACAGATCATCAACATAGGCATCTTCAGAAGCACGTATTTCTGGTTTTTTTAACAAAGAATTTTTTAAAAACGATTCTGAATAACTCCGACCACTATGTGGCGAATTAAACACCATAGAAGTAGTCTGGACTTCAGGTTCTTTTAAAATATAACATTCATCAATCATTTTATCAATTTATATGTAAAAAAATAAAAAATAAAACGCTTAAACAAGGGTCTTGAATACATTTGAATTACAATCTATAGAAACCACTCGCAGGAAACATTTTATATGTATCTTGATCTTTTGGGGGCGTATAGCTCAGCGGGAGAGCACTTCGTTGACATCGAAGGGGTCACTGGTTCAATCCCAGTTACGCCCACCAATACAGCCCTTTCGGGCTAACTTAAACTGGCGCATCGCTTTTGTGATGTGCGAAAAAGGAGAAGGCCCATGAAGGTCAAAAGCTCACTTCGCTCGCTAAAAGCGCGCCACCGCGACTGTCGTGTCGTGCGCCGCAAGGGCCGAGTATATGTTATTAATAAAACTCAACCTCGCTTTAAAGCGCGTCAGGGATAACATATAACCGATACGAGATTTTAAAGCCGCTTTTAAGCGGCTTTTTTCTTTTTAATACAATAGTTTGATGAATATTCAGTATCGTATGAATTTAGCATTTTAAAAAAAGATGCAGGAAAATTAGGTTATATTCTTCACTATTTAATACTTTAAGCTCAGCTGATCAGATACGAATAATAAATTTATATCCAAATCATATATAAAGCGAATCTAAAAACACTTACTCTGCCGCCACCTGAGTCGTTTTCTCTACTTTTACAGCAGAAAATTTAAACTCTGGGATTTTACCAAATGGATCTAAAGCTGAGTTTGTCAAAATATTTGCTGCAGCTTCGACATATGCAAACGGTAGGAATACCATATCCTCAGACACTGCCCTGTCAGCTCTCGCCATCACATCAATTGTTCCTCGCTTTGTAGTTAAGGTGAGCATTTCACCCGCAACCACTCCAAGTTTTCTTAATGTTTTAGGATGTAATGAGCAGTTTGCTTCAGGTTCAACAGCATCTAAAACTGTTGCTCGTCTAGTCATAGAACCTGTATGCCAGTGCTCCAGCTGCCGCCCTGTTGTCAATATCATAGGATATTCAGCGTCAGGAACATCATCAGGAGCAATGATCGACGCCGGAGTAAATTTCCCTCTACCATCTAAACGAGGAAAACCATCACCAAAAACAATTGATTGCCCAGGGTCAGATGGAGATAAACTAGGATAAGTCACCACACTTTCTTTCTCTAAACGATCCCAAGTAATATTATTCAATGATTCCATATTGAGCTTCATTTCATCAAAGATTTGTTTTGGGTGTGTGTAATCCCAATCTAAGCCACAACGTTTTGCAAGCTCCACTGTAATTGCCCAATCTTCACGCGCATCCCCTGGAGCAGATATAGCTGCACGGCCCATTTGAACTTGTCGATTGGTGTTTGTAACGGTACCATTTTTTTCTGCGAAAGCTGATGCTGGAAATATTACATCTGCATAATTTGCTGTTTCTGTTAAAAAGATGTCTTGAACAACCAAATGGTCTAGTTTTGCTAGAGCATCACGCGCATGTTCCACATCTGGATCAGACATAGCTGGATTTTCTCCAAGTATATACATAGCTTTTATATTGTCATTATGAATTGCTTCCATAATTTCAACTACAGTCAATCCACGTTCAGAGCTAAAATCCTCTGATTGCCATACTTCAGTAAAAGCTGACCTAACACCATCATCCGAAACTGGCTGATAATCTGGCAAGAACATAGGTATCATTCCAGCATCTGATGCACCCTGAACATTATTCTGGCCTCGCAGGGGGTGTAAACCTGCACCCGGCTTACCAACATTACCGGTCATAAAAGCAAGTGAAATTAGACAACGTGAATTATCTGTACCATGTATATGTTGAGATACACCCATACCCCAAAAAATCATACCAGCTCTTGCACCAGCAAATGTACGAGCAACATCACGAAGCATTTCAGCCTCAATTCCACAAATTGGTGCCATTTTTTCTGGACTGAAATCTTTTAAATGTTCTTTTTGCGCTTCCCAATTTTCTGTATATTTAGCAACATAATCATCATCATAAAGCCCCTCTTCAACAATAACATGCATGATGGCATTTAACATTGAAACATCAGCACCTGGTCTAAATTGTAGCATATGAGAAGAATGGCGCTTTAATGCTTGCCCCCTTGGATCCATAACTATTAATTTCCCACCACGTTTACTGAATTGTTTAAAATAAGTGGCTGCAACTGGATGATTTTCTGTAGGATTAGCACCTATTACAATTGCTACATCTGAATTTTCAATTTCGTTGAAAGTTGCTGTAACTGCAGCTGATCCAACATTTTCCATTAATGCGGCAACAGATGATGCGTGACATAACCTAGTACAGTGATCAACATTATTATGTCCAAAACCCTGGCGGATAAATTTTTGAAATAAATACGCTTCTTCATTTGTACATTTTGCAGATCCAAATCCAGCAACTTCACGACCACGACCTCGAAGTCCGTTAGCAGCAAATGTTAGAGCCTCTTCCCAAGATGCTTCGCGAAAATGGCTTGATGGGTCTTCTGGGTTAACATTCAGACCTTTTGGTGCACCATCTCGTCTAATCAAAGGCTTTGTTAAGCGATGATCATGATCAATATAATCAAACCCAAATCGACCTTTCACACACAAACGATTTTCATTTGCTGGACCATCAATTCCATCTACCCATTTTACTTTATCATCTTTTATTTTTAAACTTATTTGGCAACCTACTCCACAAAACGGGCATACTGATTTAACTTCACGATCAAAGTCCATGCTATCACCAATTTGGGATGCATCAACATTAGATGCAGGCATTAGTGCACCAGTCGGACATGCTTGAACGCATTCACCACAAGCAACGCACGAGGATTCACCCATTGGATCATCCATATCAAAAACGATTTTTGCATCATGCCCGCGCCCTGCCAACCCAATGACATCATTCACCTGGACCTCTCTACATGCACGAACACACAAGTTACACTGAATGCACGCATCAAGATTCACATTCATTGCAACATGACTATCATCCAATAAGGGAATTCTTTCTATTTCTAATTCTGGAAATCTACTTTCTGAAACATCTTCTAATTTTGCCATGTCCCATAAATGAGATGACTTATCATGCGCCTTTTCATTTGATGGTTGATCTGTAACTAATAATTCCATCACCATTTTTCGAGCTGATTTTGCACGATGGCTTTCAGTTTTAACTACCATATCTGGCGTAGGTGTTCTTAAACATGATGCGGCTAATGTTCGCTCACCGTCGATTTCAACCATACATGCTCTGCAGTTACCATCTGATCGATAACCTTTTTTTCCAGAATGGCATAAATGTGGAATGGTAGTACCTTGTCTCTTAGCTACTTCCCAAATTGTTTCACCTGGTCCTGCTATTACAGAGTTACCATCTAAATTAAATATAATTTCATCAGTCATTTGAATTCCTAAAAGACAATTATCTTTGAATTATCATAAATTTACCTTAAATCCAAAGGAAGAACCGACATACAAGGTAAATTTTACGCCTTGAAGCATAACAGTCATTACTCTTAAATTATTTTTTTGAGAATAGCCAAAAATATAAAAAGGCTGGCAAAAAATTACTCATTCTAAAAATTAAAGAAAACATTACTGGGAAATTAGTTTGAAAGCGGTTTCTTTGCATTGCACGTATCACATGCTTGGCAGCATCTTCTGCTGTCATTATGAAAGGCATTTTGAAATTATTTTTTTCTGTAAGCCGGGTTTTTATAAATCCAGGGTTTATTAGTTGAACTTTAATATTAGCTTTATATAAATCAGCTTTAATATTCTCGGCCAAATGCATCATTCCAGCTTTTGATGCGCCATATCCAATTGCGTTTGGTAATCCTCGAAATCCTGAAAGGCTACCAATCATTACAACATGGCCATAATTTTGAGCAATAAATTTTGGAACCACTAACCCTAAGACCCTTGCTGCTCCTGTAAAATTAATTGCAATCATTTTATCAACTTCATCAATATTCCATGATGTAGAATTCAGTGGGGTATAATCTCCTGCCGCATATACGATTCCATCAATTTTCCCTACTGCTTTAAATGCTTTTCTAACTGAATTTATATCAAGAACATCAAGAGATATTACCTCTGCTTTTGTCCGCAAACTTAATTCATCTAATCTAACCTTATTGCGCGCACTAACTACTAGCTCAACACCCAGATTTGAAAGCTGTATCGCAAGCTCACGCCCCAAACCTTCTGAAGCTCCAATAATCCAGTATTTTTTCCCGTTTAATTTCATTTATCAATTTTACGCATATTGGCTACCAGTTCACCAACCTTTAGGCCAAATTTTCGAAATTGAGATCTATTTATTATAGTACCATTTTCCATTAAATATAACCAATCAACCGTATTTAAAACATAACTACCTGCAGATTTTGGCAGTTTTATATTATAACATAATCGCACTCCACTACCGGATTGTTTACCTCTACCTGTTCCAATAATATCGGGCGCAGTTGCCTCGATTAATCCGTCATTACTATTTACTTTCAAGTCCCAAACACGTTCTAATGTATCACCATTATCATAAGAGAAAGACTCGGTCATATGGCCGATGTTGCCCTTCCATTTAGCATGCATGTGAGCAACAAACCTTGTATTTACTCTGCCAAAAGGGCCATAAATCACTCCTTCGCAAATCATATCTCCGCAAAGCCTTTCACGTATATCAAATTCAGTACCTTGATGCGCATAATGGTCAGGATCTTGAGAAAGAAATCCTAATTTTATACTACAAAACCAAATTATGAATAGCGCTAAAATTGTACCAAACAGCAAGGTTGAAAACAATAAAGACATTTAAATCTCCTTTAAATAATTTGACGAGAGCATCATCACAGCCCCTAACTTTAAAATGCAGGGAAGCCCTGCATAAAGTAGCGTTAGCGTCCAAAGTGCTTCTCCAGTATTTATCTCGATTGTAGAAAATCCAGCCCAATCTAAAATAGGTAAAACAAAAGCAGCAGCAACCGCTAGTGTAAACTTAGCGCAAAAACTCCAAACTCCAAAAGCTTGCCCAGCAGTAACCCCAATATGATCTATCCTGCGAGCAAAAACTGCAGGTAATATTGTCATATCAGCACCTAATGTAAAACCAGAAAGGGCACAAACTATAGCAAATGCTAAATAGTCTCCTGCACTTAAACTTAAAACATATGCAAAAATAAAAATTGATGACAGCATTGCAAACAAAAGTATATTCTTAGCGGAAAAATACTTACCTAATTTACCCCAAATTGGAACTGATAATGCTGCAGAAATAAAAAACACCACCAGGAATAATCCAGCCGGAAATTTGGGCCCAAGACAATACTCAACGAAAAATAAAAACAAGGTTGTAGTTATTGCAAGAGGCGCAGCATTTAATAGTGCAATTATAATTAACCGACGCAATACTTGATCTTCAAAAATAATCTTTAAATTACTTTTAGGCAATATACTGATCTGCCATTCTTTTGACATTAGAATAATGGAAATTAATACAACCACAGCAAATGATATTGAAAACCAAGCCATATTTTTTTCTATCTCAAAGTATGTAAATATAACTGGAAGCACAGAAGCTAAACATACTCCTACTAAACCTCCAGTCTCTCGCCACACAGCTAATTTTATATGCCCCCTTTGTCCAAGACTTTTGGCTTTGAGCACACCTTGCGAATAAAATAAAATTGATAAGACAGAAAAACTAGAAAATAAAAATATCATGCAAATAACAAACCAAACTAAAGGATTACCTATTGCAGTAATAGAAAATGTAGCCACCATTGAAATTGCAATAGTGAGTCCCATTACTTTCACCAAAGAGCTACGACATATTTTCACAACGTCTAAACCCCAACCAATTAATGGGTCTTGAATGAAATCAAGACATCTGAGGACTAGGAGTGTTACTCCAATTATCGTTAATGAAATGTCATAATTATCTAAAAAATATTTAGGCGCATGTAAATAGATTGGCAAACCAGCAAATGCGAGCATTCCTGCAAAAAAGCTGTATTTGATTAAACTAAGATTCATTATTGCAATCCTTGCAAACGCAATGATCCTTGAACATCACGTGTGTTATTACCAAGCCAAATACTAAAAAAACTTTTGCGTATATTTATCATCTCAAGATTACATTGTTGTTTTCCATTATGAAAAAAAATAATATTATCTTTAGAATTTGCTAGTGCAGTAATTCTATCACCTGAAGATACATCAACGAAACAATTTGATAACAAATCAATCAACACTTTCTCGTTTTCAACTGTCAAAGCTTCAATTCTGTTGATTTCATTAATTGTGGATTTTATTAGCGTCTTTTCTTTAAAGCTTCTCAAATATGTGAGCGTTAAAGCATAAGTACCTTCAATATCAAAAGGTTCAGTATCTGGAGTATACAGTGTTCCTCTATATAACGATATTCCAAAAAAAGAGGTGACTGTTTCACCTTGTTTATTCCACTCTTCATGTATTCTTTCTGAACTTTGTGCGAGTAATATTTGTGTTGAAGCGTTTAGAATAATGATAAAAAATACAATTATATACTTTATCATCATGAGATGTCCTTACTATTAGGTATTGGTCTTTTTTTGAAGGTCGCACCTTTAAATTTCAGCTTTATTGCTTGCCAATGTATTAGGGCTAATACTCGTATAGACCCGAAGGGCCTCAGTAATACTGCTTTTAGGATAGATTTATTTGTTAATTTTTGCCGAAATCCAGAAAAAGTAGCTAATACACCTTTATCCTTATTCCTAAAATCAATCCAAATACCTACAAATTTGTCTGTAATATCAAAACGAAATTTATATTCGCCTGACATTTCCTGAAATGGCGAAACATGAAGTACTTTTCTGGCTGTTAATGTCTGTTCTTTTTTTATTACAGACATATCATCATGATGACACAAATAACTATGCCTATCACCAAATGTATTACTTACTTCAGCTATAACTAATCTCAAATTATCAGATTTATCGTATATCATCCAAAAACTGACTGGATTAAAAACATGATTAAATATTCTTGGTTGAGCTAAAAGTAAAACTTTACCATTAACCAAATCGTTAAAACCAAATTCTAATAAAACTTTATGAACCCAATCTAATCCGCATTCAGGATAAGATAAGCTACCATAATCATTGTCATATAATGCTACTAAGTTTTTTTTATTCCTAGAGTATAGAATTGGACCATTCATAATTTTCATATCAGTTAATATATAATCAACCCCATAAGAAAAATTATTTTTTATATTTCCATGTCTACCATGAAATGTTTGGCCATGAATATGATCTAAAACTGGGATCATACAGATACCATTCCAATATTTTCAAGTATGTCTACTGCACTTGAATACCCATCCTCATGAAATCCATTACGAAGCCAAGCGCCACAGTACCAAGTATTATTTCTTCCCTGAATTGTATTAAATTTTTCTTGAGCAGAAAGTGCCTCTCGATCGAAAACTGGGTGCATAAAAGTTTTTTGATCATAAATCAGTTCTTGTTTAATTTCTCTGTTAGGATTTAAGGATTGAAAAAAATTTTCATCGCCAGATATAGGTTGTAACCTATTCATCCAATAGCTTACTCCAACAGGATTTGAATTATCAAGTTCATCTGAAGCGTAAACCCATGATGACCAACAGCGTTTACGTTTAGGCATTACAATTGTATCTGAGTGAAGGTAAGCTTGGTTTTTTTGGTATTTAATCGCTGAAAGTAACTTTACCTCTTCATCAGATGGGTTCTCTAACATTTTAAGAGACTGATCAGAGTGACTAGCCATCACAACACTATCGAATTTCTTCCACTCATCCGAAAAAGTACGTATCTCTACACCAGCTGGAGTTCTTCTAACACCCTGAACCACAGACCCAGTATGGATTTTTACACCCCGTTTAAGCATATCTTTTTCAAGAAGTTTAACATATTCAATCGATCCACCTCTAACAGTATACCATTGATGATGCCCAGATGCTGCCAATAAGTTATGATTTTTAAAAAACCGTATGAGTGCTTCAGCGGGAAAATTTAGCATTTGACCCAATGAAGCTGACCAAATTGCGCCACTAAAGGGTAGTATATAATAGTCCCTAAACCAATCTCCAGTACCTATTTTTGCAAGCAAATCTCTCAGTGTCATATCTGGACCTTCAAGAGCATTTTCAGCATTTTTATTGAATTTAATAATATCCATTATCATTTTGTGATATTTTGGTCGTATTAAATTTAGACGCTGGCCATATAATGAATTTAGTGTTCTTAAAGCATATTCAAAATCGCCTGATAGCGCAGATACACCAAAACTCATATCACTTTTAACAACTGGCACATCTAGCGACTCAAACAATTGCGCCATTCTTGGATAATTTGCATAGTTAAAAACTATAAAACCAGTATCTACAGGTTTATCCATATTTGATCCGGCTAGTACAGTTCTTGCATGTCCACCAATTCGTTTCTCTGCTTCAAATAGTGTAACATTGTGAGATTTTGCCAATAGATGAGCCGCTCCCATACCTGATATGCCAGCGCCAATTACGGCAATATTTTTTTTTGATTGTGTGTGAGGGAATTCAAAAGGCATGAAAAATCCAATTAAGAGTTGTTATTACTACGCACTGTTATTCTAAATAGATCATTTATGAGAATAAAAAATGATCTAAAAAGAAAAATGCTGCGTAAATAGTATATGTTAGATTTACCAGATTATATCAATCAAGACTTTGAAGTACCCAATCGTTACTCTATGATACCACTATGTTCAAAAGGGATACTTTCCAAAGTGATAATCAAAAATGAAATAAATTCAGCTGATCACTGGGCAAAGTGTATTCTCTCAGTGTCCTCAGAAAAAGATGAAGAAGCATTTTCAAGTTTATTTACTCATTTTGCCCCTCGGATTAAATCGTTTTTAATGAAAAGTGGCACAGGAGCCGTAACTGCTGAGGAATGCGCTCAAGAAACAATGGTCACAGTATGGCATAAAGCTCATTTATTTGACCCTACAAGAGCAGCTGCATCGACGTGGATTTTTACTATTGCACGAAATAAACGCATTGACGCAGCTCGACGAAATAACCGCCCTGAACCAGAAGATTTACCTTGGGGAAATGATCCCGAACCAGACGCTTCTGATATAATTATCATACAAGAAGAGACAACATTATTGGCTCAAGCTGTTAAAGATTTACCATCAAAACAACGTTCTATTGTTGAAAGAGCATTTTATGCCGATTTGTCGCACCAAGAAATTGCAGACGAAACTGGATTACCCCTTGGCACAATTAAATCTCGAATTAGATTAGCTCTACAACGTCTTAGACATAATATGAAATGAACTGAACATGACAATTAAACATCACCTTAATGAAAAGTTATTAATGAGTTACGCTGCAGGAATACTTCCTGAAGCATTTAATCTTGTTGTTGCAACACAAATGTCAATAAGTGATGAAGCAAGGGCTCGTCTAGCTAGTTACGAAGCAATTGGTGGTGGTATTTTGGAAGAAACAGAAAAAGTGGAAATGAGCCCAAATTCTCTTCAGGATGTTTTCAACAAAATAAAATCAGCAAAAACTAAGAAGTTCAATGCACCAAAAATGGTTGAAGGTGTTTTTCCAGAACCTTTGAAAAAATATGCAGGGAAAGAACTAGGCTCAGTCAAATGGAAAAACATTGGTCGAGGTGTAAAACAATCAATTCTAAAAACAGACAGTGATGCAAGTGCAAGGTTATTATATATTCCAGCAGGAACAGCTATGCCTAACCATAGCCACAATGGTTTGGAAATGACGTTGGTATTAAAAGGTTCATTTCATGATGAGAAAGATTTATTTAAACGTGGTGATATCGAAATTGGAGACCAAGATCTTCACCACAATCCAACTGCATCTAATGACGGGCCGTGCATTTGCTTGGTTGCATCTGACGCTTCATTAAGATTTAAATCTATTATTCCAAGGTTATTACAGCCATTTTTTAAGATTTAGTTAAATGTCTTCTCACTCTTCGCACCATATATAATACTGAAAAAGCGACGGGTATAACTAGTAAAGCTGTTAGATTATATTTTTCCCATCCTTGGAATACTGCAAGTGGGAATAATAAATATGATAACAAATTTACACCGTAATAACTAATAGCAACAACAGATAAGCCTTCAACTGTTTCTTGAAGTCTTAACTGTAACTCTGAACGTTTATCCATCTGCTCTAAAAGAGTTCTATTCTGTGCAGCCGTTCTTACATTTACCCTTGTGCTTAGTAAGTCTAAGGCTCTCGAGGCACGATCAGAAATATCCTGAAGACGTTTCTGTGCGGCTTGACAAGTACGAACTGTTGGACTGAAACGCCTCATCATGAATTCAGAAAATGTTTGTCGGCCAAGAAATCGTTGCTCGCGCAAAACAAAAATCCTTTGATCTACTAAAGCTGAATAAGCATCACCCGCACCAAAACGGTATGCGTTCTCAGCATTCAAATATTCTATTTCTGATGCAATAGTCATAAGCGTATCAAGATTTTCTTTATAAGTTCCCGCTCTACCTGAGATCTCTTGAACTGTTGTCGCCAAATCTTTTTCTAATTCTGTTAATCTGGTAAACACTTTTTTTGCAATTGGTAAGGTTAACATAGACATTGCACGATAGGTTTCAATTTCTAGTAGCCTTTGCACAATACGCCCAAGCCTGTGTCTTCCCAACTGACCGATAGGTAAAACTCCAAAACGAATATATCCATTTTCATCCATTTTAAAATCACTAGCAACTATGGAATTTTTATCTAAAACATATGAAATTGCCAAGCTTTCGGATTGAAAAGCTGTGTGAAAATTTGTCAAAATATCATGTTCTACTTGTTTTGTTGAAGCTGGTGCAACCACCCTTAACTTTACAGCAGTTATAACTTGGCTTGTTAATGAATCTAACCAATTTTTGGGAAAATGATTCACAGCAATATCAGAAAACGGAACCTTTTCTTCTCCATCAAGAAAAATTGTATATGTTACAAATTCAGTATGTCGCTCCCACTTTAACGAATATCCACCCAAATCTTGATAATAATGCCCCGAGCCAAGTACATAATCCACTCCACCTAATTCATTAGCTAAACTTTGAATATATTTTTCGTCATCATCATTGGATGTAAGTGCTAAAAATATAACTTGGCTTGGCGCGTCCAGTACAGGAAAAGGTCGAGCATGTAATTCTTTGGATAAACTCTCACGTAAAGGATGGCTTTTAATATTTAACATTTCAGCACCTTTTCATAACATAATAAATTTAATTATTTTTATTATAAGTTCATAGATTACGATTTGTCTCGTATAAATTTAAATAAGTCATAATTAAGTGCGGCCAAAAAGTTTTTCAATATCACTTAATTTTAATTTCACATATGTTGGCCTGCCATGATTACACTGCCCTGAGTGAGGTGTAATTTCCATTTCACGCAAAAGTGCATTCATTTCTTCACCCTTCATAATTCGTCCAGATCGGATCGAACCATGACATGCTACACGACTCAGGATTGCATCAAGTTTTTCTTTGATTAAATTAGATTCTGACCAATCTTTTAATTCATCCAATATATCTAAAATTAAACTCTTCGCATTTACTTCACCCAATATTGCAGGTGTTTCACGAACAACAATACTATTACCACCAAAATTTTCTATACTGAGTCCAAATCTACTAAGATCTGCAGAAAGGTCCATTAATACAGCTGAATCTTGCTCTGATAACTCTATAATTTCAGGTATTAAGAGTGTTTGTGATGACACTCCATTTAAAGCCATTTTATTTTTTAATTTTTCATACACCAATCGTTCGTGCGCTGCATGCTGATCAACAATTACAATTCCATCAGCTGTTTGAGAAATTATGTAGTTTTCATGAACTTGCGCCCTTGCTGCACCAAGCCTATTACTGATCTGATCATTATTTGTTTCAATAGAAGCTTGTCGTGCTGAAAAATTATTTTGCAGTTCAGAGAATCCTACTTGATCAAGATTATTGTTTTGCATTTCCCTTGACCAAGATTGATTCATTCGTAGGTTAGTAGAAATATTCGATATCTCTGATTTCTTAAATGCACCTAAGGTCGCGTCAGCTACAGTCGAAGAAGCTCGATGACCTTCTTCAGCTAATGCATGCCTCAATGCTGATATAACTAATCCTCTTACAATACCAGGCTCCCTAAAGCGAACCTCAGCTTTTGCTGGATGCACATTTACGTCGACACGTTCAAAATCACACTCAACAAAAAGTGCAGCCAGAGGATATCGTCCATTATGTAAGAAATCAGAATACGCTGCACGTAAGGCAGATAATAAACTTTTATCCTTTACTGGCCGACCATTTACAAAAATATATTGTGATACAGACGAACCACGTGAATAAGTAGGCAAGCTAGCGTACCCAGTAAGTGTCATTCCATCTCTTTCAGCGTCTACCCTGAAAGAATTCTTAGCAAAATCAATACCTAATATTTTGCTAAGACGACCATACATTGCATCAAATAAATCTCCAGCTTCCGGGTCTGCTCGAAATATTATTCGCCCTTTTCCACCAGATGTAATATCTCTAAGCGTAAACCCAATAAAAGGCTCTGACATTGCTAAGCGCTTAATTACATCGGATATTGCACCTGATTCAGCACGATCAGTGCGTAAAAATTTCAATCTAGCAGGTGTCGCATGGAATAGATTCCTTAATTCAACAATCGTTCCAATAGATGAAGGTGCAGGTCGTACCTGGTGTATTACTCCACCATCAACTGTAATTGTTGCACCCATAGAAACATTTTCTATACGGCTTGTAATTGTAAGACGCCCAACTGCACCCATCGATGGCAAAGCCTCACCACGAAAACCAAATGTGTGTATATTTAATAAATCAGTTCCATCGATCTTACTCGTCGCATGTCTAGACAAAGCTAACATCAACTGATTTTCAGCAATGCCATGACCATTATCTTTTACACGAATAAGTGTTTTTCCACCATCACTGTAAGATATATCAATTCTTGACGCTCCCGCATCAATAGAATTTTCAACAAGTTCTTTTATCGCAGAACTCGGTCTTTCAACAACTTCTCCAGCTGCTATACGATTTGCAGCAGCATCACTTAATTGCCTTATAATACGGCGATTATCTTTTGTTGTAGGATTTTTTATATCCATTTTTTATCAAACAGCATATATTACATTGCTTCTTTTATAACTGTATCAACCTATAAATTAACTAGATGGAGCTGTAGGTGTCTTTATACCCAAAAGATTCAATCGCTCCAATTCTCTTTCTGCATCTAAACGTTGGCTTCTATAACGAATTTTATATGTATTAACTCCAACTAGTCTTTCAAGAACTTTAGCCTTATTTTTTTCTCTAAAATCTACATCCTCAGATGCTGTTATTGTGCGAATGTCAGGAGTAATACCAAATCGACTAATTTCTTTTAATAGAGGCTCTTCATTTTTTTGTATTTTAGATTCTTTTTGTAAACTTGCATTGCCACCTAATGCATTTATCACATCATCAATTGGCCGTTTATCTGCTAAATTTTGCCCTAGCAAATTTGGTTCAGGCAATTGAGACATATTTTTTGGATATTGTAATGGCGTTGTAGGTAATACTCCAAATTCATCTGGTCCTCGATTGCCACCAGTACAAGCGGTCAATATAATTCCAACTAAAATTAAATTAATTTTTATATTATCAATCATCTATTAACATACTTATATAATTATATATCTTTTTTAGCGTAAATATTTTAATTCGTCACGCTTATTTCTGGAATCTTTCCAGAAATACGAGTAGAAATACAAGTCCTGTAAAAACAAATATATCCGCTAAATTAAATATATATGGATTATTAATTCCACAACATGACATATTTAAAAAATCAATAACTGCTCCAAATCTCACGCGATCTATTACATTTCCAACCGCACCACCAATAATTAATCCAATTAGAATTGGAGCAAAGTTTCCTTTGAGTTTACGAGACCAGAACAATAAAAATAAACAAATTCCTAAAGAAATAGCTACTAAAATCCAACGCATAGAAAAATAGCTTTCAGAAAATAAGCCAAAATTTATTCCAGTATTCCATCCCATTTTTAATGTTAAAAATGGGCTATAAACATCATAAGACCCTATAATATCCAAATCAAGTTGTTCTAAAATAAACCACTTACTTATCTGGTCTATCAAAATAAAAATAATGCCATATGAAGCAGATTTTATCATATTAATGTTTAAAATGACGCATATTAGTAAACACCATTGCTAACCCAGCATTGTTTGCCGCAGCAATAACCTCATCATCACGCATAGATCCACCTGGTTGTATTATTGCTGTAGCGCCAGCTTCTGCTGCAGCAAGTAAACCATCTGAAAATGGAAAAAACGCATCAGAGGCAACGACTGACCCAATAGTTAATGGATCAGTTAATCCAATATTAACAGCCATATCTTTAGATTTTCTAGCGGCTATTCGTGTACTATCAAGTCGATTCATTTGACCTGCTCCAATTCCAACTGTTGCATTATCTTTTACATAAACAATTGCATTAGATTTAACATGCTTTGCTACCTTCCACGCAAAAAGCATATCAGAAATTTCATTATCTGTTGGTGCTCGTTCTGTAACGACCTTGAGATTATTAGTATTAATTAATCCATTATCGCGATCTTGGATCAGATATCCACCTGATACTTGGCGCCATATTTGACCCACCTCAGTAACATTGGGCAATCCATGAGTTGTGAGTAGGCGGAGATTTTTTTTATTAGCAAAAATAGCTTTAGCTTCGTCTGTTGCGTTAGGTGCAATTACCACTTCAGTAAAAATTTGACAAATTTGTTCAGCAGTTTCCCCATCTAAAGTATCATTTAATGCAATTATACCACCAAAAGCAGAAGTTTGATCACAGTTTAAAGCCTTATTATATGCATCAGTTAATGAAACGCCTTGCGCTACCCCACAAGGATTTGCATGCTTTATAATCGCAACTGCAGGACCATCTTCAGGATTAAATTCGGATACTAATTCAAAAGCTGCATCAGTGTCATTTATATTATTATAAGATAACTCTTTACCCTGATGTTGTTTCGCAGAAGCTACACCAAATCGCTCACTTCCATTTGAATAAAAGCTTGCAGATTGATGCGGGTTTTCCCCATACCGCATTTCTTGAGCGAATTTACCTGATATAACTTTACGTCGAGGCTTATTTTCATTAATTTCTTCTGCCATCCAAGTAGATACTGATGCATCATATGCTCCAGTCAATGCATATGCATTTTGTGCTAGTTTTTGCCTAAATTTTAATGTTGTTGCACAATCATTAGAATCTAATTCTTGAATTAACAAATTATAATCTTCAACATCGACAACAACAGACACAAATCCATGATTTTTTGCTGCTGCTCGTATCATAGCAGGACCACCAATATCTATATTTTCAATGCAACTTTCGTAATCTCCACCTTTGGAAACTGTTTCTTCAAAAGGGTATAAGTTTACTACTAAAAGATCTATTTCAATAATGCCATGTTCATTCATAGCATCAAGGTGATCTTTGTTATCACGCAAAGCCAACAAACCACCATGTACCATTGGATGCAAAGTTTTAACTCTGCCATCCATCATTTCGGGAAATCCTGTTATATCCGATACATCTTTAACAGGTAGACCTGCATCACGTATTGATTTAGCAGTCCCACCGGTTGAAAGTAATTCAACACCTTTAAGATCTAAAGCCGTTGCTAATTCAATCAAGCCAGTTTTATCTGAAACGGACAGAAGAGCACGACGAATTTTTACATGATCACGAGACATTTATTATCCTTTAAAATATATTTGCATCAAGTTGGAACTCAATGCTTAGTAAGCTTCCATTCAATATTGCCCTGATAGTCGATTGCTGTACCAGATACCACAACCTGTTTTGCCGCACGTGGGCTTAATTCACCAAACTGCATGAAGGCACTGTCCTGAATGCTAATTTCTCCATTTAATACTTCAAAAACCCATATAATTCCTTTTAATGTTTCTAAGATTATTTTTGTATTGTCGTTATTCCACTTAATTTCTACATCTGGGGCAATATGAAATTGTGCTGAAAATGGCATTGAGTTTTCGTTTTTAGATTTTATCCATTTATCAAAAATATCACGTTGATGAGCACTTTCAGAGCAAATTGTATCGAGTCCAGAGATCACGCATCCATCTGAAGACATTCTTATTTTACGATTATGGATGACACCATGGGTCTCAGTATATCCACCATGGCTAGACAGTATTATTTCAGCATTCAAATCACTAGTATATTCTGCTTTTGGTATTAGTTTTGTGCGCCTATTAGATGGAGATACATTTGCCACACACACGCCACTATGAGCATGTAAGGTTTGACTTATATTGTTCCACTCGTCTCCAAATAAAGCACCTGGACCAGAGTTAACAATTAACTCCTCATACCCTGTAGATAATTCAAAAGATGATGCACTAAAATTAGAATTAGACTTCATAAACTGTTCACCTACATCCATTATCAGAACAGTCCTATTTTTAAAAATCCTATAATATCCTGTTGAGTTCATTTTAATCTTTGAAATAGGCAAAACTATCCCAGACAATATCTGATCTATATATCCTATTTCACCACGCCCACCTCCATGAAAGTGGGCTAACCCCCCATTTCCAATACGCAGTGATCGTATATTGATGGCTAAAAATTCCATCACTTCTTGGTGTTTTTTTAACGCAACTTTGTTTACTTTTAAAGCGGTGGAAGCGCTCCAGCTTAGCATAGCCAAAATATTAAATAATTCTTCAGGGTTTCTAGTTTTTACGTTACCATTTGCGTCAATACAGCGTGATGCCTCACGAGACATTTTTCTAAGCGCCGAATTTAAAAAATATTTTTTCCCCCTCAGAATACCACTACAGTAAATCAAACCATTTAAAGCTTCTAACCTTTTCAAATTTGATGTTTCTGATTTATATCGTGAAAATAAAAAATTTGTTTGTTGACCAAGCAACTTAAAAAATATTTTCTTTTGCTGAGCGCTTGCTTTAGATAATATCAATTGTGAGTGATTGATAATACGTACCACACGTCGACCTGTTAATTGAGGTGTCCAAGTACTACCGTTTCCATATTTATCAACCCATTCCCAAAACCATTCTTTTACCAGATCTCGAGCAAATTTGCTTCCATCTGCCGCTAAATCATCGAGCCAGCAAAAACCGTGTAATTCTTTCTCAAACTTGGAGTTAGGAATATTGATATCCCAAATTGAAGTATCAGGACTTTCTATTAAATGCCCCACGAACAAAAATAATCCATTCTTTAATTGTGCACCACGTTGAGAAGATCCAATCGTATATGGATCAGGTTGATAGACAAAAGACTTTGTTGAAAAAGAAATTTTACTGCGCCCAACTGCAATTGAATTTCTTATGTTATAGCCAGAAATACTCATTATAAAAAAGTTATCCCTTATAATAAATTTATTTATTATTTGTAAATTTTGCTACGAAAAACCCATCCATTCCACCTAGATCAGCAAAGAAATCAGGGCGAAGTCTTATTTGGCCATCCTTGTTAGCCATATAATCACTTAAACCAATTAATTTTGGATCTATTTTTTGGGGAATTAAATCATTATTTTGCTTTGCCAACCATTGAACTTGGCCTTCGCCTTCAGCGGAAAAAATTGAACAGGTAGAATATATTAAAATACCTCCAGGCACTAACCAATTTGATGCTTTTAAAAGTAACGCACGTTGTAACTTTAACAATTCGCCTAAATCAAAATTTTCTTTTGCAAAAGGTAAGTCAGGATGGCGCCTAATTGTACCTGAAGCAGAGCAAGGTGCATCAAGTAAAATTGCATCAAAACGTTCAACAGGTTTCCATTTTAATGCATCTGCTGCAATACAATTTGCTTTTAACTTCGTACGCTCTAAATTTTGTTTCACACGCTCGAGCCGCTTTGAAGAGATATCTAGTGCAGTTACAGTAGCACCCATTGATGCTAGTTGCATCGTTTTGCCCCCTGGTGCAGCACAAAGATCTAAAACTTTTTTACCGCTCAAATCACCAAAACATTTTGCTGGTATTGAAGCAGCTAGATCTTGCACCCACCAGTCACCGTCAAGAAAACCATTCATTTCAGTAATCTGGCCTGCACGCTTTAATCTAACAGATCCATTTGGCATCATAATTCCATTAGAATTTTCTATAAATGCGTTTGCTTTTTTTATATCTTTGAAACTTAAATCTACAGGTGCTCCCGCTTGATGTGATCGCTCTATACTAGTCATTTCTTCTTTTGTTACAATTTTTGCCATTTGAGATCTAAATGCTTTTGGTAACTCCTGAGGCTCTAGTCCTTCAAAAATATCCATTCCTTCAGATGCAACTTTACGCAAAACTGCATTTGCTAGATCTTTTAAATGAGCTGTTTTATGTCTACGTTTAGCCATCGTGACAGCACTATCAACTGCAGCATGAGCAGCTATGCCATCAACCAACATTTCAGCAGCGGAAACACGTAAGATATTTAGCAACGCAAATGGGGTTTGTTTAGTTAAATATTTTTGAAGCACAAAATCTATTGGCCCCAAATTACGCAAAGTTGTCATAGCCAATGATTGTGCTCTAGCCCTTTCACTTGGCTCTAAGTCAATAAGCAAACTATCTTCACCATTTACTATATCAATTAATAATCGGCGCTCTAGTAAAACTGCATGTAATAATCGTACAGCAGCTTCACGGGCAAATAATCCAGGTTTGGCCATTTGCGTCTCTTTCTATTGTAGTTTAGAAAACTACTACTACATGGTTACGTACAACAACAGAGTAAAAGAGTATGAAAAATTCTAAATCAGATCGAATAAAAGCAGCTGCGCATCGCGCCCTTGAAGAAGCGCATAATCGCAAAAAAGAGTTAGAAGAAACTAAACTTGATTTAGAATTAGGTGGCCCAAAGGGTTTAGAACCTACACGATTTGGCGACTGGGAGCGCAAAGGTATTGCTTCAGATTTTTAAACATGAAGGCTAAATTAAAGCCCTAAAACATCAATCATATCATATTCTCCAGCATCTTTACCTTGACCCCAAATAGCGGCACGTAAAGCACCTCTTACAAATATTTGGCGGTCAGTAGCTAGGTGACGTAAGACTATTCTTTCACCGTCTGCAGCAAATATAACATCATGTTCACCGACAACATCTCCACCTCTTATAGCGTGAAATCCAATATCACCTCTCTTACGCGCTCCAGTGATTCCATCACGGCCACGATCCTCTACATTTGATAAATCTACTCCACGACCTTCTGCAGCAGCTTGTCCTAACATCAAGGCAGTACCAGATGGAGCATCAACTTTATGCTTATGATGACTTTCAACAATCTCAATATCAAAATCTTCATCAAGAGCTGCAGATATTTTTTTTGTTAGTAATGTTAATAAATTTAAACCTAAACTCATGTTTCCAGCACGAATAATTACAATATCTTTTGAAAGATTTTTTAATTTATCCAAGTGACTAGAATCCATTCCAGTTGTGCCAATTACATGAACAATTCCTGCTTTTACAGCTAATTTAGCATGCTCAATAGTCGCTTTAGGTGATGTAAAGTCTATAACGGCGTCAGCATTCTTAAAAACTTCCATAGGATTATTACTAACATTGATCCCAATTTCTGCACGACCCATGCAAACTCCTAAATCTTGACCAAGCCAATCATGACCTTCACGTTCAGTTACACCAGCTAATTTTACTTTATTGGAAGCTAAAACTGATTGAATTAACATTTGCCCCATACGCCCTGATGCACCAACAATAGCAATTTTTGGAAGATTTTTCATAATTATTTCCTTTTTATACTGTACCCATTTACCTCGCATTGCCTCACTTGCAAACCCCCGCTTGCGACTAGTTTGAAAAACGATTAAGTGCAGTGAAATGGTAAAGCAAAATGATCTCTCCGCCAAAGGGCCATCTCAACGACAACTTAGAGTTGGCGAGATGCTCAGGCGCGCAGTATCAGATGTTCTTCTACGAGGTGATATACATGATGCTGATTTAGCACATGTCTCGGTCACTGTTGGTGAAGTAAGGTCAACGCCTGACCTAAAGTTAGCAATTGTATATGTACTTCCCTTAGGTGGTGAGAATGCTAATATTGTAATAGATGCTCTTAATAGAAATAAATATGAAATAAGAAGATCAGTTAATAAGTTAGTCTCACTGAAATATTCTCCTGATCTAAAGTTTGTATTAGACAGAACTTTTGATCAACTAGATGAAACTCGAAGACTGCTTGATCAAGAAATTGTCAAAAAAGATGTTGAGTCTAGTGATGATCTATAAATCAATTCAAGTTTAGATATTAAAATCGACCTTACGAGGAATAATAAGATGGGGAAAACATCAAGTAAACGCCGCATCGATGGTTGGCTATTAATAGATAAACCAGCTGGGATAACTTCAAGTGCTGTCGTTAACAAAGTTAAGTGGGCTTTAAACGCAAAAAAAGCTGGCCATGCAGGAACTCTTGACCCTGAGGCTACTGGATTATTAGCCATAGCATTAGGCGAAGCAACAAAAACCGTACCATATGTAACTTCTGGTATAAAAGCATATACATTTATAATAAAACTGGGCGAAGCTACAAATACAGATGATAGTGAAGGCAAAGTAATCGCTAAAAGCGCCAACAGACCCACGGATCGTGAGATTCAAGCGAGCTTAAAGTCCTTTATTGGAAATATTAAACAAATTCCTCCTCAATTTTCAGCTGTTAAAGTTGATGGTCATCGTGCATACAAATTAGCCCGGGATGGAGAAGACTTAGATTTAGCTCCTAGAGATTTATTCGTTGAAAACTTACAGTTTGAAAAACGAATTGATATCGATCATGTAGAGTTAAAATTGATTTGCGGTAAAGGTGGTTATGTTCGTTCTATTGCACGTGATTTAGGTGAATTATTAAAATGTTTTGCATATGTAAAATCCCTTCGGCGTATTTGGTCATGTTCATTAGATGTAAATGATGCAATTGATTTTAAACTAGTAGAACAGTTGGCTAAAAGCCCAGAATTAGAAGATTACTTACACCCAATTGAACTAGGTCTATCCGAATTACCTGAGCTTAAATGTAAACCAGAAGAAATGATAAAATTAAGGAATGGAAATCCTGCCATGGTTTTAACTTCTGATTTAGATTACGGTGATGAAGCTTGGGTCTCTTGCAACGGGGAACCCTTAGCAATAGGCATTTATAAAGCAGGCACCATTCATCCAAGTCGTGTATTCGTTGAAAAATAATATCCGTAAAATAACTTTTAAATTAGAAAACTATATATAAACTTCTCAATATTTATCTTGGCAATCCAAAATGATAACTCGCAGTCACAAAAAAGAACTTACAAAATCAACTGCAGTTTATTCTAATTGCGAGTCATATAGATACTCATTGACACGCTCATGGAATAAAAGTGAGAAAAAAGTTTTATTTATTATGTTAAATCCATCCACTGCAACAGAGATTCAAAATGATCCAACAGTTGAGCGGTGCGAGAGGCGGGCTAAAACATTAGGCTATGGTGCGTTTAAAGTATGTAATATCTTTGCTTACAGATCAACTGATCCTAAGATTATGCGACTACAAAAAGATCCTATTGGCCCAGATAATGACAAAATTATTATAAAAAGCGCTAATTGGAGTAATGATATTGTATGTGCGTGGGGTACTAATGGTACTCATCTTAATCGTGGCAAAAAAATTGAAGACCTTTTGAGGGCTAAAAACTTTATCTTAACGCACCTTGGTTTATCCAAAGATGGTCACCCAAAGCATCCATTATATATAAGTTACAAAATAAACCCTATAATTTGGCTTGAAACATGACAAATCATTCAAAGGGTTTAATAATAACTATTTTTGCTGTTTTATTTATTATTCCAGATAGTCTTTTTATCCGATTACTTAACGCAGACATTTATACAATTATTGTTTGGCGTAGCTTTATATCTGGGTCTTTTATATTGCTCGGATTATGCATTTATCATGGCTTAAATATTTTCAATATATACCGTAATATAGGGAAAAATTCTATCATTTTTGCATGCTTGCTAGCTATTAGTGGCCCTTTATTTGCTTTATCAGTTAGCATGACAGCAGTTTCAAATACTGTATTTATACTAGCATCAATGCCAATATTTTCTGCTGTTTCTAGTCGGGTTATATTAAATGAAAAAATATCAAAACGTATGCTATGGACTATTATATTTGCATTAACAGGAGTGCTTTTAATTTCATACGGCTCCTCTCAAGACAAATCTACATCAATTTATGGTGATTTATGTGCAGTAGGTTGCGCTGCAAGTTATGGAATAGCCTTAACATATGCCCGCAAATCAAAAGCTAAATCAATGATTCCAGTTACACCATTCGCTCTATTTATGAGTGGAATTGTATTTTTACCTTGGGCAAGTCCATTTATTTTTGAAGGCTTGGATGCTCAATATGCATTGTTTCATAATCTATTGATCGCTGCATCAACATGTTTAATTGTACTTGGCCCTAGATATATTCCTAGTGCAGAGGTCGCACTTCTAATCTTAGGTGAAAGTATTCTTGCACCAATTCTAATTTGGCTAGTTATAGGTGAATATCCAGGTACTTGGGCATTGATAGGAGGCCTGATTGTACTGATAACATTATTTACATCCAATCTCATTGCTTTAATTTACCAAAAAACAAAATAATTTTGTACTTTAACTTTATAAGAATCAACTCTATAGGACTGATTATCTGCAAAACAGATACTCCATGGGCCTTGCTGGACGATATCCCGGCATGAGCCATTAACTTTAACAAAGGAGACCCCGATGTCGATTACTGCCGAAGAAAAAGCCCGTTTAATCAAAGAATATGCGGTCAAAGAAGGTGATACTGGCTCACCAGAGGTACAAGTTGCAATCCTAACATCACGGATTAAAACTCTCACGGAACACTTCAAAACTAATAAGAAAGATAACCACTCACGCCGTGGCCTTTTGAAAATGGTTGCTTTGCGTCGTAAATTATTAGATTACACACGCGGAAAAAACGAAGCTCGTTACCAAGATCTAATAAAAAGATTAGAAATTCGCCGATAAGGTTGATTTTAAAATAATTAAAAAGCCCACCCAGATATGTGTGGGCTTTTTAATAACTGGCAATAGCCCTTACCCCCTTCACATATTCATATTTAAAGTATATACGCCCGCGTATCTGAAAACTTATGCATTGACCTATGCATATGTCAAAAGGGTGCAGGTCGGTGGCAATAGGGCCACCTTTTAAAAGGAGACTTCGGAGGGCCGAAGATTACTCCACGATAGGAAAATAAATGTTTAATGAAGTAAAAAAATCCATCAAATGGGGCGAAGAAACGCTCACATTAGAAACTGGTAAAATTGCACGACAAGCAGATAGCACAGTAATCGCAACATACGGCGAAACTTCGGTATTAGCTGCAGTTTGTTTTGCAAAAAAAGAAAAAGAAGGCCAATCCTTCTTTCCACTTACAGTAAATTATCAAGAAAAATATTATGCTGCAGGCAAAATTCCTGGTGGTTTCTTCAAGAGAGAAGCACGACCAACTGAAAAAGAGACATTAACAGCACGTTTAATTGATCGTCCAATACGTCCATTATTTATTCCAGGCTTCAAACACGAAGTTCAAATTACATTAACAGTTTTATCACATGATCTAGTTAATGATCCTGATATGGTAGCAATGATTGCAGCATCAGCTGCATTAACTTTATCTGGTGCACCATTTATGGGCCCAATTGGTAATTGTCGTGTTGGCTTTGAAGGTGGTCAATATGTTCTAAACCCAACTTGTGATGATATGCACGAGCTTAAGAACAATCCTGATCAACGTCTTGATCTAGTTGTTGCTGGTACAAAAGATGCAGTGATGATGGTTGAATCAGAAGCATATGAATTGACTGAGGAAGAAATGCTTGGCGCAATTAACTTTGCTCATGAACAAATACAACCCGTCATCGATATGATAATCGATATGGCTGAAGATGCAGCAAATGAGCCTTTTGATTATCAATCACCAGACTATTCAGAACTATATTCAGCAGTTAAAGCATCAGGTGAAGATAGTATTCGTTCTGCTTATGCACTTACTGATAAACAAGAACGTACTAGTGCAGTAGCAGCAGCAAAAGATTTAATAATTGATGCATTGTCCGAAGAACAAGTATCTGATGCAAACTTTGGAACTTGTTTGAAAAAACTCGAGTCAGAAGTTGTCCGCGGCGATATTGTTAAAACTGGTAAAAGAATTGACGGTAGAGACTTATCAACAGTACGCCCAATTGTTTCTGAAACAGCTGTTCTTCCTCGAACACATGGATCAGCACTTTTTACTCGTGGCGAAACACAGGCGTTAGCAGTTACAACTTTAGGTACTGGTGATGATGAACAAATGATTGATGCTCTAAGTGGAACATATCGGTCGAATTTCCTGTTGCACTATAATTTCCCTCCATATTCAGTAGGTGAATGTGGTCGAATGATGGGACCAGGGCGAAGAGAAATTGGGCACGGAAAACTAGCTTGGCGAGCTCTTCAAGCGGTTTTACCACCAGTAACTGAATTTCCTTATACAATTAGAATGGTATCAGAAATTACAGAATCTAATGGCTCATCATCTATGGCTTCTGTTTGTGGTGGATCATTATCAATGATGGACGCAGGTGTCCCACTTCGTGCGCCAGTCGCTGGCGTAGCTATGGGTCTGATATTACAAGATAGTGGTGAATATGCTGTTTTAACTGATATCCTTGGAGACGAGGACCATTTAGGTGATATGGACTTTAAAGTAGCAGGTACTGAAAATGGCATAACTTCATTGCAAATGGATATTAAAGTAGCAGGTATTACTCCAGAAATCATGGAAAAAGCAATGGAACAAGCTAAAGATGGTCGTTTACACATCCTAGGCGAAATGGCCAATGCTTTGACTGAAGCAGGTTCATTTAGCGAACATGCTCCACGCATTGAAACAATTAAAATAAACCCTGAAAAAATTCGTGAAGTTATTGGCTCAGGTGGTAAAGTTATCCGTGAAATTTGTGAAGTTTCTGGTGCAAAAGTTAATATTGATGACGAAGGTGTTATCAAAATTGCATCCAGCAACGGTGAGCAGATAGAAAAAGCCAAAGAAATGATCATGGAAATTGCAGCAGAACCTGAAGTTGGTGTTGTATATACCGGTACAGTTGTGAAAGTTATGGACTTTGGAGCATTTGTAAACTTCTTTGGCAAACGGGATGGTTTAGTTCATGTATCTCAAATGGCAAATGAGCGTGTAAATCATCCAAGTGATCTTGTGAAAGAAGGCCAAAAAGTAAAAGTTAAGCTAATGGGCTTTGATGATAGAGGTAAAGTTCGCTTATCGATGAAAGTAATCGATCAAGAAACTGGTGAAGAAATCACTGTTGAAAAAGATAATTAAACTTTTAAAAACTTTATATAATCAATAATAATATTTAGGCCTCGTGAAAACGAGGCCTTTTTCTTTGTCGAAACAAAATATAAAAGAGCAATTACAATTGAATTCAAATTGGAGAATTAAATGTCTATAATAAGAAAACATTCCAGTGAACGGATGAGTAAAATTAACATCCATAATGGAACAATATACTTCTCCGGCCAGGTTGCAAATGATGTAACAGTTGGTATCAAAAGTCAAACTCAAGACTGTCTTAAAAAAATTGATGCTTTGCTTCTAGAAGCAGGTTCAGATCGAGATAATATTTTATCAACAACAATATTCATTCGCTCCATGGCCGATTTTGCATTAATGAACGAAGCTTGGAATGAATGGATTGGGCCTCATGAAAAGCCCGCCAGAGCGTGTGTTGAAGCAAATATGGCTCGCGAACAAATACTTGTAGAAATATGTATAATAGCAGCTGTTAAAAACACATAATTAACGCAAGAATACAGCATTAAATTACAAAATGTCGAAATAGTTACATTTTTAGGTCGCGTTCAAACTTGCCATTTGAATAAACCAATGCCATTTATCTTATATAGAAACTAAACAGGTGAAACATGTTAGACAGACGCCAATTTTATATAAATGGTAAGTGGGTTAATCCAGCTAAAGCAAATGACTTTGAGATAATTAACCCTGCAACTGAAGAAGCATTTGCTGTTATTTCATTAGGTGATCAAGCAGATACAGATGCTGCTGTAAGTGCAGCACGTAACGCTTTTAAATCTTGGCAACATTCACCAAAATCTGAAAGAATAGCATTATTGAAATCTATTCAATCAGAATATGCTAAACGCGAAGAAGATATTGCTCAAGCAACCACTATGGAAATGGGTGCGCCCATAACACTATCACGCATCCAACAGGTTGGTTGTGGAACAGGCCACATTCAAAAATTCATCGACTCACTAGAAGCATTCGAATTTGAAGAAAGCATTGAAGGCTTTCCATCAGAAAAAATCATTAAAGAACCAATCGGAGTAGCCGGACTAATTACCCCATGGAACTGGCCAATGAACCAAATCTTTTTGAAAGTAATTCCTGCAATAGCAGCTGGCTCTACTTGCATATTAAAACCTTCAGAAGTTTCTCCATTGTCTGCTTATGTATTCTCAGAAATTATGCATGATGCTGGTGTACCAGCGGGTGTTTACAACATGTTAAATGGTGATGGCGTTGGTGTTGGTTCACAAATGTCATGTCATCAAGACATAGATATGATATCATTTACAGGCTCTACAAGAGCAGGTGCTCTTATTTCTAAAGCTGCCTCGGACACTGTAAAGCGGGTGACACTAGAGCTTGGCGGCAAAGGTGCGAACATAGTATTTGCTGATGCTGATGATAAAGCCGTAAAGCGTGGAACTATGCACGTTTTCAATAATTCAGGCCAAAGCTGTAATGCTCCAACCAGAATGCTAGTAGAACGTTCATATTATGAAGAAGCGGTGGAGATTGCTACTGCAGTTGCACAAAATCATACTGTTGGCGACCCAGCAATTGAAGGCCCACATATGGGAGCGATGTCTTCAGGACCACATTACGATAAAGTGCAAAATATGATTGATGCAGGCATTAAAGAAGGTGCACGATTGGTAGCTGGTGGTTTAGGTCGGCCCGAAGGAATGAATAAAGGCTATTTTGTTCGTCCAACAGTTTTTGCTGATGTCACAAACGATATGACAGTTGGAAGAGATGAAATTTTTGGACCAGTCCTTGTAATGATGCCATTTGATAATGAGGCTCAAGCATATGAGCTAGCTAATGACACAGATTATGGGTTAACCAATTATGTGCAAACACAAGATCCTGATAAAGCGAAGCGCGCTGCATGTGCAATGCGAGCAGGCATGATAAGAATTAATGGAGATGGTGGCGCAGGTCCTTCACCATTCGGGGGCTATAAACAGTCAGGAAATGGTCGTGAAGGTGGAAAATGGGGCATTGAAGATTTTTGCGAAATTAAACATATCGCAGGATGGACGCTTTAATTGGTAACTTATGGCTTCTATTGTTCATTAAACTTTCTAGAAGCCATAAAACATCAAAAACTAATTAGTCGATTAATTTTTCTGCAGCAGAAAGATCTACTGAAACTAATTGACTAACACCTTGCTCAGCCATCGTAACTCCAAACAATCTGTCCATACGAGCCATAGTAACTGCATGGTGTGTAATAATCAAAAATCGAGTGTCCGTTTGACTAGTCATGTCATCCAACATATCACAAAATCGATTTACATTAGCATCATCAAGAGGTGCATCTACTTCATCAAGAACACAAATTGGTGCAGGGTTTGCTAAAAACACAGCAAATATCAATGCTAGTGCAGTTAAGGTTTGTTCGCCTCCAGAAAGCAGCGAAAGAGTAGAAAGTTTTTTCCCTGGTGGTTGACACATTATCTCCAGACCTGCTTCAAGTGGATCGTCACTTTCAACAAGTACTAAATTAGCCTCCCCACCACCAAATAAAGTTCTGAATAAACGTGAGAAATTAATGTTTACCTCATCAAATGCCGCTAGTAGTCTTTCTCGGCCTTCCTTATTTAAACTAGATATCCCAACTCGAAGTTCCTTAATAGCTTCTTCAAGATCATTTTTTTCAATGACTAGATTATCTCTTTCTTCATTAACTTCTTTTGCGTCTTCCTCAGCTCGAAGATTTACAGCTCCCAAAGCATCTCTTTGACGCCTTAAGCGAATAACATCAGCCTCAATACGATCAGCTGGTGGAATTTTATCTGGATCTGCATCTAATGTTTCAAGTAATCTTTCAGGATTTATATCCAAATCTTCACGTATTCTGTCTGATGCATTAGAAACTTGAATAACTGATGCTTCCGAAACTGCATCGGCCCGAGCACGCTTTTCTCTACTTTCAGATGCACGCTTTTCAGCATCACGTTCTGCTTGCTCTGCTTTGCGTAATTCACTTTCACCAGCTGCCAAATTATCTGAGGCAACCTTCAAGCGCTCATTTGCTGCTTCAATTGATTTTGACAACTCATCACGTTTGGCATGTATTTCTTCTGGAGCTGAAGATGCTAATTTGAGCTCTGATTCAGATTCGTTTTTACGTTCATCAAGTTCAAAAATACGTTTTTCCGCAGTTACTAATCTATGCCGCCATCCAGAAACTTCTTGTGTAATTTCTTGACGCCTTTTTGTGCGCAACTCACCTTCTCTGCGAATTTCATCAAACATTGACCGTTTTGTCATCATTGTCATTCGCGCAGCTTCAACTGCAACTTTAATTGTCTCCAGCAAATCTCGAGCTACTTCCAAATCACCCAGATTTGATATAGCACTAGTAGCATCTCTAAAATCGTCTGAAGCAGAATACGTTTCTTCTTCTAATCTTGTTTTTGCTAATTTCAAAGCCTCCACTTTACCTGCAAGCATATCACAATCAGCTTCAGCTTTAGACATCTGACGACTTGCATTAGTAGCCATCTCATCAGCAGATTTGCGTTCTACACGCGCATCTTGATCTGCTTGGACTATATTTTTTAATTCTTGGTGAATTTGTTCAAAAATTTCTTGAGATTTTTTCAAACGTAGCGTTGCTGACTCAAGCACTGTTCGCAATTCTTCTAAACGATTTTTTTGTTGAAGTCGTAATGCCGCAGCAGATGGTGCGTCATTTCCACTCTGCCTAAAGCCATCCCATCTCCATAGATCACCTTCAATAGAAACTAGTCTTTGTCCTGGTAGTAGATCTGCTTGCAAACGCGATCCTTCGCCCTGAAGCACTATACCTATTTGGCTTAATCGACGAGAAAGTGTGGGTGGTGCGTCAACATAAATTGATAATTTTTCACAATTCGAAGGAAGCTCAGTAATATTAGCATAATCAGGCATTTGAGACCAACCTGAAAGACCAATATCTTCTATTATTGGCATCTTTAAATCGTCTGCTAATGCGGCACCTAAAGCAGCTTCATAACCTTTTTTGGCTGAAACAGAATCTATTAATTGTTTACCATCTGCACTATCACGGGCAATAACCCTCTCTAAAGCAGAAACCTCAGCTCTTAATGCGTTTGTTTCACCTTCTGCTTCAGATAATTCAGATCTTGCATCACTATCCTTTGTCTGGGTTGTAATTCTATTTTCTTCAATTTCTAGCAATTTTGCTTCAGATTTCAACATAGCTTCTTGTGTAAGAGCTCGAGTTGATATTGCTTGCTTTAATCGATCTTGTGCTTCTTCCAAGCCTTGCTCGGCAAATAGTAGACTGTTTACTGCTGAGTCAGAATCTGTTTGGCGTTTTTCTAATAAAGCTTTCGCTTCATCTAGACGGCGTTTAGCGGATTGATGACGTGCTGACAATCTAGCAGCATCTTCTGTGTGCTTATCCAGTCCACTCTCTTTATCCTGTAGAATAGATGCTGCATCTCGGGCAGCAACATTTGCATCATTAAGTTTATCTTGATGTCCTAATGAAGCTTTTTCAATTTGTTCCTGTTCCCAGTCTAACCCTGCAATTGTTTCTTCCGCGTCTTTATTTAATCCTGATTCACGGCTTATGTCATTACCAAGTTGTTCAATTCGAGACTTTAAGGTTTCAATTTGACCACGTGCACGATTTTCCTCATCAGCCAATGTATCTCGTTGAACATTAAAGCGTTGAACGATTGCAGATGAAATTGCCTCCTCCTCTCGCAACGGGGGCACCTTATCTTCATATGTCTCACGAGCTCTTAATAACTGTGAAGCTTCTGTTTGTGCATTAGCGGCAAATTTTGTAGCATCAGCTAATTCTTCAGACGCTTTTTGTCTTGCGATGTCAGCTTCTCGCCAGCGTCTATAAAGCAATAAACCTTCTGAATGTCTAAGCTCATTACCTATTTCTCTGTAACGTTTAGCTTGTCTAGCTTGGCGAGCGAGTGAACCTAGTTGAGCATCAAGTTGCTCAACAACATCGTTTACACGGTTTAAATTAGTTTCTGATCCCCTAAGTTTTAGCTCAGCTTCATGACGGCGTTGATATAATCCAGAGATCCCAGCTGCTTCTTCCAGAACTCTTCTTCGCGCCTTTGGTTTAGCATTAATAAGTTCAGAAATTTGACCTTGTCGTACCAGAGCAGGTGAATGCGCACCAGTAGATGCATCAGCAAAAAGCATTTGCACATCTTTTGCTCTAGAATCCTTACCATTCGTTTTATATGCAGATCCTACATCTCGTGTTATTCTACGAATAATTTCTAGAACATCTTGAGTATTAAAAGATGCAGGTGCGAGACGTTGCGTGTTGTCAATTAATAATGAAACTTCGGCATAGTTTCTTGCAGGTCGCGAAGATGCACCTGCAAAAATTACATCTTCCATACCCCCACCACGCATTGCTTTGGGTCGATTTTCTCCCATCACCCATCGCAGTGCTTCTAAAAGATTTGATTTTCCACAACCATTTGGTCCAACCACACCAGTCAAGCCATCTGCTATAATTAATTCTGTGGGATCCACAAAACTTTTGAAACCTGTTAATCTTAGCTTACTAAATTGCACAAAGCTGCCCTTGATTCTTATTTAATTAATTCTCAATTTTGAGACCAATGTGTCAACACAAAAACCCCTCATTTAGAGGTCACAACTGAGTTATCCACAATATATTGCATAATATATTAGCACAATGATATTCCATGCCGTGATAACTTACTGACTTGTCGGAATTACACTTGCGCAACCCTCGACTTAAAGGCAAACAGGTTTTTGCATGGTTCCCCATTAAAGTCATAATAAATGGCTGGGGATCAAATGGGAATGTAGACAGGGACTACCCGAATGGGGCCTAAAGCTGCAACCGCCCCCGCGACTGTGTGCGGAGAGTGAAGCCCAAAGCCACTGGTGAAAACTGGGAAGGCGGGCAAAACGATCTATCCGTGAGTCAGGAAACCAGCCTTGCAACGGCGTTATCGCCGACCACACTATCGGACGGGGTGTTCCGTGATGGTAAAGGCCATTGGCTCCATCGCATCTGCACTCCCAATATTTACTTTTTTGGGGACACAAATGAAAAAAATTATATCAAGCTTAACAGCACTTACCTTAGCCGGACCAGCTTTCGCACATCATCCATTGGCAGGCGCACCAATGGAAACTTTTACGCAGGGCTTACTATCTGGAGTAGGCCACCCAATTCTTGGTTTTGACCATTTATTTTTTATAGCCTTAATTGGCATATCTGCAATATATACGGGTCATCGTATGCTAGCTCCACTAGCATTCATTACTGCAATGCTGCTTGGGACTCTGGCATCGTCTTTTGGCCTAGTAATTCCTGCAACAGAAAGCATGATCGTAATCTCATTACTACTTCTTGGCGGTATTGTAGCAACTGGGCAAAAGCTCTCAAATCTCAATACATTAAGTTTGTATGCAATTACTGGAATATTCCATGGTTCTGCTTTTGGGGCATCTATTGCTGGGCAAGAAATTACAATCGGGAGTTTAGTACTTATTGGTTATTTACTTGGACTTGGAATTACCCAATATTTGATTTCTATAGGTACTGGTTTCGTAGCAATTAAATCTTGGAAAGCTACTGAAGCATCTGCAATCCCTACTCGCATGTCTGGTGCATTTGTTGCTGGTATGGGCGTGTTCCTTGCTCTTGAGGGCATTGAGGGTGCAATTTTTAGCTCGCTAGGTTTAAATTAAATTCAAAATGATATTCACAACGGCTGAGCGATGCTTGGCCGTTCTAATATATAGAGGCACATCAAATAATGTTACAAAAAATACCAGCTACTGTGGTGACAGGTTTCCTAGGCGCAGGAAAAACAACGCTAATACGTCACATGCTCCAAAATGCGCATGGAAAGCGCATTGCACTTATAATAAATGAGTTTGGTGATTTAGGGGTAGATGGGGATATTCTTAAAGGATGTGGTGACGATACCTGCACACCCGACGACATTATGGAACTTTCAAATGGATGTATTTGTTGCACAGTTGCAGATGATTTTATTCCGACTATAAAATCGTTACTAGAGCGTGATAATAAACCTGATCATATCGTCATTGAAACTTCTGGACTAGCACTTCCACAGCCGTTAATTCGCGCATTTAACTGGCCTGAAATATCAACGAAAGTTACTGTAGATGGCGTTATAACTGTAGTTGATGGGAAAGCAGTACAAGAGGGTAGATTTGCTCATGATATCGAAGCAGTAGATAATCAACGAAAACTAGATGAAAACCTCGATCACGAAACACCATTATCAGAGTTGTATGAAGATCAAATTGCATGTGCAGATATGATCATCATTAATAAAGCTGATCTATTAACAAGCGAAGAAACCGTTGAGCTTACACAAACATTAAAAGAAAACAGTCGTACAGGCGTACAAGTCATAAAATCAACCAACGGAGCTTTACCAATTGATGTGCTTTTGGGGCAAGGCGTTGCGGCGGAAAGTGATATGAAATCACGCCATGAATTACATCATCATCATGAACATGACGAAAACGGAGACCACGTTCATCATGAACATGATCATGATGATTTTGAAAGTTTTGTATTTAGTTTTGGTGAAATAGTGCATGAAGAATTATTTATAGATAAAATTATATCTATTATAAAAGAACATGACATTTTACGACTTAAAGGCTTCATTGCTGTTAAAGATAAACCAATGCGCATGACTATCCAAGCAGTAGGCCCCCGCATTGACACTTACTATGACCAGCCATTTGGAACTGACTTGCGTGCTACTAAATTAGTTGTGATTGGGCAATCTGGTTTAGATCAAAATGCCATAAAAACAGCATTAAGCGATCATCATTGAGTCTACTGAAAAAATATTGAACAGGTAAATTTATGCATTTATTAGCAGCAACTCCGGGTCAAATTGATGACGGATCAGAAGCTATTGATTTGGGTCAGACACCTGCTGATATTATATATATTTCAGCTGCAGATACAGAACTAGCTGCTCTTTCAGAAGCTCATACTGATTTAAACTCAAACACTAGTTTACGACTAGCAAATTTAACACACTTATCACATCCAATGTCAGTTGATTTACATATTGATGCTTGTGCTTCAAAATCAAAAATTGTTATTGCACGGATTTTAGGCGGAACGGGATACTGGAAATATGGCATTGAACAGTACGCCGCGCGATTAGGTGCAGCTGGTATTAAATTTATTGCTCTACCAGGAGATGATAAACCTGATGAAGAGCTATGGGAATTTTCTACAATCATTAGAAAAGATTGGGAAGCGCTATGGGCATATATGGTTGAAGGAGGATTAGAAAACTCTCGAAACTTTTTATTATATATTAATGCCATCTTACAAAATAGTGACAAACCAGAACCTGCAAAACCTCTTTTGAAAGCCGGTCTATATTGGCCTGGAACAGGCATTACAGACATGCATGAAATACAAAGAGAATGGCTTGGTAATGCGGGTGTTGTACCAATCATATTCTACAGAGCTTTAGTACAGGGTGCTGGCTTACATCCAATAAATAGAATGATTAAAGCACTTCTTAAACGTGGATTAAATCCTATGCCAATTTTTGTGGCATCACTGAAGGATCCGTTGTCAGTCGCAACTCTAGAAAGCTTATTTAATTTAGCTCCCCCTGATGTAATATTAAATTGTACTAGCTTTGCAGTTGGCTCTCCGGAACAAAGTGTAGAAAATTCTGGCGCTATAAACCCATTAATTATGGAAGCAACTCAACGCGCACCAGTATTCCAAGTGGTTTTTTCAAGCTCTTCAGAAACAGTATGGGAAAATGAATTAAATGGGTTAAACGCTCGAGATATAGCAATGAATGTAGCTCTTCCTGAAGTTGATGGAAGGGTGCTTACTCGAGCTATATCTTTTAAAGGCGAGGCTTTCTTTGATGAAAAAACTCAATGCCCAATAGGAAGTTATCGCGCTCGAGGTGATCGAATCGAATATGTGGCAGATTTAACCAAAAATTGGGTAAACCTTCGTCACACAAATGCAAAAACTAAAAAGGTCTCGTTAATTCTTGCAAATTACCCAAACAAAGATGGTCGTTTAGCGAATGGGGTTGGTTTAGACACCCCACAAGCCACAGTAGATATGATGAAAATGTTAAAACATGAAGGGTATCATACTAAAGATTTACCCAATTCATCAGACGAATTAATGAAAAAAATTATGAATGGACCAACAAATTGGCTGACTGACCGGGCAATAAGGTCTGGTGGCAAAATAATGCCTCATGAAGATTATTTAAATCATTATAAAAAACTTCCCCTCAATGTTCGCGACAAAATCGAAGCTCGATGGGGTAAAGCTGAAGACGACCCATTTTTTGGAAACAATGGGTTTGCCTTATCTATATTTGAATTTGGTAATATTTGCGTTGGAATTCAACCCGCACGTGGATATAATATTAATCCAAAGGAAACTTACCATTCTCCTGACTTAATACCACCTCATAATTATTTAGCTTTTTATTTTTGGCTACGATTTTCATTTAAAACTAATGCATTAGTACATATGGGCAAACACGGTAACCTTGAATGGTTGCCAGGTAAAGCAATTGCACTTTCAAATGAATGCTGGCCAGAGGTTATAATTGGCCCAACACCTAATGCATATCCTTTCATAGTAAATGATCCAGGTGAAGGCACCCAAGCAAAACGTCGCATATCTGCAGTGATTGTTGATCATTTAACGCCACCCCTAACCCGTGCTGAAACATACGGCCCATTAAGAGAACTTGAAACACTAGTTGATGAATACTACGAAGCTGCTGGCATCGACCCAAGAAGACTTAAGTTTTTAAAGGATGCAATTTTATCTCTTACATCAGCAACAGGTATAGACTTAGATGCTGGGATGGCCGGTGAAAATCAAGAAAATGATTTGGCAAAGCTGGATGAGTACCTGTGTGAACTAAAAGAAGCACAAATACGTGATGGCTTACACATTTTTGGAACTTCACCAACAGGTCGCTTAGAAAGAGATTTATCTATTGCTTTAGCGCGTGTTCCCAGAGGGAACGGAAAAGGAGAAAATGCAAGCTTACAAAGAGCATTAGCAATCGATTTAGAAATGAATTTTGATCCATTAGATTGTTCCTTGGGACAAATTTACAATGGAAACAAACCAAAAATTTTGCATGATATTTGTGAAGATGTATGGCGAACAAATGGGGATGCAATTGAACGAATAGAATTGCTAGCGATTAAATTACTCGATGGAACAAGTCCTGGGAATTGGCCCAGAACGAAAATTGTTTTGAACACGATACAAAATATTATACGCCCAATTGTTGCAATCTGTGGCTTCAATGAAAGAAAAGGGCTAATTGATACATTGAATGGCCTTTTTATAGCTCCTGCTCCTTCAGGCGCCCCTACTAGAGGTAGGTTAGATGTATTACCAACAGGACGTAATTTCTTCTCAGTTGATAGTCGAGCAATACCTACTCCCACAGCATGGGCTTTGGGATGGAAGTCTGCAAATTTGTTAATTGAAAAACATCTTCAAGATCACGGAGACTGGCCCAAAACTATATTGTTAACCGCTTGGGGGACGGCAAATATGCGAACTGGGGGTGATGATATCGCACAAGCATTAGCACTAATGGGTGTTAAACCAAAATGGGATTCTTCCAACCGGAGGGTTGTTGGCTTCGAAATAATGCCCACCACTGTTTTAGACAGACCAAGAGTTGACGTTACTTTGCGCGTGTCTGGTTTCTTTCGTGATGCGTTTCCTCAACAAATGGCCTTAGTTGATAGTGCAGCACGCGCAATTATGAAATTAGATGAACCAGCAAACTTAAATCCAGCCGCGCATAAATTTAAGATTGAAGGCCCAGAAGATAGTGCATATCGTGTATTTGGTTCTAAACCTGGCTCATATGGCGCTGGCTTGCAAGCTATGATTGATGAAAAACTTTGGTCAAATAAAGCTGACTTAGCAGAAAGCTATCTCGAGTGGGGATCTTATGCATATGGAAAAAACTCACAGGGTAAACCAGCAAGAAAAGCACTAGAAACAAGACTAAGCCAAGTAGATGCAGTCGTACAGAACCAAGACAATCGAGAACATGATATTTTAGACAGTGATGATTACTATCAGTTTGAAGGTGGTGCTGCAGCTGCAATTTCAACTATACAAGGGCGTGATCGACCAATTTATCATAATGACCATTCGAGGCCTGAGCGTCCTATAATCAGAACATTAGATGAAGAGATCGGTCGAGTAATGCATAGTAGAGTGGTGAACCCAAAATGGATAGAAGGCGTAAAAAGACACGGATATAAAGGCGCTTTTGAAATGGCTGCAACATTAGACTATTTATTTGCATTTTCTGCTACTACGGGCGCAGTACAAAATCACCATTTTGATATGATAGAGGCTGCTTTCATAGGAGATGAAGAAACGAAAACGTTTATCCATGAACATAATCCTTCAGCTCTATTAGAAATGGCAGAACGATTCAAAGAAGCTATAGATCGCAAAATGTGGATACCTAGATCAAACTCTGTACATATTAGAATAGAGAATATTTTAAAGTCTAATACTAAAAAAATGTGATAGATTAGCAATATTGCATACTAGGCATAAACTGCCAAAATAGAAATTATTATCAATTTGAAAGGTGATAAAATGTCAGAAGACACTGAGCGACACGCAATGAAAATGGCCAAAAAAAAAGCTGCCCGTGACAAAATCATGGCAACCAAGACCGATAAAAAAGGTTTAATTATCGTTCATACTGGGAAAGGAAAAGGTAAATCCACAGCCGCTTTTGGAATGATATTCCGACATATTGCACACGGAATGCAATCAGCAGTCGTACAATTCATCAAAGGCGGCATGTCAACTGGTGAACGCGATATGATACTCGATCGATTTACTGATATTTGCTCTTTTCATACAATGGGAGAAGGTTTCACATGGGAAACACAAGATAAAACTCGCGATACTGAAATGGCTCAAGCAGCCTGGGCAAAAGCAAAGGATCTAATTCGCGATCCTTCCAACTCAATGGTTCTTCTTGATGAATTAAATATTGCTATAAGATATGATTATGTTGACATAAACGAGGTTGTTACATTTTTAGTAGAAGAAAAACCAGAGATGACGCATGTTGTTATCACTGGGCGTAACGCAAAAGATGATTTAATAGAAATTGCAGATTTAGTTACTGAAATGGAATTATTAAAACATCCCTTTAGAGCAGGAATAAAAGCACAAATTGGAGTAGAGTATTAATTCTTCTCCAAATGATGTTCTATAGTATAGCTTTTGGGTAAATCATTTGGTTTATTTTCAATTAAATCTGCTAATGAAAGGCCGATTTTGTGGGCAATACCAAATCCAATTTTAAATCCACCCATCGCTAAAAAGATACCATCTGCCATTGGGACCTTTCCAATTAATGGCTCTCGTCTACGCGCTTTTGGTCTTACTCCTGCCCATTTTGTAATTAATTTAGCATTTTTAATTTTTGGACATATTATCCGAGCACGCTCAATCAATTCATCAAGTTGGACATCAGTATCGTGGGGCTCTGTCCATTTATTTTCTGAAGTAGAACCTATGGCTGTTGTGCCATCATAATGAGGAACAACATATACACCGTTTGCATAAATTTGAGGCGCATCTCCTAAACTTATATTCATCAATGCTGCCTGCCCTTTAACTCCCGATCCCATAGAAGTTGGGAAGAATTTTTCTAATGAGTCAAACCCCTCGTATCCTGTCGCTATAATGATAGAAGACGCAGTTTCATTACCCCACGGGCCAGATATTACCCCTGTGTCAAAATTAGATACATATGTATTTTCGCGAAATTCTACACCCATAAAACTACAAGCTTGCGCTAATGACGCACATGCTTTTGACGGAAAAATTCGCGCAGACAAGGTATCATGAATTAATCCATAGGGGGCTGCATCAGGGGAAACCAACTCGTGACTCTTAATTACATTCCATTTGAATTTTTTCCAATTACTCTTTGCTTCTTCATGCCTAGTTAATGCTAAATTATAAACTCGCTCATGAATGATTGGTGAAATTCTGCCTATTCGACCATAACCGGAGGGCAACGATGATAATCCATCTACTTCCTGCCAATGTTCTTCAGCAGTAGATAAAGCCTGAAATTGGTATTCTTTTTTTGCATGCCATTGATCTGGAGTATATGGGGCCATTGCGCCCAAAATACCTCCAGAAGCTCCAAACCCAATTTTCTTTGCATCAACCACTAAAACTGACAAATTTCGCCCTGCGCAGGCGTAAGCACACGACAAGCCAAAAATGCCAGCGCCAATAATTATTACATCATATGATTTAATCGTTGTCATTTTGCAGCCATGAGCGTTAAACTTTAGTTTCATTTAAGGCAAAACTATATGTGCGACCAGATAAAAAATGCATCCCTTGAATGGCAAGATGAAAGAACTCCCATATCAATTAAATTTGACGAACCATACTTTTCAATTTTTAATGGTTTAGATGAGACAAGACATGTTTTTTTATCAGGAAACAATTTATGTCAGCGTTTCAATAGTGGATTTCATGTTGCAGAATTAGGTTTTGGAACAGGGCTGAACCTTTTAGCAACCTGGCAATTATGGATAGAATTAGGACATACTACTCCTCTGAAGTTTACTAGTTTCGAGGCATTTCCCATGACCTTAAAGGATATGTCTCATGCATTAAAAAACTGGCCAGAATTAAACCATTTGGCAACTGAATTAATTCAACAACTAGAAAGTGGTTGGACTATCAAAACCTCTACTTTAGATGCAAGAATAATAGTCGGTGATGCAAGAAAAAAACTCAAAACATGGAATTATCAAGCAGATGCATGGTTTTTAGATGGATTTAGCCCTGCAAAGAACCCTGAACTATGGGAAATAAATTTACTAAATTCTGTATCAGACCATACTGCTGCAGATGGTACATTTTCAACATATACAGCAGCTGGTTTTGTACGTAGGAGATTATCTAATGCAGGCTTTAATGTTCAACGTATAAAAGGATACAAAAGAAAGCGTCACATGAGCATTGGGCACAAATCATGAAGTTTTTAGCCGCTAAAACAAATCCTCATTTGGTAACATTAGTTGTCATTACAGCCGCTTCTATTGTATCACTAAATATGTTTTTGCCCTCACTAGCAAACATGGCATCAGAATTTAATGTATCTTATCGCGTAATGAATATATCAGTGGCTGGTTATTTAGCAGTCACTGCAATTCTACAGATCATTATAGGGCCCCTTTCTGATAGATACGGACGTCGAATAGTTCTTTTATCTAGTGTTATAATATTTTGTTTGTCTACAATTGGCTGCATTTTTTCTTCCAACATTTGGTGGTTTTTATTTTTTAGAATTCTGCAAGGCGCAATGATTTCAGGAACTGCACTTTCACGAGCTATTGTGCGCGATATGATGGATTCAAAAGAAGCCGTAAAAGTATTATCAATTATTGCTATGGCTATGGCTATTGTTCCAATGTTAGCCCCAATGATTGGGGGCTTCCTAGATGAACTTTATGGATGGCGAACAAGCTTTTGGGTTTATCTAATTATGGGTCTTTCTCTTTTGATTTTGATATGGTTTGATTTGGGAGAAACAAATACAAAAAAAAGTGAAACATTATACAAACAACTTTCAACATATCCAAAGTTATTTAAATCTGGCCAATTCTGGGGATATTCAATTTGCATGTCTGCATCTGTAGCATGTTTTTATGGTTTTTTAAGTGGTGCTCCACTTGTGGCAACAAAAGTGTTAAATTTACCCCCAACAGAACTGGGTCTTTTCATAGGCACTACATCTCTTGGGTTTTTTATTGGTAGCTTTTTATCAACAAAGCTCAATATATATTTTAACTTAACTCAAATGATTTTATTTGGGCGTATTATTGCAGTTTTGGGTATATCGACAGGTCTTATTTTAGTATTAATGGGGTACGTCTCAACATTAACTATATTTGGATCTATGGTCTTTATAGGCCTCGGAAATGGATTTTCTTTACCAAGCAGTCACGTAGGCATTATGAATGTACGCTCAGATTTGGCCGGAAGCGCATCTGGATTATCTGGAGCAATGGCTGTTGGTTTTGGAGCTGTGGTTGCAACTTTGATGGGTTTAATTTTAACCGCAGAAAATGGAGCATATAATTTTTTACTTATATTATTAATTACTAAATTAATAAGCCTTTTTGCTGCATGTTATGTACATGTACTAGAAACTTCACCAAAAAAGAATAAAAAGTAAATATTTCAGTCATATCTTTGGAATTAAACATGGAACAATCAAACCTTCGTCTTGGTATAATATTAATGATTGCAACTACATTTGTATTTGCAATGCAGGACGGAATATCACGATATTTAGCAGGTGAGTACAATGTGTTTATGATCGTAATGATCAGGTATTGGTTTTTTGCAGCATTTGTAATCTTTTGGGCTAAGGCAAATGTAGGATCAATCAAAAAAGCTGCTTCAACACATCAGCCTATTTTACAATGCCTGAGAGGCATAATACTTGCTGTTGAAATTTGCATTATGGTACTTGGTTTTGTCTTAATTGGATTAATCGAAAGTTTAGCCATATTTACTATTTATCCATTAATCATTGCTGCACTATCAGGACCGATATTAGGTGAACGTGTTGGTTGGCGAAGATCCGTTGCGATTTGTATAGGCTTTTTTGGAATAATAATAATTCTTCAGCCAGGGTATTCAGTATTTAGTGTATACGCAATTTTTCCATTATGCTCTGCAATTTTATTTGCATTGTATGGCCTTCTGACCAGATATGTTGCTAGGCAAGATAGTGCTGCAACTAGCTTTTTTTGGACTGGAATTGCGGGTTTAGTTGTTACAACTTTGGTAGGTATATTTTTTTGGGAAACCATGAATTCCAAAGATTGGATGTGGATGTGTTTACTTTGTGTTACTGGTGCATTTGGACACTTCTTATTAATAAAATGTTATGAAGTAGCAGAAGCTAGTGGTGTACAGCCTTTTGCTTATCTTCAGTTGGTTTTTGGATCCGCCTTAGCAATGATAGTATTTGGAGAAAGCTTGAAGCTTTCCACAGCGATTGGTTCGAGTATTGTTATTTTAGCAGGATTATACACTCTTTGGCGTGAGAAAATTATCAAAGAGAACTAACTTTTCTTTAAATCTTTTGTTAAACTTACAGGCAAAGCAACTCCATTAATTCTAATACGGTATATATGAAGGCTCTCGGCGACTCTCATAACATAATTTCGCGTTTCTTTGTACGGGATATGCTCCACCCAATCTACTACGGATATAAGTGGATCTCTGGGGTCTCCATAAAGCTTGATCCATTCATTAACTTTTCTTGGCCCAGCATTATATGCAGCAAAAGCTAGTAGATATGAACCCTCATACATCTCAATAAGTTTGTTCAAATAAGCAGATCCAAGTCTTACATTATACTTTGGGTCTGATTTCAATTTTTTTTTGGAAAACTTAAGGCCTAACTTTTTTGACATTTGCCTTGCTGTTGTAGGCAATATTTGCATTAGCCCTATTGCACCTGCAGGACTTATAGCATTCATATTAAGTTCGCTTTCCCGTCTGGCAATCGCTAATATAACCTCTGGTGGTAGTTCGTTTGAATATGTGGATATTTCACTGATAGGAAAATATGCCCTAGGTAAAATAATTCCTCTTTTAGCTGCTTCTTTTGCAATACCAATTTCTACATATGGCACATTATGATCGTAAGCATAATTTGATAATTTCAACAATTCATTATGATCTAATGTCTCAGCCATATGTGTCATAAACCACTTCATCATAACAAGCTTTTTTGCCTTGTGTAATAGTATGGCAGCTTGAAAAACTGTTTCATTAACAAAACTAGCAGTTTTCCAACTTAATACATTTTCATTATCAAAAAGTGACTGATTACTAGTTAATCCTAGACGCTCTGAAGATAATTGTCCGTAATAAGTTATTTGAAAATTAGCAGAAAGTTTATAATCCTTTGCTGCCTGTTCAAATTGATTTGTTTTTTCATTTACTTTACCGAGCCAATATCCTGCTCGAGCCTTACTAATTGGCGAGGATACTGCTGCATTAAAATTTTTAAAATGAACATGAGCTTGGTTGGGAGCGTTCAAATAAGTCATGGAAATATATCCAGACAACCATTCTAGATCTGCATAATCAGCACCATCACTTAATTGATGATTGCTAGCTAAATAATATGCTATCTTTGGTTGATTTGCTCGCATAGCTCGCCTTGCAAATCCTCTCCTGCGGCTTGCCCATTCCTCCGGTCTTCCCAAACCAGATATTTGTGTTCTATCTATTAGTAAATCTTGAGCATCCTCCCATCTATTTTTCCTAATACGCCACTGGAACCTATCAAATGCCAACCCTGGATCATCTTTATAGATATCTGGTACGCTAGAAATCAAATAATCAACGTTAGAAGTTCCTAACTGAAGTCCAATTCTTGCGTTTGCAAGCTTTTGCACCTTTGAAGATAGAAGATGCAATATTTTTTTTGCTGATTTAACATCACCGCGCCACAGAAGATTATTAGCCCTTTCCTCATGATGAAGATTAGTTAATGATTTATTGCTTAAAAAGTCTCTGTGTTCGTCTGAATTTAATGAAAGATTTCCCCAAGCATAAAGCAAAATCTCATTGGCTTTATTGTTCTTATTTTCATCCCTTAGCGCTTCCATTAATCTCAATGCACCTGTACCAGTTTGTGGGTTTTGCTTGCCAAAAAAATCTAATACATCCTGGGAATTTGCAGCTTTTGGTATTTTTACTTCAGCGCGTTCTTTTAATTTTTTTAGGCCAGGCCATTGGGGATTTTTATTTAAAAAACTTTGGTATTCCTTCCAATCACCATCTCCTGATCTCAACATTGCCCATTTTAAAATTTTTCTAATTATTGGGTTTGTGGATTTTTTAAAGTGATTAATAGATTCGGATTGATTACCCCGTTCAATTGCATTTAACCCCTCAGATAAGTTTAAAATATCTTTAAGATTTGATTGTGCACAAAGGGGCATTGCCCACAAAAACACGAATATAATACTAATTTTTAGTAATCGAAACATTTTGATCTCAAAGAATTTTACATATTCTTATGATAAAAATGTTTATTCTCAAAGAAACCTATTATTGAAGTTGAATTTCATGGTACACATGGCACTATTTTAAGGTTATAGAAATTTTGAATCACTTACTTTTAGGAGAAATGTTATGTTTAAAGGTTCAATGCCAGCGCTAATTACACCATTCAAAAATGGGAAAGTAGATGTTGATGCACTTAAACATTTAGTTGATTGGCATGTTGCTGAAGGTAGTCATGGACTTGTACCAGTAGGAACAACTGGTGAAAGCCCAACTCTTTCTCATTCAGAACATGAAGAAGTAATTCGTGTCGTAGTAGAGCACAATGCAAAAAGATTACCAGTTATTGCAGGTGCAGGCTCAAACAACACAATAGAAGCATTAAGACTCATGCAATTTGCAAAAGATGTGGGTGCAGATGCTGCCCTTGTAGTAACCCCATATTATAACAAGCCTACACAAAGAGGATTATACGAGCACTTCAAAGCATTAAATGATATTTGCTTGCCAATCTTTGTATATAATATTCCCGGTAGATCAGTCGTTGATATGAGTCCAAAAACTATGGGTGAACTCGCTAAACTAGAATTTATTGTAGGAGTAAAAGATGCTACGGCTTCAATGGAACGTGTTACACAACAAAGACTAGAATGTGGTGAAGATTTCATTCAAATGTCAGCTGAGGATGCGAGTGCACTTGGCTTTTTTGCTCATGGAGGCGTCGGTGCTATTTCAGTAACTGCAAACGTTGCTCCAAGATTGTGTGCAAGCTTTCAGAATTCATTAGCAAATGGAGATTTTAAGACTGCTTTAAGCCTACAAGATAAATTGATGCCATTACATGAAGCAATATTTACTGAGCCAGGGTTAGTTGGTGCAAAATATGCAGCTTCACTATTAGGTAAATGCAATGAAGAAGTACGCCTTCCATTAAGTGGCTTATTAAATGAAACAAAAGAAAAGATTCAAAAGGCAATGCGTCATGCAGGAATTTTAGATTAATACTTTATCTGAGAACGCTTATTTAAGTATTTTTAATATGCTTGGCATGAACTTATTCATAGATTATATCCATTAGACTATGGCAAAAAAGAAAACACCTGATAACAACAAAATGATAGTTGAGAATCGTCGTGCTCGCTATGACTATGCTGTTGAAGACGTCCTGGAATGTGGGATTATTTTAATGGGATCGGAAGTAAAGGCATTACGCATTGGTTCAGCCAATATTGCTGAGAGTTATGTAGATATAGAAAATGGAGAATTATGGTTAATTAACTCTTACATTTCTTTGTATACTCAAGCACAAAACTTTGGACATGAAGAGCGGCGCAGAAGAAAACTATTGGTATCAAAAAAACAAATATCAAAATTGTGGCAAGCCAAAGGCCGCGAAGCTATGACTATTGTTGCATTGAAAATGTATTTTAATGACAAAGGAAAAGTTAAATTATTAATTGGTACTGCTAAAGGTAAAAAGCAATCTGATAAACGGGAAACCGAAAAGAAACGAGATTGGAACCGTCAAAAATCTCGCCTACTGCGTGAGCATAGTTAATTATTTATAATTTCTTAGTGATTACATACTTAAATAAAAATTACCTTAATAAGATATATAATACCTTTACCTAAAACTTAACTCTTATATAAGTTTCAAATATGCAAGTTACAGTATCAACAGATTGGTTAGAAAAAAATCATCAGGACGTAATAGTTCTTGATGCTTCATGGTATTTACCATCAGAAAATAGAGATTCATTTAATGAGTTTAAATCAAGACATATCCCAAACGCACAGTTTTTTGATATAGACGTAATTTCTGATACTAACAGCCCTTTACCACACATGCTTCCTTCTCCATCTTCATTTAATGATCATGTTGAAAATCTTGGCATCTCAAATAATTTAAAAATTATTATATACGATACTGAGGGTTTGTTCTCCGCCGCAAGAGCTTGGTGGATGTTTAAAATTATGGGCCATATTGAGGTTTTTATTCTAGATGGAGGCTTACCAAAATGGATTTCTGAAAATAAACCTATTTCAGATAATCATCAAAAAGCAAAGCGTGGCAGCTTTTTGTCTACATTCGAACCTTCAAGCATAGTAGATGTTTCACAAATATCGGAAACCAAAGCACAGATTATTGATGCAAGACATCCAAAAAGGTTTTCTGGAGAAGCCCCTGAGCAAAGGGTTAATCTCAGATCAGGTCATATACCTAATTCTGTTAATATATTTTATAAATTACTATTAAATGAGCAAAAATGTTTAAAAACCAAATTAGAATTACTATCAATATTTTTAGAAGCAGGAATTGATTTAGATAAACCAATAATTACTTCCTGCGGATCAGGCGTAACTGCATCAATTATAATTCTAGCTTTAAAACAACTAGACCATAACCAGACAGCGTTGTATGACGGGTCATGGTCAGAATGGGGTCTTCGAGACGACCTTCCGATTGCAACTAATTAAGGGTCTTAAATGCTTACATCTTTAAAAAAACAACCTGCAGATCGTATTATAGGATTATCAGCACTCTATAATGCTGATCCAAGGCAAGAAAAAATAGATCTTGGTGTTGGTGTCTATAAAGATGCCCATGGTAACACTCCAATTATGCGCTCTATAAAAAAAGCAGAGAGCCATTTATGGAAAACAGAATCTACCAAAACATATACATCTATGACTGGAGATAGTGGATTCCATAATGCTATGGCAGATCTTGTGTTAGCTGATAGTGTTGATCGAGACCGACTATCTTTTTGTGCTACCCCAGGGGGAACAGGTGCAATTCATCACGTTTTAGAATTAGTTAAGCTTACAGAAAGCAATCCTAAGATTTGGTTTAGTGACCCAACATGGGGAAATCATTTAACAATTGCTAAGCATTTAAAAATGGTAGTCGGTAAATATAGTTATTTTAACAACGAAACTCGTGCAGTAGATTTTGAAGCAATGGTTTCAGACTTATCCAAGATATCTAATGGTGATATTGTTGTCTTGCATGGATGCTGCCACAACCCAACTGGAGCTAATTTAAATAATGAACAATGGAATATAATCGCAGACCTATTATTAGAAAAAGACGCCATACCTTTCATTGATATTGCTTATCAAGGTTTTGGTGAAGGCATTGAAGAGGATGCTTTTGGAACTAGACTTTTAGCAAGTAAATTTCCAGAAATGTTTATAGCTGCAAGTTGCTCAAAAAACTTTGGGATATATCGTGAACGATGCGGAATTGTAATTACTGTGTCAAAAAATCCAGACATTAGCTCTATAACGCAAGGCAATCTCTCTTATGTAAATCGTCAAAACTTTAGTTTTCCACCAGATCATGGAGCAAGATTAGTAACAATGGTTTTAACAGACCCCGATTTACGTGCAGATTGGGTATCAGAACTGGAACAAGTACGTGTTGGTATGTTAGATGCGAGAACACATTTAGCTGAAGCACTCCGCAAAGAATGTAACTCTAATAGATTTGATTTTCTTGAACATCATCGTGGAATGTTTTCTCGGCTGGGAGCGACTGAAGAACAAGTTAATAAATTGCGTGATAAATTTGGTATTTATATGGTTTTTGATAGTCGATTAAATATTGCTGGGGTTACTTTAGATAAGGTTAATACCATCGCAAAGGCTGTTATAGAAGTTGGCATTTAACAAATGTATAAAAGTACTGCCTGAATTTACATAACTAGCTGAAAAGCTATCTTGCTAAAATTCATGAAACGCGGTAACTGAAAAATGCTCTCTAAGAGCAAAGTTCCCGCAACCTTTTCAAAACGGAGTTTATTATGAATCGCGGTCTAATCTTTGGCATAATCGCCATGGCAGTTGTTGTCGTAGCATCAAACATTCTAGTTCAATTTTTAATGGGAAACTGGCTTACATGGGGTGCATTCACCTATCCATTTGCTTTTTTAATTACAGATTTAACAAATCGCTTATACGGAGCTAATCAAGCTCGAAAAGTTGTATTTGTTGGCTTTTGTGTTGGTGTACTATGTTCATTTATAGGTACTCAAATAATTGGTGAATTTGGTCCATTAGTTACACTTAGAATAGCAATTGGATCTGGGTTTGCATTTTTGATTGCTCAACTAATTGATATAGTAATTTTTGATAAATTAAGAAAAAATAAATGGTGGCAGGCTCCTCTTACCTCAACACTTGTTGGATCATCCATAGATACAGCATTGTTTTTTACAATTGCTTTTTCTGTATCATTATCATCTTTAGAGCCTTCAAATGATGTAGCTTGGGCCAATGAAATTCTGCCACTTATTGGTTTAGGACCACTGTTGCCACTATGGGTTTCTCTTGGTCTAGCTGATTGGCTTGTAAAAGTATCACTTGCACTAATTGCATTAGTGCCATTTCGATTACTTGTTGTACGGTTACAGAAAGCACGCCTTTAAAAATAATATTGTATGAAAATCACTCATTAAAATACGTTTTCAATTTAAATTTAAAAAAAATAAAAAAAACATTTGGATTTTTTATCAAGACGTTGCATGATTCAAATATCGGTAACTACGTTCCGATCAAAAGAAACAATTGAAAGGAGGTGCGCATGATTATTAAGAAAACAGAGCAGCTGGTGAAGGATACGAGCGGGATAATGCTTTAGGGGGCAGCCCCCCTAAGTAATTATCTGGCTTCAAAACCTGTTTAGGTTTTGTTTGCCACCTCTAAATCTTGAGAGAAGCCCGCATTCCTTGGTGCGGGCTTTTTCAGTTATTATTATGATAAAAATTACAAATAAAATAAACATTGAAGAATGGGAAATAACAGAAAGCTTTATGCGCTCATCTGGCCCTGGGGGTCAGCATGTAAATAAAGTTTCATCTGCAGTTGAGTTACGTTTCGAAGCAGAACGATCCCCAAATTTACCACCATTTGTTAAAGCAAGATTGCGTAAAATTGCAGGGCGTAAGTGGACAAAGGATGGAGCATTAATAATTACAGCTGAAAAACATCGCTTACAGCCACTAAATAGAGCACTTGCACTAAAAAAATTAAAAACACTAATAATTGAAGCCACTGAACAACCTAAATACCGTATCAAAACCAAACCAACTAGAGCATCACAGCGCCGAAGAATAGATTCAAAAACAAAGCGTGGTCAAATTAAAATGCTCCGTGGCAAAATTAATGATACTTAACTAATTCTTTACGTAATAAGTCGCAAATCTTCTAATCAAGCTAATCTAGTCATCTTTCGGACTTTAAGTTCAACTTAAAATCGCCTAGAAGGCAAAAAATCCCATAAGGAACACTCAATGGCTAAGTTTACAACAATTGCAGATTTCACGCGCAAATTACGAATGCCTGACAGAAGTCCAAACAATACCTTAATGACTCCAATGCAAGCTAAAACAGATATTCTATCTGGCTTAACAGTTGCTCTAGCATTGGTACCTGAGGCGGTTGCATTTGCTTTTGTCGCAGGAGTTGAGCCATTAGTTGGTTTATATGCTGCATTTATTGTTGGCTTTATTACTGCTGTGTTTGGTGGACGTCCTGGAATGATCTCTGGTGCAACAGGTGCTCTAGCGGTTGTTATGGTTGCTTTAGTTGCAAACCACGGTGTTCAATACCTCTTTGCGACTGTAATTTTAATGGGCTTACTACAAGTAATGGCCGGAGTATTTAGATTAGGTAAGTTTATGAGATTGGTACCTCATCCGGTAATGCTTGGCTTTGTGAATGGCTTAGCAATTGTTATTTTTCTTGCACAAATGGAGCATTTCAAAATCATTGATGACAGTGGGCATCATGTTTGGATGACTGGCGCAACTCTTTTCATAACATTAGGCTTAGTTGCATTAACAATGCTTTTAATTTGGATTACACCCAAAATAACTCGAGCAATACCAGCTCCATTAGTTGCAATTGGATTAGTTGCAACAATGGTAATTCTTTTTGATATTCCTGTTCCACGTGTGGATGATTTAGCATCTGTCAAAGGTGGCTTACCAACATTCTCCATTCCAATCGTACCATTAAATTTAGATACGTTTTTTATAATCTTTCCATATGCTTTAATATTGGCTGCAATTGGGTTAATTGAAAGTCTTCTAACATTAAACCTTGTTGGCGACATTACTGGTAAAAAAGGTGGTGCCAGTCAGGAATGTTTAGCACAAGGTGGTGCTAATATTGTAACAGGTTTCTTTGGTGGAATGGGAGGTTGTGCAATGATCGGCCAATCTATGATTAATGTTAATTCTGGTGGACGCACACGCTTAGCAGGTATTTCAGCCTCAATATTCCTTTTAGTATTTATACTTTTTGCAAGTGGCATTATCGATTTAATACCCTTAGCTGCACTAGTAGGTGTAATGTTTATGGTAGTAATAGGAACATTTGCTTGGCAATCAATTAAATTGATGGGTCGCATTCCTATGTCTGATATCCTAGTTATTATTGTTGTAACTGCTGTAACAGTATACTCTGATTTAGCTACAGCTGTTATTGTTGGTGTTATTATTTCAGCATTAGTTTACGCATGGAATGCTGCATCTCAGATTCAGGTCCATGCTCGTTTGTCTGAAACTGAAAAAGGTGCAATAGTATACGAATTATCTGGGCCATTATTCTTTGGATCAACAACAAGGTTTCAAGAGCTTTTTGAACCAGAAAATGATCCAGACACAGTTATAATAGATTTCAATGGATCACGCGTAGTTGACCATAGTGCGTTACAGGCAATTGATGCAATTGCTGCAAAATACGAATTGGCAGGAAAAAAATTAATGCTCCGCCATTTGTCTCGCGATTGCCACGCTCTACTCGCAAAAGCTGGTCAACTGATTGTAGATATGGATGATGATCCAAGTTATCGTATAGCTACAGATTATGGAATCCTAGCAGGTAAAATCGGCGGCCATTAATTAGGTAAGTATTATAGGTATATTATGACTAAAGTTATCGTTGCGGCTCTTTATCATTTCACAAAATTTTCTGATTATAAGAAACTTCAGGATCCATTAAGAAAAATTTGTAATAGTGAGGGTATAAAGGGATCTTTACTTATAGCTTACGAGGGTATCAATGGGACAATATCAGGATCAAGATCAGGTATTGATGCAGTTTTAAAACATATACGATCAATGCCAGGATGTTCAGATTTAGAGCATAAGGAAAGCTTTGCTAGCGAAATTCCATTTAAACGAATGAAAGTTAAATTAAAAAAAGAAATTGTTACTATGGGACAGCCCCATATCGACCCTACTTTAAATGTTGGTAACTATATTGAGCCAAGTGATTGGAATAATCTCATTTCTCAAGACGATGTTATAGTTATAGATACTCGAAATGATTACGAAGTTGCCATAGGCAGCTTTGATGGTGCAATTGATCCAGAGACAAAAAGTTTTGGGGAATTCCCTGAATGGTGGGAAGAGAATAGATCTAAGTACCAAGATAAACGCGTAGCAATGTTTTGCACCGGTGGAATTAGATGTGAAAAATCCACTAATTTTTTACTAAATGAAGGTGTTAAAGATGTTTATCACTTAAAGGGTGGTATATTAAAATATTTGGAAGAAGTTCCAGAAAAAAATAGCAAATGGAATGGTGAGTGCTTTGTTTTTGACTCTCGTGTATCAGTCAAACATGGTCTTGAAGAAGGCATTTATAATCTATGTTATGCTTGTAGAATGCCACTTGCGCCCGATGACTTTAAAAAAGAAGAATTTGAAAAAGGCGTTTCATGCCATCTCTGCATAGATAGTAATGATGATGAAAGAAAAGAGCGTTTTCGAGAACGTCAATATCAAGTTGAGTTGGCTGATAAACGTGGCAAACATCACATAGGATAAATATCGAATGATTGATATTACGGTAAACCTTCTAATATTATTTTTCTTTCTGGGTTTATTTGCAGGGTTCTTTGATTCTATTTCGGGTGGAGGTGGTTTATTAACAATTCCTGTTATGCTTATTGCTGGTGTTCCTCCACTTGTTGCGTTGGGTACCAATAAATTACAGGGCCTATTTGGTACTGCATCCGCAACTATTACATTTGCGATGAAAGGCCACTTAAATATACGAGCTCTTTGGCCGATTGCATTATTTTGTTTTTTTGCTTCAATGTTTGGCGCTTTAATCGCCTCATACATTCCAGAAAAAAAACTCGCTATTTTTTTACCCTATATATTAATTGCAATTGCTCTGTACTTTGCTTTGTCAAAAAATACCAATAACCCTAATAAAAAGCCAATCTTACCTTTTTTCATATTAGCTTGTATCATCCTCCCGATTATTGGGTTTTATGATGGAGTTTTTGGTCCTGGTGCAGGTTCTTTTTACATGCTCGCATTCATTTCCATCGGTGGACTGGGAATTATACAAGCAACTGCTCAGACTAAGTTAATGAATTTCTCATCAAATATTGGTGGGTTTATTTATTTTGCTATAATTGGTGCCATTAACTGGGAGATAGGATTAACTATGGCATTAGGCCAAATAATTGGAAGCACTATTGGCGCAAGATTAGCAATCAATAAAGGGGCTAAAATCATAAAACCTCTGCTTGTGATTGTTTGCATTCTCACAGCCCTAAGATTATTATACGAATATTGATATAATTAATCTAAATCAGCTAAGATATTATATTTCGCACAAAAAAGCCGCCCTTAGAGGCGGCTGTTTTATAATTACGATCGAATTGAGAGCTTACTCTTTAATCCTTACTAGGTTTGGCGATGACTTACTCTCCCACGCCTTAAGACGCAGTACCATCAGCGCAACCGCACTTAACGGCCGAGTTCGAGATGGGATCGGGTGTTTTGCTGGTGCTATGATCACCAAACCAAGAAAAGATTAAAGAACACGAGACCCTGCGTTAGCAGGTCACTTTCCACTTCTGTCCAGATAACAGATATCTAATCTGTCTATTACTGGATCAAATCAAGCCTATCGGGCAATTAGTATCGGTCAACTGAATGCTTTACAGCACTTACATCTCCGACCTATCGACGTGGTGGTCTTCCACGGCCCTCAAGGGAGACCTTGTTTCTGGGGGGGCTTCCCGCTTAGATGCCTTCAGCGGTTATCCTGTCCGATCATAGCTACTCTGCACTGCTGCTGGCGCAACAACAGATCCACCAGTGGATCGTTCACCCCGGTCCTCTCGTACTAGGGGCAACTCCCATCAAGTCTCCTACACCCACGGCAGATAGGGACCGAACTGTCTCACGACGTTCTAAACCCAGCTCACGTACCTCTTTAAATGGCGAACAGCCATACCCTTGGGACCTGCTCCAGCCCCAGGATGAGATGAGCCGACATCGAGGTGCCAAACACTGCCGTCGATATGGACTCTTGGGCAGTATCAGCCTGTTATCCCCGGCGTACCTTTTATCCGTTGAGCGATGGCCCTTCCACTCGGGACCACCGGATCACTATGACCGACTTTCGTCTCTGCTCGTCTTGTCAGACTCACAGTCAGGCTGGCTTATGCCATTGCACTCGACGACCGATTTCCGACCGGTCTGAGCCAACCATCGCGCGCCTCCGTTACTCTTTAGGAGGCGACCGCCCCAGTCAAACTACCCGCCACACAGGGTCCCGGATCCGGATAACGGACCGCGGTTAGACATCAAGACAGACAGGGGTGGTATCTCAAGGGAGGCTCCACCCGAACTGGCGTCCGAGTTTCAAAGCCTACCACCTATCCTGCACACGTCTGACCTAATGCCAGTGTGAAGCTGTAGTAAAGGTGCACGGGGTCTTTCCGTCTAACCGCGGGAAGCCTGCATCTTAACAGGCAATTCAATTTCGCTGAGTCTACATTGGAGACAGCGGGGAAGTCGTTACGCCATTCGTGCAGGTCGGAACTTACCCGACAAGGAATTTCGCTACCTTAGGACCGTTATAGTTACGGCCGCCGTTTACTGGGGCTTCAATTCAGTGCTTGCACACCTCCTCTTAACCTTCCAGCACCGGGCAGGCGTCAGACCCTATACGTCGTCTTACGACTTCGCAGAGCCCTGTGTTTTTAGTAAACAGTCGCCACCCCCTGGTCTGTGCCCCCCACCAAAAGTTGCCTTCTGATGGGGCCTCCTTCTCGCGAACTTACGGAGGCATTTTGCCGAGTTCCTTCAATGTAGTTCTCTCAAGCGCCTTGGTATTCTCTACCAGTCCACCTGTGTTGGTTTAGGGTACGATCTAATGGAGGGCTATTTCCAGGAACCGTCCGGCAGCAACTTCAATCCGATAAGGAGTCACTACGCTTTCGATCCGTCACCATCTCCTGGCCCAGTAATATTAAACTGGTTCCCATCGACTACGCCTTTCGGCCTCGCCTTAGGGGTCGGCTTACCCTGCTCAGATTAGCTTTAAGCAGGAACCCTTGGACTTTCGGCGACAGGGTCTCTCACCCTGTTTGTCGCTACTCATGTCAACATTCTCACTTCTGATCACTCCACCGGATCGCTTACGCGCCGGCTTCACAGTCAGAACATTGCGTCCAAAATATCCTAAGATACTAAAGACGCAGCGTTCTATATCACAGAACGCTCCGCTACCATGCAATAAATTGCATCCCTAGCTTCGGCTCATGGCTTGAGCCCCGGTACATCTTCGCCGCAGGATAACTTAAATTAGACCAGTGAGCTGTTACGCTATCTTTAAAAGATGGCTGCTTCTAAGCCAACTTCCTGGTTGTTTTGGTCGTCCCACCTGCTTTCCCACTTAGCCATGAATTAGGGGCCTTAGCTGAGGGTCAGGGTTGTTTCCCTCTCCACTACGGACGTTAGCATCCGCAGTGTGTCTGCCGCATATTACTCTTGGGTATTCGGAGTTTGATTAGGATCAGTAAGACGGTGAGTCCCCATTACCCATTCAGTGCTCTACCCCCCAAGGTATTCGTGCGACGCTCTACCTAAATAGATTTCGCGGAGAACCAGCTATCTCCGAGTTTGATTGGCCTTTCACCCCTAGGCACAAGTCATCCCGATCTTTTTCAACAGATGTGGGTTCGGTCCTCCAGTAAGTGTTACCTTACCTTCAACCTGCTCATGCCTAGATCACTCGGTTTCGGGTCTGATCCTACTAACTCATTCGCCCTATTAAGACTCGCTTTCGCTGCGCCTACACCTATCGGCTTAAGCTTGCTAGTAAGACCAAGTCGTTGACCCATTATACAAAAGGTACGCTGTCACCCCATAAAGAGGCTCCAACTGTTTGTAGGCGTCCGGTTTCAGAAACTGTTTCACTCCCCTCGTCGGGGTGCTTTTCACCTTTCCCTCACGGTACTGGTTCGCTATCGGTCAGTAAGGAGTACTTAGCCTTAGAGGGTGGTCCCCCCATGTTCAGACAGAATTTCACGTGTTCCGCCCTACTTAATACGTCAAATCATGCTTCCTATACGGGGCTGTCACCCATATCGCCCAGCTTTCCAACTGGTTCTAGTCACATTCATTGCTCGGCTGGTCCCGGTTCGCTCGCCACTACTACGGGAGTATCTATTGATTTCCTTTCCTCTGGGTACTTAGATGTTTCAGTTCCCCAGGTTTGCTTTAAAAACCCTATGTATTCAGGTAATTAATAACTGTTTTACCCCATTATTGATTACACAAAGTGTAACAATAACAAAGTATCAGTTGGGTTGCCCCATTCGGAGATCTTTGGGTATAGCGTCTATTCTCGACTTCCCAAAGCTTATCGCAGAGTATCACGTCCTTCATCGCCTCTTACTGCCAAGGCATCCACCAAACGCCCTTCTCGCGCTTGATCTGATCCAGAAATAGTCAGACTATTTCTAGAACAGAAGTCGTCATTTTTTTTGAGAAAATTGTTCATCAGCACCTATCTTGCGATAGGCACGTCATTTGTTTTGCTATTGCAAAAACAACATTTATTTTTGAACTCAAATGTAACCCTCCCTTGGCAGGAAGGTCACGCACATTCCAGCGAATGAATGCTCTTTCGAGCATCCCTTCATGTCACAGTAGATCTAATTCACTGTGACTTTGGTTAGTGTATTTGACTTGGAAAGACTGTAAATTATCTTTGAATTAGCTTGCGAACCGCACTGGAACGCTCACCAACAGCACATGCACAGTGGGTTGGTCACCCTAGTCTGATTATGCTTCATAGTTACCTATGATACTGCGAACCAGCTAACAATCTAGCGCCCCAAAGCTCTTCAGCCCTAAGATATTCAATCATTAACCTCTCCCGAAGAAGTGGTTCAAACAAGAAACTTACGTCTCGTGTTTTATATGCTCTCTAAACGATGTAAAAGTGAACCCGAAGGTTCGCCATCCGATTGGATGATTAAAAACTGCGCACAGCTCTTAATGATCTAATCGGAATTGATATAATAATCTGAAGGAAATGGTGGAGCGTATCGGGATCGAACCGATGACCCCCTGCTTGCAAAGCAGGTGCTCTCCCAGCTGAGCTAACGCCCCATTTTTTGGTGGGTCGAGGAGGACTTGAACCTCCGACCTCACGCTTATCAGGCGTGCGCTCTAACCAACCTGAGCTACCGACCCTTAACAGATCGATGACCTGCAAAATTATTATTACTGAAGAGATATGAGGACGGTTCGGTCTATAATGTAGTCCGAAGACTACTAAAGCTCATTTAAGAGCTGCTAAAAAGTGATCTACGTGAAAGTAAACTTTCAGCTAAGATCATCCTTAGAAAGGAGGTGATCCAGCCGCAGGTTCCCCTACGGCTACCTTGTTACGACTTCACCCCAGTCACTGAACCTACCGTGGTTGGCTGCCCCTATAAATAGTTGGCGCACCACCTTCGGGTAGACCCAATTCCCATGGTGTGACGGGCGGTGTGTACAAGGCCCGGGAACGTATTCACCGCGGCATGCTGTTCCGCGATTACTAGCGATTCCAACTTCATGGGGTCGAGTTGCAGACCCCAATCCGAACTGAGACATCTTTTGGAGATTAACTCACTGTAGATGCCATTGTAGCACGTGTGTAGCCCAACCCGTAAGGGCCATGATGACTTGAC
>DS022282.1:1200065-1591948 GCA_000153745.1 Rhodobacterales bacterium HTCC2255
TGGTAGAAATGCTATTGTTGAAATAATAATTCCTGCAAATATTAAAAATACAACTGACCAATTAAAATATCTTAAAAGAAATTCAGCCGTAGGAGGGCCTATAATCTGCCCCACTGAGCCAACAGCTGTCGCTATCCCAAGTGCCATTGATCTATTCGCATCAGATGTTGCGCGTCCAACAATAGCTAAGATTACTCCAAAACCAGTGCCAGCAACACCAAAGCCAACGAAAAATGAATAAAATTGGTGTGCCCCAGGAGTAATTGCATAACTAGAAAAAATTAAACCTATAGCGTAACAAAATATACCAATGAGTATTGCTTTACGATCACCAATTTTTTCTGCAATTGCACCAAAAATTGGCTGTCCAATCCCCCATGCTAAATTTTGTATAGCAATGGCCATTGAGAACTCAGTCCGAGCCCATGCAAACTGATCTGCAATTGGAATTTGGAAAACGCCATAGGAAGCACGAATACCAAAACCAATCATTAATATTATAGACGAGGCTAAAAGAACTGGGGTTATTAACTTTGTATCTTGGTTTTGCATATTGACACCTCTTTGGTTGTGCATCTTTGATAGAATTGTTATCTCAGGTCAAAGGTTTTTTGGGGCTGTTAATTTGAAACTAATAGATGTCTACAATGAGCGCATCTTATCTGGCGATTTAGCACCAGATTCTAACCAGCTGAAAACACTACACGCACTACAAGATTTAACAACTCAAATTGAAATATTTAAACCAAAATCTTTTTGGGCAATTTTTGATTTATTCAGTAAAGATCAAAATAAACCAAAAGGTATTTACATATATGGTGGGGTTGGTCGTGGAAAGTCTATGTTAATGGACCTTTTCTTTGAAGCATCGACTATTGAGAAAAAACAAAGAGTTCATTTTCATGAATTTATGCAAAAGGTTCATGAAGATCTCCATGAAGCTAGAAAAGAAAACATAAGCGAGGCCATTCGGCCAGTCGCACAAAAAATCATATCGCAAGTTAAGCTTTTATGTTTTGACGAAATGCAAATAACCGACATAACGGATGCAATGATTGTAGGGCGTTTGTTTGAACTTTTTTTGGATGCCGGTATTATTATTGTCTCAACATCAAATCGCCATCCTGATGACCTTTACAAAAATGGATTAAACAGGGCTCTCTTTTTACCTTTCATAAAAATGATTAAACAAAAGTTAGATATTTTAAACCTAGATAGTAATACAGATCACCGACAAAACACTTCAAATAACAATATGTGTTATTTTCATCCATTAAATGAAGCGACTTTTGATAAAATCGAACATTTATGGAGAGTTATTTCAAAAAATAATTCTTCACCACTTGTGCTTAAAAATAAAAAACGGGAAATATACATTCCGTTCCATACTGGAGGTATCGCAAGAGCTGACTTTTGTGATTTATGCAAAAAAGCTTTAGGGCCAGGTGATTATTCATTAATTGCTAAAAAATTTAAAATTTTGATGATAACCAATGTTCCAAAACTTGGTAAAGATAACAATAATGAAGCTAAAAGATTTGTTACATTAGTAGATACTCTTTATGAAAATAAGACAAAATTAATAATCAGTTCCGATAGTGAGCCAGAAGAATTGTATCAAGATGGCGCAGGCTCATTTGAATTTATAAGAACAGCAAGTAGATTGAAAGAAATGCAGTCCGAGAGTTGGGGTGTCAAACTTCCAAATATGGAATAGTTAATTTCTAATATTTTATTTATATTTCTGCATTTTTAATAACAAATCCTTGTTAGACATTCCATCTGGAATTAAACCTACTGAAATTTGAAATTTTCTTATTGCAGCAATAGAGTTTGGGCCAATAATTCCATCGGCCTCACCTACTTCATATCCTAGCTTATTAAGCAAATTTTGCAATTCTACTTTTTCTTTAAACTTTAACGCTCCTGGCCCTCGCGGCCATTCTTTAGAAAAAGATTTTCCTCCCAATATACGATCCGAAAGGTGGCCCACGGCCATAGCGTAAGAATTTGCATTGTTATAACGTTTAATTACAAAAAAGTTTTTAAAAACAATAAATGCTGGTCCTTTTGCCCCTGCAGGTAAAAAAACTGAGCCTTCCCCATAATTTGGAATTATCCCTCCAGAAATTGTTTTTAATCCTAATTCTGTCCAACGAGCGGTTGTGGCTTTTACCTCTAAATCAGCGTTCCTATAGTTAAAATTTTCTGGTAATTTCACTTCAATTCCCCAAGGTTGGTTGTTAGTCCACCCAAATTCAGCAAGATAATTTGCAGTAGACGCCAAAGCATCAGATGGATCTAAAGGATCCCATACATCTCGCTTACCATCTCCAGTAAAATCCTGCGCATAAGCTTGATAACTTGTTGGAATAAACTGAGTATGGCCCATCGCCCCAGCCCACGATCCCATCATTTTATCTGGAGTTATATCACCACGCTGAATTATTTTTAAAGCTTCTAATAATTGTTGCTTACCAAATTTCTCACGCCTACCATCAAATGCTAATGTTGCCAGGGCTTCAATAATATTTATGTCACCCATGCGCTTACCATAGGAGCTTTCCAGCCCCCAAATTGCCAAAACAACTTCAGCATCAACTCGGTATTTGAATTCAATTTCTCTTAAAGTATTTAAGTAATTACTAAGGTTCTCTTTACCATTAGTAATTCTCTTAGGTGAAGTAGCCGTATCTAGATAATCCCAAATTTCTCGTGAGAACTCTGCTTGTTTGTTATCCGCTTTTATTACTCTACTGTTTAATTTTACATTCTCGAAAGCAGTATCAAAAGTTGAAGTAGTTATTCCATTTGAAATTGCATCTTCTTTAAAATTTCTAATCCATTGTTTAAAAGAATTTTCTTTTTGAACTCCAATTGTTTGAATGCTTTTTGTGTCTTCCGCAACTAAAGGCATTGAAAATACAATTAAGCAACTGGCTAGTGCAAATATTGTTTTGAACATTTTTTCTCCTGCTCGAGAATATTTTTTATTTATACACTAATGTACAAAAAAAATTAAAACAACAAAGGGGTTCAAAAATAATTATTTGCGTTTACTCTTTCGCTTTTTATCATTTGATCGTGCAATACGACGGCCTTTATGACTAATTTGTCTGCTAGAACTTTTAGGCATAGCTTTGCCCTCTAATTCCAACATTTCCAATGATATTCCTCCAGTAATAGCTGTAGCTTCAACAAGGGAGACCTTACAAGCCATTCCAATTGAAATAATACGCCCACTATCTTCCCCTCTTAATGTACGTTCACGATCATCATATCTCCAATACTCTCGCCCCAATTTGGACAATGGGATAATACCATCTGCTCCCGACGTATCAAGTTTTACAAATAATCCAAATTTAGCGATTCCAGATATTCGACCAGTAAATTCTGCACCTATTCTATCTGATAAAAATGCAGCAAGATACCTATCTGATGTATCTCTTTCAGCCAACATCGATCTTCTCTCCGTACTTGAGATCCATTCTCCTGTTTCTTTTAAAAGCTCTCTATCAGAATCATTTAAGCCATCATCTCCAAATTTATGTGCAGATATTAAAGCTCGGTGTACAACTAAATCAGCATAACGCCTTATAGGACTCGTAAAATGAGCATAACGCCTTAAATTTAAACCAAAGTGCCCAAGGCTCAATGGAGAGTAATATGCCTGTGACATGGATCTCAAAACGGTCATATTAATTATCTCAGAATCTTCTGAATGTTCAGCTGCTTCCAATAACTTATTTAAATGATGCGTTTTAAGAACTTGACCTTTTGCTAGTTGCAGGCCCGAGTCTTCCACCACTTCCCTGAGAGCATTGAGTTTTTCAAGCGTTGGCTCTTCATGAACTCTATAGAGTAAACTTTCTTGATTAGCTTCTAAAGTTTCAGCTGCACATACATTTGCCATAACCATAAATTCTTCAACTAATTTATGAGCGTCAAACCGATTTTTAAAATCAACTGATAAAACCTCGCCCTCATCAGAGAGAATAATTTTTCTCTCCGGTAAATCCAAATTCAAAGGCTGACGTTTTTCACGAGCTTTATTGGCACTCTTGTAAGCTAAGAATAAATCATTAAGTGATTTTGCAAGAGGTTTAGTTGCATCGTCATAATTCCCATTAAAAGCTTCTTGAGCCTGCTCATAAGATAGTGATGCAGGTGAACGCATTATACCCCGATGAAATTGGTGATCTAGTTTAATTCCTTTTGCATTGAGCACTATGCAAACACACATACACGCCCTATCAACACCTTCATGTAATGAACACAGATTACCCGACAAAGCATCCGGCAACATGGGAACTACTCTATCAGGAAAGTAAGACGAATTACCCCTTTTACGGGCCTCAATATCTAGACACGACCCTGGCCGTACATAATGAGCAACGTCAGCTATCGCCACCCAAACAATATGGCCTCCAACATTATCTGGATTTTCATCAGGTTTTGCGCAAATAGCATCATCATGGTCACGCGCATCTGAAGGATCAATTGTAAACAATGGTAAATTACGTAAATCTGTTCGTTCACCTAATTCAACAGGTATCGCTTGTTCTGCTTCTAAGATTACATCATCAGGAAAATTGTCAGGAATTTCATGCTGATGAATAGCAATCAATGAAATAGATCGAGGCGCCATCGGATCGCCAAGAACTTCAATTACTCTTGCGGATGCCAATCCTAAACGTTTTCTTGGGCCAACCTGCTCTGCTTCAACTAATTCTCCGTCTTTTGCATTTTTGGAATCTTGGCTAGCAATTTTATATTCCCAAGAGTTTTTTTTATCGATTGGTACTAGCCTACCACCTTCCGAACCTAATCGATAAATACCAATGACTAAATCTGGACCAGAGCCAATTCGCCTAATTAGTCGTGCTTCTAATTGGTGGTCTTGATTCTCAGTTGGAGTAATTCTGCAAAGTATTCTATCCCCTATAGTTAAAGCAGCATCACTACTTTTGGGGATAAACAAAATTCTAGGACGATCATTTTCTGAATTCCATTCAGCAGGCTCTGCCCATAGCTCACCATTATTATCCAATTCAGAAACTCTCAGAACAGAAACGGGAGGCAGTTCACTAGAGCTTCTAAATGCAATTCTTGAACCAGAAATTAAACCATCTGATCGCAGCTCTCGAAGCATCCGTTTTAATTCCATTCGAGCATTTCCAGTAATATTAAAAGCTTTAGAAATGTCACGCTTTGACGCTTTTTCTGGATGCTCTTGCACCCATTTTAAAATGTCTTCTTTTGAGGGAGTTTTATTCATTTAAATTATCTAACATATTCATTGATTAAGGTCATTCGCTATTATTCTTTGCTGATTTTCTTAAAAAATTTAGGTCCTCTTTAGTATCGACATCCCTAAGTTGAACGATCTTTTTAATTTTGAGCCCTTCTAAACTATTTAAGGTATCATTTAGAGCAAATGGTGTAGACCACCGGACATTTTTTAGAATTGTGCCTGATATAGATTTTGATCCACACTTCATACCTATTAGCCAATACCCACCATCATATGCTGGCCCGATCACGACATCGTTATTATCTAGAGCATCAAATGCATCTTTTATATATTGAACTTTAATATTTGGAATGTCAGCACCAATAATCACTACAGGTCCTTTTTGAGCATTTCTAAAAATATTGCCCATTCTTTCTCCTAGATCACCGCTTCCTTGAGGCCACCGCAGTAATCCATTTGGCCAAATTCGGCTAGCCATTCCCTCTTTGTCAGGCGATACAGCTAAAATAGTTGCCCATGTAGTTTCAGCAGATAAATTTTTTATTAGATTTAAGGCATTATCTCTAAACCACCAAGCTGCCTCTTTCATACCAATGTCTTTACCAAGTCGAGTTTTTACCTCACCTGGATTTGGTTCTTTCAACATTATAAAAAGTTGGGACTTAATCACGCAAAATAATTTTTGATTATATTAAAGTAAATAGCTTTTAGTTTATATACCTGGTCAATTGATACTCTCTCATCTATTTGGTGCATCGTTTTTCCAACCAAACCAAATTCCACAACAGGACAATGATCTTTGATAAATCTAGCATCTGATGTACCACCAGATGTAGACGCTTCGGGGTAAATCCCCGTTTCTAAATGTACAGAATTGGAAATTAAATCAGAAAAATCACCAAGAGCAGTAATAAAACTTTCACCTGAAACTTGTATTTCTGTATTAATCTCAACATCGTTTTCAGATGCAATTCTTTTTGTTACTTTATCGAGCCAAATAGACAATTTTTTAGACGTGTGTAAATCATTGAACCTAATATTAACTGTGGCTTTAGTCTCAGCTGGAATCACATTATTTGCAAGATTACCCGTATCAATTGTTGTAACTGCTAATGTCGAGGGATCAAAATGTTTAGACCCCTGGTCTAATTCAAACGACGTTAAATCACAAATCAATTTTGCCATTATCGGTAAAGGATTATTAGCACGATGCGGATAAGCTGAATGACCTTGAACACCACGTATTGTGAAATAGGCTGTCATTGAACCCCTACGCCCAATTTTCATCATTTCACCTATATTTTCAGGACAAGTTGGCTCTCCAACAATACAATGATTAATAATCTCATTATTTTCATTCATCCAGTCCAGCAAAGCAACGGTTCCATCTACTGCTTGACCTTCTTCATCGCCAGTGATGGCCAATACAATCGATCCATCCGGGGGACTATTCTGAACAAAATCAATTGCAGCAGCAGCAAATGCAGCCACACCAGATTTCATATCTGTAGATCCACGGCCATATAAAAAACCATCTTTAATTTCCGCACCAAATGGGTCAACGGTCCAATCATTTATTGAGCCAACAGGAACAACATCAGTATGCCCATTGAAACCAAGTGTTCGCCCCGACCCCCACCGGGCAAATAAATTAGAAACTAGTCCACGGTCTACTCTATTACACTCAAAACCTGCCTTTGATAATAAAGCTTCCAATAGAACCAATGCACCAGCTTCTTTTGGAGTTATGGATTTACAGCGAATTAAATCAGCTGTTAAATTTACTGGATCAATATTCATGAGACACCTTTTATTAATCTTAAATTATCCCTTCAGATATAAATCGGCAAGTCACATAATATAAAAATAAAAACTATTTTGAAATTTAATATAAATTAAAATGGTAGTGGGGCTTTAAAGGTAATCTTTTTTCCATTTTTAGGATGAATAATCATTAAATCTTTGGCATGCAATTGTAATTCATTTGCTAAATTAATTTCAGCAACATTACCATAAAAACGGTCTCCTAAAATTGTATGCCCTAAAGACATCATGTGTACTCTTAATTGATGAGTACGGCCTGTCTCTGGCATAAGCGCTACTCTAGTTACATCTCCCTCTCTATCTAATACTTGCCAATGGGTTAGTGCAGATTTTCCCTCTTTAGCATCTATCTTTTGCAATGGCCGATTAGGCCAATCTACTATGAGTGGTAAATCAATAAACCCATTATCTTCTTTAATATTTCCAAAAACTCTAGCTTCATATAATTTTTTAACTATACGCTTTTCAAACTGCAAATTTAATGATCTTTGAGTGCTTTTGCTAAACGCAAAAATTATAACTCCACTCGTATCCATATCTAGCCTATGAACCAAAAATGAATTTGGATATTCAATTTTTACTCTTAATTCCAATGAATCATGATGTTTCAATTCTTTTCCTGGAACTGTAAGTAAGCCAGACGGTTTATTTACAACCAAAACATCTTCATCGATATATAATATATCTAATGGAGTTTTTGGTGGTTCATATACAAAAGGTTTCATAAAGTAGAATTAAGTCACAAAAGTATTAATGTCACTAATACTTTTCTAGCAACTGCATGTATCTATCTTATACTTTTACACGCTCAGATTTTGGATCATATACGGGCTTTATGCTCACATTTGCAGCTATTTTTACACCTGCTACATCAATTTCATAAGTTGAAGATAATATATCTGAAACTGCTTCATTTTTACATGGGACATATCCTAAACCGATTGCTGCACCTATCGTATGACCATAATTTCCAGATGTAAGATGCCCAACTAGCACTCCATCGCGTAAAATTGGCTCGTTATGGTAAAGCAATGGCTCACTGTCGTTAAGCACAAATTGGAGCAGCCGCCTATCTAAACCATTTTCTTTTTTTCGCAAAACTGCATCACGTCCAATAAAATCTGGTTTGTCAGTTTTCACTGCAAAACCCAAACCAGCCTCTAAAACATGATCTTCACACGTAATATCATGTCCAAAATGTCGAAACCCTTTTTCTATTCTCAAGCTATCCATCATATGCATACCACATAACTTCATCCCAACATCTTGTCCCGCCTCAAAAATTGTATCAAAAATGTGCCCAGCTTGATCAGAACTAGCGTATATTTCCCAGCCGAGTTCGCCAACGTAAGTCACTCGATGCACCCGAGCTAAACCCATGCCGATTTCAATTTCTTGAGCAGTCCCAAAAGGATTCACTTCATTATCAAAACGATTTGGACTAACCATTTGAAGAAGTTTTCTACTATTTGGACCCATTACAGCCAATACGCCTTCACCAGCTGTGACATCAGTAATTACTACATTAAAATTACCAACATTACGGCTTAACCAAATTTGATCAGCCAATCTTGTTGCCGCTGGTGTTACAACTAAATATGCAGTTTCACTAAGTCTTGTAATAGTAACATCAGCTTCAATACCACCGGTGTTATTTAAAAATTGCGAATATACTATTTTTCCAATTTCAACATCATATTGTCCCGCTGCAACAAAATTTAAAAACCCAGTTGCATCACGCCCCTCTATTCTAATTTTTCCAAATGAAGACATATCATACAAACCAACATTTTCCCGTACAGAACGGTGTTCATTAGCTGAATTTTCAAACCAATTTTGTCGCTTCCATGAATATTCATATGAAGCTGTTTGTCCTTTTTCAGAAAACCAGTTTGCTCTTTCCCATCCTGCTAATTCTCCCATGACTGCACCATGATTTAACAACTGGTAATGAAAAGGTGTTCTACGAATATTTCGAGCCGTCTTTTTTTGTAAAAATGGAAAATGGTCAGCGTATAATAGTCCTAGAGTTTCTTTGGATCTTTCAAACAAATATTTTTTATTACCTTGGAACGGCTGCATTCTTGATATATCTACATCTCCCAAATCAAACGGCTTTTCTCCACTATCCATCCATTCAGCTAATGCCATTCCAGCACCACCAGCTGATTGTATTCCAATTGAATTAAAGCCAGCAGCCACCCAAAAATTATCTAATTCTGGCGCCAATCCTAAATGATATGCATCATCAGGTGTAAAACTCTCAGGACCATTAAAAAATGTTTGAATACCTGCTTCAGCAAGCATAGGCATGCGCTCACATGCAGCTTCTAATATTGGCTCAAAATGATCAAAGTCTTCTGGCAATTGGTCAAATTCAAAATCAGTCGGAATGCCATTCATACCCCAAGGCTTTGATACTGGCTCAAATGCACCCAATAAGAATTTACCCGCATCTTCTTTATAATATGCGCATTCATCAGGCACCCTTAAAACAGGTAGTTGTTTTAATCCTTTTATAGGCTCTGTTACTATATAAAAATGTTCACAAGCATGTAATGGAACATTTACTCCTGCCATACGTCCAACTTCATGACCCCACATTCCGCCACAATTTACCACCATATCAGCTTCAATGTATCCAGACTCATTCTCCGCCTTCCAGTGGACTCCGGAAACTCTCCGCTCCTTTCTGGTAATTTCTGTAACTAAAGTATTTTCAAAAATTTCAACACCATTATTACGAGCACCTTTTGCTAAAGCTTGAGCAATATTTCCTGGATCACCTTGACCATCTTTAGGCAACCAAACACCTGCTGTAACACCATCAATGTTTAAATGTTCATATTTATTTTTGACTTCTTCTGGAGAAATTTCTTCAACATCTACACCAAAAGCTCGCGCCATGGCAGCTTGCCTAAATATTTCTTCTTTTCTTTCTTCTGTCAAAGCTACAGTTATAGATCCACAACGTTTAAAACCTGTGGAAACTCCAGTTTCTTTTTCTAAATTTCCATATAATTCCTGCGAATATTTGGCTAATTTTGTCATGTTTGCAGATGCACGTAATTGTGCAATTAATCCAGCAGCATGCCATGTAGTGCCAGACGTCAGTTGTTTGCGCTCTAAAAGAATAATTTCTTTCCAGCCTTTTTTAGCCAAATGATAAGCTACTGAACAGCCGATTACTCCACCACCAATTATTATTACTCGTGCAGTTTTGGGGATATTTGTCATTTATTTTCCTTTAATTAAACCAAACGCTCTTTTCGAGTTTCTCGTGGTGTTTTTCCATAATAAGCTTTATAAATTTTTCCAAAATTACTTCCAAATCCACATGCTGCAGCAATTTCTAAAATACTCATATCAGTATTTACTAAAAAATTTTGCGCTCGGATTAATCTTAATTCACGATAGAACCGGCCTGGACTCCGTCCCAAATGTCTTAAAAATTGTCTTTCCAGAGAACGTGTAGTTTGGCCTAATACTTTTGCCAGTTCTGTAGTTTTTAATGGCTCTTCAATATTAGATTGCATCATTTTGATTGCTTGGTCGATATGACTATCTTTACCGGCACTTAAAGCATCCATTGCACCTGGTTGTCTTGTTTCAAAAGATCTAACCTTATCTAGTAACAATATGCTCGAAATTGTTAATAATTTTGCTTTTGATAAATATCCAGCTACTATTTGCAACATGATATCATATGTTGAAACGAGTCCTGCACATGTAACAATTTTATCAGTAGATACTGCAAGGGATGGAGCAATATCATAAAGTCCACTTCGCTCTTCTAATAGTAAACGGTTTTCCCAATGCGTGGTATGTCCAAATCCATCATCAGAATTAGCCGATATATATATTGCAGCTGCCTCCGCCAATAGCACTACTTTTGCATTCGTATACCGATATTTATGAACGGCTTTTTCTATTTCACGTGAAGTAAAATTTAAATCAGAATTTCCTAAAAATACTGCAATATCTGCATCTGGACTATTAGATAGTGCTGATGCATTTAACCATGTATCAGCACTAGATTTTACGACCCCAGCTTCAGGGCTTACATATCTAAAAGTAAACATTTTTTTATCGACTACTCGATTTGCTAGTCGCAAAACGTCTACTACCCCAGACAATTCCGTCATTACAAAACCATCAGATAAAATTATATCTACCTTCATATTATTTTGCTTTAAATCAATACTCATTGCCTGATCCTATAAGGTGTTTTATTTAAATATAATCTTTATCCAAATCTTCTCTTCAATTCAGCAATATGTGCAGGACCAACTTCACAACATCCACCAATAAATGTAGCACCTGATTTTATCCAATCATCAGCAATATTCGCGTATGCTTCTGGATTTAAATCAGTCCTAGCTTTTAACAAATCAACAGTTGCTCCAATTTTATTAAAGTTTTTTGCTATTTCAACAAACCCATTTGCATAACCACCAGTTGGAATATTTGCTTCGCTTAATAACGGCAACGCAATTGATACTGCTTCAGGTGCAGAACAATTAATCATAACTGCAGCAGGTTTGTATTCGTTTAATAAAGGTAAAATATCTTTTAAATCCTCACCAGATCGCAATTTTGTACCATCTCTATCATCGACTGATAAAGCTAGCCAAATAGGTTTATTAAATCCTGACGCACCCATAAGCGCACCTTTAGCTTGATCAACAGAAGACATAGTTTCAGCAATAAACACATCTACATGATTAGCTTGAATTTTGCATATTTGAGAATAAATCTCAGCTGCCATGTCTGCTGGGGGGGATAATTCTGGTTGATAAGAAAATCCTTGTGGTCCTAATGATCCAGCGACTATTCCTTTTCCATTTAAATCACGTGCCTCTGTTGCTAATTGGCAAGCTAAGTTTTGTAATTTCTCAAGTTGATCAGCTAAACCATGCTTTTCCAATCGATCCGGTAAAATAGAATACGTATTCGTAGTTGCGACATCTGCACCAACCATAAAATATTCATTATGAACTGCAGTTACCATTTCAGGATTATCTAACAGCGCCTGAACAGACCATAGTGATGTTGCTTTGCCAGCACGGGCAACTAATTCTTGCCCCATACCACCATCAAGGAAAGTTATAGTCATGCACATATTCTCTCATTTTTTGGATCCCATAGTGCTTCATCATTTTGGACGATAGCTTTGCATCGTTTTCCAAATATTTCTACTTCAAGTTTTGAACCAGGAACTGCAAGATCTGAGCGTACCATACCGAGTGCTATTGATGCATTAATACGATAGCCCCAATCTCCAGATGTTGTTTCACCGACAACTTTATCTCCGTGCCAAATGCTTGACATATATGGAGCATCTGCAAAGTCTGTATCAACTATTAAGGTTACAAACCTCTTTTTAGATCCCTGTTGCTTTTCTGCTAATAATGCCGCTTTACCAGGAAAATTCTGAGGTTTATCAAATTTTATGAAACGCTCAATTCCACCTTCCAATAAAGTATAATCTGTTGATAAATCACCTTTCCAAGTTCTATAACCTTTTTCAATTCTCATAGAGTTTAGAGCATACATTCCAAATGGTTTAGCACCAGCTTCTATTACTGCTGAGAATACTTTTGGAGAGTCATCAAAATTTGTGTGAATTTCCCAACCTAATTCTCCCGCAAACGAAATTCTGAATAGTTTTGCACTTATACCACATACAGTTGCATTTTGATGTGTAAGCCATCCTTTTGTAAGGTCAGCATCCTGTGTAATGCCTTCTAAAATTTTACGTGAGCTTGGCCCAGTTAATAATAGAGTTGAATATTTTTTTGTTACGTCAATTAATTTTAATTTACCATTTAATGGCAATACTTTTTTCAAAAATTCAAAATCGTGCCATTGCGCAACTGCAGCTGTCATTAACAAAAATTCATCTTCATCAAATCTTATAATTGTTACTTCAGTAACAATACGCCCTCTGCTATCAGCAAAGTAGCCAAGATTCATTCTGCCTATCTTAGGTAATGCACCTGAAATTTGGCTCCTTAACCATTCAGCTGCCCCATCTCCAATTAAATTATATCGAGAAAAACCAGGCATATCTAAAACACCTGCAGCGTCTCTGCATGCTTCCACTTCATCTTTTATACGTGCTGCCCAAGGCCCATTTCTTCCCCAAGATTTAGATGCTTCTTCAGATATATCATCACCATCTTTTGCAAACCAATTTGCTCGCTCCCATCCATTATACGCACCCATTTGAGCACCAAAATTAATTAATGCATCATGATTGGGGGAAAGTTTTTTATTTCTACCCGCAGGCCATTCGTGACGAGGGAAATGCATTGCATATTCATGACCATAGGTTTCCATAGCTTTTGCAAGACAGTACTCATGATCTGCAAAATCAGTATACCTTCTGGGATCCAAGGCCCACATGTCTAATTCTGTTTCACCATGCATAATCCATTCGGATAATATCTTGCCTGCTCCCCCACCTTGGGCAATTCCAAAAGTAAAAGAATGTGCTTCAAATGCATTGGGGACACCAGGCATTGGACCAACCATGGGTATCCCATCAGGTGCATAGGGAATTGGCCCATTAATATTTCGACCAACACCCGCAGTTCCCAACAAAGGTAATCGCTCCATTGCATCCTCAATATACCACTCTAATCGATCCAAATCATCTGGGTATAATTGAAAGGAAAAATCATCTGGCATCGGATCTTCTGGTGTAATCCAATGCGCTTTACAATTACGCTCATAAGGGCCAAGATTTAATCCATTTTTTTCTTGTCTTAAATAATAGGAGGAATCAACATCTCGTAGTAGTGGTACTTTACGATTATGCTCCTTGCTCCAAGCTTCTAGCTCTGCAATTGGTTCAGTTAAAAAATACTGGTGAGACATTACAACCATAGGCACAGTTCGCCCACCAAAAGGCTTGAACATTTCACCTACACGTTGAGCATAATAACCAGCACAATTAACTACAAATTCACATTTAATTTTACCTTTTTCAGTTTTGACAATCCATTCGTCACCATCGCGTTCAATCCCAGTTACTGGACAAAATCTTTCAATGCGACCACCCTCTTTTCGCGCTCCTTTTGCTAAGGCCTGCGTTAATTGGGCGGGATCTATATCTCCATCTAATGGGTCCCAAAGACCTCCATGAAGATCGTGCGTTTCGATAAACGGATGAATTTCTTTAAGCTCTTCTGGAGTACATATATCCATTTTCAGGCCTTGGTAGCGTCCCATACCTGCAACTCGTTCAAATTCTTGCATTCGTTCCTTTGAATGACCTAACCTGATAGAGCCAGTAACGTGATAATTCATTGGGTACCCAACATCTTCACCAAGGGTTCTGTACATTTCTGCAGAATATCTCTGCATATTCATAACCGCCCAAGAACCAGCAAAATTGGGAACATTACCAGCTGCATGCCATGTTGATCCTGCAGTTAGTTCGTTTTTTTCCAATAAAACGCAATCTTTCCACCCAGCTTTTGCAAGATGATAAAGTACTGAAGTACCAACAACACCTCCACCAATAATAACCACTCGAGCAGTTGTTGGAAATTCTGACATTTTATTATCCTTTTTATTCATTTTATGTTCTCACATAATTTATATTTAATTAATTATCCTAATAGATCGGTGGCGCAATAACCCAAATTACTACTGCATTCTCATCATTAGGATTAGCCCATTTAAATTGCTCACCACGTATTCTGAAACTATCACCTGGTTCTAATTCAAACATTTCATTTTCTATCCATAGATTTAAGTTACCAGACACAACGTAACCTACTTCTTGGGTAGGACGCACAACGAAATTCTCTAATTTAGCATTTGGGCTAAAAACAGACCGCAAAACTTCAAAATCATCTGTTAAGTCTGGTGAAAGTAGTTCTTCTACTAGACCAATTTCTCCACCACCAATTTTTCTTCTTGCGGATTTTCGAACAATTTTACCAACCTCATTAGCTTTTGCTTCAGTGCTACCAAAAAATAACGATAATGGAACTTGAAACTCTTTTGCTAGTTGACGCAATTCATTTATTGTTGGAGATGAAATATCACGTTCTACTTGGCTTAACCATCCCACAGACCTTCCCATCTTTTCCGATAGTTCTGTTAAAGTAATTCCACGTGATTTTCGCAATGCACGTAAATCAACTCCAAGTGTTCCCGTTGTTTTAATAAAATCTACAGACAAGATTCCTATTCCTAAATGAAAATTTAACTATTTATTTCATATAAAAATGATTCTATCAATTCTTTTCACGACATCAATTGTCGTTTTTAGAAAAGTGACAGCAATTAGCTTAACTTCCATTCAGATGGTTTTATTGGATAGTATGCTTCAACCGCTGCTGTTGCGATTACATGTGAAGTATTATTCATCGGGTCAGCTATGTTTTGCCCCCCCCTGACTACAGTTACAACAGCTACTCCTCTAGGTAATGTAGCTGCAACTGCCTCGCAGTCTACTTTTTCAGGCTCGTTAACACCCACAGTTACTTTTACCTGCATTTTATTTGAATCAAGATTTAATGATTTGAAAATACTTAAGGTTGAATGCCTAAATGCATCTTCAACTGCACGCTTTGCTGCTTTGGTATAATCCATACCATACAAGTCATTTCCCATTCCCATTTCTATGATTAATCTATGCATTTGATGCCTCCATATCATAAGAAACAATAACTGCAGCATTAGCAATTACAGTAGTGCCACCCTCAACTTTTCTTATATCAAGCCCTCCAAAAACAGCTTTAAAAGAGCCCTTTCCATAAGGTAAAATATTTTTCAATTCTTCCAAGTCAACATTTTCTGGTCGCTGAACTGCGATTTCAACATCAATAATCATATCAGACTTATCAAAACCAAATGCATCACTCATACTTAATGAGTTATGCCACAATGCATCCTTAAGGGCACTAATTGCAGCTTTTGTATAATCTTTTCTTCGTAAAGACGTACCCATACCAAATTCAACAGCTACTCTAGTTTTTGCCATTATTAGGTTCCTTAAAGTTCATGCAGTTTTTCTAGTAAATATCCAATTATCTTTATCAGATAATTCTGGCTGGAAGTTGTATCCATCTGTATTGAAGTTTTTTAAATCTTCTGGCTTTTGTACATTATTTTTTATCATGAAACGCGCCATCGCACCTCGAGCTTTTTTTGCAAAGAAACCGATCATTTTAAGCTCTCCACTACGATCTTCTTTAAAACTTGGCGTAATAATTCTGCTTTTCATATTTTTACCAACAGCTTTAAAATATTCATTTGACGCTAAATTAATTACTGCACCATCAGAAACTAAATCTAATTCATTGCCAATACGATCACCCCAATAAGCATATAAAGTATTGCCCGAATTAGTAGCAATTTTCCGTCCCATTTCTAATCTATAGGGTTGAATTCGATCTAATGGTCGCAATACACCATATAATCCTGATAATATCCGCAGATGGTCTTGAGCATAGCTTAACTCTTGCGATGTAAGGCTGCCAGCGTCCAAGCCTGTGTATGTGTCACCAGAAAATGCAAGTGCGGCTTGTTTTGTCTCATAATCTTCTGGTTTATTAGAAAATGATTGAAATCTTTTTTGATTCAAAATTGCAAGATCTTCTGAAATTTTCATAAGATTTTTTAATTCTGTGACAGATAATTTTCTAGCAATTTCAGCCAAATAATTAGCATCATTTTGGAATTTAGGTGTACTATCTTTTACATCTAAAACTTTCTCAAAATTTAATTTTTTTGCCGGTGAAATAACAGAAAGCATTTTATTTTTTCCTTTACTACTGAACTAAACATAGCAGTCTTCAACAAGTAGCCAAGTTTAATCTAATAATATTTTTAAAAAAGCCACGCCAAATCTCTCAGTCTTTTGTTTACCTAATAATCTTTCCACAGCTTCCATTGCACGTGGCTTTGAGGATGCAAGCTTTGCTAATATACTTGCAGAACACACCAAAGGTTTATCATGGCCATGTGGGCCATGCATTAATTCTAATTGGATAGCCTGCAGTTTATCAAATATTTTACCAGCGTCTTTGCCTGCCAATCGGCGCCTTGAAGGATGTTGCTCTAAAAACTCATCGTTTATTACTTCCAAGAATGCCTTCCCATATCTCTCTAATTTTACAGATCCTACACCTGATAAATTTGAAAATTCATCCAAGTTTGATGGTCTTGTTTTTGCCATCTCCATCAATACTGCATCTGCAAAAACAACATACGCAGGCGCATTAAGGGCTTCTGCAAGAGATCTTCTTTTTGAGCGCAAAGCTGAAAATAATGTTTCATCTTCTTCTGCAACCAGAGATTTAACTTTTGCCTTACGGGTTTCTTTAATTATTGTGTCTTTGCGCAACTCAATTGTTTGTTCGTTTCGCAAAATAGGGCGCGCCATCTCAGTCATTCTAAAAGCACCGAAACGTTCAATATCTGGTCTAACCAAATCATAACCCATCATTTGTCGAAAAACCCCTTGCCATTCAGACTTTGAGTAATCCTGTCCAATACCAAATGTTGGTAATTTATCATGCCCATTTTGTTTTATCTTATCTGTCGACTTTCCACGTAAAATATCAATTAAATAGCCAGCTCCAAACCTCTCTTCAGTTCTTAAAATAGCTGAAAGAGCCATCCTTACATGTTTAGTGCCATCAAACAATAATGGCGGTGTATCGCATAAATCACAATTATTACATGTTTGGATATCATCGCCAAAATATCTCAACAGCACTCTACGTCGACATCGCCGCGCTTCAGCTAGTCCCAGCAAGGAGTTTAATCTACCATGGTCTGCTTTTTTACGATCATTTGATGCTAACCCTTCGTCAATTTGAGATCGGCGTAATCTAATATCATCCGCACCATAAAGCGTCATTGTTTCTGCCGCCTCACCGTCGCGCCCCGCGCGCCCTATTTCTTGATAATAACTTTCAATAGACTTTGGTAAATCTGCATGAATGACGTATCGAATATCTGGTTTATCAATTCCCATTCCAAACGCAATGGTTGCTACAACTATTAATCCATCTTCAAGTTGGAATCGTCGTTCTGATATTCGACGATCTTCAGCATCCATTCCAGCATGATAATGTATCGCTTCATGTCCAGCCGTTCTCAATGCTTGTGCTATCGTTTCGCACTTTGCTCTTGATCCACAATAAATAATGCCAGATTGTCCCTTTCGCCTTTCAACGAAATTTATAACTTGTTGCCTAGGTGAATTTTTAACTGAAAAAGATAAGTGAATATTAGGGCGGTCAAATCCTTGAAGAAAAACTTCTGGTTTCTTTAATTCAAACAAACGATCCTTGATTTCAGTTTGTGTTTCGGGATCAGCAGTTGCCGTAAAAGCTGCTAATGGAACATTTAATAGTTTTCTTAATTCTCCAATTCGCAAATAATCTGGTCTAAAATCATGACCCCATTGCGATACACAATGAGCTTCATCAACTGCTATAAAGCTAATCGGAAGATTAGATAGCATTCTTTGTGTTCCTAAATTTGCTAACCTTTCTGGTGCAATATATAACAACTTTAGTTTACCGTTTTCTAAAGCATTAAAAACTTCTTCAGTTTCATCGTCTGTATTTCCACTTGTTAATGCACCTGCATTTACACCGAGTGCTTTTAATGCTGAAACTTGGTCCCTCATTAATGCAATTAATGGAGAAACAACCAGAACTGTCCCATTTAATTTTATGCCAGGCAGTTGAAAACATAACGACTTACCACCCCCTGTCGGCATGATAGCCAACACATCTTTACCTGCTATTATTGCATTTACGATTTCAGATTGCCCATCACGATATTGATCATGTCCAAAGACTGATTTTAATAGATCTTTTGGCATCTGGATCCTGTTCGTGAATTACAAAAATAATAAATCACACAAAGAGATTCTGGGAACAAGTGTATTTTATCATTTAATGTTAAAATTAACTATTCTGGCTTTTTTCCATAATATGAATCCATGTGTCACCATACTTTCGGCAATCTAAAATTGAAAAGCCAATTGGAGCAATTTTTTGTGAGTTTTCCTCCCAAACACAAATTGCATCGTCAGAAAGCCAATCACTTTTTAAAAATGCTAACAATGCTTTTTCACCAAGGTTTTTTCCATATGGAGGATCTAAAAAAATTAAATCATATTTTATTTCATTTTTTTGAATGTGTTTAGTTGCATCACATTTAATCAACTTTGCATATTTTTCTACATTTAAAATATCGATATTTTCACGGATTAAGGAACACGATTTTGCTCCATCTTCAATGAACAAGACACAAGAAGCCCCACGTGATAAAGCTTCAAGACCTAAAGCACCAGTACCTGCAAACAAATCTAATACAATAGCGTCTTGAACTAAGTTACCATATCCACCATTTATTAATAAATTAAAGATACTTTCACGAACTCTATCTGCGGTCGGCCGCAACTGTGCTAAAATATCACCCTTGCCCACATTCGCCAATACAGTCCCACGATATTTGCCACCAATTATTCTCATCACAAAAGAGATTTCAAATCGGCAGAAGTGTCTTTAACTAAATCTTTTCCTGGACTACGCCCAGCTTCGATAAGTCGCTTTCCTATCATGTATGCTCTTGGATCATTCATAGCATCAACCGCAAGCAGTTCGGTATCTTTATAATACCAAAAAGAAATACTAGAGTTTGCGCCCCTGGTTACGACATCATTAAATCCGCTATTAAGACCAGCGATTTGTAACTTTACATCAAATTGATCTGACCAAAACCATGGCTTTGCTTTGTATTCTAAATTTCCACCCATAATATTTAAAGCAAGTAATTCTGCTTGATCAATTGCATTTGGAACGCTCTCCAATCGAATTCTAGTATCTCTATATGGAAACGATGCACAATCTCCCGCTGCCCAAATAGCGCTTATTGATGTTCTTCCAGTTGCGTCTGTTTTGATACCATTATCTAATTTACACCCTGCCATTTTAGCCAAGTTTATTGATGGCGATATTCCAATACCAGCAATCACAAAATCAACTTCTAAATTTGATCCATCTGTTAATTCAACTACTTCTACGCAATCATTACCTTTCAGTCTTTTCACACCAACATTTTCACGAATAACTACGCCATTATTTGTATGTAAATTTCGAAAATAATCAGAAGTTTCAGAACTGGCTACACGCTGAAGAATGCGCTCCCCCATTTCAACCAAAGTAACCCTCAAACCAAGCTTAGAGGCGACTGCAGCAGCTTCCAAACCAATATAGCCACCACCTATTATAAGAACATGTTTATTTATTATAAATTCTGAAACTATACTATCAACATCTGATAAGTTTCTGACAACGTATACACCTGCTAGATTACCACCAATTTGAGGAGGTAAGTAGTTTGGCGTTGATCCTGTAGTAAAAATCAATTCGTCATAATTAATAATTTCTTTTCCAACGGTGATTGTCTTTTGCACTGAGTCAACCGCCGTTACCTCTACACCTAATTTTAAATTAATTTCATGATCATTATAGAAACTTAGTGGACGTAAATATAATCTTTCAACATCCATTTCACCTAATAGGTATTTTTTTGAAAGTGGTGGGCGCTGATATGGCGGTACAGGTTCATTTCCAATTAATGTTATTGAACCATCAAATTGTAAATTTCTCAATTTTGAAACAACAGAAAAGCCTGCTTGGCCTGCTCCTACTACTACTATATGCTTCATATGAATAATTCCAATCAAATACATAACAAAATTTATTTAGCACTATACATTTAACTATTAGTCAAAAATAAATTGGCCGTATATATAATTAGTAAATTTACTACCAAAAAAAAAATTTAAGTATACATATACTCTCACACAAACAAAGGACTGAATATGAAAATTTCTGTTGGAGATACTCTACCTAATGCAACATTTCAAAGCATGGGAGATGATGGTCCTGTCGCGCACGATATAAAAGATTTAACTGCAGGTAAGAAAATAGTCATCTTTGGTCTCCCAGGTGCTTATACAAATACATGTTCAACCGCTCACATGCCAAGCTTTGTAAGAAATGCTGAAACAATCCGAGCAAATGGCGTGGATGCAATTTATTGCTTGGCAGTAAATGATGTGCATGTAATGAAATCTTGGGCCAAAGACATGGGAGCAGATGTTGCCCAAATTGGAATGTTATCCGATAGTGACGGCTCTTATACAAAAGAAATTGGGTTTGATTTTACTTTACCAGCTGTTGGATTTATTGGAAGATCTCAAAGATATTCTATGATCATAGAAAATGGTGTGATTACTTCATTAAATGAAGAGATTGAAAGAACAACCTGCGATATCTCAGGTGGAGAGACTATACTTGATCAATTGTAATTATTTAAAATAATTTACTAATTATTTTTTTGGATATCCATCTTTTTAGCAAGAGCCAAATCTAATTTAGTCAAACCATTAGCACTGTGTGTAGTAAGAGTTACCTCCACAGTGTTATATACATTAACCCATTCAGGATGGTGGTCTATTTTTTCAGCGATTATTGCAATTGAAGACATCCAACCAAACGCGCGGATAAAAGATTTAAATTTAAATTTTTTATATATAGCATCTCTGTTTTCAACCATTTCCCAACCACTTTTAAGTAACACTGACAATTCATCATTACGCTCTGTTTGTGTTAGAATAGCCGGCATTTAGTCCTCCAATATTTTACGAAATGGTCCATAGTCGGTTAATATTTCTATGTCCTCACCTACAGCTTTTCTCTCTGCAATTAAATATTCTGCAACAGCATTTTCAAAACTTTTATTTTCAAACCAGTGAAGCGAATACGTTGGTGTAGGCAAATACCCTCGTGCTAATTTATGTTCACCTTGGGCACCAGCTTCAACTCTAGAAAGGTTATTTTCAATAGCAAAATCAATAGCAAGGTAATAACAGACTTCAAAATGTAAACATGGGTAACTCTCAATACATCCCCAATAACGCCCAAAAAGTGTATCTCGGCCAATAAAATTTAATGCTCCAGCTATCCATTGCCCATCTTTTTGACATAAGAAAAGCACTATATCGTCACGTAAATTTTTATGTGCGTAATCAAAGAACTCTCTGGTTAAATAAGGAGTTCCCCATTTTCTATTACCTGTATCAATATAAAAATTCCAAAATGCTTCCCAGTGTTCATGTTTAATTTCTTCACCAGTAAATTGGTGAAATGTTCCACCAAAGTTTGCAGCAATTCTTCGTTCTTTTTTTATATTTTTTCTTTTACGTGAAGATAAATTCATTAAAAATTCATCAAAATTTTTATAACTTTGATTTTCCCAATGAAACTGTTGTCCAATTCTTTGCAATAAACCTAGTTCTTCACCTGCTTTAAACTCTTCAGCTGAACAAAAAGTTATATGAGCAGATGACCATTTTTGCTGGCTAACTATAATTTGTAACCCCTCTAGAAGAGCAGATTGAGCAATATCATGAAACTCAGGAAGAGTAAGGAATCTGCGCCCTGTCACAGGAGTAAAAGGTATAGATACCTGTAATTTTGGATAATATTTCCCACCAGAATTTTCATATGCATGAGCCCAATTATGATCAAAGATATACTCTCCTTGTGAGTGACCTTTTGCAAAACTGGGCATCACACCAATTATCTTTTTATTATATTTAGCTACAATATACTGAGGCACCCAGCCAGTACCTGCCCCAATTGATTTACTATCTTCAAGTCCTTTTAGGAATCTATAAGTTACAAATGGATCAACAGGCCTACTCCCTGCATCGCTACTTGAAGCACATGCATCCCAATCAAATTCACCAATGTCAGATATTTTTCCAACAACTGTTAGTTCAACCCGATCTTCATCAATCATTATAGGCCATCAGGTAAATAGTTTTCAAAGGTTACAGAATCTGCAACTTTTCGGGCTTCAATGTCCTGACTTTGAGAGCGCACTGTCCAGCAAAATATTGTTGCTCCAGCTGTTTTTAAATCGCTAACCACATCAGAGTTTAAGTCCAAATGGTCATGAGATATGAAGGTTGCACCAGACATAGAATAATCAGATATCTTTGTTAATTCATCACAGCGCGATTTAGAGACATTAGGCCATTCATTTTCTTTAAAAATTTCAGTTATTAATCCACGAGGTATATTCGGCGAAAGCTTTGCACATTTCTTGATCATAAATGGGTTAAAAGACATAATAGCAACTGCGCCATGATACTTATCTAAAACTTTACATACCGCATTCTCAAATACAGATGGATTATTGCCAAGAGCGCCATCTTGATCTTTCAGTTCTATTAGAACAGGTACTCTACCATCAACATATGACATAAAAGTATCAAATCGTGGGATGCCTTTTTTTCCACCTTTTAATATAATTTTTTCTAACTCAGCAGCACTCCTATCAGAAATTAAACCCACCTCATCTGTCACTCGATCTAATTTATAATCATGGAAAACAACAGGTATTCCGTCGTGAGATAACTGAAGGTCAATTTCAATTGCAAATCCTTGAGATATTGCAGCTTCCAGCCCCTCCCATGAATTCTCGGGTATACCTAATTTAACATTGTGCAATGTTCTGTGAGCAATTGGCCCATTAATAAAAGGAGCTAACAAATTCATTTAATCTGGAAAATACCCTCAACTTCAACAGCTACTCCTAAAGGTAAACTTGATGAACCAACTGCTGCACGTGCATGCTTTCCTGCCTCGCCAAATACTTCTACCATTAAATCAGATGCACCATTAATAACTTTAGGGTGATCTTCAAAATCAGATGTGCAATTAACAAACCCACCAAGTTTTACGACTTGAACTAACCGATCTAAATCTCCACCACATGCTGACTTAAGTTGAGCAATCAAATTAATACCACATGTTTTAGCCGCGATTTGTCCTTCTTCCACTGAAAAATTTTCACCTAATTTTCCATTAATTCTACCATTTGCATCTCCTGAAATTTGTCCAGAAATATAGACCATATCTCCAACAACAACATATGGAACATAATTAGCAGCAGGTGCTGGAGCATCTGGAAGTGATATACCAAGATTTAATAATTTATTTTCGTAATTTTTTGACACATTAATTCCTTTAAGTTTGATCTGAAACTTTAATATTTTTTTCTAGATACACAATATTAACTATAATAAAAAAAATTATTTGTAAAAATATCAATTACAGCATCATAAAAGTATCAATATGATGTAATTATAACATAATTGAGTTTAATTTACCTTATTTAGTTTGCATTCTAGACTTCAATTATGAGATATATTAATAAATAATTATACTAATTTAGGTTAAAAGTATGCAATTTAAATCTGAGAATCTAATAAAAGCCATTTTATTAATTTCATTCGGCTTTATCTTTACTGCATGCACACAATCAGACCCAAATGGGTTTTATGATCCTTTAGAAAAAATAAATCGTAAAACACATTCGTTCAATAAATCTTTAGATAAAATTCTTCTGCGCCCCGCAAGTAAAGTTTATGGTGTAGTAGTAAGTGATTTTGCAGATATTTTAATTAATAATTTCACCAATAATCTTTCAGAACCATCGAATGCAGCCAACCATTTGCTACAAGGAAAACTGAAAAAATCTTCAAACTCAACTGCACGGTTTTTAGTTAATACTACAATTGGAATTGGTGGTATCACTGATCCTGCATCAAGATTAGGAATTTCTTCAAGTGAAAGTGATTTTGGCAAAACTCTACATGCTTGGGGGTTTAATGAAGGTGCTTATGTCGAATTACCATTCTATGCAGCTTCAACGGTACGTGACACAACAGGCATTGTTGTTGATTTTGTGATGGATCCAATTAATTCAATTATTCCGTCAAAATACAAACCACATACACAAGGTGCTAAGCTTATTGAATTAGCTGGAGATCGAAATGAATATGGCGAGATCATAGATAATATGTTGTATAAAAACGAAGACAGCTATGCCTCACAAAGATTATACTACCTTCAGCGCCGGCGCTTTGATCTAAATAATAATACAATTTCAGATGATGACTTAGGCAACCCTTATGAAGATGAATAAGAATATTACACGTCGGTATGCATTAGTAGCTTTGGTTGCTACTATTAGTTTTTTTCCATCTTCAATATTAGCATTTAGTAAATCAGACGCAGAAGGGTTGATAAAAAATCTTACTGTTGATGTTTTAAAAGCGGTTAATGAACAAATATCTGAAGAAATGATGTTTTCTAAATTCGAAATGATTTTTTCAAAATATGCTGACGTTCCATTAATCGCTAGAAAAGCACTTGGCCCAAAATGGCGTGAAGCATCTAAAACACAAAGGACTGCATACGTCTCAGCATTTAGCGGCTATATGGCCAGATATTATGGCAAACGATTCGAAGATTTTTTAGGTTCAAAAATTATTGTTTTAAATTCACGAAAAACTTCGGGTGGATTTTTAGTTAATAGTGACATTGTTTTATCTGATGGATCTAGCTATCAAGCTCAATGGCATGTTATTGACGCTCGAGGTAAATTCTTAATGTACAACTTATTCCTTGAAGGCGTGAGTGTATTATCTGATGTTAGAGTTCAGATTGGCTCCATGCTTGATAAAAGAGGTGGCTCAATAGATAAGTTAACTGCATATTTAAATACAGCAGCATAATGTTTATTGAATTTATTTAGTTAAACAAATTCTGCAACCGTAATATAAAATTACTACCTGAGCTTTCTTTAACTTTATTACCTAATCCTTTAAATATTCCATTAATAAATTTTGTTCTATTTTTTGAATTTAATTCACTAATAAGCTTAACCTCATTTTTAACTATAGGTTTTAATACATTATTTTCATGAATGCGGAGCATAACTTCACGCCATATTTCTGCAGGCATCCCTCCACCAGTTACACCAGTTAATTTACGATTATCGTCATAACCCATCCATACTCCTACAACGTAATCAGCTGTAAAGCCTATAAACCATGCATCTCTTGCACCTTGTGTTGTTCCAGTTTTTCCCGCTGCCGGTCTATCTCCTAGATTTGCTCTTAAGCCAGTGCCTGACTTAATTACCTGTTTCATCATGAAGGTTAATTGATTTGCTGCATTCTCATTAATAACACGTAATGAATTACTAGCGTCATGCTCCAATAAGCTTTCATTATCTCCCTGTATTGTAATGCTAGATAATCCAAATGGAATTGATGACATACCCTTGTTCAAAATTCCTGCATAAGCACCTGTCATTTCTAATAAAGTACTCTCAGCTGTACCCAGTGCCATTGACGGAACTAATGGAATATTAGATTTGATGCCAAAGTCATTTGCAATAGCCTTAACACGAGATTTTCCAATTTCTTCACTTATTTTTATTGCAACAGTGTTTGTTGATTTAGCTAAAGCCTCAGTGAGGTTTACTTCGCCATCAAATGTACGACTATAATTTTGAGGTTCATAAGTTCCATCAATAACTTCTATAGTAATAGGCTCATCGGTTACTATACTATTATATTGAAATCCATTTTCTAATGCTGCTGCATAAACCATTGGTTTAAATGCTGACCCAGTTTGCCTCAACGCTTGTGTTGCCCGATTAAAAGATCCTGCTAGACCAGTTTTTCGTCCACCTACCATTGCACGAACTGCACCATTAGGTGACATCACCACTATCCCAGCCTGGACGTCTGAACCTTGCTTTAAGTTTTGAAATACTGAGTCTAAAGCACCCTCTGCAGCCAATTGAGCACCTTTATCAAATGTTGTTTTGATTATTACATCAGCATTTGCATCTTTGATTATAAACTCTGGTGCTGAACCAAGCACCCAATCCGCAAAATACCCACCAACCATATCAGCTGCTGTTTGAGATAATTTTGCAGGGTTATTCTTAGCTCTAATTGCTTGTGCTTGGGTTAAGTAACCCTGATCCTTCATCAAACCTACAATCAAATTTCCACGTGATTGAGCGCGATCTAAATTTCTAATTGGATTAGCTGCAGAAGGTGCCTTTAACAATCCTGCAAGCATGGCAGCTTGCGCTGGAGACACATCTCTTGCTGATTTACTAAAATATCTTTGACTAGCAGCTTCAAAACCATAGGCCCCAGATCCAAGAAATGCACGATTGAGGTAAATACTAAAAATTTCATCCTTAGTATACTTTAATTCCATCGCCATAGACATGGGCACTTCTTTTAGCTTTCTCTCAAAATTACCCTTTTTTTCAAAATATATTCGTTTTGCTAATTGTTGGGTAATTGTTGAACCACCATTACCCTGCCAAGGCTTGCGCCCTTCTCGCAGGTTAATACGAATTGCCCCCAATATACCTCTAGGGCTAACTCCCCAATGAGTATAAAATCTCTTATCTTCAGTAGCAATAATTGCATTTTTTAAATACGGTGAAACCGTTGAAGATGAAACTTTTCCACCAAATTGATCTCCACGCCATGCAAATACATTACCTTTTGCATCCAACATAGTAACGGAACCCCTTAGTCTATCATCCATCAATAGTTTAGCTTCAGGGAGTATACTGAAGTAATATAAGACTGATGAACCCAAGATTAGAAATAAGACAACAGAGACCCTAAGAATAATCCAAAAAAGTAATTGAAATATAAAATTTAAAATATTTCTTATAATATGTGAAATAAAATCTTTAATATTAGTTATTAAGGATTTCTTTTTATTAAACTTATATTTCTTATTTTTATTATCATTCGAAATAGACAGTTTTATCTTTTTGGCCTTGGCATGATTTCGGTTTGGAGCAACCAATATATTGCGATTTTTTGGCTTCTTAACCATATTTGATTCTGCCTTCTCGCAATTCATGAACTGAAAGTAACTCTATTTAACTAATTTGTAGAGTATAGTTATTGTATTATTTATAATAAATATGATTAAAATTTAATCAATTTACTATCTATGATTAAATCTTAATCATTATTATCAAAATTTAGTATTTTATTGCCTCTCTTTCATTGAGGTTTTTGTCATTTCTCTTTTTTTTAAGTCCATGTGCATACCCAATGTGTGCTCAAAGCGAGGAAAATATGAAATTAATTATTGCAACTATTAAACCGTTCAAACTTGAGGAAGTACGCATTGCACTTACGGAATCAGGCGTAACAGGAATGATGGTAACAGAAATAAAAGGTTATGGCACTCAATCGGGCCATACAGAAATATATCGTGGCGCAGAATATGCTGTGAACTTTGTTCCAAAGATCAGATTAGACATTGTCGTATCAGATGCGGAAGCTGATGGAGTTGTCTCCACAATTGAAAACACAGCTAAAACTGGAAAAATCGGTGACGGAAAAATCTTTGTACTAGACGTAGATCAAGCTGTTCGAGTTCGAACAGGCGAAACAGGCGACGATGCTGTTTAATAGACATCCAAAGGAAACTATAATGAAACTTAAAACACTTATACCAGCATTTGGTGCATATATGATTGCTTCAACTGTACAAGCACAAGAAACTGCAATTGCAGTTCCCACAGACTCAGTCTTTATTCTTAACTCTCTCTTATTTCTTATAGGCGGTTTTTTAGTATTTTGGATGGCAGCCGGATTCTCTATGCTGGAAGCCGGCCTTGTTCGTTCTAAAAATGTAACAATGCAACTTACAAAAAACATGGGATTATTTGGATTTGCCTGCTTTGCTTATTATCTTGTTGGTTATAATCTCATGTATCCTTTGGGGACTTGGGCAACAGAAGGCGTAATATCAGGCATATGGGGACCGGCAGTACTTGAGGCTGTTGGCGTTGATGCTGCTGGAGCAGATGACTATTCATATGCATCAACTGGATCAGATTTCTTCTTTCAATTAATGTTCTGCGCAGCAACAGCATCAATCGTTTCTGGCGCGTTGGCCGAACGTATCAAATTATGGCCATTCCTAGTATTTACAGTAATTTTAACAGGTCTAATTTATCCATTACAAGCTTCCTGGAAATGGGGCGGCGGCTTCTTAGATGCAATGGGATTTTTAGATTTTGCTGGTTCAACAGTCGTACACTCCGTAGGTGGTTGGGCTGCTTTAGCAGGCGCACTGATCCTTGGCCCACGTATTGGAAAATATACTAAAGAAGGTAAAACTGTACCCTTCATGGCTTCAAATCTTCCTTTAGCAACACTAGGAACATTTATTCTATGGATGGGCTGGTTTGGATTTAATGGTGGATCACAATTAGCAATGGGATCTATTGGCGATGTAGCTGATATTTCAAGAATATTCGCAAATACAAATGCTGCAGCTGCAGCAGGATCGATCGCTGCATTAATACTCACACAATTACTCTATAAAAAACCAGATTTAACTATGGTGTTAAACGGCGCTCTAGCTGGCCTAGTAGCAATCACAGCTGAACCTTTAACGCCTACACTTGGTTCAGCATCAATTATTGGTGCTATTGGTGGTATTATCGTTGTATTCGGTGTGCCATTGTTAGACAAATTGAAAATTGATGATGTAGTAGGTGCTATTCCAGTTCACTTATTCGCAGGCATATGGGGTACAATTGCTGTTGTATTTACAAATAGTGATGCATCACTATCAACTCAGTTATATTCAATTATAGTCGTTGGTCTATTTACATTTATTGCATCAGCAATTCTTTGGTATATTCTGAAATCTGTTTCAGGAATTCGTGTAAGCGAAGAAGATGAAATAACAGGATTGGATATATCTGAATTAGGTATGCCAGCTTATGATATTGTAAAGTAACCTCCCACCTAGATATATATCTAGACTTTAAACTGGCCCAACTGGGCCAGTTTTTTATTGCTTTTATCTTAAATTTGTAATCACTGATTATATGGAGATTACAAAATGAAAAATTTGAACTTTTTAAGTGAACGTAAGGATTTAGCTGCAGCCTTTCGCTGGACAGCAAGATTAAATATGCACGAAGCTGTGGCTAATCATTTTTCTTTAGCAATAAATGCTGATGGCTCAGAATTTCTAATAAATCCAAACCAAATGCATTTTTCAAAAATTAAAGCAAGTGACCTATTGGTAATAGATGCCAATGATCCAGAAACACTAGAAGGACCAAATGCTCCTGATATCACTGCCTGGGGTCTACATAGTGCAATTCATCGTCACTGCCCACATGCAAGATGCGCAATGCATGTACACCCTATGTTTTCAACAGTTTTAGCAAGTTTAGCTGACAGTCGCCTACTGCCTATCGATCAGAATACTGCAACATTCTTTAATCGTTATGTAATAGATAATAGTTATGGCGGGTTGGCTCTGGAAGAAGAAGGGGAACGTTGCGCCCAATTACTTCAAGATCCTAAAAAAACTGTAATGATTATGGGAAATCATGGAATCATGGTTATTGGGAAATCAGTAGCAGAAACATTTAACCGAATGTATTATTTTGAGCGAGCTGCTGAAACATATATACGGGCTTTGCAAACTGGCCAGAAACTCCGCATATTGTCCGATACAATTGCGGAGAAAACAGCTTCTGAGGTTGATCAATACCCAGAACAATCTGATAGGCACTTAGCTGAATTAAAAGAAATCCTTGATTCTGAGCATTCTGATTATTCTTTCTAAAACTTAATCCACTCAAAGTCAGGGGCTTTTATTTATGCAACAAAGCGAAAATATCCGAGGTGCAATCTACATGTGCCTTTCTATGGTGGGCTTTGTTTTTAATGATGCAGTCATAAAATATGCCTCAACTGATATTGGCATATATCAATCTATTTTTGTTAGAGGTTGTTTTGCAGTCATTATCATTGGCGCAGCATGTTTTTATAGTGGAGCATTCAAAAGTATCCCAGGAAAATTAGACCACAAATTTATTTTTTGGAGAACACTTGCTGAAATATTCGCTACAGTTTCATTTCTTACTGCACTGTTCTATCTTCCCATTGCAAATATAACCGCAATACTTCAGGCCTTGCCGTTAACAGTTACTCTTGCAGCCAGCTGGTTCTTAGGAGAAAAAATTGGATGGAGGCGGGGTATTGCTATTTTAATTGGCTTTTTTGGTGTCCTACTTATAATTCAACCAGGTACTGACGAATTCAATATTTATTCAATTCTTGGAGTAGTATGTGTAGTATTTGTAACTCTTCGCGATTTAGTTGTTCGTAAATTTAGCACTAATATATCGACATTATATGTAGCCTTTATAACTGCGGCTGCGATTGCTTTAGTTGGAGGGTTTTTAACTTTTGTCTATGAAGGTTGGACACCCATGAAACTTAACGAAATAATCCTATTATTCATTGCAAGCAGTTTAATATTTGTAGGATACTTTTTTGCAATATCAGCGATGAGGACTGGTCAAGTAAGTTTTGTATCCCCATTTAGATATACGATTATGATCTGGGCTATTATACTTGGATATTTTATTTGGGGAGATATTCCAAACAATTTAACATTAATTGGAATATCCATTGTTATAGGTATGGGTATATTCACCTTTTGGCGTGAAGCACGGATACAGAAAAAATAACTTCTAAATTTACTTAGAAATCAAGATTCTCAACTGATAATGCATTCTGCTGAATGAACTCGCGGCGTGGCTCTACAACATCACCCATAAGCTTAGTGAATAAATCATCAGCATCTGCTAAATCCTCGACCTTAACTTGCAAGAATATCCTTGCCTCAGGATCAAGTGTTGTTTCCCACAATTGACCTGGGTTCATCTCACCAAGTCCTTTGTAGCGCTGTAGGCTAAGGCCTTTTTCACCTTCAGAATTTACAATATTTAACAAATCAGATGGTGCATTAATCGTCGTAGTTTTTTCTTTTCGTGTAAATTTTGAGGGTTCTGAATAAACTTCCTGAAGACTATTTGTCATACTCGACAATTTACGAGCTTCATTTGATTTTAAACATTTTCCATCTAATGTTTGCACTTCTTCAACACCTCGTAATATACGGCTAAACCTTAACCCATCATCTTGAGTTGGCCGCCCTGACCAACCTCGCTCATATTCTGTTGAGACTAAATCTAGTCGTGTTGCAACTGCGTCAGCTGCTGCTTGGGGGTTAGACAGCACTTGGTCAATATTTAGAGCTCCTGCAATTGCAGCTTGCTCTAAAATATGATGGCTATAATGCGTTGGAAATGCATTAAGTATAGTTCGCGACTGGCGTGCTTCGTCAATTACGCGTGCTAAGTCTGGGCCCGCCATAGCAGAGCCACCTCCTAAGGTAAGTGTAGCTCCTTCAATTCCTTGCTCTGCTAAGAAATCCTCAAGCGATACCTGATCTTTTAGATAGACTTCAGATTTGCCACGCGCAACTTTGTAAAGCGGTGGCTGAGCAATATACAAATAGCCGCCCTCAATAAGCTCAGGCATTTGCCTAAAAAAGAAGGTTAGCAATAATGTTCTTATATGTGCACCATCAACATCGGCATCAGTCATAATAACAACTTTATGATATCGCAATTTACTAATATCAAATTCGTCTCGCCCAATTCCTGTACCCAATGCTGTAATCAAATTGGTTATTTGTTCAGAAGTTAACATCTTATCAAAACGTGCACGTTCAATATTTAAAATCTTACCTCTCAATGGAAGAACAGCTTGATTTTCACGAGATCGCCCTTGTTTGGCCGAACCTCCAGCAGAGTCACCTTCCACTATAAAAATCTCAGATAGTGAAGGGTCTTTTTGTTGGCAATCTGCTAATTTACCAGGCAACGAAGTTCCACCAAATGCAGTTTTACGGCGCGTTAATTCACGTGCTTTTCTAGCAGCTTCACGCGCCAAAGCAGCTTCAACAATCTTTGTAACAATTTCTTTTGCGTGAGCGGGGTTTTCTTCAAACCATTCAGATAACTTTTCATTCATCAAACTTTCAACAACTGGTCGAACTTCAGATGAAACTAATTTATCTTTAGTTTGCGAACTAAATTTTGGATCAGGAACTTTTACGGATAATACACAAGTTAATCCCTCACGTGCATCATCGCCTGTGAATGATACTTTCTCTTTCTTGGCTATTCCCGATGAAGCTGCATAATTGTTTATAGTTCTCGTAAGAGCACCACGGAAGCCAGCTATATGTGTACCCCCATCACGTTGTGGAATATTATTGGTAAATGGCAATACATTTTCATGATAACTATCATTCCACCACATAGCACATTCAACGGTTATGTCATCTTTCTCACCTATTATATAAATCGGGTCTTCAATTACCGAAGATTTAGATCTATCTAAAAATTTAACAAATTCCTTAACGCCACCATCATATAGCAAAGTTGTCTCTAAATGTTCCGTCGGTCGTTCATCACGTAATATTATTTTTACACCTGAATTGAGAAAAGCTAGCTCTCTGAGACGATTTTCTAATGTTTTAAAAACATATTCTCTGTTTGAAAATGTTTCTGTCGAAGCCATAAACCTTACTTCGGTACCAGTTTCGCCATTTGCATCACCTATTATTTCAAGATGCTTAACGGTATCACCGTGTTCAAATCGTGCGATATGAATTTTTCCATCACGCCATATTTTTAACTCTAACCAATCAGACAGAGCGTTAACAACAGAAACACCAACACCGTGAAGTCCACCTGAAACTTTGTATGAATTACTATCAAATTTACCACCAGCATGAAGCTGAGTCATAATGACCTCAGCTGCTGATACACCTTCCTCTTCATGAATGCCAACAGGGACACCACGACCATTATCACGCACAGATACACTCTCATCAGCATGTATAGTAACGGATACAAAATCAGCATGTTTAGCTAAGGCTTCATCAATGCCATTATCTACAACTTCATAAACCATATGATGTAAACCAGAACCATCATCCGTATCACCAATATACATTCCAGGACGTTTTCTCACAGCCTCTAAGCCCTTGAGAACCTTGATAGAATCTGCGCCGTATTCTTCTGATTTAATTTGATCGTCTGACATCTATATGAATCCTATAATTATACACTAAATATAGCTGATTTTACGATGAATGTCACGCATAAGGCACAATATTTTGCGTTATAATAAACTAATACACAAGCCAACAATAATTAATGCAACTCCAGAAAAAATATTCATTTTTACAATAACTGAAGAAGATGAAAAATAACTTCTCATTTTTCCAAATGCTCCAGCAAGCATCAAATTTCCAACCATAGGAACAAAAGCAGAAAGGCAGCAAATAATAAATATATCTACATAATTAATTTTATTAAAATCAAAAAAATTTGGCAAAAGTGTCATATAAAATAAACTTGCTTTTGGATTTGCCAAAACCGCAGAAAAGCCAGCTGCAAACCCTGCCCAAACTCCTGGCTTTGTTAAGCTAGACTCTACTCCAAAAAGATTTTTTGATTTCATCACTAAGACTAACCCCATTAAAATTAGAATTATGGATGCTAAGTAACGAAAAATAATTAATATATCTGCATAAATCAAAATTAAATATGAGACACCCATCAGCGCCACCATGGGCCATAGCAAATCTCCTAACGCAACGCCCAAAACTAAGGGAACAGATGATTGAAATCCTCCTGAAATCGAACGAGCAAGCACTGCAACCCATACAGGCCCAGGAGTAAGCCAAAGAATCGCAAGCGCTATAGAATAAAAAAATGATTGGGCTAATGTAATTGTTATCATTTTAAAAAAGAACCACTTGATGCTTCATTAACTTCTAAAAATTGCGCTCTATCACCAAATGCCTCAAACAATTCCTTACCCGTACCAGTCATCCAAGCTTGAGCCCCAAGGGATATTATTTCTTCATACAGTGCATTTTGACGCTCTATATCAAGATGTGCGGAAACCTCATCTAATAACAAAATTGGTGCAGATCCAAAATCCTGTGATAAAGCACGCCCATTTGCTAGTATTAGGCTAACCAAAAGTGCTTTTTGCTCTCCAGTTGAGCATAACTTAGCAGCTGTTTCTTTGGCAGAATACATAGCGGTTAAATCATCTCTATGAGGCCCAATTAAAGTTCTACCAGCAAATAAATCTGCTCTTCTATTATTTGCAAAAGCATCTTTTAAGTCATCAACAATAATTGCTTCATTATTAGCACCAACTAAACCTAATTGTGCCGTTGGGAAACTCGTCTGCACATTAGTTTGAGCCTCCATAATTCTATCAATTGTATATAAACGATTTTGTTCGATTTTTCTTCCAGATTCGGCCATTTGACTTTCTACAGCTGAATACCACGCTGGATCATTGATACCCTCTTTGAGCATTTTGTTTCGCTCACGCATAGCTCTTTCATAATCTAATGTGTATTGTGCATGAGAGGGTTCAAAACTCATTGAAAGACGATCAAGAAAACGTCTTCGTCCCTCTGCACCGTCAACCCAAAGACGGTCCATTACTGGGACAAGCCAAACAATTCTTGCAATTCGGCCCAATGCTGTTTGCGTAGTTACTTTTCCATCAATTCTGACACTTCTAGATCCATCACCGCTATAGATTGTTTCAATTTCATGAATTTGCCCTAAAGATTGCAAGGTTGCAGAAATTTTCCAACCAATACCTTCAGGTTTACGCTCCATTTCATCAACACGCGAGCGACGGAGCCCCCTTCCAGGCGATAATAAAGATAGTGCTTCTAATATATTAGTTTTACCTGCTCCATTGGAGCCAAACAATGCTACGGGACAGCCAGAAGTTAAAATTTCTACATTCTTATAAGAACGAAAATGAGAGATTTTTAAATTTGTTACAGCAATGCGAGACACATGCTAAACCCGCATAGGCATAACAACATATACTGCGCTTTCATCATTGCCTTCACGCATCAAAGTTGGGTCACCTGACGAATTAAACATAAACACTGCATTCTCTCGATCTACTTGCCCCGCAATTTCCAATAAGTACTTAGCATTAAAGCCTATTTCTAAGCGTTCATCAGCATATGCTACAACTAATTCTTCTTCTGCTGCACCACTATCAGGTGCATTGACAGATAGAACCAACCTATCATCCTCTAAGGTAAGCTTTACAGCCCGTGACCGTTCTGACGAAACTGTTGATACTCTGTCAACAGCTTGCGCAAATTCAGCTGCATCAACTTCTAAGCGACGTGTATTACCTTGTGGAATAACTCTGGTATAATCTGGAAATGATCCATCAATTACTTTTGATGTTAGAATTATCTCTGGAGTTGAAAATCTAATTTTAGTTTCAGAAACCGAAACAGCTATCTTCATTTCATCATCATCTAAAAGTTTACGTAATTCGCCAACTGTTTTTCTAGGGACAATAACACCTGGTAGTGTGTCTGCACCTTCTGGAAGCTGCGTATCAATGCGCGCTAAACGATGGCCATCTGTTGCAACACATCTTAATACCCTGCCATTTTCTCCATCTGAGGAGTGCATATATACACCATTCAAATAATATCGAGTTTCTTCAGTAGAAATAGCAAACTTTGATTTATCAAATAATCGCCTTAATGTTTCAGATTGGGCTGAAAAGTTACATGCATACTCAGAATTAGCCATTATTGGAAAATCTTCACGAGGAAGAGTGGCCAATGAGAAGCTTGATCTTCCAGCCACTACATCTAAACGATTTGCAGTTGCGTCATCTGTGAGTTCAACCATTGCACCATCTGGCAATTTACGAACAATCTCATGCAAAGTATGCGCACCAACTGTTGTTGCACCTGCTCGCTCAACCATTCCAACCACTTTATAAACAACCTCAATGTCGAGATCTGTTGCTCGAAATGAAATTTCTCCACCTTCAGCTTCAATCAAAACATTTGCCAAAATTGGAATTGTATTGCGCCGCTCAACTACAGATTGAGCCTGCGACATAGCCTTTAGAAGTGCACTACGTTCAATACTTACTTTCATAACTTAAATCCCCCAATACGTCGGATAATCAAAATGACGCATTTAATCATATAATTCAACTTAAAAAGGATACTTCAATGTAATTGAGGCCGGGTCAAGAGATAGAAAGAACTAAAATCCTTTTACGAATATTACATTAACACTTTAGCCTTCTAACATTCGCCGTAATACTTCTATATCTTTTGCAATTTGATTATCAATTGATTGCAATTCTTCAATTTTCTTAACAGCGTGTATTACAGTTGTATGGTCACGTTTTCCAAAGCGGCGGCCAATTTCAGGTAAGGATTTTGATGTTAATTTTTTTGATAAATACATTGCAACTTGACGAGGCCGAGCAATTGAACGTGTTCGGCGAGCTGAAAGCATATCTGTTAAATTAACACCATAATGATCAGTTACTTTTCGAATAATTTCATCGATTGTTACCTTTCGATCAGTTGCGCGTAAAATATCTGATAAACTTTCTTGAGCCATTTCTAGAGTTACTGGGCGCCCTACTAAAGATCCAAACGCGTATAGACGAGTTAATGCACCCTCAAGTACTCGGACATTTGACGAAATACGTTGCGCCATAAATTCTAGCACACCAGGAGATACTTCTACTGTAGAATTATATCTTGCTTGTGACTCTTGTTTTGACTGCAAAATTCCAAGCCTTAATTCATAATCGGTTGGATGAACATCAACTACTAATCCCCACTGCAAACGTGATTTTATTCTATCTTCCAATTGTTCCATATCAACAGGTGCACGATCACCAGAAATAATTACTTGTTTGTTCTGATCTATAAGCGCATTAAAAGTATGAAAAAATTCTTCCTGTGTTGATGATTTACCCGCAATAAATTGAACATCATCAACCATTAAAACATCAACAGATCTGAACATCTCTTTAAAACTAATAGTGTCTTTAAACCTAAGTGCTTGAACAAACCGGTACATAAACTGTTCTGCGGATAAATATAAAACTCTTGCATTGGGATCACGTTTTTTAATTTCCCATGCGATTGCGTGCATAAGGTGAGTTTTCCCCAGCCCAACACCACCATGTAAAAATAATGGATTAAATGATACATCACCACCTTCAGAAACTCTTCTGGCCGCTGCATGAGCTAATTCATTGGGTTTCCCCACAACAAAATTATCAAAAGTATATCTGGGATCTAAAGAAGCCCCCGGTAGATCGGTAGAACCTGTTTTAGTATTTTTTGATTCAGGTTTAATAGATGATTTTTTAGTTGGAGCTATCTTGGGCTCCATATTAACAGAAAATACTAATCGCTCAATATCCAGACCTTGCTTGGCAAATTCAAATTTAATTGAATCTCCATAATTACGATCAACCCAATCACCAATAAATTTTGTTGGCGTCACAAAATTCGCTTTTGATGCATTTATTGATGTCAATTCTAAGGGATTTATCCAGTTAGTGAAGGCAGCTTCACCGACTGTTTTCCTCAGAGCCAATTTAATTATTGGCCAAATTTCAATACCCATTAACTTTAAATTCCATATCTAAATCTAGGATTGGCGCCAAGCCAACCCACGAGCTCTCCAGCCATTCAAATTTCCCCTGTGACCATCAGCGTCAAGATCTCCCTCAAAACCTTCAGTCACATTAATACAATTTACCGACCAGCCTTGAGCGGCAAAGATATCAACCATCAAAGCAGCCGCAGCAAGTGAACGAACACCTGAACGGCAAAGAAAATAAACATCTGAAGGCGCAGAACCGTCCAGCTTATCCATTAAAATTGATGCAAAATCTTCATTTTTTGTCATTGTTGGAAATTGGTTCCATTCAATTAAAATAGCCTGCTTATTAACAGGAGATAAATCTGGAATACCAACAAATGACCATTCAGCATTAGTTCTGACGTCTATTAAAATAGAATCAGTCTTTTCTGCTAGGCCAGTCCAAGTATCAGAAGGGTTTACATCAATAATCGTTGTCATTTTGCATGCCCCCCTCAATTGGCTCTGAATCAGTAAGATCACTTTGGACGAAGAAAAAATACATTTCAACAAAACTTCAATCTTGACACGAAAAGAATCGGAAGAATTTTGTATCAAGCTAACATATTGATAATATTGACTTTTAAACAAACGTATCACCTATTTCATAGAAATGGTGACATAAGATTTACTGTTTTTGTGATCCGAATCTTTAGCAGCGAGTCGGTATTTGTAGATATTAGTAAAAGCTTGAGACTCAAACAACGTGAACAAATTGTGAACTCGCCTAAGTCATTCAAAATGCAGACATAAAAAAACGAGGCTAAAAAGCCTCGTTATTAAATTCTCATTTAAACGGATTGATTAGGCTACTAAGCCTTTAATACGGCTGCTTAATCGTGACAATTTACGTGCCACTGTATTTTTGTGATAAACACCCTTTGTTACACCACGCATTAACTCAGGCTGAACAGCTTTAAATGCTTCTTTAGCGACCGCTTGATCGCCAGATGCTATAGCTTCTTCAGTTTTGCGCAAGAATGTGCGAATGCGCGAACGTCGTGCTTTGTTAACTTCAGTGCGTCGTTCTGCTTGACGAGCGCGTTTTTTTGCTTGAGGCGTATTGGCCATGATAATTCCTTGATCTTGTCGATTTCGAAAGATGAAGTCGCCGTATAGGACTGATTCAATTAATAGTCAACTGGGCTAAGACACCTTTATTGAAAACTTTTGAATTATTTCTGACATTTAGAACAATAAAAGCTCGACCGGCCTGATTGAATGATTCTTTTTATTAATTCAGAGCAATTTACAGAATTGCATTTTTTTCCTTCACGCCCGTAAACTGCAAAAGAGTGCTGAAAATAACCTAAATCACCATTCGCTTGCCGATGATCTCTTAGTGAAGAACCCCCTGCAGAAATAGCTTCTCGCAATACATCTCTTATAAATGGAACGAGTACATCAATTTTTTTACGGCTAACTTTTCCAGATAATCGCTTCGGATTAATACCTGCACGCCACAATGATTCACAGACATATATATTTCCCAATCCAGAAACTATTCTTTGATCCAACAATGCTGACTTAATTGGAGCAGCTTTACCTTTTAACTTTGAGTACAAATATGGAGTATTAAATTCATTTCCTAATGGTTCAGGGCCTAATGATTTTATCAACTTATGATCAAATAAATTTTTTGTGTCAATTAAGTCCATTGCTCCAAATCTACGGGCGTCATTAAAGCTAATACGTGCCCCACCTTGCATATCCAATATTACGTGATCATGCTTAGCCGGAATAGAAGGTTTATATTGAAAATTCCCTAATAAGTCCTCTGATTCATTTCCTGCATGTGAAATAGTCATCCGTCCAGACATACCCAAATGTATAAGTAACGTTTCACCACTATCTAAATCACATAAAATATATTTTGAACGTCGGTGAAGCCTTACAATTTTTGCTCCAATTAACCTCTGAGACATATTTTCTGGAAATGGCCACCGTAAATCTGGACGCCTAATATCAGCATATCTGATTTTTTGACCCATCATTACGGGCTCTAAGCCACGCATCACTGTTTCTACTTCTGGTAATTCAGGCATTTACTTTCACCGTATTTATTTTGAAACTAAAGATATTATTTATATTTTTGGATATTATGTATTACAGTTATTGAAAGAATCTATTAAATATCAATTACTTTCGTTAATAAGTCTTTAAATATACCAAAATGATACTTTGAGTATTTTAATTTTCATGAAGGCCTTTGAATAATGCAACAGATTACACCAATAATTTTATGTGGGGGCTCTGGTTCTCGACTTTGGCCTCTTTCTCGCAAAAGCTATCCAAAACAATTTGTACCACTAGTTGGCGATAAAACACTTTTTCAAAATTCTGCCACACGCCTCACTGGTAAGCAATTTAAAAATCCTGTAATTGTAACAAATTCTGATTATAGATTTATTGTAAATGAGCAATTACAAGAAATAGGCATAGAGCCTGGTGCTATCTTAATTGAACCAGAAGGGCGCAATACTGCCCCAGCTATTTTAGCTGCTGCATTATTTGAATATCAGATAAATCCAGATGCCATACTTGTTGTTGCTCCATCTGATCATATAATAAATGATGTGAATGCATTTCAATTAGCAATTGATGAAGCTTATAAAGTTGCTCAAGACGGGCAGTTAGTAACTTTTGGCATAAAGCCAACTCATCCAGAGACAGGATTTGGTTATTTAGAGCTTTCAAAAATTTCGACAGCACAAGCAGTGCCGTTAAAAGCTTTCGTGGAAAAACCAGACCTAAGTAATGCTAAAAAAATGTTCCAATCAGAAAATTTTCTGTGGAACTCAGGTATTTTCCTATTTCAAGCGAGAGATATCATTGAAGCATTTAAAAAATATTCTCCATCTGATTTAGACGCCGTGAATTTATCACTTAAAAATAGCATAAATGATCTTGGGTTTTGCCGTTTAAATCTCACAGATTGGGTAAAGACTGAGAATATCTCTATTGATTACGCCATTATGGAAAAATCTGACAACCTTTCAGTTGTACCTTTTAGCGCAGGTTGGTCAGATTTAGGTGGTTGGGATGCTGTATGGCGTGAAAATGTGTCAAACGCTGATGGTGTCAATACATCTAATAATGTAACCGCGATCGGCTGTGAAAATTCATTAATTCGATCTGAAGACGAATCGATAGAAGTTGTAGGAATTGGCCTCAAGAATATTATAACAGTAGCCATGAAAGACGCAGTACTTGTTGCGGATATTTCAAAATCCCAAGATGTAAAAAAAGCAGTTGATATTCTCAAAGAGAAGAAAGCAAGCCAAGCCACTCAATTTCCAAAAGACCACCGACCTTGGGGATGGTTTGAGAGCTTAACGATAGATGAAAATTTTCAGGTTAAAAAGATACATGTTCATCCAGGAGCATCTCTTTCACTTCAAAGCCATAAATATCGTGCTGAACACTGGATAGTTGTTTCTGGTGTAGCAGAAGTAACAATAGATGAAGAAGTAAAACTCGTCAGCGAAAATCAGTCTGTTTATATTCCTCTTGGTGCTATTCACCGAATGCGGAATCCTGGAGAAAAACCAATGGAATTAATCGAAGTTCAAACAGGTACATACTTTGGTGAAGACGACATTTTTAGGTATGATGATATATATTCAAGATCATAACCCACATTATTGTTCAATTTAGGACATTCAACTCTAAATAAATTAAAATTGAATTTGTGCTAAAGCATCAATCGCCTCATCAATTTTATAGTGGTGATTTCCTATGAATAAACCGTTTTTATCAATATAATCAGCATTCTCTAGCTTACCATGCACCCTATGAGGTATGTGTGCCATGACTGGGTTATTTGTAAAGTTTCCTGCGACAATCGGACGAACCTCAAAACCAATTAGATTTAATTCACTTATCAGCCTTTTACGTGATATATTTTTATTTGGCCTTAATACCAACGCAAATCCAAACCAACTACTTTCACCGATCTCTTCTTGTAAAAAGAAAATTGGATGATTTCTCAATTTTTTTTGTATTATTTTAGCATTATCTCTGCGACCTTCAATAAGAGTAGGTAATTTTTTAATTTGTTCCAACCCTAAAGCACCTGACATCTCAAGTGGCCTTAAGTTATAACCAGGTAAAACAAAGTTAAAACTTTCCTCAAAGGCATCATCACTTTTTATTCCTGTAACTTTATTTTCAATAGGCAGATTACGTGTCCAACCATGAGATCGCATAGACAGCATAATATGATAAAGCTCTTCATCATCAGTTACCACTATCCCACCTTCCATTGTAGAAATATGGTGTGAGAAAAAACTTGAGAAAGTACCCATTATGCCAAAAGTGCCTGTATATTTATTTTGAAATTTTGCTCCCATACTCTCACAATTGTCTTCAAGCAATAAAATATTTCTTGTGCCTATAAGTTCTTTAATTTTTTCAAAATTGTTTGGATTACCAAGCAAGTTTACTATCATTATAGCCCTAGTTTGGTCAGTTATGGCATCTTCAAGCGCAGATAAATCATAGTTTAATGTATATAAATCTATATCGACAAATTTTTGCACTAGTCCATACTGAGATAATGGATAATAAGTTGTTGACCAACTTACTGCAGGAACAATAATTTCATCGCCTGGTCTCAGGTGAATCTTCTCATTTTTAGTATAAAACAAAGCACCTGTCATTAAAAGGTTTGCAGAAGAACCTGAATTTACCATTACTGCGTATTTTGAACCAAAATATTTAGCAAATTGTTTTTCAAATTCTTTAACTTCAGAGCCCATGGAAAACATATTAGAAGTTATAACTCTCTGTAATGCATCATATTCATTCTGATCCCAAGATGTTGTTGCTAAAGGAAATTTGATTGTCATTAAACTACATTCTCCAAATAATATTTATATGTTGATCTGATGCCTTCTTTTAAAGTTGTTTTAGGTTGCCAGCCCCATTTTAATTGCAAAGAGATATCAGATAATTTTTGTGCCATTCCAGTGGGTTTTGAATAATCAAAAACAAACTCTCCTTGCCATCCTATAGCAAGCGCAACTGATTCATAATATTCTTTTATTGTATAATCAGTACCCACACCTAGGTTCATTAAATCTGGCATGTCCGAAATGCTTTCCAATGCAAAATAAATCGCGTCGGCCAAATCTTCTATATACATAAATTCACGCCGTGCGGAACCATCACCCCAAATTTCTACAGATTGCTCTCCAATGATTTTTGCTTGATGAACCTTGTGAATTATAGCTGGTAAAAGATGCGAATTCTTAGGATCAAATTTATCAAATCTGCCATAAAGATTACATGGTATTAGTGTTTTATAATTATAGCTAGGATCTTCTTTTCGAATATATTGGCACAATCGGAGCGCAACAATCTTAGCAATTGCATATCCTTCATTAGTTGGTTCAAGCTTACCTTCTAAAATATACTTTTCTTTTAAGGGGTTTTGCGCTTCTCTTGGGTAAATACACGTAGAAGCAAGATTTATTAGCTTTTTTATCTTAGCTTCACGCGCTCCCATTATTACATTTCTGCCAATTACAATATTTGAATCTAAAAATGCAACAGGCTCCTCTATGTTTGCAGAAATACCTCCAACCCTTCCCGCACAATGAAGAACTATATCGGGCTTGCATTCATTAAAAAAGGATTTAACCGATGCATAATCCATCAAATTTAAATCATTGCTGGATGGAGCAATAATGTTCCATTTATTTGAGGCGTAATGATTTTGTATATTACGCCCGACTAATCCTGAGCCACCTGTAAGAAGCAATGTTGGCATGCCTTAATGAACCTTTCTAATGATCATAGCTTTCAAAACCATTTTTAAGAAGGAAGTGTAATTTTTTAGCTTCTGCTAAATCACATGCAACCATTTCAGAACACATTTCTTGGGCAGTTATTTCAGGAACCCACCCAAGTTTTTCCTTTGCTTTTGAAGGATCTCCTAACAATGTCTCAACTTCAGCAGGCCTAAAATACCTAGAATCTATTCTCATAATAACATCTCCTACATTTATTGAAGGGGCTATTTCATTGTTGACCTTTGATACTGTTGCAATTTCATCAATGCCTTTTCCAGAAAATTCAATTTCTATTCCAAGATCACTGGCTACCCATGTTATGAAATTTCTTACTGAATGCTGAATACCAGTTGCAATAACAAAGTCATCAGGCTTTTCTTGTTGTAGCATCATCCATTGCATACGAACATAATCTTTAGCATGCCCCCAATCTCTTAAAGCATCGATATTTCCCATATAAAGACATGTTTCTAGACCTAGTGCTATTCGAGTTAATCCTCGTGTAATTTTTCGAGTAACAAAAGTTTCCCCTCTTCGGGGAGACTCATGATTAAATAAAATTCCATTACATGCATAGATCCCATAACTTTCACGGTAATTAACAGCAATCCAATATGCATACAATTTTGCTACAGCATATGGTGACCGTGGATGAAAAGGTGTATTCTCGGTTTGAGGTATTTCTTTAACCAATCCATATAATTCTGAAGTAGACGCTTGATAAAATCGAGTTTTATTTTCAAGTCCCAAAAACCTAATTGCTTCAAGAATTCTTAGTGAGCCCATAGCATCAACGTCGGCTGTATATTCTGGAGCCTCAAATGATACAGCAACATGTGATTGAGCACCAAGATTATATACTTCATCAGGCTCAATATCACGTATAATTCGAGTGAGATTCGATGAATCTGTAAGATCACCATAATGTAGCTTAAGATGAATATTATCTAAATGTGGGTCTTCAAATATATGATCTATGCGTTGTGTATTTAGTGATGAGGCACGCCGTTTGATGCCGTGTACCTCATATCCTTTTTTTAATAGAAACTCTGCCAAATATGAGCCATCTTGACCTGTAATCCCTGTGATAAGAGCTTTTTTCATTTTTTTTCCTTCACCAATAGCAATATAAGGTCTATTTTATGAATACTTATATGATTGAATAGTAATTAAAAACATTAAAAATGTGACTAATCCTGTAATTATCTGAAATTCATCATCAAAAACATATTAAAGGTAAATTTGCTAAGGTGCCGCATTTCCACTTTTGTTATTAATTCGTATAAAGATTTTAAATTTAGGTAAGTAGTATGACATCTCAGAACAAAAAAACTCATTTTGGCTTTAAAGAAGTGAACGAAAAAGACAAGGCTCAGATGGTGCGTGGAGTTTTTTCATCAGTTGCTTCAAAATATGACGTTATGAATGATGTAATGTCTTTTGGAATTCACCGTATTTGGAAAAATAGTATGATGGACTGGCTATCCCCTCAGCCAAATCAGAAACTACTTGATGTTGCGGGAGGTACAGGTGACATTTCATTTCGCTTTTTGAAGAGGGCACCCACTGCACATGCTACGGTCTTTGATATGACACAAAGTATGTTGGATGAAGGACAGTTAAGGTCAGAAGCTGAAAAAATAGAAAATCACCTAGATTGGGTTTGTGGTGATGCTATGTGCCTTCCATTTAAAGACAATTCATTCGATGTTTATACAATATCATTTGGCATCAGAAATGTAACACATCCTGAAAAAGCTTTAAGCGAAGCATTCAGAGTTCTACGGCCAGGTGGTCGTTTGATGGTATTAGAGTTTAGCCAAATTCCCAACCCATCAATGCAATGGGCATACGACAAATACTCTTTTAATATTATTCCTCCAATGGGGAAGATTATTGCTAATGATTCTGAAAGTTATCAATATCTTGTTGAAAGTATAAGAAAATTTCCAAATCAAGAAAAATTTTTAGAAATGGTAAGTAATGCAGGGTTTAGTAACGCAAAATATCGTAATTTAACAATGGGTGTAGCGTGTTTGCACTCTGGGTGGAAAATTTAAATGCGTGGTCCACACAACATATGGCGGCTTATTCGAACTGGTACTACATTTGAACGTACTGGTGCGATGCAAATTATTTTGGATAAGCTTGATTTACCACCATTATTAAAGTTTACTATTCGTTTTATTGGTAAACCCTTTAAACTTTTGGGCTTAAAAGGTGATACACAGTTTCCCCCGATAGTAAGAGCCCTAACAGCTCTGGGGCCTGCATATATTAAATTTGGTCAAATATTATCTACTCGACCTGATTTAGTAGGCGCTGAGCTAGCAAAACAATTGAGCGTACTGCAAGAAAGCTTGCCTCCGTTTTCTAGGGATTTAGCATTGTTAGAGATAGAAAGAGATTTAGAAATTTCTACTAATGAAGTATTTGAAAATATCTCAGAACCAATAGCTGCTGCATCCATTGCGCAAGTCCACAAAGCAGTTCTTAAATCTACTGGTCAAACAGTCGCGATCAAAGTTTTACGGCCAGGTATAGAAAAAGCTTTTAGAAAAGACATCGATGCATTTTATCTAGCGGCAAATATAATTGAACTCTTATCCCCTAAATCTCGTCGCTTGAGGCCACTTGAAGTCATCGAGCATTTTGATTCAGTTGTGCAAGGTGAATTAGATTTAAGACTAGAAGCTTCAGCAGCATCTGAATTTTCAGCAAATACAAAAGGTGATGCATTTCTATGTATTCCAAACATTCATTGGGAAACATCTGGCAGAAGAGTCATGACACTTGATTGGATTGATGGAATTCCATTAGCTGATTTAGAAGCTTTAAAGAATTCAAAAACTGATATGGAAGAGCTGTCCACTCGTATTTTATCAATGTTTTTAAGACACGCACTGCGAGATGGTTTTTTTCATGGTGACATGCATCAAGGAAATTTAAAGTTAAATTCTAAAGGCGAATTGGTTATATTTGATTTTGGCATAATGGGTCGAATTGATGAATATACTCGTCGTGTTTATGCAGAAATATTAATGGGATTTATAAAAAAAGATTACAAACGTGTAGCAGAAGTTCACTTTGAGGCAGGTTACATATCCTCAGATCAAGATGTGGATTTATTTGCCCAAGCACTAAGATCGGTCGGAGAGCCAATTTTTGGTCAAAATGCAGAAAATATATCCATGGCTAAACTTCTCTCACATTTATTTGATGTAACTGAAAGATTTGGAATGGAAACACGCACTGAACTTATACTTTTACAACGTACAATGGTAGTTGTTGAAGGTGTTTCAAGATCACTAAACCCAACTTCATTAGATATCTGGGAAGCAGCAAGACCAGAAGTTGAAAGCTATATTAAAAATAATCTTGGGCCAAAAGCATTGGTAAGAGATTTTATAAAAACAGCACAAACATTATCACATTTTGGACCTAAATTGCCTAGCTTACTGGAACATCTCTTAACCAGTGATATCAAAAATAAAACGAATCACAAAAAGAATAGTGTTAAAAGTAAACTTACTTGGGCCCTAATTGGAAGTGCTTCAACTACATTAATCATTATTATACTAAATCATTTTTAATAGATCTATTTCTGCTAATGCTGCTTTTTCATACTCTATGAACCCTTGCTCAGCTTTCCAAAAACAATACGCAGCCAGTCGCCAGTGATAAATGGGGCCAATTATATTATACCGACTTCGCAATTTAGGTGTAAGGTTCGTTAGAAAATCTTCATGATCTTTTATAGAAAAGTTTCCTGAACCATAAATTTTATGCATTCCAGGAGAAAGAAACATCACAATATCTACAATTGGGTCACCGATAGCAGGGCATTGCCAATCAATAAGTCGCAACCCTTTTTCACCTAATATCAAGTTACCTGGCACAACATCAGTATGTAATAATACAGGCTCAATATCTGAAATTGATACATCTGGACATATATTGATTAATTTATTTTTATGATAATTGTTTAGCTTGTTTATTATTTCAAGCCCAGTTTGTTTAATGTCTGATGGCAAATTTGAAAGAATCCGCAATCCTTTTGGGTATCTGCGCTTGCGAATTCGAGTTAATAATTCTGATACAGTCTCTACATCATGAGACCATGTGTGCCCTTTAATATAATTATACAAAAGAACGTCACCAAAAGGCGTTTTTAAATACTTATGGGGCTTTGGCGCGATATCTGAACCATCAAGCCATAGAAGACATCTATACTCTGCTTCTGGAGTGTTATTAAAAAGTGGGTTAGTGTTTGTTTCTAAATACAGCTTACAAATTAAATCCTTTTCACCTATGAGCCGCCATACTTTATTTGTTTGCCCCCCAGTTTGAGCATGCCATACGGTTTGATTTGATATTACCCCCTGCATACTCAGATAATTTTGTAGTTGGTTCTTTATTTGATTGTTAAAATTCATCTTAAAATTTTACGCCAGTATTTTGCACATAACAAGGTTTTCATCTTTTCAAGATATATTAATTTCATTAGAGTAAAAATACGGCTCTGTGGCTCAACTGGATAGAGCAGCCCCCTCCTAAGGGGCAGGTTGGTGGTTCGAATCCACCCAGGGTCACCAAATTAATACAACAATTACAATAGGTACAGTTTTTGTAAAAATATACATCCCTTAAAAAACACCTAAAACACCGTTTACAAATAGTTTAGCGATAAGTTGACTATATAAATATCTTATGGTTGTTTTATAGATAACTATCGCAGTAAAATTTATTTAGATATAACAGGAGCGTATAATGGACATAAAAAATATTTTGTTATTTCTTATATCAAGTATTTTACTTATTGCCTGTAAGGCTGAAATTGTAGAACTGGATATTAAAGCAAAAGATGTGTTTGCTGCTGTTGATGGTGAAGATGGGGTAATTGAATTTGAAGCTCAGTTCAGTAATTTTGGAGAACTGGATGAAGAAGCAAGAGCACAAGTTGAAGCGTTAGAGAATATCTTAACAAAGTTTATGGAAATAGATGGCTTTGAAATAGAAAATACAGATATGGGTTACGACATCATTTTAGAAGGTGAAATGCCGATATCAAACAAGAAATTAGACGCAACATACTATATTCTTGTATCTTCATCTGAACTTTTTGATGGATACACCTTTTTAGAGCTCAAAACAGGCGATGACTTTAATAATCTTTCAAATCAAATGTCTGCAATTAACTTTATGTTATCACCTGATGAATTTCATCCAACGAAAATAAAGCTAAAAGGTAAAGATGTACAAGTTTTGATACCTGCAACTGAAATTGATGGGAAAGCATATTTATTTTATGAAGGTGTTATTAATGGAAGAATATCTATGAAATTTGAAGGTGGCGTTTTTGATAAGACAGGTGCTGGATTATTTTTGAAAGAAAATTAGATCGATAGTAACATAAACAAAGTATATTTTATTGTAAGTCGTTGATTTTGCTTGATAAATTCCACACATGAATATATACAAAACGTGTACAAATTTAAAAGTGCGTCTGTAACTTATTGATTTTAAAAAGAAATCAGATAAACCATTGTTCTCCTAAGGGGCAGGTTGGTGGTTCGAATCCACCCATGGTCACCATAAATTATCTATAGATAATAAATTAATATCATTATAAGATAAAATTTCTTATTAAAGGTGTGGTTATGTGTAAATTGTCTTTTATATTTGTTTTTGTAATATCCTTGAATTCACAACCTTTGTTTTCCCAAAATGATAACCTTAATATGAGTGTTGGTACTGCTTTCAATTCAGGAAATGTCTTTGGAGTTTACAATAATTTAAGAACCCAAAATAAAAACAATGTTAATTTCAATCTTGAATATTCAAAAAGAAATTTGTCATCACAATTGTCTCTAAATTATGATGATCATGATAAACTTAACTTTGATAATTCATATGTTAATTATGAGAACGGAATAGCAAACTTTAGCATTGGAAGAGTTGACCGTATATGGTCCTTTTCAAAAAAATCATCTCTTGTCTTATCTTCAAATAGTAGGCCCTTAGGGGCCATTTCTATAAATTTAAAAAATAAGTTTAATACGCAATGGTTGCCCTCAACAGCAAATTGGTCAGTTGAACTTATTAATGGCTCTACTAAAAATTCACTAAATGGTAAGAATTCAATGCTATCTGGCGCAAGAGTTGTAATAAGGCCATCTAAAAAATTAAACTTTGAAATTCTACAAATAGGACAATGGGGTGATCAAAATGATAAGTTATACTCGTTTAATATTGATGCTTTATTATTCGGAAATACAAATGAGGGGCCCAAATCCAATCTTAATAAGATGGCCGGATTTGGTGTCTCATATTCAATACCTTTAAATAAAAATACCTATCGCTTTTATAGTCAAACGATAGGCGAGGACGAAGCTGGCAGTTTACCTTCATGTCTTGCGTGGATGGCAGGACTTGAGTTGACAGCCCCAAAAATGAAATTTCCAACAACTTTAACAATCGAAGCTGTTGATACACGCGTGAAAAGAAGTACACATGGTAATTGTGGGCCAAATACTATGTATAATAATAGCGTTTATGATTATATCAACTATGAAACTGTGTTGGGTGTACCAATAGATACTGAGGGTACTTCTTTAGAAGTATTTGGGCAATCTCAGATAAATAATAATTTAGATATTAATTATTCAACAAAGTTTCTTTCGATTAATGATCAAGATTATTCACAGCATCGCTTATCATCGAAACGTAGTTTGGGAACGATAACAACACTGGGAATTAATTGGGAAAAAGATGGTTTTGATTTAGGTGGAAGTATTGGCTATCAAAATATAATATTAGATAAAGCTAATATATCAAACGGTACAATATTTAGCCTATATACGTCAGTAGAATTTTAAGTATTTCAAATATTTAGTAAGAATAGTGTGAATATAAAATATACTAACTCTTTACTTACCCATGCCTCTTACAATTGTAAGAATTGTATTACCAATAATCTTCAATTCAATAATATAATTTACATTCTGTATATAATAATTATCAACAGACGCTTTTTTTGCAGTTGCTTCCAAACCTTCAGCATATCCCAATCTAATTTGTGATAAGCCAGTAATACCAGGGCGAATAATATGTCGTTCTCGATATCCATTAACATTTTTCAAATATTCTAGAGCATGCATGTAATAGTCTGGCCTTGGCCCAATCAAACTCATATCACCTTTTAAAACATTCAAAATTTGAGGCAATTCATCAATTCGGCTTTTGCGTAAAATTTTACCAATAGATGTAATTCTATCCGTTTCAATCGGATCATCATATTTTCTAGTAATTTTCTTAACAGGAACCATAGTTCGGAACTTAACTGCAGAAAAAACACTGCAGTTTTTACCCATGCGTTCCTGAATAAAAAACAAACTCCCTGAGTTAAAAAAATAATTAACAAATAGTAAAATTATTGAAATAATAAAAAATAACGGAATCAGTAACAAGCATACAAAAATATCAAATAAACGTTTGTTGATCCAAAACATTTTATTACCAAATGTGCGGTTAGAAATATTCATAAGTAACCTTATTTATTTATTTGACTCATAGTATACTATATCAAAATGATATAACAAGTTAATTATAATTTATATGTTTTTTCCAAAGCTTATCTAAGTTTTTTCTCCTAAAACTTTTCAAGCTTAGTCTCCCTAAACTAAAAACACTATTTTTTGAAGTTATTGTTACGTTTGTTCCAAAATTTTCCTTATTTAGAACATTTTCAAATTTCAAATTAAAAAACATATTCATATTAGAGTTATTTTTTATTTGATTCAAACCCACCTGAAATTTTATATCTTCATCCCCAAAAGTAGCATAAAGCTCAGATCCTACTTTTTTGCTCTGCTCTTGGATTCCTAAAGTAAGATCAAATTGGTCTGCTATATCAAACCAAGTGTTACCAATGCCCACATTTAAGTGATCTGATTTAAATTCATGATTTACATTTCCATAAAACTCAGAGTTTTCATTGTTAGAAAGTTTTACAAATTTTGCATTGAACACCATATATTCGTCCTTAGCCTGTTCAACACCAAAATTACCAAGGGCATTTTTTGATATAATAACATCTTTATTTAAGTTTACTCCAAAAGAGATTTTGTCTTTGTTTTTTAAAAATAATCCTAGATTGATATTAGATAAAATACTTTGATTTAAAATCAGGTTTGAATTATTTTCTGATATAATGATATCTATATTTTTTGATTTATTTGACTGAAATTTAAGCCCACTGTCAATTTGTTCGCTTAAATAAAAAAGATCAGATGCATCTGCATATTTTTTTGATAGATAATACGCATCCTTTCGAATTGAAAAACTATACCTACTTTTTCCTTTAATTTTCGGCGTTAAAAGTATACTTATTTTTTGTGGTTTTTGTTTAAAAAGCCGGTCAATATTTTTAACAATAGATTTGCTAGAATTACTTGGTATGTATTCAATTTCCTCTGCCTGAATAGTCATAGGCATCAGCAATATAAATACTATGTATTTATAATACCTTATAAATGTCCTAATTAACATTATTTATGGCTAAAATTGATGTCGCAATATTACCAAGAACTCTTGAAATAATATCTGTTAACCCTAGTATAGACAATTTATCTATTTTGGGTGGTATAACAACAACAGAACCAACTGGAATAATTGTATTATTATCTACCAAGCGACTTTCTCCGTTTGGCAATAATAGATAAGCTTTTCGAACGTCTGCCATTTTAGTCAAACCGCCCGCAGAAAATATATAATCTTTATAAGTCTTGTTTGGGCTATAACTTGCAACGGTCATTCTTTGAACAGCACCAATTATGGACACATGTGATGGCCTTTTAGGAAGCATCAATTTATCACCATCCTGTAAATAAAAATTATCATTAATATCCATTATGTTTACGGTCATTCTGCCTGTAGTTGGCAAATTTCTTAATTGTTGAGAAAAACCCAACACAGCCTTTATTTGGTCACCTACACCTTCAAGGTCGCTTTGTGCCAATGTAAGAACAGATGCCTCTAATTGGGCAGCTAAGATATTATTAGATTCTCTCTCTTGAGATCGGATTGATTCTCTTTCTAGAACAGCGCCTAAAGGATAAGCTGTGTCGGCCAATCCTCCAGCCCGTTGTATTACTTCTTGTAGAGCCTCTTTCCTGGAAAAAGGATAATTGCCAGGAACCATGAATTCTCCTGTTAATTCAATAAACCCATTTATGGATTGGTTTATTGCTCTTGGTACAGTTACATAAAATTCACCTGAAAGAATTGTTTCATTCGTCGCCAAGCTATCTAGTTTAAAAATTTTAGGCTCTAATAAAACTAATGTATCGTTTTCTTTTATAGATTTTGTAAGTAAAATATTTGAAGCTGCTTTTGACTTTACTACGCCTGCTAGGTCAATTAAGTCTTTCAATCTCGCCTTATCGGCTATTGGGTAAGTTCCAGGGAACATTACTGCCCCATTAATAACTCGAAGTTTTGAAGTCATGTCTTTTAAAACATAATTTAGAGAACCATTCGGCTGACTTAATACATCAACTATATTTTTCTTTCTCACATTACTCGTAATCTCAGTATTAATTTGCTCTAAACTTTCAGCTTCAATAGTGTTTGCTGCAAGCTCAGGGTTTCTATTTTCATTAATACTTTTAGCATAACCCTCATCTTTTAGGAGATCTTGTTCATTACTAATATTTAAAAAATTATCTCTGATATATTGTTCAGAATACATATGAACTATGTTAGATTCATATGCGATTATATTTTCTGAATCAGAAAATAATGTAGCAGCATCATAAGTACGTAGAATCCATCCATTATCATTATTTTGATTAGTATCTAAACCAATATATAATTTATAGAAGTCACTTGAATTTGTGATTTTATTAAATATTTTTTGTTTTGAAAAAGCAAAGTTTGGAGATAAGAGTAAATTTAACTTTCTATCATAATAAACTTTTACCGCATCACTTTCCCTTACATCATTCATTAAAGCTGAAGATTCTGTAGTGTCATATGAATTTATTATTTTTTGGTAAATACCATGGCTGATCAAATTGATGGCGTCGTTTTGTTTAATTTTAAATTCATAGTTTATATTTTTTATTTTTACAGATGAATTTTTATCCGTATTTTGAACTATTACAAATTCGTTTTGTATCGTGGGCAATCTACCTTTTAATTTATCTAATATATCAGAAGAAGTCATACCTTTTGAGAAAGGCAAAATTGTAAATAATTCTCCGTCTAAACTAATTTTTATTATATTAGCTTTTCGAAGTAATTTTCTAGAATATTCTATATTCTGCATATAATTTAATTTATTATTATCTAATTCATGACGTAACTTTACTACTTCTAAATTGGCATTTTCTAAATTGGCATTTTCTAAATTGGCATTTGCATCTGACTGTTCTGTATCAATAATATCATTTACTTGCTCGAGAATTAATTCGTTGTAAAACTTATCCTCAAAAATAAATAATCTATCACCTTTAGCTAATTTTTGATGATAATGATTTGGATTATAATGTTTTTCCATTGCAAATCTAAGATCAAACGCCTCAACCCCATTTTTGTTCTCTAACAGAGCTAAATCATACACAGCTTTTGCACTTGGAATGTAAAAATTCTTTACAGATTCATAGAGTTCTATATCTTGACCAACGGGAATATAAGCAACTCTCACACCATCAAGATAAAGTTCTGCTACATTCGATTCAACAAGCTTAGAAACCAATGGATCAAATGATTTATTGGGATCTGAAGTAACCAATCCCAAATATTCCTCTTTTGTAAATAATCGTAAATCCGATCCAACAGGTAAGGTTATGCTGTCATCCTCTAAAGCTTCGTCTAGATTTATAGCCTGAACTTCTTTGCCAACAATTAATGCAAACGATGTGTAGATATCTAAACTCAATACTGCACCATCTTTTATTACTTCACCTATACTTAATGGTTTGTCGGTTTTTATTTCAAAGTCTTTCAAAACAGCCCCATAGACTTTAGATATACTTAAATCACGCGTTTCAATAAAATCTACCTGGAGTGCTTCGCCTTCTTTAAGTGATTCATTTTTTGCTGCCAAGCGTGTTGCTATTTGTCCACTCGAGTCAAAATAAGATACTTTTAATTCAGCCCCAGAGGACAAGAATGAAGTCCCAGAAATGCCTAATAAATCTTTTATTAATATTTCAGATTTACCATTTGGTAATTCATATATTCCTGGGTTGTTTACAAACCCTGATACTGCAATTGTTGGTCCCTTAAATGGAACAAAAATGCGTGCACCATTTTTTACTAGCGGGTCTAATTCAGATGATGAATTTTGTAAAAAATCATAAAAATCTACTGTTTGTGTTGCTTCACCAATTTGACTTAACGAAATATTTCGCAGTGAACCACTATCAGAAATACCTCCTGAATATGCAATGACTCTACTCAATGGAGTATATGCAGGCACAGCAATAGTTCTTGGAGATTTTACATTACCTGATATCTGTACTGTTACTAATCTAGCATTATTTAATCTAACAAAAACTTCAGCTGATGCATCGTCCAATAGAATTTTGTCAAGGATTAATTTAGTAACTTGATTTAAATTTAAATTGTTAACATTCAAAGGATATACATTTTCAAGCGTGATAGTTCCATCATTCATAACTTGATAGCTTTCATTAGATGGACTTAATCCAGTTATTGTAATCTGAATTGTATCCCCAGGAGCCAATTGGTAGTTTTTGCCAATGGTATTGAAAAAAAGTAAACTATTATCTTGTGGTTGGTTGAATTCATTTGACCCATAAATATTTAAATCTTCTCCAGTGAGAGCATAAAAATATCTCATAAACATGGATTTTTCATTAATATCTCTTTGGTTAATACCTTGAGATAAATCTATCTGAAGATTGTTATCTGTATTTGCTACTTTTTGACTTTCAGATATCAGATTTTGATCAAAAGTGGTTTTGTCTTGTTGTGAAATATTATTTATTAATGAAGGATTTTCGGTTAACAATTTTTGAAGATCTGCATTATTAGTTGATTGAGCAAAAATTGGCTGCCATGCAATTAATAAAATAAAAATAAATAAATTTCTCAAAAATAAAATATTCATGAATTATCTTTCACTATTGCATGACGAATTAATACGATTGCTGCACCAACAAATAATCCCAATAATAATGAAAGAGTCAAAATTAATTTAGGATTTGGTGCTGTTGGATATAAACTTATTGTTGGATTTATATATGGCTCTGCAATAAAATGTTTTCCCCGAGAAGCAAACATTAGCTTTTGCTCTTCTTTACTTATAAGTTCTGCTAAAACTTCCCTGTGCTCTCGAGAACGTGCTGTACGAAGCTTTTCTTTATAAAAAGCTAACGGCTCTATCGAAAAATCGACATAACGCTGTCTCATAATTTTATCACTAGCTCTGGCTGCATCAATAATAAGTGACAATATTAAATCTGGTTTTGATGTTTCGCTTGTAAATTTCAAAAAACCAGTTTCTTTTTCTTCGTTTATTTGAACATTTTGAGTTATAAAAATAGCTAGTCGCCTTGGATTTGGAGGCACATAATTTGCTGCCTTATTTCCAGTTAAAAGTTCTTTAACATTACCTACTAAAGTTTGAGCCTTAGTTTTCTGACGTCTTGAATAATTATTAAGGGAGGCGTTCCATTCAGAACTGAATATATCTTTGATAATTTTTTTATTTTCAAAAATTATTTCTGCAACTTCGACCGATGTTATAAGTGATTTAAATATATTTAAATCATTATTCGAACTGGTTGGTAATTGAATGCCCGCAATTGATGCGAAACCACCCAACCCAGATAAACTTGGGCTAGTTTTTGTTTCACCAACAGGTTTTAGGTTATATTCAATAGTATATTTTCTTTCCGCAGATTGAAGATGAAAAGACGCAAAAAAAACAGACACAATAGAGACTAAAATTATAAAAATTTTACCCCTCCAAAGGGCAGAAAATAAATCCTTTAAGTCAATTTCATCTCTATATAATGATTTATCGTGATTATCCATGATCAGTATTTGCGTTTAAAATAATACATTAATAATGTGTAGTTTAGATAAAGAGAAAATTCAACGTCATTATTGATTTAGTTTATATAGTTTATATGATTTTACTTACGTAAAAGAAAAATAACTTGATTAACGATATTTCCACCAAATTTAATGCCGCTTTTGCTAAAAATACTATCAGGATCTATCGGTCAGACTTTATCTAATACCAAAACTAGTGTCTTGAAAATGATCTAGCGCCCACCCATACTACCGGAGACACCCTGTCAATGTATATGGACTATATTAGCGGCAATAAACAATGCACCACCATCCGTCGACAAATTAAATTACTGCAAAAGAAATTAAAAATTGGCGCCGCTTAACAACCGCTCAGCTGTCATTACGTTAAAGTGGCTGCAACATAAGATTTATTATAACAAGATAGGCCGCATTAAAGGATAATGCTCAGAAGGGATGGCAGACAGATTCAACTGTGATGACATATCTTAGCAATTGGATCATATTAAGTGGGGACAAGAAGAGGCAGAACAGTTAATCTGTCCAATTAAGTGCCTGCCTCAAACTAGATGGTGGCTTAGGCAAACCCTTAAAAACCCTCCAAGCTATTTTTGTGCTTGGAAAAAGAACAGCCCAAGCTGTGACAAGAATCGACACGAAATAAATATATAGGCTCTTATTCGAGACAAACCACTCCTCAAGCGCTCCCTTATATGGAGCTATAACATTCGCGTAGAAATCAACGGAAGCGGTTACACCATGCATAATCTCTTCCTCACCACGAAAGATAATCGAGCCCACCCCTGAGAGTCCTGGCCGAACTTGCTTAATTAGACTCTGAGTGTTCTCCGAATAAGCTCCAAACGTTTGAGAAGTTAGTGGCCTTGGGCCGATAACACTCATATCACCAAAAAAGATATTCAACAGCTGTGGCAGCTCATTAATTTTGGTTTTACGCAAAAATCTGCCTACTGGAAGCACTCTAGGGTCACCCTTCATGGTAACCGTACCTGTACCAATTTTTGGGCTATTTTTCAGCATAGTCGCGAACTTAAACAACTTAAAGTTTACACCTCCCTTCCCAATGCGATCCTGTAAAAAGAACACCTCACCCTCTCCTGTGAATCTTAGCGTTATAACCAAAGGAACCAACAAAGGAGAAAGTAATAATAACGCTATCCCAGAAAATAAGATGTCAAAAAAACGTTCCATTCTTACATCTTCTGATCTAGATATTTACCGGTCTCTTTATGAGCAAAATTAGGTAAGAGTCCAAAATACAATTTGACAATATCATCTTTGGTCCAAGTACCTTTATTCCTCAGAGCTTCAATGCCGCCCATAAAGTCGTCTAACTTAGTTTCATCAAAATTAGGCCGATTTTTAATAACCCCAACCGTCTCAAAACGCTCAATATCTAAATCTTCGTTATCAGTAAAAAACTCTTCGAAATCTTTTTCACCCGACGTATCACTCTTGAAGAAATAACATGGCCACTGCTTATTGGCTATAAGTTCTTCAGCCCTATCACGAGCTTCGTCCTCAGATTCACATTCATAAGGTTCATAACCATGATCCCTCAGATAGCGAGTGGCTATTTCAGAGAATGTAATCAAGTGTAATTTCTCACTAAGTTTAGGAAATAAAATATCTCGATTTTCACCCAATAAACCAGATAACAGGCAAAGCTCGCCAGATTCCTTTGCCGTTACAAAGTAACGTCGAACATCATTTGGGGCTGAGAACGGCTGTTTTTTTGAAAACCGCTGGTTAAACCCATGGAGCAGAGAACCGTCCGAAAAAGCCACATTAGCAAAGCGTGCCATCGAAATACTTTGAGTCAGACTTTCACGCATTAAAAACATTTCCATAATCCGCTTGCTCGCACCCATCATATTAACTGGATTGGCAGCCTTATCCGTTGAAACACAAAAATATTTTTTAGTAGCCATACTGTTGGCTAATCGTAAAGTCTTAATTGTGTTGAAGACATTAACCATTATCATGCGCATAAGCGTAAATGGATCAGACTCACTCCTCACATGCTTTAGGGCTGACAAATTAAATACGTAATCATAAGGGCCCTCTGTGGCCATAAGTGCTTCAAATTCAACAGAACCGCAGTCCAGCGCAAACGTTTTAAATTCACCATTTCCATAGCCTAAAGTACTTCGCAGATCTCGTACAAATTCAACCATATTATTTTCCGAAATATCCACCACATGGAGTGCGATCGGGTCTCGTTTAAAAATTTCTTTGCTGACAGCTTGACCAATAGTTCCGGCTCCGCCAATCACAAGAAAACGGCAAGAGTTAACAATACGATTTAGCTCCACGCTATAATTATTGACATCGCTCAAGAAAATCTCTGCGTCCCGTCCAATTAACGACAAATCATTCATAATATTCCAATTTTAAAATCCCATTTAACACAAAAAAAATTAAACCTTGCTATATTCAGATAAAGAAAGCTGGTTTAATATATATCAAAAAATTGCAAATTTGGGGCTACATGTCAACTTATACAGTCTATGAAAAATCGACCAATGCCCTAATCATCAAGGTATACTTCAATCGTCCGCTTAGCCACAATTTCTTTTGCGAATATGTTAATCGCCCTTTCGCGTGATTTCTTTCCAAATGAAACTCGAAGTTCTTTATCTAACAAAATTGACCTTATTTTTCCAGCTAAAGCTATTGAGTCTTTAGCTGGAACTAAAAAACCATTTACTCCATCTACTACAATCTCCCGACAACCTGGCATATCTGTGGTCACTATCGGTTTGCCAACGCTCGCAGCCTCTATTAAAGACAATGGAACGCCTTCTCTGTAATACGTAGGAAGAACAACCAAATCACTTGCTCTAATAATTTCAACCATATCAGGACAGTATCCTAAAAATGTAATGAGGCCATCTATCTCCCATTTTTTTAGTTGATCCAGATTAATATGACTTGGATTAGATTCGTCAGGCTCACCAACTAAAGTTAAAGTAAAATCAATATTCTCTGCCTCTAGAATCTTTTTCGCTTCAATTAGATATCCAATGCCTTTATCCCAAAGCATCCGACCAAAGAAGAGTACTATGGGCTTTCTGTTAACGGAGAGCTTATCGCTAGGTGAGAAAAAAGACGTGTCAACACCTGACCCTAAAATAAGATAGCTATTATTTATACAAGTAATCTTTTTTGAAATGAAATAATCTCGGTCGTCGGGATTTTGAAATATCACCTTTATACGCTTTGATGCTAGAGCAAAGCGGTACAAGCCAATCACCGCAACTTTAATCGCCATGCGCTTAAATGATTTATGCTGTATGAAAACATATCCCAATCCGTTCACCAAATTAACAATTTTTGGTACCCTGCTGAGTCTAGCCGCTATAGAGCCATAGATAACAGGTTTTATAGATATATTATGTACCACGTCAGGCTTTTCGTAACGAAATATTTTATAAAGTCTATAAATAGAGAATAATTGACTAAATATATTTTTACCTTCTCGCTTATTCCCAGTATCAACATACTTAAATCCATAGGCAGAGATCGCAGTATGCAGTTCACTTTTATTTGAGGCGACTACAACCTCAAATCCTGCTTCTTGGGCAGCCAATGCAAGATTCAACCGTTGATTTAAAAACATATGGTCTTCGACATTAACAAAGACAATTTTCATAGAAATACATTCATCTAAGGTACCTTATAGTTTTATCAGCTTATAATATTAATGGAAAAATTTATGGCTGTTAATTGAGAATATGTCTCAAACATAACCGTATAAAAAACAATTCTATAACTGTTTAAAATGGACGTGGCCGTTTAATACGATCATTTTTATATAATAAGAACACAAGCCCGACGAAATACAAGAAAAACCCTGACCTGTAACGTAATCCAGAACCAAAATTAAATAATCCAAATGGATAATGAGCAATTAGAAGCAGCAATATGGCAATGATAAGACTAAAAGAATTTAACCTAATATAACCAATCTTAAAAACACTACGCCTAAAGGCAATAATTAACATCGACAAAGTCACAGAAACAATAATTAAACTTTCAACCCAAATAATACTAGTCAAGATATTACCGTTTATTTCTGAAAGCATAGGACCCCAAAATGCGATAATTGTGCCCTTAAACGCATAAGTAACAGCATCATTGTCTTTAACCCAAAAAGTATTTTCACGAGTCACATTACCATCACTAAAGTGCGCAGGAATAATAGATGCCATCTCATTTATCAGGGGAAGTGCTGCATAAAGAGCCCATGATGAAAACACGAATACGATCAAATATATGAATACAATGGTCGATTTATATCTGAGGCCACAACAATATAGGAATAAGAAAAACACGGACGGCACATAGTGCGCTTTAAAAATCACTAGGATGTAAAGTAAAAATAGGGCACTAAATTTAGGAATTGGTTTTGACGGATCAAGCTTAGCATTCAATAATATTGAAAATAAAAGTCCCAATATTAATGTTGTAATAGCTTCTTTTGATGTTATTGATGTCCAAATTAAAAAAGAAGGTGAAAGGAGAAAGAGGAAAAACCAAACGCTCTCTTTCCCTGACAATTTTAGCGAGCGGTATACCGAATAAACTCCCCAAAGAGATAGAGCACAGAAAATAATATTATTTGCATATTTACCCACTACTAAATTTAGAACCGAGCTTAATGTGTCCATCAAACTAGTAGAGCTATAATACCAGCCTGCAACCCAAGCACTAGGCGCATCCAAATATCTAATATTGTCAGCAACTGCTACGTACTGAGATAGAACCGTAACCACTAAAATACTTATGATTAGCTTTATAAATAAATAGCTCTGAAAATAACTTACTCTCATTGCCAATCTATTCCTTTAGCTCGTGGTATAAACCTAAATAACGAGTGCCAAAAAGTTTAAAATTTTCAATATTTGACTCTTTTCGCTTTAAGCATACCGAACGGTAAAGAGTTTGGAAGGTAGGGTTCTCGATCAAGTTGGAGCAAAATTCGACAAGGTTCACAACATCATTTGAAAAATAAAGCTGGTTGTCATCTTCATTTAGCTCTGATAATTCAATTTCCTGATCAGTTGACTCAATTCCAATCAAACAACAACCGGCATCCAGCGCCATCATTCCAGATACTCCTGACTCTCCCGCTACAGTAGCTACTAATGCAATATCATTTTCAGAATATATGTCTCGCGCATTATTAACGTATCCACATAGAGTCACGAAATCTTCTAGACTTTCTTTCACAACAATGTCTTTAACTAAATTAAAATCCTCACCATCACCACATAATGAAAAATTTATGTGGTACCCATAACTCACTAGTCCACGTATCACATCTAACATTACGTCGATTTTTTTTTCAAAAAACCTAACACGCGACACTGTACATATATTAATTACGTCTTTTTCACTAAAGGATGTCCTTGGCACCTCTAATATTCCCGAAGCATAGCCAAACGGAATAAAGGAAATGGGGACTTTCGGCGCATACCTCCTTATCACCTTAATGTCTTCTTCAAAAATTTCCGTGACTAAATGATCACAATTTCTCCAAGACCAAATATTTATTAATTTCGATATTGGTTTTAGTAAATGAGTATTGGTATGAAAGGTTTCTAAAAAAATTGGTTTTTGTTTTGAAAAAAACCTCCAAAACCTCAGAAAAAAAAGACTGTATCCCGGAAGCGTTAGGTTTACGTGAACGATATCAATCTTCCCTTTCGTTATTTTACGCCATATAATTAACGAATAAAACGGCATTAGAAGGTAGGAAAAGTAATTTCTTATTCGGCGTAAAGAAGACAAATAGAGTATTTTTCTTTTGAAAATATACTCAATACTAACAGGCTTCTCATGCAGCCTATCAATATGTTCCGCAGCTTCATACACATCATGAAATGCTAAAACACCAACTCTAAAAGATTCTTTTTCTGATATTTCAATTGAAAGTTCAACGATAAGCTCTTCCGCACCGCCCTTCCCAAGATGCGGAATAAGGTACAATACATTCATCTTAAAAGCCACTTAAAGGCTACTTTTTGTAAATTTAATACTCGATATATCTTGCCTAATAACTTACAAAACATAGGTGGGCTGTGAAATAAAATCATAAAAGGAATTCGATATGAAAAACCTATCGGAATGTTAGCCAAAAAGAACTCATAATCTTCTCGGTTTCGTTCATAGCCAGTCTTCTTACCAATATACAACTTGCGTAAAAGGTTAGGATATATGAATTTTTTTGCGTTAATATTAAATTGGCTACCTAGAACTGGTGTTAACGAAGTGACAATCTCAAGCATGCTCTTAATAATATAAACAGATTGCCCGTTAGTATTAACCTCCGTACTAGTAGAGTTACCTGCATTTATTACTATAGGCCTACTAATTACATACACTGGCTTATTAATGCTATATTCCAGAAAAACCCCTAACTGTAACCAGTAAGAACCATAGTATTTCTTAGCTTTTACTGAAAGAAAATGCTCTCTAGAGTGAACTACGGCGGATAGAAAATTCATATTTAGGCCTGCAATATTTGTTAGTTCGGCTGCTGAGTTAACTAACTGGTCACTTTCTAAATGAATTACTGAATCTTTTATCATCACTTTATTTTCTGGACATATTGAAAAATTGCATAACACACCAACCAAATCAGGATTTTTGCTTAAAACAGTTAAGACTTCTTGAACTGCTCCGTCTGCCAGAATGTCGTCATCCCCAATTATCCATACATATTTACTTCTTGCCAATCTCACACATTCTGCAAAATTAAAATCTGGACCAATATTTTTTTCATGCGAAATGACTCTTAATCGAGCTATTTTTGACTTATAGCTATCTACGACCTCAAGAGTTTTATCCATAGATGCATTATCTAGGACAAGCACTTCAATCTCAGGAAAAAGTCTTAAGTTCTGAACAAGACTATCTAACAACGGTCTGATCCGCAAAGCACCGTTGTACACTGGAAGAGCTATTGTAATCATAAGTCATCTCCAAATAAAAATATCATTTTGTCGACCCAAAAAATTCGGGATGCCTTAGTTGTAACTCCAAAAAAGAACCAAAGTCTTTAATTACCCCATGTTCGAGTAAAAATATTTTGTCGCATTTTTTTACTGACTCTAACCGATGGGCCACTATTAGTATCGTACTTTCGCCCGCCAAACTATTAATAGTATCCATCACCTGTCTCTCACTTACGCCATCCAAGGCGCTTGTAGCTTCGTCAAAGACTATAATGTCAGGCTTGCTATAAATTGCTCTTGCAATTGCGATTCTTTGCCGTTGACCGCCCGAAAGCTTCACCCCACGCTCCCCCAGTTCAGTATCTAGACCATAATCCATCAAGTTTACGACATCTGCCAAATGCGATGACTCCAGAGCTTTCAGCACCTTGTCATCACAAATATTTTCAATGCCAACACCTAGCGCTACATTATCTCTGATAGTGCCGTCAGTTAGAAATATATCCTGATGAACAACTGCCATGTTTAAATCTGAACCATTACTCTTCTTACCAAAGCCTATTGTTCCAGAAGTTGCCTCTAACAGACCACACACTAAGTCCATCAATGTACTCTTACCTGAGCCAGACGAACCTATAAAACCTACCATTTCCCCGGTATTCACTACGAAAGACATGTCCTTTATGGCTATATTATCAGCTTCATAGCTGAATGTAAGGTTTCTTACATCGATCGCAACCTTACTATCGGGCAATGGGTGACTTTTTTTAACATTACCTCGCCTGATATCTGCCCTATCCTCGTTATCAAGCATTAGGTCATCACGAATTATATAGAACGATTCAGAGTTACCTCTAACGTGTGCAAGAGCTACATATATCTGCTGCACACTTGGTAAAACCTTGAGTCCAGCAAGCGCATACGCTGTCATGATTGCCAGCAAACCCCCAATATTCCTATCATTTTCTATATACAGATATAAAACAATACCTGTCATTGAACCAAAAGCTAGCAACTCTATGAGGTATCTAGGCCCTTGCGCTAAAGCAACATTCAAGCCTTTTGCTCTGGACAGCATAATCCCATGCTTATTAAACGCTCGGGGATACCCTTCAAGCCGACGTAGAATTATCAGATCTCGTATCCCCATTAAGCCTTCTGATAGGATCCTGAAGCGCTTTGAATATGTATCTGAAATTATTTGACCATTCCATGCTAGTCGTTTCTTAACAACTTTATACAAAATCATATATACAAAAAGAAACACCAATCCCGCCACAATTGCTACGTGAGGATCCTGAATCACGAACGCAACTAAAAAAATCAAAACTAAAACTATTTTTGAGTTCATCATCATAATGGGGAGCATAACCAAATCAGCAAAACGCTGACTTTCCACTGCAATCTGCTTGGTCATATCAGCTGAATTTCTATTTGCATGAAATGTCCATGATGAGCCCATGTAATTTTCAAACAATCTGTCAGCAAAATTTACCCCAATTGATGCAGAAAATATGGCAAGTCGGTAAGTCAAATAAATGGAACATATTGCGCTTGCACTCATAATAAAGAGAGAAGTCAATCCAAGGAATATAATAAGTTCTTTAGTGTTATATAAAGTCATGAAATCAAGATATCCAATAGTAGATACTGTTTCTCTTAGCGCGCCTGGATTACCAACTGCTTGCATAAATGGCATCACAGACGCCACACCTGTTATCTCGAATACAGCACTCATAAGAATAAGAAGCTGCATTTTATATAGCTTAAGTCTTTGTGGTGGACTGAAGATCTTAAAAATATCACGAAATAGTGTTGGAAATGACATCAAATTAAACCTTTATTTTTTGTATCAGAAAATAAATTAAATTGATAAAAACTGAATCAACATTAAAGAGCTAAAATTATAAAAATATTAGTGAATTGAGGAATTATACTATACGTTACTTACAGAAAAAGAGTTGCATACGTCTATTACCAGATCAATATGAGCAGTCTCCATAACAGGGCTAATAGGCAGGCTCAAAATTTCCTGATGAATTTTCTCTGTAATGGGAAGACTCAGATGTCCTAATTCACGGTACGCCAACTGTCCATGCGAAGGTATAGGATAGTGAATCAATGTTTGGATGCCATGGCTGCTGAGCAGCGTTGCCAATTCCTCTCTAAACATAGTGCTAATGACAAAAAGATGGTAAACATTATTCAAACCATCTAAAGGTGCAATTCGAATATTTGGGTTATCAATTCTTTTATAATATTCTTTTGCTATAGCCCTTCTTCTATTATTGTCACTATCTAAGGTCTTCAATTTTACAGACAGCATAGCAGCTTGAATTTCGTCTAAACGGCTATTAACACCTTTGATATTGTTAACATATTTCCGTTCGCTACCGTAATTGCCAATTGCCCTGATGGTATTTGCCAACGCTGAATCAGATGTCACAACAGCACCCGCATCACCAAGGGCACCTAAATTCTTTCCGGGATAAAAACTAAATGCAGCGGCATCACTCCAAGATCCTACCATTTTACCATCACAAAAAACCCCGTGGGCCTGAGCTCCATCCTCTAACACCAATAAATCATACACCTTAGCAATTGCCATTATCTCACGCATTGGAGCACTTCGACCATACAAATGAACTGGCAATATGACTTTTGTCCTAGAAGTAATTGCTTTCTCGATATTTTTGACGTCGATATTGAATGTGAAAGGATCTGGTTCAACAAATATTGGAGTTAGCCTATTTTCAGTGACCGATAATATAGTGGCAATATATGTATTTGCTGGTACCAATACCTCGTCGCCATCTTTAAGTTTTCCTAACTCTTTCCAGGCACGCATGGTTAATGTCAAAGCGTCAAGGCCGTTGGCAACCCCTATACAGTGATCAGAGTCACAGTACTCTGCAAACTCCCTCTCGAAATTGTTAAGATATTGTCCTTGAATATACCACCCAGAATCAATTACGTTAGAACACGCTTCAATCAGCTCTTGTTTATGTCGACTATTAATCGCTTTTAAATCAAGGAAAGGTATCATTTATTTAAATATCTCATTATTTTTGCTGGATTACCGACAACGACAGCGTGATTAGGGACATCTTTGACCACTACAGCGCCCGCTCCGATCATTGCATATTCTCCAATAATTATGCCTGCCAAAATTGTCGCATTGGCCCCTATACTAGCACCTCTTCGTACTATAGTTTTGGGCACCACAGACTGATATTTTTGGGAGCGCGGAAATAGATCGTTCGTAAAGGTAACGCTAGGACCTACAAACACATCATCTTCAAGAGTAACCCCATCCCACAAAAATACACCCGACTTAATTGTACATCTGTCCCCAATAACAGCTCTGCCTTCGATCATGCTATGTGCACATATATTGCAATCTTTGCCAATTTGCGCCCCATCAAGAACCACAACAAACTGCCAAACTTTAGTCCCTTCCCCTATATTACATTTGGCCACATCGGCTTTTGGGTGCACGAAACTCATATAACGGTATCCTTAAATTTAATGTAATCTCGAATATAGTCACTTTCGTCGTAGTAATCACTTGCTAAGACCAAAAGGACGCAGTCGGCACTAAAATCGTGCATTTCATGCCACAACATAGGAGGAAGGTCGACAACAACTTTGGAGGAATCCATAATTACGTCCTCTCTTTCTATTCCATCATCAAGTGTCATGCGGCAGCTACCAGCAACACAGACTGCAATTTGATGCAATTTTTTATGTGCATGAAGCCCTCTTGTAACACCCGGTCTAGTACCTAAAACGTAATATACTCTTTTAATGTCAAATGGAACGCCTGAAGTTTGATCCATGGCCACTAAGCCACCTCTTTCATCACCCATTCTCGGGAAATCATATAACTTAGCAATAGTCATGAATTTTCAACTATCAAGGATAAAAGGTATTGGCCATACGCTGTTTTAGCAAGCTCAGAGCCTTTTTGCTTCAACTTATCAACATCGATCCACCCTTGATTGAACGCAATCTCTTCTAGACAAGCCACTTTAAGCCCCTGACGATGCTCAATGGTTTGAACAAACGAACCGGCTTCCAACAAACTGTCATGAGTGCCAGTATCTAGCCACGCAAACCCGCGGCCAAGAAGTTCAACAGAGAGATCACCTCTGTTTAGATAAACATTGTTAATAGCGGTGATTTCTATTTCTCCACGGAGTGAAGGTTTGATGTCTTTAGCTATAGCCACAACATCATTATCATAAAAATATAATCCTGTAACAGCATAATTGGATTTTGGATTTACAGGTTTCTCCTCCAACGACACAACAGACATTTTTTTATCAAATTCAACAACCCCAAAATGGCTTGGATCATTAACCTTATATCCGAATATAGTGGCGCCACTTTTAAGTTCAACTGTGGCCTTTAACATTGGAGTAAAGCCCTGACCATAAAAGAGATTATCTCCAAGCACCAGCGCTACTTTATCTTTTCCAATAAATGACTCCCCTATTATAAAGGCCTCTGCTAGGCCATTGGGAGCGTGTTGTATTTCATAATAAAAGGAAACGCCAAAGTCCTCTCCGGTACCAAGCAAACGCTTGTATGCTGACAAGTCATCCGGAGTGGTTATAATCAAAATGTCGCGTATTCCGGCCAACATAAGGACCGAAATGGGGTAGTAAACCATTGGTTTATCATAAACTGGCAGTAATTGCTTTGACACTCCCTTAGTTACGGGATGAAGTCGCGTTCCAGAACCTCCGGCTAACACTATTCCTTTCATAAATACTTTTTACTCCTCATAGATTATTTTGTGACAGCCACACACCATTCTTTATTATCAAGATACCACAAAACGGTCTTCCTAATGCCCGACTCAAATGTTTCACTAGGTTGCCAAGACAAATCTCTTGATATTTTAGCCGCATCAATAGCATAGCGTTTGTCATGACCAGGCCGGTCTTCTACATGAGTAATCTGACTAGTATATGATCGGTCAGCTAATGGAATTAATTCATCCAATAGATTACAGATCGTCATGACGACATCAATGTTTTTCTTTTCATTATGGCCACCTATGTTATAGGTCTGTCCAAGTTTACCTTTCGTGACAACTTTATAGAGCGCCTCAGCATGATCTTCTACATATAGCCAATCACGCACTTGGTCACCAGCCCCATATATTGGTAATTTTTTTCCTTCTATAGCGTTATTAATAATCAGGGGTATCAGTTTTTCAGGAAACTGATACGGCCCATAATTGTTTGAACAGTTACTAATAACGACTGGGAAATCATAGGTCCTAAACCAAGCTCGAACTAAATGATCCGAAGCAGCCTTTGATGCAGAGTATGGTGAACTAGGACAGTACGGGGTCTCCTCAGTGAATAACTCACCATCCTCTAAATCACCGTAGACCTCATCAGTTGATATGTGGTGAAATATAAATCGATCTTGTTTGTTCTTGTCTAAATTGGACCAATATGCCTTTGCAACCTCAAGCATATTATAGGTTCCGACGACGTTTGTCAGGATAAAGTCACTAGGACTATTAATTGATCTATCCACATGGCTTTCAGCCGCTAAGTGCATAACTACATCTGGACTATGCTCACTAAACACCCGCACTAGCTCTTTCTTGTTACAAATATCCACTTGTTCAAAGGTATAGGCACTATTAGATGCTGTGCCTTGCAACGATTCTAGATTTCCTGCATAAGTCAATGCATCAATATTAACAACGCAATCATCGGTATTTTGAAGAATAAATCGGATAACCGCTGATCCAATAAAACCCGCACCACCTGTAACTAGTACTTTTTTTGCCATAATAGATCCAAATATAAAATTGAGAATATAGAATACAATCGGGAGACGAAAATATTGATTACGTCTTCACGGAAAACTACAAACTAAAAGTCGCCTAAACCGAATTAGAGTTTTTGTAACACCAAGATATAAAAGCGGCATAATACCTCAAATAAGGTAATTTTCTAAAGGCATTTTACACTTTCAACCTTAAAAATTCTTTAATAGATTCCCGCAAAGAAATTGTAATATGCAATTTTAAATCACTTTTTGCTGCGCTAATGTCGGGTATATAAACGTTTCGACCCTGAAAAGTGCTTCCCGTATTTTTAAATACCACCGGTTTATCAGGGCTTAATATATCCCTAACAAGATATGCAAGATCAGATATCGATATAGCCTCATCAGACCCAACATTGTAAGCATGCCCGGCAACCCCTTCATCAAAAATACACAATAACCATTGAGCCAAATCAAATTGGTTCATATAGGACCTTAGAGGAGTGCCATCACCTCCTACATTTATTTCCGTGCCATAAAGCGCATCGTTGATGAAATTCCCCATAGCGTAGTGCGCGGTTAAGGGCAAATCTGGCCCTACAAAAGCAAAGCAGCGCGCTATTACGGTCTGAAGGTCATACTTATCTCTGTACAGACAGCATAAATGCTCAGCAGCGATCTTCCCTAACCCATAGGCACTCGAGGGGAATAATGGATCAGCCCGCCCTAAATAGTCTTCTGGTATTTTATCAAGACCATCTGGCTGAGGCCCATAAACAGCCCCAGAACTCGTCAAAAGAAAGCGTCTTACATTATTTTCGACAGCGAAATTTAGTATGTTATTGGTACCAATCGTAATGTCGTTATACGTTTTATAAGGAGTCAAAAACGCTCCATTAGTTGACTCTGTAGCAGCATGAATAATTCTGTCAATTTCAACATTTTTGGGTAGCGTCGAATACTCCAGTACGTCTCCCTCGAACAATTTCAACCAAGACAACTTGGAAAATTCAGGGTTTGAATCTAAAAAAAACTTCGGGCTACGGGTCAAAATCCCAACTTCTTCACTAAATGACCCCACCTCTTTCATTGCCATCCAATGTCGCAACAAGGCTCGACCGAAGAATCCAGTCCCTCCAGTAACAAATATCATACTAAGGAGAATCTTTCTTCAATAAGATCAAAATCGCGATTACTATCTGCGTTCAACCAAAAGTCATAATATTCATGCTGTTTCAAAATATTTTTATTAGCGCAAAAGTTTAGGAAATCAACCTCTAGTCCACCATCAATTCTTTCGGATTCAAAGTTTTTTAGAGTATCACGAAATAGTTCCCTGTCACCTTGAAATAACCCAGCAAAGATACTGTGGGCATTGGCAGGATTTCTTGAATCATATGAACTAATACCTTTCACTGCCGTCTCAAAAGGAGATGTGTAAACCCGAGGAAATCTAGTTCTTACAGGAACTGTTGTAAGGGAAATAGAGCCACAAAGTGGGGTAATCCAAAAACTTTTTTCCGTGAAGATGTCAGGATATGAAAATGACATCAGAGGAAGCTTAAATGCATTCAAAACGGTTTTAAATTTAAATATTGTTGGCGATTTATCAGGTGTTTCGACGATATCAACCTTATGGAGACCTACTTCTTTTTCAAACAATGAAATTTCATTCCGTTCAACCAACAAATGTATTTTTTTAAAATTATTTATATTCAGAGATAAAAAATTATGAATCACTGACTTACCGTTATTCATTAAAAAAAGCGGTTTAGACATATAAGAATTATTATATTTCCTTTTGCCACCACAAAATAAAAAAATCTCGTTATTCATAAAATATTATCTCCATGTCTTTATCAATTTTATTTAGCTGGCCACAAGCAGAAGCTATGCGCTCATTCAATGCTAAAAAAGAATCACTGTTCCAACTTGCTATTAGAATAAACTTATTATCGGGGAGAACTTTATAGCTTATGTGACATTTAGCTAAATAAAGAACTGGAAGAAATGCAATAACATCCCATATGCGCACGCTAAAACCGACAAAAGTCTGTAATTTACCTTTTAACAACTCTAGAAGACCGATACCTGCAGAGCCCCATCTATAGAGACCGGTTGAGTAATCGTCAATAATACATAACAAATCATTCCTCAGTGACATATCATTTCGGCTGAGATCAGGTGGGTATGCGAAATATGTCGGCCCTGAGCTTTTTGACTTAATGTCAAAGCTGGAATGTAATTCACCATTATCCCAAATAACTCTATCTTTTGGGATCGGGGAATAAACGCCCGCCTTCACTATCTTGTAATTTTTGATTACGCAAATAATCGTGCAATACCAGGGGTTACCGAGCTGGAAATTATGCGAACCGTCTAGCGGATCAATAACGACCGTCGTGTCTTTAAACGGTATGAGCCCATTAAAACTAACTCCTTCTTCGGAATAAATAACACAACATTCAATAGAACTTGCCGTACTTGACAAAACATCATGTAGATCAAAATCAAGTTTCGTTACGACATCTCGTTCGACGCCATTTTTTGTGTCCAAGACAGCTCTATCTACATCTGAGCACCTTTCGTAAACATCGATCGCAGCCGCGATTAGATCAACAATCATACGTCGTACTCTTCATAGGCTTTCTGAATAAGCATCCCTTCTGCGCTATCACTCTGAACACCTAGATGTAACGATAAGAAATCACCTAGCGAACCGTTATTAATTTTATTTATAATAGGATAATCAGGGTCGTTTTTCTCATTATACTTTAAAGCCGCCACAATACCTTTGGTCAGGTTCACTGGAGAAATCCCCGCAGATATACACATCCTCAGTGCACCTAATAACCTCCCACCTGGCTGTAACTTTCTAATAGGCTCACGAGCAACCCGAATTACCGGATCAAATAGAAGATTATTACTAAATCTTCTAATTTCTTTTTTTGCATATGCTTCCATGAAGTTATGGTCATGATTTGTGAGGATTTTTAACATTTGCAAAATCTCATCCACAACTCCTTCCAAAATAATGCTTACCTCCTCTATCGCCAACGCTTCATGAACGTACTTGCATTCAAATAGATAGCCGTAGAATGCAGCTATGCAGTGAGGAGTATTGTGTAAGTATAATTTGGCATCCCACTCACTTTTCATTTGGTCTAAATCAATCCAGTGGATACCTGGAGTTAGGTCTTTTAAGCAATCCGTAATATCACCATGATCTTCTAGATACAAAACTCCATTCTCTGTATGCAATGCGTTAGGGTCTAGTTCAAGGTTTTCAGTTGATGCAGTTAGCGACGCAATAACATCTGGTACGCCAAAATATATATCGTCTTTTCCAAGATGCCCTTGTAAAATTTTGACTGTATAAGGATCGTTCTCTAGGCTGAATATCTTACAGGTTAATTTCCCTAACTCCTTAGGTAACTTTTCTACATTTCTAGGGCCGACACAAACAAAGGCGATGTCAAATACTTCCAAATCAATTTCATTTAGATCAGAGAAAGCCAAACGACTATCAACATCCATAACATCTAAACGATCACCAAAACTCATGAATGTTTTGTACACCCCTCTCTCTCTTAAAGATGTGGCGAGCTGGTCATTGCCATCGAAAAATGTTATCTCGAAATTTTTTAGTTCCCAAGGAACATATCCTCTACCAATCGCTCCTGCACCTACTATTAAAGCTTTAACCACGTTATACCGTCCTTAAAATTAATTAACTTACTATTTATCTCACTAGCAAACCCCACCAATAACCCGCTCATTCTCGGGGCTTCAACCCTTCCTCTCGACACTAAAGCAGGCTGGGTCATAAAATGAGAACAGAAACTTACGTTTTCTAACAAACTGGAATCAAAATCTTTTATACCAAAATAACGTGCCTGATTATAAAAGCTTATATGTGCCGATAGTTCATCAAGACAAGAACCGCCCGCATGTGGTGTTATCGGGCAATTAAGCCGGTAAGCTATTTCACATACTAAGATGACATCAATGAACCCAAGCATCCTGCAAGGATCAGCTTGGAATCTGTCTATACCCTGCATCATTAGTGACAGCGCCACATGCGGAGATGGGCAGTTTTCGCCAGTCACAATTTCTATACTCAAGTTATGTTTTGCTTTATATTTTATCAGCTGCTCGAACAACACTATATTATCTGGCGCAAAAGGTTCTTCAAGCCATAGGATACCACGGACCTCTAAGGCCACTATAAATTTCTTAGCTGTATCAAGAGACAGAGTTTGATTCGCATCAGCACAAAGAATGATATCTTTAGGCAATATTTCCTTTAATTTATCAATTTTGTTTAGGAAATAGTCTATGTCTGGTCCAACTTTAAGTTTAAACAGCGTTTTACCTTCATCATGAAAGACATTTAGAATTTCCTTTGAAAGGGTATCGACATCAAATCCTATCCAGGTCGTATGGTATACAGGCAGCCCGTTTTTTTCAATAAGCGTGATATTTTCATTCAAAACCTGAGGTGTTGGTGTGAAAATTGTATTATTAACCTCAAAAATTGAAGACAAATTGGTGTTTTCACCATAAAAACCAAGGAAATCATTATCACTGATACCTAAAAATAACTTCCAAGCCGGTAGATTATATTTTTTGCCAAAAAAGTCCACGATTGTATTTAAAATTACTCCCGTGGCTTGGTACTGAACACCTCCATTAGGTGATAGCCATCTAATCTGGTGCGGATTAATCAAGAAAGCATAAGGCGACTCCCAGCCCTGAGATAACTCCCGCAAGGTTGACCCATCATAAAGTTGCAAGATATCCTCGACCGCACGACATATAAGGTCATTCCCCAAACCCAAAGTAAATCCAGCGCCATACGCGTCTATACCATTTTTCCGTAAGCCTACTAGCGGGTTTGAATACTGAGTATGCAAGTTGATCGCGTCACTACCCATTCCAAATCTGGGAATATCAATTCTAACATCACTGATAGTCCATTGCTCTATATTAAATTCAAAGTCTAACAAGTCATTTAAAATCATAGAATTCCTCAAACTCAACATAAGGATACATATAATCAATAGCTGTATTTTCGAATGTGCCCTCATCGTTCATTTTGCTTACGACCAAAGGCTCAATGGTCTCAAACTCACTGGTAAAGACCTCGATAACCAATTTAATAGCATCTACTTTTGTGAGGTGATCTCGAAGTATGCTCTTAAGTTCGTTTTTAGATCTTGCACCCCTATATTCAATACCAAAGCACGAAACTAAACTCTTATAGTCAGGAATAAAAACCCCGCTAGCCTCATCAGTTCCAAGCTTTCGTCCCTCAAAGAATTTATCTTGAGTTGCTTTTATCGATCTATAACCTCCATTATTTACAATAATCAAAACAAATGATGAGTCACTGGTTTTTAATGTTGATAACTCAGAAGCACACATCATCAAAGACCCATCGCCTACAACTCCTAAAACAGGCTTTGCATTACAACTCTGCGACGCTCCTACTATGTATGAAAGAGTCATTCCCATTGAACCGAAGGAGCCTGAAGAGATAAAGGTGTTATTTTTTGTTAACTTCATCGATTGCGGAACGATGTACCATGGCTGGCCTGCGTCAGTTACTACTGCGCCAAATTGATCCATATAATCATCCAGCTCATCGAGAGCATCATAGAGACTAAAATCTGATGATATAGGTATGTGCTCCAAATACATAGACTTTATTCGAGCACAGTAGGCGAGCCATTCTTGAAGATCATTTTCTAAATTAATATTTAGTGTGATATATCTTAAAGACTGAACAACATCCATCGAAAAAGTATTTTCAATATTTAAATCATTCTTTCGGTGCGCAACAATCGCATCATCGATCTCAAACCAATATTTTTTTGCATTCGGATTAAATAATAACGGATCCCAGCCTACGATTTGCTGATGCATACTACATCCAACAATAATAATCGTATCGGCTTGCTGGCTTATTATATTTGCGCTTCTATTACCCCTGATACTTAAGACGCCCAGATAATATTCATCATCATGATAACCAACAGATTTCGCGAGAGGTGTGACCATGTAAGGAATCTTGAATTCACGGGCAATCGCTCTACATGCTTCCTCTCCTTTTGCTCGCAAAACACCCGCCCCGAAGATAAAAATAGGAGCGGCTCCAACGCTTATTTTTTTTTGGTCGATATTTTCAAGATTACCAACTTTGTATTCTACAAGTAATTCCCGCTCTTTCCAATAAGCGTTAATCACATCATGTGGTAAATTTTTCCCCTGAACGTCAAGAGGAATTTCAATATAGGCAGGGCCAGTCCGGCCTGACAACATAGCACTCAGCGCCTCTTCTACAGCACTGATCCCCTCAATTGGATTTTGAATGATTGTCGAATATTTCGTAATCGGACGAAAACAATCAATAGCATCAAATTCAAAAGTACCATTCTGCCTTAAGCCAGACATTTTATTAATACGCGAAGAATCTGAACTCTTCACTTGACCGCCCAAGAACATTACTGGAGAGCTATCCTGCCATGCCGCGGCTACAGAGGTAAATAAGTTTGTTACACCTGGCCCGGTTGTGCCGATAGCTACGCCAACTGTTTTACCAGCACGTGTATATGCATCCGCGGCAATACCTGCAAAAGATTCGTGTTGCACACAAACCAAATCCATATTACGTGAGCGTGCAATAGCATCAACGATATACATTATCCCACCACCAGTAAGCGAGAAAACTTTATCAACCCCAAGCATATTAAGACGGATCAAAATATAATCTGAAAAATTAATAATATCTGTACTGTTAATCTTATCTAAAAATATTTTCTTTGCACTCATGTTACCTGACCTCAAAATACTGGTCTATAAACCAGATATAATTAAATTTATTCTTAAATATGACTGGAAATCTGTAATTTTAAGCAGTTGTACTTAAAAATCTGAAACACCAAAAAATTCTTCCAATTTCTGGACTGCATAATCTAAGTGGTCATTTTTCAAGCCGGGATATAATCCAATCCAGAGAGTTTGATTCATTGTAATGTCAGTATTAGTCAAGCTCCCCACAACTCTATACTCTAATCCCTCGAAATATGGCTGTTTTGTTAAATTTCCAGCAAAGAGCAATCGAGAACCAATTTTATTTTGATCCAAATATTTTGTTAAATCTGTTCGATCAACCCCACAGTCTTCTTTTAAGGTTATTGGAAACCCGAACCAAGACGGCTCTGAATTCTCGGTTGGTACCGTCAGTTCTATGTAATCAGACAGCGACGATAACTTTTCGCTCAAATAAGCGAAATTATCATTTCTAGCCTTTATAAACTCTGGGAGTCGCTTTAACTGAGCTAACCCGCACGCCGCCTGCATATCTGTTATTTTTAAATTGTAACCAAGGTGAGAATAAGTGTACTTATGGTCATAACCTTGCGGTAAAGACCCTAATTTTTGCCCAAAACGCTTACCACAAGTATCATCGCACCCTGGCTTGCAGTAGCAATCACGCCCCCAATCTCGGTAAGATTCAGCAATACTCATAAGCTCTGAGTTATTACTGAAAACTGCACCGCCTTCGCCCATTGTCATGTGGTGCGCAGGGTAAAAACTTAAGGTCGCTATATCCCCCCATGTACCAATCATCTTTCCATCATACTTCGCCCCCAATGCGTCACAGCTATCTTCAACAAGCCATAGTCCATGCCGATCACATATGTCCTTAACTTTCCTGACGTTAAAAGGGTTACCTAGAGTATGCGCAAGCATAATTGCTTTCGTTTTTGGCGTAATCGCAGCTTCAATAAGGTTGGCATCGATATTGTGAGTGCTAAGGTCTACATCAACGAAAACAGGGACTGCGCCAAATTGGACAATTGGATTAACGGTCGTAGGAAAACCAGCAGCAACACCAATTACCTCATCGCCCTTCTTGATCGCCCTATCCCCAAGCTTATGAGACGTTAACGTACTAAAAGCTACTAAGTTAGCGGACGAACCAGAATTAACCGTAATTAAGTGCTTTATACCAATAAATGCCGCCAGTTCTTTTTCAAATTTATCATTAAATCGGCCTGTGGTTAACCAACCGTCTAACGATGCCTCAACCATATACTGAAGCTCTGTTTCGCCAATTACTTTCCCCGACACAGGGACGGGGGTTTCGCCCGAAACAAATATCTTTTCCGCGTACTGTAATTTTGCATATTTACTGACCAATTCAGCAATCTCGTCTCTCAGATTTTCAGTTGTTTGCATGTCTCATATCCTTAGTAAATTCATTGATCTCATTAATACACTCTACTCTCATGTCAGCCCCTTCAATCCAGTATTTGTGCCATCCTGTAATTTTCTCTAACGTAGTATCAAGGCTCCATGTGGGTGCCCAACCCAAAATAGCTGATGCCTTCGATATGTCTAATTTAAGCAGCATCGCTTCATGAGGATTATCATCCCGATCTAGTCTCCAAGATGCACCGGGCCATAGGCTAATCATTTGATCTAAAATCCAATCTACCGGCCGAACATCACGGTCATGTGGGCCAAAATTCCAACCTTCCGAAAACTTGCCAGGGTTTTTGAATAATTGCTCTGCAAGAATTAAGTAACCAGAAAGAGGTTCAAGAACATGCTGCCATGGCCTTGTGGCATCCGGATTACGAATAACAACAGATTTAGACGCCTCAAAAGCCCTAAGAATATCTGGTATTAAGCGATCTTCCGCCCAATCCCCTCCACCAATAACATTGCCAGCCCGCGCGGTAGCAAGACCAATATTAGCACCCCTCAAGAACGAATCCCTATAAGAACTTGTGACTAATTCAGAACAGCCCTTACTGCTACTATAAGGATCTCTGCCGCCCATTGGATCTGTTTCTTTATAACCCCAGACCCATTCATTATTTTCATAACATTTATCGGTGGTTATGTTTACCACAGCTTTCACTGATGAACATAGCCTGACAGCTTCTAGTAAATTCGCTGTTCCCATAACATTGGTTTCGTATGTTTCTAGCGGCTTTTCATAAGAGGCACGAACAAGGGGTTGGGCCGCCATGTGAAACACTATATCAGGAGAAAACTTCAAAATACTGGCACTAAGTGCCGCATAATCTCGTATGTCATTAATATCAGACTCTACTAAACCCTCAATACCAGCTATCGCAAATAAGTTTGGATTAGTTAATGGCTCCAAGGCATAACCTTTCACGACTGCACCCATCGAGTTAAGCCATATAGACAACCAGCTCCCTTTGAAACCGGTATGCCCGGTCAAGAAAACCTTTTTCCCTTTCCAAAATTCTGAATTAATCATGTCGTCTGCTACCATATTTTCCAAGGTGCTTTATGTTTAGCCCACAATTCCTCAAGTAGAATTTTGTCTCGCAGGGTATCCATTGGCTGCCAAAATCCCTGATGTTCAAATGCCATTAACTCACCGTCATGAGACAAAGATTTAAGCGGCGTCTGCTCCCAAACACTATCAAAGTTCTCAATTTTGTTTAGCACCATAGGCGACAACACAAAAAACCCACCATTTATCATCCCACCGTCGCCTTTTGGTTTCTCCATAAAACTCTTAACGGATAAGCCCTCTGTCTCTAAAGCACCAAATCTACCAGGAGGAAAAACTGACGTTACAGTAGCAAGCTTGCCATGCGACTTATGAAATTCAATACATGCAGAAATATCAACATCACTAACACCGTCCCCATATGTCAAACAAAAAGCTTCGTCATTTTGAATATATTGAGATACAGCCAATAGCCGACCTCCTGTTTGAGCATGCTCGCCGGTATCAACCAAAGTAACTTTCCAGGGCTCAGCTCGACCATCATGAACCTCCATACGGTTCTCGGTCATATGAAACGTCACGTCGGATTGATGAAGAAAGTAGTTAGCAAAATATTCCTTGATTACATACCCTTTGTACCCGCAACAGATAATAAACTCATTCACACCATGTTTTGAGTACATTTTCATGATATGCCAAAGAATGGGCTTACCCCCAATTTCGATCATCGGCTTTGGCTTTAAGTCAGTTTCCTCACTTATACGCGTTCCGAAGCCACCGGCCAAAATTACTGCTTTCATATTAGTTCCTTAATTTGAGCTTACAAACGCATCTGAATAAAATCTGGTCCGCCTGAGACCATTCTGCACCAATACATCACATGCATCCTTGATCATAACTTCTGACCCACATGCATATACCGTAGTTTCTTTGAGGTTTAGCCCAAGGTCTAAGACAGCATCTTGAACATAACCAAAATAAGAACCTTCTATTTTTTCTCTAGATAAGACTGGGACAAATGTATACTTAAAGTTGGCGGCCCCAAGGTCCATATACAAGTCCTCCAAAACCCTACCACCCCAGACAATGTAAATTATTTTTTCGTCCAGGCTTCCTCCTAAGCTCTCGATGATAGCTTTTATCGGTGCAATACCTGTACCCGTGGCCATTAAAACAACATTCTTAGAGTCATCCACCCTATATGAAAATGTACCTAGAGGGCCCTCAATTCGCAGAAGATCATTTTGCCTTGCCTTTGTAAACAAATATTCACTCATCAAGCCCTCGGAAACTCTTTTTACCTGAATCTCGAGATTTCCATCTAATCTCTCAGCATTTGCCAATGAATAACTTCGGCGAATACCCTTTTCAATTAAATTAATGTACTGACCTGCAACAAATTTAAAATTTGAGTAAGGTGGCACCCTCAGAATCACTTGAAGCACATCGTTGTTGAGTAGTTTTAAACTACTAATACGGCACGGCAAAATGCGTACTGGGATATTACCAATTTCACCAAGATCTTCAACATCTAAAGACACATCGGTAACTGGCACTCTACAACACGTAAGAATGTTACCTATTTCCTGTCCTTCGAGTGTCAACGACGCTTCGGGCTTAATCGCGAATGTTTTCCCACTTAATACAGGCGCAACACATACACCGCACCTACCACTGGTGCAACTATGCTCTATCGCAATATTATGTTTTCGTGCAGCATCCAAAATTGTTTCACCTAACCCGCACTCAAAAGCAACACCGTTGGATAACGAAATAGTTGGCAAAAAGAACCCCTTAATTAAAAATAGTGGTCATACTCAAAGTTTTATTCGGACTCTAAAGCTAGAATTCAAGTGATTTTTTTCACAGAAATAATTTTGTTAATCATTCTTCTACAGCGTTTCTCATATAGCTCATAAGACACTATCGACAGCAAACATGTAATGCCGAATACTAGAGCAATGTTGACCGAAAGAGAGTTGGAATAACTAGCCAGGTTTAGATACTTTATTACTAGCCAATGAAAAAGATAAAAGCCAAACGATATCTCTCCAAAATATACAAAAAGCCGTCCCGCGAGCAATCGCCCTAAAAACCCACTATCAAAAGAAAAAGATAGAATAACAAATGACATTGGCAACCAATAATATGATGCATACCTATAAACATAATCAACCTGAGAATGGAATGTTACAAATAGGGCCAACATTAAAATCGACAGCGGCTGCATGATTTGAATTAATTTATCCTTACGATCAAAAGGCAATATATATGACCTAAGCAAATACAGAATAATGCCTATAAAAAAATCTAACACACGAAATATTGGACTAATATAGAACTGACTGTGATGAAGATTGCTAGGAAATATCGCTACCAACGAAAAGTAGGCCAGCAACACAAAAGCTATTACCAGCAATGCGTTTCTTAAATTCACCTTCAACACCAAAGGAAGGAAAAATGGGAAAATAAAGTAAAAAAAGAATTCAGTCGAAATACTCCAACCAGGAGAATTGAAGCTAAAATACACTATTTCAATCGGGATTATAGATTGAAGCATGGCCATATCGAATCCAAAAATACCTGCATATCTCAATGGATCGTCCACAATATTAGTTGCATACAATGGGATAGATAGAACCATAGTTAACAAATAGAGCGGGTAAATTCTTGCAAACCGTTTAGTCAAAAAAAAATTACACTTTTCGTTTTAGCCGAATTGCTAAACTGTTCTTTATATACATGCGTTAGAATAAACCCACTCAAGATAAAGAAAAAACTTACTCCTATAAAACCTTCCGAAAATACAGCCGGCAAATTGAGTCCCTTTCCTTCTGGGAATTGGACTAAGGTTAAATGTGATAAAAACACAAAAACTGCGAAAACAAACCTTAAACTCGTCAAAGTATTTAATGAAGCGACATTATTACTAGCCATTTAAACTTTTCCTGTTTCTCAAAAACCGATACTGAGTTTACTGTTGAAGCCCCCAGCAAGCCAAACTCAATTGCTCAGAGTATATTTTTATCAAATTTTAAATATGAACACCTGACTTTGATTATCTTCAATAACGTAATCCATCTATTAGCTATAGAAAATTTCACTTCAAAAGCCCATTTTCATTTCTGGAGATACCACTCTACAAATTTTTCAATGCCATCTTCGATTGAAGTGCTTGGCCTGAAGTCGCATAATGATGCCAGCGGATCAATATTGGCATAAGTCACTGGGACATCCCCTGGCTGCATTGGTAAAAGATTTTCAACTGCTTTCTTTCCAACAGAATTCTCAATTGCATTAATGAAACGCCTTAATGTGACCGGGTTGTTGTTCCCTATATTGAGTACCTGAAATGGAGCCTTGGCATTTGTAATATTGTTAGACACACAGGCTGGCTTGTGGTCAATTAGCTTAATGATGCCGTCAATAATGTCATCTATATACGTAAAATCGCGCAACATATCCCCCGAATTAAACACGTCAATGGACACGCCGTCATTAATGGATTTTGTGAAACTATAGTACGCCATATCTGGACGGCCATATGGTCCATAGACAGTAAAGAATCTGAGGCCAGTACATGGAATACTGAATAGATGACTATATGAATGAGCTAAAAGTTCATTTGATTTTTTTGTAGCAGCATAAAGACTAATCGGATAGTCAGTATTATCATCAGTACTAAAAGGCTGCTTAATATTCATACCATAAACTGAACTTGATGACGCAAAAAGTAAATGCTCAATTTTAAAATTCCTACAACATTCTAAAATATTGGAAAAGCCCACTAGATTTGAATTTATATACGCCTGTGGATTTTTTAAGGAATACCGAACGCCTGCCTGAGCTGCCAAGTTGACTACAATATCAAAGCTATGATCTTTAAATAACTTCCCCAAGGTGACTTCGTTGGAGATATCCAATTCAAAAAATCGATAGGCCTCTTCTATTTTATGTTTACTAACAAATTCATTTAAAACTTCCAGCCTATCGAGCTTTAGTTTTACGTCATAGTAGTCATTGAGGTTATCTATACCCACAACTTGAAATCCAAACTTAAGTAATTCGCTAGTTAGATGAAACCCGATAAACCCCGCCGATCCTGTAACAAGAACTTTCTTTATCATTTAATTTTCACCAAAAATATCACGACTGAATAACTTTTCTTTTACCTCTATTAAATCCTCTGAATACCTGTTCGCTAAAATTATTTCTGAAACTGATGTAAACTCATCAAGGGATTTGATTACTTTTGAACCATAAAAAAGAGCCTCATTAAAGGAAGGCTCGTAAACAACAACCTTAATACCTTTAGCCTTAATACGCTTCATAACCCCCTGTATCGCCGACGACCTAAAATTATCACTTCCCTCTTTCATAACGAGGCGATAAAAACCAACAACTTCTGGGTTTTTCTTAATAATTTCGTCCGCGATAACATCTTTACGCGTGCTATTTGAAGAGACAATTGCTTGAATTAAAGCCTGAGGAACATTCTCGTAGTTGGCCAAAAGCTGTTTAGTGTCTTTTGGAAGGCAATATCCACCATAACCAAAGGATGGGTTGTTATAACCCTTGCCTATTCGCTCATCCAGGCACACGCCATTGATGATGCCCTTTGCATCCAATTCATGAGCCAGTGCATAGGAATCAAGCTCATTGAAGAACGATACCCTCATTGCTAAGTAGGTGTTAGCATAGAGCTTGACCGCCTCCGCCTCGGTTGAGCGGATAAATAACGTCTCAATATCCTTCTTTTCAGCACCCTCAACTAAGAGGTCAGCAAAGGCTATACCCGCCGTAAGCTGGCTTCCCACAATAATGCGTGACGGGTAAAGGTTATCCTTTAGTGCCTGACCTTCTCGCAAGAACTCGGGCGAAAAGATCACACGGTTTGTCTTATGATTTTCTTGTAGTGATTTTGTATGCCCCACTGGGATGGTGGACTTAATGATGACTAGTGCATCTGTGTTTAGCTCCATAGCATCACTTACCACACTATCTACAGTGCTGGTATCAAATCGGTTCGTACTAGGGTCATAGTCGGTAGGCGTTGCCACCACCACAAAGTCAGCACCACTGTAGGCTACCCGCTTATCTAGTGTAGCTGTCAGACTTAGCTCTTTATCGGCTAAAAAGGCCTCAATCTCGGCGTCAGCGACAGTGGATTGCCTATTAATAATCTTTTCAACCCTTGAAGCGTCCACGTCAAGCACAACCACATCGTTGTGCTGGGCAAGTAACACAGAGAGGGACATACCTACGTAACCTGAACCCACAACAGTGATTTTCGTTTTGTTAGTCATATTTAGAACTTTAATGTAATGTTAATCGTTTGATTTACTGTGGGATTTTATAACTAAACTTTGTTTTTTATAGACACCAGAAACTACCCTTTAAAATACGTGAAGCGCTTTTATCTAATACTAAAAATCATCATCGTTTAGTTTATTCATTAATGCGTATATTTTTGTTCTTGTTTTTGGGTCTTGCATACCAACTAATAGATTTGCAGCTAAGAACCCATGTTTATTGCCACAATCAAATATATGTGCGTCTGTCAAAACAGCATTTAAACTTTTTTTAGTTAAAAGTTTAAATAACGCATCAGTTAATTGTATTTCACCACCTACGCCAGGATTAATATCTTCAAGAAAATTAAATAATTGTGGAGGCAAAATATAACGCCCCAAAAGAGCTAAATTGGACGGAGCATTTTGAGGTTCTGGCTTTTCAATCAAAGCTTTTAGGGGAGCGCTCTCAAACTCATTTATATTTTTTTTACTCATTTCGACTATACCATATTTGTCAGTATCGTCGAAATCTATACGTTCAACCATAACCTGACCGATACCAGTCTTGTTCCAAGCTTTCATTAAATGAGAAAAGCTAAAGTTTTTTTGACGATTTTTCCTGTCTACAATTAAGACATCTGGAAGCAGGACAGCAAAAGCTTCATCATTTATGAGATGCTTTGCACATAAAATTGCATGACCTAAACCTAACGCATCAGCTTGTCGTATTGAAGATATCTTAACGTAATCTGGGATAATTTTTACTATATCCTCAAGGATCTTATTTTTTCCTTTTTTTACTAATCTATGTTCTAGTTCGTAATGTGCATCAAAATGATTTTCAATTGCTTCTTTTCCACTTCGGGTTACGAAAATAATTTCACGAATACCGCCATCAATAGCTTCTTTGACCACATGTTCAATTATAGGCCTATCATAAATCGGCAAAAGCTCTTTTGGAATTGCCTTTGTCGCTGGTAGCATTCGAGTTCCTAACCCAGCTACTGGTATTACTGCTTTATATACTGGCTTTATACAATTCACTTTATTTCACCATTAGGCATCTAAAAAACCAATCATTATCAAATATCTTTTTGTTTATCATGTGAAACATTACCAACACTTTTTTCTAGTAAATCAATTTCTTCTTTAAGTAATTTAAACTCTAGCTTTTTACGAATAAGAAATTGGTTAGCAATTAAGGATTTTTCGCGTATACCTTTTGGTGTCAATAAATAAAAATAACGAGACTTTTGTGAATTTTCTTTAAAATTTGAGAGCTTAACGTAACCCTTATCAATTAGTGATGTTAAAAGATAATATGCAGATCCATGAGAAATTCCAATATTTTTAGCAATTTCCCTCGTAGTCAATTGAGGGTTATCATTTATTATCTGAAACACTCTTAACTTTGCGTCTTCTTGATGCTCTTTACGACGACTAGCCATATATAGCTACCGCACAAGCCTTTGGGACAAAGCCTTGTGAATATAATATAAAATTTGATTTTGTTATTTGCATAACATTCAAAATTGAACATGCGTATATGTACAACCATTGTCAATGGTGTTTTTATATTATTATGAGACTATATATACATATATTATATACAAGATAGTATGTTATCTACTTATGGTTGAAATATTTTTTAATCTTAAACATCTTGACAAAAAAAATCAAAATAATATTATTTATTCATTCTTTTTACAGGAATATTAAATACTATTATCTATTTATGTTCAAATATGAACAATAATTAAAAAGGTATATTAACATGTCAAAAGAGTGGTTCATTTTACAATTTAAACCAAATTCACATCACCAAGCTACAAAAAATTTAACCCGCCAAGGGTTTGAAACGTTTTTACCCTTAACCGATATTACTTCACGAAAAACATCCAGATTTATAAATACTACTCGACCACTATTTCCAGGCTACATGTTCATTACGTTTGATAGAACAAAACCTGAATGGCATAAAATAAATAATACTTATGGTGTATCACGACTAGTTACCTTTAATTCTAATCTTAAATCAATCCCAACCACACTTGTTGAAAACTTAATGGTAAGATGCGATTTATCAAGTAAGATACTCCCTGTAGAAAATTTAAAAAAAGGTGACCAAGTTAAAATTTTACATGGCCCTTTTGCAAACTTTATCGCTACAGTTGAAACTTATGAAACGGATCAACGCATTTGGGTTTTAATGGACTTAATGAGCAGAAAAACAAAGATACAAACTCCTTTAGATGCCCTTGAATTATCAAATTGAAATATTCTAATAAAATTTAATTATTTAATACCATAACCATTTGGGTTGAGTTTCTGCCATCGCCAAGTATCCTCACAAATATTATTTATATTTCTTTCTGGTTTCCAACTTGTTTTCTCAAATGCCTTTGAAGAATCCGCCCAAAAAGCAGCAAGGTCTCCTTCACGTCGAGGTAAATATTTAAATTTAATTGGAACGCCAGATATCTCTTCAAAGTTACTCACTAATTCAAGAACAGTTGTACTTTTCCCAGCTCCAATATTTAACACGTCAAACATATCGAGTTTATTTTGATTTAAAGCACCTATATGCGCCAGAGCTAAATCTACGACATGGATATAATCCCTTGCTCCAGTTCCATCTGATGTATCATATTCATTGCCAAAAATATTTAAATGTTCACGACGGCCACCAGCCACCTGAGCAATATACGGCATTAAATTATTTGGTATTCCAATTGGTTCTTCCCCAATTTGACCAGATTCATGAGCTCCTACAGGGTTAAAATACCTGAGTATAACTCCTTTACGATTTGTATCTACTTCAGTCCAATCATTGATTATATTCTCGATTATCAACTTTGTGCGCCCATATGGATTCACTGGATTAGTTGGGTGTTCTTCATCGTATGGTAGATATTGCGGCTTACCATAAACAGTAGCTGATGATGAAAAAACAATTTTATTACAACCTGCTTTAGACATAGCCGTAAGCAACGAAACAGAACCACCAACGTTTACATCATAGTACATCAATGGGTTTGCAACACTTTCACCAACAGCCTTCAACCCAGCAAAATGAATAACTGAATCTGGTTTAAAAGTATTAAAAATTTTATCTAATGCATTTGCATCGCGAATATCTGCATTTGTAAATTGCAACTCACAATTGGTTATAAGTCGAACTCGCTCAAGTGAAGTCTCATGTCCATTCGAGAGATTATCTATTACAAAAACTTCATGACCAGCTTTTAAAAGCTCAACACATGTATGACTACCAATATAACCGGCACCGCCTGTTACGAGAACTCTCATATTAATTTTCCATTGTAGTTATTTATCAATTTTAAAAATTACACTTAGCTATTTAAAAAAATATATTCCAGAAGAATTGCCGCATTGCCAATTTTGATTTAAACTATAAATATAAAAAAACAAAAGAATATATCATGACTTCAAACACACCACTTTCAGCAAGATCTAAACCTGCTAGTTTCAATTGGGAAGACCCATTTTTATTAGAAGATCAACTCACTGAAGAAGAGCGCATGATACGTGACACAGCAAAAGCTTATTGCCAAAACAAATTAATGCCAAGAATCATTGAGGCTAACCGCCATGAATTATTTCATATAGAAATTATGGCCGAAATGGGTGAGCTTGGTTTGCTTGGCTCAACTATTCCAGAAGAATTTGGTGGCGTTGGCGCTAATTACACATCATATGGCTTAGTTGCCCGCGAAGTAGAGCGCGTTGACAGCGGATACCGTTCAGCCATGTCAGTTCAATCGTCCTTAGTAATGCATCCAATTTTTGCGTACGGGAATGATGATCAACGAACTAAATATTTACCTAAATTAGCAACTGGAGAGTTAGTAGGGTGCTTTGGCCTTACAGAACCAGATCACGGCTCTGATCCTGGTGGAATGTTAACACGAGCAAAACAAATAGATGGTGGGTATTTAATTTCAGGTGCAAAAAATTGGATTACAAATTCACCAATCGCTGACGTCTTCATTATTTGGGCAAAATCTGATGCTCACGATAATAAAATCAAAGGATTTATTTTAGAGCGTGGAATGAAAGGGTTAGAATCTCCCAAGATTGAGGGTAAGTTTTCGCTGCGTGCCTCAACGACTGGAATGATTCAAATGGATGAAGTTTTCGTTCCAGAAGAAAACATCCTTCCTAATATTTCTGGATTAGCTGGTCCATTTGGATGCTTAAATCGGGCACGCTACGGCATTGCTTGGGGCACAATGGGTGCTGCAGAATTTTGTTGGCATGCAGCAAGGCAATATACAATGGATCGAAAGCAATTTGGTCGCCCTCTAGCTCAGACGCAACTTATCCAGAAAAAATTAGCCGACATGCAAACTGAAATTTCTCTTGGCTTACAAGGATGTTTACGTATGGGACGTTTATTTGATGAACATAAAGTTCCTGCTGAATTAATAAGTTTAATGAAGCGAAATAATTGTGGCAAAGCGCTAGATATTGCTCGCACAGCCCGTGACATGCACGGTGGAAACGGTGTTTCAGATGAATATAGTGTAATACGGCACGTTATGAACTTAGAAGCGGTAAATACGTATGAGGGTACGCATGACATTCATGCATTAATACTTGGTCGTGCACAAACAGGCTTGCAGGCATTTTTCTAAGTTACCTTAAAAATTAAATGATATAGCGTTATCTCAGATCAAATAAGCTTGAAATCTAACTATAATATTTATGCTTAACTACATTATGTGATTAAATTCATAAAATCATATATTTATCTGAGACTAACTATGCATTGCCAACATTAAAAAATTCTTAACGTCGCGTTATATACAATTCTTGTCGATATATATCCTTGATTTTTATCAAGAATCATCAATAATGTCTCCACTTGGGGGAGTTACAAAATTAATTGTAATGATGAATCCATCAAAAACATGGTTAAAAATTTAAAGTTTTAACCGTATCGGGAGAATAATATGATTAAAAAATCTTTAACTAATCTAGCGATCGCAGCAACACTTGCGACAGCTGGAACAGCAGCTTTTGCTGACTGTGGTGATGTTCAAATAGCAGAAATGAACTGGGCATCAGCTGAATTAATGGCAAATGTAGACAAAATCATTCTTGAGAATGGTTATGGATGTAACGTGGAACTAGTTCCAGGTGCAACTATGACTTCATTCGCATCTATGAATGAAAAAGGGCAACCTGACGTAGCTCCGGAATTATGGATCAACGCTGTTCGTGACCCATTAAATGCAGCTATGGATGAAGGCAGACTACATTCAACAAATGCTGGCCCAATCACTCAGCTAGGTGAAGGTTGGTGGGTAACTCCTGCATTCCAAGCAGCACACCCTGAATTAGACACAGTTGTAAAAATCTTAGAGCGTCCAGACTTGTTCCCAGATGCTGAAGATCCAAGCAAAGGTGCTTTTATTGGTTGCCCAGCAGGTTGGGGTTGCCAATTGGCAAACGCAAACTTGTTCAGAGCATTTGACATGGAAGCAAAAGGTTGGACATTAGTTGATCCAGGCTCAGCTGCTGGTTTAGACGGTTCAATTGCTAAAGCTGGTGATCGTGGTGAAAATTGGTTTGGTTATTACTGGTCTCCAACTGCAATGGTTGGAAAATATGGCCTAATTCCAATTGACTTTGGTGTACCTTTCGCAGGCACTGACAACTGGGATGGTTGTATTGTTAAAGCAGAGCAAGATTGTGCTGACCCGCAAGCAAGTGCTTGGACAGTATCTGAAGTACACACAATCATTACTGATAGCTTGAAAAATAAAGGCGGCATTGCTGTTGATTATTTAGAAGCGCGTACGTACCCAGGTCCAATCATGAACGCAATGTTAGTATACATGGGTGAAGAACAAGCTGGTGGCGAAGATGCTGCTATTGAATTCTTAATGCAGCACGAAGACTTATGGTCATCTTGGGTTTCTGCAGATGCTGCTGCAAAAATCAAAGCTGGATTATAATATATAACTTTTCAAAACACCGGTTAGATTGATTTCTAGCCGGTGTTTTTATTTATCAAAAGAATGGAATTATTTAATGTCTCTTATTGATTGGAATAAACTCACCATAACCGAACCACCCGTTTTACCCAGAGAGCTTCTTAGAAATTTTAAAAAAGGCATTGATGGTGCTTTTAGAGATTTTTCTCGAACATACGGTGAGGCATTAGAAAACTTTTTCAATCCATTATTAATGTTCTTGAAGTGGTTTCAGGATTTATTGGTAGCAACACCCTGGCCAATAATCCTTTTTATTATTGGAGGACTTTCTTGGATTGGCTCCAGAAGTTGGAAAATGTCAGTAGGTGCTGTTTTGGCATTTGTTGCAATTGGCTGGATGGATATGTGGGAAGATACTATGGCTACTTTAGCAATCGTATCTGTAGCTACTCTATTATGTATAGCAATTGGAATTCCGATAGGGATCTGGATGTCTCGAAGTGATCGTGCGCAAAGGATAATCACACCTGTACTTGATGTTATGCAAACTATTCCTTCTTTCGTGTATCTTATACCTGTTGTTATGCTGCTAGGAATTGGTAAAGTTCCAGGATTATTAGCTGTTATGATCTACGCAAGCCCCCCAATCATTAGATTAACTAATTTAGGAATTCGTTTGGTTGATGCTGAGGTTTTAGAAGCTGCTGATGCGTTTGGATCAAATTATCGACAAAAATTATTCCAAGTACAAATTCCACTTGCACTTCCAAATATATTTGCAGGCGTTAATCAAACAATTATGATGTCCCTTTCAATGGTTGTTATTGCTGCAATGATTGGTGTGCCTGGACTAGGAGTTCCAGTTTTAAGAGCCGTATCAAATCAATACTTAGCATTAGGCTTAATGAATGGCCTTGCAATTGTTGCAATTGCTATAATTTTCGACCGCGTATCTCAAGCGTATGGCAAAAGATTACAAAAACATCGCGAAGGAGATCATGGTGTCTAAAGTAAAAATTAAAATTAATGATTTATACAAAATCTTTGGCCCCAAAGGTGAATCTCATGTTGAAAAAGTTAAATCAGGCATGGGAAAACCAGAGCTTCTTGAAAAACATAGTCATGTTTTAGGCCTTCAAAATATTAATCTTGATATTATAGAGGGTAAAATTCAGGTTATTATGGGTTTATCGGGTTCAGGGAAATCTACATTAATTCGCCATATAAATCGTTTAATTGAACCTACTGCTGGTCAAATTTATATCGATGATGTTGATGTACTTGCAATGTCTGATGAAGAACTTATGAATTTCCGCAGATTTAAAGCATCAATGGTTTTCCAAAAATTTGCACTTCTTCCACACAGAACTGTTTTAGCAAATACTATTTATGGGTTAACTATGCAGGGCGTTGAAGTCAAAGATGCAGAAGAGCGCGCGGCTCACTGGTTAAAACGTGTTGGATTAGATGGTTTTGAAGACCGCTATCCAGCTCAATTATCTGGTGGCATGCAACAACGCGTAGGCTTAGCGAGAGCGTTAGCAACAGATGCAGATATTCTCTTAATGGATGAAGCATTTTCAGCATTAGATCCTCTTATAAGGTCAGACATGCAAGGTATTTTGCTAGAACTTCAAGAAGAACTTCATAAAACAATTGTTTTCATAACCCATGATTTAGATGAAGCTTTACGCATTGGGGATGATATCGCAATTTTACGTGATGGTCGTTTGGTTCAGCAAGGCTCATCTCAAGATATTGTATTAAATCCTGCTGATGATTACGTAGCAGATTTCATTAAAGATATTAACCGTGCGCGCGTCTTAACTGTCGGTACACTTCCACTTAAAAAGACATCAGCTAAAGGTATTACACTTTCAAATGAGACCTCATTAGAAGATGCTATGAAGGCACTAGTAGAAGCAAAGAAAGACAGTGTTACAGTTGTAAAAGACGATAAAAAGCTTGGAAGCGTTTCTATGCATGATATTGTGCATGCAGCTACACGCTCATCTGAAACAGCAGGGGAAGCTGTTACTTACAGATAAAGTGACCTTAAACACAGTTATGTAAGGCATATAAAACTTATTAAATATATGCCTTACATACAAATATGAATATGTCTGATGTAAACTATAATATAGAAAATTCACTTCGCCCCAATGGCAATGAAGTCATTATGGGTGTAGATGAGGTTGGCCGTGGGCCGTGGGCTGGTCCAGTAACTGCTTGCGCAGTAATACTTGACCCAGAAAACATACCTCCAGGATTAAACGACTCAAAAAAACTAAATGTAAAGCAAAGGACCAAGCTTTTTGAAGATATTATGAACTCGTCACTTGTTTCTTGTGTACACGTAGACGTAGGCGAAATTGATAAAATTAATATTTTACAAGCCACGTTTAGAGCCATGGAACGCTCTATATCTAAACTTCCCATACCAGACCATATATTGATAGATGGCAATAAATTACCTCCAAATCTGCCAAGTCCTGCAACAGCGATTATAAAAGGTGACAGCAAATCTGCATCGATTGCAGCTGCATCAATTATAGCAAAAGTTACTCGTGACAGACTTATGGCTGACCTTTCTGTAGAATATCCGGGATATGGTTGGGAAAAAAATGCTGGATATGGTACAAAAATGCATCAGTCTGGACTGCTAAATAATGGGGTGACCCCACACCATAGACGTTCTTTCAAACCCATACACAATATGTTGTATTCCGCTTCACCTCGTAAGTAACTGATTCATAGAAATAAATTGACGTTGACCTCAGTTTGAATCATTTTAGCCCTAACGACGCAAAAAATGCGCATTACGAGGCAGACATGGTAAACAGAGCAAAAAAAGAAGGCAGCATTAAGTTGCCGCTAAATAATATTATTGATGGTGATTGTGTAGAGGTAATGAATTCATTGCCAGAAAATTCGATTGACCTAATTTTCGCAGACCCTCCATATAATTTACAATTAAAAGGCGACTTACATCGCCCAGATAATTCAAAGGTAGATGCCGTTGATGATCATTGGGATCAATTCGACAGCTTTGCAATTTATGATAAATTTAGCCGCAACTGGCTAAAAGCAGCACGGCGCGTTTTAAAGCCAAATGGTGCTCTATGGGTCATTGGGTCTTATCACAATATTTTCCGAGTTGGCACAGCTCTTCAAGATGCAGGCTTTTGGATTTTAAATGATGTCATTTGGCGAAAATCAAATCCAATGCCTAATTTTAGAGGTGTTCGACTTACAAACGCCCATGAAACGATGATTTGGGCAGGTAAAACTGAAAAATCCAAACCAACATTTAATTACGAAGCGTTAAAAGCACTTAATGATGGGGTACAAATGCGCTCAGATTGGCACTTACCAATTTGTAACGGAAATGAACGCCTCAAAAATGACGCCGGTGATAAAGCTCATCCAACGCAAAAACCTGAATCTCTTCTTCATAGAGTTATTGTTGGCTCTACCAATGAAGGTGACGTAATACTTGATCCATTCTTTGGGTCTGGGACTACCGGTGCTGTCGCAAAGAAATTAGGGCGAAACTTCATCGGCATTGAACGTGAAGAAGAATATAGAAAAGTTGCAAAAAAACGTATTAAAGCAATCAAAAAATATGATGTTGAGAGCTTGAAGGTATCAACATCTAAACGTGCAGAACCAAGAGTTCCATTTGGTCAAGTCGTTGAAAGAGGAATGTTAAAGCCAGGCGACCAGCTTTATTCATTGAATGGACGCCATAGTGCTAAAATTCACGCAGATGGAACACTTGTAGCTCACGATCAGCGTGGTTCAATTCATCAAGTTGGAGCAGCCTTAGAAGGTGCTCCAAGCTGTAATGGCTGGACATACTGGTGTTTTAAAAAACGTGGAGAAGCCATTCCAATTGATATGCTACGTAAAAAAATACGCGCAGAAATGACTTCTTAACATTTTATAAAAAATAGCTTCACTACTAATTAAACAGAAAAAATTTGAAAGATAACTACCGTTTAGAACTGCTCGTTCTAAACATTGCCAACTTACCCCGCCCTTGTGGCGGGGTTTTTTATTTATAGAATTATTATTTCAGAAACTTTGATGCTTCTATCCAAACTTTTCGCATCACAGTTGGCAGGTCATTTGGCTTGAAGTTTTCTTTTGTTATAAATTTGCCAACTCTGGGTGTGCCTTTAACATTAAATGCAATTTTTATAGTTAGTTCTAAATGGAAGTGTGTAAAAGTATGGCGCACAGATTCATTTAAAGTATGCCAATCTGCTTTTAAAGGCTCTGTATAATTAGATGGAACATTATCCCAATCACTTCCAGGCCATCCCAACATACCCCCAAGCAAACCTTTTTCAGACCGTCTCTCTAGTAAAATAGATTTATCATTTCTTATGGCTACATATGCAGTTCCAGCGCGTGTTGGTTTTGTTCGTTTTGGGGTTTTATTAGGCAAACCATCCGCAATCCCCCTTATAAGTCCCTCACAATTGTAATTCCATGGGCAAATGCTGCATTTTGGATTACGAGGCGTACATATTGTAGCTCCCAAATCCATGACTGATTGAGCATAATCACCACAACGATTTTCTGGAGTTAAGTCAGAAGCCAATAGCCAAAGATCTTTTTTAGAAGCCGGCAACGGTTCCTGAACTGCATAAATGCGAGACATGACGCGTTCAATATTACCATCAAGTACAATGGCTTTTTTATTAAATGCTATGCTCATTATTGCAGCAGCTGTGTATGGCCCAATACCCGGTAATGATAATAAATCTTTTTCATTGCATGGAAACTTTCCACCATATTGATCTTTAACAACTCGAGCACATTTCAGTAAATTTCTTGCTCGTGCATAATAACCCAAGCCAGCCCAAGCACCCATTACATCTTCATCCTTAGCATTCGCCATATCATCAACTGTTGGCCATAATGTAATAAATTTAACGAAATACTCTTTAACTGCAGCTACTGTAGTTTGTTGCAGCATGACTTCAGACATCCAAATATAATAAGGATTAGGAATGGTACCCATTTTGCTGTTTAAAGGAGGAATGCGCCATGGCATCTCGCGAGCGTTTGCATCATACCAAGATAGTATCTCTACTGCCATATTATTTTTCTTAGTCAAGACATATGCCCTTTGCAATGCGTTGTATTTTAGGTTTATTATTAACCACTGATATAAACTGATGTAACCACTGAATATAGGAAATGACGCAAATGGCATATAAGTCACGCGGATTTATACAAACTGGCGGCTTACTGAAAGCAAAAATTCGAGCAGCTACTGAAACTCGGGGCTTTGCAGAAACTAGATTACTTACAAATTGGAAAGATATTGCTGGGCCAGCGACGGCAAGTATCTGCAGGCCTGTTAAAGTAAGTTATGGAAAGCAAGGCTTTGGGGCCACACTCACTCTTTTAACAACAGGCGCAAATGCACCAGTTTTACAAATGCAACTGCCAAAAATACTTTCAAAAGTGAATTCAATATATGGTTACAATGCAATCAGTAAAATTAAAATAACTCAGACCTCTCCAATTGACTTTGAAGATAGTTTTGAAAATTTCGAAGGTAGAGAAAATAAAAAAGTCTTATCAGAAAAACAGATAATTAATGTTGAAACATCTGTAAAAAATGTATCTGATATTAATCTAAAGGATGCGCTGTCAAGATTGGGCAAAAATATAATAATACGAAATAATAAGGATTAAATTATGAATCGCAGAAAATTTACAGGCCTTCTTTCAATAGGAGCATTGAGTGCAAGTGCAACACGAAGTTTTGCTGATAATACGGCAACAAACCCTATTAACATTCCTGATATGGAAATGGGATCAAATGATGCACCAGTTACTATAATTGAATATGCTTCGTTTACATGCCCGCATTGCGCTAGTTTCCATAAAAATGTTTTTCCAAGCTTACGCAAAAATTATATAGATACAGGTAAAGTGAAATTTATTTATCGTGAAGTTTACTTTGATGGCCCAGGACTTTGGGCGGCCCTCCTTGCCAGATGTGGCGACACAAAAAAGTACTTTGGCATTTCAGATCTTCTTTATTCAAAGCAACGCGAATGGACTAAAGGTGATGGAGGTGCAGCAATAGCCCAAAATCTATACAAAATAGGAAGAATTGCTGGTTTAGATCAATCAACCATGGAAGCATGCTTGCAAAATAAGGATGTTGCCACTGCTATGGTTGCTCGCTTCCAAGAAACTACAAAAGCCGACAACGTAAGTTCTACTCCCTCACTGATTTTAAACGGTAAAAATATAGGAAATATGTCATTTACAGACTTAGCAGCATTGATAGATGAGGCCATGCCTTAAATGGCAGAATTACCTTTAAAAGGGTTACGAGTTATTGAATTAGCGCGTATTTTGGCTGGCCCATGGGCTGGTCAAACACTTGCTGACTTAGGGGCTGAGGTTATTAAAGTAGAAAGTAGAATGGGCGACGATACTCGCACTTGGGGACCTCCATTTGTAAAAACAGGAGATGAAACAAACGCAGCTTATTACCATAGTTGCAATAGAGGAAAACAATCCGTTTCACTAGACTTTAAAGATGACGCCGACTTACAAAAATTAAAAGATTTAATTGCAACATCTGATATCTTAATTGAAAATTTCAAAGTAGGCGGGTTGGATAAGTATGGATTAGATTACAATACTCTACACAATGATTGCCCATCTCTAATTTATTGCTCAATTACTGGCTTCGGGCAAACAGGGCCTTATGCAAAGAGGGCAGGCTATGATTTTTTAATGCAAGGCATGTCTGGCTTGATGTCAATTACTGGTGAGCCTGAAGGTCAACCTCAAAAAGTTGGTGTTGCTGTTACTGATATATTTACTGGGCTTTACGCAGTTATTGCAGTTCAGGCAGCATTACGTTGCAGAGACACTTCAGGTTTTGGGCAGCATATTGATTTATCTCTTCTTGATGTTGCTACTGCAACAACCGCAAATCAAGCAATGAACTATCTCACAACTGGCATTTCACCAAATCGCAAAGGAAATAACCATCCAAATATTGTTCCATATTGTGCAGTTTCCACAAAAGATGGATATATTATTTTAGCTGTAGGAAATGATAATCAATTTGAAAATTTAAGTAAAATATTTGATGTTGACTGGTACCAAAAAGACAAATTCAGCACCAACCCCGCAAGATTAAAAAATCGAGATGAGCTTCTTAATCTAATAGAGGAAAATACTAGAAGCTTTTCATCGCTAACCTTGTTATCTGAATGCGAAAAATTTGGCGTCCCTGCAGGACCTATAAATACACTCGAAGAAGTATTTAATGACCCACAAATTTTACACCGAGGCATGAAGATTGACTTACATGGTGTGCCTTCTATTAAAAACCCTATAACATTTTCAGACATGGAAATGTCTTATGATAAACCATCTCCTAATTTAGGTGACTCAAATAAGAAATTCTTAAAATAATTTATTTAAAAGACTATTTAATTTCTTTTCATCATTTAGAGACAATCTTACCGGTAATGTAAGGACTTTTTGTTGCCATTCTTTTGGTAATCTAGCCGCATCTTTTTCTGTCGTAACCAACTGTGAATTTTTCAGAGAAGCTTCAGCCTCTAATCTTTTTAGAATTGATACAGGTATTTTTTGATGGTCTCCAAACTCTCTGGTCGCAACTATTTCTGCACCTAATGTTCTCAATGTTGAGAAAAACTTTTCTGGCCTACCTATGCCTGCAAATGCAAAAGATCGCAGGCCATTCCAATCCATTCCTGTTTCTAGAGGTTTTAGGTATCCATTAATACATGGCACATTCCTTATAGAAGTAAGTGCCTTATCACCTATAGAAATGATTAAATCTGTCCGTGAAAGGCCACTAGTAACCGCTTCTCTTAGCGGACCTGCAGGGAAAACTCGAGAATTTCCAAAGCCTACTTTTTGGTCCATAACAGTAATTGTTAAATCATATAACAAGTCAGGGTTTTGCAAACCATCATCTAAAATAATGACATCTGCACCATGACTAAGAGCCATTTTTGCACCATATATTCTATTTCTTGAAACACAGACTTCGCTAAAACCTGTTAGTAGGATTGGCTCATCACCCACGTCATCAGCTGTATGTTTTGATGTGACCATGATGGGGCCCTTATTTGACCCACCGTATCCACGGCTAACAACAATTGGTTTTTTACCCATCTCCAAAAGACGCATAACTAGGTCAATCACAACAGGTGTTTTTCCTGTTCCACCCATATTGATATTTCCAACACAAATTACAGGAATATAAATTTTTTGGTGAGCCCCTAAATACAAGCGAAGTTTTGTTAGACCGCTATATATCCAAGAAAATGGAATCAATAATATAGACATGAGGCTATATCCTTTATTCCAAAATTTAGGCGCGTGATTCAAAATCTTTTTCCTTCTCTAAATACCCATCTAATAATTCAATAATACGATCATTTACTTCAGCTCCAGCTGATGAAACCTCCCAGGCTGCATGTGCCATTTCTGCTGCTCGATCAGGTGAGATTGTATCAACCAATGCATTAGATAACATTTCTGAATTATACACTAAACGGGCCCCACCTGCATCAAGTAAACGATCAAAGTCATTTTGATAATTTTGTGTATAAGGTCCATGAAGAATAGCCGACCCTAACGCAGCAGCTTCAAATGGATCAGCTCCCCCACTAGGGACGAGAGACCCTCCCAAAAAACAAACAGATGCTAATCTAAACCACATGCCTAGATTATTTGAACCACTTACAATCAAAATATCTGTATTTATATCAGGAATAATATCTTTGTTATATAATTGAACTTTTAAACTTAATGCAGAGAGTTTAGTTTGTGCTGTTTTTGCTTGCACCTCATCATCCATATGAAGAATTAAAAGTAGGCCTTGTAAATTTCTAGAAACGCGCCTTTGAGTTTTTCCTAGTACTGCTATTTCGCCAGGAACTACATGAGCAGCTAGCCATAAAAAGCGATTATTCTGCATTGCAGAAAATTTAGTTCTCAATAACTCATCATAAGGTAAAGCATGTGCTCCAGTTTGCATTGCACCTAGAACTTCAAGTTTTGTACGCACCTCTTTTATGCGCCTCAAGTCTTGAGCTGACTCATCAGATTTTGCCAAGATACGATCAAAATATGAAAGGTAAACTTTTATAAATCTGCGAAAGCCCAAAAATGCTCCTGCTTTAAGAGGAGCTAAACTAGCATTCGCATAAATTGCAGGTATGCCTGATTTTGCAACCCTATGTAACAATATTGGTCTAATTGTATCAGACAGCCAAACCAAAGAATTAGGTTTCCAATGGTTTATAAATTGACGAACAAATTTTGGATGATCCAAAGGTAAGCATTGATGGATACCTGGAACATTGAAATCTTGATCTGTATTGCTTTCTTCAGTTGTTAGTAAAAATTGGATATCTTTTTTATCTTCGAAATGAGAAAGTATTTCACTAAAGTTATCCACTAAGATTAAAGATTCTGCATGCAACCAAATAAGTGTTTTCTTTCCATTCTTTTGGTTCGAAAGACCCTGTAGCTGTCCTAATAAATCTTTAGTTATTTTAGATTTTTCATATGCTTTAGTGATTTTAGATTTTTCATAAGGCTGCAACAAATATGCAAGTAAACGATTTACAATTATGCCAAATGAAACTCTTTGCAAAAAATCATCCTAGCTCTTCTGTAGGACTTGCAGCATGATCTTCATCTCTAAGGCGGTGAAGATGTGCAATAAAATATCTTACATGTGCATTATCTACAGTTTGGTGAGCCTTAGCTTTCCATGCACTATAGGCAGCTTGATAATTTGGGTAAATTCCAACAATATCAATCTCATCACTGTTCCTAAATTCTTTAGTTGTAGGGTTTTTGAGTTCGCCACCAAATACCATATGCAATCTTTGTGTCATTATATTGCCTTTTATTTTTAAGTGATCTTCTAATAGGTTTATAGCACCCTAATTAATATATCCCAGAAGTTTATCAACAAGTATTGAATTTCCTGCAATCATACCATTTATTTTTGGTACCTCAGAATTATATTGAGGATCTTTACCACCTTGTGTTTTAACCTCACATCCTGCTTCAGTGCATATTAAATGACCAGCTGCTACATCCCACTCCCAAGTTGGGCGAAGTGTCATCATCCCATCAAACCGACCTTCAGCAACCAAACACAATCTATATGCCAATGAGGATCTAAAATGTCTTTCTATAGGAGGTGGTGTATTTTTCCATAGTTTAGGATTGTTTTGTGATTCAGAGGCTAAAATACGAGCGCCATTTATGTTTGTATTTTTTCCAGCATGAATTTGCACTCCATTTAAGCGTGAACCCTCACCTTTTTTTGCATCATAAAGTAAGTCTTTTGCTGGTAAATAAACTACGGCATCCTGTATTATTCCGTTACAAGCTACAGCAATAGAAGTGGCAAAATTTTCATGTCCATTTAAAAAGGATCTCGTGCCATCAATTGGATCAATTATAAAAGTGTTTTTTACATTATTCCTATAAGTATTGTTTTCAGCTTCTTCTGATAAAAACCCATAATTTGACCTAGCATTAGATAGATATTCAAATAACATTTTATCAATTTCTAAGTCCGCTTCACTTACAGGGCCTTGTCCATCTCCCTTGTCCCAGTAAGTAGGATTTTTTTGATAAAACCGCATTGCAATTTTACCTGCCAAAATAGCTGCATTTCTTAATAAATCGAGATCATTTTCCAGCAATTGTTAGCCCATCAATTAATAGGCTAGGAACAACTCGTGAAAGATTTTTTCTTGCATCATTTGCTGGTACTATATTTTTCAACATGTCTAATAAATTACCAGCAATTGTGCATTCATTTACTGGACCAATTATCTGACCATTTTCTACCCAAAAACCTGAAGCTCCGCGAGAATAATCCCCAGTATTGGGATTTATTGTAGAACCAATCATAGAAGTAACAATTAATCCTGTTCCCATCTTTGCAATTAAATCTTCTTTCGTTTCCATACCTTCTGAAAGTTGCAAATTACCACTACTTGGTGATGGTGCAGATCCTACACCACGTGATGCATTAGCAGTGCTTTTCATCTCTAATTGTCTTGCGGTACTAAGGTCTAACGTCCAACCCTCTAGAATTCCATTTTTTATTACATGGCGTGGCTTTGCTAATAATCCTTCAGCATCAAAAGGTTTAGAACCTGCCATAGATTTTCTAGATGGATCCTCAAAGAGCGATACGTTTGAGGGTAATATTTGCTCTCCAAGATAGTTCTTTAACCAGCTCGATCCTCTTACAATAGATGCCCCATTTATTGCAGCAACTAAATGACCAATTAAACTTGATGAAATACGTTCATCAAATAAAACTGGAAAAAATCCAGTAGGTGGCCTTACAGCCCCAGCGCGCGCAACAGCCCTTTCACCCGCCAAATAGCCTATCTCTTCGGGACTTGGGACAGAGGCATAATGACTATGGGATTCTCCACACCAATCACGCTCCATACTTAATCCTTCACCTGATATAGCAACACAAGAAATAGAATGTGATGTACGCCTATATCCTCCTGAAAACCCATTACTTGTTGCTAAATGAATTGTCATATCACTTAATGCAGATGACGCTCCTTGAGCTTTAGAAACACCTTTAATGGATAAAGCTGATGCCTCTGCTCTTACAGCCATCTCCTTAAGGTATTCAGCAGATGGTTTAGGAGAGGAATCATATAACTCTAATTGATCCACATCCCAGTCAGTAGCAAATTCTTGAGGTGTAGCTAATCCACAATACGGGTCTCGAGGAGCTTCGTTTGCCATTGCAATACAGCGCTCTGCCATTTGTTCCATAGCACTTTTGCTTAAATCAGAAATCGATACCGATGCTTGACGATCGCCTTGGATAACACGAAGGCCAATATCAACACCTTCTGCGCTTTCAGCATGCTCTAATTCACCTTCATGAACGTCTATTGATACTGACGTTCCGTCTACTATCAAGACGTCTGCAGATTGTGCACCGGCAAGTTTTGCTATGTCTAATAATTGTTGAGCAGAATCTGATAAGCTATTTTTCATATTTATCCCTATTTTTTTATAACTTTAAACCTATGGGCCAAATGAACAACCATGAAAGTAGCTAAAATGATCAATTTGATCTATTATTATTCATAATTTAGTTGCAAAAATGTCTTAGATGGCGTTCTGTCAAAACGATAAATTTGGAGAGAAAAATGTCTTGGTCACCCGAAAAAACAATTGTTAATAGCTGGAATGAGTGGGATCCATTAAAACATGTAATAGTTGGCAGAGCTGACGATTGTCATATTCCTCCTGAAGAGCCTGCATTGGATGCAAAGGTACCAGAAGATAGCGACATGCGAGGGCAATGGGGGCGTCGCCCACAAGAAACAATTGATCGTGCAAATGAACTCCTGGATAACTTTGCTAATCAATTAAAAAATCGTGGAATTAAAGTTGACCGACCAACATCAATTGATCATAGCGAGCCAGCGATAACACCTGATTTCAAAACAGAAAGTCAATTTGGATGTATGCCCCCTAGGGATGTTTTACTAACAGTTGGTTCTGAAATATTGGAAGCAACAATGTCATATAGGTGTCGTTGGTTTGAATATTTAAATTACCGACCCTTAATGCAAGAATACTTTAACGAAGATCCAAAATTTCGCCATGAATCAGCGCCAAAACCGCGCTTGACTGATGCGGATTATCATCCTGATTATTTATCAGATAAAATTGGCAACGAGCAGCGCTTGAAATGGGCTGAAGAAAAATTTTTCGTAACAACTGAAGAAGAGCCACTTTTTGATGCAGCTGATGTTTTAAGATTTGGTAGAGATTTAGTTGTACAACATGGATTTACAACTAATGAAAAGGGCATTGAATGGCTCCGTCGTCATTTTCCTGAACATCGCGTTCATTCTGTTAATTTTCCAGGAGACCCTTATCCAATTCATATTGATGCAACTTTTACACCATTGCGCCCAGGATTAATATTAAACAATCCACAGCGCCGGCTTCCTGAAGCGCAGCGTAGGATGTTTAATGATAATGGTTGGGACATCGTAGATTCGGCCCAACCAGCACATAATGCTCCACCACCTTTGTGTTATTCTTCTACTTGGCTATCAATGAATGTTTTAGTTTTAGATCCAAAAACTGTTTGTGTTGAAAAGTCAGAGGTTTATCAGGCAGAGCAAATGGATAAGCTTGGCATGGAAGTTGTAGAAGTAGAATTAAGAGATGCCTATGCATTTGGTGGCGGTCTCCATTGTTGTACTGCAGATGTATATCGTGAAGGAAGTTGCGAGGATTACTTCCCTAAAATGTGATTTATCTTGAAAGAATAAATATTATAATATGCTAGATTTCACAAATAAGACTATCATAATTACAGGTGCTTCACGTGGTATTGGTGAAGCATCTGCCAACTATTTTTCAAACTTAAATGCAAATGTTGTTTTAGCTGCACGATCAAAAAGTAAAATTGCGGAGATAGCAGATAAACTTGGTAAAAATGCATTAGCCATTGAATGCAATGTAGCCGACCCAACCCAAGTAAATAGTCTAATGGTGAAATCATCAAAAGTTTTTGGAACAATAGATGTATTGATAAATAATGCAGGTATCATTGACCCAATACAACGTATTGAACACTCTGACCCAGTAGCATGGGGGCAATTGATCGATACAAATTTAAAAGGCCTCTATTATGGCATTAGATATGCTTTGCCATTTATGAAGTCTAATAATGGTGGCACCATATTAAATGTAGGTTCAGGAGCTGCAAAAACCCCCTTAGAAGGTTGGTCTCATTATTGTTCTTCAAAGGCTGCCGTTCATCATTTAACTTCTTGTCTTCACAAGGAAGAAGTTGAAAATGGCATAAGGGCTTTAACATTATCACCTGGCACAGTTGCCACTGATATGCAAAAAATTATAGCTAAATCAGGCATAAATAGTGTGAGTGAACTTTCCTGGGAAGAACATATCGATGCGCATTGGCCAGCAATGGCATTAGCTTGGATGACTACTTCTGAGTCAGACGGTTGGTTGGGTCAAACCGTTTCATTACGTGATAAAAAAATCAGAGAATTAATAGGCCTAAAATAATAGTATTTGTTAATTTGTTTTTTATTGATAGGCTATTATAGCATATATATTTGCCAATCTGTTTATCTAAATAAATATTTTAAAACTAAGGAGATTACCATGATTACACGCGCAGCAGTTGCATTAGCAGCAGGGCAGCCTCTTAAAGTTATGGATGTAAATTTAGAAGGCCCAAAATCTGGTGAGGTTTTAATTGAAATTAAAGCAACAGGTATTTGCCATACAGATGAATTTACCCGCTCAGGGGATGATCCAGAAGGTGCATTTCCAGCTATTTTAGGCCACGAGGGTGCTGGAGTTGTAATTGAAATTGGTGAGGGTGTTACAAGCCTTGAAGTAGGTGATCATGTTATACCATTATATACTCCTGAATGCCGTGAATGCGAATATTGCTTGAATCCAAAAACAAATTTATGTCAAAAAATTCGAAGCACCCAAGGTGCTGGTGTAATGCCTGATGGAACATCACGGTTTTCCATGATGGATGGCACACCAATTCTCCATTATATGGGTTGCTCTACTTTTTCTAACCATACAGTGATGCCTGAAATTGCATTGGCTAAAGTTCGAAAAGATGCACCATTTGACAAGATTTGTTATATTGGGTGTGGCGTAACAACTGGCATTGGTGCAGTTATAAACACAGCCAAAGTCGAAATTGGATCAACTGCAATTGTATTTGGATTAGGTGGAATTGGCCTCAATGTTGTTCAAGGTTTACGTTTAGCTGGTGCAGATCAAATCGTTGGAGTTGATTTAAACAATAGCAAAGAAGATTTGGCCAGAGAATTTGGAATGACTGACTTTGTAAATCCAAATGATGTAAAAGGTGATCTTGTTGCACACCTAGTTGAGCTTACTAACGGTGGTGCTGATTATACATTTGATGCAACTGGAAATACTGGTGTCATGCGAACTGCTTTAGAGGCCGCTCATAAAGGTTGGGGTGAAAGTATAATTATCGGAGTAGCTGCTGCTGGAGCAGAAATCTCTACGCGGCCATTTCAGTTAGTTACTGGCCGTGTGTGGCGTGGCACCGCTTTTGGAGGTGCAAGCGGCAGAACTGATGTTCCAAAAATTGTAGATTGGTATATGGATGGCAAGATAGAAATAGATTCTATGATTACGCACAAACTGAACTTAGAAGACATAAATAAAGGTTTTGATTTAATGCATGAAGGTAAATCAATTCGTGCTGTGGTTGAATTTTAATTATCACAAAAGGTGAAGCTTTACATGGAAACTCTATCAGAAAATTTTTGTTTCGGAGGCACACAAGGTGTATTCAAGCATTATTCAGAATCATGCAAATGTGATATGACTTTTGCAGTATATCTCCCACCACAAGCGAAAATGAATAAAGTTCCGGTCTTATGGTATCTCTCAGGGCTTACTTGTACTCATGAAAATGCTATGGTTAAGGCTACTGCACAGGGTTGGGCAGCAGAAAATGGAATTGCCCTAATTTTTCCTGATACTTCACCTCGTGGAGAGAATGTACCAAATCATGATGATTATGATTTAGGGCAAGGTGCAGGTTTTTATGTAAATGCCACAACTGATAAATGGTCTGAAAATTTTCAGATGTGGGACTACATAACCATTGCATTACCAAAGCTTATATTTGAAAATTTTCCCTTATTAAAAAATGCTCAAGGCATAACGGGTCACTCAATGGGAGGTCATGGCGCATTAACAATGGCAATGACTTTGCCAGATCAATATCAATCAGTTTCTGCATTTGCACCTATTGGAAATCCAACAAAATCTGAATGGGGTCAAAAACAATTCAAGGAATACCTTGGTGAAGATACTACTACTTGGGAAAAACATGACGCTACAATTTTAATGCAAAAGGTAGGCTTTCATTCAAATGTTCTTATTGACCAAGGCAGTGAAGATAATTTTTTAGATTTGTTACAACCAGAATCACTAAAGAATGCAATGGACACACGAGAACAAGAAGGACAATTTAGAATTTCAAATGGTTATGATCATAGTTACTTTTTTGTAATGAGCTTTATGAGAGAACACATTGAACATCATGCAACCATTTTAAATGTTATAGATTAATGACAAATATTTACATTGATGCAGATGCATGTCCGGTTAAAGACGAAACTATTAGAGTCGCTGAACGCCATGATGTAAAAGTTTTCATTGTATCCAATGGAGGCTTGCGCCCAAATCTTCACCCATTGGTTGAAAATATCATTGTGCCGGATGGTCCAGATATTGCAGATATGTGGATTGCGGATCGAGCTCGTAAAGGTGATTTAGTAATAACTGGTGATATCCCTTTAGCAGCAAAAACTGTGGCCGCTGGTGCACGGACTATTCGCCATAATGGTGATATGTTTACACCGTCTAATATTGGCAATCAGCTTGCAACAAGAGATCTAATGGCTGATTTACGTGGTGCTAATCCATTTTTACAAGGATCTGGTAAACCATTTTCAAAAACAGATAGGTCTAATTTTTTAAATTCATTAGAGCGTGAAATACGAGCTGCAAAAAAAGAAATTTAGTCACTAACAACTTCAGCATCATCAATATCAGACACAGAAGGCAAAGAATTTTCCGCGCCAGTTAAAATACCTGCAGTAAAATCTAACTTTTCATTAGTTATTTTTTTAGCATCTCTAGGCGGAGCTTTCCATGATAAGCTATCAAATGTTTCACAATTTTCACATCTAGGCTGCCAAGATAAATGAATATTCGAGCATTTTTCGCATATCCATTGTGGACCTCGCGATGCAGTTAAAGCTTTATTCAACCAAGCTCTAACTGTTTTTTCATCCGCTCCTTCGCCTTTTTCTATTGCCGCCATTAAAGCAAGCGATCTCACTGTAGGATTAGTAGATGTTAAATCCTTTATTGCTCGCCTCGCAGCTGGAAAATCTTCATCCCCGATAGCTAATTCTGCCAGAAGTAATTTTGTTTCATAATGTTCACTTTTTAATTTAACAAAAGAACTAAAGCGTTTACGTCTCTCACCACTTGTTTCTTTTAAATTAATTTCTGCAAATGCTGTCGCCAAATCTGGGTGTGGGTTTAAACCCCAAGTTTTTTTTAAAATTTTAGTAGAAGCGCGCTTATTATTGTCTAGCATGTACATTTCTGCAGCCAAAATTGCTGCAGGTATCAAATCAGGTGAAGACTTGTTTGCTGCAATCGCAGCCGCTTTGCCCGTATCTATTTCTCCAGCTTCAAGCATTGCTTTTGCATCAGCAAGCAATAAAATAGCTTCTCGGCGAAGGCCAATATCTTTGGGAAGTTTCCCTGCACGTACATTTGCTTTTATAGTTTTCTGAGCACCCTTCCAATCTTGTTTTTCTGTTTGCAAATCAAATAAAACATTCAATGTCTGATCATGATTTGGGCGTATTGAAAATGCTTTTTCAGCCAACAATAATGCGGTTTCATTATCACCTTCTAAAAGTTTTTGCTTTAAAAGACCTTGTAACCCAACAAATCTTGTTTGATCGTTTTTAAGGAGGCGCTTATAATATTTAAGAGCCCTTTTATTATCTCCAAACTTTTCTGCAGCTTGGGCGCTAACAAGGTTCGTCAACTGAGGGCGCTGTAATAACCTCTCTGCACGGTTTGCATTATTAATTGCGTCTTTGCCTTCTCCCGCAGCCATAGAAACCATACTATCGGCAAGCGCTTTGTATCCTCGTTCTTCTTTATTTTTATTAAAGTATCGCGTTATAGCGGTTTCATCACCATTAAAAAATTTAAATATTGCGACAAGTATCCCGAAAAGCCATTTTGTAGCTAATAAAGAAGACATACACAAAATAATACCAATAATACCTTGAATAGGTGTTAAAGATATTTCATAGGATGCAAATTGCATTGTTATTACACCACCGGCATCAATAATTACTCCAGTTACTAATGTAACCAAGGCGATAATTGTGATAAAAAATATTATTTTGATTAAAGACCAGATCATAATAATACCTTAATTTTCCAAAAGTTTAGAAAAGGCATCTACAACAGTTTGCCTATTAACTGCTAGTGTTAGCCAGTCTTTAATCCCGGACTTGGCTGGCTCATCAAGCAAAGATGCTTGGTCTATAACCTCTGATAAATCATCATTGTTTAGTGCAACCTGCATACGAGAAAGGACTGCATTCACTGAATTACCTTTTTGAGCATCTAAAGATCTAACAGTAACTTGAGACTTTAAAAAACCTATAAGTTTTCCTCCCACTCCAGGCTCCACATCTTGTTTTATAGACTGCTTAAGGCTTGCATGAGCAGCTGCAGGGAAACTAGTTTTCAAATAATTAATCGTGACCACACCCTCAGAATTTGCAATGAGTACTTTTGGAATATCAATTCCTTTTTTTGATATTTTTTCTAAAACCTTTATGTAAGATCCACCAATCTCTAGCACTTCTTTTATATCATCAGAATAATTCAAATGTTTTGAATTATTCTCGGCTGGTGATAAATTTGTATTCTTAATTTTATTAAAACGCTGAGTTAGCTTTTCTTGGTTGCTTGATAAAATAGCCACTTCAGATCTTATTTTTTTAAGTATTAAATCATAATTTTTATCAATAGACCCATTATTATTTGATACAACCTTTGAAGAATTAAATATCAAATCATCAATTTGAATTAATATATTTGATATCTTTTTTTCTAAACCATCTAAACTTTCAGTAATTTTTAAATCATTAATTACAGATAATTCTTTTGAAATTATTGAAATATCATTACGTATTTCATTTCTTAATTGCTTAATTTTCAATTCAACATTTGGGTGCTCTATATTTTCTATTTTATTTAACCGTTGATCGGTTTCTAATTTATAAATTTGAATTTTTTCTATTGCTAATGCTTCACTTGGCGAAAGAAATCTAGCAACAGGTGCCATCCCATTGGGCAAAATTGAAGAAATTTTAGTGCTAAATAAAAGCGTGATTATACCACCACATAGTAGTAAAAAAATTATCATAATGAAATATTTTAAACCGTTACTTTTTTTCAGTTTATGTTTTTCTATTGTTTTATGATTTAAAGCTTCAATATCTTTCTGATCTTCAATATCTGGCTCTTGATTATTTTTTGGTGTTGGCTTCTTTGCCATTTTAAAGATCCTTAATATTTAATCACAGATTTATAATCTTATTGCTAATGCACTTATCATAGCATCACTACTAGGTTTAGGTGATACGATAATATTTTTGAATCCACATTGTTCAAAAGGTTTACTAACTTTATTACTTATACAAACTACAATGATATGATCATTTTGACTACTGATGCAATTTACTAAATGATTAGCCATATTTTCAGAATAAACCGGTATAATACATCCTTTACTAATTTCAGACTTTGTTTCGTTTGTTATTTCTAACAAAACTTGAGCATATAAAATATATTCATCTATATTTGCGGAAGAGATAGAAGAAATATCAGTGGTAACTTGCTCACCTCTTAAATAAGTACACTTTTCAGGCAATCCAGATTCAATCATTTTTTCAATTGTTTCAGAAATAGATATTACATCAAATCCATTCAATTTCGCTAAATTAGCAACTTTGTGCCCAACACAATGTACATCACCTCTTTGGGAAGTCGACTTTGACAAGATATTAACAGCATTTTGAGAGGTAAATATAAATGGATTAATTAATTTTTTGGGTAAACTAGCCTTTAAGTCCTTTATATATATCATTGGGCTTATAATGAATCTTGGCACTCTTCCAAGACGTTTAATTAAATCATCCAATAATTGCTCAGACTGCTTTTGCGGTCTTGTAATAAGTAATAGAGGTTTATTCTCAGTCATTGCTTGCCATGAATTCCAGTGCTATTTGGTTTAAACAACCATGTAGGCTAATTAAATACAATGACTGATATTATAACAATCCTTGGTATAGAGAGTAGCTGTGATGATACTGCCGCAGCTGTGGTTCAACGTATTAATGGAAAAGCTCTTGTTTTATCATCTGTAGTTGTTGGTCAAGAAATTCTCCACGAAGCATATGGCGGTGTTGTTCCAGAAATTGCAGCTCGTGCACACGCCGAACAGTTAGACATAGCTGTCGAAAAAGCACTTGTTCAATCAGATATAAAGTTAGAGCATGTTGACGCTATCGCTGTAACATCTGGGCCAGGATTAATTGGTGGTGTCGTAAGTGGAGTGATGTGTGCAAAAGGTTTGGCTGCTGGGATGAATAAACCTTTAATTGGTATAAATCATTTAGTTGGACATGCTTTAACTCCACGAATGACTGACACAATTTCCTATCCATATCTGATGCTGTTAGTAAGTGGAGGCCATTGTCAGTTTCTAGCCGTTTTGTCTGAGACAGAGTTCGATAGAATTGGAGGAACGATTGATGATGCACCAGGAGAAGCATTTGATAAAACAGCGAAACTTTTAGGCCTTGGGTATCCTGGTGGTCCATTGGTTGAAAAAGCTGCTAAAAATGGTGATCCCACACGTTTTAAATTCCCCCGCCCTCTGCTGGACAGGCCAGATTGTAATATGTCTTTTTCAGGCCTAAAAACAGCCTTGAGAAGGGCGCGCGATTTATTAGTAAAAGAAAAAGGTGGTATTTCTTATCAAGATCAAAGCGATTTATGTGCAAGTTTCCAAATAGCAGTTGCCGATACTTTAGCTGAAAAGGCCAATCGGGCTATAGATATATTCAAAAAGACGACAGACTCTAAAAATTTTGCAGTTGCTGGTGGTGTTGCAGCAAATACAGTGATCAAAAAAGAATTAGAGAATATAGCACAAAAACATAATTTTACTTTATTATCACCTCCCTTAAAGTACTGCACAGACAATGCAGCCATGATCGCTTGGGCTGGTATAGAACGATACTCTGCAGGTTTAGTAGATGACATGACATTGGCTGCCCGCCCTAGATGGCCAATTGATCACAAAGCTAAACCAATGCTTGGTTCTGGAAAAAAAGGTGCTAAAGCATGAATAAAATAGGCATTATGGGGAGTGGTGCATTTGGTACGGGATTGGCAGCAACACTAGCAAAAGCAAATAATAACGTTGTTTTATGGGGCCGTAACTCTGATCATATAAAAAATATTAATTCAACAAATATGAATGCACGCTATCTTCCAAATATAAAGTTGCCTAATAATATTTATGCAACTTCAGATTTCAGTGATTTAAATAGCGTAGATGCACTTTTGATGGTTGCTCCAGCTCAATACCTTCGAGAAACATTGAAGAGTTTTGATCTAAAAAATCTTAATTGCCCACTGATCGTTTGCTCAAAAGGAATTGAAAAAAGTACCGGAAAATTACAATCTCAAATTATTGAGGAAGTTTTGGGAAATAAACAATGTGCAGCACTTAGTGGCCCAGGATTTGCTATTGAATTGGCAAAAGGAATGCCAACAGCCTTAACGCTAGCAGCTGATGACACAGAGTTAGGAGCATCTTTACAATCTATGCTCAGTACTGAGGCTCTTAGATTGTACCTTTCAAATGACTTACTTGGTGTTCAGCTAGGGGGAGCACTTAAAAATGTATTTGCAATTGCGAGCGGTATTGTTGTTGGCTCTAACCTAGGAGAAAGTGCACGTGCTGCAGTAATTACTCGGGGTTTCACTGAGCTATCTAGATTAACATATTCAATGGGTGGAAAATTAGATACTTTGAACGGATTATCTGGATTTGGTGATCTAACTTTATCATGCACCTCAAAATTATCGCGTAATTTTTGTTACGGCAAACAATTGGCAAGATCTGGAAACTTGAATCCAGGTGAAACAGTTGAAGGAATTGATACCGCGTTGATAACTCTAAAGTTAGCAGAAAAGTATAAAGTAGAAATGCCAATAGCGTCTCAAGTTGCTTTAGTTTTAAGTGGCCAAACTACCGTAGAGATTGCATTGAGTGAACTTATGAAGCGCCCATTAAAAAGCGAAAATATAACTTAATATAAATTAGGTTAATGATTTTCTAATACCCACATAATAATGCGGGTATTGGATTAATTTATCTATTAATAGCGATAATGCTCTGGCTTGAACGGTCCAGATGTAGTTACACCAATATAATCAGCCTGATCTTTTGAAAGTTCAGTTAATTTAACACCAATTTTAGCTAAATGTAATCTAGCAACTTTTTCATCAAGATGTTTTGGTAAAATGTAAACTTCATTTTTATATTCGTCACCTTTTGTCCACAATTCAATTTGGGCCAAAACTTGATTTGTAAATGATGCTGACATCACGAATGATGGGTGTCCAGTAGCATTCCCAAGGTTTAGCAACCTTCCTTGTGACAATAAGATCATTCTATTGCCAGATGGCATTTCGTACATATCTACTTGATCTTTAATATTAGTCATTTTCAAGTTACGAAGATTAGCAACTTGAATTTCATTATCAAAGTGACCAATATTTCCTACAATAGCCATGTCTTTCATTTCACGCATATGTTCAATTCGAATAATATCTTTATTACCTGTTGTAGTAATAAAGATATCAGCGTCTGAAATAGTATCCTCTAAAGTCGTTACTTCAAAACCGTCCATAGCAGCTTGAAGTGCACAAATCGGGTCTATTTCAGTAACTTTAACGCGCGCTCCAGCGCCGCGCAATGAAGCCGCAGAACCTTTGCCAACATCACCATAGCCACAAACAACAGCTGTTTTGCCTGCCATCATTGTGTCTGTTGCACGGCGAATTCCATCAACAAGAGATTCTTTACAACCATATTTATTATCGAATTTAGATTTTGTTACTGAGTCATTCACGTTAATTGCTGGGAAAGGTAGCTGACCATTTTGCATTAGCTCATACAACCGGTGTACCCCAGTAGTTGTTTCCTCAGAAACACCCTGAATTGCTTCACGTGTTTTTGTAAACCAGCCTGGGCTTTCTACCATTCTCTTTTTAATCTGAGCAAAAACTGCTTCTTCTTCTTCTGATGTTGGAACATCTAGTAAATGAGTTTCACCAGCTTCTACTCGAGCACCCAGTAAAACGTATAATGTTGCGTCACCACCATCGTCTAAGATCATGTTTGCACCTTCTGCAAACATAAATGATTTATCTAAATAATCCCAATGCTCAACTAATGTTTGACCTTTTATAGCAAATACTGGAACACCAGCTTTAGCTATTGCTGCAGCAGCATGATCTTGTGTTGAATAAATATTACATGATGCCCAACGAACATCCGCACCCAATGCGGTTAATGTTTCTATCAAAACTGCTGTTTGAATAGTCATATGAAGTGAACCAACAATACGCGAACCTTTAAGGGGTTGCTTACTTCCAAACTCTTCACGAAGTGCCATTAGGCCTGGCATTTCTGTTTCTGCAATATCTAGTTCTTTTCGTCCAAATTCCGCAAGTGAAATGTCCTTAACAATATAGTCTGTTGCCATCTGTACTGGCTCCTGTATCTTGTGCATTTATCTATTTTGTGCATCTAGCATTGGTAATTACTTTAGACAAGTATTATGGTGAGATGCTTTTTGAATTGGAGTGTAACCTTGGCAAATCTAAAATCACGTGCATGGCAACGTATGTTGTCTGGTAGGCGTTTAGATTTGTTGAACCCCTCTCCAATGGACATTGAAATAGAGGATATTGCACATGGCCTATCTTTTGTTGCACGCTGGAACGGACAGACCTTTGGAAAATTTCCTTATTCAGTTGCTGAACACTCTGTGTTCGTCGAGAAACTATTTTTTAAAATAAACCCTCAGATAAGTCCTAAATGGCGCTTGGCAGCATTGCTTCACGATGCTCCAGAATATGTAATTGGGGATATGATAAGTCCTGTAAAATCTTCAGTTGGACGAGGTTATAGTGATATGGATGAAAGGTTAACTGCTGCAATACATCAAAGATTTGGCCTTCCTTCAAAAACTCCTGATGTTATTAAAAAGCAAATAAAGCGAGCTGATACAGCTTCTGCTTGGCTTGAAGCAGTTCAAATTGCAGGCTTTAGTGAAGAGGAAGCAAACACCTTATTTGGTAAACCTATACTCTCAGATTTAAGAAATTTAACCTTATCCCCACATGAACCAACTCATGTCAAAACCCAGTTTTTAAAATTATTCAATGAATTAATGGAGCAAATATAATGGAATCAGCAAAACTTTATTATCAAGATGGATCTCCATTTTCTCGTCTTTGTAGAACTTTAATAATTGATTGGGAATTGCCCGTAGAAACTATTGAATTAGATTGGCCTCTAAATGAAAGTATTTTTAAAGAAAACCCATTAGGGCAAGTTCCAACATTAAAAACAATTGGTGAAACTATTTTTCCAACCTCACAAATTACTGAACAACTACTTGCAATGACCTTTGAACCACTTGCCCCATATTTTGATCCTCTAGCTGATCGTCAATTATTAATAACTATTTTATCTATGGGTGATGCAATGATTGCGTCAAATGCAATTGACAGATCCGGTTTAAAACAAACTGAAAAAAATACCTATGGAATTGATATTTTAAATAGAAATGAAATGCGCGTAAATCACACCCTAGCTTGGCTAGAAGGTCAGTGTGATAAATGGTTGATTGATGATAGAGTTAGCGTTTGTGATTATGCACTCGCTTGTCTGCTATTGTGGTCAGATAGCAGAAGTCCATTTAATTGGCGCCAATATACAAAAATCACTCGGATAGTCGAAGAGCTGTCGTATAGTGATAGTTTTGCTCAAACTGTACCAAATCCCTGGGTCCCACAAGATTAAGTATTAGTTAATTATCTTGGACTACGTTTTGCTAAAATACGTTGTAACGTTCTACGATGCATGCTCAACCGCCTTGCAGTTTCGGACACATTCCTATCACAAAGTTCGTATACTCTTTGTATATGCTCCCATCTAACTCTATCTGCAGACATTGGGTTGTCTGGTGGTGGAGGTAAATCACCTTCTTGAGCAAGCAGTGCGTTTGTAACGTCATTTGCATCTGCGGGCTTTGATAAATAATCTGTTGCACCAATCTTTACTGCTGCAACTGCGGTTGCAATTGCTCCATACCCCGTAAGAACAATGATTCTAGAGTCTGGTCGTTTAGCCCTTAAAACTTCAACAACATCTAACCCGTTTCCATCCCCAAGACGCAAATCAATCACTGCATATGCAGGTGGCGTTGCAGTACAAAAAGCTCGTCCCGCAACTACGGTTTCCAATGCAGTTGGTGCAAAACCGCGTTTTTCCATTGCACGAGCCAGTCGCCTACGGAATGGTTCATCATCATCAAGGATAAGTAATGAATTATCTGTTCCGATGTTTTTTAATTCTTTTGGTGTATTTGTCATGATTGAGCCCTTCATGAGAGATATTTAGTGTTAAATATTGATAGGGTCAAACATTTGCAAAGCATAAAATCGTTTTTGCTACTTCTTCAGGTTCAAGATCACGTCGAAAAAACTGCAAAAATCCTGATTTATCCATCAAATAACTAAATGTTGAATGATCTAATAAATAATCTTCCCCATCGCCATTTTTGCGAAAAAAAGTTTTATAGGCCTTTGATGCAGTTTGAATTTGCTCAAGTGATCCAGTCAATCCAATTAACCTCTCATGTGAGGCTTGAACATAATCATTAAGTGCAGAAATATTATCTCTTTCAGGATCAATTGTTATGAAAACGGGTGTAATATCAACACCTTGTTCATCTAATATATCAACTGTTGTAAGGTTTCTCTGCGTATCCAATGGACAAATATCAGGACAATATGTGTAACCAAAATAAATAAGTGTTAACCCATTTATTACATCTTTTTCAGTAACCTCAACTCCATTATGGTCCACTAATTCAAACGAACCACCAATTGAGCCTTGCCCACCAGCCACTACACTTGATCCACATGCTTTACCATCAACCCAAAACGAAAAATAACTCATTGTTGCTAGTGTTAAAACAACAATCCCAGAAAAGAGAATTGTAAAATATTTTGTCACTGTTTTTCCTATCTGGTCATATTACATATGTTGCTCTACTTTATTAATTATCAATTTACACGTGAGAAGATGTCACAGACAAGAAGCTTTTATGAATAAAAAACCAATCAATCTCTTTACAAATCAAATTCGAAGTGAATGGGTTCGCCTTCAAACACTTATATTTTTACGTTGGATGGCAATTGTAGGTCAAATTATAGCAATAATATCAGCGCATAGCTTTTTAGGTTTAAATCTTGAAATAGGATATTGTTCTATCGCAATAGGTGCATCTATTTTATTTAATTTATTGGCAAGCTTCATAGCGCCAACAAACAAGCGCTTGTCACAAAGAGCTACTATTTTATCCTTGCTATTTGACCTTACACAACTTGGTATATTATTGTTTTTAACTGGTGGTTTAAGCAACCCTTTCTCATTATTAATACTTGCACCAGTTACAATATCTGCGACTGCCCTTACATTAAATGCCACATTATTTTTAGGTGGATATGCAATAGCAATGACAACGTTACTTACATATTTTCATTTACCCTTAACTTTTAAAAATGGAAATGTTGCAATCCTTGAACCACTATTTATATGGGGGAATTGGACAGCCTTACTGATTGGACTGGTCTTTTTATCCGGATACGCAAGACGTGTAACTATAGAAACGTTTTCAATGTCCCAAGCACTTGCGGCTACGCAAATGGCTTTAGATCGGGAACATAAGTTAACAGTTTTAGGAGGAGTGGTAGCTGCCGCTGCACATGAAATGGGTACACCACTTGCAACAATTAAAATGGTTGCTACTGAATTAGAAGAAGAGTTAAGTTTTAATCAAGAATTAAAAGATGATGCTCGATTAATTCGCGAACAAGCTATGAGGCTTTCTGCAATATTACGAGATATGGGGCGAACAGGTAAAGATGACCTACATTTAAAAAATGCACCAATCACTGAAGTGATAAGAGAAGCTGCTGAGCCACATATAAACAGAGGTAAAAAAATAACTACACTCGTAAATGGCTTGCCAGTTTTAGAAATTCTTGAAGACGTTCCAAACTTACCCCGGCAACCTGAGATATTACATGGGTTAAGAAACTTAATTCAAAATGCAGTAGATTTTGCAATACATGATGTATGGATAGATATTACCTGGACCGATGAAACAATTCGCATACTGGTGGCTGATGATGGAAAAGGGTATCCACCAGATTTTTTTGGAAAAGTAGGTGATCCATTCTTAAGGCGCCATAAAACAAAAAAAGATCCTAGCCGTCCAGAATATGAAGGAATGGGATTAGGTTTATTTATTGCAAAAACACTGCTTGAGCGTACACGCGCAAAATTAATTTTTGCGAATGGCACATCTACATATGCTACAAAGCCATCACTAGAGTTTGCTACAGGAGCAGTTGTTAGTGTCATTTGGGATAGAAAGAATTTAATTTTTGATAGTCAAATAGGTCCAGAAAATATGCCAATACAGATTTGAAGCCACTGATGCAGCAAAAAGGTTTAAATAAACCATCGTTTCAACATTGGGTTACAATATTCATATTTTAATAGTATGTTAAAATACAAATGATTCAAAAAATTTTATTAAAATCGTCAGACGAAACAGCAGCTTTAGCTACAGCTTTTGCACCACTTCTATCTGTTGGAAACACAATTTTATTAAACGGCTCTGTTGGCGCAGGCAAAACCCATTTTGCACGTGCTTTAATTTCTACTTGCTTAAACGATATCAATGCACTCGAAGATATACCAAGTCCAACATTTACTCTTGTTCAAACATACGAATTAAACCACGTCGATATATGGCATGCTGATTTATATCGTTTAACAAGTTTATCTGAAGTTTATGAGTTGGGACTAGATACTGCATTTGAAGATGCAATTTGTTTATTAGAATGGTCCAATAGGTTAGGTGAAATGTTACCAAAGAATGCCTTAACATTAAATTTAAATATTACAGAGGAAGACCTGAGGGAAGCAACCCTTGAGTGGGAAGATACGATTTGGGACACAATTGTGGTAGACGCACTTAAGGTATTTAATAATGAAAAATCGTGAAGAACTATTGCAAGGATTTTTAACTAAATCAAATTGGGAAAGTGCAAACAGACATCCTTTAGCATCAGATGCTTCAGGCAGAACATATGAACGACTTTATTTGAATTCAAAAAATGCTATCTTAATGAATGCGCCATATTCTGCAGGGGAAGATGTAAGGCTGTTTTTAGATGTAACAAATATGCTTAAAGAACTGAATTTATCTGCACCAATCATTTACAATGAAGATATTAAAAATGGGTTTTTATTAATTGAAGATCTTGGAGATGATCTTTTTGCACTTTTGTGTAAAAAAGCACCGGAAATAGATCATGAGATATATGGTTCTGCTGTTGATTTATTATTACATATACATAAAAATCCAGCGCCAAAAAGTTTACTAAAGTATGATATGAATATTTATTTAAAGGAAAGTAAACTTTTAACAGAATGGTATTTACCTGCAGCAGTGAGCGCTCCATTATCTAAAAGTTTAATTGATGAATTTCATACCATCTTACATGAAACATTTTCAAAAATACCTTCATATAATCCTGTTTTAGTAATGCGGGATTATCATGCAGAAAATCTAATATGGCTGCCTAAAAGATCAGCTATAAAACGCGTAGGTCTTCTAGATTATCAAGATGCCCTAGCAGGTCACCCAGCTTATGATTTGGTCTCACTCCTGGAAGATGCCCGCAGAGATACTTCAAGCGATTTGCAGAAAAATATGCTCAATCGATATATATCGAAAACTGAGTTAGATGCAGAAGAATTTGTTACAGCTTATAATTTATTAGGGGCTCAGCGTAATATCAAAATTATTGGAATATTTTCACGTTTGTCACTACGTGATAAAAAATCAAGTTATGTAAACCTAATACCACGTGTATGGGATCATTTGATGAATAACTTAAATCACAAAGCATGTTCTCACTTAAAACAATGGATAAGTCAAAATGTACCTTACCCAAATCATACAGTTCGTCAAAAATTAGTGAATAAATTATGAGTATTGAAAGTGCATTAATTTTTGGTGCTGGTTTTGGAACAAGGATGGGGGACATTACAAAAATTACCCCCAAGCCAATGATTAGAGTACTAAATAAACCGTTAATTGATTATGCTATAGATGTTATTTTAAGTGCAAATATCCAAAACATTTCTGTGAATTTACACCATCTCCCTAAACAAATTGAAGATCATTTATCTAAATTTGAAAATATTCAAACAATCCATGAACAACCTAATATTCTTGAAACAGGTGGAGGATTAAAAAATGCTTTACCAATTCTTGGTTCAAGCCCAGTTGTTACATTAAATTCAGATATAATTTGGATTGGATCTAATCCAGTTGGGTCTCTTTTAAAATCATGGGACCCCAAAAAAATGGATGCACTTTTAATGCTCATTCCTATTCAAAATACAAAAGAATACTGCGGGCAGGGTGATTTTTATTTAGACAGTGATAACCTTTTAACACGAAGGGGTAACAAGCCAAATGCTCCTTATGTTTATACTGGAGCTCAAATCATAAAAACTGAATTATTAAGCAATATAAATGAAAAAAGTTTTTCTATAAATTTGTTATGGAATAAAATCCTTAATAAGAAAAAAGCTTTTGGTATTGTTTATGATGGTAGTTGGATTGATGTTGGACATCCCAAAGGTATTGATACTGCCACAAAAGAGTTATTAAATAATAGAAATGTTTGATTCAAAAAATATACCAAGAGTATTTAAAGTTCCCGTTGGAGTAGACTTTTCTAGAGTGTTCTTAGACGGATTAAAAAGTAGGTTGCATGAGAAGGAGCCCCATGAATTAGCTCGTGTAATTGTATTTATTAATACAAGAAGAGCAGAGCGAAAACTCAAAGAATTATTTATAGAATCTGGCTCTTCATTACTTCCTCAATTTCATTTAATTACAGATCTTTCTGATGACCCCTTAAAACTATGTAATTTACCCGCTCAAGCTCCTTCGCATCATCGAATGATTAATCTTGGTCAATTAATCAGAAAACTTTTATTAACCGAACCAGATTTAGCACCTATTTCGGCAACCTATGACTTAGCTGAAAGTTTGAGCGCTCTAATGGATGAGGCGCAGGGTGAAGGAATCCAAATGACGGATGTGCTCAATTTAGATGTTGGAGAGCACTCTGCCCATTGGAATAGAAGCAAAAAATTTCTTTCAATTTTAGCAACTCATTGGAAGCAAAATGCTTTAACCGACCCTGAAGATCGAATGCGCCATGTTGTTGAAACATATGCTAAACATTGGGATATAAATCCTACAAATCAAACTATTTTAATTGCAGGTTCCACAGGTTCTCGGGGAGCAACTGCATTATTTATGAAAGCAATTGCGAAACTGCCAAATGGCGCTGTTATTTTACCAGGAGTTGATGATGACCTACCCAAAGATGTCTGGAGTGCTTTAAAGACGAAAAAATTTACTCTTGATCACCCACAAGCTGGATTTGCAAAATTATTTGATTTGTTGAAGATTGATTTTGATGATGTTGATCCTTGGCATAAAGCAAACATAAGGAATATTGACCGAAATAAATTAATATCTTTAGCTCTTAGGCCTGCACCAATTACTAATCAATGGTTGGAATATGGCCCTCTTTTGAAGCCATATTTAAATAAAGCTACACAGGACCTTGAATTAATTGAAGCGGATACAATTAAAGAAGAAGCCCTCGCAATTGCCACTCGATTACGATTTGCTACTGAGCAAGGCCAAGCAGCAGTTCTAATTTCACCAAGTCGGAACCTAACCAGACGAGTTAATGCAAACCTTGCAAGATGGAATATTGAAGCTGATGACTCAGCAGGGACTCCACTTCAATTGTCAACAACAGGTATTTTTCTTAGGTCAATCGCTCAGTGTTTTGGTAACTCTACATTGTCATATGATTTTTTAGCATTGTTAAAACATCCATTAACTCACTCAGGCAAAGGCAGGAATATTCATAATTTAATGACTATGGAAATAGAAGTGGGCCAGTTTAATGGAGCAAAAATATTACGTGGAGGGCCACCCTTCATAGATTTTGATATTTTATCAGGTTGGGCAACAAAAGATCCTCACAAGACAATTTGGGTAAAGTGGCTTACGAGGATTTTTCAGCCTTTAAGAGATGCAAAAGAGATGGAATTATCTGAGTGGCTAAATTTACTAAAAAAAACAGCTGAAACTCTTTCAAGCAGTCCAGAAAATGATATTGATGCTAAAGTCTGGGAAAAAGATTCAGGTAAAGCCGCTTTAAAAACGCTAGATCAAATATTACACCAATCAGTATCCAGCGGAATAATGTCAAACATAGAATTCAATGCATTTCTAAGGTCTATATTATCTCAAGAATTAAGATCAGAAACACAATCCGCAAACCCATTAATATCAATTTGGGGCACTTTAGAGGCACGCGTACAATCTAAAGATTTAGTTATTTTAGGTGGCTTAAATGAAGATACATGGCCATCAAAACCCAATCATGATATGTGGCTTAATCGTGATATGCGAAAACAATTATCCCTACTTTTACCCGAGAGGCGTATTGGTCTCTCAGCGCATGACTTTCAACAAGCTGTATCAGCACATAATGTTGTGTTATCTCGATCATTAAGAGAAGGGGATACACCTTCTACTCCATCACGTTGGTTAATAAGAATTACTAATTTGATGCAAGGATTAAAAAATGAGGGCCCTAACGCGTTAGATGAAATGCGTAATAATGGGAACCAATGGTTAACATATGCGCGCAGTCTAGATAGAGTAGACGAAACCAAAAAAATTCCTTTTGAAACTAGGCCATCGCCAATTCCACCAGAAAATGCTCGGCTAGAAAAATTATCAGTAACACAAATTAAAGATTTAGTCCGTGACCCTTACAAAATTTATGCATCAGTTATTTTAAAGTTAAAAAAATTAGATCCCCTTGGAAAACAAGCTGATGCCATTGAGCGTGGGAATACTATTCACACAATTTTAGAAGAATTCATAAGACAAACCCAAAATGAACTTCCCGAGAATGCATCGAATTTATTTATGAAAATAACTAATGAAGTTTTGAAAAAAGACGTGCCATGGCCAGCTGCACAACGTTTGTGGTTAGCTCGCATGCAAGCTATTTCATCTTCATTTATAGAGGAAGAAATCAAACGTCGTGCAGTAGGTATTAATATAGCACTTGAACGTTATGGTGAAATTGATTTTCAAGATTTAAAATTCAAACTTACAGCAAAAGCAGATCGCATTGATCAGGGTAAAAATGGGCTTCGTCTATATGATTATAAAGCTAGCAAACCTCCATCTTTGGGTGACATTCAATATTTTGATAAGCAACTACAATTAGAAGCTATGATTGCTTTTCATGATGGATTTAATAAAATTCGCAAACAATCAATTGAGCATTTAGAATATATAAGTTTAGGACCAGAATTAAAAAAACAGCCTTTAGATATCGATGATCAAGAAATTAGTAAAATTGTAGATGAGTTTCGAAACTTAATCTTGACTTATAATGACCCATCAAAAGGCTTTACTGCTAGAGATAAAATTCAATTTTTAAATCATATATCAGATTATGATCAACTGTCTCGCAAAGGTGAGTGGCAAGATAGCGATACACCAAACCCGAAAGTCCTTGGACAATGAAATTCAACGATGCAACACTAGCTCAAATCTATGCAGCTAACCCAATAAAAAATACTTGGGTATCCGCAAATGCAGGTTCAGGGAAAACACGGGTATTAACTGATAGAGTTGCGAGGTTATTGTTAAACAATACTGATCCACAAAAGATTTTATGTCTCACATATACAAAAGCAGCAGCCGCAGAAATGCAAAATCGTTTATTTGATAGTCTTGGCAAATGGGCAATGTTACCTGATGAAGAGCTTCGTACAGAATTAAAAAGTTTAGGTGAAAACGAAAATACTTTAAGCCCTGATAAAATTAAACAAGCTCGAACTTTATTTGCGGCAGCACTTGAGACGCCTGGTGGTTTAAAGATCCAAACAATTCACTCATTCTGCGATGCATTATTGCGACGTTTTCCGCTAGAAGCTGGCGTATCACCACAATTTAATATGCTTGAAGAACGTCAAGCAAAACAATTACGCATCGAAGTTGTGGAAAGAATGGCTCAACAGTCTGAAACTTCAGAAATAGACATGTTAGCTAAACATTTAACACGTCTAAATACAGATGATTTAACGAATGAAATTGTAAAAAAACGTACCGGCTTTGATATCGCTCCTACACCAAAAGATTTTGGTATTTCTCAAGATATTTCATTAGATAAAATTTTTAATGAAAGAATTAATCCACATAATGATATAATAAACTCACTTATAGAATTATTAAAAACTGGCTCAAAAAACGATATGAAGGCAGCAGATAAACTAAGAGAATACTTTTTAGATAATACAAATAATACAAAACTTAAAATATTAGAAAAAGTATTCTTGAATGGGAAAACTGCCAAGGCAGGTCCATATTCAGCTAAAGAGAATGTTGCAACATTAAAGTTAATTCCTAAAACTCATTCCTTTTTTGACATACAATCAAAAATTTCAAAAGATGTTGAAGCTACCCGTAAATGTAGATTGGCCATAAATGCATATAACAAGACACTAGTATTACACAGTTTTGCACAGTCTTTCTTGAAGGCATATGATAAACGAAAAGCTTTTAATGCGTATCTTGATTATGATGATCTTATAAACTTATCTTCAAAGTTGCTGACGTCTAGTTCAATGGCTCAGTGGGTTTTATACAGGTTAGACGGTGGCTTAGATCATATACTAGTTGATGAAGCTCAAGATACTAGCCCTGCACAATGGGCTGTAATTGATTGCCTAGCTAGAGAATTTACATACGGTATCTCAGCCAATGATAGGCCACGAAGCCTATTTATAGTTGGTGATGAAAAGCAATCTATTTACTCATTTCAAGGCGCTGATCCAGACATTTTTAGTGAAAAAAAATCTGAATTTAGAGATTTATTTCAACATATAAATCAAGATATGGAGAGTCGCGAGCTACTATATTCATTTCGATCAGCACCAAAAATATTATCCTTAGTTGATCAAATTTTCACTGATGAAAATATAAAAAATCCAAAATCCAAACATAAAGCGTTTCATGATTCAAAGCCAGGTAGGGTTGATCTTTGGCCGTTTATTGAAAAGCAAAATCAACCAGATAAGGAGGTGTGGTATAGGCCAGTTGATATGCCAGCACCAAATGATCCAAAACAAGAACTAGCACGCCTAATTGCGAAAAGTATTAAGGGAATATTACAAAGTAAACAGACAATTAATGTTGATAACGAATTAAGACCCGTTAATCCTGGTGATATTTTAATTTTAGTGCAAGGTCGTGAAACTCAAAGTTCATCTTCATTATTTAAAGAAATCCTAAAAGAATTGAAATCTTCAAATCTCCCTGTTGCAGGTGCAGACAGACTTAACGTTGGAGATGAATTGGCTGTTAGAGATATTTTATCGCTTTTACAATTTGCAAATATGGCAAATGACGATTTGTCACTCGCTGAAGCGATGCGATCTCCTTTACTAGGTTTAACAGAAAATGAGCTGTTCAAAACTGCGCATAAAAGACAGGGTACACTGTGGCAATCCTTAAGAGATCAGAACCATCATACTAACGCTCTAGCAATCTTAACAGATATTAGAAATCAAGTTGGTTATTTAAGACCATATGAATTAATTGAGCGTATTTTAACAAAACATCGTGGCCGAGAAAAATTATTAGCAAGGCTTGGTTCTGAAGTAGAAGATGGTATCGATGAGTTGCTCGCTCAATCATTACAGTATGAAGCATTAGAGCCTCCAACCCTTTCAGGTTTCTTACAGTGGTTTGTTTCTGGGGAAGTTGAAATTAAGCGTGATATGGGCAAAGGGAACCAAATTCGAGTAATGACCGTCCATGGATCAAAGGGGCTTGAATCACCAATAGTCATTTTGCCAGATACTGGTGACAAAAGCTTACCTCAAAATGCTCAGATAACATTATCTAATAACTCATCAGTTTGGAGAAGTACTGGTGATGAGGGTAGCGAAATTCAAAACAATGCTGAAAAAGTAATAAAAGAAAAACAAACCCAAGAAAAAATGCGCCTTTTATATGTTGCACTAACAAGAGCGGAAAGTTGGTTAATTATATGTGGTGCTGGTACACGCAAAAATGAACGCTCTTGGTATAACTTAATTAAAGGGGCTCTGGTTAGTCTCAATGCATCAAAAAATGACTTTAAGGATATAGGGGAAGGCTTGTTATTTAAAGATAACAACTGGGAAAGTCTTTCAGTCAAAGAAAAATCAGGTGAATTGAACACCAAAAAAAATACTTATCCCAAATGGTTAATGAAAAATGCAAAAAAAATTGACCGTCCAAAACAAACATTGGCTCCGTCAAATTTAGTTGGAGAAAAAACACTCCAAAATACATTTAATTCATCTAATTCTGATGCAAAAGAATTAGGAAAAATATTACATAAAATTTTAGAATTCTTACCAAATATACCTAAGAATCAATGGGAGGTGTTTTTGAATGGTTTCTTTGAAAGCAATAATTTTGGCGTAAGCGACGAAATAAAAGATAGTCTTATATTAGAGGCCATTAGTTTATTAGAAAATCCAACACTAACGTATATTTTCTTTACACCCAACGGTCTGTCTGAGGTTGGGATAACAAGTCATATACCACAACTTAATAATAACATTCTTGGATATATTGATAGGTTAATAATAGATAAAGATACAATTACTGCTATAGATTTCAAAAGCAATGTAAGCATTCCTATTTCAGATGAAGAAATACCCAAAGGTATCTTAGCGCAACAAGCGGTTTATCTACTTGCATTACAAAAAATTTATCCAGCTTATGAAATTATAATAGCAATCTTGTGGACAAAGACAGGGGAAGTTATGAAAATCTCCCACAACACAGCAATTAATTCATTAGATGCGATACAACATCTTGACGATTCAATAGATGGTTCTTAGATTCAATTTAATAAGAAAATTTTTGGAGACGCCCAATGGCAACCGTAAAAGTAACTGATGACACATTCACAGCTGAAGTAACAAACTCAAATATACCAGTTGTTGTTGATTTTTGGGCAGAATGGTGTGGCCCATGCAAACAAATTGGACCCGCACTAGAAGAATTATCTGATGAGTATGAAGGAAAAGTAAAAATTGTAAAAATTAATGTTGATGAAAATCCGAATTCACCCGCACAAATGGGTGTAAGGGGTATACCGGCATTATTTTTGTTTAAAGACGGACAAGCTATTGCAAATAAAACAGGTGCAGCACCTAAGGCTGCATTAGCTGACTGGATCACTTCAAGTATTTAATTCTGATAATTTTTTAATTACTTTTATTAAATTAGAAATCTAATCCTAAGTCAAAATTTGTAACTGTATGTGTAAGGCCACCTACTGAAATAAAATCAACACCAGTTGAAGCAACTGAAGAAATACGATCTAATGTCATATTTCCTGATGCTTCAACAACCATTGTTCCATTAACCATTTTAACGGCTGAAAGCATATCTTCATTAGTCATATTATCTAATAATACAACATCTGCTCCACCATAATTAAGCACCTGTTCAAGTTGATTTAATGTATCAACTTCAATTTCAATAGCAGTCATATGTGACGCGAAGTTTCTAGCACTTTCTAAAACTTTTTGAATACTTCCTGCAGCTGCAATATGGTTATCTTTAATCATAATCGCATCGTTTAATCCAAACCGATGGCTTGACCCACCGCCATGACGAACAGCTTCTTTTTCTACGAGTCTTAATCCAGGCGTGGTTTTTCTTGTACAACTAATCTTGGCTTTTGTTCCTTTTGTTTCCGCCACAAAAGCTGATGTCATAGTTGCAATGCCAGATAGTCGGCCTGCAAAATTAAGCGCTACTCTTTCAGCCATCAAAATTGATTTGGCATCACCCTTTATAATCATACAGGTATCATTTGGCTTAACGTACGATCCATCCTTTAAACAGGTTTCAATTTCTATTTTTTTATCAATCATTAAAAATGCTATTTCTGCAATTTGCATTCCTGATAATACACCCATGTCTCGTGCATTTAGTTTGGCACTATATGTAATTCCATCTGGTATAACTGCACGGCTTGTCAGATCACCAACACCACCTAAGTCTTCCTCAAGTGCGTGTTTAATCATACTCTTTAATAAAAATTCAGGAATATCAGAATGGCTCATAATTACTCCTATAAACTATTTCTTAAAACTAAGGCATCAACTAAATTCATTTTACTACGCTTTTGAAAATTATCGTTTTTGTTTGGAAAGTCTTTCCGATAATGACCTCCGCGTGACTCTTTTCGCAAATATGCGGCTGCTGCAATTAATGTAGCTGCTGCGAGCATATTATCAAAATTAGTAGACTTACCACCATGTTCCAAATCTAACTTCTTAATAAATCTTAATGCTTTTGCTATATCCTCACCTGTTCTAATAACACCAACCCAATTAGACATAGCTTTACGCAATTCTAATATAACTTTCTCATCAATAAGATTAAACCCAACTTTTGGTACAGGTAAGTTCTTATCAAATATTTTATATTCGTTATTTTCAATTGCTTGAATTATTCCATTTGATGCTGTTGCAGCATAGACTAATGCTTCTAATAATCCATTTGAGGCCAATCTATTTGCGCCATGCAGTCCAGTCGATGATGCCTCGCCAGAAATCCAGAGCCCTTTTATTGATGATTTTCCTTTAATATCTGTAGCAACACCTCCCATATGATAGTGTGCAGCAGGTATAACCGGAATTGGTTGCCTTACAGGATCAATTCCACTTTTTAAACATGCTTCCGAAACTGAGGGGAATTGGTTAATAATGTTAGCTCCAATTGCGCTTCGTGTATCTAAAGCAGGCTTGTTACCACTTTGATGTTCACGAAAAATGGCCCTAGCAACAATATCTCTGGGGGCTAATTCAGCATCTTTATGGATATTCTGCATAAATTGAATACCATCTTTATTTATTAAGATGGCACCCTCTCCACGTAGTGCTTCCGTTGCAAGAGGTGCAGGGTCTAGTTCTAAATCCATTGCTGTTGGATGAAATTGAACAAATTCTGCATCAGCAATTTCAGCTCCAGCTCGAGCCGCCATTCCTAATGCTAAGCCCCTAACTGTAGGAGGATTTGTCGTTTTCATGAATAAACTACCCGCCCCACCAGCAGCCATTAAATAAGCCTTAGCTTGAATAACAAAAGGATCATTCTCACCATTTGCTAAAACTACACCACACATTTCATTATTTTTTACTATTAAATCTAATGCTGTCACACCTTGCATAACTGTTATTGACGGTGTGTTTAACACTTCCTTAACAAGTGTTCTCATAATGGCAGCCCCAGCTTGGTCACCTTTAACTCTCACTACACGAGCAAAACTGTGAGCAGCCTCTTTAGACATTAAAAAATCACCATTTCCCAAGCGATCAAATGGTGTGCCAACATCCGCCAATTCAAGCACATGTTCTTTTGCTGCAGATGTAACAAATGTTGCAATATCTGCATCAACAATACCATCGCCTGCCATAACAGTATCATTTGCATGCGCTTCTGGGGTATCGTGTTCATCCATAGCTGCAGCCACACCACCTTGGGCCCATGCACTTGAAGCATCAAACCCCAATGGCTTTGGTGAAATTATGGTCACAGACCTAGGAGCAAGGTTAAGTGCAGCATACAGCCCTGCCAAACCTGCTCCAATAATCAGAACGTTATGTTGCTTCTCTTTCACAGCTTTATTTCAAATCAATCATTCGCTGAACCGCCAACCGTGCTTTTGCAGCCAATTCTTCTCTAACGACAACTTCTTCGTTTCCAGTGTGCAATGACCATAATATTTTTTCTAATGTAATTCTCTGCATGTGCGGGCATAGATTACAAGGACCCAAGAAATTTACCTCAGGCACTTCATCAGCAATATTAGAACCCATTGAACATTCAGTTATTAATAAAACTTTTTCTGGTTTATTTTTTCTAACAAAATCAATCATACCTGAAGTAGATCCACTAAAATCAGATTCATCAACAACATCAGTTGGGCACTCTGGGTGAGCTATAATTACAGCATCAGGTTCATATTTACGATATTCACGTAACTCATCAGCTTTAAATTCAATGTGAACCTCACAAGCGCCTTCCCAATAAACAATTTTTTTACTTGTTTGTTTGGCAACATTTTGGGCCAAATGACCATCTGGTGTCATAATCACCAGTTCACTGTCCATTGCATTTATCACATCCACAGCATTTGAAGACGTGCAGCAAATATCAGACGCTGCTTTTACTTCAGCTGTTGTATTTACATATGAAACAACAGGTGCTCCAGGATATTTTTCTCTCATACCAGCAATATCTTTTGCTGTTATACTTTCTGCTAGTGAACAGCCTGCACGACTATCAGGAATGATAACTGTTTTTTCTGGACTTAGGATTTTTGAAGTTTCAGCCATAAAGTGTACTCCACCCTGGATTATAACACTTTCTTTGACTCTGGTTGCTTCAATTGCAAGCTGCAAGCTATCACCTACAATATCAGCTACTCCATGATATATATCAGGCGTCATATAATTATGAGCTAAGATAACAGCATCTTTTTCTTTTTTTAGTTTATTAATTGCATGCACGTAAGGAGCACGCTTCATCCATTCAGCTTCAGGAATCACTCGGTCTACACAGCTATATTGTTGCGCTGTTTCTTTAAACATAGCCGCACTAATCTCCAAATCGAAGACAACTTCTAGTTGAGATTTCATTTCTGGTGATCCAGGAATAATCATAGCCAGTCCTTAAACTTTGTTACTTATGACATAGATAGGGGTGATTGTGGTAAAAGAGAAGTATTTAATGCTTATTAATCAAAGGTCAATTTCAATTGTTCCATTTGACTCTAGTGCACGCGATTGACATAAAATAATTGTATCCTCTCGTTCTTTATTGGACAGTACAAAGTCTCTATGCTCTACTTTTCCAGAAATTAAACTACAACGACAAACACCGCAAATACCATTTGTACATTTCATATCCACATGGATGCCATTATCTAACAATACATCTGTTACCGTCTGATCTGACTGCACTTCAAACTCTCTATTGCTCTTTAATAATTTTATTTTAAATGAGTGGTTTTTATAATCTGTAACTTCTGGTGGTGCAAAATATTCAAAATTTACTGCTTCTTCAGGAAACCCAGCAGATGTTGCACTTTTTTGGGCATCATACATAAATTTATTAGGACCACACACATAGGCATTATAGCCTTCTTTATATGTACCAAATATTACGTTAAAGTTAGCCCTTTTCCCTTCATCAGAAAAATAAAGTTTTATTTTATCCTTCCAAGAAACATTAGAAAGATGTTTTAATAATGCTGCTTTATTTCGGCTCGGTGAACAGTAACTAAATGAAAAATCTTGATGCTTTTTATGTAATTCATGTGCCATCGCAATCAATGGTGTAATTCCTATACCTCCGCCAATTAAAAAAGCCTTTGATAAGTTTTTTTTAAGTGGAAAATGATTTATTGGATATGAAGTAAAAATTTTACGCCCTGGGGTAAATATTTTGTGCATCAATACTGACCCACCTGTTCCATTTTCTTCCTTAAGAACAGCAATTTGGTATATTTTACGATCAAAAGGATTACCAGTTAATGAATATTGTCGAATAAATCCTGGTGCAACCACAACATCAACATGCGCACCAGCACTCCAGACTGGAAGATCTTCTCGAGATGGTAATGCAAAACTATATTCAATAATTTCATCAGTTGTTTTTTCAATATTAATAATTTCTAAATGTAAAATATTAATATTGTTTTTTATACTATAGCGATGAAATAAATCTTTTGTATCACCATTAGATAATCGTTTTTTATATTCTTTCGCATCTAATAATTTTGAATAAGCCTTTATGCCTTCTTCTCTATTAATAGGAAATGGAAATGGAAATGGATGTGGCGCTTGATCCGCAGGATACACTGCCAATGTTTGTTCAGAATATTTTATATCAAGTTTTTTTTGTAAATTTCTTTCATTAGTACCGTTTGATGTTGGGCGATAACCCTCATCAGCTTGGATTTCCAAATCCCACCACCACTTTTTGTTTAAGTTGCGTTCTCCATTTCCAACCCAATCATCTAATTTTGCTAAAAATGGTGCTGCGCTAGGAATATTCATTGCCACCCAACGAAATGGTTTTTCTGAAAACAATCCTTCTAAGTTCCAAGGGCATGTTTTCATACATCTACCACACATTGCGCCAGCAGCAGTTGTTATTCTATAAGTCGCACACCGTTGGCTATCTGATTTCCAGATTTCATATCCATTAAACATTTTCTTTGGTCCAGCCGTAATTGCTCCAGCAGGACATTCACGAGCACATTTGTTGCAACTTTCACAAAACTTCTGCATACCAAAATCAATTGGTTTATCATGTTCCATAGGCATGTTTGTTGTGACTATTCCAGATTTTAACCTTGGGCCTAAATACGGATTTAATATTACTTCTCCAATTCGGCTAACTTCACCTAAACCTGATAATAAAAGTAATGGTGGGTGTATAACATCGCTATCAGTTGCAGTGTGTGCTTTTGCTTCATAACCTAAAGAACGGATATGTTCAGCAATGACACCGCCTAATAAGGAAAAGCGCAAATAAGCTCTCATTGATAATGCTACAGAAATCCAATCATCTCCAGAAGATCCATCCATAGTATCAAATCTTTGGTCAACAATCATAGAAATGGCTTGGTCTTGGGTTGGCTTAATTTCTTCACCAGCTGCATCATGCGAATAATAAGCCCAATCTGGGCATCTAGATATTCCAACTGCATCTATACCTAGGAAATAACACGCTGCCTTTATATTTTGCGCATTTATTTTAGCATTTTTTGCACTTGTGGATATTTCTTTGTTCGGCGGTTTATTTTGTAATAAAACAAAAGCACTCATAGGCTTCCTTTGTGCCATTGAGGGCGCAGTTTTACGAACATAGAATCCGTTTCTTGAACCATTCTCAACTGCTTTCCCAAGATCACCAAATTGTGCTCGAGCAAATAAATCAGTTCGTTTTGGTACTCGGGGTATATTTGGTTCATCTAAATATGTTGTAGGTATCTCAGTTCTTTTTGTTTTTTCAAAAGGCATTGCGCCATCAACAAATTTTCTATGTTTATAAGGTTCACGATTAAACTTACTTTTTGAATAGCCCAGTCCTATTAACCATTTGAAGCCATGAGTATAGAACTTTGGTTGTGCTGAATATTTTGCTAAGGGCAAATCAGTTTCTAATTTTAAATTAGTAGTCACAGCAGTTATACCAAATCTAGTTCCAATAAATGGGTTGGTAAGTGTATCTTCTTCTACTGTTGCCAAACCTGACAGCACTGCCAATCGGTTTAAATCTACATCACTGCAAGATGTAGAATGCGAGCGTGCATCATATCCTAGTAAACGTATGTAATTTGATATTACATTTGCTGTTTCTGTACCCAATAGTGTTGCTCGTTCTGATTGAGCATTTTGAATCCAATCACACCCTATTTCATCAGATAATGGATCTCTTGGAAATTCATAAATGAAAACTACAGCATGTGTATGCTCACTCACTCCATTATTAGGTGCGTCTACAGCTTCTCGCAATTCTGCCATTAAGACATCAATACCAGCTGCAAATGTTTTAGTTTGCTTTGTTCGCAAATCTTCAGATAGTCTTTCAATGTCAGAGTTATAAATAGGTTTTTTTAAATGACAGTCAGTATCAATTTTAGTAATTCCTACTACTGAACAATCTTGAAAATATGCAAAAGATTTTAGGTGATTAGAACGTTCTGTTAAGTTGCTTGGAATATCACAACGCCCCTTATTAACTAGACCACTTCGCATTGCATCCATCATCGCTTGATAATCACGCATTGCGTTTATAATAGAATGTGGGTTTTGTTTGTGATCAAAACTTAGTGCTTTCATTCTAGGTGTTTTTTCAATTGGCCCAGATACACGCTTCAAACGCTCCATGGGGTATGGACCTAAATGGGAAAATCTGTTTTTTTCTGAAAAAAATTTAGTCATTCTGTTACTTTAAACAGAATTAATTTATAAAGACTATATTCATACGTTCGATTTCTCTTAATACGATGTCGTTTTTCTTGAAGATGTTAAATTATAATTAGGGCAAAATTATACAATGGAAAAAATAGAAGTTAATTTAGATGAAATTGAGCATTTAACTCAAAAAGCTCTTATTTGTCATGGTGCATCAAATTGGATTGCTAAATCAGTAGCTAAAGCAGTGAGAACAGCTGAAGCTAAAGGCAATTTAATATGCGGATTATATTATTTAGAAAGCTATTGTAGTCAATTAATCACTGGACGAGTAAATGGAACTATTGAACCTATTGTTTCATTACCAAGAACTGCATCTGTATATGTAGACGCTCAGTTTGGATTTGCTCAACCAGCTTTTGAGCGTGCATTACCATTAGCTTTAAAGACTGTAACAGAAACTGGTACATGCTCTTTAGCTGTTTCGCATTCTCATACATGTACCTCTTTGGGATATTTTACTGAGCAAATTGCAAAATCAGGATTCATAGGTATTGGGTTTACCAATGCGAGCGCTGTCGTATCACCACCCGGTGGTAACAAAGCTATCTTAGGAACAAACCCTATTGCTATGGCTTTACCTGCAAAAAATGGTGGTATTGCATTTCAATTTGACCAAAGCACCTCTGCAATAGCTCTTGGAAAAATTACTATGGCCTCTGCTGCTGGAGAAGCTATTCCATTAGGATGGGCTGTTGATAGTCATGGAAATGACACAACAGATCCAAACAAAGCCTTGAAAGGGTCTTTAAAATCTTCTGGTGATTATAAGGGGTGGGGATTCGGTCTCATGACGGAAGTTTTGGCAGCAGCATTTACCGGATCAGTAAATTCATTAGATGTTAAAGGATTAAAACTTCCAGAAGGAAAACCTCATGATTTAGGCCAATGTTATATAATTCTTGATCCAAATACGCATGGCAACTCTTTCTTTGATCGCATTGACAGAATAATTACAGCAGTTGCTGAACAAGAAGGTACTAGGTTACCTGGTTCAAACTTTATAATGCCCGAAACAGTTAAAATTGAAAAAAAAATCTTTGACCAATTAAACAAACTCTCAAAAGGCCCAACAGCATGACAAATTATCAAATCGATTGTTTACAGTATGCAAACTGGTCTGAAAATATTTTTAAAGAAATGAGAGAAGGTGGGCTAGATGCGGTGCATGTTACAATAGCTTATCACGAAACATTTAGAGAAACTGTCTTAAACATGGAGCAGTGGAACCGTTGGTTTGAACAGTTTCCTAGTTTAATATTTCAAGGGACCACAGGTGCCGATGTTCGCTTAGCAAAAGAGACCAACAGAACAGCAATTTTCTTTGGTTTTCAAAATCCATCACCTATTGAAGATGATATTGGCCTTGTTCAAATTCTACATCAACTAGGCGCACGATTTATGCAACTCACATATAATAATCAATCCTTACTAGCGACTGGGTGTTATGAAAGTTATGACGCTGGGCTCACGAGAATGGGACGAGAAGTTGTAAAAGAAATGAACCGCGTAGGAATGGTTGTAGATATGAGCCATTCTGGTGAAAAATCAACTTTGGACGCTATAGAATATTCTGAACGTCCCATAGCAATTACTCACGCAAACCCACATAACTGGCATCAAGCCCTACGAAACAAATCAGATACGGTAATGAGAGAACTATCAAATTCAGGAGGTATGCTAGGTTTTTCTATTTATCCCCATCATTTAAAAGGTGGGACAAGTTGTACTATTGATAGCTTTTGCAAAATGATTTCTGATACAGCTAATATTATGGGAATTGATAACATTGGTATTGGAACTGATTTATGCCAAAATCAACCTGATAGCATTGTAGAGTGGATGCGAGTAGGGCGCTGGACAAAAGGCATAGATTATGGTGAAGGCACCGCGTCAAATGCTGGATTTCCACCTATGCCAACATGGTATAAGGATAACAGAGACTTTTCAAATATAGCTAATGGGCTATATAAAATAGGAATGACTGAAACAGAAATCTCAAAAGTCATGGGAAATAATTGGTTAAACTTCTACGATAATAATTTTGGTGCTATTAAATGATACCACAAGTTGATCTCCGCAAACCTGAAGAGGTGATGAAATTATCTCGATTGGGTAGTCTACATCAATCGCGTATTAGCTTCATGCGTGTATTGTTAAGACGTTTGGCGTCCGAAAACTGGCATTTTGACAAGCCGAATTGGAACATCGATGATGACGGCTTTGGATATGCAACCTATAGCGTGCATGGCCCCGAAAGAAGCTATACTTTGGTTGCTTTTGCCCACGATTTACCTGCTGAATTAAGGTCTGATCGCGTAATTGCGGAAGCATGGGATTGCACATTCACTCTTCATGATGGCATTCCGTCAGAAGATGATATTATTCGCCTAAAAAATAATGTTCCCCTTCAAGAGGCTGGAAGAATATCGAAAAATGAATTAACTCTTTCTAGGGCTAATCGATCTGTAAGGTTGTGGAATTATGTTGTGGATTCATTAGCTGCAGGAATACAGCCTGATGAAAAAAAATTAAATGACGTTGGTTATTTAATGCGAACAACAGCAGTTTATGGCTCGGGAAAATTTGGCGCATCAGATCGATCAAAAATTTCTGATAGACAAGAAATGCGAACTCCATTTCAAGCAGAAATGTTAACTGTTTATTTAATACGATGCTTTGTTATGGATTTAGTAGATTTTGTTGCATCTAAAAAAGGTGGTGATGCCGCCGTTAAATTAGATCCAAAATTACGCAAATCTATGGGAATTGGAAATTCAACTGGGCTTGGTATGGCTCCTTTTTTAGTCAATCACCCCGCACTTTTAAGCACATGGATATACGCTAGAGAAACTGCGTTAGCACGAGTGAGAGCTATTAAAACTGTTCCAGAAGAAACATTTTCTGAAATGAGAGAGCATTTAAATAATGCCCTAAAAAATGCTCGGAGTTGGACAAGTGAGCATGAAATTCAAAAACCAAAAATAAAGATATTTTGTGACGAGCTAGCTCAAGTCGTTTCAAAATTTGAAACATTGGATAAAGAAGACTATCCATGGGATGCTCTTCATCTTTGGTCTACAAATAAACTAAGTGAAGACACACAAGAACAAATTATTTCAGCTCTGTTTGAGCCTTATTCTGAATTAGTAGATGATCTATCTGATTGTATGTATATTGATGAAGCTAAACATTTTAAAATAGATGCTTCTATTTCAACAGATGAGTTAAAAAACCAAATAAAGGAAAATTATGAATGGGCTATTAATATAGATTATTCAAAAAAAGAAAATCAGTCTAGATTTTGGTATGTTTCAGAATCAAAGCTCGAACCACGCTTAGGAGAACGGTTTGAAGAAGATGGATCTGAACTTGAACAACCATTGGCAGTTGCCCGAGATATTGCTTCACTAAATTCAGATTTAAACAAAAAACAAAATTTAGGTGAGTTTTTATTAGCATATCCTGAACACAGACATATTGTACGGCGGATACAGTTGAGTAAAAAATTTCCATACTCAGAAATCCGGGACAATTTATTAAATAATAAAATGCTTCCTATTGATATGTTGCGCTGTAAATTATCATTTTTTGGAGCAACAAAGTTTGACCCAAGATCAGATAGGTGGGTTAGAATATGTATGTTTAAGGATGCTCCGTTTCCTGAAGAGTTAACAAACAAAGATAACTGGTCTTATGGGGCCCACGCTTGTTAACAGAATCTGAAATTTTAGCTTATGCAAAGAAAGCGACACGTGGCGCAGGTTTTTCTTGGGGTATGGCCGAAGAAGCGGCTATGGCAACATTAAGGCTTTATAACGCAGGATATGATGGGTTTTTAGAATTAACTTCTATCTTAGAGAATGCAGATGGGCAAAAACAACCATTAGATATTAAAATAAAAGTTCCATGTGGATTAACATTAGGTACTTTTTATTTAGATTGTTCAAAAAAAGCGGATTATGTAGAGGTAATAAGCCATCTTATGTTTCAATCACTTTGTGGTGACTTAAAAATTAAAGAACCTAGATTTCCAGAAGATGCACCAGATATAATTAAAAGATTTGCCCATAGAACTTATGTGCCTGATAGTGAAGAATCTCGTTTACGTGGAGCAGGATAAACAATTGTTTTTTTTCATAAAAGGTGTTTCACTACTTATATGAAATTAAAAGATTTAGAAGTTTTTGTTGTCAAAAACCCTCCTCCAGGTTGGGGTGGAAGATATTTTATTTTTGTCAAATTAACAACTGATAATGGGATAATCGGATATGGCGAAGTTTATTCTGCATCAGTAGGGCCAAAAGCGATGGAAGTTATCATTAATGACGTTTTTGAACGTCATATGATGAATGAGAACCCTGAAAATATAGAGATGATGTTTAGACGTACCTATTCATCTGGCTTCACTCAACGTCCTGACTTAAGCATAATTGGAGCCTTTTCAGGTTTAGAAATTGCTTGCTGGGATATTTTAGGTAAAGCACACAATCGTCCAGTTTATGCTTTATTGGGTGGAAAAATGAATGACCGAATAAGGTCATACACATATCTTTATCCAATGGAACACCATGATATTTCAAAATTTTGGACATCACCAGAAATGCAAGCTGAGAGTGCTATGGAAATGATTAATCTAGGTTTCACAGCCATAAAGTTTGATCCTGCTGGTCCTTATACCGCCCGTGGTGGTCACATGCCTGCACTTACTGATATTGAATTATCCGTTAAAATGTGCGCTGCAATAAGAGACGTTGTTGGTACGAAAGCAGACTTACTATTTGGCACTCATGGTCAATTTTCAACCGCTGGTGCAATCAGATTAGGCCGTGCATTAGAGCCCTATGATCCTCTATGGTATGAAGAACCAGTTCCACCAGATAATATTTCATCAATGGCAAAAATTGCTAACTCAATAAGAATTCCTATTGCTACAGGAGAACGTTTGAGTACAAAAAATGAATTTTTTCAAGTTTTAAAAGAAGGTGCCGCAAGTATTCTTCAACCAGCTTTAGGTCGATCTGGTGGTATATTAGAAACTAAAAAAATTGCCGCAATAGCTGAAGTCAACAATGCACATATTGCACCTCATCTTTATGCCGGTCCAGTTGAGTGGGCAGCTAATATACAATTAGCAGTTAACATCCCTAATATTCTAATGGCTGAAACTATTTTAACAGGTGGTGGTTTTTCAGGAAACCTTATTAAAAATAAAATAATATGGGATGATGGATTTATTGTTGCCCCAACATCTCCAGGCATTGGGATTGAGTTTGATGAAGAGCTTGCACGAAATAATAAATATAACGAAAACAGATTGCATTTAGAAATGCAGGATGAGCCATGCGACTACAAGAATAGTAATACATTCGCTGGCGGAGCTTCTGATTAGTAATGATTGTTATTTATTAATATCTAAACCTTGCGACAAATCATGTCGTTAAAATACATGCAATAATATTCACACTCGTTTTAATTTCAATACTTGCAGTTAAAGAGAGAATAAAATTTATGAAAACACATGCTAAAGCCATTGTTATTGGGGGGGGAGTGGTTGGATGTTCTGTCTTATACCACCTAGCAAAAGCTGGCTGGAAAGATATTATTCTTATTGAAAGATCTGAATTAACAAGTGGCTCATCATGGCATGCAGCAGGAGGTTTCCATACCTTAAATGGTGATCCCAATATGGCAAAATTACAAGCCTACACAGTTGGATTATATAAAGAATTAGAAGAACTCTCAGGTCAATCGTGTTCACTACATTTAACTGGTGGTGTTATGATGGCTGATAGTTCTGAAAGAATGGATTTCTTACGCATGACACACGCTCGTGGTAGATGCTTAGGAATGGAAACAGAATTAATTACACCATCAGAAGCTAAGGAAATGTTTCCTTTAATGGACGAGACTCATTTTGTTGGTGCTTTATGGGATCCCGTTGAAGGGCATTTAGACCCATCAGGTACAACACATGCTTATGCGAAAGCAGCGCAAGTTTTAGGTGCGGAAATAGAACTTCGCAATCCCGTTTTAGAAATTACACAAAACAGTGATGGAATGTGGAATGTGGTTACAAAAAACGGCACAATCAGCGCAGAACATGTTGTAAATGCAGGTGGGCTTTGGGCTCGTGAAGTTGGTAGAATGGTTGGGTTAGAGTTACCACTGCTTGCAATGGAACATATGTATCTTTTAACAGATGATATGCCTGAAGTTATTGATTTTAATTCCGAAACTGGGCGAGAACTAGTTGGTGTGATTGATTTCAAAGGAGAAATTTATACACGCCAAGAACGTAATGGTCTTTTATTAGGAACGTATGAAAAGGCATGTAAGCCATGGTCACCAATTAATACACCTTGGGATTTTGGTCATGAGTTATTACAACCTGATTTAGATAGAATTACACCGTCATTAGAAGTTGGATTTAGGCATTTTCCTGCATTTGAGAAGGCAGGCATTAAACAAGTCATAAATGGGCCATTCACTTTTGCTCCTGATGGCAACCCTTTAATTGGTCCAGTACCTGGATTAACAAATTATTGGTCTGCGTGTGCAGTCATGGCGGGATTTAGTCAAGGTGGTGGTGTGGGATTAGCATTAGCAAATTGGATGGTTAATGGTGATCCAGGATTTGATATATTTGCAATGGATGTAGCGCGATTTGGTGAGTGGGCGACACTCAGATATACCAATGCTAAAGTACGTGAGAACTATTCTAAACGCTTTTCAATTAGTTTTCCAAATGAAGAATTACCGGCAGCAAGACCCCAGCAAACAACACCTTTATATGACATAATGCTAAATGAAAATTTTGCAGTAATGGGAGATACTTGGGGTTTAGAAACTCCATTATGGTTTGCACCTTCAAAAAAAGAAGCCCATGATATTTTATCTTTTCACCGATCTAATGACTTTGAACATGTAGCTTCTGAAGTTGAGGCAGTGCGAAATAGTGTTGGAGTCACAGAAATTTCTAATTTTGCCAAATATGAAATATCTGGTGAAGATGCAGAGATCTTTTTAGACTATTTAATGACAAATAATATGCCAAAACTAGGGCAAATTATTTTAACTCCAATGTTAAATGAAAATGGTAAATTAATTGGTGACTTCACTATTGCAAAAGAAGCAAATAATAAATTTTTATTATTTGGCTCATTAAGCGCTACTAAATATCATATGCGCTGGTTTGAGAAACATATGCCATTATACAAATCATTAAAAATAAAACGTTATGATATGAACTTACATGGTTTATCAATTGTAGGGCCAAATGCACGAAATGTACTTCAAGAACTAGTTGATGAAGATATTTCTAACTTGAAATTTAAATTTATGTGTTTTCGTAAAATGAACGTTAATGGCGCACCGTGTATGATAAATCGCCTAAGCTATTCAGGCGATTTAGGTTATGAAATATGGATGGCACCTGAATATCAAAGAAAAGTTTATTATGGGATTAAAGATAAAGGAAGCAAATTTAATATTAAGGACTTTGGAATGCGCGCATTATTATCCATGCGTTTAGAAAAGAATTTTCCTAGTTGGTTTGCAGAATTACGTCCAATTTATGGACCCTACGAAAGTGGTATGGAAAGGTTTATTAAAATCAATAAATCTAAGTTTATTGGGCAAACTGCAGCCAAAAAAGAACTCCTTAATGGTCCTAATATTTGTCGAACGTCTTTTATCATAGATGCTGATACATCAGATGCTATGGGTAATGAACCCATATGGGCCAAAACCAAAAAAACTTATAATCTGATTGATCCACCCCATAAATATGGGGCGCACCGGTATGATGCCGATGGCAACGAGATATCAGCAGCTAATCCTCAGAAAAAGGATGGATGGCAAGTTGTAGGCTGGGTAACATCAGGAGGATATGCACACTCAATAAAAGCATCTATGGCACAAGGTTATATACCTGCCGACTTATCAAAAATAACGCAAAAAGATATGTTTGAGATAGAAATTTTAGGGAAAAGGTGTCCATGCCAAATAGTTATTGCCCCACCTTTCGATCCCTCAGGTGGGCGCATGAAATCATAACTAAGAATTTTTCTGGAGTATATTTCCCGCTAAATAAAGCGAGCCACATATTAGAATTCTAGCGTTATCATCTTGCTTAATAATATCTCTTATAGCACTTTCAACGTCTTCTGAAATAACAGCTTCAAAGCCTACATCTCTTGCAATTTTTACAGTTTCTTCTGCAGTCATCGTGGCAGCTTCCCCTGGAATTGATACGCCATATAAATTTGTAGATCGGCTCAGTAATGGTTTCATATATCCCACAATATCTTTTGTGTTTAACATACCCACAATTAAAAATAGTTTACGAGGTTGTAATCGGCCTATCGCTTCAGACAATGCATATCCTGCAGCCTTATTGTGTCCACCATCTAACCAGATTTCAGCACTTGGAGCTAACGACGTTAAAATACCCTTTCGTAATCTTTGCATTCTTGCAGGCCAATCTGCATTAAGCATTGCTCCCTCAAATGAACTATTTTCTTTTCCTAAATATCTTAATGTTGCCAAAGCAATACCAGCATTTTGTATTTGATGAGCACCAATTAATTTTGGTAAAGGCAAATCTAGCAGCCCATTTTCATCTTGAAAAACCAAACGCCCATTTTCTTCCCATATATGCCAATGCTGTCCATATATTTTACATGTTGCGCCCACTTCATAAGCACGTGCCTCAATTACAGCTAGCGCCTCATCTTCTTGTGGTCCAATAATTGCAAAAGAATTGCGTTTTAATATACCCGCTTTTTCAAAAGCAATTTCAGCCAAAGTGTTTCCAAGATACTGTTGATGATCGATTGAAATTGGAGTGATTACGGTAATTTTTGGCTCATCGATAACATTTGTTGCATCCAACCTTCCGCCCAAACCCACTTCCAATAAAGTATAATCAGCTTTTCTTTGTGAAAAGGCCAATAATGCAGCACATGTAGTAATTTCAAAATAAGTAATTGGAATGTTGCCATTAACTTTTTCACATTCACTCAAATAATTTGCTAAATCTTGTTCTTCAATAATACTACCACTTAGGAATATTCGCTCATGAAATCTTGCTAAATGAGGTGATGTATACGCATGACATATATCACCTGAAGCTTCTAGACCGGCCCTTATCATAGCTTGAGTAGAACCTTTACCATTTGTTCCAGCTATGTGGATTGTGGGTGGCATCTGTTTTTCCGGATTACCAAGCAAATTCAGCAATCGCGTCATGCGATCTAAGGTTAAATCAATAATCTTTGGATGTAAGGACATAAGCCTTTCAAGAATAATATCACTTTTCATATTAAAGCTTACACTCTCTATGAATTAGACTTTTCGGGTGGGGCTAAATCACCTTTGATTTCTGGGCTTAAATTCATAAGCATACGAATAATTGTTATTAAATCACCCCGCATACTTTTTCTATGGGTTACTCGATCTAGCATTCCATGATCTAGTAAATATTCTGCACGTTGAAATCCTTCAGGTAATTTTTCTCGGATTGTTTGTTCAATAACTCTCGGACCCGCAAAACAAATTAAAGCATTTGGCTCAGCAATATGAACATCACCTAACATGGCATATGAAGCTGTTACGCCTCCTGTAGTAGGGTGTGTTAAAACTACAATAAAAGGTAAATTAGCTTCTTTTAGTAATTGGAGTGCAACTGTAGTTCTAGGCATTTGCATTAAAGACATAATACCTTCTTGCATTCTTGCACCCCCCGCAGCAGAAAAAAGTATTAAAGGGCATTTAAGTTTTAATGCCTGTTCACAGGCAGCAATTATTGCATTTCCAACACCCATACCCATCGAGCCACCCATGAAAGAAAAATCTTGCACAGCAACAACAACTTGTGTTCGCCCCATCTTGCCCTTTGCAAGAAACATAGCTTCATCTTCACCCGTTTTTTTTCGGGCATCTTTTATACGATCTGTATATTTTTTTTGATCTTTGAATTTTAATGGATCAAGTATGACATCTTTTGCTTTAAATTCTTCAAACACACTTCCATCAAACATAGACATACAGCGATCACGAGGTGTTATATTCATATGGTGGTCACAATTTATACAAACATTTAAATTATCCGCCAATTCACGGTGAAATAACATTGCTCCACACTCTTTGCATTTAGTCCACAAATTGTCCGGTGTTTCACGTCTAGAAAAGATCGAATTGATCTTTGGCTTCATATAATTTGAGATCCAGTTCATATCTGTCTTCTTTCATTAAATCTGTATGTAAACTTTTAAAGATCAAATACCTTAAATGCAATCATCTGCGTGCCCGCCATTCCATAATTATAAAGTATATTAAGAATATAATTGTTGATGTAATTAGCATACTTTGAGCAGCCTGATAAAACATTTCTGGTGTGTTAAAGAAATCAGGTGCTATATATCTAGAAAGTCCGCTGATTTGTTCTTGATAAGACACCAAAAACATAGCTGAAAAATTATTTGCAAAATGAACTCCAATTGCTGCGCCAAGATTCCCAGTTCTATATGTTAAGTCAGCCAAAAATAATCCCAGTATTGCCGTAACAGCAACTAACGTTAATCCAACATCGACACCCATTGAACCATCATAATGCATTAACCCAAATATTAGTGAGGGCATTACCATAAAAAACCATCTACTTTTTATCCATACAGCAAATTGCTGTTGTAAATATCCACGAAACAACAGCTCTTCTGCTGTTACCTGAAAAAACATCAAAAATATACCTAATGGTAAGACTGATAACCATCTTGAAAAGTTTAAATTTTCTATTATTTCATCATTGTTAGGAATAAAACTTTGGGTAAAAGCTAAAAATATACCCGCTAAAATTATGGCATAAAAAAAGTTTTTAAGGAAAGTTAACTTAGAGCCGCCAATCAAACTATTTAAACCACGTTTATGGAATAATTTTACGCAAAAAAGAAAAACAGCCAACCATATCAAAAAAGTTGATAATAAGATATACACCTCAAGAGGCGTGGTAAACAGGCCCTTACTTAAATTATCTAAGTTTAAAAACTTTGACATTATCAATATAAAAAATGAAGATAATAGCATATAAAAAAGTGCCCACAAAACCAATGTTAAGCTAACTATCCACCATCTATATTCATTTTGCGCTGGTTCTATAAATTGTATAAATTTTTTATTCATAGAATAGTCCATATATTAAAAATCATTTTAACGTCTAGAGTTATAAGAATAAAAAATAATATTTTTAAGCTATTCTATTATATTGAATCAAATCATCCATTACAGAAACTAATGCTGAACTTATTCCTTGCTCAGAAAGGGAGTGGCCAGCATTTTCTATAATGTGTAATTCCGATGCCTCCCAAGCATTATGTAATTTGTATGCAGATAGCGGTGGGCATATCATATCATAGCGTCCATGAATTATTGTGCCGGGAATTTGATCTATTTTATGCATATTATCTAAAATTTTATCATCTTTATTTAAGAACCCTTTGTTAACAAAATAGTGGCTCTCAATTCTAGCAAAAGCTCGGGCGTAAGCTGCTGGTGTTGTACCATTTATATTTTTATAATGCATTGTTGCCAGAGCTGTTTCCCATTCCGTCCATGCTCGAGCATATTTAGTTTGTTCCTTTTCATTAGCCTGAAATAGCTTCGTATGATAGGAACATATCACATCTTTTTGTTCTTCTGGCATTAACAAATCAATTAATTTTTTCCATTGATTTGGAAAAAACATTCCTGCACCACCATTGTAGAACCAATCTAATTCTAAATCAGTCATGAGAAAAACTCCCCGCAATACTAAGTGTTTAACTGCCGTTGGATGTGATTGTGAATAAATTAATGCAAGCGTAGCACCCCAAGAACCACCAAAAACAATCCATTTTTTGATCAGAAGTAACTTACGTATTTTTTCTACATCATTCACCAAGTGCCATGTTGTATTTGATACAACACTCGCATGAGGTTTTGAGCGACCACAGCCTCTTTGATCAAACAAAATAATACGGTAAAACTTTGGATTAAAAAAACGCCGCATCCCTGGGCTACAACCTGCTCCAGGTCCACCATGCAAAACTACAACAGGAATTCCATTGGGATTGCCACATTCTTCAACGTAAATTTTATGACCATCGCCAACATCTAAAATATGATAATCATATGGTTGAATAAGCGAATATAAATTTTTTCCTGCGCCAATTTGACCTTCGGTATTTCTCATCATTGCTCTATATGTAATTTATAGTTTAAGCATGTCCTTTTGAAAGCCTATGTCAATGACCAGAACAAACACTATCGACCCTGAAGAAGTAGCTAAATTTGAGGCGATGGCGGCTGAATGGTGGGATACTGATGGTAAATTTAAACCTTTACATATGCTTAACCCAACACGGTTAGACTATATTGTAGAGCAAATTTCCGCAGAGTTCGGTCGTGATCTTACAACTAATCGTCCATTTGAAGGCCTTAAAATACTAGATATTGGTTGTGGTGGGGGATTACTATCAGAACCAATGGCAAGACTGGGCGCAACAGTAGTAGGTGCTGATGCCGCAGAAAAAAATATCCCTGTTGCGCAAATTCACGCACAACAATCAGGCTTAGAAATAGATTACCGCCATACTAGTGCAGAAGAGATCTTAAAAAATTCTGAAAAATTTGATGTTGTTTTAAACATGGAGGTCGTTGAACATGTTTCTGATCCACTGGCTTTTCTAACTGCATGTAGACAATTGCTCAAATTAAATGGCCTCATGCTTTGTTCAACTATTAATAGAAATCCTAAAAGCTATTTAATGGCAATTATTGGTGCTGAACATATAATGCGTTGGCTTCCAAAAGGCACTCACGATTGGAATAAATTCATAACGCCAGATGAATTGTTTGACCTCATAAAAAATGTTGGATTAACTCCTGTTGATCAAAAAGGTTTTGTCTTCAACCCATTGAAATGGAGTTGGTCCATTTCAGATAAAGATTTATCTGTAAACTACGTGACAGCTAGTATAAATTCATAGTTAATAATATTTTATTAAAGGCTTAAAAACTTAATCAAGCGCTTCACGAAGTTCGCGCAAAAACCTTAATCCATCTCTTAGTTTATTTTTATCTAATTTAGACATCACATCTTCAAGAACAGGTGTAATGGCTAAAACAGATTCATCCCTTGCACGGTCACCTGCATTAGATATCAAGACTAATTTTTTTCGAGCATCATCCCAATCTGGCCGAATATGTATATATCCGTATTTCTCCAGTTTACTAAGTGTGTTTGTCAATGCACCTTTGGTTAAATTAAACGTTCGGGCAAGCTCCGCTGGGCTTCGCTCTTTATTTTGCCAACTTAAATAATTTAACATCACAAAATGTGAAAGCTCCATACCCTTAGGGAGAGCCCTAGAAAGGCGTCCCCGCATTAATTGTTCAGACGCTAAAACTTCAGAAAATAGTGATACAGTGATTAAATCCTCATTTGATCCTTCACTCATCACGCTATCAACAATTTATCTAAATGGCCCATATTTTCTAAATCATACAAGTCATCGCATCCACCAACATGAGTGTCATTGATAAACACTTGTGGAACTGTTCGTCCACCATTTGAACGTTGTATCATTTCAGCACGCTTTTCGACATTATCATGTATATTAATCTCAGAAAAATTTGCACCTTTTTTATTTAGTAATCGTTTTGCAGCTGTACAAAATCCACAAAAATTTCCAGTATAAATTTCAATTTTATTCATAAAATTACCCCAAGATTAATTTATGTGTACGTGCTTAAATATTTAACATGATTGAGCTAACATTTCTTTTTGCATTATTCAAACCACAATACTCAATACAAATAATATATTTTTTATTATTTCTTTTTATATATAAACCAAATTGAAGAAGGTAAAACTTTAGCTTTTATTATACAGGCAATGAATATTTATGACTTTACCACCAAAATTGTTTGACCATTCGATTTTAAAATTACGCAGAAATCGAACAGATGAAAATTCGTGGTTTATGCACGATAAGGCTATTGAAGAAATAAATGACCGTCTTTCAGAGATTAATCGTGATTTTGAAAAAATAGCCATAATTGGATTTAGGGCCGAGAGCTGGGCAAAAAAACTCAATCTTAATGCCACGTATATCAACGATGGTGATTTAATAAACTTTGATGGAAAAAATTATGACTTAATTATTCATGCTATGGGCCTACATCGGGCAAATGATCCAGTTGGACAGCTGATACAAATGAATCGCGCATTGATACCTGATGGACTTGTAATATCTGTTTTTTTTGGTGGTCAAACACTTTCAGAATTAAGAATTTCTTTTGCATATGCTGAAACTAAAATATTAAATGGTATATCTCCACGTATTGCACCAATGGGAGAAATTCGAGATTTAGGAGGTTTATTGCAGCGTGCGGGCCTAGCATTACCCGTAGCAGATAATATAAAATTTGATGTTTCTTACGAAACACCATTACAATTAATGCACGATTTAAGAGGAATGGCAGAGACTAATATCATTATAGATCGCTCAAGAAAAACAATGACAAAAAAGCTTTTGAATGAAATATCCAAACAATATTTTGATCATTTCAGTGATAACAATGGTAGAGTTAATTCAACATTTGAATTAATTTTTTTAACAGGGTGGGCGCCAGCAGCCAATCAACAAAAACCATTGATGCCAGGTTCAGCAAAGATAAGTCTTGCCCAAGCACTAAATACTACAGAAAAAAACCCAGAAAAAGATTGATATAAAAAAAATCAATTCTATTTATAATTAAAAGATAGCAGGAAAAATAATGACTATACCAGCCGATCACCCAAAAATTAAACCTGCTAAAATAGGTGTAATATTAGCTAATTTGGGAACACCCGATGCGACTGACTATTGGTCTATGCGCAAATATCTCTCACAATTTTTATCAGATAAAAGAGTTGTTGATTATTCAGCTTGGCTTTGGCAACCATTATTACAAGGTATTATATTAACTAGACGCCCATTTTCTTCAGGTGAAGCATATAGATCAATATGGAACAATGAATTAAACGAAAGTCCACTACTTACGACTACAAGACTTCAAGCGAGCGCAGTCAAAAAAGAAGTCAAAAAAAATTACGGTGATGATGTTATTGTAGATTTCGCAATGAGATATGGAAACCCATCAACAGAAAGCGTTATAAAAAATATGAAAGATCAGGGAGTAGAAAAAATTGTCTTTTTTCCACTTTACCCACAATACGCAGGCCCAACAACAGCAACAGCCAATGATGAAGCGTTCAGAACTTTAATGAAAATGAATTGGCAACCCTCAATTCGCACAGTTGCTGCATATTTTGATAACCCACTTTACATAAATGCTTTAGCAAATTCAGTGAAAAAAAAATATGCTTCCTTACAAAAAAAACCAGATATATTGGTTTGCTCATATCACGGAGTGCCAGTTCGTTACTTAATGGAAGGTGATCCTTACCACTGCCAATGCCAAAAAACTACACGCTTGCTTAAAGAAGCTTTAGGTTGGGATGACACTGATATAAAAACCACCTTTCAATCTAAGTTTGGACCTGAAAAATGGCTCCAACCATATACTGTAGAAGAGGTTGCACGTTTAGCAGAAGGTGGGCAAAAAAATATTGCAATTATGTCCCCCGCTTTTTCATCAGATTGTGTGGAAACTTTAGAGGAAATAAACGAAGAAATTTACGAAAGCTTTGAAGAAGCCGGTGGTGAGACATTCACCTATATTGAATGTTTAAATGACAGCGCTGATCATATCAAAATGATGATGGGAATTTTAAAAAATGAATTAGCTGGTTGGGTAAAATAACCATTCAATTATACTTGCATTGATTGGGTTATAAAAAATCACGCAATACTGCTATAAGTGGAACATCAGCTGCAGGCATCGGATAATCACGTAATTTTCTTGGCTCAACCCAGGCTAATTTTTGACCCTCTTGGGGGGTTATGATTCCATCCCACTTTCTACATATAAATACAGGCATTAATAAATGAAAATCTTCATAGCTATGGCTAGCAAATGTTAATGGCGCCAAGCAGCTAGACCAAGTATCAATTCCAATTTCTTCTTTTAATTCGCGTATTAAAGCATTTTCAGGTGTTTCTAATGGCTCAACCTTGCCACCTGGGAACTCCCATAAACCTGCCATCGGCTTACCTTTTGGTCTTTTGGCTAGCAGCACCCGCCCATCTCGATCAATAAGCGCAACTGCTGAAACTAATACAGTTTTCATGATCTATAATCAGCGTTTATTGAAATATATTGATGCGTTAAATCACAAGTCCACACTTTAGCACTTCCATCACCAATACCTAAATCTACTGTGATCTTTAATTCTTGGTTTTTCATATAATTTTGGCCTAAATTTTCACTATAGCTTGAAGAACCCCATCCATGTTGTGCAACTAAAATATCACCAAACCATATAGAAATTTTATCTCGATCTGCAGGCTCACCTGATTTTCCCACCCCCATAACTACACGTCCCCAATTTGGATCTTCTCCAGCAATTGCTGTTTTGATTAAGGGTGAATTAGCAATTGCTAGCGCTACTATTTTTGCTGATTTTTCAGAAACAGCTCCATTAACTTCTATTTCTAAAAACTTAGTGGCACCCTCACCATCACGAACAACTTGTTTAGCTAAGTTCAACATAACAGCATGCAACTCTTCGCTAAATTTCAGAGCCTCAACACTATGTTCATCAATAATAATTTTATTCCCTGATTGACCAGTTGCTATAAGCATTAAACTATCAGACGTAGACGTATCGCTATCAACTGTAATGGAATTAAAAGTTTTTTCATTAAGTTTAGCCAAAATATTTTGCAAAATATTTTTCTCTATAGCGATATCAGTCATTATATAAACTAACATCGTAGCCATATCAGGAGCAATCATTCCTGACCCTTTTGCAAAACCAGAAATGTTAACAATACTATTGTTTATAGAAAATGAACTGCAGGCACCTTTTGGAAAAGTATCTGTTGTCATTATAGCCCGAGCTGCAGACTCTGCAGAATATTCATCTAATTTTGAATTTAGTTCTTTAACCTTAGAAATTATTTTTTTATGCGGTAGCTTTTCACCAATAACACCCGTTGAAGCCGTAAATACTGAATTAAGTGGAATTTTCATCTCATTAGAAACTGCCGTACATATTTTTTGTACGGATTCTTCACCATATGAGCCAGTGAATGCATTCGAATTACCTGAATTTACTAAAATTGCAGCACCTTTGTCACTAGTGCCAATTTTTAATTTGTTTTGACAATCTAATACACTTGCTGATCTTGTACTTGATCTAGTAAATAAACCAGCAATTGAACTCCCAGCTGCACATTCTATTAACATTACGTCATTGCGTTCAGAGTATTTAACGTTCGCTGCCGCCGCAGCAAAACGAATGCCTTGAATTTGTGGTAAAATTGGAAATCCATTTTCAGGAGCTAATGGTGAAATATTTGCTGCTGAATACATATTTTTTAACTCAGCAAGCTCTAATTCCAATTCTGCAATTGATTTTTTATTTTTCAAAACCTTGATCCTTAATCCAATAAATTAACATTTCTAATTACTTTAAAATCAAAAGTTGGGTTAAAAATATCTATCTTGTCTATTTTTTGCAGACGCTTAATTTCATTCACTACTTCGCTGGGTATAATATTTTCTCCCCATGCTATAGATGTGAGCGAAATAATTAAAATAATTGGTAATAACACTTTATTAATAAAACTCATTTAAATTTCTCTAATTATACAAAATATTATATTATAAATATATACCATTTGCTAAGCCGACGTTGACAGTTTTGAAACACCCGCTTACATGTTTTTTCTCACGTTTTGTAAGGAGTCTCTTTATTTGGCGTCTTTTTAGGTGGCTTTAATTAGCCCGGCAAGGCCAATGAATAAAAAACTAGTTCAATAACGTATCAGATTTGCCTATAATTTTTGGGCGTAAGTTAGGAATAAATGTAATGCTCGGATTATCAAAAGCAGCTAAAAAAATATTTGGATCACCAAACGACCGCAAGATCAAAGCTGCTTTACCTTTAGTGTCAGCAATAAACTTACTAGAAGCTGAGTATCAAGCCCTCAGTGACCAGCAAATTAAAGATAAAACTATTGAGTTTAAAAAACGGTTTTCAGATGGTGAAACTTTAGACAAACTTTTGCCTGAAGTGTTTGCAAATGCCAGAGAGGCTGCTTTTAGAGCTCTAGGCTTACGTGCATATGATACACAGTTAATGGGAGGAATATTTTTACACCAAGGAAATATTTCAGAAATGAAAACTGGAGAAGGTAAAACCTTAGTTGGCGTTTTTCCTGTGTACTTAAATGCTTTAACAGGGCGGGGAGTTCATGTTGTAACAGTTAATGACTATCTTGCTTCACGCGATGCAGCATGGATGGGCAAAGTATATAGTTTTTTAGGTATGACAACTGGTATTGTTATTCCAGACATGGAAGAAGATGCCAAGTTAGCTGCGTATGCATGTGACATAACATACGCAACAAACAATGAATTAGGTTTTGATTATTTACGTGATAATATGAAATCTGACCTAAAACAAATGGCTCAAAGAGATCATTATTTTGCAATAGTTGATGAAGTTGATAGTATTTTGATCGATGAGGCCAGAACTCCACTAATAATTTCCGGGCCTGCCGAAGATAGGACAGAACTCTATAAATCAATTGATGCATTAATTCCTGAACTAATGACAAATCATTATGATCTAGACGAAAAGTCTCGTTCATCGTCCCTTACTGATGAAGGAAACGAATTCGTTGAAAAACGTTTGCTCGAATTAAAATTATTACCTGAAGGGCAATCTTTGTATGATCCAGAAAGTACATCACTTGTACATCACATAAATCAAGGTCTGCGCGCACACACTCTTTTCAAGCGTGATAAGGATTATATTGTAAAAAACAATGAAGTAGTACTCATTGATGAATTTACTGGGAGAATGATGTCAGGGCGTAGAATGTCTGACGGATTACATCAAGCTATTGAGGCTAAAGAAAATGTAAATATTAAAGCAGAAAATGTAACTTTAGCATCCGTAACTTTTCAAAATTACTTTAGGCTTTATGATAAATTAGCCGGTATGACAGGAACCGCTTTAACAGAAGCTGAAGAATTCTCTGAAATCTATGGGCTTGGTGTAGTTGAAGTTCCCACTAACAAACCAATCGCTCGGCTTGATGAGCACGATGCAATATATCGCACTGCTGATGAAAAGTTCACTGCAATTGTTGAAGAAATTGGTAAAGCACACTCAAAAGAACAACCAATATTGGTTGGAACAACATCTATTGAAAAATCTGAATACTTATCAAAACTTTTAAATGATAAAAAATTATTAAAAAATATTTCTGAAAACTTACTAAAACAATCTGTTAGTGCAAAAAAGCAAGAACAAAAAGATAAGCTTAAAACCTATTCAGAATCTTTTAATGAATTTTCGAAAAAAGGCATATCTCATAAAATACTAAATGCCCGTTTTCATGAACAAGAAGCATCAATCATTGCAGATGCTGGCATTCCAAGCGCAGTTACAATAGCTACCAATATGGCTGGTCGAGGGACTGATATTCAATTGGGAGGAAATGTTGAAATGCGTGTTGCATCTACAATAGAATCCACCAAAAAACAATCTGACCCAATTGAAATCCGAAAAAGTGTTACTGAAGAAGTAAACAAAGCAAAAAAAGTTGCATTAGATGCTGGTGGTTTGTTCGTTCTTGCTACGGAGCGACATGAAAGTCGCCGCATTGACAATCAATTACGTGGAAGATCTGGGCGTCAAGGTGATCCGGGTAGATCAGCCTTTTTCTTATCATTAGAAGACGATTTAATGAGAATATTTGGATCAGAAAAATTAGATGCTGTACTAGGTAAATTGGGCATGGACGAAGGCGAGGCTATTATTCATCCGTGGGTTAATAAATCCCTAGAAAGGGCTCAGGCAAAAGTAGAAGGTCAAAATTTTGATGTAAGAAAACAGTTGTTAAAATTTGATGATGTAATGAATGATCAGCGTAAAGCTATTTTTGAGCAACGCCTGGAAATTATGAAATCTGACGATTTATCAAATACTGTAAAAGATATGCGTGATGAAGTAATCGAAGATTTAGTGGACGATGCTATACCTTCTAAGTCTTATCCTGAACAATGGGATATTAAAGGCTTAGAACAATCAATTAAAGAAGCGCTTGGTTTAAATTTACCTATATCTGAATGGGCAGCTGAAGAGGGAATCGATGATGAAGATATCATTGAACGTCTTCGTAGTGCTGGCGACGATGAAATGACCAATAAAATTAAAGGAATTGGATCAGAAAATATTCGTTCAGCAGAAAAACAGCTTTTATTGGGAACAATAGACCAAAAATGGAGAGAACACCTAATTACCTTAGAACACCTAAGGTCAGTAGTTGGGATGCGTGGATATGCAAACCGTGATCCCTTGAACGAATATAAAACAGAATCATTTGAGCTCTTTGAAACTATGCTAGAAGGCTTGAGATCTGATATTACGAGACAGATGGCTCGCTTACAACCACAAACACCCGAACAACAAATGGCTGCATTACAACAACAAATTCAAACTGCACTTAGTCAAGGTATGGATGTTAATGAAATTAAAGCGCGCGTAAAAGAAGCTTACGGAATTGATATCGAGCTAGAGAAGCCAAAGGCACCCGAAATTGACAAAAATGATCCAAAAACTTGGCCAGCTTTAAGCCGTAACGATAAATGTTTGTGTCAATCAGGTAAAAAATACAAACATTGTCATGGGGCGCTGAAGTAACCTTAACTCCAGGTTGGATAGAATTTATTGGATAAAGAATTTGTAAAAATTTCACATCCTGTTGAAGTAACTCCAATAGAATGCTCAAATTGAGCTGATAGAGATTTATCTTTAGTGACTGCTGTCCAGTCATCTGCTAATATTTTGGTATGTGGCTTACCTAGGTTTACCATTGGTTCTATTGTAAAAAACATACCTTCTTCTAGTACAGCGCCTGTACCCCAGCGGCCAAAGTGTACAACATTAGGCGCTGAGTGAAAAACCCTACCTAATCCATGACCACAAAAATCACGAACTACCGAACATCTTTGGGCTTCAACATACGCTTGAATTGCCGCACCAATATCGCCAAAAGTGTTGCCTGGCTTAACTTGATCAATACCAATCATCAAGGCAGTGTGAGTAATGTCTATAAGCCTTTCAGCTTTTCGCGATAATTTACCACAAATATACATACGTGATGTGTCACCAAACCAACCATCTAAAATACAAGTAACATCAATATTAAGAATATCCCCATCTTTTAATTTCTTATCAGAAGGTATTCCATGACAAACAACGTGGTTAAGGGATATACAACTGGATTTTGTATATCCGCGATAACCTAGCGTTGCGGGTGTAGCACCTGCGTCAATCATATAATCGTGAATCAATGTATCTAATGCTTCAGTTGTTACTCCTGGAACAATAAAATCAGTTATCATATCTAATATTTTGGCAGCCAACGCTCCAGATCTTCTCATTCCTTCGAATTCTTCAGAAGTATGGATAGTAATACCATCTGCATTTAATCTGGGTTTAATATTCACAATATTTACCTTGTTGTTACTTGTTTTTGATTAAACAGAATTACTAGCATTTGCCAAGTCTAGTCTTTTTCCAATTGTAATGCCTACTTTAGAAATAACACAATCATAACATAAAACTTTAACACCACTTTTAATAGCATGTTTGTATGATTTATTATAATTTGGATCAATATCTTCCGCTATATTAAACAAATCACCATCTGAGCGCTGTACTAAAAAAAGTATAGTTGCTTGAAAACCCCTTTTAACCATATCAGCCAGTTCATCCATATGTTTTGCACCACGGATTGTCTTACTATCAGGAAATTCCACTAATCCTTTTTGCCGCGATAGGGTTACACTTTTAACTTCCAAATACATTTTAGGTGATTTTTCAAAATGAAGTAAAAAATCTACTCGAGAGTTTTCTCCATATTTTACTTCTGATTGATATTTTTTTTGATTTAAGTTTAGTGAATCGTTATCTAAAGCTTCTTTAACTATTTTATTAGCATTGTGAGTATCAACACCTATAAAGGTATTTTTAGTTTCAATTAATTTCCATGAATATTTTAATTTTCTTTTTGGATTATTGTTAAATTCCAACCAGATTGTTGATCCTGGTCTTGATAATTCTAACATAGAACCAGGGTTAGCTACATGTGCAGTAACTATAGATCCATTTTCTAGGGTGACGTCTGCTAAAAAACGCTTATATCTCTTTATTAAGGTGCCCTTAATTAGGGAGCTTTCAAATTTCATAAGGAATATATAAATGACCAATCCAACCGCTGCAATGATCGTAATAGGTGATGAAATTTTATCTGGGCGAACAAGAGATGCAAATATGTTCAATTTAGCGGGAAAGCTTACCATTCATGGTATAGACTTACTAGAGGTAAGGGTAATCTCAGATAAATCGTCAGAAATTATAGCTGCAGTTAATGAAACACGGGCAAAGTATGATCATGTTTTTACAAGTGGCGGCATAGGCCCAACTCATGATGATATAACTGCAGATTGCATAGCTGCCGCATTTAACGTCGAAATAGGTATTCGCGATGATGCAAAAAATATCTTAGCTACAAATTATGAAAATGGAGTTGACGACCTTACTCCCGCTCGGTTGCGAATGGCTAGGATACCTGATGGTGCATTTTTAATTGATAATGTAATTTCAAAAGCTCCTGGTTTTTCTATGGATAATGTTCATGTGATGGCTGGTGTGCCTAGTGTATTCAATAGTATGATTGATTGGTTATTGCCTAAATTAGAGAAAGGTGCAGAAATGATTAGCTCAACAATTAGAGTTGATTTGCCAGAAAGTATTATAGCTGAACCGTTGGGGGTAATCGCGAATAAATTTCCTCATGTATCTATTGGCTCGTATCCGTTTTATGAAGATAATAAGCATGGCGCAAATATTGTTATACGTTCTACAGAGACAATCTTAATCTCAAATGTTGAGACAGAAATTAAATCTGCATTTAAATTACAATGAAACCAAGCATTGAAACACTTTATGAAGTTCTTGATTTTACCTGGCCATCTGTAACAACTGAATTACACCATGGCTGGCAAATAAAGAATGGATCAGGTGGCGGTAAAAGGGTCTCTGCAGCAATACAAAATAGCCCTACAGCGAAAGTTGAAGTAGCTGAAAAGTTAATGAATGCTCTTGGTCAAAAAAAACTATTCATGATTAGGGAGGGAAATGAAATCTTAGATTATAAATTGCATAAATTAGGATATAAATTGATCGATCCATCTGTCATATTTGGTTTGCCCATTGAATTGTTAGCTAAAACATTCGATGGTAAATTTCATACATCACCAAACACTGCAATGAAGAGCTTATGGCTAAATGGTGATATTAATGACATGCGATTAAATGTAATGGCCCGTACAAAAGTATTGAAGACTTATGTTACGATTAATAACATCGCAGTAGCATTTGTAGCTATTCATAATGCCATTGCAATGGTCCATGCTCTTGAGGTTTCAAAAATAAATCAACGACAGGGTTTTGGTAAAAAAATTATGCAGCAAATAGCAGGGTGGGCCTCATTAAATGATGCACATTATTTATCTGTCATTACTGTCCACAATAATTTTCCAGCAAAAAGCCTTTATGAACACTTAAAAATGTCCGAAATAGGCAGCTATCACTATAGAATTAAATTATGATCGCCAGATTTCATTACCAGATTTTTTAAAATGCGAACTTAAATAATCTATAAAAACTCTGAGTTTTGGTGGTATATAGTCTGATGAAGGATAGACAGCGTAGACACCCAATTCTGGAAATTTTATATTGGTTAATATTTTCTGAAGAGATCCATCTTTTATTTTCTCCCCATATATAAAGCATGGTAAGTACGCTAGCCCTAATCCTGCTTCAGCAGCCATCAATAAAGATTTTCCATCATTTACACTTAAGTTGTCTTTTCCACGAATTTGACGTTCTTCACCATCAGGCCCAGGTATTCGCCAAAAGTTATTACTTTTTTCAAATGAATAATTTAGTAATTGATGATCAGATAAGTCATCAATTTTTTTTGGAATGCCATTGCTAGCTAAATAATCCCGCGAACCAACTATAGCTAATTTTGTATTGGCTATTTTTTTTGCTTTCATTGAACTGTCAGATAAATTTCCAATTCTTACTGCTAAATCAAAACCTTCAGAAACAAGGTCTACAAAACGATTATCTAAAGTCATATGAATTTTTATTTTTGGATATGCTTTTATAAATGGTGTTATACAATTAATTAAATGATTTGACCCAAAATCATTTGAGACAGACACTCTTAATATTCCTTGGGCTTCTGTTTGCATTGCCTTAACAGATAAATCAGCATCTTGAATCTCTTCAAGAAACTTAATGCATTTTTGGTAATAATTAATGCCAATTTCTGTAGCGCTTACATTTCTTGTTGTACGGTTTAGTAATGTTACACCAAGTCTGGATTCCAAACTAGCAATGTGTTTTGATACAGAGGACTTCGAAAGTCTTAGCTTATTGGCAGCTTCCGTAAAACCACCGCTATCAACTACAGCAACAAAAATTTCCATTTCAGCCATACGGTCCATTTATAGATCACCGTCTGATGTAAACATAGCAGCAAATGGTTTAGTTGATTGGTTCTCTGCCAATAAAATTACTAGAGCAGACGTCAATGGTATTGATAATATAGCTCCTGGCAAGCCCCATATAGTTGTCCAAAAAACCAAAGCTAACAATACAACAAAACTAGAAAGATTTACTGATTTCCCAATCATTTTAGGCTCAAGTATGTTTCCAACATATGTTTGCACAGCCATTAATAATACCAGAGCTAGTATAGCCCATTGAAGAGAGCCAAATTGTGCTAATGCTAATCCAACAGGAAAACCAACACCAATCGCTGAACCTACATAGGGTATATAATTTAAAAACCCTATCATAACTGCCCAGAAAACAGCACTATCAATACCCATTACCCACATTATTAGAAACGAAATTGATGCTAAAATAATATTAATAATTGTCTTAATTGTTAAATAAACACCAATTCTGTTATTTACTTTTGATATTATTTCTAAAGCTTGAGTAGCATCACCGCCTAATGCTTTTGATATCTTAGCGTTGAAATTATTTACTTCTGTAAGTAAAAATCCTGCATAAAGAGCAGTCATAAATAGTATAGAACCCACTGAAGAAATTGAACCAAAAGCCCTAAAAGCAAATGATTGTAAATCAATACTCTTCCACCAGTTTTCAATAATTTTATTTAAAGAAGGTGCATTAATTAATCCGAATCCTTCAGCAAGGTTATCAACAACAATTTGTAGGTTAGTTTGATAAATTGGTAACTGTGATAAAGTATATTCTATATTATTTGAGATCATAAAAGAAATTAGCGCAACTATAGAAACGAAAATCAATAGAACTACTAATCGATGGATAAATTTTGAAAAGTAATTCATCATTGGCCATTTTGCGATAGCTTCTGAAGCAGTTAGCAAAATATATACTGTTAAAATACTTAAAATTATTGGTAATAAAATTGATTGTCCAATAAACAGAATCCAAACAACCATTATTGAAGAACCTATTAAGTAAAAAAATCTAGCTGCATTGTTTTCCATTATGTACTTTCAATTATTTTAAATGAAATTAATTAACTTTTAAGGTAAATCCTAGTGTTTATAACCAAAAATAGCCAAATAAGTTAAATCGAATCTACTTGCACATACTATATTATCTCTATAATAGAAAAATATACCGGAAAGGTTGGCCTCCACCCCTAACCTTCCATCGAAATTTACGACGGGCCGTGAGCCCGTTTTTTTATGTGAGAAAAATGTCAGACCTAATTGCAAAATCAGCTATAGACAAGCGTATGGCAAGTATTGTTCAGCCTGTAATTGAAGACCTGGGTTACGAACTTGTGCGAATACGATTGATGTCAGGCAAAGCAACAACCTTACAAATCATGGCAGATAAACCAAACGGCGGTATTGATGTTAATGACTGCTCAAAAATATCAACTGAAATTAGCGCAATTTTAGATGTAGAAGATCCAATTGAAGCTGAATACGCATTAGAAGTATCAAGTCCTGGTATGGATAGACCCTTAACAAGATTAAAAGATTTCCAAACATGGAATGGGTTTGAAATAAAAGTTGAAACTTCTGAGTTAATTGATGGTCAGAGACGCTTTAAAGGCTTATCACGTGGTATTGAAGATAATGATGTACTAATTGAAATCCCGCAAGGAACAATTGGTTTAGATTTTGAATGGTTATCAGATGCAAAATTAGTGTTGACTGATGAATTAGTGGCTGCTTCCCAAAAGGGCCGCACGAATATAGTTGAAAGTGATTTCGACGACATAGAAACAGAAGAGGAATAAACTATGGCTATTACTAGTGCTAACCGTCTAGAGCTTTTACAAATTGCAGACTCAGTTGCTCGTGAGAAGATGATTGATCCTGATCTAGTCTTACAAGCTATGGAAGAGTCTTATGCAAAAGCTGCTAAATCAAAATATGGTGCAGAACTTGATATTCGTGCTTTTATTGATCGTAAGTCAGGCGAGCTAGAAATGACAAGAGTTCGTGTTGTTGTTGAAGGTACTGAGGCTGAAAACATGTACACTGAGATGACAGTAGAAGAAGCCAAAGCACACAAAGAAGAGCCATCAGTTGGTGATTTAATAATCGATAAATTACCTCCAATGGACTTTGGTCGTATTGGGGCTCAATCAGCCAAACAAGTAATATTACAAAAGGTTCGTGAAGCAGAGCGAGATCGTCAATATGAAGAATTTAAAGATCGTCAAGGTGAAATAATAAACGGCTTAGTAAAACGTGTTGAATACGGAAATGTAATAGTTGATGTGGGAAGAGGTGAAGCCGTTTGTCGCCGTGATCAGCTTGTTAACCGTGAAATGTTTCGTAATGGAGATAGAATTCGTGCCTTCATAAAAGAAGTTCGCTCTGAAATGCGTGGTCCTCAGGTTTTTCTCTCTAGAACTGCTCCGGAATTTATGGCTGAGCTTTTTAAAATGGAAGTACCAGAAATATATGATGGTATAATTGAAATCAAAGCTGTTGCGCGCGATCCGGGATCAAGAGCAAAAATTGGTGTTATTTCTTTTGACAATTCAATTGATCCTGTAGGAGCTTGTGTTGGCATGAGAGGTTCACGAGTTCAGGCTGTTGTAAATGAATTAGGTGGAGAAAAAATTGATATTATTCCATGGAATGAAGATGCTCCTACTTTCTTAGTTAATGCTTTACAGCCTGCTGAAGTGACTAAAGTGGTACTTGATGAAGATGCTGAACGTATTGAAGTTGTAGTGCCAGATGAACAACTGTCTTTAGCAATTGGTCGTCGTGGCCAAAATGTAAGATTAGCTTCTCAATTAACAGGTTTAGACATAGACATTATGACGGAAACTGATGAATCAGAACGCCGTCAAAAAGAATTTGAGGAACGTTCACAATTATTTATGGATACAATGAATGTAGATGAAGTTGTGGCTCAACTCTTAGTATCAGAAGGATTCTCAAGCTTAGAAGAAGTTGCATATGTAGAAACTGATGAACTCTTAATGATTGAAGGTTTTGATCAAGATACTGTTGATGAACTTCAAGCCCGTGCAAGAGAAAGTTTAGAAGAAATTAATGCAAAATCAATTGCGGAAGCGCGTGAATTAGGTGTTGCGCAAGATTTGATTGATTTTGAAGGCTTATCACCACAAATGTTGGTTGCATTAGGAAAAGACGATGTGAAATCATTAGAAGATTTTGCAACTTGTGCTGACTGGGAGTTAGCAGGCGGATATACTACTGTTGATGGTGAGCGTCACAAAGATGACGGCGTACTAGAAAGTTTTGAAGTAAACATTCAAGAAGCCCAAGACATGATAATGCGAGCCAGGCTTCAAATAGGTTGGGTAACTGAAGAACAGTTAGCAGAAGATGCTGCAGCAGCTGAAGCTGCAAATGCTGATACTAATTCAGAGGGGGCTGAGACCTGATGTTTCAGGTCTTAGGTATAACTTGTGACAAGAGGCATTCAAACCAAACGCAACAATGAACCAGAGCGCAAATGTATTGTGCTTGGAAGTTCGCATTTAAAAGAAGAACTTATTCGTTTTGTTCTTTGCCCCGCTGGCGTGGTTACACCTGATTTATCAGAAAAACTTCCAGGTCGCGGGATTTGGGTAAGCGCATCATCTGATGCTCTTTTTGAAGCTATTAAGAAAAATCTATTTTCGCGAGCAGCAAAAAAACAAGCAACTATTCCGGATAATCTTTTTGAGTTAGTAGAACATTTATTAGTAAAAAAAGTAATAGAGACTATTTCCTTAGCGCGTAGAGGTGGACAAGTAGTTAGTGGATTTGAGGTTGTAAAAGGCGCATTAATATCTGGAAAAGCGCAACTCTTAATTCAAGCAAGTGACGGCTCAGAGAGACAATTGGGAAAACTACGGTCTCCAGAAGGAAAAAATGTATATTTTAACTGCTTAACTCAAAAAGAATTGGGTTTGGCATTTGGACGAGACTATGCGATACACGCGGCGCTGACAGGTGGTGGACTTACAAAAAAAGTTCGCTATGAGGCTACCCGGCTTGCAGGTATTCGCAAATTGGACAAAAGCTGATAGATTCAGCACAGAAAGGTGATTACGAATGAGTGACGATAAAAAACCATTAGGACTGCGCAATAGTTCTGGACCAGGCCACGTAAAACAAAGCTTTTCTCATGGGCGCAGTAAATCTGTTGTTGTTGAGAAAAAAAGGAAACGTGTAATTGTGCCTGGAAAAGGTGGCGCAGACGCTTCTGGTGGACCACGTCCTGCAGGCGTATCTGACTTAGAGCTTGATAGACGTAAAAAGGCTTTAATGGCTGCAGCCGCTCAAGAGAACGATCGTAAAGCACGTGAAGAGGCTGAAACAAAAACTCGTGAAGCCGAAAGGGCCGAAAGACGTCGGGTAAGAGACGAGAAAGAACGTGTTGAAGAAGAGCGCGCTGAAAAAGCTCGCCTGCTTTTAGAAGCAAAAAATAAACCTGCAGATGCACCTAAAAAAGTAAAAGTTGAAAAAACCGTCCCAGAAGATGACCCTGCCGCATCTCAAGCAGCTGCTTTGAAAGCAGAGGCTGGTGATCGGATAGCACCAAAAAGAGAAGATGCCCCTCGAAAAGAAAATAAACCTCAACCACGTAACCAAAAAGGTGGTGATGATCGTCGAAGATCAGGAAAGCTTACTATAAATCAAGCATTAGGTGGCGGTGGAAATAGGCAACGATCCTTAGCTTCAATAAAAAGAAAGCAAGATCGCGAACGCCGCAAAATGGCTGCTGACAATATGGGCGAACGTGAAAAAGTTGTTCGTGATGTACAAGTTCCAGAAGCAATTACAGTTCAAGAATTAGCAAACCGTATGGCTGAAAAAACAGCTGCAGTCGTAAAATCCCTTATGACGAATGGAATTATGGCTACACAAAACCAAACTATTGATGCTGATACTGCTGAATTAATAGTTGAAGAGTTTGGACATAAGGTTGTTCGTGTTTCGGATGCTGATGTTGAAGACGCTATAAAGCTGACTGAAGATAATGACGAAGACTTAAAACCACGCGCTCCGGTAGTTACAATTATGGGGCACGTTGATCATGGTAAAACATCTGTATTAGATGCACTCCGTAAAACAAATGTAGTGTCAGGTGAAGCTGGTGGAATAACGCAACATATTGGTGCATATCAAATAACTACAGATAATGGTACTTTATTATCTTTTCTAGATACACCAGGACATGCTGCTTTTACTTCAATGCGAGCACGTGGAGCTCAAGTTACTGACATAGTTGTTTTAGTCGTAGCAGCAAATGATGGCGTAATGCCTCAAACAATTGAAGCAATAGCACATGCTAAAGCCGCTGATGTTCCATTAATTGTTGCCATTAACAAAATGGATCATGAAGCTGCTGATCCTATGCGGGTTAGAACTGATCTTTTACAACATTCTGTTGTTGTTGAGGCAATGTCTGGTGAAGTACAAGATGTTGAGATTTCTGCTCTTAAAGGTACAGGGCTAGATGAATTATTAGAGGCGATTGCGTTGCAATCAGAATTACTTGAGTTAAAGGCTAATCCAGATCGTGCAGCACACGGAGCTGTCATAGAAGCTAAGCTTGATACAGGCCGTGGACCAGTTGCTACTGTACTCGTTAAAAACGGCACACTTCGCAAAGGCGATATCTTTGTTGTGGGTGAGCAATGGGGCAAAGTAAGGGCTTTAATCAACGACCAAGGAAAAACGGTGACGGATGCAAAACCATCAGTACCTGTTGAAGTGTTAGGATTAAACGGTACACCAGCCGCAGGAGACGTTTTGAATGTTGTTACCTCGGAAGCTGAAGCACGTGAAATTGCTGATTATCGCTCACAAGCAGCAAAAGATAAAAAGGCTACTGCAGGGTCTGCAACCACACTTGATCAGTTAATGGCAAAAGCCAAAGCAGATCAAAATGTATCAGTTCTACCTATAGTGGTTAAGGCTGATGTCCAAGGCTCAACAGAAGCCATTGTTCAAGCGATGGAAAAAATCGGAAATGAAGAAGTTAGAGTTAGTGTTCTTCACTCAGGTGTTGGGGCTATAACTGAGTCAGACGTAACTTTAGCTGAAGCGTCTGGGGCACCTATTATTGGTTTTAATGTACGTGCAAATGCACCAGCTCGAGCCTCTGCCAATCAGAAAGGCGTCGAGCTTCGTTATTATTCAATAATTTATGATTTAGTTGACGATATTAAAGCTGCTGCATCTGGATTGTTATCGGCTGAGGTTCGAGAGACTTTCATCGGTTATGCAAAAATTAAAGAAGTTTTCAAAATTACTGGCGTCGGTAAAATTGGTGGGTGTGAAGTTACTGAAGGTTTAGCTCGCCGTGCAGCTGGAGTTAGATTGTTACGAGATGATGTTGTAATACATGAAGGCAGATTAAAGACACTCAAACGATTTAAAGATGAAGTGAAAGACGTACATATGGGTCAAGAATGTGGAATGGCCTTTGAAAACTATGAAGATATCCGAGTTGGTGATGTAATCGAGATATTTGAAACAGAAGAGATTGAGCGTAAACTAGATTAATCAACTTTATATTATTTAAAGTGCCATATTTTAATAAATATGGCACTTTTTTATAAATTATATGTAATTTTATTTAGATATTTATTACTTGATCCTAGTTCATTAATTAGAAATAATCTTTTTAATAATTATAAAAAGAATAATATTATGGAACAATCTAAATTTCCTGGTTGGCATGGAACGACCATCATTGGTGTCAAAAAAGGCGATGATGTTGTTATTGCTGGAGATGGTCAAGTCAGTCTCGGTAATACAGTTATCAAAGGCTCAGCCAAAAAAGTGCGCCGGATCTCACCTGGTGGTCATGATGTGATATGTGGTTTTGCTGGTTCTACAGCAGATGCATTCACACTCCTAGAACGATTAGAAGCAAAACTTGAAGCTTCTCCAGGACAATTGGCTAAAGCATCTATTTCTTTAGCAAAAGATTGGCGAATGGATAAATATCTCAAAAATTTGGAAGCAATGCTAATTGTAACTGATGGTTCTGATATTTTCGTAATCACTGGTGCAGGTGACGTTCTGGAGCCTGAACATGGAATAGCTGCTATTGGTTCAGGTGGAAACTTTGCATTAGCAGCTGCTCGTGCATTGATTGATAGTGAACAAGATGCAGAAGCTATTGCTAAAAAGTCTTTAACAATAGCGGCTGAAATCTGCGTATTTACAAACGGCAATATGACAGTTGAGAAAATATCTAAATGACAAATTTAACGCCTAGAGAAATCGTATCAGAGTTAGACCGTTTTATTATTGGTCAAAATGATGCTAAAAGATCGGTTGCAGTTGCACTTCGCAACAGGTGGAGAAGAAACAAACTAGATGATGATATCAGAGATGAAGTCTATCCAAAAAATATATTAATGATTGGTCCAACTGGTGTTGGAAAAACAGAAATTAGTCGTCGGTTAGCTAAATTAGCTAATGCACCATTTCTAAAGGTTGAAGCGACTAAATTTACAGAGGTTGGCTATGTTGGTCGAGATGTTGAGCAAATTGTTCGAGATCTTGTCGATAGCGCAATTGTTATGATTAAAGAAAATAAACGTGAAAAAGTTAATGCAGGTGCATACAACAATGCTGAAAATCGTGTGTTGGATGCTTTGTGTGGCTCAGACGCAAGAGAACAAACTCGTGATGTCTTTAGAAAAAAATTACGTGAGGGTTTATTAGACGACAAGGAAATAGAACTAGACTTAACTGATACCACTAATCCAATGGGTGGCATGGTAGATATTCCTGGTCAACCAGGTATGGGAATGATGAATATTGGCGAAATATTCGGTAAGGCAATGGGTGGTAGAACCATCAAGCGAAAAATTAAAATAGCAGATAGCTATAAAATATTAATTGATGAAGAGGCCGACAAGCTTGTTGACCAAGAAGCAGTAACAAAAGAAGCAGTCGAAGCAGTCGAGGCAAATGGAATTGTTTTCCTTGATGAGATTGATAAAGTCTGTGCAAAAACTGATGCTCGGGGAGGAGATGTATCTCGGGAGGGCGTTCAACGCGATTTGCTACCACTGATTGAGGGCACGACTGTTTCCACAAAACACGGACCAGTAAAGACAGATCACATATTATTTATTGCTTCAGGCGCTTTTCATATAGCTAAACCATCAGATCTACTTCCAGAATTACAAGGTCGATTACCTATTCGCGTTGAATTAAGAGCGCTTACCGAAAAAGATTTCGTAAGAATACTTACTGAAACGGACAATGCACTTACAAGACAATATTCTGCATTGATGGCCACAGAAAACGTTGATGTTTCTTTTACTAAAGGTGGGATTGCAGCTTTAGCAAAGATAGCAGCAGAGGTAAATGAAAGTATTGAAAATATTGGTGCACGCAGATTACATACAATTATTGAACGTGTTTTTGAAGAGCTGAGTTTCACAGCGCCAGACCGATCAGGTGAAAGTATAAAGGTAGATTCTAAGTTTGTAGAAAAACATCTAGGTGAGTTGGCACGAAGCAACGATTTATCAAGGTATGTTCTTTAAATTTTAATATAAAATAAAACTTTATCTTTTGCGTCTTAAATAAACATAGAAGGCTCCTGTTCCACCATGTTTAGGTTGCGCTTGTGTAACCTGTAAAACTTTATCAGAAACTGAAGGCCCACTTAACCAATCGGGTAAGCTTTGTCTTAAGACACCATTTATTGGCCTTTGAAATTCATCGTACCCTTTGTGTTTACCTTTTCCAGTAATCACTATTATTAACCTTTTTCCCAATGTATAAGAACGGTCTATAAATGCTATCAATTTTATTTTTGCTTGGTCTGCTGTCAAACCATGTAAATCTATCGTTCCTTCAATTTCCATTTTACCTTTAAGTAATCTATTAAAGTTTTTCTTATCCATATTAGGGGATGATTTTTTATTATCATTATTAAAGTCTGGAAAAGTAAGTGTTTCTTTTTTTGAAACTTTTTCACCAATAAAAAATGGTTTTAATTCTGGAGCTTTGGGCAAAGATTTTGTTGTTTTTTTTATTTTAAACCCTGAAATGTTATTTTTAATTAGTACTTCAGGGTTATTGCGTTTTAATTGAACAGTAATTTTTTTCCAAAGCTCTAAGTCTTCTTGACTAAGGGTCTTTAGAGTTTTTTTAACCACTTATTTATTTCCCTAATCTGTAAATATAATCAAATAAAAGTTATTATTCACCAGTTGCTACTAATGTCCAATTTGGATTATCATTTCCCATTATTCGAGAAAATGTCCAAGTATCTTTTTGTTTCTTAATTTTATTTTTATCGCCTTCAATTATCTCATCATTAATATTTTTTACAACAGTTGTAAGTTCAGCAACTAAACTTAGTGTAATTTCACCCTCTTTGGCACGCCAGTCATATTCAGCAGACGTTAATTTAATTTCTCTAAGCCCAATAAAAGTAGCATCAATATTTAACTGTGCTTTTTCACGTTCTGTTATAACTGATTCAAAGCTATCATAAACATCGTCTGCTAAGAACGGTCGTAAACCATCTCGATCACCCTCTTCAAACGCTATTAATATCATTTCATATGCTTGTCCTGCACCTTGAATAAATTCAGTCACTAGAAAATTTGATTCAGCTTTTTTCATTTGAGAAAGTGCTTTTCCAGAAGGACTATCAACTGATACATAATCAGCAATGTCTCTATCAATTTTATTGTCATTCTCTTCTGTCGGTGTCTTTTCTTTTTGAAATGTGGGTTTAGGTACGTTTGTAGGTTCAAATCCTGATCGCGTACCTAGTACACTACGCAAACGTAATATAACGAAAAGCGCAATAACGCCTAAAATAACAAGTTGAAACATTGGGTCACTCATATCAAGCCTTTAAATTTTATATATAATACTAGTAATAAGTACATTTATCACATATCTAGTTCACCCAAGGACGATAGTCCACTAGAAGACAGAGTAATTAGTGAGGATATAAAATGTTTATGCTTATAATATTTATTGCAATACCAATTATTGAAATTGCATTGTTTATACAAGTGGGAGGAGCCATAGGATTATACCCAACCTTAGCAATAGTGCTCCTTACAGCAATTCTTGGAACTACATTATTAAAATCTCAAGGATTATCAGCCCTTGGCACGCTGCAAAACTCTCTTCATTTAGGTCAAAACCCAATGAAGCAAATTATACATGGGGCTATGATATTAATATCTGGTGTTTTTTTACTTACTCCAGGTTTCTTTACTGATGCATTTGGTATTTTATTATTGGTTCCAAGATTTAGATCTTTTTTAATAAATTTAGGTGCAGAAAAACTTGCAAATAAAATGAATATTAACACTTTTAATACAAAACATACCGATTCCTCTGATAAAGCGGATGTATATGACGCAGATTACACTGTGGTCGATAATGAAACAAAAGATTCTAACTAAATTACTTAAAATACCAATGAGTGATTGTTACTTAAGTTAATAATTGTTAGACGGATTCCCGACGATATACGGAGTTGGACTATGGCTGAAAAAGAAGAAAAAAAAACACCCCCGAAAGCACCATCAATGAAGTGTTTACATCAATATATTCGTGACTTGTCATTTGAAAATATTGCTGCCCAAAAAAACCTAGGGGATTCATCTTCTCCAGAGATTAATGTTCAAGTGAACCTTGATGCAAGAAAAGGTGACAGCGACAATTACGAAGTAATATTAAAACTTACAGTCAATGCAGATTCAAACGAAAAGAAAGTCTTTTTATTAGAAATAGATTACGCTGGCGTTTTTCATGTTGAAAATGTACCCGAAGAGCAGTTGCACCCATTTTTGATGATTGAGTGTCCCAGAATGCTTTTCCCATTTGTCAGGCAGATAGTTAGAAATACTACTGCTGATGGCGGATACCCTCCACTTAACGTCGACCCAATTGATTTTATGGCGCTTTATCGAAGTGAACTTCAAAGACAGGCCGCGGAAAAAGCAACAGTGAACTAATAGACATAATAACTTCTTAAATGTTATGTTTTTTTATTCCAAATTGCAGAAGCACACAATGATTTTATAAAATCATTGTGTGCTTTTTTTTCAACATCCGTTACTAAACTATTTAATTTCTTTGGTCTTGATAAAGCCGCATAAGAACTATCTGAGGTGCTTTCTAACTTCGATTGCCCCACTAGACTAAGTGAGAAGTCTGGCTGCCTTCCGCCAACTAATTCAAGGTATACCTCAGCTAAAATCTCGCTATCTAATAATGCACCGTGTTTTTGGCGGCTTGAATTATCTATATTAAACCTGCGGCACAATGCATCTAATGAGTTCTGGGCGCCAGGAAATTTTTTCCGAGCAATTTCAAGCGTATCTAATGATTGGTTTAGTGGTACTTGTGGCAGGTTCGCATTTTTTAATTCAGCATTTATAAACTTCATGTCAAATTTTGCGTTATGCGCAATCAACGTTGCGTCGCCTACAAAATCTATAAAATCACGGGCTATATTACTAAATACAGGAAAATCTTTTAGAAAATCTATGGATAATCCGTGAACCTCAAACGCACCTGGCGGCATATCTCTCTCTGGATTAATATATTGGTGATACACACGGCCAGTGGGTAGGTGTTGGTTTAACTCCACTGCACCTATTTCTACGATTCGATCCCCAGCAAATGGATCAAAACCAGTTGTTTCAGTGTCCCAAACAATTTCACGCATTTTATAAATTACCTAATATTTTTTTCACTAGGGACTGAACTTGTTCTTGTACGTATACTATAGAATTGGTTTCAATTATATAGTCCGCTCTATCTCGTTTAATTTTATCAGGTAATTGTTTTGATAAAATTAAGTCAAATGTTTTTTCGTTCATATCATTTCGTGACATTACTCTTTTTCGCTGAGTTTCTTCATCTATTGAAACAACTAATACCGCATCTAACCATTGATCTGCTTTTGTTTCATACAGTAAGGGAATATCAACAACAGCTAATTTTTGGTTTGATATATTACACGCTTCAATAAAAGCTGACCGATGCTCTTTTATTGCAGGATGCACAATATTCTCGATTTTTGAAAATAGGTCTTTATTTGATAGAAGTTCATTCTTTAGCAAATTCCTATCAACTCCTGCACTAGTTACACATTCTGGTAGAATATCATATATTTTTTCAATGGTTGATCTATCACTAGTATATAATTCATGTACTGCAGCGTCTGCATCCCAAACAGCAATAGATAAATCACGAAACATTTCTGCTGTAGTGGTCTTACCCATACCGATAGAACCAGTTAACCCAAGAATAAATGTCTTTATCATAATTCAGCCAACACTTTTTTTCGCAGTATTTCGTCAATAGCTGGTTCTACTCCAAACCAACTCTTAAAGCCTGGGACAGCTTGATATAACAACATTCCCAAACCATCAACAGTAGTACATCCTGTCTTACGTGCTTTTAATATAAGTGGTGTAATAAGAGGATTATAAACAATGTCCGTTACTAGTGTATTAGACGTTAGTGTGTTTAAGTCTACATTTAAACTACTAGATCCTACCATACCAAGTACCGTCGTGTTTATAAGAGTGTTTATTTTTGGAAGATGTATACTAATATTATTCCAATCAATAACAGAAATTTTATTTCCAAATATATCTGCTAACTTTTCTGCTCTTTCATATGTTCTGTTAGCTAGTATAATTTTTGGTGTACCTTGAGCTAAAAGCGAATATATTATAGATCTAGCTGCACCACCTGCACCAAGTACCATTGCTGGTCCTACATTAGCTCTCCATTCAAGCGCTGAATTTTTTAAATTATCAATAAATCCTGTACCGTCAGTATTATCAGCATAAATTTTATTATCTTTAAAAATTAAAGTGTTGGCTGCACCAATTTTATTTGCTCTGTCTGTGGCAAATGTAGATATTCTTAAAGCATTTTCTTTATGTGGTACTGTTACATTTACTCCTGCATATCCTTCATCAATTAATTCTTTAATACCCGATGTAAATCTTTCAGGATTTAAACTAATTTTAATATATGAACCATTAATGTCATATTTGTCTAACCAGTAATTATGTATTATTGGAGATTTGCTTTGCTCAATTGGCCAACCTACTACACCTGCCTTTATCATGTTTTTATTAACTCTCTCTTACGTAAAAAATCTAATACCTCTAATAATGGAAATCCCAATACAGTAAAATAATCACCTTGAATTCTATTAAATAAATTTACGCCATTGTTTTCCAATAAATAACATCCCACTGAAGATAAAATATCTGTCCCTGATGTTTGAATATAATATTCTAAATATTCATCTGTAAAATCTCTCATGAATAGTTGGGCCCTAGAAGTAGTCCTCCACACGGGTTTATTATTATCATAAATAACAGCTGAAGATAATAATTGATGTGATTTACCTCTTAATAATTTGAGTGTTTCTTTTGCTTCGTTTAAGGTTCGTGCTTTAGATATAATTTCATTATTACAAACTAAAATTTGATCACATCCTATAATTATATCTGTAGGAAAATTATTAGCTACTCTTATTGCTTTATATTCAGCTAATGCATCTGAAATATCTTTTGGTTTTGCATCTTCATTTTTTAAGGATTCTTTTATCGTATCTTCATCAATTTTAGCCGCAATCGATTGAAAATTAACTTCTGCTTGTAGCAATAATTTTCTTCTTATTTTAGATTCTGATGCTAGAATAATTTTCTGTTTCACTTAATACCTTTAATATTTATTATTATCTGTTGTTTATAATATGTGGATAAGATGTGTTTAAATAATTGTTATCAACATCTAAATGATTTTTTTTTAAAACAATTAACACGTTTCCCAAAAACTTAACATTTTATTAGGTGTTAATAAAAAATTCTTTTATTTTTTCAAGCTTGTGGATAGCTTTTTAGTCACTTTTTATTCTTAGTTATACATTTTAAAGATTCTAGATATTGTTATATATATCAATAGTTTAGTTATTTTTCCACACCTTGTGTATAACTTTGTTTACAGAGTATGGGTTCATTATTTTTGTGAGTAACAGTGTTACTTAAATATAATCCCCACTTTCCACAGCATATACTACAAACAACTATTATTTCTTAATATATATATTATAGTATTTATATTAAGAAATTTGCTTAGAGAAAAATAATATGGATGTTTTAAATACGCTTTATCCTTGGATAAAAGTTGTACACTTAGTTGCAGTAATTTCTTGGATGGCAGGTCTATTATATTTACCAAGATTATATGTTTATCACGTAGAAACAAAATCCATACATTTGAATGCAGAAGAGACAATCATAAAATGGGAATATCTATTATTAAAACGTATAATGAATCCAGCGATGGTCGTTACTTGGATATTCGGTATTATATTAGCCTTAACGCCTAATATAATTGACTGGTCAGAAATCTGGATCTGGGTAAAACTAATTTCTGTTATTTTAATGAGTGGATTTCATGGCTTCTTAATCAAACAACATAAATTGTTAGAAAGAGGTATTTTTCAATATTCTGGAAAACAATATAGATTTTTAAATGAAATACCTACAGCATTAATGATAATAATCATAATAATGGTAATTGTAAGACCTTTTTGAATTTGACAAATTAATACAGTTAAAATATCTACTATATATACAATCTGGTGACCCACACTAATATAGATTGCAGCCAAAAACATTTTTAAAGTTAAACACCTAAAATTTATTCAGGTAATTATTTCGTGGTTAAAATATGGAAAAAGAAAAAGTAAATCTTTCTGAATTGAAAGCAACATCTGCAGCTGACTTATTAAAAGTAGCTGAGACTTTAGAAATAGAAAACGCATCAACAATGCGTAAAGGTGAAATGATGTTCGCCATTTTAAAAGAAAAGTCAGAAGATGGTGCTGAAGTATCTGGTGATGGTGTAATGGAGGTGATGTCTGATGGGTTTGGTTTTTTAAGATCGCCACAGGCAAATTATTTACCTGGTCCTGAAGATATATATGTATCTCCACAAATGATACGCAAACATTCTTTAAGAACTGGTGATACCGTTGAGGGCTGGATTTCACAGCCAGAGGAAAGTGAACGTTACTTTGCAATGACAAAAGTGACACAAATTAATTTTTCTGATCCAGAAGCTGCAAAACATAAGGTGCATTTTGATAATTTAACACCACTATATCCAAATAAACGATTAAAAATGGAAATAGAGGACCCTACAATTAAAGATAAAACAGCAAGATTAATTGATCTTGTATCTCCTATTGGAAAAGGACAGAGATCTTTAATTGTTGCACCACCAAGGACGGGAAAAACAGTTATATTACAAAATATAGCAAAATCTTTAGAAGCAAATCATCCGGAATGTTTCCTTATAGTGCTATTAATTGATGAACGTCCTGAAGAAGTTACAGATATGCAAAGATCTGTAAAAGGCGAAGTAATATCTTCTACATTTGATGAACCAGCAACACGTCACGTAGCAGTTTCAGAAATGGCTATTGAAAAAGCAAAAAGACTTGTTGAGCATGGACGTGATGTAGTTATATTATTAGATTCAATTACAAGGTTGGGAAGAGCATTTAATACTGTTGTACCCTCTTCAGGTAAAGTTCTTACAGGTGGCGTAGACGCTAATGCTCTACAGCGGCCGAAGCGCTTCTTTGGAGCAGCAAGGAACATAGAAGAAGGTGGATCTTTAACAATTATTGCAACTGCTTTAATAGAAACTGGATCTAGAATGGATGAAGTTATTTTTGAAGAGTTTAAAGGTACGGGTAATTCTGAAGTTGTACTCGATCGCAAGGTTGCAGATAAGCGTGTATTCCCTGCGATTGATATATTGAAATCTGGTACGCGAAAAGAGGAACTATTAGTAGATCCAACAGATTTAGCCAAAACATTTGTGTTGCGTCGGATTTTAAACCCTATGGGAACTACAGACGCAGTTGAATTTTTACTTGGAAAACTCAAAGCTACAAAGTCAAATTCAGAATTTTTTGATTCAATGAACACATAAGATAAATATACTTAAGGGTTTTAAATGAATGATATTATCTTTGCACTAGCCAGCGCAAAGGGAAGAGCTGGTGTATCTGTTATAAGAATATCAGGTGATAATTCTATTACTTCCGTAGAAAAAATATTAAGAAAAAACTTATCATCAAATAATAAATGTCTAAGAAAAATTTATGATAGCAATAATAGTGTTATTGATGAGGTATTAATATTAACTTTTAAAAAAAGTGCCAGTTTTACGGGCGATGAAACAGTAGAAATTCATTGTCATGGTAGCATTGCAGTTGTTTCACACATTTTAAGAACATTAAGTAGCCTAGAAAACTTTCGAATTGCGGAGCCAGGTGAATTTACAAGAAAAGCTTTAGAAAATGGAAACCTAGATTTAATACAAGTTGAAGGTCTTGCTGACTTGATTGAATCGGAAACCGAAGCTCAGCGTCGCCTAGCAGTAAGGTCTATGGATGGCGCTCTATCTAAAAAAGTACAAATATGGAGAAAAGATTTAATACGTGCTGTAAGTCTTATAGAGGCTACAATTGACTTTGCTGATGAAGACATACCAACCGACGTTACTCCTGAAGTTCTAGACTTAATTAATAAAACCCAAATAGAAATAAAATCTGAAATTGACGGATCTTTTGCAGCCGAAAGAATAAGGGAGGGTTTTGAAGTAGCAATAGTTGGGCCTCCTAACATTGGTAAATCTACATTGTTAAACGCATTAGCGGGACGAGATGCGGCAATTACATCTGATGTGGCCGGAACAACACGTGATGTTATAGAAGTGAAAATGGATATAAATGGGTTTGCAGTAACTTTATTAGATACAGCAGGATTAAGAGAAACTACTGATAAGGTTGAAAAAATAGGTGTTGAATTAGCAAAAACAAGGGCAAAAAATGCTGATATTAGAGTATTTATTACGCACGATGGTACAGTCAATGAATTAAAACTGAAGCCAGAACTTAATGATATTATCGTAATTGGAAAATCGGATTTATTGGACAAAACTGATATTCTATCTATTTCAGGAAAATCAGGTGAAGGGTTAGATTCTTTATTAAAAATAATTTCTGATATACTTGAAGACCTATGTGTGGGTGCCCAAACAGCAACAAGAGAAAGACACAGGGTTGCAATGGTAAAAGCACAAAAATATTTAGACGAAGGTAAAGCTCTTATGGTAGATAGCTTAGAACTATCAGAGTTTGCATCTTCAGAATTTCACCAAGGAATACAAACACTAAGCTCACTGATTGGGTCTGTTGGAGTTGAAGATTTACTAGATGAAATCTTTTCTAGTTTTTGTTTGGGTAAATAGTGTTCCTGTTTGTTAACTCAATTTTGATTCAGCTCTTCCACTTTATGGTGTATTTGAAGTATATAAGAAACCAAAGAAAATTTGAAATGGGTGTTTCACGTGAAACAATATGACGTAATTGTAATAGGGGGTGGTCACGCTGGTGCTGATGCAGCTCACGCTGCTTGGAGATCAGGAGCAAAAACTGCACTTATTACACATAAATTCAAAACAATTGGAGAGATGTCTTGCAATCCTGCGATAGGTGGTTTGGGAAAGGGGCATTTGGTTCGGGAAATAGATGCGCTTGATGGGTTAATGGGTCGAGTTGCAGATAAATCAGGCATACAGTTCAGATTGTTGAATAGAAAAAAAGGCCCTGCTGTCCAAGGCCCAAGAACTCAAGCTGATAGAGCATTATATCGCGCAGCTATGCAAAAAGAATTTATAGGAGTTGCAGGTCTCGATATTATTGAATCTGAAGTGTCAGATTTAATTATGTGTAATAATAAAGTTAGGGGGGTAATCCTTTCAAATAAGAGCCAAATTAATGCTCCTACCGTTGTTTTGACAACTGGAACCTTCCTAAGAGGCATTATCCATATAGGTGATGTAAGCCGACCGGGTGGTCGAATGGGAGATAAACCTGCAATACCTTTAGCAGAGAGATTAGACAGCTTTGGATTACCGCTTGGGCGTTTAAAAACAGGAACCCCACCTCGCCTAGATGCGAGATCAATTAATTGGAATGTATTAGAAACACAATCTGCTGATGATGATCCAGCCCTGTTTTCTTTTCTATCAAAAAAATCTGACATCCCACGTCAAATAAAATGTGGTATCACACATACAAATACCAATACCCATTCAATAATACAAGAAAACCTATCTAAATCAGCTATGTATAGTGGAAAAATAGATGGCGTTGGACCACGGTATTGTCCATCTATTGAAGATAAAATTGTTAGATTTTCAGAAAAAGATAGTCACCAAGTATTTTTAGAACCTGAAGGTTTAAATGACCATACTATTTATCCAAACGGTATATCGACCAGTTTACCAGAAGATGTGCAGAATGAATATGTTCACTCTATGTTGGGTTTGGAAAATGCAAAAATTATACAACCTGGCTATGCAATCGAGTATGACTATGTTGATCCTCGGGCTTTGAAACATACGCTTGAACTTAAAGATATAGGCGGCCTTTATTTGGCAGGCCAAATAAATGGAACAACAGGTTATGAAGAAGCTGCTGCACAGGGTCTCGTGGCAGGTTTAAATGCAGCAAGAGCTGCACTTGGTAAAGACTCTATTATATTTGATAGGGCGCAGGCATATATAGGTGTTATGATTGATGATTTGGTCACGCGTGGAGTAAGTGAGCCTTACCGTATGTTTACTAGCCGTGCAGAATACAGGTTGTCGCTCAGGGCAGATAATGCAGACCAAAGATTAACAAATTTGGGATTTGAGTGTGGTCTCGTAAGTGAAAAAAGACAATATATCTTTGAAAAGAAGATGGATGCGATTGATAAAGCAAAGATTTTATTAAATTCATATCTGATAACTCCAACCCAAGCTAAAAAAGCTGGCATTTCTATAAAGCAAGATGGAATAAGAAGATCTGCTATGGAGCTATTATCATTTAAAGATGTAAGTTTTGATAAATTAGGTTGTATGTGGCCTGACTTATCCAAGATAAATCAAGAAGTAAGAGATCAACTTGAGAAAGACGCTATTTATATAAATTATATAGACCGTCAGTCAGCAGCAGTAAATGCTATGAGAAAAGATGAGAAACTTATTATACCAGAAAACTTCAATTATAGTGACATTTCTGGTCTTTCGAATGAGTTAAAACAAAAACTTATGCATTCACGACCAACATCTCTTGCGCAAGCAGGCAGAATTGAAGGTATGACCCCAGCAGGCTTGGCGTTAATACTTACATCCATAAGAAAATTTGATGTAAAGAGAACTGCATGAGTGATGCGGGGCCAGAGTTTGATTTGACGTGTATTTGTGATGTTTCACGTGAAACAATTCAAAGCTTAAGGGTTTATGCGAACTTACTCGAAAAATGGAATAAGACCATAAATTTGGTCTCAAAAAGTACAATAAATCATATGTGGGAGAGACATTTTTTAGATTCAGCACAATTATGGCCTCACATACCAGAGAACGCTAAAACCCTTGTTGATATTGGGTCTGGTGCAGGTTTTGCAGGTTTGGTTTTAGCAATTATAGGTAAGGAAAAAAACCCAAACCTAAGGGTTGTATTAATTGAAAGTGATACAAGAAAGTGTGCATTTATGAGAAATGTTTCACGTGAAACAAATATCAATGTTGAGATAATTACAAAAAGAATAGAAGAAGTAGATGATTTGAAGGCTGATGTGGTAACGGCCAGAGCACTAGCAACAGTTTCACAACTATTGGACTATAGTAAGAATATTCTCAAAAAGAAGGGCATTTGCCTTTTTTTAAAAGGTGATGCTTGCGCAAGTGAATTAATTGAAGCAAAAAAATCATGGATTTTTTTATCTAAAGAATCCCAGAGTATTACACACACCTCAGGCTGTGTGCTGCAGTTGATGGAGGTTGCGCATGCCAGTAAAACTTAAAAGAGTAGTGTCTATTGCCAACCAAAAAGGAGGGGTTGGTAAAACGACAACAGCTATAAATATGGCAGCAGCAATTGCTCGAAATGGGCATAAAGTTCTTGTTGTAGACTTAGATCCTCAAGGCAATGCATCGACAGGTCTCGGTATATCTCCAGATGATAGAGAATTTACAGCTTACGATGTGTTGGTTGATGGAGTTGATATACAAAAAGCAATAGTTGAAACAAACGTAAAAAACTTATCAATTGTAACATCAAACACAGACCTCAGTTCAGCCGATGCTGAGCTTATGAATGACAAGGGAAGGCTTATAAGGTTAAGAAATTCTCTAGAAGGAATTAGACACTTTGATTACATTTTTATTGATTGCCCACCATCGTTAAACTTACTTACAATTAATGCATTTGCTGCAAGTGACTCTGTTTTAGTGCCGTTACAGTCAGAATTTTACGCCCTTGAGGGTTTATCACAACTTATTCTGACCGTTAGGGAAGTTCGTGAAGCCCTAGGAACAGAATTATTTATTGATGGTGTAGTATTAACTATGTTTGATAGAAGGGTTAAACTTGCCCAGCAAGTTGAAATAGACGTTCGTGATAATTTAAAAAGTTTAGTTTATAAAACTATAATACCACGCACCGTCAGACTATCAGAAGCACCATCTTATGGTGAAACTATTTTAGAATACGATGCTTTGGGTCGTGGAGCAGAAGCATATATAGCATTAGGTGATGAATTTTTAAAACGTGATAAGAAAAAGCAAAAATAATTTTAGTTATTGGATAGAGAAATGAGTATGAAAAAAGATCGTAAGGGACTTGGCCGTGGGTTATCAGCCTTAATGGCAGATATTGATCATGACACAAAAATTATTTCTAATACAGTCTCAAATACATCAAGTAATATGTTGCCTATAGAAAAAGTTATAGCGAACCCCAATCAACCTCGCCAAGACTTCAACAAAGAAGATTTAGAAGATTTGACGCGATCTATTGCATCACGAGGAATAATTCAGCCCATAATTGTTCGTGTCTCTAAGGAAAATAATGATTTGTATCAGATAGTAGCTGGAGAACGTAGATGGAGAGCGGCTCAAAAAGCGCAGTTACATGAAGTACCAGTGGTCGTGCGCGATTTTACAGACGAAGAGTTATTAGAAGTAGCCATTATTGAAAATGTACAACGGTCTAACTTAAATCCAGTTGAGGAAGCACTTGCGTATAAGGCGCTTATTGATAATTTCAATTATACACAAGAACAAGTTGCAACTGGTTTAGGGAAAAGTAGAAGCCATGTAGCAAACTTATTGAGATTATTAAATTTACCTGAAAAAGTATTGAAATATGTACGAGTTGGTAGTCTTTCTTCAGGGCATGCAAGAACACTAGTGGGACACAAACAAGCGCTTGCGTTAGCTAATATAATGATTGAAGAAAACATGTCAGTCCGCAAAGCAGAAATATATGTAAAACAAAGGCTTGATAGAAAAAACTTGAATAAAAAAATAAATAGAAAAGATGCTGATACGCGTGCTCTTGAAGCTGATTTATTCACCAATATTAAAATGAAGGTATCTATCGATCACAAAGAAATAAAAGGAAGTGGAAAACTTATAATTTCATATAATGATTTAGATGAATTAGATAAACTTTGTTCTATGTTGATGGACGGGTCCAAATAAAAATCAATACACATGATAATACTATTATTTGAATTATAATTATAAACCAGTTTAAACCCAAATATATAGGCAAAATAAGTGCAAAAACCATACAAATTGTGGCTAATTTTTTTGATTTAAGATTTATTGAGCCACTATTTTGCCAATTATAAATTGGTGGTCCATATCTAGGATGACTTATCAGCCATTTGTGTATTTTCTCTGAGGAGCGTGCAAAACAAAACGCTGCTAATAATAAAAAAGGGACAGTTGGTAATAAAGGCAAAATAACACCCAGAATTGCCAAAATTAGGGTAATATACCCAAAAATTAACCAAATTATTCTCATAATTAAAGGCAAACCAATCTTTAAATTAATAAATCTTTTATTAATGTATTTAAAATAATTCTACCACGCTGTGTGGCAATTAAGTTATTATTAATAACTTTTATTAAGCCATTTTCTATATTTTTATCAATGAGTTTGTTGTCTAAGGCTACGCCAGATATTTTTTTATATCTTTCCATATCAACACCTTCAATTAACCGTAGAGACATCATCAAATATTCAGATGCCTGATCGATATGATTAATCACTTCATCATCTATTGTTGATGTTCCATTTAGTTCGACACCCCTAAGCCAATTCTCTGGATTTTCTATAGTTGTTGTTGCGATTTTATTTCCATTTTCCGAAATTCTGCCATGTGCACCAGGTCCCACACCTATATAATCGCCATATCGCCAATAAATTAGGTTATGACGTGACTCAGCACCCTCAATTGCATGATTGGAAATCTCATATGCAGGCATATCATTTTGTAATGTAACTTCTTGAGTAATGTCATACATATCAGCCGCTAAACTGTCATTTGGCATTCCCTTTAAACTTCCACGCTCGTAAAGATCGCCAAATCTAGTGCCATCTTCAATTGTAAGCTGATATAATGATAAGTGATCAACTGCCATTGAACTTGCTTCTTTAAGTTCGATTTCCCAATCAACCTTCGATTGATCCTGACGTGCATAGATTAAATCAAAACTGACCCTTTTAAAATTATCTTTAGCTATATCAAATGCTTTACGCGCTTCGTTTACGCTATGCATTCGACCTAAAGCTTTTAGGTCATCGTTACGAAGCGATTGAATTCCCATTGAAATACGATTTATCCCAGCCTTTCTAAAATCAGAAAATTTTTGAGCCTCTACAGATGTAGGATTTGCCTCTAAAGATATTTCTATGTCTAAGGCTAAAACCCATAGCTTAGCGATCTCTTTAATAATACCAGCAACAGTTTCTGGCTCCATAAGGCTTGGGGTGCCACCACCAAAAAATATTGTATTTACAGTTCTTCCTCTAGTACGGATTGCACTATTTTTTAATTCTAAACATATTGCTGAGAGCCACCTGCTTTGGTCAACAGATTTACGTACGTGAGAGTTAAAATCACAATATGGGCACTTTGCAGCACAAAAGGGCCAATGTATATAAATACCAAAGCCTCCATTTTCCCAATCGTCCATCAATTTTTTAGTGCTGTAATTTCAATTTCAATTAACATCTCTGGTTTTATCATGCTTGCAATGATCATTGTAGCAGCAGGTTTAATGTTACCCATATATTTTTTTAGAACTGGTGCTATTTCGTCAACCAAATCTGGATTTGTCAGTGTATACTGCACCCGGACAGTATTAGACAATGAAAACCCACCTTCATTAAGTGATGTTTGGATTGTTTTAAAGCAATTAGATGCTTGTTGAGCAATGTTATTGGGCATGTCCATTGTATTGTAATCATAGCCCGTAACTCCAGAAACAAATGCCCAGTCACCTCTTATTACCGCACGACTATAACCTAGTTTTTCTTCAAATGAAGAGCCGCTTGAAATAAGTTTATTCATCACATTTTATTCCTTTTCGAAAGTTTTTATTAATTTCTTAAATGCATCAGCTCTATGGCTTATTAAATGCTTATCAGTGGGTAACATCTCTCCAAAAGTTTGATGCATTCCTTCAGCAATAAACATTGGATCATACCCAAATCCATTATTACCCCTAGGGGGCCACGCTATCTCGCCATTGATAGATCCTTCAAATAACTCATCATGTCCATCAGGCCATGCTAAACATAAAGTGCAACAAAACTTTGCTTTGCATGGCTTTTCAGCATGCTGAATCTTATCCCATATTTTTGACATAGCCATTGAAAAATTTCTTCCATTTGATGTCTCTGCCCAATCAGCACTGTATACACCAGGAGCACCATCAAGAATCTCTACCGAAAATCCACTATCATCAGACAACGCAGGCTTACCTGAAGCTTTTGCAGCAAAATGCGCTTTTATGCGCGCATTGCCTGCATAGGTATTTTCAGTTTCCTCGGGTTCATCTAGGCCTAAATCACTAGCGGATATTACAGATATTCCAAAAGGCTTTAATAAATGCCCTATTTCTTTAAGTTTACCTTTATTGTGGCTTGCTAAAACAATCTGTTTTTCATTTAGTTTTCGCATTAAGATATGGCTGCTTTTTGTGCTATTATAAGCTCTGAAATACCTTTTTCAGCCAAATCCATTAAACTGTTAAATTCGGTTCGATCAAATGTTGCGCCTTCTGCAGAACCTTGTATTTCAACTAGGCCATTTGAACCTGTCATTACAAAATTTGCATCGGTTCCAGCCTCGCTATCCTCAGCATAATCTAAATCTAAAATAGGCTGACCACCATATATTCCACATGATACCGCCGCAACATGTTCTGTAAGAGGATCTTCTTTTAAATCACCTGCTTTGATCATTGCATTTATAGCTAATCTTAATGCAATCCAGCCTCCAGTTATTGACGCGCACCTGGTACCACCATCTGCCTGTAACACATCACAATCTACAGTAATTTGTCTCTCGCCAAGTGTTAAGCGATCAATCCCAGCACGAAGTGATCTTCCAATAAGTCTTTGTATTTCTTGTGTTCTGCCAGATTGTTTTCCAGAAGCAGCTTCTCGACGATTTCTTGAGCCAGTAGATCTAGGTAACATTCCATACTCAGCTGTGACCCATCCCATTCCTGTATTTCTAAGCCAAGGGGGTGTTCTGTCTTCAACACTTGCCGTGCAAAGAACATGAGTATCCCCACATTTAATTAAACATGAACCTTCTGCATGTTTAGTAAAGCCTACTTCAACTTCAATTGGACGCATTATGTCAATGGCTCTGCCAGATGGGCGCATTATATTTCTCCTGTTATATATAATGTTGATACAAGTAATGGACATTATGCGCAAACCAAGATTGACCTAGTCTTGAAAGGTTTTTAATATAATATTGACCCCATGAAAGGGCACACGTGAAAGAATCCAATCAACATTCGATCGATGATCTTAATGAGCGAAGTAAAGAAGTATTTCGGCTATTGGTTGAGTCGTATCTTAATACTGGAGATCCTGTAGGATCGCGTACGTTAACTCGAAGTTTAAGCGAAAATGTTTCAGCAGCTACTATAAGAAACGTTATGAATGATTTAGAATTTTTGGGTTTACTGAACGCGCCTCATGTTTCAGCAGGACGTATACCGACTGAAAGCGGTTTAAGACTTTTTGTTGATGGCTTATTAGAGGTTGGTGATATAAACACTCAAGAACGAAAAGAAATTGATGCTTCCTTAGATTATCCAAATGATATGTCTTCAGTTTTGAATAAAGCTGGCACGATGCTATCAGGCCTCACTCAGGGGGCGAGCGTTGTTATGGCACCAAAATCTGAGGCACCAATTAAACATATTGAATTTGTTTCTTTGGCGCCTGACCGTGCATTAGTAGTTTTGGTTACAGAAGATGGAAATGTTGAGAATCGTATGTTCAACCCACCTTTAGGACAAACACCATCATCAATGAGGGAAGCTGCAAATTTCTTGAATTCAATAGTCTCTGGTCACACAATAAGTGATTTGCGAAGTGTTGTTGAAAGACATGTTGAAAGACATCAGCAGGATCTAGATCTATTGTCTCAGCAAATGATAAAAGATGGTGTAGCCGTTTGGGCTAAAGATCAGGGGGCTGAAGCAAGATTAATTGTTCGAGGAAGATCAAATTTATTAGATGATGGTCAATCAGACGAAGATATGGAACGTATTAAAACTTTGTTTGATGATCTAGAGCAAAAAAAAGATATTAGTCAATTTTTAGACCTTGCAGAACAAGGTGAGGGTGTGAAAATATTTATTGGATCAGAAAATAAATTGTTTTCACTTTCGGGGTCGTCATTAGTAGTTTCTCCGTATATGAATGCTGATCGCAAAGTAATTGGTGCGGTAGGAGTTATAGGACCAAAAAGATTAAATTATGGGCGTGTTGTGCCTATTGTAGATTATACTGCCCAGTTAATTGGGCGCATACTAAGGACTTAAATGAATGTTAGATGATGAAAAACCAAAAGTATCCCTATCTGAGCCAGAAGTGCCGATGGATGATGAAGAATTGGTAAATATTGAAGATTTAACAGAGCTAGACACAAAAGAGTTAGCTAATGAAGAATCAGATGAAATAAATGAGGTAGATGAACTACGTGCAGAAAATGCAGAGCTTAATGATCGCCTAATGAGGGCTTTAGCAGAAGCTGAAAATCAAAGAAAGCGTGGAGAGCGCGATCGTAGAGATGCTGAGGTTTATGGTGGACGTAAATTAGCACGTGATTTACTTTCTGTTTATGACAATATGAAACGTGCATCTGAAATGGCTACAGATGAACAAAGAGAAGCAAATAAAAGTTTGTTTGAAGGTATAGATCTTACTCAAAGAGAATTAATAAATACATTTGCAAAACACAATATTGTTCCTATAGCACCAGAGGTTGGGGATAAATTTGATCCTGAATTGCATCAGGCAATGTTTGAAGCACCAATGCCAACTGTAAAAGCAGGACATATTTTACAAGTTCTTGATGAAGGATTTATGATATCTGATCGCCTTTTACGGCCAGCTAACGTAGGTGTTTCTTCGGGCGGATAAAGTTAAATTGTACGGTAGTAATTAAACTTATTGCCGTACAATAATCACTTAATGAAAGACTTTAATTTATAAATTAAAGCTAAAGCATCTTTTGGAGTTAATTCGTCAGGATGTATATCTTTTATCTGTTCTTCAATTTGTGATGAACCCTCAGGCTTCATCATATTATTCGGGTTTGTATTAAAGAGTGGTAATTCATTAATAATTGCTTTTGTCTTTCCACCCTGATCAGCATTCTCCAATTTTTCTAAAACTTCGGTTGCTCTTCTTATGACTGTTTGTGGAATACCAGCCAGCTTTGCAACTTGTACTCCATAGCTACGATCTGCAGCGCCTTTTTTAACTTCGTGGAGAAATATAATATCTCCTTTCCACTCTTTAACGCCGACTGTTGCATTCATTAGGCCCTCTAAATTTTCAGTTAAACTGGTTAGTTCATGATAATGAGTTGCAAACAAGGCTCTACAATTATTAATATTGTGTAAGTTTTCTAAAGTTGCCCATGCAATTGATAACCCATCATATGTAGCTGTGCCGCGGCCAATTTCATCAAGAATTACTAATGCGTTTTCACCCGCTTGATTTAAAATGGCGGCTGTTTCGACCATCTCGACCATGAAAGTAGATCGTCCCCTAGCTAAGTCATCTGATGCCCCCACCCTTGAAAAAAGCTGAGTAATCATGCCAATTTCTGCGCTTTCTGCAGGAACAAAACTTCCTATTTGAGCCATTAATGCAATTATTGCATTTTGACGAAGAAAGGTTGATTTGCCTGCCATGTTTGGTCCAGTTAGTAACCAAATTGGTTTATCTCCATTTTGGCCAGCGGATAGATCACAATTATTTGCTATAAAAACGCCAGATGCACTTTTTTGTAAGGCGGCTTCTACAACCGGATGCCTACCTGCAGTTATTTTGAATTTACGAGATTTATCTAATTTTGGGCGGCACCAATTTTCTGACATTGCAATATCTGCAAGCGCGATGGTTAGATCTATTTCTGCAAGAGCTTTTGCAGCATTTAAAATTCTTTCAGAGAACTCTATGATCTTTAATTTAGTTTGATCAAATATTTCTAATTCAAGAGACAATGCTTTTCCACCAGCATTTAATATTTTAGTTTCAATCTCTGACAGCTCAATAGTTGTAAACCTAATAGCATTAGCAGTTGTTTGGCGATGAATAAATGTAGATGAAAATGCATCACTAAGCATTTTTTTTGCATGAGTTGCAGGTGTTTCAATAAAATATCCAAGAACATTATTGTATTTAATTTTAAGAGAAGTAATTCCAGTAAGATTTAAAAAATCAGTTTGCATAGATGAAATCACTTTTCGACCGTCATCGCGTAATCTTTTAATTTCATCTAAATCTTCATTAAATCCTGAACGAACGAACCCACCATCACGAGCGAGTAAAGGTGAATTATCATCAAAAACGCTATCTAATATGTGAATAATTTCCTCATTGCCTTTAAGATTCTGTCTTGCATTTTTTATTAGAACAGCATCCAAATCCAGTGCGCTCCTAGATAAATCCTGACCTTTTTTTAAACTATTGCGAATAGCGATAAAGTCTCTAGGCCCACCTCTATCTAAAGAGATGCGGGAGAAAGCCCTCTCCATGTCAGAAGTTTGGCGTAAAACATTTTGGATTTCTTCTCTTAATGAATTATTCGGTTTATAAGCTTCAATTGCATCCAAGCGAAGAGAAATCGTATTTAAACATGTAGATGGGCTACTAAGTCTTTTTTCTAATAATCTAGCGCCCGGCCCTGTAACGGTGCGATCTATTACATCTAATAGTGATCCATTTTTTGATCCAGATAATGTATGTGTTAACTCCAAATTGCGCCTTGTAGACGTGTCAATTTGCACAAAGTCTTCTAAGTTTTCTTTGATTGGTAGTTTTAGTGCGGGCAGTTTCCCTTTTTGAGTTATTTCAAGATAATCAATAATTGCACCTAGTGCAGATATCTCGGCACGTGTGAATGTTCCAAATCCATCCAAGGACTGGACTTTAAAAAAATCACATAATCTTCTGGTATTAGATGTACTATCAAAGCTTGCAGGTGACAGAGATGTAAGTGTAGTTCCAAATTCACTTGTTTGATCTTTAAAGCTATCATAATTAGTATCTGATATTAATACTTCAGCTGGATTGAGCTGAGCCAGCATTGGTCCGTAGGAAACTTGAGGACAGTTTTGCACATGAAGGTCACCTGTAGAAACATCAACCCATGCGATTGCTGAGCTTTTTCTTAGAATAGAAAAAGCACATAAATAATTACTTTCTCTCGCAGATAAAAGGCTATCTTCTGTTAGGGTTCCAGATGTTACTAAGCGCACAACGCCACGTTTAACAACTGACTTTGAACCTCTTGCTTTTGCTTCAGCTGGAGTTTCTAATTGTTCACAGACAGCAACACGAAAACCTTTGCGAATTAAGGTTAATAAGTAATTTTCTGCTGAATGATGTGGAACACCACACATTGGAATATCATTACCTAAGTGTTTTCCTCTTTTTGTCAGAGAAATATCTAACGCTGCAGCGGCAGCAACCGCATCATCGAAAAATAATTCATAAAAATCACCCATTCTATAAAAAAGTAGTGCATTTGGGTATTCAGATTTTATTTCTAAAAACTGTGCCATCATTGGCGTTATTGATGATTTTGACACTGTTAAAAATCCCTTCCCATTGTAAGAAAGATAACCATCTAGGTTAAGTAGTAAAAGGTAAAAAAGATAAATACATTGTGAAATGTATTTTTAGGTATTATTTTTATTTTACTAAATAATAAAATTACAAAAAGAGAAAAATTGGAAATTACACTACCTTATTTAACATCGTGGTTAACAATTTTAGCTACAATGGTTATGGCGATTACTGCTGCTATTCAAGGTGTTCGCCAAAACTTTGACCCATTTGGTGTTGTAGTTTTAGCAATAGTCACATCTGTTGGTGGCGGTAGTTTGCGTGATTTATTAATTGGAACAACACCTGTATTCTGGCTTGTAGACATAACATATATTGCTACCGCTGTTCCTACAGCTTTGATTACGTACGTCTTGTCAAATTCTTACGGTCAAAGGGGTGGCAAAAGATTAAGTTTTTTACAATATTTTGATGCTATTGGACTGGCTTTATTTACGCTCGTGGGAGTGCAAAGTGCATTATTGGCAAATTTACCTACATTAAGTGTAATTGTGTTGGGTTGTGTGACAGGAGTTGCAGGAGGTATGTTTCGAGACATGTTGTGTGGCTTACAGCCTGCAATACTTAAGCAAGATCTATATGCTACAATTTCTTTAATTGGTGGATTTATATATGTTGTATTACTTGAATATATTGATGAAACCCTATCTCTTTCAGTATCATTTTTATGTATGTTAACGCTTAGGTCAATGATCGTTTATAGAAACAGATTAAAAGAAAATTAACCCTAGCATTATGCTAGGGTTAATTTTTAAACTTTCCAAAATGACTTAACTTTACTAAAAAAATTCTTAGACTCAGGGTTACTATCAGCTGATAATTCTTCAAACTCTTTTAATAATTCTTTTTGTTTGGAAGATAAATTTACTGGCGTTTCAACGGCAATTTCTAAATATAAATCACCTTTTCCACTGCCTCGTAAAGCCGGCATACCTTTGCCTTTTAATCTCATTTGTTTGCCAGCTTGAGCGCCCATAGGTACTTTTACTCGAGATGTGTTTCCATCAATGTTTGGTACATCAATTTCTCCTCCAAGTGCTGCTGTTGCCATTGAAACGGGTACACGTAGAAATAGATTATTCCCTTCTCGTTCAAATAGCTCATGATCATCAATATCAATGAATATATAAAGATCACCAGTTGGCCCACCACGTTGACCAGCTTCACCTTCACCAGAAAGCCTAATTCTTGTACCGCGCTCAACGCCTGCAGGTATATTTACTGATAATGACCTTTCACGCTGGGTTGCTCCCGTACCGTTACAAACTTTACATGGATTCGTAATGGTCTCACCACGGCCTGAGCAAGTTGGGCATGTACGCTCTACTGTGAAAAATCCTTGCTGTGCTCTAACTTTTCCCATCCCAGAACATGTTGGACATCTCGCTGGTTCTGAGCCCGCGGCAGCTCCTGATCCAGAACATCCATCACACGATACAGATGAATTTACAGATACTGTTTCTTGTTTACCATTATAGGCATCACTTAATGAAACCTTTAAATTATAGCGTAAATCTGATCCACGAGAGGCTCCGGGAGGCCCACCACGTTGACCACCACCAAAATTTCCAAATAAGTCATCAAATACATCTGAAAAAGCAGAGTTAAAATCCCCACCTCCACCAAATGGGCTTCGGCTGCCACCGCCACCCATTCCACCTTCAAAAGCTGCATGACCATATTGATCGTATGCTGCTTTTTTATCTGCATCTTTTAAAACGTCATATGCTTCGTTTGCTTCTTTAAATTTACTTTCTGCAGATGGATCATCTTGGTTGCGATCCGGATGCAGTTCCATTGCTTTTTTACGAAAGCCTTTTTTAATTTCAGACTCAGAGGCGCCTTTAGATAACCCCAGAGTTTCATAATAATCGCGTTTTGACATTGGTATCTCCTGCTTAAAGCGGTTTAGCCCCGCATAAATGCGGGGCTAAAATTAGATAGACTAAAAGTACAATTACTATTGGTCGTCTTTACCTAAGTCTTCGAAGTCAGCATCAACAATATCTTCATCAACGCCGCGTGGCTCTCCTGCATCATCATCACCCATACCTTCTGGTGCTTCTGGTGCTTCAGATTGGGCTTTATATATAGCTTCACCAAGTTTCATCGATGCTTCAGTTAAATCCTGTGCTCGTGAATTTATTTTTGATGCATCGTCAGACTCTAAGCTTTCTGTTAAGTTAGCCATAGCCATTTCAATAACTTCAATTGTGGTTGGATCAACTTTATCACCATGCTCTTCAACAGATTTTTCAGTGCTATGGAGCAAGCTTTCAGCACTATTTTTTGCTTCGACTAACTCTTTACGTTCTTTATCTGATTCAGCATTTTCTTCAGCATCTTTAACCATTTGTTCAATATCATCATCACTTAAGCCACCTGAGGCTTGGATTGTGATTTTTTGCTCTTTATTAGTGCCTTTATCTTTTGCAGATACTGATACGATGCCATTAGCGTCTATATCAAATGCTACCTCAATTTGTGGTAATCCACGAGGAGCTGGAGGAATATCCTCTAAGTTGAACTGGCCTAATACTTTATTGTCTGCAGCCATTTCACGCTCACCTTGGAAAACACGAATGGTAACAGCATTTTGATTATCTTCAGCTGTAGAGAATACTTGTGCCTTTTTAGTAGGTATCGTGGTGTTACGATCTATCAGTCTTGTGAAGACACCACCAAGTGTTTCAATACCCAAAGATAATGGCGTAACATCTAAAAGAACAACATCTTTCACATCACCTTGTAAAACACCTGCTTGTATAGCTGCACCAAGAGCTACAACTTCATCTGGATTAACACCTTTGTGAGGTTCTTTTCCAAAGAACTCTGTAACAGCCTCAATAACTTTAGGCATTCTAGTCATGCCACCAACAAGAACAATTTCGTCTATATCTGATTTTGATAGACCAGCATCTTTTAATGCGGATGCACATGGTTTTAAAGAACGTTTAATTAAATCAGCAACCAAGCTTTCTAATTTTGCACGCGTTAACTTTAATACTAAGTGTAATGGCTGCCCACCGTTAGGGTCCATTGAAATAAATGGTTGGTTTATTTCGGTTTGAGCAGAAGATGATAATTCTATTTTAGCTTTTTCTGCAGCTTCTTTTAAGCGCTGTAGTGCCATTTTATCTTTTGTTAAATCTACACCATTTTCTTTTTTGAACTCTTCAGCCAAATACTCAACAATACGCATATCAAAATCTTCACCACCAAGTGCGGTGTCGCCGTTTGTTGATTTAACTTCAAATAAGCCATCATCAATTTCCATGATTGATACGTCGAATGTACCACCACCAAGGTCATAGACAGCGATAGTTTTGCCACCCTCTTTGTCTAAACCGTAAGCAAGAGCTGCAGCAGTTGGTTCGTTTATAATTCGTAAAACGTTTAAACCTGCAATTTTACCAGCATCTTTTGTTGCTTGGCGTTGTGCGTCGTTAAAGTAAGCTGGAACAGTAATTACCGCTTCACTTACGGTTTCACCCAAATACCCTTCAGCAGTTTCTTTCATTTTTTGTAAAATGAAAGCGGAAATTTGAGAAGGTGAGTATTTTTCACCTTCCACTTGAACCCACGCGGCTCCATTACCACCGTCAACAACATTAAAAGGTAGGTGTTTCATTTCTTTTTTGATTAGAGGGTCGTTAATAGAGCGCCCAATTAAGCGCTTTACTGCAAACAAAGTGTTCTCAGGGTTTGTAACAGCTTGACGTTTTGCTGCTTGCCCAACTAATCGCTCATCATTTTTAAAAGCAACCAGTGAGGGTGTTGTTCTGGCACCCTCAGCATTTTCTACGATCTTTGGTTGAGAACCATCCATGATGGCAACGCAGGAGTTCGTTGTTCCTAAATCAATTCCAATGACTTTAGCCATAATTTTCTTCCTTCTTTGGCGATGTTAGAGTTAAGCCCATTAGGCGCTTAACTACGATCCCATATCCGCCCATGCGAATACTAGTTCGGCTATATATATATGAAATTAGAAGCCTGCAAGAGCGAGTTATAACTATTTACATACTCTTTTGCTTTGTTAATTTGCTTATATGACAACTTTTGAAACACCTAGCTTAGTTATTCGTGGATTTAAGATCTTTAAGGATAAATTAAATATAGATGAGCAGAACAAGTTAATTTCTGATTTACGAGAAATTGCAAAGGATGCACCCTTATCTTCACCACTCGTGCCTGGTGGTAATAAAATGTCAGTAAAAATGACTTCGGCTGGTAAATATGGTTGGTTTTCTGATGGTGAAGGATATCGATATATAGATTGCCAACCAAATGGTAATAATTGGCCACAAATACCAGGATCTATATTAAATATATGGAAAAAATTTGTTTCGATAGAAAGAATCCCTGATTGTTGCTTAATTAACTATTATTCTGAAAGTGCTAAAATGGGTCTACATCAAGACAATGACGAAGCAGATTTTAATTGGCCCGTGTTGTCGATATCCTTGGGTGATGATGCATTGTTTCGAATTGGAAATAATAAAAAAGGAGGTAAAACTGATTCTTTCTGGCTAAATTCTGGTGATATTGTTTTGATGGGAGGTGATGCTAGACTTAAGCATCACGGTGTTGATCGAATAAGATTTGGAACATCCAGGTTACTGAAAAATGGTGGTCGTATTAATCTTACCCTTAGAGTGGTAGATTAGTTAAAAAGATAAAGTTTTATAAATTGTATCTTTCAATTTGATTTATTACTAATAAATTAATTAATAGTGATTAAGGTTATGACTATGCATAATGATCAAATATGTTTTGTTTTCAGAAAGCTTGCTATTGAAGCAGGCTCAGTAATTATGGATATCTATAACCAAAATAATTTTGAAATAAAAATTAAAAATGACGATAGCCCTGTAACTATTGCAGACGAAGCAGCTGATAAAATTATATATAAAGGCTTACAAAAAGCTTTTCCAGATATACCAATCGTTACAGAGGAACAGGCAAATACACACACTGAAAAAGGAAATACATTTTTTATAGTTGATCCACTAGACGGAACTAAAGAGTTTATTCATAGGAGGGGAGATTTTACAGTTAATATAGCGTACGTTGTGGATGGAATTCCAGTTATGGGTGTTGTGTATGCACCTGCAAAAAAACGTTTATTTTATACAGATAAAGATTTTAAATCGGTAGAAGAGTTCGGGCCACATAAACCACAAGAGCTTGGAGAATTAAAGCATATTAATGTATCTCAACCCGATCCAAATCAGCTTATTGTTGTGGCTTCAAAATCTCACCGAGATGAAGCTCTAGAAGAATATATTTCTAAATATAATGTTGCAGATAGTCGCGCAGCAGGTTCATCATTAAAATTTTGTTTAATAGCTGTTGGCGAGGCGGATTTATATCCGCGAGTAGGGCGAACCATGGAATGGGATACTGCTGCTGGACATGCAATATTAAATGGTGCTGGTGGCTATGTGGTTCGATATGACAATCATAAGCCATTAGTTTACGGCAAACCATCATACGAAAATCCATTTTTTATTGCCTGTACTCCAGGATTAAATTTACAAAAGGCTTAATCATGAAAGTTTTAATAGTTGTTCCAGCTCGATATGAATCATCGAGGTTCCCTGGAAAGCCACTGATAGAATTAACTGGTGCTGATGGAAAAACTAAATCTTTAGTACAGCGAAGTTGGGAAGCTGCTAAATCCGTTAGGAATGTTGATGTTATAGTTGCAACAGATGATTCAAGAATAGAAAAAGTTGCAAAAGAATTTGGCGCATCAGTTGTGATGACCTCATCAGATTGTGCAAATGGAACGGAACGATGTGCTGAAGCTATTTCAAATATAGATTATGACTATGATTTGATTGTTAATCTTCAAGGGGACGCACCACTTAGTCCAGCTTGGTTTGTTGAAGACTTAATAAATAGTTTTAAGGGTAACAAAGAGGCTGATATGGCAACGCCTGTATTAAGATGTGACGAAGAAACAATAATGGCTCTAAAAGAAGATCGATCAGAAGGGCGCGTGGGTGGAACAACAGCTGTTTTTGATAAAAATAACAAAGCACTATATTTTTCAAAAGAAGTAATCCCGTATTCTAATGATAAAAAGACAACAATTTTTCACCATGTCGGTATATACGCCTATAAACCTAAAGCTTTAAAAGAATATATTGGGTGGACATCAGGACCACTTGAAGAGGCAGAGGGCTTGGAGCAATTGCGTTTTTTAGAAAATGGTGGCTATATTAATTGTGTTGAGGTTAATGGCAAAGGGCGTGCTTTTTGGGAGGTTAATAACCCCTCTGATGTTCCAAAGGTAAACGCAATGCTTAAAAAGCTTGGCATTTCATAATTTAAATAATCAGGCAGCTTGAATTGTATCCAATTGTGTAAGCAGTGCATAAAGTGTTGATGAGTCTGCATTAGAACGTAATTTTGCACATGTGCTTTCTGACCTAAATGTTCTAGACACTAAGGCTAATGCTTTGAGATGCTCTGCGCCTTCTTTTTCTGGTGCGAGTATTGTGAATATTAAATCCACAGGCTCACGATCCATTGAGTCAAAGTCTACAGGCTTTTCTAAGCGGGTGAAAAAACCATAAACACGATCTAATCCATTAAATCGAGCGTGAGGGATAGCTACACCTCTACCAACACCAGTAGACCCAAGTCTTTCGCGCTCTGTGAGTGCAGTTAAAACTTCTTGAGAATTTAAGCCATAAACAGATGAAGCCTGTTCAGAAATTTCTTGTAATAAGCGCTTTTTACAGCTCGTATGAGATGAAAACCGAACTGCATCAGAATTCATTATATCCCTAAGATCCATTCCACTATCCCTAGTATTTGTGCCCCCTATTTCATATTTAGAGGATCAATCCAACCAATATTTCCGTCTTTGCGTTTATAGACGACATTTAGCCTATTATGGCTTTCATTTTTAAAAATAAGTACCGACTCGTCAGCCAATTCCATTTGCATAACCGCTTCACCCACGGAGAGTTCTTTAATCCCTGTTTCCATTTCTGCGATAATGATAGGCGTTAACGTTTCGTTTTCTGTACTAACATCATCATTGTGATCTGCGGCGATGATATACGACGAAGCTTCAAAGGATTCAATGGGTGTTGTGCGAAGATTTGCATGATCTTTTAAACGACGTTTATAGCGCCTTAATTGTGTTTCTATGCGTTTGGCAGATTTATCAAAACTTGCATAAATATCATGTTCTTTTGCTTTTGAATTTACTGTTATTCCAGTTGAAAGATGTATTGCAGTTTCACAAACAAATTCATGAGATTCTTTTGAAAATGTAATAAGTGCGTCAGTGGGCCTTTCGGCATATTTTTCAAGGATATCAGAAACTTCCATTTCAACATGTGTTTGTAAACTCTCACCGATATCAATTTGTTTTCCACTAATTTTATAACGCATATTATCTCCTTTTTGTTCTTTATAAAAATAAATATTATTTACCTAAGAAAGATTTCTTAGGTATTATAAAATTTATTATTTATATGCATACAATAAGAATAGTATGATAAATTAATTCAAACAATCTTGTTTATTAAAATAATTTAAGCATAATAGCGCAACCAAACGATGACATAAGAATCAAATGATTCGAAAAAAATCACACTCTAAAATCATCTCCTAAATATACTCTTCTAACATCATTATTTTCTATCACCTGTTCAGGAGTTCCGCTCATTAGAACTTTTCCATCATGAAGAATATATGCGCGATCTATTATTTCCAATGTTTCTCGAACATTATGATCAGTAATGAGAACGCCAATTTCTTTTTCTTTCAATTGAGCAACTAGAAACCTAATATCTCCAACTGCGATGGGGTCAACGCCTGCAAACGGCTCATCCAATAAAATATACTTAGGATTTGCCGCTAAACAGCGTGCTATTTCAACCCGTCTACGTTCTCCACCAGATAAAGAAATGGCGGGAGATTTTCGAATATGTGAAATTGAAAACTCATTTAATAATTCTTCGACACGCTCTTTAGATTCTGCTTTACTATTTGCCCATAGTTCAGAGACAGCTGAAATGTTTTGCTCAACATTTAAGCCCCGAAAAATACTTGCTTCCTGCGGTAAGTATCCGAGACCTAATTGTGCTCTTCGATACATAGGTAGGTTTGTTGCATCAAAACCATCAACCGTGACACTACCTTTATCGGGACTAATTAGACCAGCAATTGAATAAAAGCATGTAGTTTTTCCTGCCCCATTGGGGCCTAATAATGCAACAACCTCACCTTTTTGCAGCTTAAGATCAACGTTGTGCAAAACTTTCTTATTTTTATATGCTTTACCAATACCTTGAACAATCAGACCATCTGTAGGAATTTTTACGTCATCCATATCGCTAATTAGGGGCTAGTGTAGTTTTTACATTTCCAGATAAATTCGCAATATTTTTTAATATATCCATATCTAAATAATTCCCAGAAATTGTACTTTTGCCTTGAACTAAAAGAACGTTACCAGACATACTTAATAATCCACTATCAATTTTATAAATTGCACTTTCTGCTTCAGCAATATCTTCACCATTTGTAAATACTACTTTGCCTGTGGCTTCTACAGAAGTGACTTTCCCTGTATCTTGATTATATCTAACAACAATTTTATCAGCGCTTAAGCGTAATGAACCTTGGCCAACATAAGCAGTTCCTTCGAATATTGCAGAGTTTGAAGATTGATTAATTGATAAATTATTTGCAGTAATCTCAACAGGTAAATTAATATCATGGTTTGCACCACTTAAAGATAATGATGCATTTTGAGCAAAAACTTTTGGACTCAAAAGTAAAAGTCCTAGTGTAAATAATTTTAAATAAATTTTCATATCGCTACTTTGCTTATTTAACTGTTGAAGGCAAGTATATCAGCGTAACACCATCAGAAAAATTTAAATTTCCACTTACTTGTGATGTTTTATTATCAAAATCTTTGAACAATTCCATAGATCCAGCTATAATTTTCCCGTATGGCCCACTTGCTTCTACTGAATTTGGTGCAATTAAATTTCCAAGTTTAAGATTAAGTTGAATTTTTTCGCTTATTGCTTTGTAACCATTTGTCATATCAATATAAACATTTCCATTTAATTCAGCAGACTGTTTGATAAAATTCACCGATCCATTTTTTGAGCTAATTTTAAATCCAACGCCTTGCAAAGCATCAAACTCTAGACTTGGACCTATCAAATCAATTTTCTCAGGTGAGGGAGAGTCGGGCATTGCCTCGATTGCTTTAAGAATAAATGAATCACCAAGATTTGTTAAACCTGAAAACTGTGGATTAGTAATTTTCTGATCTGTGGTTAGATTTATTGTATCGGCATCGATTGATAAAGTTCCTGACCTTAATGCGTCTTCTTTTCCAAAAATAAAAACACTAGCAAGTAACAAAACTGCAATTACTGGCATTATTAATTTAGCCCACTTTATAGCTCTAGAATATGATTTAATAAAATTTTGCATTAACTATGAGAAAAAATATCATCTTCTGACCAACCTGCAAGGTCAAGTGTTGCGCGCATTGGTAGAAAATTAAAACAAGCTTCGGCTATTTCGTATCTATTTTCTCTTTTTAAATTCAAGTTTAATTTATCCATTAATTTATGTAGATACAAAACATCACTTGCAGCGTATTCTATTTGTGCTTTTGTAAGTTCAGAAGCGCCCCAATCGGAGGATTGCTGTTGTTTTGATATTTCAATCGATAGCATCTCACGGAGCAAATTTTTTAGCCCATGCTTATTCGTGTATGTTCGAACTAATTTGGATGCAATTTTTGTGCAATAAACTGGTGAAATATTGATCTTAAAGTGATGTTTTAATATAGCAATATCAAATCGAGCGAAGTGAAAAAGCTTAACTTTATTTTGGTCGAGTAGAATTTTACATATATTTGGTGCTTGCGGTGCATCTGGTTCAATTTGAACAATGTGTGCGTGACCATCTCCTGATGAAAATTGAATCACACACAATCTATCGCGCATTGGATTTAGCCCCATGGTCTCAGTATCAATAGCAACGATAGGCCCAAGTTCCAAATTATCAGGTAAATCATTTTTATAAGTAAAATTTGTCATAGTAATTACTATAGTATTTGTAGGTTCGTGGGGAAAGTGGTTTTAAAGCATGTAAAATAAAATTTTAATACTGAAAAAAGCTTCATTATTGGTATAGTCACATACACCATAAGTAGTGATAAAATGTCGAAAATCACTACTTTTAGTGTCATAAATACAATAAAAATATATATATCACATATCAACATTTTTTTAAGCCATTGATAAATATACACTTTTTTTATTTTTTATAAACTTTTTACATTTTTTTCTTGAAACATTTACCAAATTCTTGAAACAATTGAACTACGAGTAACAAAATTGAGTATAAATATAAAAAAAATTTAGTTTGTTGAAGCAGTGTAATTAAATACTATCTCAACATGATATACTAAATAGTGGAGGATTATATGACGATTTTATCAAAAAAAGGCTTTAAAGTGGCCTTAGCAACAGTGGCGGCAGGTATTTTACCAGCTTCGGCACATGCTGCAACACTTGCGCCTAATGATTATGTTGGAATTTCATTCTGGTTGATATCAATGGCACTTATTGCTGCAACAGCATTTTTCTTTATTGAAACTACTAGAGTTGAAGGAAAATGGAAAACATCACTAACAGTATCCGGTTTGGTTACGTTAGTAGCTGCAGTGCACTACTTTTACATGCGTGATGTGTGGGTATCAACAGGTGAATCACCGACAGTATACCGATATATTGATTGGCTAATTACTGTTCCATTATTAATGGTTGAGTTTTATCTGATCCTTCGTGCAATCACTAAGGTATCAATTGGCATCTTCTGGCGCCTAATGATTGGTACTGTAGTCATGCTCGTTGGTGGGTATGCTGGTGAAATCGGTTATATTAGTGCTACTTTAGGATTTATCATTGGTATGCTTGGTTGGGCATATATATTATATGAAATCTTTGCAGGTGAAGCTAGTAAAGTTGCTGCAGATGAAGCTCCTGCTTCAGTACAATCTGCATTCTCAACAATGCGTTGGATTGTGACGATTGGTTGGGCAATTTATCCTTTAGGATATTTTATGGGTTACATGAACGGCGCTGTTAGCGACGAAGCATTAAACATAATCTATAACTTTGCTGATGTATGGAACAAAATAGCGTTTGGTGTAATTATCTGGAACGTTGCTGTAACTGAATCAGAATCTAAATAAATTGAAAATGGGGGAGTAACTTATTTTGTTACTCCCCCATAATACTTACTACTTTTTTTATTAAATTTTATTATCTAGGAGGCAGCCAATGGACAAACTTTCTACGTTTTCCGCCGATGCTGTCAATTTAAATGGACTGCTAACACATAATAAATTACCATCTGTCAATCATGTCCATGAATTAATTCTTAATAGGTTGGAAAATGTTGATGCGTCTCTCTCAGAAGCTGCATTTTTTCATTTTAAAACCCCAGGTAAAATGCTCCGAGCCAAAATGGCGATACAAAGCGCATCACTGGCAGAGATTGATATTTCAACATCCTTACTTTGGGCTGCTGCTGTAGAAGTTTTACATAATGCTTCATTAATACATGATGATATTTGTGATGGTGACAAACAACGCCGTGGTCGAGAATCTATATGGGTCAAATTTGGGCGTGATACTGCTTTGACACTTGGTGATTGGTTAATTGCCTTATCATTTGAATTGGCTTCAGAAGCTGCTGAAATGTCAAATACACCTAGATTGGTTGGAGTTCTAGCAAGACACATGGCGACAACAACTGCTGGCCAGGCAATGGAGTTTGGATGGAATAGTACACAAAGTTGGGACGTGTATCTTAAAATAGCAGCAGATAAAACGGCACCATTACTAACTGCTCCTATTCATGGAGTTACTCTGATGAGTGGAACTAGTGGTCTAGGTTTTGCTATATCAGGATATTTCTGTGATCTGGGTAAGGCTTATCAGATTGCAAATGACATTCAAAATTTTAAAGGTACAGATGGAGCTAAATTAATAGCGGGCGACCTTGCGCGGCGAGCACCTAATGCAGTAACGGTTTCTTTTGTTGAATCTTTAAATGAGCAAGATCACAATGAATTTACAATTTGGTATAATAATTCAGATAACAAAGATTTGAAACTTTGGAGAGATAAAATACTTGCGTCAAAAGCAATTGAAATATCTTCTGTAAGAATGTTAAAAATACTCAATGCAGCAGAGCGTAATATAAATACATTACCAAGCATAGCATTGGAAGCTGTTGTTCCTGTACACACAATAATAAAACGTGTTTGTGCGCTTTCAATATAATAAAAAACTTTCTATAAATTATATGAGTTTTTCATATAGTTAAATATATTTGGAATTTATGAGTTGATAAAAAATAATAAAAAAATTCTTGTTATTGGGGCAGGATTTGGTGGTATTGCTTCTGCGCTTCGTATGCGTGCTCTCGGGTATGATGTAACACTCATAGATAGATTAAGTGCTATTGGGGGGCGTGCTCAAGTTTTTAATCGTGGTGGCTTTAAGCATGATGCTGGGCCTACTGTTATAACAGCACCATTTTTATTTGATGAACTATTTGAGCTTTTTGATGAAAACCGAGAAGACTACGTAGAGTTTAGAGCTCTTGATCCTTGGTATAGGTTTTACTTTCATACTGGTGAACAATTTGATTACAGACCTTCAGTTGAAGACACAAATAAAGAAATAGCTCGATTTTCACCTAAAGATGTTAAAGGTTACAGCCGACTATTAAAAGCATCGCAAGCAATCTATGAGATTGGGTTTGAAAAGTTATCAGATAAGCCTTTTACAAAATTTTGGGATATGATGGCGCAGATACCAAGTTTAATAAAATTGCAAAGTTATTTTTCTGTATCTGGAATAGTAAACAAGTATATCAAACACCCACTCTTAAGGCAGGCCTTTTCAATCCATCCCCTTTTAGTAGGGGGCAATCCATTTAGCACCACGTCTATATATGCACTTATACATTATTTAGAGCGCAGATGGGGCGTATTTTTTGCCATGGGTGGGACTGGAAAATTAGTTCAATCGTTATATGATTTAATGAATAAGAATGGTGTCAAAATAATTTTAGATACCGACATAGCTCAGATTGAAGTTAAGAATAATAAGGCATTAGGTGCAACCAGCACTGATGGCAGATTTTTTTCTGCAGATCGAATTATATGCAATGGTGATCCGCCAACTGTGTATTCTCAAATGTTACCAGGTGAAAAAAATCGCAGCAAACGTCTATTCCCTGAAAAATTAACTCAATACTCTATGGGATTATATGTGCTGTTTTTTGGTACAGAAAAAACCTACGAAGATATAGCCCACCATACAATATGGATGGGACCAAGATATAAAGAACTACTTTCAGATATTTTTGATCGAAAAATATTAGCAGACGATTTTTCTTTATATGTACATCGCCCAACAGCCACTGATAGTAGTTTTGCGCCAGATGGTTGTGATAGTTTTTATGTTCTTTGCCCCGTACCGAATTTGCGAGCAGATATTGACTGGGATGAAACTGGCCCAATTCTGCAAGAGCGTATAATCAATGAATTATCCAATACCATAATGCCTGATCTGAAGTCAGTTATAACTGATGATTTTTATATGACGCCTGTTGATTTCAAAGATGACTACAGATCAATGCATGGAGCAGGTTTTTCAATTGCACCAATTTTTTTACAATCTGCATGGTTCAGGTTTCACAATAGAGACCCACATATTGATAATCTATATTTTGCAGCAGCAGGTGCACATCCTGGTGCAGGTATACCTGGAGTATTATCATCTGCTAAAGTTGTTGAAAGCTTGGTAATAGAAGATGAAAAAAAACAGCAGAGTTAATAAAAGTTCTTAAGATGTATAATGTTTGGTGAAATATTTTGGATAATATAGAAAGTGAGACGTTAACACCTTCAGCCGCACTTGCTTCATATGGTAAAAGTTTTAATTGGGCTAAAAGATTCCTTGGTAAAACAATGGGAACTGATGCTGCTATATTATATAGGTTTTGTAGGGTCCTGGATGATATGGCTGATGGTGATATTATTGATGGACCAGAAAGATTATTTAAAATACGTGATGGTTTATTAAAAAACTATCAAACAGATGATCCTTTATTAATTGAATTTGAACTTTTTATTACTTCAAAGAAATTACCAAAATTAGTAATAATCTCACTAATTGACGGGTTACTTGGTGATCAGGAAATTGTTTTAATAAAAAATGAGTTTGAACTACTCCGATATTGTTACCGTGTTGCTGGAACAGTCGGAATACTTATGTGTAATGTTTTGGATTGTGATGAAACTGATGCCATAGATTATGCTATAGATTTAGGTATAGCTATGCAGCTAACAAATATTGCTCGTGATATACTTGAGGATGCTCAAATGGGTAGACGTTATTTACCTGAAAGCTGGGTTGGAGATGTTACACCGGAAGAAATAGTTCAAATTAGTCAACATCCAAAATCAAAGAGAGCACAGGATATATGCATTGGATCAAAAAAACTTCTTAATCTTGCTGAACAATACTATACTAGCGGTTTAACGGGTTGTGCATATTTACCTTTAAGGGCCCACGCAGCGATTTCTGTAGCTGCGTTGGTTTATCGTCAAATAGGTATTAAAACTAAAAATAAAGGGTATCCTTGGTTTAATGGGAGAGAATTTACATCAACAAGCGAGAAAATTATATGCAGTTTTTTTGGTTTACTAATATTATACAAACGTCTTTTTAAAAAAGGTCAGCATAAATCTATTTTGCATGATGGCTTAAGAGGATTACCATATGTCAAATAATGTATTAGATAAAACTGATGTTACATTATTGGGTGCAGGCTGTGCGAGCCTTTCTCTTGCGTCACGCGCAAATGAACTTGAGGATTATGATTTTACGGTTATTGATCCTGAGACTCATTTGGCACAGGATCATATTTGGGGATTTTGGCAAATGCCGTGGCTTTCTGCTGCAGTATTAATTTCACGTAAAAAATGGTATAACTGGAAAATTATTACTACAGATAAAGCCGTGCTTCATACAACTGAGGCGTTTCCATATTCAGCCATTAATAGAAATGATTGGATTAGTGATTGTTTTGAAAAGGCTATTGATAATAATGTAAAATTTAAGCGTGAATTAACAAAAGAGTGTAGTTCCCAAGTTTTAGATAGTAGACCTCCAAAAATACCTAAGGACAACATGCTTCAACATTTTGTTGGCTACGAGATTCAAGCAGAAAAAGATGTGTTTGATGACACAACTGCAATTTTGATGGATTTTAGATGTGATCAAAGTTTAGGTATGCACTTTATATATTTTTTACCGTTTTCAAAACGGCAAGCCCTTGTTGAGTCTACATTGTTTAGCCCAAAAAAAGCAGTACCTGAATTTTATGACAATGCAATTAAAACATATCTTGATAAAATTATGTTTACTAAAAGTTATAAGATATTGCGTAAAGAAAAAGGTGTTATACCTTTGGGTATTTTTGAAAAACGAAATCCATTATACGATGGGATTGGTGGAAACGGTGGAGCTATAAGGCCGTCAAGTGGTTATGCATTCAGCTTTATTCAAAAACAAATAGATAAAATTATTAAGTCTTCAAAAAAAACTAAAAAACTGATGGTTAGTTCACCACACAGTAAATTTGAATTATGTATGGATCGGATATTTATAAAGGTACTTAGAAAATATCCATTAATTGCACCTGATATATTTATTAAAATGGCAGAAAAGTTAACTGGGGACGAATTTGCTAAATTTTTAAGTGGTGAAGCGAACTATAAGATATGGCTTAAAGTTATATATTCTATGCCAAAAACTCCATTTATTAAAGCATCGCATGAAATCTTAAAAGGAACGGATCCAAAGTGGTAGATATAGCAATACTCGATCACTTAAGTGTCATTGCTTTGTTGATGGTTGTATTAATTGGCCTTCCACATGGTGCTTTAGACGGTGCAATTGCCATGCATCTTGGTGCTGGAAGGAATATTTCATTTGTATTTCAATTTTTATTTTTATATCTACTCTGCGGTTTCATTGTTGTTGTGCTTTGGTATAACTTTCCACCCATATCACTTGTGGTTTTTTTAATTATTTCGATGATTCATTTTGGATGGGGAGATGCAAATTCAAAAATTAAATTAGTATCTCTTTTACAAATAATTTGTCATGGTGGCGTAGTAGTATTTGGTATTGTTTACTTTCATATTGATGAGGTAATTCCACTATTTGATATGCTTACACAAAGAAACTCAAATTTTCCAATCCAACTCTCAATATATATTTTTTATGCTGTTTCGATTCTTACAATATTATATGTTTACTTAATTTATAGTATGCGGGACCTGCGACTAAGACTTTTAGAGTTAGCTGTTGTATGGGCAATAGTAATTTTCCTACCACCTCTTTTTGGATTTGCTGTTTATTTTTGTTTTATACATACCACCAGGCATATTCGTAATATATGGATGGAAATAAAAACGGAAATGAGTCTTAAAGCACTAATTACTCAGGCATCAATTTTGACAATTGCAAGTTGGGGAATGGGTATTACAGCATTTTATATTTTTGATTCTGGAGATTTAGATACAAATATAATCCGAATAATTTTTATAGGTTTAGCTGCTTTAACAGTACCTCATATGATTTTGGTCGATGGGTTTTTTCGGAATAAGTGATTACCCAAATATTGGTAAAAACATCTCTGGGCTTTTAAACCATTTAAAAAGCAGCATTGCTAAAAATAGAAACACAAAGATAATCGAAATTACTAAAATTGTCTTTCCAAGCTTGTCTTGTTTGAAAGTTCTTGGTTTCATATTATTTCCATTAAATATTGTTTCACTTAAAAATAATGATAGATAACTTCAAAAGTAAAGTATTTATATTTAATATTATTAATAATTCAGTCTTGAAGAGACGTTCTACGCTCTGTAGATCTATAAAAAATTTTTAATGGAGACTAAGTATGTCTATTGCCCCTAAATTAGTTACTATTTTTGGTGGATCAGGCTTTGTTGGCCGATATGTAGCTCAGAGAATGGCAAAAGAAGGATGGCGAGTAAGGGTAGCTGTCCGACGCCCAAACGAAGCTCTCTTTGTTAAGACATATGGTGATGTTGGGCAAGTGGAGCCTATATTAGCAAATATACGTGATGAAAAATCAACCCGTGCAGCTATAATTGGTGCTGATGCTGTAGTAAATTGTGTTGGAATTTTGAATGAAACAAGTAAGCAAAAGTTTACTGATTTACAGTCCAAAGGAGCATCGCAAATCGCAAAGCTTGCAACTGAGTGTGGTGTAAAAACTTTTGTACATTTTTCTGCAATTGGAGCTGACATTAATAGCCACAGTAAATATTTAAAATCAAAAGCAGAAGGTGAAGAAATGGTTAAAGCTTCATTTAAAAATGCTGTAATTTTGAGACCTTCAATTGTTTTTGGAGCTGAAGATCAGTTTTTTAATAGGTTTGCGACAATGGCAAAACTATCTCCTTTAATACCATTGGTTGGTGGTGAAACAAAGTTTCAACCGGTATACGTTGATGATATAGCTAAAGCAGCAGTTAAGGGTGTACTGGGGGAAGCTAAGCGTGGTATTTATGAGTTAGGTGGTCCGCAAGCAGCTAGTTTTAAAGAGCTAACCATAATGCTTATGGGGATTATTCGCCGCAAACGTGCCATTGTAAATATTCCATTCTTTGCTGCTTCAATACAGGGTGGTATATTTGATGCTTTGCAAAAGTTTTCATTGGGATTGTTTACAAATACTATCTTAACGCGTGATCAAGTAATCGCTTTAAAAAAAGATAATGTAACATCAAAAAATAAGATGGGTTTCAAAAATTTAGGAATTGTGCCAACTGCAATGGAAACAATCTTAGGTGAGTATCTGTACAGACATAGGCCTTATGGGCAATATACTGAGTTGACTGAAGCGGCTCGAGATCTTGACTCTTAAGTATATGAAATTGTTAAAATTATTATTCCTAAAATAATTCTGTAAAATACATATGGTGAATAGCTTATAGTTTTAAGCATTTTCATCATTATGCTTAAAGCCGCAAAGCCAGAAAAAAATGAAAAAACGGCCGCAATAAGCCCAATTTTTGCAGATTGCCAATCTGCATTAAAGATTACTTCTGACCCTAATAATGTACCAGATGCAATTATTGTTGGTATCGACATCAGCATTGATATGTTTGCGCTATCTAAGCGATTGAACCCGAGCTGCCTTGCTCCAATTATTGTCATTCCAGAGCGTGATGATCCTGGTATTAAAGCGATTGCTTGCCAGATACCAATTTTACAAGCATCTATAAAGTCCCAATCTTTTTTTACTCTGCCTTGTGGTGATTTTTGGTCTACAAAGTATAATAAAATACCAAATAAAAGCATTGCCCAACCTATTATACGAATAGATCTTATTGCTTCATTATATCCTGATAATTTCAGTATTAATCCACAAATAATAACTGGAAGTGTGGCAACAATAAGCAATCGCGCTAATTTTGAGCCTTTACTTGAGAAGTCTCCAACAAATAAACGAAAAAATCCAAAAAATGCTAGTTTCACATCTTGCCAAAAATATAAAATAACAGCGCCTAGTGTTCCGATATGAACAGCTACATCAATGAATTGTCCTTGATCATTAGATTCAGTTATGTGTGGAATTAAAGCAAGATGACCAGACGAAGAAACTGGTAAAAACTCAGTAAGACCCTGAATGATTGCAAGAAGTAAGATGTAATATAGTGACATAGTGTTTCTTTGATTCGTTTAAAGAACCTTAAAAGTGTTTGATTAAAAATGGAATTAACTAAATAGGGATCCTATTATGACCTAATCTTTATATATTTTTTATAAAAAGGCAGCATTTTTAGAAGAATTTTAATAATAGGTCAGTACAGGTTACTTTTCTTTGTATTTTTATTGGATTATATGTTTTTTTCTTGATGACACTGGAGATTTATAAATGGCCGTTAATAAAATGCTTAAGTTTGTGCACGTAAGTCGTGATATGCCTACAAAGCGTATGCCAAAACTCAGAAACAAAGATTATAATGAGGTTTATCAAGAATTTGCAGCTGAAAAGGCAGAAGAGCAATCTAGTAGATGTAGCCAATGTGGCGTACCGTTTTGCCAAACACATTGCCCATTACATAATAATATTCCTGACTGGCTCCGACTGACGGCTGAAGGCAGATTGAAAGAAGCTTATGAATTAAGCCAAGACACAAATACATTTCCTGAAATCTGTGGTCGGATTTGCCCACAAGATCGTTTGTGCGAAGGTAATTGTGTAATTGAGCAATCAGGCCATGAAACAGTAACAATAGGCTCTGTCGAAAAATATATTACTGATACAGCATGGGAAAAAGGCTGGGTGAAGGCCATAACTCCTAAAGTAGAGCGTAGTGAGAGTGTGGGGATTATTGGTGCAGGTCCAGCTGGGCTGGCAGCTGCTGACCGCTTACGTAAAATGGGCATTCAAGTTACTATATATGATCGTTATGATCGTGCTGGTGGATTACTAACTTATGGAATACCAGGATTTAAATTAGAAAAAGATGTTGTAATGCGCCGGAATGATCTTCTTTCTGAAGGCGGTGTAAATTTTGAATTAAATACAAATATTGGTATCGATATTTCGTTTCATGATATTCGCTCCAAGCACGATGCGATCTTAATTGGTACTGGAGTTTATAAAGCCCGAGAGCTGTCAGGAATAGGTTCATCAAACAAAGGAATTGTAAAAGCATTAGATTACTTAACAGCATCAAATAGATCAAATATGGGCGATCATGTTCCAGAAATTGAAAATGGAGAACTTAACGCAAAAGGAAAGCGTATTGTAGTTATTGGCGGTGGTGACACTGCAATGGATTGCGTGCGAACAGCAATTCGTCAAGGTGCAAAATCTGTTAAATGTCTCTATAGACGCGATAAGAAGAATATGCCTGGTTCACAACGTGAAACTCAAAATGCAGAAGAAGAAGGTGTAGAATTTGTATGGCTGTCTGCGCCAAAGGGTTTTGTTGGTGAGGGAGAAGTGTCTGGAGTTGTTGTTTCTAAAATGCGATTAGGTGCGCCAGATTCATCTGGTAGACAAAGTCCAGAAGAAATAGTTGGTGCTGATTATACTGAAGATGCCGATCTTGTTATAAAAGCACTTGGATTTAATCCAGAAAACTTACCAACATTGTGGGATACACCTGAATTAGAGGTAACACGTTGGGGAACAATCAAAACAGATTTCAAAACACACTCAACTTCACTTCCTGGTGTATATGCTGCAGGAGATATAGTGCGAGGGGCTTCTTTAGTTGTTTGGGCAATTCGAGATGGAAGAGAAGCAGCGGATAGCATTCTTGCTTTCTTAGATACACAGACGTCAATTGCTGCCGAATAATATTAAAAATAATTTGATAAAGCCTAAAAATTCAATTGAAAGTAAATAAAAATGACAAAATTTGACAAAAATTGGAAAGCTCAGGAAGAAGCAAAAAGAGAATTTCTAAACAACCACGGTATGTATTCTGAAGAAGATGAACATAGCTCATGTGGTGTTGGACTTGTCGTTTCAATTGAAGGAAAAAAATCTCGCAAAGTTGTTGATAGTGGAATATCTGCTTTAAAAGCAATTTGGCACAGGGGTGCTGTGGATGCAGATGGTAAAACTGGAGACGGAGCCGGAATTCATTTGCAAATACCAATAGATTTTTTCTACGACCAAGTAGAGAGAACAGGTCATAATCCTCGAAAAGATCAATTATTGGCTGTAGGACAGATTTTTTTGCCACGAACAGATTTTGGTGCGCAAGAAACTTGTAGAACAATAGTTGAATCAGAAGTGCTTAAAATGGGGTACTACATTTATGGTTGGCGTCATGTTCCAGTTGATATTTCTTGCCTAGGCGAAAAGGCAAACTCTACTAGACCAGAAATTGAACAAATACTTATCTCTAATTCCCAAGGATCAGATGAGGAGAAGTTTGAACGAGATTTATACATAATCAGGCGCAGAATTGAGAAAGCGGTAACTGCTGCGCAGATAAAAGATTTTTATGTTTGTTCATTATCGTGCAGATCAATTATTTACAAAGGAATGATGCTTGCAGAGCAAGTAGCAGTATTTTACCCAGATTTGATGGATGAACGTTTTGTTTCGGCATTTGCAATTTATCATCAAAGATATTCAACAAACACATTCCCACAATGGTGGTTAGCTCAACCATTTAGAATGCTTGCTCATAATGGTGAAATTAATACTTTAAAAGGAAATGTAAATTGGATGAAGTCTCATGAAATCCGAATGATTTCTAGAAATTTTGGTGAATGTGGTGAGGATATAAAACCAATAGTTCCATCAGGATCGTCTGACTCAGCTGCTTTAGATGCAGTGTTTGAAACTATAGTTCGCGCAGGTAGATCTGCTCCAATGGCAAAAACAATGCTTGTTCCAGAAGCTGTAAATTCCATTAATGTCAAAGATGAATGGAAGGCAATGTATGAGTACTGTAATTCAGTAATGGAGCCTTGGGATGGTCCAGCAGCTTTAGCTATGACGGATGGTAAATGGGTTTGTGCGGGATTAGATCGGAGTGGGCTACGCCCAATGAGATATGTGATTACTGGTGATAATATATTAATTGCTGGATCTGAAGCTGGGATGGTGCCTATTGATGAATTAAATGTCAGGGAAAAAGGAGCTTTAGGCCCAGGCCAATTAATTGCAGTTAATATGGTAGAAGGCCGATTGCTGCATGATGAAGAAATGAAGGATGAATTATCTCAGAGCCGTGACTTTAAAACGTTCATTAAGTCAGTCATAGATTTAGACGATATCACTTCCAGCAAAAAAGAAATAATAAATTTTTCAGGTGATGCACTTCGCTCACGACAAGTTGCAGCTGGTTATTCTGTTGAAGAATTAGAAATGATACTTCATCCAATGGCTGAAGATGGAAAAGAAACTTTAGCTTCAATGGGTGACGATACTCCGTCTGCTGTATTGTCAGAAATGTACCGTCCTTTGAGCCATTTTTTCCGTCAAAATTTTAGTCAAGTTACAAATCCACCAATCGATAGTCTTCGTGAATTTGGAGTTATGAGTTTAAAAACTAGATTTGGTAATTTAGGAAACGTTTTAGATGACAATAATTCACTAACAGAAGTATTATCTCTCAAATCACCTTTTGTTACTAATAGTCAATTTTCAGCAATGGTTGAAAGATTTGGATCAAGTGTTACTTCGATTGATTGTACATTCCTAAGTGGTGATGAAAATGGGTTACAAAATGGATTGCAGCGTATCAGAGAAGAAGCCGAGGATGCTGTTAGGTCTGGAGCCGGTCAAATTGTTTTGACAGATAAAGACCAATCTGAAACGCGAATACCAATGCCAATGATTTTAGCTACTAGCGCGGTTCATTCTGGGCTAACAAAGGTTGGTTTAAGAACTTTTTGCTCGTTAAATGTACAATCTGCTGAGTGTATAGACCCTCATTATTTTGCTGTACTAATTGGTTCTGGTGCAACAACTGTAAATGCTTATTTGGCACAAGATAGTTTGGCTGATAGGGTTGATAGAGGTCTTTTAGACTGTACACTCGAAGTTGCTATGGCGAGGTATAAAGAGGCTATAAATCAAGGCCTTTTAAAAATAATGGCAAAAATGGGAATTTCGGTAATTTCATCATATAGAGGTGGATTAAACTTCGAAGCTGTTGGCCTTTCTCGAGCGCTAGTAGCAGAATTTTTTCCTGGAATGACTAGTCGTATTTCTGGGATTGGTTTAATAGGGATACAACGAAAAATAGTTGATGTTCATGCAAAAGGATGGCTGCTGGGAACGGATATTCTTCCAATTGGTGGGTTTTACAAAGCACGTAGATCTGGCGAAAAGCATGCATGGGAAGCCCAAACAATGCACATGTTGCAAACAGCATGTGATAGAGCTTCATATGATATCTGGAAGCAATACAGTGCAAAATTACAATCAGCACCACCAATTGCTTTGCGGGATTTAATGGATTTTAAACCTGTAACAAAAGCAATACCTGTTGAAGAGGTCGAAAGTATAACCTCAATTCGTAAAAGATTTGTGACACCTGGAATGTCTTTAGGTGCGTTAAGCCCAGAAGCTCATAAGACACTTAATGTGGCAATGAATAGAATTGGTGCAAAGTCAGATAGTGGTGAAGGTGGAGAAGATCCAGCACATTTTCACCCAGAGGCAAATGGAGATAATCCTTCAGCTAAAATCAAACAAGTTGCCTCTGGTCGTTTTGGTGTAACTGCAGAGTATTTAAATCAATGTGAAGAATTAGAAATAAAAGTTGCGCAAGGTGCTAAACCTGGTGAAGGGGGTCAGTTACCAGGCATAAAGGTAACTGAATTAATTGCTCGCTTGAGGCATTCAACAAAGGGAGTGACATTAATCTCACCTCCACCCCACCATGATATTTACTCAATTGAAGATTTAGCTCAACTTATTTATGACCTAAAACAAATTAACCCTAAAGCAAAAGTAACTGTAAAGTTAGTAGCATCTTCTGGAGTTGGTACAATTGCAGCAGGTGTTGCAAAAGCAATGGCAGATGTAATATTAATTTCTGGTCACAATGGCGGTACCGGTGCTTCTCCTGCAACTTCTATTAAATACGCAGGATTACCATGGGAGATGGGCCTATCTGAAGCACACCAAGTATTAGCAATGAATAATTTGCGAGATCGTGTGACACTACGTACGGATGGTGGGTTACGTACAGGGCGTGATATTGTAATGGCAGCAATGTTAGGCGCTGAAGAATATGGTATTGGCACTGCTGCCCTAATAGCAATGGGCTGTATAATGGTCCGTCAATGTCAGTCTAATACATGTCCTGTTGGTGTATGTGTTCAAGATGAGGAATTGCGAAAGAAATTTACAGGAACTGCAGATAAAGTAGTAAACCTAATTACATTTTATGCACAGGAAGTCAGAGAAGTACTTGCAAGCCTTGGTTTGAGATCCTTGGATGAAGCTATAGGTCGAGCAGATATGTTGGCCCAAGTAAGCCGTGGTAATGATTATTTGGATGATTTAGATTTGAATCCAATGCTTGTAACCGTCGATGGAGCTTCAGATATTAAACTTGATCGTGATAGGCCAAGGCAATCTGTACCCGATACATTAGATGCGGCTATTTTAAAGGATGCAGAACCATTTTTTAAACATGGTGAAAAAATGCAATTATCATATGCAGTTCAAAATACTGCTCGAACAATTGGAACACGCGTTTCATCAAAAATTGTAAAGAAATTTGGTATGAGGAATGATTTATTAGAAGATCATCTGACTATAAGATTAACCGGATCAGCTGGGCAGTCTTTGGGTGCTTTTGCAGCGCCTGGATTGAAACTAGAGGTATCTGGTGATGCAAATGATTATGTAGGAAAAGGGCTTTCAGGTGGTAAAATTGTTGTTCGACCACCATTAGCAAGTCCACTTATTCCATCAGATAATACTATTATTGGGAATACTGTTTTATATGGAGCTACTGCAGGCAAATTATTTGCTAATGGTCGTGCTGGTGAGAGGTTTTGTGTACGTAACTCAGGCGCTTCAGTTGTAGTTGAGGGTTGTGGTTCAAATGGTTGTGAATATATGACAGGTGGCATTACTGTAATACTTGGTGAAACTGGTGCAAACTTTGGTGCAGGTATGACAGGAGGAATGGCTTATGTGTATGATCCTAAGGGACAGTTTAAAGCTCGAGCAAATATGGAAAGTATTGTAACGCTTCCTGTAAGTGTGTCACATTGGGAAAAGCAGCTAAAATCATTAATAGAAGAGCACTTAATGGAGACTAAAAGCCCAAAAGCAGCGCGAATACTAAATAGATGGGACGAAGAGTTAGATAATTTTGTGCAAATTTGCCCAAAAGAAATGTTAAATCATATTCCATTTCCATTAACTCATGAAAACGATAAAAAATTAGCATAGAATTTTAGATACACATCAATTTTTTTGGAATTAGCTTTCATTTACTTAATGTTGTAATCATTAAGTAAATGAAAGTAAGAATTTTGATTAAAGTAACTATCTTTCAAATATATCAGTTTTCATTGAAGCATATATGGAGCCTTTTTGGTGTTATATTACTGTTGCCTATATGCTTTGTAATTATTTTTAATTTTTATAACCCAAGTAAAAGTTTTTATATAAATAGTGAAATTAAGCGTCTTGGCAAAATTGAACAAGAATGGGTTGATATTGAGAAACTTCCAAAAGTGGTTTCTCGCTCAGCTGTTGCAGCAGAAGACGCAAATTTTTGCATTCATCATGGGTTCGATATTGATGCAATTTTTGCAGTTATTAGATCTGGTGCAAATAGGGGCGCTTCTACTATTAGCCAGCAGGTAGCAAAAAATGTTTTTCTTTGGCATGGACGTAATTATTTAAGAAAAGGTTTAGAGGTTGGGTTTACAGTTTTAATTGAATTGATATGGAGTAAAAAACGTATTTTAGAAGTTTATCTCAATGTAGCAGAATTTGACGAAGGTGTTTTTGGTGTAAGTGCGGCCGCACAAAATTATTTTAAGATTGATATAAAGAATATTACTTCATTACAGGCTGCAAGACTCATGGCGATTTTGCCTAACCCTAAGAATAGATCAGCAAACAAGCCAAGTAATTTTGTTCGTAAAAAAACTAAGGGAATTATGTCTGGTGCAGAAACTATTTTGAAGGATGGAAGAGCATCTTGCTTTTAAGGCGGTTGCAGTTTTAATTTATTCTTGGCACTAAGTATTTAATTATTTAAAAGTGAATATAATGATGCATCGTTTATACCATTACCCTTTATCACCGTTCTCACGAAAAGTTCGTTTAGTTCTTGCAGAAAAAAAAATTGAAGTAGAATTAATAGAAGAGCGGTACTGGGAGCCAAGCCCAGAGTTTTTAAGATTAAATCCTGCTGGGCGTGTACCTATCTTAAGAATAAACAATTATACATTTTGTGAAAGTAATTCTATTTGTGAATATCTTGAGGAAAAATATCCAGACTATCCATTAATGCCAAATAATGTTGAAGAAAGAGCTGAAGTAAGAAGGATTGTTAATTGGTTTGATGATTCATTCTATAAGGAGGTAACCTTGAATTTATTGGGTGAACGTATAATGAAAAAAATTAAAGGAACTGGTTACCCAGACAGTAAAAATGTCAAAGAAGGTGCAAAACGAATTAAATTTCACTTAGATTATATTGCTGATTTATTAGATAATAGACGTTGGCTTGCTGGGAATACAATGAGTATGGCAGATTTTTCAGCAGCAGCACAAATTTCATGTATAGATTATATTTCTGATGTTGATTGGAATAGATCTTCAGCTGTTAAAGATTGGTATGCAAAAATAAAATGCAGACCTGCATTTAGAAGTTTATTGGCGGACCAAATTTCTGGCTTCCCTCAACCGCAACATTATTCGGATCTTGATTTTTGAATGAAAACTTAAAAAATTTATTATTAGAGCAATCTCACGAGATTGGGTTCTCTATGGTGCGCATATGTGCACCTTCAGATATCCCAAGTGCAGCCTCTAAATTAGATAGTTTTTTAAAAAAAAACCACCATGGCAGTATGAACTGGATGGCGGAGCGAATTGAATGGAGAGGTAATCCTGCTTCCCTTTGGCCCGATGCTAAATCTATTATAATGTTAGCAGATAACTATTCACCAAATCACGACCCATTGCATATTTTAGCTCATAGAAATCTCGGTGCAATATCAGTATATGCTCAAAATAAAGATTATCATGAAGTAGTTAAAAAAAAGCTTAAAAAACTTGGTCGGTGGTTGATTCAGCAAGAGAATAGTACCCAAATTAAAGTTTTTGTTGATACAGCTCCAGTTATGGAAAAACCACTAGGTGCTGCTGCGGGCTTGGGATGGCAAGGTAAACATACTAATTTAGTTTCACGTGATCTAGGCAGTTGGTTTTTTTTGGGTGCAATTTTTACAACTTTGGAATTACCAAAAGATACTGGTGAAGAAGATCATTGTGGCTCTTGTAGTGCATGTTTAGATATATGCCCAACGTCTGCATTTCCAGCGCCATATGAATTAGATGCTAGAAAGTGCATATCATATTTAACAATTGAACATGCAGGTCCTGTAGAATTAAGTTTAAGAGACCAGCTGGGAAATCGGATTTATGGTTGTGATGATTGTCTAGCAGTGTGCCCGTGGAATAAATTTGCCAAAGAAGCCAATGAAATTGGATATCATGCGAGAACAGAATTAAAAGCGCCCAAATTATCAGAATTAGTTACTTTGGATGATAATTCATTTCGAAAATTATTTTCAAAAAGCCCAATTAAAAGAATTGGTAGGAACCGTTTTGTTAGAAATGTACTATATGCAATTGGCAATTCTGGTAATGTGGAATTAATAGATAGCGCCAAAAAATTACAACTTGATTTAGATCCTGTTGTCAAAGATGCAGCTGATTGGGCAATTGCAAAACTCAAAGGATCTACAAATGGATAAAGTTTTGTTAAGTATAGGCCATGGATTTTCAGCTTCTGTATTGGGTGCGCATTTAATTAAAGATGGTTGGACTGTTTACGGAACTACTCGTAGTGTAGAAAAAGCTAAAAAATTGAATAATGATGGTGTAAATTCAATAATTTGGCCTGGTACTAATCTTACGCCATATATTCAAAAAGCCACACATATACTCACATCTGTCTCACCTAATAGTCAAGGCGACCCTGTGCTCGATCAATATAATGAGGTATTTTCAAAAAATACTTTTGATTGGGTTGGGTATCTTTCAACAACGGGTGTTTATGGAAATCATAATGGGGGTTGGGTTGATGAAAATTCACCACTAAAGCCAACCACAACAAGAGGACAATTAAGGGAAGAGGCTGAATTTGCTTGGTCTAAATTAAACGTAAATTTACATATATTTAGATTGGCTGGTATATACGGACCCGGTCGCGGGCCCTTTTCCAAAGTTCGAAATGGTACTGCTCGACGTATTATTAAAGAAGGGCAATTATTTAGTAGAATTCACGTTGATGATATTGCTCAAGTGCTATTGGCTTCTATAAGATATCCAAGGCAAGGAGCTATTTATAATGTATGTGATGACACTCCAGCTCCACCAGAAGATGTAATTGCTTATGCTGCTGAATTATTAGGTATGCCAATCCCTCTTGCTGTAGATTACAATGAAGCAGATATGACACCTATGGCACGTAGTTTTTATGCTGAAAATAAAAGAGTAAGAAATGATCTCATTAAAGAAGAACTAGGTATAGAATTAAAGTTCCCAGATTATAAGACAGGGCTTCAATCTCTTTTATAAAATTTTAAATAAATAAAACTTGAGTGCCTACTTTTGTTAGGTCAAATAGTTCTGCAATTTGCGCATTATACAATCCAATACATCCGTTTGAAGATCTGCGACCAATTTTACGATTATCATGTGTTCCGTGAATTCTATAATATGTCCATGACAAATACAAAGCATGAGATCCCAATGGATTACCTGGTCCAGGGCCAATGTAAGATGGCCAATCTGGATTGCTTTTTAACATTGAAGGTGTAGGTCTCCAATCTGGTCCAACACGCTTCCCTGTAATTGAGGTTCTTCCAAGCCGAGTTAGATCGTCAGAAGATGGTACAGCAACAGGATAAAGTTTATAAATATCTTGTTTTTCAGACCAAAAATGTAAAGCTCTACTTTGTGTATCAACTAAAATTACACCATTCTTTGTATTTGAAAAGTAATTTTTCCAGTTGCTGCGTCCCCTGAACGCTGAAGCATTTCGTCTCACAGAATTTGCCTCACCAGAAAGCCGAGAACTTTGATCTTGGCGTGTATCAAAACCTAACGCTGGATTGTTTAAATCTGGATTCCAGCCTTCTTGCGCAATGGATCTTGAACCAACAGCTAAAGAGCTCATAGCAGTTGCAGTAAACGCTCTGCGTGTAAAATATTTCGACATTACATTATTTCCAGTATACTATTATCATAATATTTATTTACTAATAGATGAAAAATTTGATGTTATCAAATTTAAATTTAGGTAAAAATGCTGATGATAAATAAAGATAAGATTTGAATTAATAGCAAATAATTTTATTAAATATGACTGGAGAAAATATATGTGGAAAGTATTAGCCACTACTGCATTGCTTATAACTTTAACTGCGTGTGAAACACCTTCAGTAAAGAATAGGCCTGGTGATGGAACTGTTATTATTCAAATGGGACGTATTGGTGCAGATAAAGTTCAATATAGGCATTTAGACTCAGTCAATGCAGTGCGACAAGCACGTGGTTTGTCAAATTTGAGCCTAGATGCTTCTTTAATCCGCGCAGCTAAATCACACGCATCTGACATGTCAGCACAAAATAGACCATGGCATTTTGGGTCAGATGGTTCATCCCCTTTGGATAGATTAGAAAATTATGGATATAGTGGACAATTTATTGGTGAAAATGTTTCAGAAACATTTGAAGATGATTTTAATACATTAGATGTATGGATGAATATACCTTTATCTGCATCTATCATATTAGATCCAAAAGCTACTAAAATGGGCATTGCATGGCACCAAGATTCAAATGGTAAGATTTGGTGGGTCCAATTAATAGGAAGTTGAATTTTACGGATTAATTAAGATTGGCGTGCCTGCTTTAACCATTGAGTAAATTACTTTCATGTTTTTATCAGAAACTGAAATACACCCAGCAGTCCAATCTCTTTTTCCAAATTCACCCTTATACCTTGGTCCACCATGGATAAAAATATCTCCACCAGGATCTATATCCAAACTTTTTGCATATTTCTTATCTTCTGTATTTGGATAACTAATTCCTAGGCTTAAAAAATATTTACTATTATAATTTTTACGGTCTATGAAGTATAAGCCTTCTGGTGTTCGACCATCACCTTGTTTTGACTTATGACTTTTTGGATTAAATCCTAAACCTACTTTAAATTTTCTTATAATTTTATCGTTATGAAATAAAAATAATTTTCTTTGAGATTTATTAACAACAATTTTAGTAATTTTTGGGCCATTATAATTTGGTATGCTTTTATAAACTGTAGAACTGTTGAAACACCCAGAAAAAATAAAAGCCATAAACAATAAAATATTAAATAACTTCACATTATTGCCCTTTAATTTCTTCGGCCATTTGCTTGGCTGATTTACGTACTCTTTGGGTTTCACTTTTTAATTGCCCACATGCTGCCATTATGTCTTCACCTCGAGGTCGACGAATTGGACTTGCGTATCCAGCTTTGTTAACAATATCGCCAAAAGCTTCAATACGATTCCAATCTGATCGTTCATATCCAGAACCAGGCCACGGGTTAAAAGGAATTAAGTTTATTTTGGCAGGTATACCAGAGATCAAATCAACTAGGCGTCTTGCATCTTCGTCTGAATCATTAATATTTTTTAGCATAACATATTCAAAAGTAATTCGTTCTGAATTAGAAAGTTTTGGATAGTTTCGACAAGCTTCTAATAATTCAGCTATTTTATGCTTTCTATTTATAGGGACGAGTACATCTCTAACTTCATCAGTTGTTGCATGAAATGATATTGCTAACATGCATCCAATTTCAGAACCTGTTCGTATAATTTCGGGTACAACACCAGATGTGGACAATGTAATTCTACGTCTTGATAAGGCTATTCCCTCATTATCCATAGCGATCAACATCGCATCACGTACGTTATCTGTGTTGTAAAGAGGCTCACCCATACCCATTAATACAATATTAGATACATTTCGCTTTTGGCCAGCATCTTTGCCCCATTCATCTAAGTCATCGCGGGCGATTAAAATTTGCCCAACTATTTCTGCTGGAGTTAAGTTTCTAACTAATTTTTGTGTTCCAGTATGACAAAAAGTGCATGTGAGTGTGCACCCTATTTGGCTTGAAATGCAAAGTGTACCTCTATCTTTTTCCGGAATATATACTGCTTCAACTTCATGCCCTCCTGTAACGCGCAATAAGTATTTGCGGGTTCCATCTTTAGAGATTTGACGTGTGACAATTTCAGGTCGAGTAATTGCAAAATTTTGAACAAGCAAATTTCGAAAATCTTTTGATAAGTTAGTCATTTCCTCAAAGTTTTGAGCACCTTTTACATATAACCACTGCCATATTTGAGCGGTTCTCATTTTTATTTGTTTGGCGGGCGTGCCAATCTCATTTAATGCATTTGCTAATGCTTTTCTCTGCAGTCCAATAATATTTGGTAATATATTATCGTCCAATTGTCTTGGAATTGTAATTACATCAGGCGTAATTGGAGTTTTGCTTGTCATGAAAAGCTTCCTTACTTCTTGTGGTGCTTCTAGAGTTTTTTTTAGAAGATAAGAAGGGGTTAATAGTTAAACGCCACAACGCTTTTTGGCATCTTTTAAAGCAGCGGTAAAACCTCGAAGAGAAAAGGTATCTTTAGTTTTAGTACCACGAGTACTTTCTGCACTAATAATTGCAGTTGAACCACGTGTCATTGATACTCTAATCTTAGTATCAATATCCGAATTTGCAGGCCATGCGAAGCCACCTTCTGGAATTAAATCGTATTCTGCAGCTCCAATTTTGAGCTTTACCATTTGATTTGGCTTAAATGGATAACCTCCACCAAAAGACACTTCACCGAAAATATTTTTTTCAGGTAAATAGGTGATGAATAGTACGATATCACCACGAGTTACGTTCATAGCAGGTTTACCACCGCGCGTATTTTCTACTTTCATTGCCGTAGAAGCTAACCAACATAATTTTGGATCATCTGAAGAATAAACACCCCAATCCTGAAAGGATGCAACGGGTTTTTGTGCAGAAGCTATAGACCCAAAAATTATACTTAATGTTATTGATAATGCTAATATGAATTTATTCATGGGCTTGGCCAAACTCTCAATCACTTTTTAAAAATTAACTTTTTACATGTTGCTGATATTGTTATAGCAAAAATAAACCTCGATTCCAGCCCTCAATATATACTAAGCTAAATTTAACAAAAATAATTAATTAGGGTGAAAATGTCTGAAGTTTTAGTTGAGATGTGGCGCGGTTCTTTTTTAGAATGTCAACATCGCGGACATGCAGTAATAGTAAATTCGCGTGGAGATATTTTAGAATCTTGGGGAAACCCATCTAAAGAAATATTGCCAAGGTCAGCATGCAAAATTTTACAAGCTGTACCATTGGTTGAGTCAGGCGCAGCGGATGCTTATGGATTAAATTTAGAGCACTTAGCTTTATCTTGCGCATCTCATCAAGGCGACTCTTTACACACTCAAGCAGTTTCTAAATGGCTAGCTAGTCTAGATTTGTCTGAAAAAGACTTACGTTGTGGCACACATTGGCCTTTAGGTAAGGAAACAACAAATGAAATGGTACGATTAGGTAAAGAGCCTTGCCAAATTCATAATAATTGCTCTGGAAAACATTCAGGTTTTTTAACGTTAAATAAATTTTTAAAGGGAGATGCTGAATATATTGATATCAACCATCCTGTGCAAAAAAGTATTTTATCTGTATTTGAAGAAATGACGGATGAAACCTCATCAGGATATGGAATAGATGGTTGTTCAGCGCCAAATCATGCTACCAGTTTAAAGGGTCTAGCTACAGCCATGGCTAAAATGGGCGTTGGTGAACGAGGCCCAGCATCATTAAGGCTTGTTGAGGCAATGGCAAAGTATCCATTATTAGTTGCTGGTGAAGGTCGAGCTTGCTCTGAATTAATGAGTGTGATTGGTGGGCGTGTAGTATTAAAAACTGGTGCTGAGGGTGTTTATACTGCAATTTTACCAAAACAAGGTTTAGGCATTGCTTTAAAGATTGAGGATGGAGCAACTAGGGGATCTGAATGTGCAATTGCAGCACTTTTGGTTCGTTTAGGACTTTGTGACGTAAAAAATCCAATGATTCAAAAACGCATGTTTTCAAAATTAAAAAATGCAGCGGGTATAGAAGTTGGTACTATTCGCCCAGCAAATTGCTTGATGTAAACTTCAATTTAGAATTAAGTTTTTGATTCTAAACCAGGTGCTTGAAGATCACTTCCCAAAGGAGTAATGAAGCGATATGAATCAAATTATTAACATAGATGATAAAAAAAGACTGCCTTGGCGGTTCCATGGCAGATTTTTGTCTTTGTTAGGCAATATTTAAGCGCTGTTCTATTTATAAATTAAACACACAATATTCTAGCGGAGGAGGCATTTATGTCCGCACCTAAAACACTTTATGATAAAATTTGGGACGCACACGTAGCCCATGAAGCTGATGATGGCACTTGTCTTTTATATATTGATCGTCACTTAGTTCACGAGGTAACATCCCCTCAAGCTTTTGAAGGTTTAAGAATGGCGGGCAGAAATGTTCGTGCACCTAATAAAACTATTGCAGTACCTGATCACAATGTTCCAACAACTGAAGACCGAGTTAAAGGTATTGATAATGAAGAAAGCCGTATTCAGGTAGACGCACTTGATGCGAATGCAAAAGAGTTTGGTATTCATTATTATCCTGTGAGTGATGTTAGGCAGGGAATTGTACACATTGTTGGGCCTGAGCAAGGTTGGACACTTCCAGGTATGACAGTTGTTTGTGGTGATAGCCACACGGCTACACATGGCGCTTTTGGTTCACTTGCACATGGGATTGGCACTTCAGAAGTTGAGCATGTCTTGGCAACACAAACATTGATTCAAAAGAAATCAAAAAATATGAAGGTAGAAATAACTGGCGCTTTACGCCCAGGTGTAACTGCAAAAGATATTACTATGAATGTCATCGGAAAAACTGGAACAGCGGGTGGTACTGGTTATGTAATAGAATATTGTGGCCAAGCCATAGAAGATCTTTCTATGGAAGGCAGAATGACGGTATGCAATATGGCTATTGAGGGTGGAGCTCGGGCAGGGTTAATTGCTCCAGACCAGAAAACATTTGATTACTGTTATGGACGACCAAATGCTCCAAAAGGTTCAGATTGGGATTTGGCATTATCAAATTGGAAAGAACTATATACCGATGAAAATGCATATTTTGATCTAACAATCACAATAAAGGGTGAAGACATAGCTCCTTCAGTGACTTGGGGCACTTCTCCGGAGGATGTTTTACCAATAGATGCTGTTGTTCCATCTCCTGATGATTTCAAGGGTGGTAAAGTTGACGCTGTAAAGAGAGCTTTAGATTATATGGGTTTAGAGCCTGGTCAGAAATTGTCGGATGTAGAAATTGATACAGTATTTATAGGATCATGTACCAATGGTCGAATTGAAGATCTGCGTGCAGCGGCTGAAATTCTAAAGGGACAAAAAATTAAAGATGGAATGAGAGCAATGGTTGTGCCTGGATCAGGGTTGGTTCGTGCACAAGCAGAAGAAGAAGGTTTAGCACAAATTTTTATAGATGCTGGATTTGAATGGCGTATGGCTGGATGTTCTATGTGTTTAGCAATGAACCCAGATCAATTGGCACCAGAAGAACGTTGTGCAGCTACGTCAAATAGAAACTTTGAAGGGCGACAAGGACGAGGTGGCCGAACACACCTACTCTCTCCAGCGATGGCAGCAGCAGCAGCGGTAACTGGTAAGTTAACAGATATCAGAACTTTTGTGGGAGTGGCGTGATGGAAAAATTTACAAACGTTTCAGGCGTAGCGGCCCCAATGCCTTTGGTTAATATTGATACAGATATGATTATTCCAAAACAGTTTCTGAAAACGATTAAAAGATCAGGTCTAGGTGTAAATTTGTTTGATGAAATGCGGTATAACCAAGATGGAAGTGAAATTTCTGAATTTGTTCTAAATCAAGCTGCCTATAGAAATGCAGAAATTATTATTGCTGGAGAAAACTTTGGATGTGGTTCTTCTCGTGAACACGCACCTTGGGCATTAAAGGATTTTGGTATATCTGTTGTTATTTCAGAAAGTTTTGCTGATATTTTCTATAGCAATTGTTTTAAAAACGGTATTTTACCAATAAAGCTTTCTAAAGAGGCGATTGAAGTATTGATGGATGACGCTTCAAAGGGTGAAAATGCTAGAATTTCGATTGATTTAGAAGAGCAAACTGTGTCTGCAACAGACGGGACAATATTTAAATTTGAAGTTGATGCGTTTAAAAAGCATTGTTTATTAAACGGCTTAGATGACATTGGTTTAACATATCAAAAAATTGAATCAGTTGATCAATTTGAAAAAAAACAAGCTAAAATCACTCCATGGCTTTAATTGGATAACAAAAAGAATACCTGAATAATAAAATAATTTAGGTATTCTTTTTAATAAATATTTTGAAGGAATAAAATTATGAAAAACCCATCTTTGTTAATCCTACCGGGTGATGGCATTGGACAAGAAGTTATGGCTGAGGTTCGCAAAGTAATTCAATGGTTTGGTGAAAACCGTGGTTTAAATTTTGATGTATCAGAAGATTTGGTTGGTGGAGCTTCTTATGATAAACATGGGACACCATTACATGATGATACAATGGCAAAAGCCCAAGAGGTTGATGCCGTTTTATTAGGTGCTGTAGGTGGACCAAAATATGATGATTTAGATTTTTCTGTAAAGCCTGAACGTGGTCTACTACGATTACGAAAAGAGATGGATTTATTTTCAAATTTACGCCCTGCTCAATGCTTTGACGCTTTAGCTGATTTTTCATCATTAAAAAAAGAGCTCGTTGCTGGACTAGATATAATGATTGTACGTGAATTAACCTCTGGGTCATACTTTGGTGAGCCACGCGGTATTTTCACTGAAGATAATCAACGAGTAGGTATAAATACCCAAAGGTACACAGAAGGTGAAATTGATCGAGTTGCTCGCAGTGCATTTGAGCTTGCTAGACGCCGTAACAATAAAGTGTGTTCTATGGAAAAAGCAAATGTTATGGAAAGTGGCATTTTATGGCGTGATGTTGTAACTGAAGTTCATGCTGCGGATTATTCTGATGTAGAGCTTTCTCATATGTATGCTGATGCTGGCGCTATGCAATTAGTGCGTGCACCAAAACAATTTGATGTAATTCTTACTGACAATTTATTTGGTGACCTTTTATCAGATACTGCAGCGATGCTGACCGGTTCGTTAGGCATGCTTCCATCTGCTTCATTGGGATCGCCAATGCAAAATGGGCGGCCAAAAGCCTTATATGAACCAGTTCATGGATCTGCGCCTGATATAGCTGGACAAAATAAGGCCAATCCAAGTGCATGTGTTTTAAGTTTTGCGATGGCACTACGGTATTCATTTGATCAAGGGTCTGAAGCTGATCGTCTTGAAGCAGCCGTAGAGTCTATACTTGCTAAAGGTATTAGAACTGGTGATTTGATGCAGGCAGATGGTGGGACAGCTGTTAGTTGTACTGACATGGGCAATGCAATTATAGCTGAACTCAATGCATCACTTTAAACACATAAAATGAAATAGGGTGTATAAATATTTCACCCTATTTCCTTTTTATAAATATAGCGCTATAGCCGCCTTATCTAATTTTTAAACAGTCCAATTTTAATATTTAGGAGACCTAAAATGGGTTACCGTATAGTCGTTGTAGGTGCTACAGGAAATGTAGGCCGTGAAATGTTGAACATACTTGATGAACGCCAGTTCCCCATTGATGCTATTGAAGTACTTGCAAGCAGAAGGTCATTAGGCACGGAATGCATGCTTGGCGATAAAACAATGAAAACAAAAGATTTGGACACTTTTGATTTTTCTGGTTGGGATATTGCATTGTTTGCTGTCGGTTCTGATGCTACGAAAAAATATGCCCCAATAGCTGCTGCTGCTGGATGCGTAGTAATCGATAATAGTTCACTTTATAGATATGATCCAAAAGTTCCACTGATTGTCCCTGAATGTAATCCAGATGCAATTGAAGGTTATTCACAAAAGAATATAATTGCGAACCCAAATTGCTCAACAGCCCAAATGGTTGTTGCATTAAAACCTCTACATGATCGAGCTAAGATTAAGAGAGTGGTTGTATCAACTTATCAATCTGTTTCAGGAACAGGAAAAGATGCAATAGATGAGTTATGGAACCAAACAAAAGGGAAGTATGTCCCAGGACAAGAAGTAGAAGCAAAAGTTTATACTAAAGATATTGCATTTAATGTAATCCCACACATTGATATTTTTATGGATGACGGATCCACAAAAGAAGAGTGGAAAATGGTTGCAGAAACAAAAAAAATTATTGACCCTAAAATTAAAGTAACGGCTACATGTGTGAGAGTTCCTGTATTTGTAGGTCACTCTGAAGCAATAAATATTGAATTTGAAGATTTTATTGATGAAGACGAAGTCCGTGATATTTTACGTGAATCCCCTGGAATTTTAGTTGTAGATAAACGTGAAGATGGTGGTTACATAACACCAGTTGAATGTGTTGGTGAATACGCAACCTACATAAGTAGAATTCGACAAGATAGCACAATTGAAAATGGAATAAATTTATGGTGCGTATCTGATAATCTTCGCAAAGGTGCTGCTTTAAACGCAATTCAAATAGCAGAGTTGTTAGGCCGGCGTGTATTGAAAAAAGGTTAGAAATTTTTGGTTATTAAAAAGAAAAGGTACTAAGGTTTTAATTGCTTTTTCTTTTTTATATGAATTTTGAATATAAACTATATTGGATTAAAGCTATTTGACGATTGATCAAATTGTTCAAGGGTTCCATCACTTATATCTAAAATTACGGCATGCAAGGCGAGTTCTTCAGCGTTTACTCGTTCTGAAACGAATGGAAATGACATTAGATTTTCTATAGATGTCAATATTCCTTCATGTTCAAGTCTTTTCACCTGCTCTTCATCTGTGCCGCCTTCTTTTGCAACTTTCTCATATGTTGGCCGTAAAATATCCATCCAACGCCCAACAAAGCTAGTTTTTTTCTCCAACTCGGGAGCTTTACCGGAGCACATATCATGGCAACCCTGAATACCACCACAAAGAGAATGACCCATAACGATTAAATTAGTTACTCCCAGTGCAGTTACAGCGTATTCTACTGCAGCAGACGTTCCATGATAATCCTCATTAGGTGCGTATGGGGGCACTAAATTTGCTATATTTCTGTGTATAAAAAAATCACCAGTATCAGCACCAAAAATAGTAGTAGCATGCACACGACTATCACAGCATGAAATAATCATAGTTCTTGGGTGCTGGCCGCCTTCTGCAAGCCTTGCATACCATGCTTTATTTTCTTGAAAGCTTGTTGCTCTCCAGCCATGATAACGGCTTATAAGACTACTTGGTAAAGGCGTAGCAGGGTTCGTCATTTTAGATCCTTTGAAAAAGATAAATAATTTATTAAAACCTATCTTTGATTTATAGCTTTTGTAGTTAATGTGTCTATTCCAAATTATATTTTTTCCTATATATTTTTTTAAAACCAAACTTTAGATATTATTACGTTGAAGAAAAAACAGTTAATTTCTAATTAAATAGGAGTTTATTATGATACCAGCGTTTGCAAAAAAATCTGAAACGGCAATTCCCATTCATGTTGTGGAAAGTCATAACTTAAAGTCGATTAGTATTGAATTAAATGTTGAAGATTGGATCCATATAAATCAATTCCAAGCTGCCTTAGGCAAGTTTTTAATTATTCCTAATGATAACGGATCAATATCTTCTGTTTTAGTTGGATGGGGAAGTGAAGCGTCACGTTCCAGAGGAAGATTTCATATGGGTGTTGCTGCTGCACAGCTCCCAAAGGGAACATATGAAATTATATCAGGATTGTCAGGTAAAGACTTAGAACACGCACACCTTGCCTGGATACTATCATCCTATTGTTTTGATCGTTATAAGAAAAAACCAATACAATCAGCTAAATTAAAAGCCTCAAAAGGAATTAATACAAAGAGAATTTTGATAGAGGCAGAAGGAGACTTTCTTACTCGCGATTTAGTTAACACACCGACAAATGATATGGGTCCTGATGCATTAGAAAAAGCTTTTTGTGATTTGGCTAAAAAACATAATGCAAATACAAATATAATTAAAGGTGATAACCTTTTAAACCAAAATTTTCCAATGATACATGCTGTTGGCCGAGCATCTGATCAAGAACCTCGTTTATTAGATATGCAATGGGGCGAAAATAACAATCCTAAAGTCACATTGGTTGGTAAGGGGGTTTGTTTTGATACTGGTGGTTTGAATATTAAGCCAACAGCCTCAATGAGTTTAATGAAGAAGGACATGGGAGGATCAGCAACAGTTTTAGGTCTGGCACATATGATAATGTCATTGAATCTAAAAATTAATTTAAGAGTTATTATACCTGCTGTTGAAAATTCAATATCTTCAAATTCTTTTAGGCCACAGGATATACTAATTAGTAGAAAAGGTATGAGTATAGAAATCAATCATACAGATGCTGAGGGCCGATTAATTCTTGCAGATGCATTATCTTTAGCAGATGAAGATGTGCCAGACCTTTTAATATGCAACGCAACTTTAACAGGTGCAGCGCGCGTTGCTCTGGGTCCAGATATGCCTCCCTATTTTACAGATGATGATCAGCTTGCAAATCAAATTCAAAATGCGTCTTTAGAAAATGTTGATCCATTATGGAGAATGCCATTTTGGACCCCATATGAAAGTTTTATTGAACCTGAAGTAGCAGATCTGGATAATGCTCCCAAAGGTGGGTTTGCTGGCGCAATAACAGCAGCATTATTTTTACGCCGCTTTGTAGAAAAAGCAAAATACTTTGTTCATTTTGATTTATTTGCGTGGGCCCCAGTTTCTAAGCCTAGTCAATCACAAGGTGGAGCATGCCAATCTGCAAGAGCAATGTTATCAGTTATAGAGAAAAGATATGAGTAATATTTTTCAAGTCTGTAAACCTGTATGTAATATTCTTGATAGACCAAACGGAAATTTAATCAGACAAATGCTTTATGGTGATAGGCTGGATGTTGTTTCAGATATTGGAGAATGGATAAAATGTAAAAGATATAGTGATGGGTATGGTGGGTATGTAAAAAAGAGTAATTTGAAAAATTGGGTGAGTTCAACTAGTAAAGTGTGTAGTTTTGGCGCTCAAATATATAAAAAACCAAATATGAAAACAATTCCAGTAATGAATGTGCCATTTCAATCGGAGCTTACAATAACTAAAGAAGTTGGTGATTTTTTTGAATTAAAAAAAGGTCAATATATTCACAAAATGCACATCGAACCAATAACTGAATTAAAAAAAGATTTTCTTGAAACAGCAGAAAAATATTTAGGAGTACCATATCTTTGGGGTGGGGATTCACAGTATGGGGTTGATTGTTCAGGGTTGGTTTCTCTTGCTTTAAGAAATGCCGGTCATAGTTGTCCAGGCGATAGTTCTGACCAAGAAAAAGAATTAGGTATTACGATTAAAAATAATGAATATTTAAAAAGAGGTGATTTAGTTTTTTGGAAAGGTCATGTTGGATTGATGTTAGATGAAAAAAACTTATTACATGCTAATGGGTATCATATGAAAGTGACTAAGGAGCCTCTAGATAAAGCTAAAGAAAGAATAAAAACCAATAATGGTGGGCTAATAACAAGTATTAAGCGTTTAATAATTTAATCACATAAATTATTTAACTAATTTGATTAATTTGCGTTCTAATACTTGAAGTACTGCTTTTAAATCAGATCCTCTTTTCAAAATATGACCATCCATTCCAACGACGCTATACATACCTTGCTTACTTTTTAATTTTGGACGTTTTTCTATCGTATAGATTGGATGTTCTGCAGCTTTCCTAAATATCGAAAATATGGCTACTTCTTTTAATGAAGAAATTCCATAGTCACGCCATTCTCCTGCAGCAACCATTCTACCATAAAGTGAAATTATCGGACTTAATTCTGTTCTATGAAAATGAATACTATTCTCATAACTTTGGTTGACATCTTTATCTATTGATACAAACTTATTCATATAATTAATTTGCTACAATAATAGAATTTGTGCAAGTGGAGGATTAAAATGCGTGATTTTCATTTACCTGGTCGGTCTCCAGTATATGGCTCTAATGGAATGGCTTCTACTTCAAATCCATTATCTTCAAAAGTAGCTATCCAAATATTAGAAGCTGGTGGAAATGCAGTAGATGCTGCAATAGCTGCTGCTTTACTACAAGGTGTATTAGAACCCCAGATGGCAGGTATTGGTGGCGACTGTTTTATATTATTAAGCCCTACAGGATCTGAAGAAATAATCGCTTTAAATGGTTCTGGGCGAGCCCCAGAAAAAATCAATGCTGAAAAAATAAGAGAGTCTGGGCATTCAGTAATGCCTCTTAGAGGTGTTGAATCAATTACAATGCCAGGTGCAATTGATGCTTTTTGTCGATTGAGTGCTGATTATGGAAAGATAGGTTTAAAGGCATCTTTGGCGCCAGCAATTCATTATATGAAGTCTGGTGTTCCAATCGCTCCAAGAACAGCTTTTGATTGGTCTCTTGCCGAGCGTGAACTAAAAGGAGCAGCGCGTGATTTTTACTTATTAAAAGGTAAGCCCCCACAAGTAGGGCAATTATTTCAAGCGCCTATGCAGGCTAAAGTATTAGAAAAAATAGCAGAAAAAGGGCGTGACGGTTTTTATAAAGGTGAAGTTGCGGAAGATATGGTGTCATCTCTTAATGCATTAGGCGGCACTCATTCTTTAGAAGATTTTGAAAATGTTAAGTGTAACTATACCACCCCTATTTCAGGAAAATATGGAAATATAGAAATGTTTGAGCACCCACCTAACGGGCAGGGTGCAACGGCTATATGCATAAATAACATTTTATCACATTTTGATATAAAATCTATGAATGCATTTGGAGTACAGCGTACTCATATTGAAGCTGAAGCAACAAAATTAGCATATGATGCGAGAAATAGATTTATTGCAGATAAAAGCAATCGTATTGATCATATGCTTTCAATGGAAACAGCAAAAAATTTAGCATCATTAATTAATCCTAGGTCTGTTACAGTAAACGTAAAATCCATTACAGAGTCAGTGCATAAAGAAACTATTTGTTTAACTATTGTTGATAAAGATTTAATGTCAGTTTCACTTATTTATTCTGTTTTCCACTCTTTTGGTTCTGGTTTTGCATCATCCAAGTATGGAATTAATTTTCAAAATAGAGGAGCTGGATTTACCTTAGAAAGAAATCATCCAAATGAAGTTGGTGCTAAAAAACGCCCAATGCATACGATAATTCCTGGAATGTTAAAGAAAAACGATAAAATTCTTATGCCATTTTGCGTTATGGGTGGCGCTTACCAGGCTACTGGTCACAGTCGATTTGTTTCTAATATAGTCGATTTCGATTTACATCCGCAAACAAGCATAGATGCGCCAAGAAGCTTTGCCGATGGGGGAATTTTAAAAGTAGAGCGTGGCTATAGTAATGATGTATGCCAGGGATTAACAGATCTAGGGCATAATCTTGTAGTGCCTGATACTCCTATCGGAGGAGCTCAAGCAATACTAATTGATTATAAGAATGGTACTTTAGTTGGATCTAGTGATGCGAGAAAAGATGGTGCATCACTAGCGTATTAATTCATATGAGAAGTTACGTTGTATTTTCCGTTAGTCATCTCACCAAACATTTCAGCAACTTCAGGATGCTCAATTGGATCTCCAGTTTCATCAATTAATAAATTTTGCTCTGAAACATATGCGACATAAAAAGATTCATCGTTCTCAGCTAAGAGGTGATAAAATGGTTGTTCTTTAATCGGCCTGTGCTTTTCAGGAATACTTTCCCACCATTCATCAGTATTTGAAAAAGTTGGATCAATATCAAATATCACACCCCGAAAAGGATGCTTGCGATGGCGGACAACTTGGCCAATTGAAAATTTTGCATTTACTTCTAACATAAAAATCTACTTAATCCTTTATCACTAATTACTCTTAGATTGACAAACTGTCCACACTAGGTTTTGTAATTATATGGAACTTATATTAACCGTTTTTCAAATAGTTGCGCCGGTATTCATTCTCGCTGCCATTGGTTTTGCGTGGGTTAAATGTGGTTGGAACTATGAAATTGAATTTGTGACTAGACTAGCAATGACATTATCAGTGCCAGCACTAATATTTGTTGCTTTGATGAAGGCTAATATAACTGCAGATACATTATCAAATTTGTTCTTTTCTAGTTTAATTGCTTATATATGTTTGGCTTTAATATTTTGGATAGTTGGAAAAATATTCAAACTTAATATGGCTACTTATTGGGCCCCACTTATTTTTGGTAATACTGGAAACTTAGGTCTGCCACTTGCAATGTTTGCATTTGGTGAAGTTGGTTTAAGTTATGCTGTAGTTGTTTTTGCTGTAATGGCAGTCGGGTCATTTTCTATTGGAGTTTGGATGGTATCTGGAGGAGGAAGTGTAAATAAAGTGTTTAAAGAGCCGATGGTTTGGGCAACTTTGCTTGGAGCTTTGTTCTTAATTCAAGGATGGCAAACACCAAAATGGGCAACAAATACATTAGAATTAATGGGGCAGATGGCTATTCCCTTAATGTTAATTACACTTGGTGTTGCACTAGCTCGATTAAAAATGAAGATGATTTCTCGTGCTATAACCTTATCTGTATTAAAATTGATTGTTAGTATTGGTGTTGCTTGGATCATTGGTGTTTATTTTGATTTAAATGATGTTGCATTTGCGGTTCTCGTTATGCAAATTGCTACGCCTGTGGCAGTAACTTCTTATTTATTAGCTCAGAAATACGGTGCAGATGCAAATGAAGTAGCAGGGCTAGTTATAGCATCAACTGTTCTTTCAGTATTTGCACTACCCGTGTTGTTAGGTGTACTTCTTTAAGTTGTTAATTTCATTCTTCGTAAATAGGGTTGGATATTAAATATGAAAAATATTAGTTTAATAATTATGGCAAGTATATTTTTAACGGCTTGTTCGGGATTTAGAACTGATCCTCCTCATAATTTGGATAATGCCTGTTCAATAAAAAAAGAACGTAAATCTTGGTATCGATCAATGGTACGAGCTGAACGTCGTTGGGGTGTGCCCGTACCAGTGATGATGGCATCTATTTACCAAGAAAGTAGATTTACTGGCACGGCAAAAACACCATACCAATGGAAATTTAAGATTATTCCTATGGGAAGACAATCTTCAGCATATGGTTTCGCTCAAGCTTTGGATGGAACTTGGGATGAATATCGAAAAGAAACAGGTAGTACGTTTTCTAGAAGAAGCAGCTTTAGAAATGCTTCAGATTTTATGGGTTGGTATATGCATAAATCTTACAAACGTAATGGTATACCTAAGAGTGATGTTTATAATCAATATTTAGCTTATCATGAAGGTCACGCAGGATTTAGGCGTGGATCATATAAAAAGAAGAAATGGCTCATAAAAATAGCTAAGTCAGTTCAAAAAAGAGCGATAAATTATAGTGCACAATTAGCTCGGTGTACTTAGTTTTTAATTTTACTAGCTGCAGATATATTAAATAAATATAATGGTATTGTAGCCACTTCGCGTAAATTATTTAGCATAATTTTAGTTTTTTGATTAGATTGATTTGTTATTGTCCAACTCTCTAATAATATAGGTTGATTGCTGAATACCATTTTAATTTTACCTTGAGATAGTCTCTTAGGATCTTGGACAACAATAAAAGTATTTTTATTTTTTTCTGTGTGCTCAGACACCATTTTATTTTTTATTAAATTTACATCTTTTTTTAATAATAGATTTAAAGGCGTTTTTTTTAATGGAAATATCGTTGGCCCATTTTTAGTCTTGTCGTCAAATATTGCGACATTCCCTGCTCCAGCTATAACTAAAGCATTATTTGGAGCTTCATATTCAAGTCTCATTTTTCCAGGTCGCCTGATATATAATTTGCCTGCATCGATTGAACCATCAGAGTTAATTTGCTCAAAATCAGCCTCAACCATCTTAAGTTCATTTATGTAGTCACTTATATTACTTAGAGATATTTTTTCTGCAAAGGAAGGATGTGTCATGAAACATGTAATGAATAAAACTTTGAAAAGTATTTTAATTTTAAGCATCATCTTAATAACAGTTTCTAATATTTTCATATCATGTCTTATGTGATCATTTGTAATTTTTAATCTTGTTCAGGTAGAAAAATTTCACGTTTCCCAATGTGATTTGCTGCAGATACAATCCCATTATCTTCCATTTCTTCCACAATTTTAGCTGCCTTATTGTACCCTATAGACAGTTTTCTTTGTATGTATGAAGTTGAACATTTTCTGTCATGAGCAACGATAGCTACAGCTTGATCATAAAGAGCAGATTCTTTGTCAGTATTACCACCTAATCCCAAAATTGAATCTAAACTTGATGCTTTTTCGTCATCAGGTCCTTTTACGACGCCACTCACGTATTCTGGTGGGCCAAATTTTTTCAAGTGGTTAACTATTAACTCTACTTCTTCATCTGATACAAATGGTGCATGTATTCGTGTAATTTTTCCACCACCCGCCATATATAACATATCACCCATTCCAAGTAATTGCTCAGCACCCATTTCTCCTAGGATCGTACGGCTATCAATTTTTGATGTAACTTGAAATGAAATTCGAGTTGGAAAATTGGCTTTAATTGTACCTGTAATAACATCTACTGATGGTCGCTGAGTGGCCATTATCAAATGTATTCCTGATGCTCTAGCCATTTGTGCTAATCTTTGTATGCAAGCTTCAATTTCTTTACCTGCAACCATCATTAAGTCGGCCATTTCATCCACAACAACTACAATAAAAGGTAATTTTTCTGGTTTAAATGTTTCAGTTTCAAAAATTGCTTCACCAGTATTATCGTCAAACCCAGTTTGTACTGTACGTTCAAAATCTTCATTTTTAGCAAGAGCATCTGCTACACGACTATTATACCCTGAAATATTACGGACACCCATTTTGGACATCTTCCTGTAACGTTCTTCCATCTCGCCAACTACCCACTTTAAGGCAACAACAGCTTTTCTAGGATCTGTAACGACAGGTGATAGAAGATGAGGAATTCCATCATAAACAGAAAGTTCTAACATCTTAGGGTCTATCATAATCATCCTGCATTCATCAGGTGATAATTTATATAACAATGATAATAGCATTGTATTGATGGCTACAGATTTACCAGATCCTGTTGTACCGGCAATTAGTAAATGAGGCATTTTCGCTAAATCAGCTACCTCAGGAATACCACCTATATTTTTTCCAAGGGCGAGTGGTAAACCGTGTTTCCCATCACCATAATCACGCGCTGATAAAATCTCTCTAAGCAATACAGTTTCTCTATGATCGTTTGGTAATTCAATACCAATAACTGTTCGGCCTGGCACTGTTGATACTCGAGCAGCTAGTGCTGACATTGATCTAGCTATATCATCAGCTAGGCCAATAACCCTACTGGCCTTGAGGCCAGGAGCTGGTTCTAGTTCATACATAGTCACAACTGGCCCAGGTCTGACTGAAATAATTTCACCCTTAACGCCATAATCATCTAATACATTTTCTAACATGCGCGCATTTTCTTCTAATGCTTCATCAGACAATTGCTGCCTTATTACAGTTTTTGGACTCTCCAGTAAATCTAGCGCTGGTTGTTCATAATTTGCCATATTCTCAAAAAATAACGTTGGCTGGGCTTCCGATTTTGCTTTTTTGCTTTGAGGGATGGGTTTTTGTGAAGGATGTTCGACTACAGATTTTGCGTTTGATGGGCGAAGTAATGTTGGTTCTTTTCGCTTTGTTTCTAGTGGTAATTCCATTGAGCGCTCGTTTGCATCATCATAAAAGTTTGCATCCGGTGGCGTTGGCACTGATGGCTCATAAATAGGTTCAATATCAACCATGGGAGCATCTCTGTTGTTCTTGAGATTCTTTCTATGAACGGCTTCTTGAATTCTTCGTGTAACACGATCTGGATTATCTGTACTGGCAGAATCTGGAGAAATATAATCAAGTATTTCTGTGTTTGAATTATTTTTTTCGTTTTTATTAAATTTTGTAAAAGATGGTAATAAGGATTTTAAACCACCATTTTTGGGAATGTCTAATACTTCTGTATCGTCTTCAATATTATCATATCTTTGTATTCCAATATCATATCTTGAGTCCAATTGGTCATTATCTGTTTGTATTAGAGCACTTTTATTTTTTGAATGTGGTATTAATTTTTTTATGATTTTCCATAAAATTAGAACAGTAAATATAACACCCTGTAAGCTTCGGCTTAAAATCGATTTTATTTCTGGAAGATTAAAGCCTAATGAAAAAAGCCCAATACAGAAGGAACTGATACCTAAGAACAAGGAAATTGATTTTACCCAAATTGCTAAATCAATTGGATTGAAATCCACAAGAACCTCAAAAATTGCATCACCTGAAAAACCACCTAGATTGTAGCTATTTGGCCAATTTGCAGGTGGTACATTTGTTGCCATGAAAACAGCAGTAAATGCTAAAAATATTGGTAAAAAGACGCCACGTTTTAATATTAGTTGGTGACCTCGGTGTAATAATAATCGAAAACCCCATATAATCATTGCTAAGCTACATGCCCAAGACGCCCATCCGATAGCAAACATTAACGTCATCGCGTATGATGCACCATAAAATCCCATTATATTTTGAACATCACCTGATGTTGAATTTAAAAAATTTGGATCATTAGGTGAGTAGCTGTAAAGTGCTGTAGATGTTATAAAAGCACAAAATATTAAAACTAAACCCAACAGTTCCATCAATCGATTTCGAATTTGAGTTTTTAGTTGTGTTTCTAATATAGGCCCCCGAGGGCGTGTGCTATTTGCCATGCTCATAACGTATATAAATTATCCTTAATTGTCTGTAGTCCACGTTTAGTTTCTTCGAATGTTGCAACCATTGCTACACGAATGTAGTTTTCACCTGGGTTTTTATTTGAGATATCTCTGCTTAAATAAGAGCCAGGCAGCACCCTAATACCAGCTTCTTTCCATAATTTGAGCGTTGCTTGCTCACCATTTTTAACTGGCAGCCATAGAAAAAATCCTGCTTGTGGTGAATTATAGCCTTTTACATTTTTAAATATATTATCTGCTATTTGGTATTTTTCTTGGTATAATTTACGGTTTTCAATAACATGGTTTTCATCCGACCAAACTGCAGTGGCAACTGTTTGAAGTGGTGTCGGGTTTGGTGCGCCAGAGTAATTTCGAAGCTGTTTCATCTCTTTAATATTTTTAGGCCCACTAGCTGCAAAACCTGAACGCAATCCTGGTAGGTTAGATCTTTTAGATAATGAATGAAAAACTACAAGTCTTTCAGGGTCAGCACCAATCGCATGAGAAACCTGTAAAGCTCCAACAGGTGCAGCGTCACGATAAATTTCTGAATAACACTCATCAGCAAAAATTTTAAAGTCATATTTTTCAGCAAGTTGCATAAGTTCAACCCAATATTCATATGTCGCCATAGTTCCTTGCGGATTGGCTGGGGAGCATAGAAATAATATTGTAGTTTGGTCTAAAACCTCTTTTGGAAGTTCTGAATAATTAGGCATAAAATTGTTTTCAGCATATGCTGGTACAAATACAGGTTCAGCGGAAACTGTAGCTGCTCCAACTGCATATACTTGGTAAAAAGGGTTAGGTATTAAAACTTTTGTCGGTTTGCCGTTTTTGGTCTCTGGGGATAATGCAATTTGAGCATTAAATAGCCCTTCTCTTGTTCCATTTAGCGATAAAATTTGTGTCTCAGGATTTAGAATAACCCCGTATCTTTTATTAACCCATTTGGAAATTGCATCTAATAATTCAGGGGAACCATCATTACTTGGGTAACGATTAAAATCTTTTATACTTTTTATTAAAATATCTTCTACAAAATTTGGAAATTCATGTTTTGGTTCACCTATAGACATATGCAACACTTCACCTCCCGCTGGATGACTATCTAGCAGTGCGCGTAAACGCGGGAATGCATAAGCTGGCAGGTTTGAAAACCGCTCGGGTAAATCCATTATTGCCTCGTTTTAATAGGGTCTAACGCCCTTTTTATTCACTATACTTTATTTTGACAGTTAGTCCAAATTTATTATCAAGCCATATCGCTTTCAATTTTGGCTGCAATACTCAGTAGATTTAATTCAGAAAATGGTGCACCCATAATCGTAAACCCACAAGAGGGTTGGGATGTTGGTAGTGTTATTGAGCACAGTCCAAGCATATTACCAATTCGTGTGTTTCTTAATGCTAATAGGTTTGCACGTTTATAATATGAGCTATTACTTAACAATTTTGATTTATTAGGTGGCAGGATTGGAGATGTAGGTAAAATTACTGCATCAAATTCTTGAGTAAAATTTATCCAATCTGCTCTAATATTATTAACAATAGTCCATGCATCTTTATATTCGTTCTGGGAGTAATTTTTACCTGCCATAAAACGATTTAAAATTTCAGGGTACATTTTTTTACCTTCTTTTTCTAATACTTTGCCCCAGACTTGGTACGCTTCAAATGTATAAATAATACCAGACAATGACAAAAGTTTTTCAAGAATTGGAAATCTGTCTTTAGTAATTTTAATGTCTTTTCCAGAAATTTTAGCACAGGCGTCATTAAAAGCCATGAGTGGTAAATTCTCAATGCCTTCTTTGGTAATACCTTCTAGCCGCATTAGTTGTAAGGATTTTCGGCTTTTAATGGGTGTGTAATCTTTATTTTTCAATATTGAATAAATGACACTTGCGTCTTCAACGTTTCTGCAAAGGGGCCCAATAGTATCAAATTTTGGGCACAAAGGTACCACACCTTCAAGGGAAATATCTCCACTGGTTGTCTTAAGCCCAACCAAATCGTTCCACGCTGCTGGAACCCTTACTGAACCACCTGTATCAGATCCTATTCCGATTGAGGCTAGGTTGAATGCTACTGATCCTGCAGCTCCAGAAGATGAACCACCCGATACTGCATCTAAATTGTTTATACAGGGTGTTGTTTTTGTCATAGGGTTCAAACCTAGACCTGAAAATGCAAGCTCTGACATATGGGTTTTGCCCAAACAAACCAATCCTGCTTTTGTGGCGTGCTGTAAGACAACAGCATCGGATTGTGGAACTCTGCCAGATAATAATAAAGTCCCAGCTTCGGTATTTATATCTTTACTATCAAATAAATCTTTCCATGATATTGGAACGCCATCTAGCATACTTAAACGTGTATTATTTTTTGCCCTTACTTCTGCTTGTTCAGCTTCTTTTAATGCCCTTAGCGAAGATACATTAGTATATATTTCGTTTTGTAATGGATGTTTTTTTATCGCATTTATATAGGTTTTTACTAATGCTAATGGAGAAATGGAGCCATTATCAATTCCACGCCCTAAATCACAAGCAGTCATTTTCAGCCATAATTGTGTCATTATTATCTCCTATTTTTTTACTTTAGCGACGGTTTGTAGCGTGGACAATCCAGTTAATTCATAGATAATCGTAATATGGATTTTGATACAGATATATTAGTTGTTGGGGGTGGGCTTATTGGTAGTGCAATGGCTATCGCTTTATCAAGTATCGGCTTTGATGTAACCGTTATTGATCGCCAATCAGATCAACTATCAAAGTCACATGTTTTTGATGGAAGAGCATATGCATTGTCTCACGCATCTATTCGAATGCTAAAAGCACTTGGAATTTGGAATTATATTGAAGAAAATGCTGAGCCAATTCTTGATATAAAGGTAAGCGATGGGCGAGCTGGTGAGGGTGCTTCAGATTGGTTTTTACACTTTGATCATCAAGAACTCGAAGAAGGTCCAATGGGGCATTTAATTGAAGACCGTCATATTCGCGAAGCATTAAAAGCCAATATAAAAAAATCAAAACAGATTGAATATATCTATAATACAGAAGTTATTTCAAAATCTGATGACGATACAGGAGTGAGCCTAAACTTATCAGATGGTCGAATTTTACGATCACGCTTATTAATAGGATGTGATGGACGAAATTCAAATATAGCTAAATGGTCAAATATTTCTCATATTGGCTGGGATTATAATCAATCAGCTTTAGTATGTGCTATATCTCACGAAAAACCACACTATGGTATAGCACATCAATTTTTTACACCATCGGGGCCCTTAGCAATTTTGCCTCTGCCAGGCAATAAATCCTCAATAGTTTGGACTGAAACGAAGGATAAAGCTAAAGATATAAATATAATGCGTGATGAGGATTACTTATCAGCCCTTTCACCTGTAATTGGAAATTTTTTAGGGCCAATAAGTTTGGTTGGTGACCGTTTTAGTTATCCTCTAGGCCTATCAATAGCGGAAAGTTTTATTTCTAGCTGCACTGTCCTTGTCGGTGACTCTGCTCATGGAATTCATCCCCTTGCTGGGCAGGGGTTAAATCTGGGGTTAAAAGATATTGCAGCATTAACAGAAGTTTTAGCGCTTGCAAAAAGGCGAGGAGAAAACTTTTCTTCAAAAGATGTCTTAGAAAGATATCAGAAATGGAGACGTTTTGATACATCTGCGATGGCGGTAGTAACGGATAGTATCAATAAATTATTTTCCAATGATAATACAGTTTTACGTTCAATAAGAGATATTGGTTTAGGTGGTGTAAATGCTACACCGCAATTACGCAGAAGTTTTATGCGCCATGCTGCAGGCCTCTCAGGAGACTTACCAAAGCTATTGCAAGGTCAAATTATTTAATCAATTTTTCTAGCTTCATCGGGTAGCATAACCGGTATTCCATTACGAATAGGGTAAGCTAATTTTGCACTATTTGATATAAGTTCTTGTGTCTCAGCATTATAAGTAAGCGATCCAAATGTAATAGGACAGACCAGTATTTCTAACATTTTTGGATCAATTTGGATCATTGTATTTTGTCCATAGTGCTGTTTTCGTCCCTAAGTGCAAACTCCATCAACGTTACTAAAGTTTCGCGCCTTGTATCAAGGGAGGGTGCTTCTAATAGGGCTTGTTTTTCTTCAGGCTCAAATGGGCAAAGCATCGCTAAAGAATTTATTAATAACATATCATCAGCATCTTTAAGACCATCCCAATCTGTAGAAAGCTCCATTATTTTAAAATAGCGCTCTAAAACGTCAAAGAATTTCTCTCTATTTATATTTTGGTTTTCATTTGGGGTTTTTAGATCTCCACCAAAACTATCCCAATTAATATTAGCAGTTGGATATGAAAGAAATCCATCAATTAGATTTGTAACTCTAAACCTACATATACCTGTTAACGTGACCATATACCTACCGTCCCCAGTTTCAGAGAAAGAAGTTAAACGCCCTGCACAACCAATTTTGTGTACTCGCAAGTCACCATTTTTTGGATTTGGTGACAATGGTTGCACCATACCAATCAGTCTGTGGTCTGATTTCATAGTGTCATCTAAGAGGGATAGGTATCTTGGCTCAAATATATTTAGGGGTAAACGAGAGTGGGGTAATAACAATGCATTACCAAGTGGAAACAGTGAAATAGTTTCTGGGAGTGAATTTAATTTATACATAAAGCATATTTAGATCAAATCTTGCATCAGGCAAATAGCATTGATGCAAGTTGACGGCGGCCACTTAGTGTAATGGGATCTTCACCACCTAATATGTCAAAAAACTTAAATAATTGTTGACGAGCAGCATCATCATTCCATTCTTGATCTACCCTAAATATTGCCAATAATTCTTGTATGGCCTCACTCGTTTCCCCTTTTGTAAATAGAGCTAAAGCAAGGTCAAAGCGCACTTGATGATTATTAATATCTGTAGATAGTAGTTTGCGTAAATCGCTAAGTTCCGCAATACCTTCAGCTTGGTTTGTTAGTTCTATTTGTGCTTGAAGTGCAAGTATTTCAGACTTATTTTTTAATGCATCAGGTATCTCTTCCAGCATCTTTTTTGCGTCATCAAGTTTTTTTGCACCCATTTTTGATTTAAATAATCCAACAAATGCAAGTGAACTATTTGGGTCTTCACCTAATATGGCTTCAAATGTTTCTGCCGCATCATCGAATTCTTCTGATTCTAACATCTCATCTGCAACTGCTATTGCCTCTGAAAGGTCGCCCTCATCATCCGTCACCTTCTCTAAAAGTTTTTCTATAAAAACTTTTAGTTCTGATGGTGCTTTTGCGCCCATAAAGCCATCAATAGGTTGACCATCAACAAACGCAAAAACTGCAGGAATTGATTGGATACGCATTTGGCTAGCTAAATTTTGGTTTTGATCAATATCAATTTTAACCATTTTTATTTTACCATTAGTGGCTTTTACTTCTGCCTCCAATGCTGGCCCTAACGTCTTGCAAGGTCCACACCAAGGCGCCCAAAAATCTACGACAATAGGAGAAGATTTTGATGCTTCAATGACATCATCCATGAATGTATCTTCGTTAACGTCTTTGATTAAGATTTCTTCAGAATTTGATTGGTTAAGCTCTAGCATGAATCACCTATTAATTTTTTCTTCTGATTAGTGGCAAAATTTAAATCAGGCAACACTATAGATCAAAGCTCGAGAATATTGGCGCGTGATCACTTGGTTTTTCCCAGCCCCTAACGTCTCTTGATATGTAACTACCATACCCTTTATCGGCAATATCTTTTGTCGCCCATATATGATCTAAGCGTCTACCTTTATTGGCTGTATCCCAATCCCTAGCTCTATATGACCACCATGAATATAATAATCCTGATGGTATATCTTTGCGAATTATATCTACCCAATTAGCAGAGAGCATAACTTCATTGAGGGCTTGAATTTCTTGTGGGGTATGACTGACAATCTTTAAAAGTTTTTTGTGATCCCAAACATCCTCTTCACCTGGAGCAATATTTAAATCACCAACCAGAATTGATTTCTGAGGTTTTTGTGATTGAAAATATTCTGCCATCTCACTCAGATAATCTAACTTCTGGCCAAATTTTTCATTTATGTTTCTATCAGGAATGTCACCTCCAGCGGGCACATAAAAGTTATGAATATTTAGTTTATTATCAACATTTACTGCAATGTGGCGAGCGTGCTCAAGGGATGCAAAATCTCTGCGGGCGATTTCTTTAAGAGGTAATCGTGATAATATAGCAACGCCATTATATCCCTTTTGACCACTCGCAATTAAATACTTATATCCTAGTTTAGAGAATTTTTCTGTTGGTATTTTGTCTTCTGGGCTTTTGCATTCTTGCAGACATAATACATCTGGAGTTTCCTCTGAAAGTAATCTGCAGACACTATCTTCGCGTAAGCGTACTGAATTAATATTCCAACTGCATACTTTTATGGGCATAGTATATCTTTCTTTTTATTCATCAGAATTTACGGATTCAATCTGTATCCGCCAGTTTCAGTTATTAAAAAACAGGCATTAGCTGGGTCAATTTCTATTTTTTGGCGTAGTCTATAGATATGTGTCTCAAGCGTATGGGTGGTTACTTTAGAATTATATCCCCAGACTTCATGTAAAAGAATTTCACGACTGACTATAGTTTCTAAGTTCTGATATAAAAACTTTAAGATATCATTTTCTTTTTCTGTTAAGCGAATAGATTTGTTTTTACTTTCTAAAACTTTGGAGTTTGGTTTAAATACATAAGATCCAATATTATGTTGCGTGTCTTCTGATTTTCCAAATTGCCGCAATTGTAATTCTATGGATTTTAACAGCGCTGGATACTTAAATGGTTTAATAATATGTTCATTTGCTTCAATTGTGAGTTGATTATCTACATTTGATGCATCAGATTGAGTTATGAGCATTATGATTGGATTTTTAAAGCCGCCAGTACGGAGTTTTTTGGTAAGATTATGCCCATTCAATTTAGAGGGTTGAGAATTGATGATAACGATATTGAATGAATTATTATTAATTTGAGTGAATACGTTATCTACATCCGATTCTATTATTTGATACTTGTCATTTAAAGATAATTGATAAATTAAAGCGTCAGATAAATCTCTATCACTATTTACTAATAGTATTTTTGTAGAAGAGCTCATGTGAAATTCCATAGTATTTTATTATACAATAAATATTTTTTTGAGTAGAACAAGAAATACGCACTATTACTTTTAGCTATTTATAAATAAGTTAGATATTTAATATTTTGTTCTATAATTATATACTTCAAAGTAAGTCTTCAGAGGGTAAAGGCCAATAATGTCAATTGAACTTACAGCATCAGAAAGAATTGCACGAATTCGATCAGACTTTCGAATGGGTGTAGCTGTTGCGTTTAAGTCGGGGCTTGAGAAGTGGTTGGTCGCATCTTCTGAAACAATAACATTATCCCGATTTAATGGAATACGAAAATTAGGCCCTTTAGAGTTAGCCATAACAGATTGGAGAGCGCAAACTCTTTCCACTTGGGCTACTGATGGGGACATAGCGCGATTAGCTATCCCAGATGATAAAGATTTAGATTGGGTGCATTCAGTGTGTGATCCGAGTTATGACTTTAATACGCCACTTAAGGGACCTTTTACTCCCATATTTGGAGGAAGCGCAAATGTTTCTCGTACAGCATTGGCAATTTGCAAGACGGCTCATTTAATTCCCTCTGCAGTGATGGTAAATATAACAGGTCAAGACATTGTGGGATTGGACTTTATAGATTTAGAGCAAGTATTGTCACTAATATTAAATCCATCAAATCAATTAATAGAAGTTTCAGCGGCTAATGTGCCCCTTCAAGTTGCAGAGGCAAGTCGTGTTCATGTTTTTCGTCCACAAGATGGTGGTGAGGAACATTATGCAATTGAAATTGGAAACCCAGATCGTAATAAATCAGTACTTTCAAGGCTACATTCAGCATGTTTTACGGGAGATTTAATCGGATCTTTAAAATGTGACTGTGGACATCAATTACAAGCAGCTCTTGAAGCAATATCTTTAGATGGGTCTGGAGTTTTATTATATATGAACCAAGAAGGTCGTGGTATTGGTCTTGCAAATAAAATGCGGGCATATGCCCTTCAAAATCAAGGGTTTGATACAGTTGAAGCAAACCATAGATTAGGTTTTGAGGATGATGAGAGAAATTTCAAAATAGGAGCTGAGATTTTACGCTTAATGGGCTTCGAGTCAGTTCGACTTATGACAAATAATCCAGAAAAAGTAGCCTCTATGGAGGCGGTGGGGATAACAGTGTCTGAACGTGTACCTCTTAAAGTTGGATCAAACCCATTAAATGAGAAATATTTAGAAACTAAGGCTAAAAAAAGCGGCCATATTTTATGAATCCTAAATTTCAAGATCTTGTAGTTACCCATTGGGGCGCAAGGTTTATGGGATATACTTTACCCGTCGCTATAGGCCGAAGTGGGATTGCTGAAAAAGTTGGTGAAGGGGATGGAATTACCCCAATAGGAAAGTTCTCTATAAAAGATATTGGTTTCCGTAATGACCGTATTTTTTTTAATTCTCCAAATATTGAAAAAAAACATATTCGAATAAATGATTTATGGTCTGATGATCCAAAAGATTCAAATTATAATCATATGGTCAATTCTAACAATTATTTTTTTAGCCATGAAAAACTACGAAGATCAGATGGCTTGTATAACGCGTATGGAGTTTTAGATTATAACTGGCCAAATGCTGAAGTAGGTAAAGGCAGTGCTATTTTTATACACGCTTGGCGACGCCCGCGGTATCCAACAGAAGGTTGCATAGCCTTTGATATTAATGATCTTATATGGATATTTTCAAACTGGAAGATGAATAGCTGTGTGATTATAAAATAGATTACTTAAGAATAATCACGCTCACCAAATATAGCTGAGCCGACACGCACATGTGTTGCACCCATTGCAATAGCACTCTCAAAATCATTACTCATTCCCATGGATAATCCTGCAAGGCCATTTCTGTGCGCAATTGCTCTCAATAATCCAAAATGTAGGGAAGGCTCATCGTTTACTGGTGGTATTACCATTAATCCTTTGATTGGTAGGTCAAGAGATCTGCAATCTGCAATAAATTTGTCAGCGTCACTTGGAATTATGCCTGATTTTTGATCTTCTTCACCAGAATTGATCTGTATGAACATATCAGGAGCTTTGCCTTGAGATTGAATTTCATTTGAAAGTTTTTGTGCTAGCTTTAAACGATCAAGAGTATGGATCGCATTAAACAATTCCACAGCTTGTTTTACTTTATTGCTTTGCAGTGGTCCTATTAAGTGTACTTCAGCATCAGGAAACGATTCACGAAACATAGGCCATTTGCCAAATGATTCTTGAACTTTATTCTCGCCAAATAAATTATGACCCTGATTTAAAACATTTAGAACCTTACTATTTGGCTGAACTTTCGATACAGCTAATAATTGCGTGCTTCCCTTGATAACACCAGCAGATTTTTCAGCGTTTTCAATTCTGAATTTTATTGAATGCAACGACATTAAACATACTTCCTAAAATAAAAAAGGGCACCCAGTGGTGCCCTTTAAGATATTATAAAATCCAGTTTGGATTAGAATGCGAACGAGATACCTGCATATACTGAGTCTTCCCAGTTAATGCCTGCAGCTGCAGTTGCGCCGCCACCTAATGATTTAGATGCTGTTGCTGCCCATGCATCGTTCTCGTCTGTTCCATATGCTAAAGCAACACCGCTTAGTGTGTAACCAAGATCTACGTCCCAATCTCCACCACTTGCAGAGTTGTCAGATGATAAACCAATTGTGAAACCGTTAGCAACAATAGTTGCAGCTACTTTAGTTACCGCATCTGCACCAGCTGTTGATTCTTTATCATTTGATGCACTTACAGTTAACATGTCATTTACAACATATGTCACTTTCATGTTTGTAGCCATACCGTCTGCTTCGTGGTTTGAAACTGCTAATGCATATGTCATCGCACCTGAAGCAATTGATGCTGATGCTGACATGTCTGCTGATGCAGCTGTACCAGATGTACCCGCAACGCTATCGTCCGCGTCTGCTGTTACTGCGATTGCAACACCATTTACTGTACCTGCAAATTTCACATCATGTGAGTTGTGGTCAGCGTTGTACAAGTTGTCGATACCTGCATTGTCAAAAGTCAATGTACCAAACGCACCAGATATAGTAACTGCACCTAGACCAGCTGTTCCAGCGTCATTGTGATCATACTCAAAGTTACCTGAGTCAATTTCAGTACCAGCATCGATGTTCATAGATGCAGTAAATGTTAGGCCACCATCTGTTGCGCCAGACATAGCAAAGTCAACACCTACGTTGCTGTAGATACCTGAATCAGTTGTTGCTGCTGTTGCAACACCTTTTCCATCTAAATCTGAGTGGTAGCCTGCAGCTGCGTGGCCTGTTATAGTTACGTCTGCAGCAGCCATTCCAGCCGTTGCAACCAATGCTGTTGAAGCAAGAAGTAATTTTTTCATTATAAAGTTCCTCATAGAGTTATTCATTATTTGGACCTCCGCTGGAGAATCCAGTGAGTAATTAGACGTTTGATAGTAAATTCGTATTTGGTCAAGAATTTCAGCATTGAATTACTCTAGATTATAATTAGTGATGCAAACTTATCACACCCTTAAATATAAAGAAAATTTATAATATATTAAAAGGTGCAGACATTAAAATACCAACTTGAGAAGACGCGTTGTGGATGATAATGAATAATCATTGTATTAATACATGGGAAAAAAATGAATCATCATATTAAATTTATAAATCTATTATTCATGGTTTTTTTAATCATTGCTGGATGTAGTAATCTTTATGATAAAGATACATCTAAGGTTACTAACGATTCAAAAAAATTAGTAATTGAAACAGAAAAAAAAGAAAAACCACCATTAGTTTTAATAGATGATAATGGTAAATTGGGCGATTTATTTAAAAGTGGTGGTGATGAAATAGGGTCTGTAAATAAATATTTATGGCAGGCCTCTCTTGAAGTGCTAAGTTTCCTTCCAATTAATTCGGCTGATCCATTTTCAGGAGTTATAGCGTTTGGCAAGGGCAAAGCCCCAGGTTCGTCACAAACTTATGATGCTACAGTATATATTACTGATCCAGCTCTTGATGCACGTTCACTTAATGTAACAGTTAGAACCGTGAGTGGAACCATTAGTTCAGCTGCAAGGCGAGAAATCGAAAGTGCAATATTAAGTAGAGCGCGTCAGATACGCTTAAAAGCGTTAAACTTATAAATTAATTGTTATGAATTTAAATATCATACGCCGGACAATGCTCCGGCGTTACACGTTAAAAGGTGCATAAAATATGCGTTATAATGCAAAAGTAACAGAGCCAAAGTGGCAATCAGCTTGGGATACATCACAAAGCTTTGAGGCAGTTCCTGATAACCGTGAAAAATATTACGTTTTAGAGATGTTTCCCTACCCATCAGGCCGTATTCATATGGGGCATGTAAGAAACTACACTATGGGTGATGTTGTAGCTCGATATAAATCTGCAGTGGGCTTTAACGTATTACATCCTATGGGGTGGGATGCGTTTGGAATGCCCGCTGAAAATGCTGCAATGGAAAAAAACGTACATCCGGGTGATTGGACTTACCAAAATATCGCTGACATGCGAGCTCAATTAAAGCCGATGGGTTTATCAATTGATTGGTCTCGTGAATTCGCCACCTGTGATCCTGAGTATTATGGGCAACAACAAGCTATGTTTATTGATATGATGTCGAAAGAATTAGTTTATCGTAAAAATGCTGTAGTAAACTGGGATCCTGTGGATATGACTGTCTTGGCAAATGAGCAGGTTGAAAACGGAAAAGGATGGAGATCAGGTGCATTAGTTGAGCGTAAAGAGTTAACGCAGTGGTTTTTTAAAATATCTGAATATTCAGAAGAATTATTAAGCGCACTAGATAGTTTGGAGAACTGGCCAGAAAAAGTGCGCACCATGCAGAAAAACTGGATTGGGAAATCACAGGGTTTGCAGTTTGATTTTAAAACTTCCGATGCTCCTGTAGGTTTTGAAAAATTAGAAGTATATACAACGCGACCCGATACATTGTTTGGTGCATCTTTTGCAGCAATTTCTTGCGATCACCCACTTGCAAAGGAATTAGAAAAAAATAACATTAAAGTAGCTAATTTTAATCTTGAATGTAGACAAATAGGAACAACCCAAGAAGCTTTAGAAACTGCAGAAAAAAAAGGTTATAATACAGGTATAACTGTAACCCATCCTTTTAATGATGCATGGGAAATGCCGGTTTATATAGCAAACTTTATATTGATGGGATATGGAACAGGCGCAATATTTGGATGTCCAGCACATGATCAGCGTGATTTAGATTTTGCAAGAAAATATGATTTAATTGTTACTCCAGTTGTATGTCCAACTGACCTAAATCCAGATACATTTGCAATAAAAGAGGAAGCATTTACTGGTGTTGGCAATTTGATTAATTCACGTTTTTTAGATGGCATGACTATTGAAGAGGGAAAAATTGAAGTAATTAAAAGAATTTCTGATATGGGAATGGGACAAGCAACTACAAATTATCGTTTGAGAGATTGGGGCGTTTCGCGACAAAGATATTGGGGTTGCCCAATTCCTGTAATCCACTGTGATAAATGTGGTGTTGTTGCTGAAAAAAAAGAAAACCTACCAATAGTTCTCCCAAAAGATGTATCTTTTGATAGTCCTGGAAACCCTTTAGATAGGCATGAAGAGTGGCGTAATTGTAAATGTCCTTCATGTGGGTCAGCTGCCCTACGAGAAACTGATACTATGGATACATTTGTAGATTCATCATGGTATTATGCAAGATTTACGGCTCCAGAATCCACTACCCCTACTAGTGAAAAAGATGCAAATTACTGGATGAATGTTGACCAATACATTGGTGGCGTTGAGCATGCAATTTTACACCTATTATATTCAAGATTTTTTGCGCGCGCCATGAATGCCACCGGGCATTTACCAAAAAAGGCAATTGAGCCGTTCAATGCGTTATTTACACAAGGAATGGTTTGCCATGCGACATATCAAGATCCAGGTGGCAAATGGCTCAACCCAGACGATATTAAGCAGTCTGAAAATGGCGAATATATAACGCTTGATGGTCAAAAGGTGACAGTTGGTCAATCCATTAAAATGTCAAAATCTAAGAAGAATGTAGTCGATCCTGATGATATTATTGATCAGTATGGAGCAGATACTGCGCGTTGGTTTGTTATGTCTGATAGTCCTCCAGAAAGAGACGTTGAGTGGACCGCATCAGGAGCAGAGGCAGCCTGGAAACACTTACAACGAGTTTGGCGATTAACTGTTGAAATAATAGAAGATCAAACAACGGACACTTCAAAAGACGTTGAATTAGATAAAGCAAGAAATATTGCTATCGATGCAGTAACAAATGGTGTTGAGGGATTTGCATTTAACAAATCAATTGCTGCCCTTTATCAATTTACCAATATAATTTCAAAATCATCTGCAAGTAAAATTGCAAAAGTTAATGCCATGTTAACAATGGCTCAATTAATGCAACCGATGACACCGCATTTAGCTGAAGAAATATGGTCTACATTAGGTGGTGAAGGACTGGTAACGGGCGCTAAGTGGCCCACTTTAGATGCTTCGATGCTAATAAATGATACTCTTATTTTACCTATTCAGGTAAATGGTAAGCGAAGAGATGAAATTGAAGTTAATATTGACCTGGCTAAAGATGAGATTGAAAAAATAGTTCTTGAAAGACCATTAATTTTGCGCATTCTAGATGGAAATACTCCAAAAAAGATCATTGTTGTGCCTGGAAAGATAGTGAATGTTGTTATTTAATAGAAGGTGGCTTTTAATAGGAATTTTGCCCCTAATGTCATGTGGATTTGAACCTATTTATGGTACAAATAAACCAGCTGATCTTATCATGGGCAAAATTGATGTTGAGGTCTTTGATGGTAGAAATGCATTTGAATTTCGTGATCGATTAATAGAGCGCTTGGGAGCATTAGACGGTACTCCTACTTATTTATTAAAATATACATCGAATATTAAATCTAAAAACCTGACTATATCAAAAGATAACGATGTAACGCGCTACACATTGCAGGGCGAAACAAATTTTGATTTAGTTGATATGGCATCAAAAAAAGTAGTTTACACAAACACAATAGTCTCAAATACTGCTTACAGTGCGACGGCGGGCACTTACCCAACTGCTGTAGCGGAAAGAGATGCAAATATAAGGCTGTCACGAGATATGGCAGATAAGATTGTTACTCTTTTATTAATAACTGCTAAGGATTGGTTGGAATGAAATTAGCTGGGGATAAGGCAAATAATTATTTTTCCAATCCTGATGCTAACCATACTTCAATTCTTATATATGGTGCTGATAGCATGCGTGTTGCCTTACGAAGGCAAGAACTACTCAAATCACTCATTGGAGATAATGCTGAAGAAGAAATGCGATTAACCCGTGTTTCAGCATCTGACTTAAGAAAAGATCCTGCACTTTTATTAGATGGATTGAAAGCGAGTGGATTTTTCCCTGGTTTACGAGCTGTGTTTGTTGAGGACGCAACAGATACAATTGCAGCAATTATTGATAAAGCAATGCAAGATTGGCAAAAAGGAGATGCATTTTTAGTTTTAACTGCAGGTCAATTAAACGCGCGATCTAAACTGCGAAAAACTATTGAAAATTATAATAATTCTGTTGCTATTGGCATTTATAATGACCCCCCAAATGAAAAAGAAATTATCTCTACCGCCTCGAAACATAACCTTAATAATTTTGATAATGATGCAAAAAAAGAGTTAATTGCACTGGGAAGAAGTCTTGATCCAGGCGACTTTCAACAAACTTTGGAAAAATTAAGCCTCTATAAATTTAAAGATGATACTGTAATAACATCTACTGATATACAATCATGCGCACCTGTTACAATTGATGCAGCGTTAGATGAGGCAATAAATATTATTGCTGATGCAAGATCTGATGAAGTGGGGCCCATTCTAAATCGACTTTTTGGGCAGGGTACGAATCCTACCACCTTATGTATTGCTGCAACGCGTCATTTTAGAAATTTATATTTAGCGGCTTCGCATTCATTAGGCCCAGACGTTGCTCTTTCAAGAGCAAGGCCGCCTGTTTTTGGTCATCGCAAAGACAGAATGGTTCGTCAGGCGCGAGGATGGGGCGGTATAAGGTTGGAAAAAGCCTTGGGTGTTTTAATAAATACAGATTTATCATTAAGATCATCATCAAAAGCACCTGCACAAGCTATACTTGAGCGGGCATTTATTAGAATATCTATGATGCGACCAAAATGAGGGAATTTTCATGTATAAAGTAATTGGAAATACAAATACTCGTACGTTTCGAGTTTTGTGGGCAATGAATGAAATTGGATTAGAGTATAAACATTTGAAAGTCGGGGCTCAATCTGCTGAAGCACAATTAGCCAACGTATCAGGTAAAGTTCCAAGCTTAGAGGCAAATGGCGTAAATATTGCTGATTCAACTGCAATTATCACTTATTTGGCTGATAAATACAACCAATTAACATTTCCTGCTGGAACAATTGAAAGAGCACAGCAAGATAGTTTTACGCAGTTTATTCTTGATGAGTTAGATTCGATTTTGTGGACAGCGGCAAGGCATAGTTTTGTTTTACCAAAAGAGATGCGCATAAGTGGGCTCAAAAATACTTTGCATTGGGAGTTTGCAATATCTTTGAAAGTTTTAGAATCTAGAATGGGTACTGGGCCAAATGTAATGGGTGAGAAATTTACAATTCCTGACATTATATTAACGCATATTGGAGGATGGGCTCGTGTTGCAAAGTTTGATATCCCAGATGGAAAATTACGAGATTATTTTCGGCAGCAAATTAAACGCCCTGCGTACATATCTGCTATAAATCTTTAATGATATTATACTTATTTTAAGCTTTTAATGTAATTTACCGCACCAAGTCCCGCCCACTTTCCTGTAGCAAGGCATGCTGTTATTAGGTAACCACCTGTTGGGGCTTCCCAATCCAACATTTCACCTGCACAAAAAACACTAGGTTTTGCTTTTAGCATTAAATTATCATTTAGAGCACTTTTTGACACTCCGCCTGCAGTAGATATTGCTTCATTAATTGGTTGAGGTCCTTCATGTGGAATTAGAAGACTTTTTGCTGAATGAGATATATCTTGTGTGGAAATATGTTGCGAAAATTCGTTAAAAAATGCTGTTTTTTCGTCGTTTAGACGTAATACTTTGCGATTAAATGTACTTCTTGATACTTTAGGCGATAAATGTTTATGCCTTTTATTTAGTGTCTCTATTTCTGTATCTGGAAGCAGGTCTATTATTAAATTATTGCCATCGCGCATGAATTTACTTGCTGCATAAATACCACTCCCTTCAATACCTTTTTTTGAAATTACAAACTCGCCAATAGTTGAAAACTTCCCTGACGTTATACGAACTGACTTTATAGGACTCCCAAAAAAAGGCTTCATGTATTTAGACCACTGAATTTTAAAGCCCATGTTAGATGGTTGAAAATTAGTAACATTCACATAATTTTTTTTTAGTATATCAGCCCATAAACCATCTGAACCAAGATGTGACCAACTTGCACCTCCCATAGCTAAAACGGTAGTATGTGATTTAATAAATTTTTTACCTGAAATGGTTTCAAAGGCTGCCACATCATCTTGCCAACCCACCCACTTCCAGTTTCGATAAAATGTCACACCTTTGTTAGATAACCGTATGAGCCAAGATCTCAACAAGGGTGATGCTTTCATGCTTTTAGGAAATACTCGTCCCGAGGAACCTGTGAAAATTTCTTGATCCAAGTCTTGAGCCCACTTCATAACGGCCTCATTATCAAAATTATTAATGATTGGGGCTAACCATTTCTTCGCATTAAAATAGTGATTTAGAAATTCAGATTTGGCCTCGTCTTTTGTAATGTTTAAGCCGGACTTTCCAGCCATTAAAAACTTCCGCCCATATGTAGGTTTTGCATCAATAATAACTACTGATAAACCGTTATCTGCGGCTGTTTCAGCGGCCATCAAGCCTGCTGGACCTCCACCAATTATACAAACATCAAACATTTAATATATACTCAAATTTTAATTTTGATTAAGATCAGGAGTTATCTAATTGTGCTTTAAATTCACGTATTACTGTTTCATATGTATTGCGTTTAAATGGAACAATTTTATCTAATAGTTCTTCTGATTGAAGCCAACACCACCTAGAAAATTCAGGTATTTCAGTTTGTATGTTTACCATGCTGTCATCACCAACAAACTGCATTAAAAACCAACGTTGTTTTTGACCGCGATATTTACCATTCCATAATTTTTTCACTAAGTAATGTGGTAATTCATAAGGTATCCAATCTTGTGTTTCTGCAATGACTTCCACCGCACTTGGTGGGATCCCCGTCTCTTCCTCAAGTTCGCGTAGTGCCGCGGCTTTTGGATCTTCATTTTGCTCTACGCCACCTTGTGGCATTTGCCATGCGTCTTGAGCACTATCCAATCGTTGGCCAGCAAATATTCCTCCTTGGGCGTTACACAACATAATGCCAACACATGGCCTATATGGTAATTTTAAAATTTCATCTTCTGTCATATTTAATTTTGCGACAAAGTCGCAAGACCTTTCAATACATCTAATGCATAAGATAATTGATAGTCATCATTTCGCATTTTTGCTGTTTCTTCTTGTTGTTTTCTCTCATTTTCCAAGAAGTTTCGTTCATCTTCTGTTAAACTGTCGTTAGATAAAGAATTTTCTAAATCCGCTTCAAATCTTTGAAGATTTTGATCTTTTTCCGGATCTTCATCAGACCTCACACGCTGCTTAACTAGTATATCTGGTGATACTCCAAGTGATTGGATTGACCTTCCAGAAGGTGTGTAATATCTCGCAGTGGTTAATCTCATTGCTGCACCATCTGAAGATAAAGGGATTATTGTTTGGACAGATCCCTTTCCAAAAGATTTTGTACCAACAATTATTGCTCTATGGTGATCTTGAAGAGCACCTGCAACAATTTCTGACGCTGAGGCAGATCCACCATTAATTAATACTACAACAGGTTTACCATTTGTTAGATCACCCGGCGTTGCATTATAACGCTCTGCATCCCCCGCAGCTCTACCACGTGTAGAAACTATCTCACCACTTTCTAAGAATGCATCAGACACTCGGATTGCTTGATTGAGAAGGCCGCCAGGATTATTTCTTAAATCTACAACAACCCCGTTTACATTTTCAAGTCCACCAGCAGCCTTAATTTCTTTTTCTAAACTGTCTTTTAGATTTGGGTAGGTTTTACTCGTGAATGAGGATACCCGTAATACGATTGTTTTTCCTTCAGTACGCGCCTTAACTGCCTTAATTTCTATGGTATCTCTAATGATGCTCACATCAAAAGGTTCATCGACACTCTCACGAACAACTGTAATTATAATTTCTGAGCCAACTGGCCCTCGCATTTTATCTACAGCCTCATCTAATGTTTTTCCTAAGGTGCTTTCTCCATCAACCTTTGTAATGAAATCACCGGCTTCTATTCCCGCATTAGCGGCTGGCGTATCATCAATGGGTGAAACAACTTTTATAAAGCCATTTTCTTGAGTTACTTCAATTCCTAAACCACCAAACTCACCACGTGTTTGAACTTGCATGGTGGAAAAATCTTCAGGAGCCATATAACTTGAATGTGGATCAAGAGATGAAAGCATGCCACTAATTGCACTTTCGATTAACTTTTCTTCATCAATTTCTTCGACATATGAAGAACGTATGCGCTCAAAGATGTCACCAAATAAATCTAAGTTTTCATAAGTAGATTTTACACGTTTAGTTTCTTGAGCTATTAAAGGTTCAGTAAATTGAGTTGTAATTAAAGCTCCAGAAATTACTCCTGCTAAAGCTACTAAGATAAATCTGTTCATGTTTATTCTAACCTTTTTTCCAGTAAACTAATTGGTGAATTTATTTAGTTACTTTCATTTAAATCTTTTAATTTTGATAATTAAAAAAATTGTTTGTTTAGTTTCTATCAATTAAATACAAAGTTCCAGTTGTTTGTGTAATTTAAGAGATTTCTTGCTTAATTCATTCACATAGAATTTATTTAGTGCGATTAAGAAATTAGTGAACGCCCTGTCATTTCTGTTGGTTGATTTAGACCCATTAATTCTAGAAGAGTAGGTGCAATATCTGCTAATTTCCCACCTTCACGAATTTGAATGTTTTTTGATTTACCCACTAATATTACTGGTACTGGATTTATAGTATGAGCTGTATGAGGATTTCCTGTTTCTACATTCATCATTGTTTCACAGTTCCCATGATCGGCACATATAATCATCGACCCATCAATTTCATGTATTGCCTGGGTAATCTCAATCAGTGCACTATCAACTGACTCGCAAGCTTTTATAGCGGCTTGTAAATCGCCTGTATGGCCTACCATATCTGGATTTGCATAGTTTGCTATTATTAGGTCATATTCGTTAGTATTTATTGCATTCACTAAGTTCTGAGTAACTTCTTGAGAGGACATTTCTGGCTTTTGGTCGTATGTAGCAACGCTAGGACTTGGGGCGAGGTACCGCACTTCAAGATTTGCGGGTGCTTCAATGCCCCCATTCATAAAAAACGTTACGTGTGGGTATTTTTCTGTTTCTGCAATTCGAAATTGTTTCAACCCATGAGCAGAAACCCATTCTCCGAGTGTATTAACTATTTTTTCATTCGGAAAAATACAATCCATATATGTATTATGTTGCTCGGAATATTCTGCAAAGCCAGATAAAATTGATAGTTGTGGCCTTATTCCAAGATCAAATTTTTTAAACGACGGGTCACCAATCGCAGCCATTATTTCTCGCGCCCTATCTGCGCGATAATTCATGCACAGCAATCCATCGCCATTTTTGATCCCTTGAAATCCATCTATTACAGAAGAAGGAATAAACTCATCAGTCAAACCATTTTCATATGCAGTTAAAATAGCATCATTTGCATCTTTATAATGAGTTCCTATGCCGTGAACTATTGCATTATACCCCTCAGCAACACGTTCCCATCTATTGTCTCGATCAAGAGAATAATATCGCCCTGTTAAACTACCAATAGTGGTATTTACACCAATTGAAGCGTTTAAATGATTTAGATAAGTTTGAATGGATTTTGGAGCCACATCTCGTCCATCCCCAAAAAGATGCAAAATTATTTTTAATCCCAAACTTTCTAATATTTTTGCGGTTTTAATCATATGATCAACATGACTATGAACTCCACCATCAGACAGAATCCCACATAAATGAGCTGTACCTTTTGCGGCTTTGATTGCATCCGCAAATCTAATAATTCCAGGAAGAGTCGAAAATGTATTGTTTTCAATGCTTCGTTCAATTTTTCTTAAATCCATATCGACTATCCGGCCTGCACCTATATTCATATGCCCAACTTCAGAATTGCCCATTTGCCCTTCAGGCAAACCTACTTCAGGACCAAATGTGGTTAGTGTAGCGCTTGGATAATTTTCATTTAAATTATCAAAACAAGGTGTATTAGCCAATGAAACGGCATTTCCTCTCGTATCTTTAGAGGTTCCCCACCCATCAAGAATACATAGTACTACTGGTTTTTTTTGAGGCATATTTAAATCCAATTTGGTCATATACTCTTAATACTAAGATCACCACAGAGGTTCAACTCAAAGAAAATTTTTATTATAAATAATTTGATTTGCGATTAGCTTCTATGATACGGGCTGCCTGCTAAGATAGAAGCTGCGCGATAAAGCTGCTCAGAAATCATGACGCGGACTAACGCATGCGGCCAAACCATTTTTCCAAATGATATTTTATAGTCTGCTTGTTCGCGTAGTTTTGGATCGATCCCATCTGCACCACCAACAAGTATAGCTAAATCAGATGTGCTGTTGTTAGCATAAGAACTAATTTTTGTTGCGAAATTAGGACTACTTATAACATCACCACGTTCGTCTAAAATAATAACTTTAGCACCTTTGGGAATTACGCGTTGAAGAAGGATGGCTTCATTTGGCATGCCACCATTTCTCTTATCTTCAACTTCATTAACAAAAACTGGGCCTAGTCCATGGGCGCGGCCAATTTTTTCAAAACGATGTAGATAGTCATCAATGAGTTCTTTTTCTGGTCCATTACGTAACTTTCCAACAACACAAAGATGAATTTTCATTATTTTTTTTCAGGTTCTGTTGAATCTGTTAACCACATTTTCTCTAATTGATAAAATTCGCGTACTTCTGGTCTGAAAACATGAACAATAACATCGCCAGCATCAAGTAAAACCCAGTCCCCAGCACCTTTGCCTTCGATTTTAGATATATATCCTGTTGTATCTTTAATGCGTGAGTGTAATTTTTCAGTAATTGCTGCAACTTGTCTGGTCGAGCGTCCAGAGGCTACGACCATATGATCAGCAATTGATGATTTGCCCTTTAAATCTATCGTTACGATATCTTCAGCTTTATCATCTTGAAGTGAGTTTAATACTAAATCCAGCAAGCTCATGCTTGGGATATTTATAGCGTTGGCAGTGTCGTCTGCATCAACAGTTCTAGTCAGAACCGTATCCTCCAAATAAGGCACCGAACCTTGGTGCAAAGGTGAACGTTCATTAGCACCACTTTTAGAAACAGGCAAGTGGTGCTCAAATTACAAATCTGTTTGTTTCTTTATATTTTTATGCACGCACAAGATTCTCATAAGACTCTGCAATGTCACGAGCCATTTCTCCAACTTCAAATTTATAATCTCCTATTTGATTAACAGGAGTTACTTCTGCGGCCGTTCCGGTGAGCCAACATTGCTCAAAGTTTTCGAGTTCTTCTGGCATTATGTGACGCTCGTGGACTGTAATGCCCTTCTCGCTCAGCATATTTAATACAGTTTGACGCGTGATACCGTTTAAGAAGCAGTCTGGTTTTGGTGTATGCACTTCTCCATTTTTTACAAAAAATATGTTTGCACCCGTGGCTTCGGCAACATAGCCACGATGATCAAACATCATTGCGTCAGAGCAACCTTTAGCTTCTGCTGCATGTTTTGCCATTGTGCAAATCATGTATAAGCCAGATGCTTTTGCAAAACATGGAATTGTTTCTGGTGAGGGGCGTTTCCATTTTGAAATATCAAGTTTTGCACCTTTTAATTTTGCATCACCGTAATACGCGCCCCAAGTCCAAGCTGCTACTGCCATTCGAACTGGGTTGGATTTTGCAGCTACACCCATATCTTCACCTGATCCACGCCAAGCTAAAACTCTAACGTAAGCATCAGATAAATTATTTGCCTTCATGACTTCATATTTTGCTTTTTCAATTTCCTCAACAGTATAAGGAATCGGAATATCAACATCTTCTCCAGATTTTAATAATCTTTCGGAATGTTGTGTGCTTTTAAAAATCTTACCATTATATGCTCGCTCACCTTCAAACACAGATGACGCATAATGCATTGCATGTGTAAGAATGTGTATGTTTGCATCTCGCCATTCGATTAATTTGCCATCGAACCAAATCTTGCCGTCGCGATCATCATATGCACCGATCATTAAAAGTCTCCGTAAATTATTAATTAGTTTGAAATAGTCCCGAAGTGGACATATTTTTTGATTTAAAGTTAAAAAGGGCTATCATTCGATTCTTATAAAGTCAATAATACTGACATATATTATCGTTTTCATGAAGGAAATAAAATGGCAGATCATAATAGAGTTGTAACTAATAGTATGGATGCAATGCTCTTTTTAACAGATGATCAATTGCTTCAGGGAATTGAATTAATGTATTTTGCATATAAAGGCTTTACTTCAGATCCGGATTTAATACTGCAAAATTATTCTTATGGCCGAGCACACCATAGAGCTGTGCATTTTATAAACAGGCGAAAAGGTTTAAAAGTTAACGACTTGCTTGATATACTTGGTATTACAAAGCAATCTTTAAACAGAGTTTTAAGACAATTAATTGATGATGGGCTTGTTGAAAGTAGAGTGGGACAGCTTGATAAGCGAGAAAGAAATTTATTCTTAACTGAAGAAGGTAAAGAACTGGAACGACAATTGTCTGATGCTCAGAGAAAAAGGATGCGTGCAGCATATCGCGCTGCTGGATCAGACGCTGTTCAAGGCTTTCGCCTTGTTTTAGAAAAAATTATGGATGTTGAAACACGAAATCGTATCACTCAGGATAAAGAGTAACTGAAATGAGCATGGATCATAATCAAGCACATATTTTAATAGTTGATGATGATGAAAGAATAAGAAATCTTTTACAAAAGTTTTTATTACGCAATGATTTCTTTGTATCCACTGCTCGAGATGCAGCGCATGCAAGACGACTATTAGTAAGTATAGAATTTGATATGATTGTATTAGATGTAATGATGCCTGGTGAAGATGGCCTCAGTTTGACAATTGACCTTCGTAAAATGTTAACAACACCAATTTTATTACTCACAGCTAAAAGTGAAAGTAATGAGCGTATTATGGGATTTGAAGCTGGTGCAGATGACTATTTAACAAAACCATTTGAGCCTAAAGAACTAGTTTTGCGAATAAATGCAATTTTGCGACGAATCCCCAAAGAAGATTTAAACCTAGCTTCTTCTTCTTCGATACAAATGGGTAATGTTCGTTATGACCTTTCTCGAGGAGAACTTTGGGATAATAATTCATTAATCAAACTAACAGCAACTGAATCGGCGTTATTAAAAATATTTTCTGCTAATCTCTACAATCCTGTAAGTCGCCCAAAACTTATTGAAGATTTAACCAAAAATGGAGTGGCTAGCCAGGAGCGATCAGTAGATGTGCAAATAACTAGATTGCGCCGAAAGCTTGAAGTTGATCCCAAAATGCCACGTTATCTTCAAACTGTTCGAGGTGCAGGGTATATGTTGGCGCCAGATTAGATATGAAAACAGGTTATTTCACACATTCAGATTATGATCTACATATCACACCTGCTGGTCACCCAGAGCAAGTTGATCGATTAAATGTAATAAATGAACGATTATCTAAACTAGATTTTGATGATTTAGATAAAATAGTGCCACCAATGGGAACATATGATCAAGTTACATTATGCCACCCTAAGGAATATGTAGATTATATTAAAAATTCTTGTCCCCTTGATGGATCAGTTTCTTTAGATGGGGATACACATGTTAATTCTGCAAGCTTTAATGCAGCGATGAGAGCTGTTGGGAGTATTTGTGAAGCAGTTAATCTTGTAGTTAATAGAAAATTACAAAATGCGTTCTGTGCGTCTCGTCCACCTGGGCATCACGCAGAAAAAGCTAAACCAATGGGATTTTGTTTATTTGGTACGATCGCAATTGCTGCAAAATATGCAATGAAAACTCACGGGCTTTCTCGAGTAGCAATCATAGATTTTGATGTACATCATGGAAATGGGACGCAAAACTTGGTGTGGGATGACCCAAATATATTGTTTGTATCTTCACAACAGATACCTCTATGGCCAGGAACTGGTGAAAGGCATGAAACGGGTGCATTTAATAATATCATAAATTACCCTTTGAACCCTGATGTGGATGGCCAAGATCTTATTGAGGCCTATGAAAAAGAGATTTTACCAAAGATTGCTGAATTTGAACCTGAAATGTTATTTATTTCTGCAGGATTTGATGCGCACGTAAACGATCCTTTAGCAAATTTAAATTTTACTACAAATGATTTTAAAATACTCACGAAATTATTATGTAAATTTGCTGATACTTATTGTAAGGGACGTGTTGTCTCGACACTAGAGGGTGGATATGATTTACCTTCTTTAAGAGAATGCGTAGATGCACACGTAAAAGTACTAATGGAGCATGCGAAATGAGCGTAAAACCAATTGCAGAGATGAGTTTTGAGGATGCAATTAATGAGCTAGAAACAGTTGTAACAAGCCTTGAAGGAAGTCAGGTTGCTTTAGATGATAGTATTGCAATGTATGAACGAGGAGCTGCTTTAAAAGCTCATTGTGAAGCAAAATTAAAAGCTGCAGAAGAAAAAGTTGCAAAGATTACTTTTGGTACCGATGGCCAGCCAGCTGGTTTAACGCCGTTCGATAGTTAATTATCATTATGCTAAATTTTAATGTGCAACTTAATGATACAGCTTCAATAGTTGAAATTGCATTAAAAGAGATGCTTCAAAAGCAAGGCAATGATTTAATGTCTGCGCCTATTCGACATGCTGTTTTAAATGGCGGAAAACGATTACGAGCTTTTTTAGTCATTCATTCCTGTAATATATTTGAAGTTCAAAAAGACACTGCTATTCAAGCTGCAATAGCAATAGAATGTTTACACGCATATTCTTTAGTACATGATGATTTACCTTGTATGGATGATGATGAATTGCGACGTGGAAAACCAACTGTTCATGTAAAGTGGGATGAAGCAACTGCAACTCTAACAGGTGATGCATTGCAAGCATTAGCTTTTGAACTTATTGCGTCTTTGCCAAATACTGATGCAATTAGAATAGTAGAATTACTGAAGAAATTAGCTAAAGCATCTGGAATGCAAGGTATGGTATTAGGTCAAGCTCAAGATATTCAAGCAGAAAAGTCTGAAGTTAATCTAAATATAAATGACATTACCTCACTACAGCAAAATAAAACTGGTGCACTGATTGAATGGTCAGCGATATCTGGTGCAATATTATCAAATCATGATGATAGAAAACTATTAGATTATGCAAAATCTATTGGTCTAGCATTTCAAATTCAAGATGATATTTTGGATATAGAAGGAGACGCAGTATTGGCTGGAAAGCGTTTGCAAAAAGATGTCAGTGCTGGAAAGGCAACATTTGTATCTCTTTTGGGCATTGAAAATGCAAAGTTAAGAGCAAAAGAGTTAATTGAAGAAGCAATTGATGCATTATCTGATTATGGTGATAAAGCTGAGCCAATGCGACAGGTAGCAAAGTTTATAATTGAGCGAAAAATGTGATGTTAAAATTATCTAAAGAGTATAAATAAGCAGTTATGACAGAGATACGCCCAAATACACCGATATTAGATCGAATTAATTCTCCAGAAGATATGAAAAATCTGTCTGACGCTCAGCTATATCAATTGGCAAAAGAATTGCGATCTGAGACAATCTCTATTGTTTCAGAGACGGGTGGGCATCTTGGTGCAGGTCTTGGTGTTGTAGAGTTAACAACTGCTATTCATGCAGTATTTGATACACCTAAAGATCGCTTAATTTGGGATGTTAGCCATCAGTGTTATCCCCATAAAATATTAACAGGTAGACGAAATCAAATGCGTACAATCCGCAAGGGTGGCGGTTTATCTGGCTTTACCAAGCGATCAGAAAGTGCCTTTGATCCATTTGGTGCTGCACATAGCTCAACTTCAATTTCAGCAGCTTTGGGGTTTGCTGTTGCTCGTGATTTAGGCGGTGCGCCAGAACATGGTTTAGGGGATGCTATCGCAGTTATAGGGGATGGCTCTATGTCTGCCGGAATGGCATATGAGGCAATGAATAATGCAGGTCATTTAGGAAAGCGTCTGATTGTAATTTTAAATGATAATAAGATGTCAATTGCACCTCCTGTTGGAGCAATGTCTACATACCTTTCGCGCCTTTATGCTGGTGAACCATTTCAAGAATTAAAAGCTGCAGCAAAAGGCGCAGTTTCATTACTACCTTCGCCTTTTCAAGATGGTGCAAAGCGTGCACGTGATATTCTAAAGCATATGACTATTGGCGGTACGTTATTTGAACAGCTTGGGTTTTCATATATTGGTCCAATAGATGGACATGATATGGAGCAATTATTAAATGTCCTTCGAACTGTAAAAGATCGAGCTACTGGACCAATATTAATACATGCAATAACTCAAAAGGGTAAGGGATATGCTCCAGCAGAAGCATCGTCAGATAAATACCATGGTGTAGCTAAATTTAATGTAGTTTCAGGCCAACAACAAAAAACACCATCAAATGCTCCCAGTTATACTAAAGTTTTCGCAAATGCGCTTATTGCTGAAGCGAGTGAAGATGATAAAATTGTTGCAGTTACTGCAGCAATGCCAGACGGAACTGGGTTAGATATTTTTGAAAAACATTACCCAAGTAGAACTTTTGATGTTGGTATAGCTGAACAGCATGCAGTTACATTCTGTGCGGGTATGGCTGCAGGTGGGATGAAACCATTTTGTGCGCTTTATTCTACATTTCTACAAAGAGGTTATGATCAAGTCGTACATGATGTTGCATTACAACGCTTGCCAGTTAGATTTGCGATAGATCGTGCTGGTCTTGTTGGTGCTGATGGAGCTACTCATGCAGGTAGCTTTGATATAAGTTTTTTGACTAATTTGCCCGATATAGTTGTTATGGCAGCAGCAGATGAAGCTGAGTTAATGCATATGGTTGCTACAGCTAGATCAATAGATGATCGTCCAAGTGCTTTTCGGTTTCCAAGAGGTGAAGGTGTTGGGGTTGATCTCCCTGAAAAAGGAAGAGTTTTAGAAATTGGAAAAGGACGAATAATCCAACAAGGCTCAAAAATTGCCATTCTTTCTTTTGGTGCAAGATTGCAAGAAGTTTTAAAAGCAGCTGATTCATTATCACTTAGAGGTATAAAACCAACGATAGCAGATGCTCGCTTTGCAAAGCCTTTGGATAAACAAATGATATTAGACTTAGTTTCAAAGCATGATGCCTTAATAACCATTGAAGAAGGTGTAGTGGGTGGGTTTGGCAGTCATGTTCAACAATTATTATTAGATGAAGGAATATTTGATCATGGTTTTAAATTTCGATCAATGGTCTTACCTGATACATTTTTGGATCAAGATACACCTAAGAATATGTATGAAAACGCTGCGATGAGCGCAAATGATATAGAAGAAAAAGTTTTTGATATATTAGATATAGTGTCTTTAAAGAAAAGCATTTAACGCTCAATTTTATCCAGTCTTTTTGATATCTCATTAAGCTGTTTTATAACATCATCACGATATGCATCAGTTGCTTCAGTTGCTTCTTCTGAATGAGCATCATGCATTGAATTGACAATTAAACCAACCAATACATTTACGACAGCAAAACTAGTAATGAGTATAAATGGTACAAAAAACATCCAAGCAAATGGATATACTTCCATAACTGGACGAACAATTCCCATTGACCAACTTTCTAAAGTCATAATTTGAAACAAGCTGTATAAAGATTTACCGATTGAACCAAACCAAATTGGGAATTCATGAGCAAATAGCTTTGTCGCAATAACTGCTCCGATATAGAAAATAATGGCCATTAATATGATTACCGAAGACATTCCTGGAAGCGCTGAAATGAATCCTTCAATTGTTCTACGCAATCGTGGAGCAAAAGATAAGGCACGTAAAACTCTTAATATTCTTAAAGCACGTAAAACTGAAAAACCTTCAGATAAAGGTGCGAGTGAAATAGCTATAACAAAAAAATCAAACAAATTCCATGGATCTCTAAAGAAACGTAGTCCTCTGGAAAATAGTTTTAATGTTAATTCTATAACAAAAATTGCCAAACAAATATTATCAATTATAGATAAAACTGTTCCATATTTATTCATTATAAATGGTGAAGTTTCCATTCCTAATATGACAGCATTTAGAATTATTATGGTTAAAATGGAATATCGTACTTTTGCCGAGCTAAGCCATTCATAAAGATTATTTCTAAAAAGTGATATTTTCATGTTCATTTTAATACTACAATTATTTATTTTGTAAATTGAGCTACAAGTTCAATATGTGGATTCCATAAAAATTGATCTATAATTTGAACCCAGTCTAAGTTGTAACCGTTATTACATAATATAGATGCGTCCCTTGCAAATGTTGCTGGGTTACAAGATACAAAAGCAATACGACCAACATTGGCTTTTGCAATTTCAACTACTTGAGATACTGCGCCAGCGCGAGGTGGATCAATTACGATAGCATCAATTTTTTTGAATTCATCAGGCATAAGTGGTCTACGAAAAAGATCGCGAGTCTCGGACTTTATATCATGCAAACCACCGGCAGCACGCCAACCAGAATCTAAAGCTGCAATCATATTTACGTCACCCTCAAGTGCATGAACTGTAGCTTTGCTTGAAATAGGTAATGCAAAAGTTCCACATCCAGCAAAAAGATCAACAACTCGTTTTGATGGGCCTATAATTTCCAAAACAGTTTTAATTAATGCGGCTTCTCCAGACTTTGTGGCTTGTAGGAATGCTCCACTTGGTGGAATTACATCTGCTAATCCCATCTTCTGGCTTGGAGGGTTTGATTGGGCAATTACATCATCATTCCACATCAATCTTAAGATTTTAAATTGATTGCAAATTTGTGCAAACTTGGAAATTTCAGTCGCGGAAAGTTTTTTCCCATTATCAATTTTTACATCTAAGCTATTTCCGGAAACAGTTGCTGAAATTCGTAATACAGCTTTTCGAGATGAACCTAGTATTGCGAACTGAGAAAATGCGGGCATTCCAGACAATAATATTGGATCAGATATCGGGCATTCAGAGATTTCTATAATTACATCTGAGGCACGGCCATGAAAGCCAACCAGCGCACCTTTTTTAGTGCGCTTAGCCGCAAACGTGGCTCGCCGTCTGGATCCTGCTTTTGAATTTATTATTGGTCTAAATTCTGGATGCAGATTAACTTGTGATAATGCGTCTTGAGTTTTTCTAATTTTCCAATCTGAAATAACTGTGTCAGATGCATGCTGTAAGGAACATCCACCACAACTTTTGAAGTGCTTGCAAGCAGGTTTTACTCTATCAGAAACAGGTTTAATAATTTTTGGAGAATTAACTCTGCCGTTTTCGACATTTCCTTCAATATGCTCTCCTGGTAGAGTAAAGGGTGCAAATATTTCGCCATTTGGAGTATCAATTATTCCATCACCTAATTGGCCCAGTCGATCAACAATATATTCAGACATTTATATTACACCATTAGTTTGAAAATTTACGGTTGCAAAAGACATAAATTAATTTTTCAACAATTTAGCATTCAGATACCAGATGTTTCATTCTTGTCCAGTAGAACTGAATATATAAATTTATTGATCAATTTTTTTCATTAAATCTTTGTTGGTTAAAGTAAAATCTGATTTAATCCATATCGATTTTAATTTTTTAAGCATATCACCCAATTGTTTTCCTTCAAGGTTATGAAGATCTTGGGGCTTTATTGGAAATTTTACTGAAGACCCTTTAGCAATTTGATCGCTTAGATCATTTGGTGGTGAAGTTTCAGTTAGTGCTGCGATCGCTAACGAATAGGAATAGGCAATAATTTCTCCAAATTTAAAAGAAATTGCGCTTGGCTTCTCACCCATATTTATTGCCTTTAGAGTACTTTTGTATTCTTTGTTTTCTTTATTACTCAAGCGCAATGAATTTGTTGGATCTGCACCTCCCAAAACAATGAGCCTAGTAATCCAATTAATAGTATTTTTATTTTCTAAATGAATAAGAGTTGGCATATTTTTACATGCTGTTCCTGGTAAAATATTTGAAAGTATTCCAGAAATCTCCATTGCAGCTAAAACTGAAGAGGGGTTTTGAGTTTTTAAAATTTTTCTAATTTCACTACCAACACGTTCTTTTGCTAACAACGCAATACCATCAATATTTGCAGCACAAGCAGATAAGCCTTCAGCGTCAATCCCTAAATCAGGGTCACCATATTCAGCGGTGAATCTAAAAAACCTTAAAATTCTTAAGTAGTCTTCAATTATTCGTTTATTAGGATCTTTAATGAAACGAACGTGCCTTTTTTTTAGATCTTTCATTCCGTTTAAAGGATCAATTATTATACCATCTGTGGTCATATAAATAGCATTTATTGTAAAATCTCTTCGTTCTGCATCATCTTCAATCTTATCGGAATACGCTACGGTTGCATGCCTGCCATCAGTTTTAATATCTTTTCTAAAGCTGGTTACTTCGAAGGCTTTATTATTAGAAATTATTGTAATGGTTCCATGATTTATTCCTGTTGGTATAGATTTTAAACCAGCTTTTTTTGCTAAATTAATAATTTCATCAGGCCGCGCGTTTGTTGAAATATCTATGTCTGTAATTGGTAAGCCAAGTAAACTATTGCGCACACATCCTCCAACAAAGAGAACTTGATTGTTTCTGCACTTTAAAGCGTCCATAACTTTAATTGTATCTTTAGATTTAAGCCATCTATTGTTTATTTTCATTTGTTTCACTTAATATTTTACAAAACATTCTCATTATACGTGCTGTTGCACCCCAAATATAGTAAGGGCCATAAGGAACAGAATAATAACCTCTCTTTTGATTATTCCAAATTCGATAATGAATTTGAAAGTTGTTAGGATTGATAAATAATTTAAATGGTATTTTAAAAATTTCGTCAACTTCACCAAATTCAATTTTGGGCTCATAAGTATTTTTTATAAGACCTATAACTGGAGTGACGCAAAAATTAGTAATAGTTTGATGTTTTGGTAATATACCTAAAATTTCTACGTTATTTTTTAGTAAACCTATTTCCTCGTAAGCTTCACGCAGCGCAGTCTCAATCACATCTTTGTCAGATTTTTCAACCTTGCCACCGGGCAATGCTATTTGGCCTGGATGATGTTTCAAATTATTAGATCTTTTAGTTAAAATCACATTCAATCCATCTGGACTGCTTGTAATTGGTATTAATACTGCAGCATCACGTAATTTTGGGTCAACAGGGCGCAAGGCATTATTTAAATCAAAGTCTGATGTATTTTCGGTTCCAGCATAATTTTCTAGAGCAGCCTTAATTTGGTCAGTACTGTACAAAAGCTTAAACATTAGTGGATCATGGCTTAGCAGATGTCTTTGTGCAAGTAATGGTTATTTAAATGCCCTCAAAACCTAAGCTTTTGGGATCTAATTCATAATGTGATCCACAAAATTGACAATCTGCTGTAACCATTCCGTTTTCTGATATCATATGCGAAATGTCTTTTTGGGAATAAATAGACATTGTGTTACGCACCTTATCTTCACCGCACGAACAGCCAAATCTTACTGTTTGAGTTTCAAATACTCTGGGAACCTCTTCATGAAAAAGTCGATGAAGTAATTGTGGAGGGGATATATTTGGGCCAATCAGTTCCATTTCTTCCACTGTGTCTAGAAGAATATTTACTCTATTCCAATCATCTGCACTTTCGTCTCCAGAAAGTAGATCATCAGCTGATAACAATCCATCTGGAGAGCTTGGAAGATCTTTTGCTATTAATGGAGATGCTTTTGGCATGTGCTGAAGCATTACTCCACCAGCTCGCCAAGATTTTTTCTCACCAGGTGCTGAGGATTCACCTACAATTACCTGGAAACGTGTTGGTAATTGTTCTGATTGTGCAAAATAAGTTTCAGCGCATTTTGATAAAGACCCTTGTGACAAGGGCGTAATGCCTTGGTAAGGTTTCATATGTTCGCCTTGATCCATTAATATTGCAAACATGCCTTTACCAATATTTTCAAAACCAGAAACATTAGAAGCGTTTAATCGATCTGAGTCGTAACTTGCATAAGCACGAATTTTTGCAGGTGTACCATCTTCACTAGGTCCGTAGTAATCAGTGGCAATAATACGAATAGGGCCATCACCACGTATTTGAAGGCTCAGTTTCCAACGTAATTTTATTGTTTGGCCTATTAAGGCTGTAAGCATAACAGCTTCAGCCACCAATGCTGATACTTGAGTTGGATAATCATGCTGTTTTAAAACATTGTCTAAAAGAGTATCTAAACGCGCAACACGACCTCGGATATTTGCTGCATCCAATTGAAATGGCAATACTTGTTCATCCCAACCCGCACTATATTCATTAGTTTTCATTTTTATCAATCCGCTTAAAACTTAGTTTCCCATAATCATGTTTTGGTGAAAGCGCAATTAAATGCTGGCTATAGTATTTTTTTTTGTTAAATAAACTTTATGAGAAGATATGGTCAGCCAAAAGATATAACACAAAAGTATTTGGATAGACCTGGTTCTTATGGGATAATTTTTTTTGATGGAAAAATTTTATTAACACACCAAAAAAATCCTAAACCTGAAATACAATTGCCTGGTGGAGGTATTGACTTAGGTGAAAGTCAAACGACTGCTCTTCATAGAGAGGTTCTGGAAGAAACAGGGTGGCGTATTTCTATTTTGCGTCGTCTTGGAGCTTATCAGCGTTATACCTATATGCCTGAATATGGCTTTCATGCCAGAAAAATTTGTCATATTTTTTTAGCGCGTGCAATTCATAGAGTTGGAGAACCAACAGAACCTGGTCATACAGCTATTTGGTCAAATCCAAGTGATGTCATAAATAAGCTAGCTTCTGAAGGAGATGCTGCATTTGTTGAGAATTTATTAAAGATTAAATTAAAAAATATTTAGCTACCTGATAAATATTTTTTTACAGATATCAAAAAATCTCTTGTTGCTTCTGCATGCACCCAATGCCCTGCATTCTTAATTGTGATAATTTTATTTCTGGGGAAAAGAAGATTAATATTTGGTAAATCCTTGTCTGAAATGTAATTAGATAATTCACCTTTTAAAAAAAATGTCATTCCATTAAATTGGCCGCTGACATCTGGGAAACCAATTATTTTATCCATATTTTTGTCTAAAGCGTCTAAATTTAGTTGCCATGAATTTCCATTTGGAGAAATTATTAAACTCTGTAGAAAAAATGCCCTTAATGCGTCATCTGACAATGTTTTTTTCAAAATTAGATCTGCATCTGATCTACGAGTTAGATCATCAATTGGTAAATTTTTCATAATTGAAATATTGATAGATTGATCATGCTGGTATTTTGTTGGAGCAATATCAACAATTAACAATCTGTTTACTAAATCTGGGTTATTAATTGCTAATACCATACTTGCTTTGCCGCCCATCGAGTGGCCTAAGACATCAACAGGGCTTTTTAAAGAAGTTATAATTTTTTTAAGATCTTCAGCCATAGACTCATATGAATTATCAGCATTCCAAAAGCTTTCACCATGATTTCTCATGTCTACGACATGTACTTGGCGATCAGACGAAATATTACGAGCTATCGCTCGCCAATTTCTACCTGAGCCAAATAAACCATGAACTATTAATAAATCAGTAATAAGGGTTTTATTTCCAAAAGTTTGAATCTTTAACATATTTTTCTCAAATCAGGATTTGTGCTAATACATCATCATTTGTGATATCTTCATATGAAAAACCGTTATCAGTCATTCTTTTACAAAGCTCATCAAAGCCTTGAACTGACCCACTTTCAATACCCAGTAATACTGATCCAAAGTTGCGTGCAGATTTTTTTAAATATTCAAAGCGTGCGATATCATCATTAGGTCCAAGCAAATTTAAAAAATCTTTTAATGCACCAGGCCGTTGAGGCATTCTTAATATGAAATATTTTTTTAAACCCTCGAAACGTAATGCTCGTTCTTTAATATCTGGCAATCTTTCAAAATCAAAATTTCCACCTGAGGCGATACAAACTACAGTCTTTCCCACAATTTGATCTCTTATATCTTTTAATGCGTCTATTGCTAGTGCACCTGCTGGTTCGAGTACTATACCTTCAATATTTAACATTTCAGTAATTGTTGCACAAATCCGCCCTTCAGGAATTCCTAATACATTTTCAATATTTTGATTTTTTAATATATTAAAATTTTGATCACCAATCCTTGCAACAGCTGCGCCATCAACAAAATTATCTACATAATCTAAAGTAATTAATTTTTTGTGTTTCAATGACTGAAAGAGGCTTCTTCCTCCCATTGGCTCACAGAATTTAAATTGAATTTCATAAGAGTTAAAGTATTTGACCAAACCAGAAGATAATCCACCACCACCCACTGGAGTGATGATCATATCAGGTGGTGATTCTAATTGATTTAAGATTTCAACACCAACTGAGGCCTGCCCTTCTATTACATCGAGATGATCAAAAGGAGGTAGCATAGCAGCCCCAGTATTCTCTGAATATTCTAAAGCGGCCTTTAAAGTTTCGTCGAAATAATCTCCCTGCATTATGATTTCGATAGTGTTACCACCAAAACTTGCTGTTTTTGTTATTTTCTGTTGAGGTGTAGTGACTGGCATATAAATGCGTCCCTTAACACCAAAGTGCTGACATGCATAAGCAAAACCTTGTGCATGATTTCCTGCCGATGCGCACACAAATTTTTTCGTTTCACCAGATTTTATAGCTTTGCTCATAGCATTAAAAGCGCCACGTATCTTGTATGATCTGACTGGAGACAAATCTTCCCTTTTTAGATAAATATTTGCGCCATATATATTTGAAAGGTATTCATTTTTTTGAAGAGGTGTTTCTGGAAAAAGATCTCTCATTTTTAAACAGGTAATTTCTGCTGATTTTTGAAATGATGACGTCATGAAACCTCGCTATGTTTTCTAACCTGTTTATTTTTTATTTCAAAGTATAGAAGCTTAATAAGGATTTAAACGCTTATAAAATTTATCACAATCTATTTTAAAACACTCATGACGCTTATTAAATAATAAATGTTAATTTTATATATGTTTTATCTATTGATCGAGGACTTGCTCGCATTGATTAAACCACATAAACGATGTTTAAATTTGATAATATTCATGGAGTAAAAAATGTCAGCGCCAAAAAAAGTTGTTTTAGCTTATTCAGGAGGTCTTGATACTTCAATCATTCTAAAGTGGTTGGAAATTGAATATGGCTGTGAAGTCGTAACTTTTACTGCTGATTTGGGTCAAGGTGAGGAACTAGATCCAGCACGCAAAAAGGCAGAGTTATTGGGTATAAAAGCTGAAAATATTTTTATCGAAGATGTACGAGAAGAGTTTGTTCGAGATTTTGTTTTTCCAATGTTTAGAGCGAATGCTGTTTATGAAGGTTTATACTTATTAGGCACTTCTATTGCGCGTCCATTAATTTCAAAAAGATTAGTTGAAATTGCTGCACAGGTTGGGGCTGATGCGGTGGCTCATGGAGCTACAGGTAAAGGAAATGATCAAGTAAGGTTTGAGTTATCTGCATATGCATTAAATCCAGATATTAAAGTTATTGCACCTTGGAGAGAATGGGATTTATCAAGCAGGACAAAACTTTTAGAATTTGCTGAAAAACATCAAATACCTATTGCCAAGGATAAAAGAGGTGAAGCACCTTTTTCTGTGGATGCTAATTTATTGCATACATCATCTGAGGGTAAAGTTTTGGAAGATCCATCAGTTGAAGCTCCTGATTATGTATACCAACGTACAATTAGTCCTGAAAAAGCTCCAGATAACGCTGAGTTTATTGAAATTGGTTATACAAAAGGTGATCCAACTTCATTAAACGGTACAAATCTAACACCAGCTGAAATGTTGACGGCATTAAATGAATTGGGCGGTAAGCATGGTATTGGTCGTTTGGATTTAGTTGAAGGTAGGTTTGTTGGCATGAAATCACGTGGGATTTACGAAACTCCAGGTGGTACCATTATGCTTGAAGCACATCGAGGTATTGAATCAATTACATTAGATCGTGGAGCCGCACACTTGAAAGATGAATTAATGCCAAAATACGCAGAGTTAATATATAATGGATTTTGGTATAGCCCTGAACGTGAAATGTTGCAGGCTTTGATTGACGTAAGTCAAGAGCATGTAAATGGTACCGTTCGATTGAAGTTATTTAAAGGTTCTGTGCAAACTATTGGCAGATGGTCAAAGGATAGCTTATATTCTGAAGCGCATGTAACTTTTGAAGATGATGCAGGTGCATATGATCAAACTGATGCAGCAGGGTTTATTAAAATAAATGCGTTGCGCTTAAAGCTATTAGCCGCTCGAAACAATAAGACTTAATTATTAGATCTTAATGTATATTAATTATAAAAAAAGACATCTGTTTTGTGGGTGTCTTTTTTTTAAAATGGATTTTTATATAAAATTACCTGAAGAGCCCTAATTGCGAAAATTACAATTATAGGTGTAAAATCAATACCAGATAGAGATGGTACATATCGTCTAACTTTATCATATATGGGAGATGTTAGGCGGTTAATTCCAAACCAAGCTTGAGCAACTATTGGCTGACGTAAGTTTAATACGTTGAATTGTACAAGCCAGCTCATGATAAATTGTATGATTACAATCCACCAAGCAAGATCCAAAGCCATAATTAAAATTTCACTGATACCAGATCCACTTGAATTCATTATATTCTCCTTTTGATGTGGTGTTGCTAACTGTGTTAAGCTGGTTATGCAAGATGAAGAATTGTTAATGACTTTTATAAATTAACAAATTTATTCAATAAGGATATCATTATGGTAAAATATGATAAAAAAATTTGGTCTTGGATGTTATATGACTGGGCTGCTCAGCCATATAGTACGTTGTTAATAACTTTTATTTTTGCACCATATTTTACATCTGTCGTTGTTGGTGACCCGATATTAGGCCAATCTCTTTGGGGTATGATGACGGCAGTAGTCGGCCTTTCACTTGCAGTGCTTGGACCAGTATTGGGGGCAATTTCTGATACGAGTGGGTTGCGAAAAATATGGATGGCATTCTTTTCTTTTTTATATGTATTGGGCGCATATAGTATGTGGTGGGCTTTTCCAGGCGCAGAATCTTTTACATTCATTCTGGTTCTGTTCGGCATAGGAATGTTAGGAATGGAACTTTCACAAATTTTTGTAAATTCCATGCTTCCTGAAATCTGTTCTGAAAATGATATTGGGCGAGTTTCCGGTAATGGATGGTCGCTTGGCTATGTAGGAGGTTTATTATTACTTTTTATAACCTTATTGTTTTTTGCTGAGAATAATGCGGGATATACTCTTTTAGGAAACCCTCCTGTATTTGGGTTGGATGTAAGTGTTCGTGAGGGGACTAGAGCAGTGGGGCCATTAACTGCAATTTGGTATGTTTTATTTATGATTCCATTTTTTTTATTTATCCCAGAGAATAAAGTAAAAACTTCAAAAAATGTAACTTTTTCTGCTCTTAGGAGCTTGTGGAAATCAATTAAAAAATTACCATCCAATATTAGTCTAAGTTCTTATTTGGCATCTTCAATGTTTTATCGTGATGCCCTTGTTGGAATTTATTCATTTGGCGGTATCTATGCGAGTGGAGTTTTGGGGTGGTCAATCACTCAGATTGGAATTTTTGGAATTGTAAGTGGTATAGCAGCAGCAATTTTCACTTTTTTAGGTGGTTTTGCAGATAAGTTTTTTGGACCTAAACGTGTTATAATATTCTGCATATCTGTTTTAATTTTAGTATGTATACTTATTGTAGGAACATCGCGTAATGATTTTTTTGGAATTAGCCTTAATGAATTAAGCTCTTTTCCTGACAATATATTTTTGATTTGTGGGGTAGCAATAGGTGCAGCAGGTGGTGCATTGCAGTCTGCATCAAGAACAATGCTGGTTTTGCAGGCAGATAAAGATAGAATGACTGAAGCGTTTGGACTTTATGCCCTATCAGGTCGTGCTACGTCATGGATGGCACCAGCATTAATCGGGTATGTAACGTATATGAGTCAAAATCAACAATTAGGTATTTTACCAGTAGTTGGTCTTTTTATAATTGGGCTTGGTCCATTAATCTGGGTTAAACCAAACTAATGATACCTATAAAAATTTTATTAATAATTTTGTCTATAGTTTTTAATGCACAGACTGCTTTTGCTGAAAAGCAAGCTAGATATTTATTCGGTGCACTATCATTGCCGTCAAAACAATCTCCGAATGCGTTTGGTTCATATTCTAAAGGATGCTTGGCTGGAGGTGAAGAAATGTTAGAAAGTGGGCCAACTTGGCAAGTAATGCGATTATCCAGAGATCGTAATTGGGGTCACCCAGATATGATTACTTTACTAAAAAATTTAAGTAAGTCTGTTGCTAAAAAAACGAGTTGGAATGGCATATATATAGGTGATATTTCACAACCAAGAGGTGGCCCAATGATTTCAGGTCATGCTTCTCATCAACTTGGTTTAGATGCAGATATTTGGATGTTGCCAGCCAAAAATTTAAATTTAACTCAAGCAAGGCGTGAAAGTATTTCTTCAATTAATATTAGAAGCAAAAATAAGAAGACCACAAACTCTAACTGGACAAATGAACATGTGGATGTATTAAAAATTTTTGCAAAGGATCCAAGTGTTGATCGAATATTTGTAACAGCACCAGCCAAAATTTATATGTGTAAACATGAGGTTGGAAATAAAGACTGGTTGCAAAAAATACGACCATATTGGGGCCATAATTTTCATTTTCATGTAAGAATAAAGTGCCCAAAAGATTCTAAATTATGCAAAACGCAAAAACCATCTGTTCAATACCTTTCAAAGGGTGGAACAGGTTGTGATGAGACTTTAAATTGGTGGATCACGAAGGCTTTAGAGCCTGTTAAAATTGACCCAAAAAAAGATAAACCTAAACAAAAAAAACACCCAACAGAATATATGATGAATGAATTACCGCCGCAATGTATGTCTGTGTTAAATAATAAATAGACTTCAGAACATTTTATTGCTTGAGCCAACAAGGAACATTGCAGGTATCGTCTCTTATCTTTATAGGATTAGGAAATATTAAAACCTTAAGTTTTGGAGAAATAATCATGTCAAACTCTCAATTAGAAATAGCCATTGAAGCAGCGTGGGATAATCGAGATGAAATATCATCTAATACTGTAGGCGAAGCTCGAGATGCAATTGAAGCAACGCTTGATGCTTTAGATAGTGGCAAATTGCGAGTGGCTGAACCACAAGACAGTGGCCAATGGCACGTAAATCAGTGGGCTAAGAAAGCTGTTCTACTAGGTTTTAGAATTCAAGATATGGAAATTCAAGAAGGTGGCCCTCAAGGTGGAACTTGGTGGGATAAAGTTGACAGTAAATTTAAAGGCTGGGGTGCATCTGATTTTCAATCAGCTGGATTTCGTGCAGTTCCAAATTGTATTGTAAGAAAATCTGCGTACATAGCCCCTGGTGCAGTTTTGATGCCATCGTTCGTTAATCTTGGCGCGCACGTAGGTGAAGGAACAATGGTTGATACATGGGCTACAGTTGGATCATGTGCGCAAATTGGTGCAAATGTTCACTTGTCTGGGGGTGTTGGCATTGGTGGTGTTTTAGAACCAATGCAAGCTGGTCCAACAATAATAGAAGATAATTGCTTTATAGGTGCAAGATCTGAAGTAGTTGAGGGCTGTATTGTTCGGGAAGGTTCTGTCTTGGGCATGGGAGTTTTTATTGGTCAATCGACTAAAATATTTGATCGTGAAAGTGGTGAGATTACTTATGGTGAAGTGCCATCTGGATCTGTGGTTGTGGCAGGATCTCTTCCGTCTAAAGGCGTAAATCTATATTGTGCTGTGATTGTAAAAAAGGTTGATGCAAAAACGCGATCAAAAACATCAATTAATGAATTATTGCGTGATTGAGAGATTACGAAAAATTGATTTGAGGGGTGCAAAAAGCATTCCCTTAAATAAGAATTTATTTAATCGTCTCTAAAATAAATAGTTGGTAATCTAATTTTGTGTTAGCTCTACCATCATTAATGTGTGTAACTTATAATTGATCATATGACAGATAAAAAAATAAAACGGCCACAGTTGGTATTTACTTTATTAGTTGAAGTTGGACGCAATCCTAATGATGGATTGCCAAAAGGTGCCACTGGTGGTGCAATTATGTGTTTTGCATCTGGAGTAGATGAACCGGAAGCTGTTCGTGAAACAGTTGCTATTCTGAAACAAGCTGATTTAGCACCTTTGGATGTCACTGGTTATGGTACTTTAGATGAGCGCCTCCAAGAGGGCCATGATATAAGCGAAGAAGAACGTAAACTGATGAAACAGGCTTTAGATGAAAATTCTGTTATTGTTTATCAGCTCACTCCATTTTTTGAAGAAAAAAAGAGTCAACCCAGTGATACACATCACTGATAGTTTTCAATGCATTAGTAGATTATTTATATGTAATGCTTTTATTAGGAATTGAGATTAATGCTTAATGTTTTCTTTGATTTAGATGGTACATTGTTAGATAGCCAATCTGGAATAATTCAATCATTGCAACATGCTTTAACTGAAACAGCGGGTGTCGAACCAAGCACAGAAGAGCTGCGAGGAATGATTGGCTCTAGTTTACCTCATATTTTGGCAAATTTTTTAGGGCCACATGGTGAAATAGCGGAAGCAATAAATTTATATCGTGAATTCTACCAAGAAGAAGCAATGTTTGACGCAGAAGTTTATGATGGTGTTTTTGAAATGTTTGATACATTAGTTACAGCTGATGTTGGTTTGTTTATTACAACTTCAAAACCACATGCTTTTGCTAATCAGGTAGTACAGCATTTTGGCATATCAGATGCTGTTACGCATGTATTTGGATCTGAACTGGATGGTACAAATTCAGATATATCATCATTATTACAATATGCCTTGGATGAAACAGGTTTTGATCCTAGAAAATGCATAATGGTTGGTGACCGCCAGATGGATATTTTTGGAGCGAAAAATAATGATATTAATAATATTGGAGCTCTTTGGGGTTACGGTGAAGCAGATGAGCTTCGAATGGCAGAAGCTGATATGCTTGCTGGGCATCCTGAAGAGTTAGCAGAGATTTCATTTGATATGATGGGCTTAACTTTAGACTAAAAGTATATTGTTAACATTGGATGGATTATTAATAACCCATCCAATATCAGATTGGTGCTTTAAACTTCAAATTTTAAAGCGCTAACAGTTTGAAAGATTCCAGTTTTTTGTAGGCTATCCATAGCATTTTGATTGGGCGCGCAATCAAGATATAATAAAGCGATTGCATCTCCACCGGTATTTTTTCTACCCAATGTAAAGTTAGCAATATTTACATCATATTCGCCCATAGTCTGACCTAATGTGCCAATTATACCGGGAATATCCTTGTTAGTTGTATACAACATATGAGACCCGACTTCTGCATCAATATTAATTCCTTTGATTTGAATAAATCGTGGCTTTCCATCACTGAAGACAGTACCAGCAACCGATCTTTCACGTTCTTTAGTTTTGACGGTTAGTTTTATGTAACTATCAAATACGCCTGATTTTATTTGCGTAGTATTCGAAACTTTTATTCCACGATCGGCGGCAATTACAGGTGCAGATACCATATTTACGTCTGGATTTTGAGCTTGCATCACACCAGCAATGGCAGCAGAAGCTAATGCCTTCGTATTCATATCTGCAACTTTACCATCATATGTAATATTTATTTCTGTGATTGGTTCATTTGTTAATTGACCTGCAAAAGCACCAAGATGTTGTGATAGTTTTACAAACGGACCTAAAATTGGCGCTTCCTCTGCAGTTATAGAAGGCATATTAATTGCGTTGGAAACTGCACCATTGTTCAAGTAATCACTTAGTTGTTCTGCAACTTGAAGTGCCACATTTTCTTGTGCTTCAGTAGTTGCTGCGCCTAGATGTGGAGTTACTACTACATTTGGCAAGTTAAATAATGGGCTATCTGTTGCTGGTTCGACTGAAAATACATCAAATGCAGCTCCTGCTACATGGCCTGAATTGAGAGCTTTTGCTAAAGCTGTCTCGTCAACCAGTCCTCCACGTGCGCAGTTTATAATACGTACGCCTGGTTTCATCTTTTTTATTGCGCCTTCAGAAATCATTCCAGCTGTTGCATCAGTCTTTGGAACATGAAGAGTAATAAAGTCAGATTTATTGTAAAGTTCGTCTAGTTCGACTTTTGTAACACCCAACTCTTTTGCCCGCTCTTCAGATAAAAATGGGTCATATGCTAATACCTTCATTTTTAATCCAAGAGCACGGGATGCAACAATTGAACCAATATTCCCTGCACCTACCAAACCAAGAATCTTATTTGTTAATTCAACACCCATAAATTTTGATTTTTCCCACTTACCTGCATGAGTTGAGGCTGAAGCTTCTGGGATTTGCCGGGCGACTGCAAACATCATGGCAATTGCATGTTCTGCAGTTGTAATCATATTTCCAAAAGGTGTATTCATTACAATTACGCCTTTCTTTGAAGCTGCTTTGAGATCAATATTATCGACACCAATCCCTGCGCGGCCAATAACTTTTAAATTTGTCGCAGCGCTGAGCAATTTTTCTGTAACTTTTGTTGCAGACCTAATTGCCAACCCATCATATTCGCTAATTTTTGCAAAAAGCGCATCTTTATCTTTGCCCAATGTCGGTAAGAAATCTACAGAGATGTTGTTGTCACGAAAAATTTGAACAGCAGTTTCAGATAAGCTGTCAGATACAAGTACTTTAGGCATTAAAGCCTCCTTAAATTAATATTTTAAAATTGCAAAAATAAATTTTGCTAAAATTACAGTTTCGAAATTTGTGTTTCAAATGCCCAGTTTAACCATGGCATTAATGATTGAAGATTTTGTTTTTCAATTGTTCCACCTGTCCAAATTCGCAAGCCAGCTGGTGCATCCCTGTAGGAGCCAATATCGTATGCGATACCTTCGTCATCTAAGAGTTTAACTAGGTTTTTGGCAAATTTTGCTTGATCTTCAGAATCTAAACTTAAAACGCGTGGATCGATAATTTTCAAACAAACAGATGTGTTGGACAACGTATCCTTGTTTTCAGCTAAAAAAGCAATCCAACTATTATTGTCTACAAAGCTTGAAATTACATCTAAATTTGCGTTAGCTTTGGTTATCAAGCCATCTTTACCACCTTGTTTTTTTGCCCAATCAAGAGCAAACAAATAATCTTCAACGGCTAACATGGATGGAGTATTTATTGTGGCTCCTTTAAAAATACCATCAATTAATTTTCCACCTTTTGTTAGTCTGAAAATTTTTGGTAAGGGCCATGATGGGGTATAGTTTTCAAGACGCCTTACAGCATTTGGTGATAATATAAGCATGCCGTGTGCAGCCTCTCCACCTAATACTTTTTGCCAACTAAATGTTGTAACATCTAATTTATCCCAGGGTAAATTTTGTGCAAAAGCTGCAGACGTTGCATCACACATTGTCAGGCCTTTTCGATTTTCTGGAATAAAATCTCCATTTGGGACCTTAACCCCAGAAGTTGTTCCATTCCAGGTAAATACGACATCATTATCAAAGTTTATATTATTGAGGTCAGGCAATTTTCCATAATCGGCATTGTGGTGAGTAACATTGTCTAGTTTTAATTGTTTAACGACATCAGTTACCCAACCTGCGCCGAAGCTTTCCCATGAGCACATGTCCACAGGTCGCTCTCCAAGCATTGACCACATGGCAGCCTCAATTGCTCCAGTATCAGAAGCTGGAAGAATTCCAATTTTATAATTTTCTGGAATAGTTAAGACGTCACGAGTATTCTCGATCGCTTTTAATAATTTTTCTTTACCAATATTAGCCCTGTGTGATCTGCCAAGGGCAGCATTAGAAAGCGCTTTTAGCGTCCATGTAGACGGTTTAGCGCAAGGTCCAGAAGAGAATTGGGGATTGTTCGGACGAATGTCCGGTTTATTTATTTTCATAATATCTATCCTTACAGATAATTGCCCTTCGTTGGGGAAGGGTGTCCCACTGATGGGTTTATGTAAAAAATAATAATTATACAACCCTTCCTTCTGGAATATTATTTCAATTCCTAATAAAGCTAATTATCATCAAATAATATTTTTAGGATAACAGAAATGTACGTCGCAACTTTAATAGCAAATAGTAAAAATAGAAATTTATCAGAGCTAATTTTAAAACAAGTTGTTAATGATTTAGGTGGAATAAAATATAAGGTTTTGGATGATAATATTGCAATAGATATCAATTTAGTATCTGAACCATCAAATTTTGAAATAGTTTGGAAACAGCTCCAAAAACATCAAATAGATATTGTGCTTCAACCAATTAAAAATCGTCGGAAAAATATACTTTTAGCTGATATGGACAGCACAATGATAGAACAAGAGTGTATTGATGAATTGGCTGATGAGGCGGGTGTAGGTAAGCGAGTCGCTGAAATAACAAAAAGAGCTATGAATGGTGAGTTGAATTTTGAAGATGCACTCATTGAACGTGTTAAATTGCTGAAAGGTTTGAGCTCAGATATTATTGTAAATGTTTTGAAAGGACGTATTACATTAATGCCGGGCGCTGAAAGTTTAATAAAGACTATGAAGAGAAATGGATCTTATTGCGCTTTGGTTTCCGGTGGATTTACAGATTTCACTGAAGCTATTTCTAAAATGCTTGGCTTTGATGAAAATCGTGCAAATACTCTCCTTCATGAAAATGAAATGCTCTCTGGTAAAGTTCAATTGCCTATTCTTGGCAAACAAGCAAAAGTTGATGCGCTAATTGATATATCAAAAAAACTAAATTGTGCACATGATGACGTGATAGCTGTTGGCGATGGTGCGAATGATTTAGGTATGCTTACTAAAGCTGGTATGGGGGTTGCTTTACATGCAAAACCAATAGTAGCTGCACAATGCAAGGCAAGATTGAATTTTTCTAATCTTGAGGGATTGCTCTATTTGCAAGGTTATTCAAAACAAGAAATTCTTTAAGTTGAAAAATTCAGCGTTAAATATTTAAAAAAAGACCTCAACACTTATTGTTGTTTACTTTTGTGTAATCTGAATAAAAAAAATATATATATTGGTCAAATTAATTAAAGAATCTACTTGTCAGTATATAAGTAAATGAGATAGACCCGCCGGCGGAGACGTGGCCGAGTGGTCGAAGGCGCTCCCCTGCTAAGGGAGTAACGGGGTGACTCGTTCGAGGGTTCGAATCCCTTCGTCTCCGCCATAACCTATATGGCGATTTATTTTTTTAATATTGAAAAAATTTCTAATAATTTCAATACTTAATACTATATAGTCATCTTTTCAAATCAACTGAAAGGATATAAAGCTGTATTTAGAAAAGAAATGATAAACTTTATTAGAGGTAGGCTTAGAAGTGGTAAAATTATCTATAAGTCAGACACTCTCAAAAGCAAAGTCACTTGAAAAAAAGGGTGAGATTTTAGAAGCATCAAGGCTTTATAGAAGAGTTTTAGATATATATCCTTCTAATAAAAGAGCACAGCTGAGTTTGGCTAAATTAAATAACGCACATAAAAATATAAATGTTATGACGCCACCCCAAAATGCTATTAACCAGGTGGTTAATTTTTATAACCAAGGAAATTTGGTATCTGTTATTGAGCACAGTCAAAAACTAATAATCCAATACCCAAAATCATTTATAATTTGGAATTTGTTAGGGGCAGCTAATAAAGGTTTAGGTAGAATAGACGAAGCAGCAGACGCTTTTCGAGAGGTAGTTATTTTGAACCCACAATATGCTGGTGGATATAGTAATTTAGGCACAACTTTTCATGAGCAAGGTAGGCTACGAGATGCATTAAAAGTTTATGAAAAAGCGATTGCACTTCAACCTGATTATGCTGAGGCTTATAGCAACATGGGCAATACGTTTAAAGAGCTTGGCAAGTTTAAAGATGCTATAGAATCTTACAATAAGGCTTTGTTGATTGAGCCTAATTTTGCAGATGCTTATTTTAACATGGGTGTTGTTCTTAATGAACAAGGCAACCTTCACGAAGCTCTTAACGCTTATAATAAGGCTTTATCATTCAAATCAGATTATGCTGAGGCATACAACAATATCGGTAATACTTTAAGAGAATTAGAAAATTTACCTGAAGCAATAGAGGCTTATTGTAAATCTCTAGAGTTTAAGCCTGATTATATTGAGGCTTATAACAATATGGGAAATACATATCAAAAACAAGGTAACTTAGATAAGGCAATGGGTTCTTATAATAGTGCCTTAAAATTTAAGTCTGATTACGCTGAGGCTTGGGTAAATGGAGCTGATACTCTGGAAAAGTGGAACAAACTTGATCAGCTTACTATTTGGTTAAAAGAGGCATATAAAAATTTTAAAATTCTTCCATCAGATATTCTTTATTTTCAGTGTAAATTACTTTGGCGAAAAAAAGAATACAAAGAAGCTTCGAAGCTAATTTTAAGTATTGATTTAGAAACTATATCGGACGTGCACAAACAAGGTTTTTTAAACTTAAAAGCAAAATATTTTGATTTATCAAAAGATTTTGATAAAGCCTATAATTGCTTTTCAAAAATGAATCTAATTGCAAAAAAATCAGAGAGCTATATGAATTCTAATTCAGAAATTTTTTTCAATAACATTAAAGATCAGCTTGATAAACTGAAGTTAAAATCACTTCATATAGCAACAAATAATATGAGTGATGATTCCTCGCAAGTGCCTGTATTTTTAGTTGGTTTCCCTAGGTCAGGTACAACTTTAATGGATACTATATTGCGATCGCATTCTGCAATCGAAGTATTAGAAGAAAAAGCCAACATCGTTGCTGCAAAAAATTCAATTCGAAATAACGGATACACAGACATTCATAGTGCATCATTTTCATTGAATATACTTTTAGAAGCAAAAAAAGCATACTTAAATGAATTTAAAAAACATATAAACTCAGGGTCTGTTTGTATTGATAAGCTACCACTTAATTTGCTTGAAGTACCATTAATTCATCAACTTTTCCCGGAGGCTAAATTCATATTAGCGTTGAGACATCCCTTTGATACAATATTAAGTTGTTGGATGCAAGATTTTGAACTTAATGCAGCAATGGCGAATATGGTGGATTTAGACCGCATAGTAGATTTATATTGTATTGCAATGGAAACATTTAAAATATGTAGAACTGAATATGATTTAAATGTTCATACAATAAGATATGAAGATTTGTTGGAAGATCTTAAAGGGGAAAGTTCTGCCCTTTTGAAATTTTTAGATTTGAAATGGGAATCTAAAATGGAAGATTATAGATCCACTGCACTTAAACGGGGGCGAATAAATACTCCAAGCTATTCACAAGTTTCGCAGCCTATTTATAAAGAAGCAAAATATAGATGGATAAATTATAGAAGTTATCTAGATAAACACTCAAAGAAAATTGACCCTTGGATAAAAGAGTTCGGATATGAAAAAAATTAATTTTTACGAAAATTTATTAAAAATATTGAAAGGATTACAAACAATAAACTAACAGGAAATTGGCTTCAATATACTATTTCGAAGTAAAAACTGTAGTTAGAGGTTCTCTTTCTGTTTGTCTTATAATTGCTGGATCATAGGGTTTGCGCGCAAAAACCTCCTCGACCATCGGAACAAAAAAATCAATTGATTTTGTTTCATAATTTGGATCGAAACTTTTCTGGTCCCATAATTCACAAAAATCTGAACAATCTTGAAAATAAATATGCTCTTTATATTTTTCACGCTTATGTGGATTGGAACCGACATGTTCACCATAATAAAGCATTTGAAAAATGCCATGTTTCTCCACAACCCAAACACATTGTTCGCGAACGAATGGTTTTAGGATACTAGCAGCATATTCATCATGATTATATGGTGCATAAATATCTCCAATGTCATGAAGTAATGCTGAAACTATCCAATCAATGTCTGCACCATCGCGCAATGCTCTTGTTGCAGATTGTAAAGAATGTTCAAGTCTTGTGACTTTGTACCCAGATAAACTTTGATCTAGTTCTACTAAAGCTTTGAGCAGCCTAATTGCAGTACCTTTTGTATGTTTAATCTCATGTTTGGTTAAAAAATCATAATCTTCCTTATCACCATCTTTCATTTGTACAAATTTAACTTGTTCCATTTACTTCTTGATCCTTATATTTAATCATAATATTTTTTGTTAAATGAATTATTATCATATTTAATTTGGCGACTTGTACCAAAGCAAAAACCTTTTAGCATTTGCTTAAGAGATATTGTAAGTTTTTTGATGGATATATATTTTGCCGAAACCTTTGACCGGTTCATATAAAATTGATCGTTGGATTGTTTGTGTAATTGATCTGCAATGCTATCTCCATTAAGATAAATCATCTGTATTGCGGGAGCAGGCTCAATTTGTAAATAATTAGCCCACTTTCTTGTCCAGACGTAGGCATCTACCATAGCGTAATTTACCTGCTCTTTTAACAGTTTGGATGCTGCAATGTGATCTAAACAATAGCATCCCAGGCCATTTTTATTTTGATATATTTTTGTTGCAGATATTTTTGATGTGTTAGATTCCCATTTTGGGAATTTTGCTAGAATATGTTTCCTAGGAACGTATTCTAAATCATAAATCTCACCCAATTTTGTCGTATTTAAAGAAATATGATTTAAAACTTCTACAATTTGTTGATTAAACACAATATCATCTTCGATAATTAAAGCTCTTTCGCCTTTATCATGTATAATTTCCCATGTTTTTTTATGTGATAAAAAACATGCAACATCTTTTGCATTAATTGGCCTAGACCAATTATTAGCGGCATCTTGTAATTTTTTTTCTGATATTGAATTTGCATCTATTGCTGAAACAATTTCAATATCCAAACCAAAAGCCATGGCTTGTTCTTGTTGAAATTTTTGGCGATCACGATAGTTCTCAAGGCTTATAACATAAATTTTCATAGAAACTTCCATTGATATTCTAAGTACAAATAAAATGTACTTTTACATAAATGTAACAATATAAAGATAATCAATAAATACATATATTAGTTAGTTATCTATTAAACTGTTTTCATAATTTTTGCACATTTTTCCTCTAAACCTTCAAATCAAAGTCATTAATATTGCAAGTAAATTTCATATAAAATTTTAAAGGTAATTAAATTTACTTTTTGAAATCAGCTGAAAAACTTGGCTGATTTATAATGTTTTTCTGGTGGCTTTTTCATGGTCAAGCGCCACCAGAGAGTTTTTTAAATGATCAAAATGGAGATTACTATGAAATATTTTTTATCAATTTGCCTGTTAACTTTGGTGACTAATTCAACATTAGCTGGTGTAATGCCAGAAGAAACTAATAGCCCCAAAATCAAACAAGTTCCTAAACAAAGTAATAATTTGAATTACAAAGTAGGAAATAAAAACCAAAAATTTATAGATGCGCAACAGGGTGAGCTTTATAAAATAAACAACACAAATGTTTATGCATATAGAACAACTAAAAATAGCATTTCTCGATAGCTATATTTGATTAATTTATGATGGTTATATAATTTTTAACCATCATAAATTAGATTATGAATTTACATCTTTTTTGGGTATGTCTTGAGTGAATTGAGATAATTCGTAGGCTGGATTAATAGTTCTGCTTGGTATAATAATTTCAAATACGACTACGGCTAAAGAGGCGGCCCATAATGTTCCAACTGCAATAATTGTAATAATCTGTATCATTTTAAAATACCACGCAGATTACGATTATTTTCTGAGTGAGTGGCGGTGGATTCAAACTTTGAAGAATGTAACTCCCAAGGCCAATGACCGCCATCATTAAAATCTATATTGATTTTTAAAAATTTGGGGTATTTGAACGACGCCCACAAAACATAATGTCTTAAGAATAATTTCATCGGTACATGATTACCTTAAGAATAAATGCAATACTAAATATTACGATTGGTATTATATATATAAAATTTGTCATTTATCATTCCTTTTTTGAAACCCTAACAATGCCAGGAGGTAACACTGTTAGGGGAGCTACGAGGTAGTTGCTCTTCAGGTGTTCTGCCCTGTGTAAGTTAAGTACCCAATCAATATGCAGTGTTAATTGGGAATATTTGCAAACTTAATGAAAGTATGTGAATATTTTGTGCAGGATAATTAAATACTCTTGTTACCTTAAAAAATATATGTGAGGGCTTTTAAGGAGAGGATTTACTATGCCACATATTTTAATTGTTGATGATGAAAAAGAAATATTAGACCCACTCAAAGAAATGCTTTTGAGTGAAGGCTATCACGTCACACCTTTTCTGAATCCACAGCGAGCATTAGAGTTTTTAAATAAAAATACTATAGATATAGCGATATTTGATATTAAAATGCCAGAAATGAATGGTTATGAGTTGTTAACGCAAGCAAGGGTAAAAAATCCAAATCTTCCTGTAATATTTTTATCTTCAAAATCAGATGAACAAGATCAAATAATTGGGTTTACTCTGGGAGCAGATGATTTTGTTGCTAAACCATTTAGTAAGCATTTATTATTATTTAGGATTAAATCTGTTTTAAAGCGCCATACAATTGAAATTCCCAGCGCGCATAAACCAATTATTATAAATGATCTGGAAATTGATATAGATAGACATTTAGTGACCTGGAAAAGTCAAATTGTTAATTTAACAGTGACTGAATGTATGCTTTTAATAAGTTTGGCAAATAGGCCTGGTGCAGTTAAAAAACGTGAACAGCTTATGGATGCTGCATACCAGGATAATATTTATGTTAGCGATAGAACAATTGATAGTCACATAAGAAATATACGTAGAAAATTTGAAAATATTGATCAGTCATGTGATATTATTTTAACAGTCCATGGCCTGGGATATAAATTGAAAGCTTGAATTTGTGCATAGTATTTTAACAAAAATATTTAGCCTGTTAATAATGTTTTTAATTGCTCTTTGGGTATTATTCTTTGTAACAGATGATTTTGTAGAAAATGATATTTTAAATAAAAAGAATGATTTGCAATTAAAAGCTTCTTTTATGGGCAAGATTGCAAGGCCGGCATTTGAAAATAACAAAGTAAGTGATTTCCAGTTAATGCTTGAAATGTATGACCTCTTTGATGATCCACAGTTGCTACCTGTACATAAAATTAAAATATATCGTTATGAGGATAAAACAGATATAGGAAAAGGATTTGTTTATTATAATGGCACTTACCCAATAAAACGGTCTTCAATTTCAGTGACGCCTTTAGAGGCAATTGGAAGCCAAGGTCAAAATAATAAATGGTATGATTGGGATATCATGGGTACATTATTTTCATATTATAGGAAATTAAGTGATGCTCGAGTAGTTATGGCTCCTATTGTATCGAAAAGATCTAAATTTAACCCTCAATATCATGTAATTAAATCTGGAGAAAATACTTATGATATTCGTGTATTGGCGCCAATTAAAGTTAATCGAAAAACTGTAGCGCTTATTGAGGTCTGGGAAGATTATGATTTAAAAAATGCATATTTTAGTAGAAATTCTCTTAGGGTTGCATTTTTAATAGGTATAAGTTTCATCACTTTAGTCTTTGGCCTGGCACTAGCGTTTTCAATAGCTTTTCCACTTAGACGTCTATCTAAAAGATTAAATAGAAAGTTAACGCCTTCTGATTTGGCTGATCAAATGACTAATATGTCAGTAACTAGGCTTGCTTCAAGGAAAGATGAAATCGGCCTACTCCATAATAATTTGACTAAATTAACAAAACAAATAATTCGCCTTTTTAGAGATAAGGAACAATTTGCCGCCGACGTATCGCATGAATTGAAAAATCCAATAGCATCAATTATTGCACATGTTGAAAATAATTTAGAAACTGAAAATAGCAATAAAAACTCAGGTTTACTGAAAATTAAGAACCAAGCTCTTAGGATGAACAAGCTTGTATCAGACATATCTGAGGCAGCAATTGTCGATCATGAGATTGTAGCAAAAAAACGGGAAAAATTTGATATAAGTAATATTGTAGATGAGATTGCAAAACATTATATTGATGAAATAAGAAATTCAAAAATTGAAATTAATGTGACTTTACAAAAAAATATTAATTTTAATGGTCTGCCTGATAGGATTGCGCAAATTTTGATTAATCTCATCGAAAATGCAATTAGTTTTAGCCATCCGAATGGTACCATAAATATTTTACTTGTTAGGCGATGGAGAAAACCATTGACTTTGGTTGTAGAAGATAGCGGGCCGGGTGTTCCTGAAAATATGCAAGAATTAATATTTGAAAGATTTTTTACTTCGCGCAGTGGCCATTCAGTTGTGAAAAATAGTTCTGGTCTGGGCCTATTTATGTGTCGTGAAATAGTTGAGGCTCATGGAGGTAAAATACATGTAGAAACCTCCCAATTGGGCGGCGCAAAGTTTGTGGTAAGTTTATAATCTATAAGTATTTATGCTCTTTTGTTTTTATCATGCAAAAGTAATTCCTTTTTAAAATCTACAAAAGACATTTCTTCATTAAGTGCTCGCCTAAATAGATTGGCTTGAGTTTCAGGTGCTAAACCATCAAGGGGAGGAGCCGTATCTAGATTTGTTGGAAATGAGTACCCTTCAGAACATGAGGTAATAGCTGCGTTTATTTCTGCTTCATTCATTTTATCACTATTTTTAGCTAAAATCGGATACAGCAGTCTGGTCATTTCTGATCGATTAAGACTTTCCATGGCTCTTCCAAATGCCGACGATACTTGAAGAAGATTTGCCATTCTCTGTATATTCTTACTAATATTTGCTCCACCAGCATGATAAAGTGCAGGATTAAAAAATAATACATCACCTTTATTGAGTGGTATTTGAATATAATTGTTCTCAAAGTATTCGCGAAAATCATGCTGACTAAAGGCTAGGTAACCATGCCTATATATTTGGCTAAACGGTAAAAGTTTTGTTGGACCGCTTTCAATGGGCATATCGACGTGTGCTATTGCACCTTGCAAAGTGAGAGCTGGTGATAAATCGTGAACATGTGCAGGGTAACTTTCGGCAATTTCTTTAGTTTGAAAGCCTAGGTGATAATCTCGGTGGGGGCTCTGAGCAGCACCACTTGGGCGGACAAGATTAATTTGTGCAGTCATTTGGTAATTAGGCCCCAACCAAGCTTTGCAAGCTGTATCAACTGCAAGATTGCTGAAGTATTTAGAAAAAGTTTGTGGATCATATTGGCAGAGTTTTTGAGCTGAATTCCAAATTCTGTCGTTTGCGCCTGAAGCAGCAAAATGATCTGCTTTATCCCCGGTGGCAGCTTTTTCATCTGCAATGATTTTTTCATAAATTGCAGATGCAGTATCAATAACTGAAGTATCAGGGTAAGCATTTTTTAAAACAAGAACACCCGAAGTCTTATGTAATATGTTTGCCCATTCTGTACGTAATAATTTAGTATCTGATAAAAAATCTATTTTTGAAACATCATAAATTGGGACATTTTTTTGGATATCATGTGAAAGTGGCACTTCACTTTGTTGTAGATTGCGATCTAAACTTTTTGAAAACTCCACTAGATTACAATCGTTTATAGATAAATATTCTTGCATTTTTATCTCCCAGGATGATTCATAAAATTTTGCATTTATTATTCTACTAATTTGCAACCGGTTGCAAGAAAATAATGCAACCGGTTGCAAAACCTGCAAACTTGTCTAAAATTAACAACGAATCATGTTTATATTTATATTCTGTATAAAAATATCTTAATTTGATTTAACGAATTTATAATTATCTTATGGAAATGCTCATAGTTAATTATTCATCTAGCCTTTTGTAGGGCCCCGGAAATATAACCTGTGTACCGGGCACATTTTGGGAGGAATATTATGAAAAAGACAATACTAGCTGGTGGATTAGTTGCCTTAATGGCAACTACAGCAGCAGCTCAAGAAATTGGAGCTACATTTTCACGATTTGATGATAACTGGCTAACAGTACTACGTACTGGCATGGTTGAGTATGCTGGAACTATTGATGGTTTGTCATATCAACAAGAAGATGCGACTGATGATCTTGCAAAGCAAATTGACCAAGTTAAAAACTTTGTTGCCTCTGGTGTAGATGCTATAATTGTTAACATAGTTGATACATCCGCTGGTGCAGCAGTTTCTGCAGCTGCAGGAGATACACCGCTTGTATATGTTAACCGTGAGCCTGATAATGTGGACGTTTTACCATCTACACAAGCTTTCGTTGCATCAAATGAAATTGAATCGGGTACATTATCTGGTTTCGAAATTTGTAAAAACTTACGAGCTGCAGGTAAAGCTGGCGGCGCAACAGGATATTTGATGAACGGTCAATTATCTAACCAAGCTGCAGTACAACGTTCAAAAGATGTGCACGATGTTATTGGTATGGATATGTGTAACTTCATGACTATTATCGATGAGCAAACAGCTAATTGGTCACGTGACGAAGCACAAGATCTAATGACTAACTGGATGTCTTCTGGTGAACCATTCGATTTTGTTCTTGCAAATAATGATGAAATGGCAATTGGAGCTATTCAAGCAATGAAAGCTGCTGGAATGGATATGGCTGATGTACAAGTTGGTGGTGTTGATGCATCTCAAGACGCATTATTAGCAATGGCAGCAGGCGACTATGATGTAACAGTATTCCAAGATTCTGTTGGTCAAGGTACAGGTTCAATTGATACAGCACTTCGTATTATTGCAGGCGAGAAAGTTGACAAAAAAGTATACATCCCGTTTGTTTTAGTTACTCCAGACAACATGGGTGATTTCCTTGATAAGAACTAAGCTTTTTTGATAAAGCTAAACCATTGAGGCGGCGCTATTTGTGCCGCCTTGAATTTATAAAATGCTCAACAGGGAGCTAAATTTATGTCAGATACAAGCCAAGGAACCGGCGGACTAACCTTCGATAAGACTAAACGATCTTGGCCAAGTGAACTAAACGTTTTGATGGCATTGATAATTATTATAGTAATTTTTGAGGCTCTCGGGCAAATCTTACCATATATGAAAGACCAGAGTTTCCTGTTTGATTCCCGTGATCGGTTTGATTCCATATTCAATGAAGCCAGATTAAAGATCATAATTTTGCAAGTTGCAATTATTGGAATTATTGCTCTTGGCGTATCGCAAGTTATTATAACTGCAGGTATTGACCTAAGTTCTGGGCCTTTAGTTGCAGCTACTGCAATGATTGCGATGAGTTTTGGACAAACTGAACTGGTAAATGGATACGCTAACCCAAAAGCACTTTTTGGAACTTGGGCTATGGACCTTCCCGTTATTATACCAATTGTTGTTGGTTTATCTTTTGGTGCTTTTATAGGTGCTATAAACGGTACTTTTATTGCTATTTTCAAAATCCCACCATTCATAGCTACACTTGGTATGTTTTTAATTTGCCGAGGTATTGCTTTGTGGTGGTCATCTGGGAATCCAATTTCATTTCCCACTGATCAATATAAAGCTATTGGTGATGGTATGATGCCAGTTGTCTGGTTTCTATCTTTGGCAGTAATTTTTCATTTGATTATGCGGTACACGGTTTATGGAAAACATACATATGCTATTGGCTCAAATGAAGAAGCAGCACGGATGTCTGGAATAAATGTTAAGCGTCATAAAATAATGGTTTATATGATTGCTGCTATGTTAGCAGCTTTTGCTGGTGTTGTATTGAGTTCAAAGGCTTCAACAGCCCAAGCTGGCATGGGTGAGTTCTATGAATTATTTGCAATTGCCATGGCAGTGATTGGTGGAATTAGTCTGACAGGTGGTCGTGGTTCAATTATAGGAACAGTACTTGGTGCAATGGTGCTTGGGGTAATTCGATCTGGTTTTACGTATATTAAATTAGATGGGTCGTATCAGCTTATGGCTATGGGTGCGATTATTATCTCTGCGGTTATTTTAGATCAATATCGCCAACGTAAAAAAGCTTAGCTAGGAGAATAAAAATGAACGAAGAGTTTGTTCTAAAGACGGAAGATCTTACTAAGCACTACGGTGGTGTTCGCGCACTTGAGGGTGCAAACTTTGAGCTAAAAAAAGGCGAGCATGTAGCCATTATGGGTGACAATGGTGCAGGAAAATCAACATTTGTAAGACAAATAACTGGCGTTGAACAGCGTACGCGTGGCACTGTTATTTTCGATGGCCAAAAAGTTGACTTTAAAGGACCAATTGAAGCAAGGGAATCTGGTATAGAAACTGTATTCCAAACATTGGCTCTAGCAGATCACTTGGATGTACCTGACAATTTATTTCTAGGGCGTGAGAAAACAAAATGGGATTGGCTTGGTCCGTTCCGATTGCTTGATTATAAAGCAATGCGTAAAGATACGATGGATGCATTGGAAAAAACTGGTGTAAAAATACCCAATATACACAATACAATTGAGAAGATGTCGGGCGGTCAAAGGCAATGTGTGGCTATTGCACGTACGGCTTCGTTTCATTCTAAATTGACAATTATGGATGAGCCTACGGCAGCGCTTGGTGTCCAGGAAACTGAACAAGTAGAGAATATTATTCGCCAACTTAAGGAACAAGGTGAACCATTAATTTTAGTTAGTCATAACATGCGACAAGTATTTGATTTAGTTGATCGTATTGTAGTCTTTAGGCGTGGACAGATTTGTGCAAATCTTGATATAAAAAATGGTGACTATACTGGCGAAGATGTTGTAGCATATATTACTGGCGCCAAAACTGGTGCAGAATATGAAAGTACTGCGTGAAATTACTTGATTTAAACAACCCCTTTTTTGCACCTCTTTGGAGGCGAGTTATAGTTGTTTGTATTTTGTTTTTTTGGGGTCTAGTGGAGCTCTATACTTCAAATATAATTTGGGCAGTGCTTTTCCTAACTCTTGCAAGTATATGTTTATGGAAATTTTATACAATTAATTATACCCAAAAACCTAAAGATTAATTTAGGAGAGATATATGATCGTAACGCTAAAGGATGTCGCAGAACTAGCTGGCGTGTCTCGTTCAGCAGTTTCACGAACTTATACCGAAGGCGCCTCAGTTTCTTTAAAGACTCGTGAAAAAGTAAAAAAAGCAGCTTTAGAACTTGGGTACAGTCCAAATGCATTGGCATCGTCGCTAACAACTGGCCGCACTAAGATGATTGGACTGGTTTCAAATAATTTTAGAAATCCATTCTTTTTAGAGGTATTTGATTTATTTACACGTGGATTACAGGAGCGTGGACTTCGCCCTCTTTTAGTAAATCTTTCAGAAGAGACTGAACCAGAAGCATCTATAAAGATGTTGCGACAGTATTCTGTTGATGGTGTTATAGTAGCCTCATCAACTTTAAAACCAGGATTTTCAAAAGCATTTAAAGATGCTGGTTTTCCAGTAGTTCACCCATTTGGTAGTCATAGTGAAAACCCTATAGTTGATGTGCTTGGTATTGATAATATAATGGCTGGTAGAATGGCTGCCCTAACATTAATTGCAAGGGGTTATAGTAAAATTGCTTTTTTAGGTGGTCCGCAAACTGCTACAACAACAATAGATCGTGGAAAAGGTTTTCTTAGCGTAATAAATGCTCATTCAAATTGTAGCTGTTCTACAAGCTTTGCAACTGAATATTCTTTTGAGGCGGGTAGGTCATCAATGCTTCAATTAATGAAGGGAAAGCTCGCAGAGGCATATTTCTGTGCTGATGATGTACTTTCAATTGGCGCATTGTCTGCATTGCAAAGTGGTGGATATGATGTGCCTAAAGATGTTGGTATTATAGGTTTAAATAATATGGAAATGGCAAGTTGGGATAATATCAATTTAACAACTATAAGTAATCCTTTACCAGAAATAATATCGGCATCTATCGACCGTGTATCTGCAATAGTTGAAAATGCATCCATTCGTCCAGAGGGCCAATTATTTGAATGCAAAGTTATAGAGCGAGGGACGCTTCGTCCCCCACTCAAATAGTATTTTATTGAAACATTGGTGGCCGAGCATCTAGCCACTCGCCGTTCTTTTTTCCAGATTTTGCAACTGCAACAACTGCAGCCATAGACCTTAAGCCATCAACTGCTTTGGGATAAAGGTTGGCTGCAGGATCAATTGTTCGTCCTTCTATTTTTGCATTTATTGCTTCTGCTAAATCTGTGTAAATATTTGCAAAAGCAAGAGGCATTCCTTCCGCATGACCAATTGTCACGCGCGATGTACGATCCGCTTCTGGAGATAAGTTGGCTTCACCTCGCTCAATAATCTGTAGGCGTTTATTCAACGGCATATAAAAAAGTTGATTTGGTTGCTCTTGGCTCCACTTCAACCCGCCGGTTTCTCCAAAAACTTGAATGCCCAATCCATGCTGACGCCCTATAGCAATTGAAGATGTCCAGAGGCGCCCAACAGCTCCTCCATCCATTCTGAAATTTACCATTGCATCATCTTCTAAAACACGTTGTTCTAAACAAGATACTGTATCTGCTGAAAGCTTTGTGACTTCTTGACCAGTTACAAAGCTAGCCATGTGCATTGCATGTATACCACAATCTGCAAATTGTGCGCTAACACCTGCTTGTGCTGGATCATATCGCCATCGAACACGTGGGTTATCTGCATCTTCTGCGTCAGCATGATGCCCATGGGAAAATTCAGCATTTACTAACCGTATTTTACCTATGTCACCTCTTTTAATCATAGCTTTCATATGGCGCACTAAGCTATAGCCTGTATAACCGTAATTAACTGCGCAAATTTTACCTGATTTTTGAGAAATTTTAACAATTTCTTCGCCTTCTTCCACAGTCATGGTCATTGGTTTTTCACATAAAACGTTAAACCCGCCCTCTAAGAATTCTTTTGTAATTTCAAAATGAGTAGAATTTGGCGTAGCTACAGTTACAAGGTCAATTCTATCATCGCGGTTTTTTTCAGCAGCTAGCATCTCCTGCCAACTACCATAAGCGCGATTTCCTAAGCCAAGTCTTTTACCGTAGTCAATTCCTTCTTCAGGACGATGATCTAATGCACCAGCACTAAATTCGAACAGACCATCTAGCCCTGACCCTAAGCGATGAGCAGGGCCAATTTGACTACCCTCACCTCCACCTATCATTCCCCATTGTAACTTTTTCATATGAATTCTCCTAAAAACCAATAGATTGTAGGTAATTTCGATTTAATTTGGCATCATCAATTGGCGAAGTGTCCCCTTCTGGGTCACAGTCCTGTTCAACAGTACACCAACCATTGAAATCATTATCTAACAATAACTGCCTGACAGCAGGGAAATCCACGTCCCCATCGCCCAAATTGCAAAAAATACCCTGCCCGCATGCATCATAAAAGTCTGTTCTATTTTCAACAACATGTGCTTTTACTTTTGGGTTAATATCTTTAAAATGCATATAGCTAATTCTATTAATATTGTGTTTCATAAATTCTACAGGGTCGAAGCCAGCATAAGAATGATGCCCTGTATCAAAACAAATTTTCAATATACTTTCATCAACCTCGTCTAATAATCTGTTTAACTCTGGCTCAAAATCCATAAAGCCAGCAGCATGGGCGTGTATTCCAACAGTAAGACCGTAATCTTCAGCTCCAATACGGGCAACTGTGGCGATTCTATCGCGATACGCTGACCATTCTGATTTATCCATTTGCTCAGCTTCACCTGCTCTACCTGCTGTAGGAGCTCGACGCTCAGATATACTATCTATTAAAACTAAATGTTGTGCTCCATGTGCCTTTAAAGCCTTGCAAGTTCGCTGAGCCCCATCCAATACATCATCCCATTTATCTGGATCATGAAATGCACGAAAAACTACCCCACCTACTAACTCTTGGTTAAACTCATCAAGTGCCTCGGCTAATATTTTTGGATCTTCAGGCATAAAACCAACTGGCCCAAGCTCAATGCCTGTATACCCAGCACTGGCATTTTCCTGCAAAACTTTACGCCAATCAGGATTGCGGGGATCATCTGCAAATTCCACACCCCATGAACATGGAGCATTACCTATTTTTATCATAATTATAACCTTTTTCTTAATAATCTGAAATTTTTACCCAGATACTTTTCTCACTTGAATCCAATGCTGCACTAACCACTCTATTAACTTCCATGCCTTCGGAAAAGGTTGGCCAAATATTTCGCTCTTCATAAATTGCTCTTAAAAAATCATTTGCTTCAATAATAATTTGATCTTGGTATCCGGTTCCGTGACCTGGGCCTTGGCAAAATGCTTTATAATCCGGATGAGCGGGGCCTGTTAATATTTTTTTGAACCCTTTTTCTTCCTCTGGGCCATCCATAGTATATAGATGCAACGCATTTTGATCTTCTTGGTCAAACCTTATCGATCCTTTAGTACCATGTATTTCGTAAGCATATCCCATTTTTCGGCCTGTTGCGACGCGACTAAAGAACAAATGACCTTGGGCTCCATTCTCAAATTTACACATCATTTGAGCTTGATCGTCATTAGTTACTGTTCCACCAGGCCTATTTTTATGAACAGTTTCTATGCTTGCAGATAATGTTGAAATTGGTCCAACAAGTGCTCTGGCAGCATTTATCATATGGGGAGCTAGATCTCCCATTGTCCCATTTGACACACCTTCGGTGCGCCAGTTGGTTGGGATTAATGGATCTGCTAAAAAATCTTCTGTATGTTCGCCCCGGAACCAAGTTATTTCGCCTATTCGACCTTCTGATATTAATTGACGAGCATATTGTGAAGCGGGGGTTCTTATGTAATTAAATCCGGTCATATGAATTAGACCAGAAGCATCTGCTGCAGTCAGCATGGTTCGGCTTTCTTCAACTGATGCTCCCAATGGTTTTTCACAAAAAACGTGTTTTCCATTTTTAAAGGCTGCTAGTGCAATTTCACAATGGGTAGATTGAGGTGAAGCAATTACTACTGCACCTACTTCAGGATTATTAACAACATCCTTCCAATTTATGGTTGAAGATTTAAAGCCATAATTTTTTTGGTATTTCTCAGCGCTTAAATTAGTTGTAGCGCAAACCATTTCTAATTCTGGTCTAAGAGCTGTTTCGAAGAGTGTACCAACAGACCCATATGCAGCAGCATGAGCTTTACCCATATAGCCACCTCCAATGATACCAATGCCAAGCTTAGACATCTTAATTCTCCTGTAAAATTTGATTGCAACCGGTTGCAAATTATGTAACCTTGTTTATGCATATGGGTCAATACCCAACTGAGCTCACTTATTATTTGACTGCTTGCGGAGAATACCTTGATACAACAAAAAGAAACAGTAACTTTAACTGTAGCTCAGGCTATTATTAAGTACCTTTCATCTCAATATATTGAACTAAATGATGAAAAAATTCGTTTATGTGGCGGAGGATTTGGTATCTTTGGCCATGGTAATGTTACATGTTTAGGTGAAGCTTTATTCGAATATAAAGAAAAGCTACCATTATACCGTGGGCAAAATGAACAAGGAATGGGGTTTGCTGCTGCAGCATATGCAAAAGCACATTTGCGCCGTCGCTTTATGTTTTGTACTGCTTCAGCTGGTCCAGGAACTGCTAATTTACTTACAAGTGCTGCACTGGCTCACGCAAATAGGCTTCCTATGCTTATGTTATGTGGCGATACTTTTATTACACGATTGCCAGATCCAGTGTTGCAACAATTAGAACATTTTGGAGATCCGACACTTGGTGTTAATGACGCCTTTAAGGCAGTTAGTCGTTATTGGGATCGAATAACTCACCCAGCTCAAATTATTCAATCTTTACCTGCAGCATTAGCTACTATGCTAGACCCTGCGGATTGTGGACCTGCATTTATTGGCTTGCCTCAAGATGTCCAAGGTTGGACATATGAATATCCAGTTTCATTCTTTGATGAAAAAATACACCGTATTCGGCGACAATCTCCAGATATTGAAGAAATAAATGATGCAGTTGAGTTGCTAAAGGGTGCAAAACGTCCGATGATTATTGCTGGAGGTGGCATTCAATATTCTGGGGCTGTTTCAGAATTAACCGACTTTGCAAATAAATTTCAATTCCCTGTGGTTGAAACTATTGCTGGGCGAGCAAATTTATTGGATACGCATGATTTAAATATTGGTCCGCTCGGAGTAACCGGCTCAAACAGTGCAAATAATATCGCTGAAAAGGCAGATGTTATTTTGGCCATTGGTACGCGTTTGCAGGATTTTACAACTGGTTCTTGGACGGCATTTTCCAAAGATGCTAAAATTATTTGTTTAAACGCGGCTCGTCATGATGCAGCAAAACATTTATCATTACCTATTGTTGGCGATGCAAAGCTTGGACTGAATTTACTCAGCTATGAATTAGATGGTTACAAAACTCCTTCTGAATGGACTGAAAATGCGCGTAAAGAACGTGTTGTATGGAATGATTATGTTGAGAAAAATACAAATTTAAAAAATGGCCCATCATCATATGCACAGGCTATTGGAGTTATTAATGCAAATTGTGATCCACGTGATCGTATCGTTGCAGCAGCTGGTGGTTTGCCTGCAGAGGTTACAGCTAACTGGCGTACTTTAGGAATCAGCACAGTTGATGTTGAATTTGGATTTTCCTGTATGGGGTATGAAATCGCTGGTGGCTGGGGTGCTCGAATTGCTCAATCTGAAAAAGAATCTGAAAATGATACAATTGTATTTACGGGTGATGGTTCATATTTGTTAATGAATTCTGATATTTATTCATCTGTTTTGACACAAAAAAAGATGATTATACTGGTTTTAGATAATGGCGGTTTTGCAGTTATTAATAAATTACAAAATAATACAGGAAATGAGAGTTTTAATAACTTAATTTCTGATACGCCTACAGCTGTGAATCAAGTTCGTGTTGATTTTGAGGCTCATGCAAAGTCTTTGGGAGCATTATCTGAAACTGTAGAAAGTCCATCAGGTTTAGCAGATGCATTTTTAAGGGCAAAATCTGCAAATGAGACATACGTTATTGTTATGAAGGTTGATCCTTATGATGGTTGGACAACTGAAGGCCACACTTGGTGGGAAGTTGGAACTCCTCATATATCTGATAATGATAAAATTACCAAAGCTCATAAAGAATGGGAATCTTCACGTGTTCGCCAAAGAAAAGGAATATGAATGTCATCTCTTTTTGATGGAATAAAGAAAAATAATTTTCTTGTCATTGGGCGAGCTGGAATGGATCTATATCCTGATCCGCCTGGCTCTACAACTGAAGAAGCTATGAATATGAGTGTTGGCCTTGGAGGATCATCAGCAAATATTGCTGCAGGGATTTGTAAGCTTGGTGGTAAGTCTGCATTAGTGACACGAGTTTCTGATGATAGTATAGGGCGTTATTGTGTGAACCAATTGAAACATTACGGTGTTGATGTAACTCACGTGAAGCCTATTGGTGGAGAGTATCGTAATTCATTAGCTGTCTATGAGAGCCGTGTGGAAAACCATCAATCAGTTATTTATCGCAATGGCGCTGCTGATTTTCAGATGGATATCGATGATATCAAGGCTATAAATTATCATAAATATGGAGCATTAATTACTGCAGGTACTGTATTTGCAGCTGAGCCATCAAGGAGTGCTAGCATGCAAGCTTTTGCATACGCTAGGGAAGCAGGATTGCCTATTATTTTTGATGTTGATTATCGACCATATTCCTGGACATCGCCAGAGGTCGCATCTGAAGTTTTGACTGCTGCAGCTGAACAAAGTGATATGATAGTTGGAAATGATGAAGAATTTGGTTTTATGGCTGGTGGAATTGAAAAAGGATTAGACAAAGCACGCGAATTGTCCAATTCATCTGCTGCTATGGTAATTTATAAGATGGGCTCAGAAGGTGCTATTACATTTTTTGATGGGCAAGAAATTCATACCGGTATATACCCTGTTGAAGCCATGAAGCCTACAGGAGCAGGAGATAGCTTCATGTCAGGCTTTGTAACGTCTATTGCGGATGGATATAATTTAAGAGACTCAATTCTTAGAGGATCTGCATCTGCATCAATTACAGTGTCTCGCCCCGGTTGTGCTCCTGCAATGGCGGATATTAAAACGTTAAAAGAATTCATGGCTGATCATCCTGGGCCAACAAATAAGTAAGGAAAAAAAATGCATATTGCGCCATTTGATAACAAGAATAAGCCTATAGTTGATATAGACGATCCAACAGTACCTTTAAATTATTTTAACATAGTAAAATTAACTAAAGGTCAAGCATTCGAATACGCAGTCCCTGGTTTTGAAACTTGTATAGTTCCCGCAACGGGCACTGTTGATGTTGATGTTGAGGGTTTTAAATGTGATGGTTTGGGCCAGCGAACAGAAGATGTTTGGGATGGAGAACCTGAAGGTGTTTATGTTCCAACTGCAGCGAAGGCTACAATGGTTTGTACAAGTGCTGAAGCTGAAATCTTTATAGCTGGTGCAAGGTATGATAAAATATTAGATGCATTTGCTGTTCGAACAAACGAGTTGGATAAAGTGCAATATGGATCTGATGAAACCAAAACGCATCGAAAAATTAAACACATATTAGGTACAAAGTATCATGATAAAGTTGGCAGGTTATTAGTTTCAGAACTTTTTACTGTCGGCGAAGGTGGTTGGTCAGGTTTCCCAAGCCACAAACATGATACAGATCGCTTACCACTTGAGACACGTCATGATGAAACATATAACTTCCGTTTTAAACCAAGTCATGGATCAGGTGTGCAAATGCTGCAACGTGAGGATGGAAAATCAGGTGATGCTTATCATTTAGTTGATGGTTCAACAATTTGTTTAGACTCTGGGTATCATCCTTGTGCAGTTTTGCCAGGTTATCAGATGTATTATTTTACTATATTAGGTGGATTGTCTCAACGATCTCTTGTTCAGTATTTTCAGCCAAGTCATGCAGACCAATTGGAAACTATTCCAGGCATAAAAGATATGATAGCTAAGTTTAAATAATGCCTATAGCCACATTATCAGAAGTTCTTCAACCTGCTTTAAAAGGTTCATATGCAGTAGGTGGTTTAGTTACGCTGGGCTGGGAAGATATGCGTGCATTTGTTGCTGCTGCTGAAGCTGAAAATTGCTCTGTTATATTACAAGCAGGACCAGGATGTAGAGAGCATACACCATTGCCAGTACTTGGTAAAATGTTTCGCTATTTAGCAGATAATGCATCTGTGCCAGTAGTTGCGCATCTTGATCATGGATATACATACGATGAATGTGCACTTGCATTAGATAGTGGCTTTACTTCATTAATGTACGATGGCTCACGAAAGTCTTTGAAGGAAAATATTGAAGAGACAAAACGAATAGTAAAAATTGCACATGAGTCTAATATTTCATGTGAAGGTGAAATTGGCTTTGTTGGTTATTCAAATGGGGAAAATTCAGCGGGTACAGATCCAGCAGAAGCAGAAATTTTTGCAAATGAAACTGGCGTTGATGCAATGGCTATTTCAGTAGGTAATGTTCATTTGCAGGAAAATAAAGAAGGTGGATTAGATGAAGATAGAATATCTAAAATCCAGATGCTTACTTCTGTTCCTTTAGTTATTCATGGTGGATCTGGTGTTCCCACTGAACAAAGAAAACGCCTCGCACATGAAACAAATATCTGTAAGTTTAATATTGGAACAGAGTTGAGAATGGCATTTGGTCAAGCGATGCGTAATGCAGTTAACAAAGATGTTAAAAGATTTGATCGTGTATCAATTTTAAAAGAAACACACGATCCGACGGTTGCTGTTGTGCGACGCGTTCTATCTAATTTGAAAGGTTGAAAATGCTTAATATTGGAATTCTTGGTTGTGGGCGTATTGGCCAAGTGCATGGTAAAACTCTTAAAGGAATGGATACAGCGCGAGCTGTAGCAGTTTCTGATTTTTTACCTGAGGCGGCAAATGCATTAGCTAATGATTTAAATGCAAAAGTTATGACTAGTGAAGAAATTATATGTGATTCAAGCATTGATGCGGTAATTATTGGTACACCAACTACTACACATTATGATTTGATTCACGAAGCTGCTGCAAATGGGAAAGCAATTTTCTGTGAAAAGCCAGTAGATTTATCTGTTGAGCGCATCAGAGAATGCATGGTTGCTGTCGAAAGGGCTGGGGTTCCATTTATGACCGCCTTTAATCGCCGATTTGATCCAAGTTTTGCAAAGTTACAAAGAAAGATATTAGATCAAGTCATTGGTGATGTTGAAATTGTTACAATCCTTTCACGTGACCCATCTCCACCACCTATAGGCTATATTAAAACATCGGGTGGTATTTTTAGAGATATGATGATTCATGACTTAGATATGGCAAGATTTTTACTTGGAGAAGAACCTATTGAGCTCTCATCTGCTGCATCATGCCTTGTAGATCCTGAAATTGGTAAAGCTGGCGATTTTGATACTGCAGTTGTGACTTTAAAAACAGCGACTGGAAAGTTATGTCAAATTAGTAACTCTCGCCGGGCTACTTATGGGTACGATCAAAGAATTGAAGTTCATGGTTCTTTGGGAATGCTACGCGCTGATAACATTCTCGAAAATACAGTTGAATTATCAAACGCTTCAGGTTTTCAATCTGCGCCAACACAACCATTTTTTCTAGAACGATATGCTGAAGCTTATCGTGCTGAAATGATACATTTTGTAGATGTAGTGAATTCTGGTGGTATTATGAAACCTGACGGTGAAGATGGCCTTAGGGCACAATTATTGGCAGATGCTGCGGATGAAGCAGCCCGTGATGGTAAATCTCGAACGCTTTCAGCTATAATATAAGAATTAATGTGATGTAGTTTAATGCGTTATTTTACAATGCATTAAACTCTTCTTTTTTTTGGTTAAACCATTCCTGCATTTTAGATTGATCTTGCATTAGCACGCTAATTTCTTCCATTGCGTCTAAGTGACTTTTGTCATTTTTTTCGAACATTTCCATTCCGTGACTTTTGCTCATTGTAACAATTTCATCAAATGTGTCAGCGCTAAAAGTTTTATTGCACGCACCACCAAGCTGTTTGCATGTCATAGTTTTCATTTTTCAATATCCTTTTTTAACGATCGCAATGCAATTAAACTTCCTGCTATTGTAATAAATACGATACCTAAAATCTGGGTTAAGTTTACTTGTTGTCCTATTAAAACCCAAGCAAAAAATGGACCAAATATTAGGGCTGAATATTCAAAAACAGCTACCTGAGAAGCTTGTCCAATTTGATAAGCTCGAAAAATTAGTCCAATTCCTAAAATAGCTCCAATAGCTTGCAATATAATCCATGGCATTATGTTTCCAATATTCCATACCCACCCGCGTATAATAAATCCTGCGGGTCCATTCGCAACATCAGGATTAACCCATGTAATAACGAATAGTGCACATATTCCAACAAAGCTTTGCATTATCATTATGCTGGCTAACAAAGATAAAGTTGTTTCCCCTTCACATAATTGTCTGGTTGCTACTGCGGCCATTGCGTAAAATAGGCCCCCTAAAACTGGCAAAAAACTCAAAAATGTTAGATCACTTATTTGAGTATCAACAACTAATATAATTCCTACAAAACCAATAAAAACTGCAATTATTTGAATGATACTTATTGATTGGCGCAGAATTAAACCTGAAATTAATAAAATAAAAATAGGTGAAGTAAACAAGCCAGCTAAAGCCTGAGCCATTGGAATAAATGCTAACGACCAAAAATAAAAAATCATAGCTATTGTTAGTAGCAAACTTCGAAATGCTACGGCCCAATTTCTTTTTGGCCATATTGTAATTTTCCAAAAATAAGCAATACAAGCTATTAATGGTAGTGCAATTATTGCTCGAATAATTTGAAATTGCCAAAGACTTACCACTTCGGCAATAAAAACTATAAAGTTATCTGTAAAGCCAAGCACGAGCATTGCACCAATCATGGAAAGTGCTGCACCACGGTCATTAACGGGAAAATTATTATTCATACACATTCGTAAATCTAATAGCTTTTATTTTCTATCTTAAAACCGACCTAAATAGACAAGAATGAATCTATACCTAAATATTCTAAGGAGCTAGCCGCGCTCAAAAAATCCATTATGAGCCTTGTTAATGCCGTAAGTTATAGTGCTCGCTCCGAACCTTTTGTTAATAGTATCTAGTGTTCTTGATAGACGCTCGCGGTCATTTTTTTTTGCCATCTCCATTGGTAAAAGCATTTCACCTGAGCGTTTATTCAGAGGTAATATATTCCCAAGGTGTACTGAAATCGATGAAATAAGGTAGGGATGTTTTTGGGAATACATCATGCGCCAAAGCCTGCGGTTTATATCTAAAAAATGTGCAGTGTCCTGGCTATAGTGTGTTTTTACACTGTGACCCCAGCGATTTCTTGGATTTTGAATTCTTAGGAATAGAGAAAACTGAGATGCCGTATAGTTATCTCGTCTTAATCTTGCTACTGATTTTTCAATTAACCATCTAGAAACAAGATAAGCATTTTTTAATGTTCTATTTTCGGGGGCTAACATTTTACTATTACCATAACCACCACGCTTTGTTGTTTCTAACGGAATATCTTCTCCTTGAAGTAAGCGTATAAAGCGCTCACCTATTATGGAGCCCCAAATTTTACGTGCATGCCTAGGGTCTAGATTATACATTTGCTCACAATTATGAATACCTGCAGAATTTAATTTAAATAATACGCCTCTTCCAATGCCCGGTAAGTCGCCAAGTGGGATATTTGATAATCTTTGAGGCATATTATCTGGAGATAGCCATTGCATTCCATCTGGTTTTTCAAGTTTACCTGCTATTTTTGCTAAAAGATGGTTAGAGCCTATTCCAGCAGAAAATTTTAAATTTTCTCCTATTTCATATTTTAATGCATCTTTCATGGTTTTTACTAACTTAGATGCAACGTTTAAATTCGATGTTGTACCGCCAAGTGCAATTTGAAATTCATCTACACTGCGTACGTACTCTAATTCAGCGTATTGATCAAAAATTCTAGCAATGCGTTGATTGTAACGAACATATAAGCGATGCCTTGAGGGCCGTAAGATAATTTTTGGACATAAGATTTTTGCTTCTTTAATACTCATTGTGGTTTTCACACCAAAATATTTTGCTTCGTAGCTTGCTGCAACGAGGCAGCCTACATCACCTTCCATCGCGGTAATACCTACCGGTTTTCCGCGTAAATACGGCTCTTCGTGTTGCTCAACGCTAGCAAAAAAGCTGTTCATATCTATGTAAATTGTACGAAATGGGTGCATTTTATATTGCGAATCTACCTAAATGTTCACTATATGTTCTATCATGGAATTTAAAAAGAAAATATCAAATGTTGCATTTGGCGGTAATTGGTCAGAAGAATTAATCACAGAATATGAAATTTTGGAGTCGCTGGCGTCCTTACAGTGGGCAGTTGATAATTGCCGTAAACGAGAGGTGAATACTCTTGAAGTGAATGCTGCTTTAATTCATTTAACAAAAGATCTTGAAAAAGGGAAAATACTTTCTGATAGGTTTACGAGAGGACATTTAATAATTGACCAAAATTCACGGGAAATACATTTTCGTGAATGTTTTCGTCTAATAAAAGTTTGGCTTAAGGCTTGAAGCTATTTTCTGCAATCATTGAAATCATTTCAAACATAATAGAGGCTGCGGTTAAAGCTGTAATATTATTTGGACTATCTTTGGTTGGCATCATACAGACCACGTCACCTCCAACAATATTCAAGCCACGGGCAGCACGTAATAAAGCTATCGCTTCATCGATATCAAAGCCTTTCTCTCCAGGCTCAATATTAGATACGCCAGGTGCAATAGTTGGATCAAGACAGTCGAGATCAAAAGTAATATAAACGGGCCGATCTCCTAATACTTTTATTATTTGAGAAATTACATCAGTTAGCCCACGCTGTCTAAAGTCTTTCATAGTAACAATGTTATACCCATAATCATAAGCTGGCTGTAGCCAATCTAATGTTCTTGGGTGACCACGTAATCCAATTTGCATTGAGCGAGATGGATCAATTTTTCCTTGATCTGCAAGGTATGCACCCCAATGAGCAGCTGATTTTTTTGCCCCAAGGAAATGATCAACTTTTGTAAAAACATCTGTATGCGCGTCAAGGTGAAGAAAGCTTATTGGTTGACCGTTTGAGAGTTGCCCGCACCCTAAAGCTTGAATAATTCCACCTGTAATAGAATGGTCGCCACCAATTGAAACTGGCCTAACCCCTGCTTCATCTATTTCAGTAAAAAAATCAGTAATTCTCTCTATGCAGTCTTCATTGTCATTGGCACGGGGAAAGGGGACATCCCCAAGGTCTGTTATTTTGGCGAGTGTCCATGGATCTATTTTAAAGTCTGCATGTGCTCTTCTATGTACTGCGGATACATTGCGAAGGGCGCGAGGACCAAGATGTTGATCTCTTTCAGTGGTGCCATTTCCTGTTGAATGAGGGACCCCTACTAAGGCTATGTCTTGATTGTTTAATACTTCATTTTTGCACCTAAACATTGTTGGAATTCCCCACCAATATAGGTTTTCCATCATTGAACGATCGTGTTCATCAGCCATTAGATTTTTCCCAAAAAGAATGAAACTTATATTATTTATGTTGTTTGCAATATTTAGCTTTATGAATAATCCTAAGTTTTTTTATTAGTTTTAGTCAACGCTGTTTATTTTTAAACAAAGTATAGGTAATCTTAATTTAGTTAATAATTAATCAATATTTTTAATATTAACTTTTAATTTTTGCACTAATTCCTAATTGAATAGGAAATTAAATGAATACTCCTATTTTTGCAGACTTAACGAGTACAGCTATTATTGTAAGCGCAGTGTTTCTTGTGGGTTTATCTAAAGGTGGTTTTGGTGGAGTTTTTGGTATTTTGGGTGTGCCAATTTTAACATTGATTATGCCTCCACTTGAAGCAGTAGCGTTTTTGTTACCTATTTATTTGGTTATGGATATTATTAGTTTATGGACTTGGCGTGGGCAGTGGCACAAGGGGTTGGTTTGGAATATATTACCAATGGCTATCTTGGGAATCTGTGTGGGTTGGATTACTGCATCTATAGTATCTGATAAGATCGTTAGTTTCTTAGTCGGCTCTATAGCACTTTTATTTGTATTCCAGCGTGTAGTCCTAAAGCAGGATAAAAGTTTTAAAACTTCAGTTGTAGTAAAGAGTTGGTCAGGTCATTTTTGGGGTTTAATTGCAGGTTTTACTAGTTTTATAGCACATGCTGGAGGCCCACCTTTTCAAATATATGCAATGCCTCTACGTCTAGATCCTAAAGTATTTACCAGTTCTAGTGTATTAATATTTTCAGTTCTTAACTTCGTTAAAATTGGCCCTTATGTAGCATTAGGCCGACTTAATCTTAGTATAACATGGTCTGCGCTTACAATGATACCTATAGCGATATGTGCAACTTTATTGGGTGCATTAATAGTGAAAAAAATGAATACAGAAATATTTTATCCAATTATGTATGGATTTTTAACTTTGATTTCATTGAGGTTAATTGTGGCATCTCTACTGTAAAAAACCTATTCTGTTTCAACTAAAATCAGGTATTAATTTCTTCATTTATATAGATTTGTATAATATCTTTGAAATCTTTGTCAGCAACAAATCCTAATTCAATTGCTCTATCTGCCATAAAATTTTGTGGCCAATTATTGACTATATCTTCTATTTTTTTATCAGGAATTTTTTTTATTAATTTGCTAGTTTTTGTTCCAGCAATCTCTTCTAAGGCAAGGATCTGATCTGAAATTGAACACGAAACACCTGGTAAATTTAAAGAGCGCCTGTTCCCAAGCTTTTTAAAGTCTAATTTAGCAGCGTGTCTTAAAAACCTAATTGCACTTAGTGGACTAGCAAACCAATGACAAAGATTTTCGGGTACAGGTAAAATAGCTTCAATTCCATTTAAAGGCTCTCGGATAATGCTAGAATAAAAAGAACTAGCAGCTTTATTGGGCTTGCCAGGACGTACTACAATGGTTGGCAGACGAAGTGCGACTCCATCTAAAAATCCTTTACGACTATATTCGTTAATAAGGATTTCACCAACTAGTTTTTGTGCGCCATAAGATGTTTCTGGGTTTGGAGAGAAGTCATCATTTATTGCGCTGGGGTATGGCCCACTAAAAACAGCAAGAGATGAAGCGTAAATGAATTTTGGTTTGTAGGAGCCATTCGATGTAAGGAATTTTTTACGAATTCCTTCAAGTAAATGCCAAGTACCTTTAGCATTTATATCCCACCCTTTTTCAAAGTTTTCTTCAGCGTCACCAGATACAATTGCTGCAAGATGGTAAATAATGTCAGGTTTTTGATTAATGAGTTCTGAAATTATATTAGGGTCAGAAATATCACCTGTTTTTATTTTATAGGAGTTTTTATGATTTTCAATTTTTGGTGGAATGACATCAAACAAGGTAATATCATGAATTTCTCCATTAAAATCGTTTTTAATTATAGATCTAGCAAGTCGCATGCCTATCATGCCAGCTGCACCAATAATTAATATTTTCATAATGTCCTCACATTTTGCAATGGCTGCTAATGGAAAATAAAATTACCTAAACATATATATCATTTTATATAAAGTTATGTTGATATTATAGCCTCATATTTTGATTATATTTTACAATCTAATTTACGCGCTCATTCTCGCAGCAATTAATCCAATAAGTTTTTTATGGTCTACGTCAAAATTACGAATTCCTTCTGCTAACTTTTCGGTTGCCATAGGATCAGCATTCATTTCCCATCTAAAGGTTGCTTCATCCATTGAAATTGGAAGAATGCCACTTGTATTATTTGGTGATAAAGCTTGTTCTAGTATCGATGTATCATTTCCCATTTCGTCCAAAAGACTTGGTGCAATAGTAAGATTATCACATCCTGCAAGTGCTTTTATCTGATCACTACTTCTAAAAGATGCACCCATTACAACAGTTTCTATATTATTCGATTTATAGTAATCATAAATTTTATGAACTGATTTAACGCCTGGATCTTCATGTGGTAAATATGAATCACGACCTTCTGCTTTTTTATACCAGTCAGTAATTCTCCCTACAAATGGAGAAATTAAAAATGCTTTTGCATCAGCACATGCAACTGCCTGAGCCATTGAAAATAATAATGTTAAGTTACAATCAATGCCATCATTTTGTAAAATTTCAGCAGCACGTATACCTTCCCAAGTAGACGCAAGTTTTATGAGTATTTGGTTTCTTTTTATGCCACGCTTTTCATATTCTGCAATAATGTCTCTACCTCTAGTAACAGACTTTTCAGTATCAAAAGAAAGACAAGCATCTACTTCTGTTGATACGCGTCCTGGAACAAGTGCTGCTAATTCAGCGCCCATTGCAACTGTTAATGTTTCGGTTACTTGTTCTGGTGTCTGGCCAGTTTTTTTACCTGTATCTATTTCAGTGACAACTAATTCTTCTGTTGCTGGATCTGTTAATGCCTTTAGAACTAGTGATGGATTTGTTGTACAGTCAACTGGTTTGTATTCCTTAACGGCAGCAGCCTCTCCAGTATCTGCCACAACAACAGTCATCTCTCTAAGTTGCTCTAAAACAGTTTTCATGTTTAATTTCCTTACATTCTCTTTTGGATATTTTGTGATTGTTTGATTATAATTTGAATTACTTATACAACTACTAGCCCAGACAAACAGTCCTAAAATAATCTTTGATAATAAATAAAAATTATTTAATTTAGATTTATTATCAAATTTTCCCTAATATTCTATTCTTCAATGTACTACTTGGCTTAAGTAATAAAATACTTGATATTAGGCGAAACTAAAATGGATTCACTAAATGGTTAAAAGTAAGTATTTTTCTGAAATGGGTGGACACCCGGATCAAACTAATTTGTTAACTGATCGGGCCGTTTTTACTGATGCATATGCAGTTATTCCTAGGGGCTCAATGCGGGATATAGTTACTAGTTTCTTACCGTTTTGGGATGAAACAAGATTATGGGTTATATCGCGCCCACTGAGTGGCTTTTCTGAAACTTTCTCACAATATATAATGGAAGTGCAGCCTGGTGGGGGAAGTGATCAACCTGAGACTGACACCGATGCGGAAGGTGTTTTATTTGTAGTTGATGGATCAATAGCTATTTCTTTTAATGGAAAAAAATATGACTTAACAGAAGGTGGTTATGCATATCTCCCAGCAGGTTTAATTTGGAAATTAAGAAATGAAACAGATAAAGTTGCTAAATTTCATTGGATAAGAAAGTCCTATCAATATGTTGATGGCTTAGATAAGCCAGAACCAATAGTTACAAATGCAAAAGATATTGAACCAACACCTATGCCAGATACAGATGGTAATTGGACAACCACACGCTTTGTAAACCCTGCTGATATTCGCCATGATATGCATGTGACTATAGTAACATTACAGCCTGGGGCTGTAATTCCGTTTTGTGAGACGCATGTAATGGAACATGGACTTTATGTGCTTAATGGCAAAGCAGTTTATCGGTTGAACCAAGATTGGGTAGAGGTAGAAGCAGGTGATTATATGCTGTTACGTGCTTTTTGCCCTCAAGCTTGTTACGCTGGTGGCCCGGATGCATTCCAATATCTTTTGTATAAAGATGTTAATAGGCATATGAATTTAAAATTATCGAAAAATTAAGGTAATGGAACAAATAAAATAAATTTAAATAAGATAAAAAAGCTGACCATAATGATTGCACCGCTGCATCCGTAAATCAATACTGTTCTAAAGCTCCACTTATCATGCATTGCTGCAATAAGACCTGAAGTAAAAGCTATAACTCCAGATGCTAAAAATCCAATGATTGGCATCGCAAAGCAAGTAATAAACATTGCAGAGATAAATAGTACACGTCTCCACCATATTCCTTCACCAAAACCTCCTTCGTTAGAAGGTTTAAGCAAGCGAGTTATAAGGGAAGTTCCTGCTGTAATTATTAAAATAATTGCCACGGTTTGTGGAAATACTTGACTGTCACGGTCTGAATAAGATGTTGTGTCATATAATGTTATTAAGCCAATAAAAATGAATAATGTTGAAATAAACAGTGATCCAAATTGGCCTTGAGATTTTGATGATGATGTACCCATGATATTATACTTCTTTATGAGGTTGCTTTTTGTAAGCTAGATATATCGGTAATATTAATGTCATAAGCGTGAATGCTATAATAGCTTGAGATATTGGACGTCCAAAAAACATACCAATTAAATTATTTGTAGCAGCGCCTATAGTCCACCCTTGCACAAAACCTTGTTCAGCAATTGGTCCTAAAATTAGACCAAGGACAATTGGTGAGGCTGCAAAGCCAAACCTAGCAATCAACCAACCAAAAACACCTAAACATAACATTATAATTACATCAGATACACTGTTTCTAATAGCAAATGTTCCAATAATTGTCATAAACCCAACAGTGGGAACCAATACTGCTTTCGGTATTGTTACAATGGATTTATATGCATATCTGCCAATTAATAAACCAGCAGGTAACATCAATATGGTTGCAATAATTAGCCCATATATAAACGTATATACGATAGACCCACTTTGTGAGAACATAGCAGGACCTGTTCGCACCCCTTGAACCAAAAGTGCACCAAGAACGATTGCATCGGGCGGAGTTCCGGGGATTCCTAAAACTAATGTTGGGATAAACCCGCCACCCACAGTTGCACTGTTTGCAGACTCAGTAGCTATAATTCCATCTGGCTCACCCTCACCAAATTTTTGGTGATCTTTACCAGTTCGTTTTGCTTCAGAGTACGCAACAAGGCCTGCGACGGATCCGCCGGCACCAGGTAATATTCCAACGAGGGTGCCAACTACTGAAGATCGTATTAAGTTAAACTTTGAGCGCATTGCAATTTTAAAAGCTTCACTAATGCGAACAGATTTTACATTTTCTTCAACCTTTAGGTGACGTTCTGGAGTGGCTACTAAATCTATTAAAACTGGTATGCAATAAAGGCCAATTAATGCTCCTACAACACCAAAACCACCAATCATAACTTGACTGCCAAATGTAAGTCGAATGTCTGCAGATATTTCAGCTACACCAACAGTTGATAAGATCATGCCGAAGGCACCACCTGCTAAACCTTTCATTAAATTACCGTTTGATAAAGATGCGATTAATGAAAGACCAAAAATTGATAGCCAAAAGTATTCCACAGGCCCAAAGGCTAATGCTACTTTAGACAATGGTGGTGCTAAGAGTAATAATGCAATTGCACCAACCATGCCTCCAAATACAGAAGAAAAGCATGCGAGTGCTACTGCTAGATCACCATCACCACGTTTAGCCATAGGGTAACCATCAAAAGTAGTTGCAATTGCTGATGGTGTGCCTGGTGTGTTTAATAATATAGCAGCATATGCACCACCATAGATTGCTCCTGTATAAATGGCTCCCAATAAAATAAGTGCAGATGCTGGATCCATGCTGAATGTTATTGGGACTAATACTGCAAGAGCCATTGTGGCTGTTAACCCCGGAATAGATCCAATAACTGTACCAGCAACAACGCCAAACAAAGCTAATGCAATGTTAAATGGCGTCATGGCTGATAAAAAGTGACTGAATTCCATTATAATATACTCCGGGGTTATCTATTTTATTTTATTAAGCCAGCTTCACGAGCATCTTTTAGATATTCTTCCACGCGAGCGGCCATGAAGTCTTTCATTCCAGCTGAATCAACATCTAGCATAGCAAAACCGCCGTCCAACATTTTCTTTTGAAATGCTGGGTCTGTATTAATTTCAGCGATCATATCTGACCACATTTTTGTAGTTTCTGCACTAGCTGAATTTGGTAAAGCTATTCCACGATAAGCACCGCCAGTCATGTCATACCCAAGTTCTTTGAATGTCGGGACATCCGGAAATAGTGGGTGGCGATTCTCCATTGCTACAGCCAACATGCGCACTGCATCACCTTGTTTAGCACCAACCGTTGTATATCCCCATTCTGCTACTGTTTGCTTCCCTAGCAAAGCTGTTACAGCTGCTCCTGTTCCTTTAAATGGAACATAGGTTGTGAGTGTACCGGCTAGTTTATCAAATTTAATTTGTGCTAAATGGTTTGCACTAGCTTTGCCAGATCCTGACATAGTAACTTGGCCTGGATTAGCTTTTGCATCTGCGACTAGATCAGCTAAATTTTGATATGGGCTGTCCGCAGTAACTACGATTGCATCAGGTGTATAATGGAACATGTAGAAAGTATTTAAATCATCAGTTTTAAATCCAACATTTTTTTGCGCTGGTTTGATAATGATATGTGGTAAGTTTACACCCATAATAGTTTGTCCGTCACCATTCAAACCATTTAAAGATGCCCAACCTACGGCACCACCGCCACCTGGTTGATATGATACGACCATATCTTCTCCAAATTTATCTTTGAAGAAAGGTTGTTGTAAGCGAGCAGAAATATCTGATTCTCCACCAGGGCCAAAGGGAATTATGTAATTCACAGGTCCATTTATTTCAGCGCTTGCAATGCTTGCAAAGCTTGTTGCAGCTGCGATTATAGCAACCGTATTTTTTATGTGTTTCTTCAGCATTTTATTTCTCCCTATTTCTGCTGTTTCGTTGTTCTTAAACATTATCATCAGTTAAATTTTGAATGATACAAATCATATTTGTTTATCGTAATGTAAAATTTTTCTTTACTTGGTTAAATTCACAATAATATTGTTAAGTTGGAGGGCAAGATGTCAATTTCACTATTTAAAACATTAATCGCTATTTCAGAAACTGGTAGCTTTAGCGGTGCATCACAAAAAGTCTTTGTTACTCATGCTGCTGTTGGACAACAGATGAGAAGACTTGAAGAATTATTATCCGTAGATCTCTTTGACCGGACAGAAAAAACACCCAGACTGAATCAGCTTGGTAATGCTTTAATACCCAAAGCAAAAGCAATTGTGTTTTCTTATGAAACGATTTTGGATGATTTAACAGGTGATCCGCAAATGATTGGAGAATTAACTTTAGGAGCTGTCCCCTCAACGATACGTGGGTTAATACCTATGGCTGTAAAGCGACTGATTAATACTTATCCTAATCTGCATATAAAAGTAGTCCCAGGTATTTCTTCAAAATTATTAGATCAGGTAGAAAGTGGTAATCTTGATGCTGCGGTAATTAGTGAACCTATAAGGATTCCTACTAATTTCAATTGGATGCCTATTATCAAGGAAGAATTAACATTATTAACTGCTCCTGAAATTACTGAAAAAAATCCAATCAAAATTCTAACCTCGGCACCATATATTAGGCATACTCGGCAAGCATCAGTTGGTCAGTTAGCAGATGAATGGTTATTCATAAATAATGTCATTGTAAAAGATAGTATGGAAATGGAGTCTTTAGAAAATATTGCTAGTATGGTTGCGCATAATCTAGGAGTTTCAATTGTACCAAATATTTGTGTGCCAGATGACCTTTTTCGAAGTTTGCAAAAGATTTCCCTAGGAGATAATTCTATTTATAGATCATTAGGAATTATTATGCGAAATGATTGTTCAAAGATAAAATTAGTTCAACGGCTTTATGATCAGTTTTGTGAGACAACAATAAAAAATATATCATAATGAAAGTGTAAAATTTTTTTTTACTAAACGTTCAATTTTTATGATTTGCTAAAAAATGATTATTACAAGAATGTGTCTCCACATTGTCTTTAAGGAGATCTTTTAATGCAGACTGTGCAGCTTAATCAACCAAGTGAAAATCTTTTAGATGAAATAAAGCTGTTGGTTGGTAGCAACGGATGGAAAAGTGCAGATGAAATGCCTCGTTATTTTGATGATCCAAGAGGTCGCTTTGAAGGTTTTGGAGCAATAATTGTTTTGCCAAATTCTACAGAACAAGTTTCATTAATTGTAAAGCTTTGTAATGCAAAAAAGGTGGGGCTTGTTCCATATAGTGGAGGCACAGGAGTTGTCGCAGGACAACTATCAATTGATAGTAAAGATGTCATTATTTTATCATTAGAAAGAATGAATAAAGTTAGGGAAGTATCTCTTGATGATAATGTTGTGATTGTTGAAGCGGGGTGTGTTCTTGAAAATATTCACAGTTCAGTTGAAAAACATAATCTAATTTTCCCTCTTAATATGGCGTCAAAAGGTAGTTGTTGTATTGGGGGTAATTTGGCAACAAATGCAGGTGGTATTCAGGTGCTAAGGTATGGAAATGCGCGTGATCTATGTATTGGTATCGAAGCTGTTTTGCCATGCGGAACGGTTCTCAGTGAATTAAATCCATTACATAAAAATAATACAGGCTATGATTTAAAAAATCTGCTTATTGGAAGCGAAGGAACACTGGGAATCATTACTGTTGCAACATTGAAATTAAAGCCGATTGATTCTGAAAGTGGAACTGCCCTAGTAGCTATAAAATCTCCTCATGATATACATAAAATTTATAAATCATTAAAAACACATGTATCTGAAAATATATCTGCGATTGAATTAATGAGTGGGTTTGGCGTTTCCCTTGTTACTTCAAAATTTTCTAAATTACGTAACCCTTTCAATATTGATTATGAATGGTTTCTTTTAATTGAAGTAACTGGTGCTAATGGCATTGCAGAGCGACTAGAAGGTGCTTTGAATGATTGTTTTGAGCGTGATATTTTATTAGATGCTATAATAGCACAGTCACAACAACAAAAAGATGATTTATGGAATTTACGTGAAATGACACCTGAAGCTAATAGAATATCTGGTGCTTTTTGTAATAGCGATACTTCAGTTCCAGTTAGTAAAATTAGTAATTTTATTGAAGATGCACATTGTGCAATTCAAAAAGTATATCCCAATCTTAGAATAAATAGCTATGGGCACATTGGTGATGGGAACATTCATTTAAATGTACTTCCACCTAAAGAAATTTCAAAAGATGATTTTCTAAAAAGTAATCCAAAAGTTAGGGAACAAGTGCGAATGGCAATCAATGAAACCACACATTTACTTGGTGGATCAATTAGCGCTGAGCATGGGATAGGTAGATTGAAGACTAGAGATTTAGAAATGTATGCAAGCAAGGCTCGCTTAAAAGCGATTAAATCCATAAAATCAGCACTTGATCCAAATAATATAATGAATCCAGGAGTTATTATCCCCTAATTATTGATTCATTTTTTAAAAAACTTCAAAAATTAGAGTTAACATCTGCACCTAGTGCTTTAGAAACTTCTCTTGCAGTGTTTACTACAGATCTACTAAATTCAGCAATCTGATCGCTGGCAACACGGCTGGTTGGCCCAGATACGGATATTCCTGCTATAACTTCTCCGTATGCATTTTTTATTGGCGCAGCTATACAACGCATGCCAATATTGCGCTCTTGATCATCAATTGCATAGCCGCGTTCTAGTGTAATTGTCATGTCACCTTGTATTAATTCTAAAGTTGATTTGGTGTATTGTGTAAAAGATTCTAAGCCTGATTTAACAAATTTTTCTAATCTTGATAAAGTATATTGAGTTAATAGTACTTTTCCTATTCCTGATGCATGTAGTGGTGAAAGTGTTCCAGGTGGAAAAAAAGCACGGATAGGAGCATGTGTTTCCACCTGACTTAAAAATAAAACATTACCGTTATTTTCTATCCCTAGGTTTGCTGTTTCTCCGGTCTCTTCCATTAAGTTTCGCAAGAATGGACGGCTGGTTTCTATTAGGCTTGTTCTCCGCAGAAATGATGACCCAATCTGAAAAGAGCCTGGTCCAATATTCCAAGTTTGTAATTTATCATCACATTCTACAATTTGATGTAGAGCCATTGTAGAAAGTATTCTGTAAATAGTTGATGGTGACTCTCTCAACTCTTTTGACAAATCTGTTAAGGTTTTATTCTGATTTTTTGAAAGAGTAGTAAGTACTGTGAGTGCACGATCTAAAGATTTTATAGTGTTCTGTTCTATTTTGTCATTAAATGCTCTTGGTCGACCAAGGCTTCTGTTACTCTTTGATTTCATAGTGCTCTCCACAATAATGAAATAGTATTTCATATTATGAAAAAATTAAGCTACTGACAATAAATGATTTTTTAAATATTTATAAAATTATAAAAAATTTTCGAAAAAATTGTCTTTAGAATAGGGATGGTTTAAATTAATCAGTAAATTAGATCTAAGATACAAAAATTTTCACCTTTTTAATAATTAATTTTAAATATAAGCTAGAATATCAGCTAAAGTGGTATAAAAATTTTTTTAAAATAATAAGCTGAAAAACTAATTATTTTTTAAGATTAAACATTTTAATAAACCTAGGACTATAAATAAATTTTAAAGTATTTACACCCTATTAAAGGAAACAACAGTGGCTAAAGAAACAAAGAAATCAATCGAAAAACAAGCTGCATTGGATTATCATGAATTTCCTCGCGCAGGAAAATTAGAGATAAGAGCTACAAAACCTATGGCGAATGGACGCGACTTAAGTCGTGCATATTCCCCGGGTGTAGCTGAGGCTTGTTTGGAAATTGAAAAAAATCCAGATGATGCAAGACGTTATACATCACGAGGTAATTTGGTTGCTGTTATATCAAATGGAACAGCTGTTTTAGGTTTGGGTGATATTGGTGCTTTAGCTTCAAAACCTGTTATGGAAGGTAAAGCTGTTTTATTCAAGAAATTTGCAGGTATTGATTGTTTTGATATTGAAGTAAATGAGCCAGATCCTAAAAAATTAGCAGAAATTGTTTGTAGTTTAGAGCCAACATTTGGTGCTGTTAATCTTGAAGATATAAAAGCTCCTGATTGTTTTATTGTGGAGAAAATTTGCCGTGAAAAAATGGGTATTCCTGTTTTTCATGATGATCAACATGGTACAGCAATAGTTGCAGCAGCGGCGGCATCGAATGCATTAATAGTAGCAAAAAAATCTTTTTCAGATATTAAAATCGTCGCCTTGGGTGCAGGTGCAGCAGGTATTGCCTGTTTGAAAATGATGATGGTTATGGGCGCTAAAAAAGAAAACATAACAATGATAGATAGTAAGGGGGTCGTTCATACTCAAAGAAATGACTTAACTGCTGAAAAATCAGAATTTGCCCGTAATACGACCAAACGTACTACTATGGAAGCAATGGAAGGTGCTGATCTGTTTTTAGGTGTTTCGGGTCCTGGGCTCTTAACGCAAGAAATGGTTAAGAAAATGGCATCTCACCCAATTATATTTGCATTGGCAAACCCAACCCCTGAAATAATGCCAGAGGAAGCCAGAGAAGCATCGGCTGATGCTTTGATTGCAACTGGAAGATCAGATTATCCAAATCAAGTTAACAATGTATTATGTTTTCCATTTATCTTTCGTGGAGCTCTAGATGTGGGTGCAACCACAATAAATGATGAAATGAAAGCAGCCTGTGTTGAAGCTATCGCAGGTCTTGCACGTGAAACTGCAAGTGCTGAATTAGGTGCTGCTTATCAGGGTGAGAGGTTAGCTTTTGGGCCAGATTACTTAATACCAAAACCTTTTGATCCTCGATTATTGCCTACAATTGCTTATGCCGTAGCAAAAGCAGCTATTGATAGTGGCGTAGCTAAAAATAAATTAGACCTAGATGCATATCATGCAAAATTGCAGACACAAGTTTATAGATCCGCAGTGACAATGCGGCCAATTTTTGAAGCTGCTAAAACTGACAACAGACGAGTTGTTTTTGCTGAAGGTGAAGATGTAAAAGTACTTCGTACAGTGCAAGCAATGTCAGAAGAATTATCAGAAACTGCAGTTTTAATTGGGCGTCCAAATGTAATTGAATCTCGAATTGAACGTGAAGGTTTGTCAATAAAAGCTGGAGTAGATTTTGAACTTGTAAACCCTGAAAAAGATACAAGATACCGTGATTATTGGCAATCTTATCATGATATAATGGCTCGAAAAAGTATTACTCCAGATTTAGCAAAAGCAATCATGAGAACAAATACAACTGCAATCGCAGCAGTAATGGTGCACCGTGGTGAAGCAGATAGTATGATTTGTGGAACCTTTGGCCAATATCATTGGCATTTGAAGTACATAAAGCAAGTTTTAGCTAACCAAGATTTAACTCCAGTGGGAGCATTATCATTAGTAATTTTAGATCAAGGTCCTTTATTTATTGCTGATACGCATGTGAATATTGAACCTTCTGCACAACAAATTGCGAATACAATGATTGCGGCAGCGCGTCATACAAGGCGTTTCGGTATCGAACCTAAATTAGCATTATGTTCAAGCTCACAATTTGGAAATGCGGATACGCATTCTGGACGCGTTACTCGCGAAGCTCTAGCTATCCTAGATTCTCATAAAGTAGATTTTGAATATGAAGGTGAGATGCACACTGATGCAGCTTTAGATGAAGATCTTCGCGAAACTATGATGCCGAATAATCGATTAAAAGGAAAAGCAAATATTTTAGTTTATGCTAATTCAGATGCTGCAGGTGCAACGCGTAACGTTTTAAAGTCTGTTGCAGGGGGTTTAGAGGTTGGGCCAATTTTAATGGGTATGGGAAATCGTGCGCACATAGTTACTCCAGGTGTTACAGTTCGTGGTTTACTAAATATAGCGGCATTAGCAGGCTCGCCAGTTTCAAGCTACGAGTAAGTACCTTTAAATAATAGTCCAAGCTTTTTTGAACCAATGCTCTTCTAAGTTTGGACCTTCTCCAATTCTATCAATTGCAGCAAATAAGCCTGGAGAATAAAGTGGGCATAATACTCCATGCCAAGTATTTTTGGATATATTAATACCTTGTCCTGGTTTTGAAATAAATGAAATAGGTGTATCGGGCACACCATTTTTATCATGAGCGACTATTATTAAAAATGAATTTTGATGCATTGGTATAAATGCCTGGGTGCCCTCTGGATGACGCTCCATCATTTCCAAGTTAAAGGGTAAGCTGCGTGCTTTAGCATTAAATACGCTGACACCCACCTTCCCAGAAGGAAAATCTAACTTTGCTAAATCATGGTGCCTTCCGCACATGCCTTGATTAATAATTTTATCTGGTTCACCTGATGCATCTATAATTTCGCCAAATGGTTTGAAAGCATCTGCTGTTAATGGTTGTGTGGAAACTTCATAAATCATGGCAAAAGATCCATTAAGCGAAATTCTGCGATTCTCTCGACTTGTTTGCAAGCTTCTGAAAACTCAGTATCACCATCATTATTAATACGTTCTTCAAATGCATTTAAAATACTCGCTTTGTTATGATCCCTAACGGCAATAATAAATGGAAAGCCATGCTTTTTGACATATGCTAAATTTAATTGTGTAAATTTTTCTCTTTCATGATCGGTTAAACTATCCATTCCTGCAGATGCTTGTTCTGATGTGCTTTCTGCTGTTAATCGTTTAGCTTGAGCTAATTTACCTGCTAAATCTGGATGTGCTTTCAAAACACTTAACTGTTGCTCTTTAGGGGCTGACCTAAAAGCTCGACATAAAGCATTGTGCAATCCAATAGCTGTATCATGAGAATGGCTTAATTCAAGATCGTAGGCATTATTTGCTACCCAAGAAGAATGTTCAAATATTCCACCGTATTCATTGATAAATTTCTCTCGATTCATATTACTTGGCCTTTCAAATCGATTGTGTGGATGATTTTTTTTCCAATGATCTGCTATTTGCTCTCGTGTCGCCATCCAAACACTATCATGTTCATTTACAAATTCTAAAAACTTTTTAATTGCTTCAAATCTGCCAGGGCGACCAACCAAACGACAATGTAATCCAATTGACATCATTTTTGGTGAGCCATTAGCACCTTCCTGATATAGTGTTTTAAAACTATCTTTTAAATATTCTAGGAATTGTGTTCCAGAATTAAAACCCTGTGGTGTCGCGAATCTCATGTCGTTTGCGTCTAAAGTATAGGGAACTATCAATTGATCATTATCGGAAAATTCTGTCCAATACGGTAAATCATCAGCATAGCTGTCAGCTATATATGAAAAAATACCAGTACTAGCAGCTAACTTAATTGTATTTTCGGAAGATCTCCCAGTATACCAACCTTTTGGGGCGCTGCCTGTCACTTCGGTGTGAAGACGAATGGCTTCGTTCATATCAGCTTTTTCGTCTTTTTCTTCAAAGTCTTTATAATCAATCCATTTTAATCCATGACTGGCTATTTCCCAGTTTGCAGATTTCATGGCATGAACATGATTAGGTGATCTAGCTAATGCAGTTGCGACGCCATAAACTGTTACAGGTAATTCTTTAAATATATCATATAAGCGCCAAAAGCCTACTCTAGAACCATATTCATAAATTGATTCCATATTTGCGTGACGTTGATTTGGCCAAGCGCTGGCTCCAACTATTTCAGATAAAAATGCTTCAGACGCATTGTCGCCATGGAGAATATTGTTTTCACCACCTTCTTCAAAATTGATAACAATTTGTAATGCAATCTTTGCATTATTCGGCCACTGGGCTTTTGGAGTATTTTTACCATAGCCATACATATCTCGTGGATAGCGTTTCATCCTTAAAGATCTCCTGTTTTATTGTTATTATAAACTATCTATTATGGTTTTATATCAAATAATATTTGAAGGAGTATTACTGAATTAGCTCTTTAATAATGTAAAAATCTTATTAAAAATAGAATGAATTAGGAGGAATATTTAATGGCTGGATATCTGACAACTCATGTTTTGGACACTGCTCGAGGTTGCCCTGCCGCGGGCCTGAGAATTGAACTTTATAAGATAGTTAGTAATAGTAGAAAATTTCTATCTGAGGCGCTCACGAACGATGATGGTAGAACTAACGAACAAATTTTAAATTCAGCTGAGTTTGAAATTGGAGAGTATGAGTTACTTTTTCACTGTGGTGACTACATTTCGCGTCACAGTCAAGTATCAGAGGGCGTTCAATTTCTCAATATTGTGCCCATCCGATTTGGAATGTCAGAAAATCTTCACTATCACGTGCCATTATTATTATCACCATATGGGTATTCAACTTACCGAGGGAGTTGATTGTTTCTTATGAAATGGACCTGAGATTGCATCACTAATATGCTCTATCATAAACTCCATAAATAAACGTGCCTTTGGATCTTGATGACGCCTATGTGTGTATAAACAGGCCATTTGCACATGGGAGGGTCTTGTTTTTTCAGCTACAATTATGAGTTTGCCGCTTTTTAGATGATCATAAACTTCAAATACAGGCTTCATAGCAATACCGGCGCCAGCAAGAGCCCAGTCCGTTAATACATCTCCATCATCACTTTCTAATCTTCCCTTTACATCAAACTTTCTTAACCCATCAGGAGTATTTAATTCCCACTGGAATTCAGTCGATCCAGGAAATCGTAACATGAGGCAATTATGTTTGCCTCTTTGAAGTTCGAATCCATCTACTGGATGACCATTTTTTGCAATATATTCTGGACTAGCGCATAAAACTCGAGGGCAATCAGCTATCTTGCGAATTCTAAGATTAGAATCAGTTGGGTGGCCTAGAAAAAAAGCAATATCTAGTCCTTCAGCTGTTAAATCAACTTTTCGATCACTCAAGCGTAACCTTAAGTCAACCAAGGGATATTTACTCGTAAATGCAGGAGAATTTGGAGCTATTAAACTTCTACCAACACCAAGTGGCGCAGCAACATGTAAAACACCACGAGGGTTCTCTGTAACATCTCCAATGTCAGCTTCAGCCATTTGTACTGATTCTAGAATTACTCTAGCGCCTCGATAAAATATCTGACCTTGTTCAGTTGGCGACAAACTTCTCGTTGTACGTTGAAATAAACGGACACCTAAGTGAGTTTCAAGTTGTGAAATTCGTGCTGATGCCACAGCAGGCGATATCCTTTGATCTCTTGCAGCAGCAGACATGCTACCTAATTCATAGATGCGTGTAAAAGTGCGTATGTTTTCGAAATATGACATTGTTGTCTTTTTTTTGATACTGTTTTACCAATAACAAACCTAGCAAGAAAATAAAAGTGCATGTAAGAAAGAAAAAATTTAGAAAGATATATTAATGGATGATTTTATAATTATGTGGGAGTGGTTTGCATTTGCAGTTCGTTGGCTTCATGTCATTACTGCAATAGCATGGATAGGCTCTTCTTTTTATTTTATTGCATTAGATCTGGGGCTGAAAAAATCCCCAAATTTACCAGCAGGTGCTTATGGTGAGGAGTGGCAAGTCCATGGTGGAGGATTTTATCATATTCAAAAGTATTCAGTGGCTCCAGAAAATATGCCTAATCATTTAACTTGGTTTAAATGGGAAAGCTACGCTACGTGGCTTTCTGGTGCTGCTATGTTAATGATTGTTTACTGGCTTGGAGCGGAATTGTATTTAATTGACCCTGCAAAAGCTGATTTATCAGTTTTTCAAGCAATTATCATTTCTGCAGGATCTTTATTAGTGGGTTGGGTTGTATATGATTTTTTATGTAAATCTGCTTTGGGAAATAATCCTACAGGATTAATGCTTTTATTGTTTGTTGTTCTGGTTGTAATGTCTTGGGGTTATAATCAAATATTTACTGGTCGTGCTGCTATGCTTCATCTGGGAGCATTTACTGCAACTATAATGTCAGCAAATGTTTTTCTAATAATAATGCCAAATCAAAGAATTGTTGTTAAAGATTTAAAGGAAGGCCGTACCCCTGATCCAAAATATGGAAAAATAGCAAAATTACGGAGTACACATAATAATTATTTAACCTTACCAGTTCTATTTTTGATGTTGTCCAATCATTATCCATTAGCATTTGCTACTGAATACACATGGATTATTGCATCATTGGTTTTTTTAACTGGCGTTACAATTCGGCATTATTTTAATACATTGCATGCTACTGGATCAGGCCCAACTTGGACTTGGATGGCAACTTTAGTATTATTTTTAATTATCGCGGCACTTTCAACAGCATCTTCATGGAATGGAGATTATGATGATTTAGAAAACCAACCGCTAACAAAAAAGCAAGAGAGCCTAATGTTAGCAAAAGGTTTTGATGATATCTCGGATATTATTATCAGTAGATGTTCCATGTGTCATGCCCGAGAGCCTGTATGGGATGGTATGATAAATGCACCAAAGGGTGTTTTTCTTGAAACAGATTATGACATTGTTCGAGGAGCAAAGGAAATCTATATTCAAGCTGGTGTGAGTCATGCAATGCCACCAGCAAATATAACTAATTTGGCAAATGAAGATCGAATTAAGATAGTGAAATGGTTTCGAGCTGCAGTGCCTAATAAACTTTTAAATTAAATAAATTTTACCTCTGTTTTGTTTTCCACTTTGGATGAATCCAAGGCTTTGCATTTGACTTGGGTAGAGGCTGCTTTCCTAGAATATGATCTGATGCTTTTTCACCAGTCATTATTGATGGTCCATTTAGATTTCCATTGGTAATTCTTGGGAAAATAGAACTATCTGCTAGTCTTAAATTTTTTACACCTATAACTTTACATTCTGAATCGACAACAGACATTGGGTCATCAATAGATCCCATTTTGCATGTTCCACATGGATGATACGCACTTTCTACATTCTCAAGTAAAAATTCGTCTAGAGCAGAATCTGATTGTATATTTTGCCCGGGTTGGATTTCTTTCCCTGCATATTCTTTAAATGCGTCTTGACCGAAAATCTCTCGCGTAAGTTTAATACAATTTCTAAAATCAACCCAATCCTCTGATTTGCTCATGTAGTTAAATATTATTTTTGGGGCATCATTTGGATCTTTTGAGTTTAAAGTTACTGAACCTCTAGAAGTGGATCTCATTGGCCCAACATGTGCTTGAAACCCATGCCCTTCAGCAGCTGCCTGCCCATCATATCTGACGGCAATTGGTAAAAAGTGATATTGTATATCAGGATACTCTACACCTGCTTTTGAACGTATAAATGCAGCGCTTTCAAATTGATTAGATGCGCCTAAACCAGATTTTGTTAATAGCCATTGAGCTCCAATGAGCGCTTTTGAGAAAATGTTCCAGTATCTATAAAGTGTAATTGGTTTCAATGATGCAATTTGGAGGTAAATTTCTAAGTGGTCTTGTAAATTTTGCCCTACGCCAGGCCTATCAGCTATGACTTCAATTCCATGATTTTCTAGGTGCTCTGCTGGGCCAATTCCTGATAACATTAAAAGTTTTGGTGAATTAATTGATGAGGCCGAAATTATCACTTCGCGTGTTGCATTTATAACTTGAACCTTGCCATTTATCTCTACTTCAACACCTATGGCGTGACCATCTTTTATGATTATTTTACGTGCAAAAGCACGAATAATTTTGCAATTCTTTCGTTTTAAAGCTGTATGCAGATATGCATTTGCAGCAGACCAGCGACGCCCTTTATAAACAGTTTGCTCCATTGGTCCAAAGCCTTCTTGCTTCTCACCATTGTAATCATCAGTTGTTTCATAACCGGCTTGTTTTCCAGCTTTTACAAAAGCTTTAAACAGTGGGTTTTGTCTGGGGCCACGAGATATGTGTAGTGGACCTTTACGACCACGCCAAGATTTATCTCCTCCATGCCCACCACTTCTCCAATTCTCCATTCTTTTAAAGTAAGGTAAAACATCTGCATAAGACCAACCTGAAGCACCAGATTGTTCCCAATAGTCATAATCTTTTGCATGCCCTCTTACATATACCATTCCATTTATTGAAGATGATCCGCCTAGTACTTTCCCTCTTGGTGTAGCTAATCTGCGATTTTTCAAATATGGCTCAGGTTCTGATTGGAACCCCCAGTCATATGTTTTCATATTCATTGGATATGATAATGCTGCAGGCATTTGTATTAAAGGACCCATATCTGAGCCACCATATTCGATTATAATCACAGAATTTTTTTCATCTTCTGAGAGCCTATAGGCCATAGCACAACCAGCAGAACCTGCTCCAATAATTACAAAATTAGCTTCCATTAGTATTTTTCCTAATATGGTGAATCAACATTTCCCATTCGCACATAAACAGTTTTAAGCTGACTGAAATGTTCTATTGCTGCTTTAGAATTTTCACGGCCAACACCAGAACCTTTAATGCCTCCAAAAGGAACTTCAACGGGCGCATCATTGTATGAATTAATAAAGCATGTTCCTGCTTCTAATTGATCCACAACGCGATGGGCTCTTTTGATGTCATTAGTAAAAACTCCACCTGCTAAACCCAAATCTGTGTCGTTTGCTCTAGCAATTACTTCATCTTCATTTTCAAAGTCAAATACAGACATTACAGGACCAAAGATTTCCTCCTTAGCTATTGTCATTTCATCTGTAACATCTGAAAAAACTGTTGGCTCAATAAACCAACCACTACTTTCAATGATGTTTCCTCCAAAAGCTAGTGTTGCACCTTCTGCTTTCCCTTTTTCAATGAAACTCATAACTATATCTCTTTGTTTTTCAGAAACCATTGGTCCAAATTGTGTTTCTTCATCCATAGGATCACCAATTATAATCTTAGTGGCTCGTTCAATAAAACGTTTTAGAAAAACTTCTTTGATACTGCTTTGGACAAATACTCTAGTTCCATTCGAACAGACTTGGCCAGTTGAATACATATTGGCTAACATTGCTCCACTAACAGCATTTTCAATATCAGCGTCATCAAAAATTATTAGAGGAGATTTACCACCAAGCTCCATGGTTACATTTTTCATGCCTAACGCTGCCGAAGAATACACTTTTTTTCCAGTTTCTGCAGAACCGGTTAGTGAAACTTTATCTACTCGTGGATCAGAAACTAACTTAGCGCCAACGTCTCCATATCCTTGAATAACATTATATATACCTTTTGGGGCACCGGCCTCAATTAAAATTTCTGCAATTTTTAATGCGCATAATGGTGTCATTTCGGATGGTTTAAATACCATTGAATTACCACAGGCTAATGCCGGTGCACCTTTCCAACATGCAATTTGTGTAGGATAATTCCACGCACCAATTCCTACGCATAAGCCAATTGGAATTCTTTTTGTATATGCCCAATCTTCTCCAAGTGGTATGTGTTCTCCAGTAATGGATCCGGCTAGGCCGCCAAAGTATTCTAATGCATCTGCAGCTGAGGTAGCATCAACGTATAGTGTTTCTTGTAATGGCTTACCTGTGTCATAAGTTTCCAGAACTGATAATTCACGATTGCGTTCACGAATAATATCAGAAGCTTTACGTAATATGCGCCCTCTTTCAGTCCCTGATAGTTTGGCCCAAGATTTTTGGGCATGTTTTGCTGATTCTAATGCCATTTCTATAATTTTAGGCGTTGCAGAATGTAATTTTGCAATTTTTTCACCAGTCGCTGGATAGATACATTCAATTATTTTTCCATCAGTGTCTTCTATGTACTCACCATCAATAAAGTGACTTGCTGTTGGTTGACATTTTAGTGCCATAATTTTTTGTCTCCAGTTTATTATAAATCATGATTTTTAATAAATAATCTATTCACCCCGAGGGAATCTATTATCATTTTCTACTTCATTTAAATCCATATGATTTCTCATATAACGTTCAGACGCATCTTGTAAGGGCTGATAGTCCCAAGGGAAATAATTACCATTACGTAATGCCTCATAAACTATCCACCGCTTAGCTTGGCTTTCCCGAACATCAGTATCAAATTTATTTAAATTCCAGCGCTTTTCTGACTTAACTCGAAGTTGATTTAATGTTCCCTGATGTTTGTGAGTATTGACGAGATTAATTAATTCATTTGGATCTTCATCTAGATTGAAAAGTTGATCTTCATCTAGCAAGCATCTGTTATATTTCCATGGTCCGTATCTCAGGGATACCATAGGGGAATAAGAGGCCTCGGCAGCATATTCCATAGCTACTGGACTTGTACGCTCTCCACCTTGCCCTAAATGGACTAGACTTTCACCTTCACACCATGGTGCTATTTCTTCAATAGATACATCAGCTAAATCACAAAGTGTTGGTGCGAGATCAATATTTGAAACTGGATAAGTGACTAGTCCTGGTTTCATTTTTGGCGAACAAACCATTAAAGGTACTCTTGCTGAACCTTCATAAAAAGACATTTTAAACCAAAGTCCTCTCTCACCCAGCATATCCCCATGATCAGATAAAAATAGAATTGTTGCTTCTTGTTTTGTAGTCTCCAAAGCTTCTAAAATCTCGCCAATTTTATCATCAAGATAACTGATATTTGCGAAATAGGCACGCCTTGAGCGCTTTATATCATCATCAGTAATATCAAAATCCCGCCAATTATTAGCATCAAAGATACGTTTTGAATGGGTGTCATGTTTTTCGTATTCAAATGCAGAAACAGTGGGCATTAAATGTGCACAATCTTCGTACAAATCCCAATATTTTTTTCTTGCTACATATGGATCATGTGGATGCGTAAAACTAACAGTTAAAGACCATGGCCGGTTATCTTTACCCTTAGAAAGATCATAAATTTTTCGTTTTGCATTGTATGCCACTTCATCATCATATTCCATCTGATTAGAAATCTCAGCAATTCCTGAGCCCGTTACTGAACCCATATTATGATACCACCAATCTATTCTTTCACCTGGTTTGCGATAATCTGGTGTCCAACCAAAGTCAGCGGGATAAATATCTGTTGTTAAGCGTTCTTCAAAACCATGCATTTGATCAGGTCCAACAAAATGCATTTTTCCAGATAGACATGTTTGATACCCAGCGCGTCGCAAATGGTGGGCATAAGTGGGTATGTCTGATGAAAATTCAGCGGCATTGTCATACACTCTTGATTTTGATGGCAACAAGCCTGACATGAATGATGCCCTGCCGGGTGCACACAAAGGAGAAGCAGTATAACAATTTTTAAATCTAGTAGATTTTCCAGCTAATTTTTTTAAATTTGGAGCGTGAAGCCAATCTGCTGGTCCATCTGGAAAAAATGTTCCATTTAATTGGTCTACCATGAAAATTAATAAATTTGGTTTTGTCATTAGGGTGCCTATTAAAAAACAATTCATTTCAAAATTACTGATATAAAAGTAATATTTGTAACAATAATATTTTAATGCTTAAAAGCGACAAAATATTTAAATTATTTATTTTTGTGGAAAAACACCACTTTTACACAAACTTTAGAAAAGTGGTGAGCCGGTCGGGGCTCGAACCCGAGACCTACTGATTAAAAGTCAGTTGCTCTACCAACTGAGCTACCGGCCCACTAGGGCGCGTATTATGATGATGACAGGGGAGGGTCAAGTCTTATTGTTATAAAATTAATACCTATCTGGAATGATTGTTTTGATTGGGCTATATCATCATCATGACAAATCTTGATATATACCCAAATGGTGTCCCGTTTTTAAAAATGCATGGATTAGGAAATGATTTTGTAATCATCGATGCAAGAGAATCAGAATCACCTGTGAATGCTCAGATTGCAAAAGTAATTGGTGATAGGCATTTCGGCGTTGGTTATGATCAATTAGTAGTAATAACTAAATCCAAAAAAGCTGACGTTGAGGTGGTATTTTGGAATTCTGATGGTTCATTATCAGATGCATGCGGGAATGCTAGCAGGTGTGTTGCTAAATTAATAATGGATGAAAATAATATAGAAGAAATTACGCTAAAAACAGGAAGTGGGGTTTTGGTTGCTCAAAAAGGCCAAAACGATTTAATAAGTGTAAATATGGGACATCCACAGCTAGATTGGGATGTAATACCATTAAAAGAAAAAGTAGATTTAATTGAATTGCCAATTGAAGGCAGTCCAGGTGCGGTTGGTATTGGGAATCCACACTGTGTATTTGTAGTTGATGATGTAAATTCAGTTGACCTTATAAGCTGGGGATCAAAAATAGAAACTCATGAGTTATTTCCAAAGAAAACAAATGTTGAATTTATTCAAATCATAGATCAAAAAAACATTAGACAGCGCACTTTTGAGCGTGGTGCTGGAGAAACTCTGGCTTGTGGTTCAGGAGCTTGCGCAGTTGCAGTTGTTGCTCACCTTAAAGGATTAACTGAACGAAATGTAAGCGTTCATCTAGATGGAGGTGAATTGAATATAAACTGGGCAAAAGATGGAATATGGATGACTGGACCGACTACATTAGTTTTTAAAGGTGTTCTGAGCCCTGATTTTTTGGAAAGTGCAAAATGACCTCTCCAAAATTTATGACACAAGGTTGTCGATTAAATGCTTATGAGACAGAGGCAATGAAAGAATTAGCTGATGCTGCTGGTTTGAAGAATATAGTAGTTGTAAATACATGCGCAGTTACTGCGGAAGCAGTTAGGAAATCCAAACAAGAAATAAGAAAACTTAGAAGAGATAATCCAAATTCTCAAATGATTGTCACAGGATGTGCAGCTCAAATCGAACCGAAAACATTTTCAGAAATGTCGGAAGTAGATTTAGTAATTGGTAACACAGAAAAAATGGACTCTAATACTTGGAATGAAATTTCAAACAAACCAGACTTTGTTGGAAAAACAGAAAAAGTAATGGTTGATGACATTATGTCAGTTAAAAATACAGCTGGACATTTAATTGATGGATTTGGCACTCGAAGCCGAGCGTATGTTCAAGTTCAGAACGGATGTGATCACAGATGTACTTTTTGTATTATTCCTTATGGGCGAGGAAATTCAAGATCAGTACCTGCTGGGGTTGTTGTAGATCAAATTAAACGATTAGTTGATACTGGGTATAACGAAGTCGTCCTTACAGGTGTTGATATTACAAGTTGGGGTGCTGATTTACCTATGGTTCCAAAATTAGGAGATCTAGTTCAAAGAATTTTAAAACTCGTACCAGATTTGCCAAGATTACGAATTAGTTCCATTGATAGCATTGAAGCGGATCCTGCATTGATTGATGCTATTTCATCTGAAATGAGATTAATGCCACATTTACATCTTTCGCTTCAGGCTGGGGATGACATGATCTTGAAGCGAATGAAAAGAAGACATTTACGTGATGATGCTATCGAATTTTGTTCAAAAATGAGAAGTGTGAGGCCTAACATAGTTTATGGAGCAGATATTATTGCTGGATTTCCTACTGAAACAGAAGAAATGTTTGAGAATAGCTTAAACTTAATAAAGGAATGCGGTCTAACTTGGTTGCATGTTTTTCCTTTCTCCCCCCGTGAGGGCACACCTGCTGCTAGAATGCCACAGATGGATAGGTCAATTATAAAAGAACGGGCTGCCCGTTTACGTTTGTGTGGTGAACTGGCCGTAAAAGATCATTTAGCTGCACAAATAGGCTTAGAGCATAATGTATTAATTGAAAATGAACGAATGGGTAGAACTGAAGGCTTTACAGAAGTATTATTTAATAAAGATCAAATAAAAGGATCTATTGTAAATGCAAAGATTGTTGATAAATCATTGAAACAATTAATAGCACAATGAAAATATCAACTTTATATTCTTTTCGCCGTTGTCCTTATGCAATGCGGGGCAGATTGGCTATTTCCACATCTGGTATTAAAGTAGAGTTACGAGAAGTTGTTCTGCGGGACAAGCCTACAGAAATGTTGGAGGTGTCTCCTAAAGGTACGGTTCCTGTATTAGTTCTTCATAATGGTGAAGTAATAGAGGAAAGCTTGGATATAATGATTTGGGCTTTTAAAAATAATTTACCAAAACCAGAAGAATACGAATTAGTTAAGTTTTGTGATGAAAATTTTAAACCTTGGTTAGATAGATATAAATATCCAAGCAAATATAATGATTGCACTCAGGAACTTGTTTTGGAAAATGCTTTGTATTTTTTTGAGTTATTAGAAAAAAAACTAGAAAAAAATATTTTTTTGTTTGGTAATAGCCGTGGTTTTTCTGATATCGGGATTGCACCATTTATAAGACAATTTGCCCATGTGGATATTGATAGGTTTTTAAATTTAAAATATCCAAAATTAATTGAATGGTATGAAGAATTTGTTGACTGGCAAGGTTTTAAATCAAGCATGAAAAAATACCCTAAATGGGTTGATGATCAGCCTGTAGTTTTTTTCCCTTAATTTTTATGATCTATTTATTTATTCTCTAACTTGTTTCAGGGCCTCCGATAAAGCCATTCCCGCAGTCATAGCAACGTTAAGTGACCGTGCTTTGCCATACATGGGTAATTTGATGTGTGAGTCACAAGCATTATGGACTTCATTTGGAACTCCTGCACTTTCACGACCCATAACTAAGGTATCGGTACTTTTAAATTTAAAATCCCACAAAATTGCATCAGCTTTTGTTGTTAAGAGAATTAGCCTACCTGGCTCACGGTTAGCTTGAAACGTTTCCCATGAATCATGTCGCACCATGTCAGTGATATCTGCATAATCCATTGCGCTTCTACGTAAGGATTTTAGTGATAACGGAAATCCACATGGTTCAATGATGTCTAAAGAGACACCAAAACATGCACAAAGTCGAATCATGGAGCCTAAATTAGGTGCAATATCGGGTTGATAACTAGCTAATCGCATTTTTTTACCTTTGTTTTGCTGGTGCGTCCAAAAGGCCGCTAGACGAATGTAACATGTGCGTGTAAACCGCGTTCAGACAGTCAGATTCCGTCTGATTTTAAGTGTTTATTAAGCCCAGTAAGTAGGGCATGGCAAGGGAGACGCTAATCGTGTCCGAAGATAAAGGAAACCGCCGCGACTTTTTGTACGTGGCAACTGCAGGCACTGGAGCAGTTATTGGTGGGGCGGCTGTATGGCCAATGATCAATCAAATGAATCCAAGTGCTGATGTTCAAGCTCTATCATCTATTGAAGTTGATGTATCTGATGTAGAACCTGGAACCCAAATCACAGTTAAGTGGCTTGGAAAACCAGTATTTATTAGACGTAGAACATCTGACGAAATAAAAGCAGCACGAGCTGTTCCATTAGCAGATTTACCTGATGTGGATGCACGCAATGCAAATGCTTCTCCAGTTGTTGGAGAAACAGAAACTTATGCAGAAGATTCTAATAGGTCATTAGATGAAACTGGTGAGTGGTTAGTTATGATGGGTGTCTGTACTCATCTAGGCTGCGTACCTTTGGGAGATGCTGGTGACTTTGGTGGCTGGTTCTGTCCATGTCATGGTTCACATTATGATACAGCTGGGCGAATTCGCAAAGGTCCTGCACCAGAAAACTTACCAGTGCCTGTAGCTACGTTTATAGACGCAAATACGATTAAATTGGGTTAGGAGAAAGATCATGGCTGGAATTCCACACGATCATTACAAGCCAAAAACTGGCATGCAAAAATGGTTTCACGAGCGCTTACCTATAGCTTCTCTCATATATGACACATTAACAATTCCTACACCAAAGAATTTAAATTGGATGTGGATTTGGGGTATTGTTTTAACATTTTGTTTAGCACTTCAAATTATTACTGGAATTATTCTAGTTATGCATTACACGCCTCATGTTGATTTAGCGTTTGATTCAGTTGAACACATCATGCGTGACGTTAATGGTGGATGGGCTTTTCGTTATTTACATGCAAATGGAGCATCTTTATTTTTTATTGCTGTTTATGCTCACATTTTTCGTGGATTGTTTTATGGTTCATATAAAGCTCCCAGAGAAATAACTTGGATACTTGGTATGCTAATTTATTTAATGATGATGGCAACAGGGTTTTTAGGCTATGTTCTTCCATGGGGCCAAATGTCATTTTGGGGTGCTACAGTTATAACCGGCCTGTTCGGTGCAATTCCTGGTGTTGGAGGTATTCTTCAAGAATGGTTGCTAGGTGGACCTGCTGTAGACAATGCTACTTTGAACCGATTCTTCTCGCTTCACTACTTGCTACCTTTTGTAATAGTTGGACTAGTGGCTCTTCATATTTGGGCTTTTCATACCACGGGGAATAATAACCCGACAGGTGTAGAGGTTCGACGTAAATCAAAGGCCGAAGCTCAGAAAGATACAGTACCTTTCTGGCCGTATTATGTAATTAAAGATTTATTTGCATTAGTAATGATATTAATTGTTTTCATGGCTATTGTAGGATTTATGCCAAATTATTTGGGTCACCCTGATAATTACATACCAGCAAATCCTTTGGCGACACCTGCACATATTGTTCCTGAATGGTACTATTTACCGTTCTACGCAATTTTACGTGCAATCACCTTTGATGTTTTATTTTTAGACGCAAAATTTTTGGGTGTTCTAGCAATGTTTGGTTCTATTGCGGTTATGGCCTTGGCGCCATGGACGGATACTTCACCAGTGAGATCTGGACGATATCGCCCAACATTTAAAATTGCATTTTGGGTTTTGGGATTTGATTTCATGTTACTTATGTGGTGTGGAGCTCAACCTGCAGAAGGCCTGGTGCCTCTAGTTTCATTAATTGGTGCTATTTATTGGTTTGCATATTTCTTAATAATCTTACCAGTTCTGGGATGGACAGAAAAAACTTTACCTGTTCCTGAAACAATCGAAGCTGATTTTGATGCACACTATCCACCAAAACCTAGTACAGTTAAGTAATTGAAAGAGGATATAATATTATGAAAAAACTACTTCTTTCAGCAATACTTGTTTTTGGATTAGTTACAAATGCAAATGCGGAATCTGGGAAAACTCATATTGAAGATTTTGATTTTTCATTCGAGGGCCCATTTGGTAAATTTGATCAATACCAATTACAGCGTGGTTTGCAAGTATACACAGAAGTTTGTTCTGCATGCCATGGGCTACGTCAGGTTGCATTCCGAACTCTAGGTGATGAAGGTGGACCACACTTAGATCCTGAAACTGTAAAGGCATACGCTGCTGAAAATTTTGAAGTCTATGATGCTGAAAAAGATGAAGATCGAGCAGCAATACCTTCTGATAAGTTCCCAGAATCAGGCCTTGAAAACGCTCCTGATTTGTCACTTATGGCCAAAGCTCGTGCAGGATTTCATGGGCCAAATGGTCTAGGTATAAATCAAATTATTAAAGGCATGGGTGGACCTGAATATATTGCTTCTGTCTTAACTGGTTATACTGGAAAAGAAAAAGAACAAGCTGGTACTACTTTTTATGAGAATACGGCATTCCCAGGCGGGTGGATAGCAATGTCTCCACCACTGTCAGATGAATTGGTTGAGTTTGCAGATGGGCACAGTAATGACGTTCATCATATTGCAGAAGATGTTTCAGCTTTCTTAATGTGGACTGCGGAACCTAAAATGATGGCAAGGCAACGTGTAGGATTAATTTCTGTTGGAATGCTTATCCTATTAGGTGTATTATTGTATTTCACCAATAAAAAACTCTGGCGTGATATAAAACGCAAAACTTAATATTAAAATAAATTATTAAGGGGTCCTGATTTATACAGGGCCCTTTTTTGTGTTTTATTAAACTTTAAGCACCTAAATATTTAATTAATTCAGGAGGTGGGTCTGAAAATAATTCAGAAGTATTTTCTGGAATATTTGCTATTCCACCTGACACTAAAATAGTTTCATCTGAAATGTGTAATGCATCTTCAGGCTGGTGTGTGACCATTAGCAAAGTAGCATTCGTACTTTCTACTATTTCTTTAACTAAGCTCAGCATTTCTTTTTTCATTGCAGGACCTAATGCTGCAAAGGGCTCATCTAAGCATAATACAGGTTTTTTACGTAATAAGCATCTTGCCAATGCTACTCTTTGTTGTTCTCCACCGGAAAGCTCAAAAGGCATCTTGTTATCATAGTTTTTTAACCCGACACGAGATAAAGCTTTATTTACTATATCTAGCTCAGTCTCGGTGAGGTTTAGGGATGTATTGATTCCTAAGCTAACATTCTTTTTAACAGAAAGGTGGGGGAATAAATTATGATCTTGAAATAATAAAGCTACAGGGCGTTCAGATGGTGAAGTTAATGTTACATCATTCCCATTGATGAATACTTTGCCTTGATCAGGAGATTTAAACCCAGATATTGTTGATAGGAGTGTTGATTTTCCACCACCGGAAGGTCCTATTATGGCAATCTTTTTGGCTGACTCAATTTTTAAATTTGCTGTTAGATTAAATGCGCCATGGCTTAATTTAATATTATCTAATGTTATGCTCAAGTTGGCCTCCTCGGTCAAAAACCCAGAAAAGTAAGATGCTAAGTGATACCAACAATAATGCAACACCAGATGCCGCTGATATTTGGTAACTCGACATAAGTCTATACATAATCAACGGTAAAGTTGCTACGTCCACTGGTGCAAATAGTGTGATGACACCAAGGTCTCCCATTGATAGTGCGGCAGCTAATCCAGCAGAAAACCCAACGGGTCTACGTAACCGGGGCCAAATCGCAATACGAAAACGAGAAAACTTTGTCATGCCTAAACTATCAGCTAACTTTCCATAATTTTTTTCAGCGCGTGCCATGGCTGGCAAAATCATTCTTAAGGCAAAAGGTAAAGCCATAGCTGCGTTAACTAAAGCTGTAATGGGGAGAGCAATGGTAAATGGGGAAATATATGGGAATATTAAAATAAACAAACCAGTACCGATAATAAACGGCGATGCAGCAAGTGTCAGAAAACTCACAATTTCTATTGTTTGTGAAGTAATAGGAAATTTGTGAGATACACGAACAATAAGCCCCGACATTGAGATTGCCATTCCTATTGAAATTATAGATGAAACAATTGCAACCAATATAGAATTAAATGCTGCTATCCAAACTGTATTAGGTAAACTGAATATTGGTATAATGCCTCGAATGAAGATAGATAATAATGGCAAAAATAGAAACAAACACACAAAAGTTAAAATAAAAATATCAAATAATAGATATCGAAAATGAGTTCTGTCCCATCGTTCAATTTTTATGTCTAGACCACTTGAAAATTGAACTGGCTTTGAAAACAGTACCGTCATAATGCCCAAAATAGCACAAAGGCTAAATTGGATTATTCCAAGTTGAGCTGCCTTTGCAAAGTTGAAATCAAATCTAAGAGATTGATATATAGCTAGCTCTATAGTTGTTGCTTTTGGTCCTCCACCTAGTGCGAGTGCCACAGCAAAACTTGAAATGCATAATAAAAATATTATAAGAAAAATTCCTGGAATAACAGATTTTAACATAGGCCGCTCAATATGTTGTGAAATACCTGATGTATTGATTCCAAGCTGTGCAGATAATCTAAAGTGCTCGATTGGTATTGCTGCCCAACCCTGAACAATAAATCGAGTTGCTAGGGGTATGTTAAAAAATACGTGAGCTAAAACTACACCGGTAAATCCATAAATGTTCAGAGGATTAATATTAAAGTTTGATATAAATTCAGAAATATACCCAGATCTACCCCAAACTGCTATAATTCCTAGAATAGCAACAATAGTTGGTAAAATAAAAGGAGCGCCCATTATTGTAAGAATAAATTTGCGTCCTTTAAAGTTTCGGAAAAAGAGTGCGCGAGCTGTTGGTATTGCAATTAATACAGATATTGTAGCTGAAACTATGGCTTGGCTGACTGTGAAGCGTATAATTGACCAATCTGAAGAACTTAATGTGGCTTTAATATCTGCATTCAACCACAAAACTAATACAGTACCCAAAGTTAATAGTAGCAATAGCGCAAATGCGCTACTGCCAAATATTAGATGTATTAGTTTTATTGGCTGAGTGCTGTAAGCCATTCTGAGAGTGCCTCGCTTCTTACATTTTCAGCTTTGTCTGAAGGAATAAGTAAACTTTTAGATGGTGATATTAACTTCTCAAATCCATCAGGCAAACCATTTTTTGCTAATACTGCTGGGTACATCCAATTGGTTGTTGGTATAATTGATTGAAAATCATTAGAAGTCATGAATTCTAAAAATTTATCTGCTAACACTGGATTTTTACTAGATGCTAACTTTGCAGCTACCTCTATTTGCATATAGTGACCTTCATCAAAATTAGCAGCTGATTTTGTTTCGTCGTTTTCAGCAATGATATGATATGCAGGTGATGTTGTATATGATAATACCATATCTGCTTCACCTTCAGTAAACATTCCGTATGCTTCTGACCACCCTGCTGTTACAGTTAAAATTTTAGGAGCAAGGCCTTCCCAAATTTCCGCAGCACGATCAGGATAGGCTTCTTTTACCCATAATAACAAACCAAGCCCAGGTGTTGATGAGCGAGGGTCTTGAATGACAATCTTAAAATCATCTGGCATCATAATCAGTTCTTGAAAACTCTTCGGTGGGTTTTTGACTTTAATATTATCATAAATAAAAGCAAAATAACCCCAGTCGTATGGAATGAAGAGATCATCAGACCAATCGATTGGAAGGTTTAGGTTTTTTAAACTGTTGTTATGATTTGCAAATAATCCAGTAGATGCAGCTCTTGCTGTTAAGTTTGTATCTAACCCTAGGGCAATATCTGCTTGCGTGCGCATTCCCTCAAGTTGAAGGCGAGATAGCAATGCAGCTCCATCTCCGGCGCCAACTAAATTAAGTTCACAGTTACAAGTTTTTTCGAAAGCTTTTTTGATTGCTGGGCCTGGGCCCCAATCAGAAACAAAACTATCATATGTATAAATAGTTAATTTTGGTAAATCGTCCGCTGAGGCTGTTGTGACTGATGCCAATAAAAAGCCCGCAGCAAAGTTTATAAATTTATTCATTTCAATTCTCCAATTGCTACAAGCGTAAGGGGGTCGTTTGAAACGAAACCTTCCCTACGCCGGTATGATCCGGTTCAGGTTCGACGGGTTCGCGTAAACGCATCTCAGCCAAATTGGCCCCCCGAGGTAAAGATGTTTTTAATCATGTATTAAAAAATAATCAAGGATGGGTTTTCTTTTATACTCTTACTAGGTTAATGATTAAAAAAGCATTGGAGTATGGCATATGGCTACGAATTCATTTGGACGTTTGTTTACAGTAACGACATGGGGAGAAAGTCATGGGCCAGCACTTGGGGCAACTATTGACGGCTGTCCTCCTAATGTAGAATTAAATGCAAGTGATTTGCAGTATTGGCTTGATAGACGCAAGCCAGGACAAAATAAATACACAACTCAAAGACGTGAAGCAGATGAAGTAAAAATTCTTTCTGGCATGTTTGAAGGAAATACAACCGGGCATCCAATTCAGTTAATGATTGAGAATACGGATCAGAGATCTAAAGATTACTCAGAAATTATGGATAAGTTTAGGCCGGGTCATGCAGACATAACTTATTGGCAAAAATATGGGATTCGTGATTATCGCGGTGGTGGCCGTTCGTCTGCTAGGGAAACTGCTGCAAGAGTCGCGGCAGGAGGTGTTGCAAGAAAGGCTTTGGAGTCTTTAGCGCCAGATATTAAGATTTGTGCGTATATGGTTCAAATGGGTCCACATAAAATTAATAGAACTAAAATTGATTTAAATGAAATAGAAAAAAATCCATTTTGGACTCCTGATGCTGACGCAGCAATATTATGGGCAGAATATTTAGACAAATTACGCAAATCTGGAAACTCTGTTGGAGCAGTTATTGAAGTTATTGCAAGTGGTGTACCAGCTGGCCTTGGAGCTCCAATTTATGGTAAAATAGATACTGATATTGCTACCGCTATGATGTCAATTAATGCCGTTAAGGGTGTCGAAATTGGTGCAGGATTTGAATCAGCTGAGTTTACTGGAGAAAGTAATGCAGATGAAATAGGATTTTCTGAAGGTAAGCCTCAATATAACTCCAATCATGCTGGTGGTGTTTTGGGCGGAATTTCAACTGGACAAGATATAGTTTGTCGATTTGCAGTAAAGCCAACTTCGTCTATACTTAAAGAACGAGACACTATTACTAAATCTGGCAATCAAACCTCAATAATAACAAAAGGTCGTCATGATCCATGTGTTGGTATTAGGGCTGTTCCTGTGGGAGAGGCAATGATGGCATGTGTGATACTAGATCATTTGATGTTGCATCGAGGGCAAATTGGTGAAAATCAAGGTGAAATAGGATAGTTTAAATTTTTGATTTTTGCACAGCAAAAATACCTAACATAATTATCACTACTCCGATCATATCATAATAAGATAATTCTTCGTCCAGCAACATTGCAGCAATAGCTACACCAAAAAACGGATTTAAAAAATGAAATGTTGCAGCCTTTGTAGCACCAATACGCTCAACTAAAAGAAACCAAATGTAAGTGGCAATAATTCCAGGCACGACAATAGTATATGCTAATGCAAGCAATGCTTTTGTATTCCAAACAACATTCCAAGTTTCTAATGCAATGGCAGGGATAGTTAGTGCAGCGGAGCCTACTAGCATTTGCAATCCAACTACCATAAAAAGATTGCCACCAGTAGAAGCAGACTTAACAGATAAAGTAGCTACTGTTAATGCTAGGACACCCAGTATGCATTGAATAATTCCAATAATATTGATGCCACTGGATAATCTAGAGGACATTATTAATATTACTCCAGAGAACCCTATGATTAGTCCTAAATAGCCAAAAGGAGATAACTTTTCATTAAATACTATAACCAAAATAAGGGCGACTAATAGAGGCATGCTTGATGCTATAATTGATGCAGCGGATGCTTCAATTTTTGTCATGGCCATGAAAAAAAACCCTAAATAAATTGCATTTTGGCATAAACCAAACAAGATAATTCCAAACCATTGTTTGTGTGTAAATTTTGCTCTTTGACCTAAGAAATAAGCAATACTGACAGCAATTAATCCCGCAATTAAAAATCTTAAAGCCGATATTGATAACGGTGGAGCTACCTGAACAATAATACGCGCAGAAGTGAAAGCGCTTGACCAAATAAGGGCAAAAACAAATCCCATAATTGCTGATTTTATATCCATGAATACCTCAATAAAAAAGGTCGCCTTAATATGGCGACCTTAGTCATGAAAATTTATTCGTCGAGGATAAAATACTCCTCCAAAAAAATTAATCGTTAATTACGTCTTTTAGTGCTTTTGCGATAGTCACTTTAGCAACTCTGTCTGCTGCTTTCATGAACTGCTCACCAGTAGCTGGATTTCTTACCATGCGCTCAGGGCGTGCGCGACATTGAAATTTTCCTAATCCTGGAAGTGTAACTGCTCCACCAGCAGCGACTTCTTTTGAGACGATATCAGCTAAAGCTTCTAGTGCTCTATTAGCTGTTACTTTATCGCTGCCTGTTGCTTCTGCAAGATTGGCAACCAATTGGGTTTTTGTCATTGGTTTCTGTGACATTTGCTGCTCCTTAAGTTAAATGAATACAAAATATTCTACTTTGTAATGATATTATAACCACATATTGTGCCTAAAAATCAAATTATCCAAGGAAAAAATGCAAAATTACCTTATTTTTATGGGTTTTGGCGATAAATGGCCTAAAAATCTATGTATTTTATGATTTTAATCCATATTTTTATTGAAAATTGCAAGTAAACTAACAAATTTTATTGAAAATATTTATCTATATATTACTTAATCCAACCTTCCGTGTATAAAATAATAGAGAAAGTCTAAAGAAAAATATTTAAAAATAATCTCATATTGGTAGTTTATTTAATTAAATTGGGATTATTAAATATTAAAAGATTAAAGGATAAAAATTAGCAATTGAAACAATTATAATTAATATAAGCCACGATCTGTTAAGTACTTTTAGTGCATCATTAATATCTGTTCTATCCATATCATGCCTTCCCGATGAATTTATGAATTCATAATGAGTTAATTTGCCGTGATAACTTCTTGGTCCTGCTAGCGCCACGTTTAAAATTGAAGCCATTGCTGCTTCTGGCCAGCCGGCATTTGGAGATGCATGTAATTTTGCATCTTTTAACATTATTAAGAAGTTTGATTTTGATAAATATGCTGCACACATTAATGTACCGCAGATTCTAGATGGTATCCAATTCATCAAATCATCAAATTTTGCTGCTCCAAATCCAAATAATAAATATTTTTCTGATTTATAGCCAATCATACTGTCAGCTGTATTTGTCATTTTATATAAAAACAGACCAGGTAATCCTAATAATAAATACCAAAAAATGGGGGCGATTACTGCGTCAGAAAAGTTCTCTGCTGCACTTTCTACTGCTGCTCTACTTACATTAGATTCATCTAAATTCTTTGTTTGGCGGCCAACTATGCATGCTACTGCATTTCGGCCTTCATTTAAGCTATTATTTAAACCAATTAAAACATCCTTAACATGTTTGACTAGTGAGTTATGTGCTAGAAGAATTGTAGTAATTAATAATTCAATTAACCCATAATCAGGTAATAAATGTATAAACTGACCTATTAAACATGCCATTATAGATAAAGAAAAAATTGCAAAGATACCTTTAAATTTTAACGCTGAGCCAAAATTAAAATTATTATCAAACCATGATATTAATTTGCCCATTATTACAGCAGGATGAGGTATTTTAGACCAAACCTTAATTGGGTCTCCAATCAAATAATCTAAAATTAAAGCTATTAATAAAATTTGAATTGTATTCATTTATTCCTCTAAAGCTTTTGCAAGTCTTTCCCATTCTGATTGATCGCCAGGAATACCAAGCCTAAGCCAATTTTCAGAATATGGGAAAACTCGAGACCAAATAAAGTTCTGTGCTAATTTATTTTGGATCTTTTGAGCATTTGTTGTTTTATATAACCGAAATAAGTCTGTGCCACCTATAGGTTTAATATTGTTACTAGATATTAATTTGTCTAATCGAACGCTATCTTTCTTTAATCTAATACGAGTATTATGAATCCAATTATTATCTGAGAGTGCAGCTTTTCCAATAAATTGAGCGGGACCAGAAATAGACCACGGGCCTACATGGCTTATGATGGTTTTTATTAACTCTGGTGATGCAATTGCAAAGCCAAGCCTCAAACCGGCAAGCCCCCAAAACTTTCCTAAACCTTTTAATATTATTACATTATTTTGTTTGGCCAGATGAATTAGTGATTTATCAGGTGAAATATCACAAAAGCTTTCATCGATTATATTAAGGTCGAAATTTTTTGTATCTTTTTCAGAAATCAAATGATAGTTGCCGTCGGGGTTATTTGGGTTCACAATGACTTGAACGTTACCTGCGTCTCCAACTTCCCAGCCGTTCGATCTGAAAGCAGCAGCATGTTCGTTATATGTTGGACTGATAATTTTCACTCGATTTACTGGAAGTAAATTTGGCAAAACTGCAATTAATTGAGATACGCCAGATGCAGCCATGATATCAGAATTATTTGGAACATCCCAAAATTCACTAGCTTGTATTAATAGTTCTTTTTGAGCTTTGCTATCTGGTAAAGAATTCCAAAAATGCTTTGGAATTTTTGGGATGGTGTAAGAAGATGGATTTATTCCTGTTGATAAATCTATCCATTGTTCACGAGTACCGCCATATTTTGAAATGGCAACATCAAGACCACCACCATGATCTCTTGCATCTGACATTATTTATTACCTAATACTGGCAGGCGAGCCCGAAAGTGGCCTTTTATTTCTTTAGGCCAATCTCTAAAAGGTACTTGGCCTTTATCGCTAGCATTATGTAATTTTGCGTACTCTATTATACCTTTTGCACTTTCAATGTTTGGAGAAAAATTACCTAATACATAATTTAATTTATCTTCACTTTGAATTGCTACATTACATGCAAAATCGCAACCCATTAGACAAGCATGTCTTCTAATATTAATATTTGGAGCTTCATCAGACATTGATTCAATTAAATCAGCTAAAACTTCACCATCAGTTTTATTATCTATTTCAGCATTCCAGTTTGTTCGTTTGCAAGTTTCACATACTGTAATTGTGGTTGACATGCTAAGCTCCTTATTTTTGAACTTGCTTGCACATAAGTAGCATACAGCGCAATTATTTTTATTTAGATTTAGATTTTAATTTCACTCAATATTAAAAATAAGCTTCAACTTGGTCAAAAATTGCGTTCATAAGATTCATTCCAATCAATTACTGGATTTATTGGAATAATTCTATTTGGATTTATAGTTTCGTGACTAAAATGGTAATGACGCACAATATGATCAAAATCTATGGTCTCTTTTATGCCATTAAAATGATAAAGTTCACGAACATAATTCCAGATATTATGATAATCTACTACACGTTTTCTATTACATTTAAAATGCAAGACATAAACGCTATCGAAGCGAACCAATGTTGTAAATAAACGCCAGTCTGCTTCTGTTAAAGTATCCCCTAAAAGATACTGGTTATCTTGTAATCTGTTTTCAACCCAATCAAGGCCATCAAATAAAACATTTACAGCATTATCATACGCTATTTGTGTAGTTGCGAAGCCCGCTTTATAGACGCCATTATTTATTTCTGAATATATCTTGGCATTAATCTCTTCTATTTCATTATGTTTATTAGATGGCCAATAATTATCATTATTTCCAGTAATATGGTCGAATGCAGAATTAAACATGCGGATAATTTCTGAAGATTCATTTGATACAATTGTACTAGTTTTCTTATCCCACAAAATAGGCACTGTTACACGAGTATTTGCTGTAGGGTTGGCTCTGGTATAAATCTCATGAGCAAATTTAGATTGAAATAAGCTATCTCCTTTAGCTGCTCCACGCTGTTCAAAAGTCCATCCTTCATTCATCATATCAGGATGAACTACATCTACTGATATGTGGTCCTGCAAGCCCTTAAGTTCTCGAAATATAAGTGTTCTGTGTGCCCATGGGCATGCCAATGAAACATATAAATGGTACCGCCCACTTTCAGCTTTGAAGCCAGATTTACCGCTTACACCAGCTGATCCATCTGATGTAATCCAATTGCGAAATCCAGCATCTTGGCGAATAAACTTACCACCACTTGCTTTGGTGTCATACCATTTATCAATCCATTTTCCGTCAACAAGCAAACCCATGTTAAATCCTATTAATTTTGTTTATTAACGATTTTTTCCAAAGTAGATTCAATGAAAAGACTGGCAACTTATTATATGCATAAAGGAAACAATAATTAGGTCGGTTTCATAAGACAGTCCGGCGCGAATCTATTGCGCCTATTTTTCTGCTGATCTATACGTTATTTGACGAAGCCCCAGAGGGCCGGAAAGATGTGTTGTATATGGTTGACCCAATTTGGGAACTGATGCCAACATCGTCAGGCAAATTGCCAACTTTTCGCTCATCTGTAATTAAGGAAGTAACATGCAGTTTTTTGTGATTTTATTCTTTTTGGTACCATTGCCGGCTTTTGCGCACTGGGGCCATTTGCCAGAACTAGCTGGGCATAGCCATTGGATTGGTATGGCGGCTGCGGCTGCGGCTGCGGCAGCCGCTGCAGCTGCTTGGGGGGTGCGTGAAAATTCTGAGGAATTGTCAAAAGATGAAGAAGTTAGTGAAGAAACTGAAGAAGAATTGCAGGAGGCATAAATTATGGTAAATAAAATTGGCGTTATGATCTGTGGCCATGGCTCACGTAGTCAATCAGCAGTTGATGAATTTGCAACACTGGCTGAGAAATTACCTCCATATTTGCCTCCTGAATGGGATATGGAATATGGATATTTAGAATTTGCTAATCCTCTTATTAGGGATGGATTAGATAAATTGCGCAAGAACGATTGTGACAAAATACTTGCTGTGCCTGGAATGCTTTTTGCTGCAATGCATTCTAAGAATGATATTCCAACTGTATTAAATACATATGCAGCTAAGCATAATATTGATGTAAATTATGGTAGAGAATTAGGTGTTGATCCAAAAATGGTAGCTGCTGCAGCTGGCCGTATTCAAGATGCTGTTAATACTGCTAACCTTGAATATGGAGAAATGGCATTACATGATACCGCTTTAGTCGTTATCGGAAGAGGTGCATCAGACCCTGACGCAAATTCCAATGTATCAAAAGTTGCGCGAATGCTATGGGAAGGTATGGGGTTTGGGTGGTGTGAAGTTGGCTATTCTGGGGTAACATTTCCATTAGTTGAGCCATGCTTAGATCACGTCTCAAGGCTTGGATATAAAAGAGTAATAGTTTTTCCGTATTTTTTATTTAGTGGGATATTAATAGATCGCATATATGGTTTTACTGATAAGTGTGCTGAAAAATATCTAGATATTCAATTTATCAAAGCAGGTTATCTAGGTGATCACCCAAAAGTATTAGAAACATTTGCTGAGCGAATTACTGAGCAAGTAGGTGAGATACCTCCACCAAATTGTGCGCTTTGTAAATATAGAACGCAAGTTCTAGGTTTTGAAGCTGAAGTTGGTTCTGTACAAGAAAGCCATCATCATCATGTTGAAGGTCAAGGTGCATCAGCGCCTGGGTCAAATGTTGAGGATTGCAACTTGTGTGATACCTTTTGCACAGGAGAGTGCAGGCTCGGTATGATGGATCACCATCACCATCACCATCACCATGATGACGATCATGGGCACCATCATCATGACCATTCCCATCCTGAGTATCCTCAAGCAAAACATCCACTGGGCCCTGAGTCTGCGCGAAAGAAGTGATTAGACAATTGATACCATACGAACGTGACCCAAAATTAATATATGCAGCAAGTTTTGCTACAGTAAAAAAAGAAGCAAATCTTGCAAGGTTTTCTCCTGAAATGCAGTCTGTGGTTATTAGATTGATACATGCGTGTGGTATGACTGAAGTAGCTGATAGAGTTGCATACTCAGTTAATGCAGCTAATGTGGGCTCTCTTGCACTTGCAAAGGGTGCTCCAATCTTATGCGATTGTGAAATGGTAGGAGCTGGGATTATACGGCGCTATTTGCCTGCAAATAACAAAGTAATTGTGACTTTGAACGAGCCTAATGTACCAGAATTAGCAAATAGTATTGGGAATACAAGATCAGCAGCCGCAGTAGAGTTATGGGAACCACATATAAAAGGTGCTGTAGTAGCAATAGGCAATGCGCCTACTGCACTTTTTCATCTTTTGGAGTTGCTTGATCAAGGGTTTCCAAAACCAGCATGTATTCTTGGCTTTCCTGTTGGTTTTGTGGGCGCGGCTGAAAGTAAAGCTGCACTTGCGGCATTTCCACGTAATTGTGAATTTATTGCGCTTCGTGGACGTAGAGGTGGATCTGCTATCGCATCAGCAGCAGTAAATGCATTATCGGCTGGATTGCCGGAGATATCATCATGACGGCTTGGTTGCATATTGTAGGTATTGGTGAAGAAGGAATTGAAGGCTTAACTCCGGTTACTCGAGCAGTTGTAGAGGCTGCTGAAATTATTGTTGGAGGATCAAGGCATCAAAGTTTAATTAATGTTAATGCAGAAAGAATTTCTTGGCCAAGTCCGTTCGATGCCTTAATTGAAATTTTAAAATCTAAATCTGGAAAAAGAGTAGTAGTATTAGCTACAGGTGACCCACTCTGGTACTCCGTAGGAGCAAGAATAGGCCGTGAAATAGATCCTTCAGAAATCTCTTATCATCCCCAAGTTGGAGCTTTTCAATTAGCTGCAGCTCGGATGGGATGGTCAATGGCAGATTTGGAAACTCTTACAGTTCATGGACGACCCGTGGAGCAAATGATTGCATTCATTCAACCTAATCAAAGGTTATTAATTTTAACTACAGGTGCTGAAACACCAAAGCAAATTGCAGGTTTTTTAACTGAGCGTGGATTTGGGGCATCAAAATTAACTGTATTTGCGTCTATGGGCGGTAAGGATGAAGCTAGATTTGATGGCAACGCAAAGACATGGCAACACGATGTACCGGCGTTCAATACACTCGCTGTGGAATGCATAGCTGCTAAAGATGCAGCTATGTTACCGAGAGTGCCAGGTTTATCTGATGAGTTGTTTCAAGGCGATGGGACAATGACTAAACAAGAAATCAGAGCAACATCTGTAGCTAAATTAATGCCAATGCGTGGCGCTTTATTGTGGGACGTTGGTTGTGGATCTGGATCAGTTGCTGTCGAGTGGATGAGAGCTGCAAGATACGCAAGAGCAATTGGCATTGAACCCCGAGCGGATCGAAGGACATATGCAGCTAACAATGCTCTCGCCTTAGGTGTCCCTAAGCTTAAGTTAATTGATGGATTTGTACCAAATGCACTTAATAATTTAGAACCTCCAGACGCAATTTTTATTGGTGGTGGTTTGAGCATAGAAACTTTTGAAGCTTGTTGGATGGCTTTGCGACCTTTGGGTCGATTGGTTGTTAATGCAGTCACATTAGAATCTGAACAAATTCTATTAAAATTATATTCAAAATATAAAGGTGACCTTGTTCGCATTCAAGTTAGTCGAGCGGATGGTATTGGTAAGGTCACTGGTTGGAGGCCATCTATGCCTGTAACTCAATGGAGTTTAGTTAAACGATGAGTGGTGTATTGTATGGGGTTGGGCTGGGTCCGGGTGATCCAGAATTAATGACACTCAAAGCTTATCGACTAATATCTAATGCAAAAGTCATAGCCTACCCAACTTTAGAAGGTAGTGAAAGTTTTGCTAGGTCAATTGCTTTAGATGCTATCCAAACTGATGTTGAAGAAATTATTGTAAATATTCCTATGTCTGTAGAGCGAGGGCCAGCTCAAGCGGCTTATGATTTAGGCGCTTTAATGATTGCAGAGAAATTAGATGATGGGAAGGATGTAGTAGTGTTATGTGAAGGTGATCCGTTTTTTTATGGATCCTTTATGTATTTATTTTCGAGATTAAGCGAAAAATACAAATGTGAAATAGTCCCTGGTGTTACATCCGTAACTGCATGTGCTGCTTCAATTGCAACACCACTCACTGCGCGAAATGAAGTTCTAACTATTATTCCTGGACCTATTGATGAGGATTTATTGGAGCAACGCATAGCTGGATCTGAAGCTATAGCGATTATGAAAGTTGGTAGGCATTTGGCAAAAATCTGTAGAGTTCTAGAAAAATTAGATCTTATAAAATATGCGCAATATATAGAACGTGCTACTCTTCCTAATGAATTGGTTTTACCTTTATCTGCTGCGCCTAAAAAAGCCCCATATTTTTCAATGATATTAGTGACTAAAGGAAATGACCCATGGCTATAAGCCCTATTGTTTTATGCCTTTCTCAATCAGGTTATAAGACTGCTCGAAAGATTGCGAACATATTAGGTTCTAAAATACATGGCAGAGAAGGTCGTGTTGAAGGTGTTGATGCAACATTCGAAAATGCTTTAGATCATATTCGAGTTTTGTTTGGAGCTGGAACACCAATAGTTGGCGTGTGTGCAGCTGGAATATTGGTTAGAGGTGTTGCGCCAATGCTAGTTGATAAACTAAATGAGCCAGCTGTCATTTCAGTCCCGGATGATGGATCGACGGTCATACCATTATTGGGTGGGCATCGTGGTGCAAATAGATTGGCTCGGCAAATTGCAAATGGATTAAAATCGCACGCATCAATTACAACTGCAGGCGATATTGCAATGGGTGTAGCTTTAGATGAACCTCCAATTGGATATAGGTTGCAAAACTTTAAAGATGCAAAACCTGTAATGGCATCTCTCTTAAATGGTTCAACAGTACGCGTTTCAGGGGAAAATATATTTGATATTAATAGTTCTCCAAGTGCTGAAATTACTTTGGTTGTTTCTGAGGCACCAATGATTGGTGATGAGATGACATTAGTTTACCACCCTCAAAAATATGCTCTTGGTTTAGGGTGCGCGCGAGGATGCTCAATAGATGAAATGTGGGATTTAGTTTCAAAATGTCTGCTAGATTCCAACATCGCTGCAGGATCAATTTCTAGTATAGGATCATTGGATCTGAAGGGAGATGAGCCTGCAATAATAGAAACTGCAACACGTTTAGGTGTTCCGTTTAGATTATTTGAAGCAAATGAATTAGAGTCTTTAACCCCTAAATTAGCCAATCCATCTGAAGTTGTTTTTGCAGAGGTGGGTTGTCATGGTGTATCAGAGGCAGCAGCATTAGCACTTAGTGGTGGAAGCCTTGTGGTAGAGAAGAAAAAAACTGTTAATGCGACATGTGCTATCGCCAAATCAGATAATGTAATTATTGAAATGAATGGCCGATCTAGAGGAAAATTATCTATTATCGGTATTGGTCCTGGTCAGCACTCTTGGCGCACACCTGAAGCTTCTGCATTGGTAGCTGAAGCTGAAGAACTAGTTGGTTATGGACTTTACATAGATATTTTAGGGCCTTTGGCCGTTGGAAAAGATAGATCAGATTTTCCATTGGGCGGTGAAGAGGCACGCTGCAGGTATGCCTTGGAGCAAGCAGGAAAAGGTAAAAATGTGGCGCTTATTTGTTCAGGGGATGCTGGAATTTATGCAATGGGTGCTTTAGTTTTTGAGCTGTTAGATCGCAATGAAAATGAAATGGGCGTATCAGATGCAGCAAAACGGATTGAGGTGCAGTGTGCCCCAGGCGTTTCAGCATTGCAGGGAGCTGCAGCAAGAGCAGGTGCACCTTTAGGGCATGATTTTTGTACTATAAGTTTGTCAGATTTGCTAACACCAAGGGAAGATATAATAAGGCGATTACATGCAGCTGCAGAGGGTGATTTTGTAATTGCTTTTTATAATCCGGTATCTAAAACTCGAAGAACACTTTTGGCAGAGGCACGTGAGATTTTATTAAAATATCGTCCTGATGACACACCTGTAATGTTAGCATCTTCATTGGGTCGCCCAGAAGAAGAGGTCAGATATCGCCGATTAGATGAATTAGAAGTTGATGAAGTTGATATGCTAACTGTTGTTTTAATAGGTTCAAGTAATTCACGCTTGGCGAATTTAGGTGAAGGTCCAAGAATGTTCACACCCCGTGGCTATGCGCGCAAAATTGATGGTGATTTATCATGACTGTTTACTTTATAGGAGCTGGTCCAGGTGATCCTGATTTGATCACTCTTAAAGCAAAAGCGTTAATTGAAAAATGTCCTGTATGCCTGTTTGCTGGCTCACTTGTCCCTGAGGCTGTTGTTGCATGTGCTCCCATAGACGCAATTGTTAAAGATTCGGCAGTGATGACTTTGGATGAAACGCATGCAGATATAAAAAAAGCGCATAAGAATGGACAAGACGTAGCACGCGTACACTCTGGAGATCCCTCTTTATATGGTGCAATTGCAGAGCAAATTCGTCGGCTCAAAGCTGACAACATTCCATATAAGATAATACCAGGTGTGCCAGCTTATGCTGCTATGGCTGCTGAAATGGGGCAGGAATTAACTATACCTGAAATTGCACAATCAATTGTTTTGACTAGAATGTCTATGCAGTCAACATCTATGCCTGAAAATGAAACGTTAAATAATTTTGGTAGAACCGGAGCAACTTTAGCAATACATTTAGCGGTAAGAAATATGCGTGAAATAGAAAGACAATTAATACCACATTATGGTGAAGAATGTCCCGTTGTAGTGGGTTATCGTGTAGGTTGGCCTGATCAATTAATTATCAGAGGAACACTGAGTAATATTCGTAAGAAAATACGAAAAGAAAAAATTACTCGAACTGCATTAATAATGGTTGGCCCTGCATTGGCATTAAGTCATGATTTTGTTGATAGTGCTCTATACGACCCAAGTATTCCCCATGTTCTTCGACCGGTTGTGGGTGTTGATTTGATCGAGGACCATAATACGTAAATATTAAAAAAAAGATCAAGTTTTTTAAGGAAGATATTCTAATTTTATTTTTAAATATGAAGATTGTACTTTATATTTAAAAATAATCGAATAATCTTCTAAAAAATTTCTTATAACGTTAATTTTAGCAATTTAATAAGTTTAAATTAATGGCACTAGTAATTAGTATAATAGAAGTGAGATAGATTATGATTAAATCCCCTTATTTGTTGTTTCTTGGAGATGCGGCTGATGGTTTAGCTGCTAAAGTTGCTCAAGGTATTAAAGATTGGCGCCCAGATTTGAGTGTGGGTCAATATCGAATGAATGGCTGTAATGCTGATTTAGGATTAAGTGACATGACCTTTGATCAAGCTGTTGATGCAGGTGCAAAAACACTAGTAATAGGTGTTGCAAATCGAGGAGGTGTAATTTCAGCTGAATGGAAAGCTAAATTGATTGAAGCACTAGAGGCTGGTTTGGATATCGCGTCCGGTTTACATAATTTATTAAAAGATGAGAAAGTTTTGGTTGATAAGGCTGAAGAATTAGGACGAAGTTTATTCGATGTGCGTATACCAACTGAAGCTTATCCTATTGCTTCTGGCATTAAGAGAACTGGCAAACGTTGTTTGGCTGTAGGTACAGATTGTTCTGTTGGAAAAATGTACACCGGACTGGCTATTGAAAAGGAAATGCTAAGCCGTAACATTAAGGCTACATTTAGATCCACTGGACAAACTGGCATTTTAATCACTGGAAATGGTGTTCCACTAGATGCTGTTATTGCAGATTTTATGGCAGGTTCAGTTGAGCATTTGACGCCTGACAATGATGAAAATCACTGGGATTTAATTGAAGGGCAAGGAAGTTTATATCACGCTTCATATTCAGGCGTAACAATGGCTTTAATTCATGGAGGCCAACCTGATGCTTTGATTTTATGTCATGAACCAACACGTGAACATATGCGTGGTCTGCCAGATTTTAAATTACCAAGTTTAGATGAATTGCGTGATACAGCACTAATTATGGCTAAAATTGTAAACCCAAATGTAAAAGTAGTCGGCATATCAGTAAATACTCAACATCTAGATGAAGTTTCAGCTAATGAATATTTAAGTTCTACAGAACAAAGAATGGGTATTCCAGCAGTAGATCCATTTCGCCATGGCGCTGCTCGTTTAGTTGATGCATTAGAGGCTTGTTGATTTATCAATGAAAATTTCTGTCGAATTTAATAGTTTTAAGTTAGCCCAAGTTTTTACGATTTCTCGAGGTTCGCGAACTCAAGCAGATGTTTTGACTGTTGTCATCACTAGAGGTGATTACCATGGTATGGGTGAATGTGTCCCGTATTCTAGATATGGTGAAACTATGGAGACAGTTAGTCAGCAAATTGGAGAACTTCCTAAAGATTTTGATAGAGAAACACTTCGCAATATATTACCAGCGGGCGCAGCACGAAATGCTGTTGACTGTGCTCTTTGGGATTTGGAAGCTAAGGAAGCGGGTTTGCCTGTATGGCAATTAGCTGGATTAACTAAACCTAAAGCGATAAAAACTGCATATACTTTGTCTTTAGACAGCCCAGAAAAAATGAATGTGCAGGCAGCTAAAAATTCATTTCGCCCACTTCTGAAAACAAAACTTGGTGGGGGAGATGATGATATTGAGAGAATTCGAGCAGTTCGAGCTGGGGCATTATCATCAAGAATTATAGTTGATGCAAATGAAGGATGGACACCAAGCCAGTATGAAAGTTTAGCACCAACTTTATTAGATCTTGGCGTTGAAATGGTTGAACAGCCTTTTCCAGCTGGTGAAGATAATGTTCTGTTAGACTTAAAAAGAATTTTACCTGTATGCGCAGATGAAAGTTGTCATGATCGAACCAGTTTAAATAATCTCGTTGGAAAATACGATATGGTGAATATCAAATTAGATAAAACGGGCGGATTGACTGAAGCGCTTGATTTAAAACAAACAGCTTTAAAAATGGGTTTTGAAGTGATGGTTGGATGTATGGTTGGGTCATCTTTGGCTATGGCGCCCGCAGTATTAGTTGGGCAAGAAGTTTCGGTTGTTGATCTTGATGGGCCACTTTTGCTAAGTGAAGATCGTAACCACAAATTATTTTATGATGCTGACGGAGTACATCCTGCGCAGCCAGAATTATGGGGATAGTTATGTCAAGAATTGTATATTTAAACGGTGAATTTTTAGATGAAAATGAGGCTAAAGTTTCAATATTTGATCGAGGCTTTTTAATGGCAGATGGCGTATACGAAGTTACGTCAGTTATAAATGGAAAGTTGATTGATTTTGATGGGCATGCTGTTCGATTAGAGCGCTCCATGAAAGAATTAATGATGGATTCAGCAATTTCTAAAGAAAATCTTTTAGAAGTTCATAGGCAACTAATTGTGCAAAATAACTTAAACGAGGGAATGATATATTTGCAGATAACCCGTGGCTCTCCTAACGATCGTGATTTCGTATTTCCTGATCCAAAAGAAGTTAAGCCAACAATTGTGTTATTTACACAATCTAACTCCAATATGGTCCAAAATCCAAAAGCTAAGATTGGCATGAAGGTTGTATCAATTCCTGATGAACGATGGGGTCGTCGCGATATCAAAACTGTTCAATTATTATATCCATCCATGGGCAAAATGATTGCCAAGTCTCAAGGTGCGGATGATGCTTGGATGGTTGAGGATGGAATGGTCACTGAAGGAACATCTAATAATGCTTATATTGTAAAAGATGACTCTATTATTACAAGGGAACTATCAAATGATATTTTGCACGGTATAACTCGTGCAGCTGTTTTGCGATTTGCTAATGAAGCACAAATGACTGTTGAAGAACGAAATTTTTCAATAGAAGAAGCTAAGAATGCTGACGAAGCATTCATTACTTCAGCTTCCACATTTGTGATGCCAGTAGTTAATATTGATGGTGTTGATGTTGGAACAGGAAAGCCTGGGAAAATAGCAGCAAGACTCAGAGAAATATATTTAGAAGAAACGCTAAAAACAGCAATATAAACTCATTATTTGGCTGAGATATTTTTTATTCAGCCTTTTAGTTGCATTATTTATGAGTTGCTTTGAATGATGCTTTTTGCTCATCAGTTGCTTCAACTTGATACCTGTTTTTCCATTCGTTAAATGGCATACCATAAAATAATTCGCGTGCATTATCTTTAGAGATTGCAATTCCTTTTGTGCCGGCTGCTTCTTGATACCATCGCGATAAACAGTTTCTACAAAAGCCTGCCAAGTTCATCATATCAATATTTTGGACATCTGTTCTTTTTGCTAGGTGATCTCTTAAAGTTCTAAATGCAGCAGCTTCGATTTCTGTTTGTGTTTGTAAGTCCATAATTGATTCTTTTCGGTAAATTTTAAATGCTTAGGTATAATAGTAATACTTATTTTTGGTTTTTTTAATACTAATTTCCCAAATACATAAAAATTAATTAACATTAAATATTAGATATAATAGTTTATGGTTGTTTTTTCCATATGAGGTATTTATTTGAATGATGAAAAAACGACATAAATAAAAAAATTAAGACACTTCCAAGGGGAAATATAGTGAGAAGAAATCGAAATGTTAAGATCGTTGCCACTTTAGGTCCCTCTTCAGATACATATGAGATGATCAAAACATTATTTGAAGAAGGTGTTGATGTATTTCGCTTGAATATGAGTCACGGCACTCATAGTGAAATGCGAGATCGATATCAAATGATACGTGATATTGAGAGAGCCGTTGGAAGGCCAATTTGTATATTAGCAGATTTGCAAGGGCCAAAACTTAGATGTGGCTCATTTCTCAATGGAAAAGAAACACTAGAAGTTGGGTCGACTTTTAGATTTGATTTAAATGAAGCAGAAGGTAACCAAGATAGAGTTTGTTTACCTCACAAAGAAATATTTGCAGCTCTAAAGGTTGGGTCTACTTTACTCATAAATGATGGGAAATTGAGAGTTAAGGTTTTAGATTGTGGTAAAGATTTTGCCAATTGTGAGGTTATAGTTGGTGGTGAAATATCAAATCGTAAAGGTGTAAATGTTCCAGATGTTATTTTGCCTTTGGCGGCTTTGTCTGAAAAAGATCGAAAAGATTTAGAATTTTCATGCCAATTGGGGGTTGATTGGTTGGCTTTATCATTCGTCCAGCGCCCAGAAGATGTAGAAGAAGCACGTGTTTTGACTAATGGACGAGCTGCAATATTATCAAAAATTGAGAAGCCAGCCGCTGTTAATGCCTTCAATGAAATACTTGCTGTTTCAGATGGAATTATGGTGGCTCGAGGGGATCTCGGAGTAGAGTTACCAGTTCAAGATGTGCCGCCAATTCAAAAACGTCTTGTTACTTCGTGCCGAGATGCAGGAAAACCTGTTATTGTAGCTACTCAGATGATGGAAAGTATGATCGAAAGTCCGGTGCCTACTAGAGCTGAAGTGTCAGATGTTGCAACAGCAATTTATGAAGGTGCTGATGCGGTAATGCTATCTGCTGAATCTGCTGCTGGTAGCTATCCAGTCGAAGCGGTGAGAACAATGAATGCTGTAGCGGTAGAGGTTGAAAAAGATCAAACATACAGAACAGGAATAGAAGCAACAAGAAGTACTGCCCGAAGTAAAGTTGCAGACGCAATTACGGCAGCGGCACGAGAAATTGCTGAGACAACAGATGTAAAAGCAATATGTTGTTTTACATCCTCTGGTACTACAGCAGTCTTGGCATCTCGTGAGCGGCCAAAAGTTCCAATTATTGCTTTAACTTCACTTCCTACTGTTGCGAGAAGATTAGGTTTAGTGTGGGGTTTGCATTGTGTCGTTACTGGAGAGGTTACAAGATTTAAACATGCAGTGATTAGTGCCGCCCGAGCAGCAAGAAGTTATGAATTTGCCGAAAATAATGATAAAATAGTAGTAACTGCAGGTGTGCCGTTCAATACAGCAGGTTCTACAAATATTATTAGGGTTGCTTCAGTGGATGAAAAAATTATTACTGCATTAGAATCCTAGTTACTTCTAACTATAATATATTTCGAAATATAAATGGTTTTATCAATGACTAGGGCTTGCAATTATTAATTTTGAGTCATAAAAGCGCGTACTGAGAAACATTACCGGCTTATAGGGTATGCCGAGTGGTGTGTTAACCAACTCAAAAGGAGATGGAAATGCCCAAAATGAAGACTAAATCGGGCGCAAAAAAGCGCTTCAAGATGACTGCCTCTGGTAAAGTCAAATCCGGTCAAGCCGGCAAACGACATGGTATGATCAAACGTTCAAATAAGTTTTTGCGCAATGCACGTGGTACAACCACTTTGTCAGCAGCAGATGCTACGATCGTTAAAAAATACATGCCTTACGCGCGCTGATAGGAGATTTGAACAATGGCAAGAGTTACATCTGGTAAAGTTACACACGCTCGTCACAAAAAGGTCATTAAGGCCGCTAAAGGTTATTACGGTGCACGAAAAAATGCATTCCGTACTGCAACCCAAGCTGTAGACAAAGCGAATCAATATGCAACACGTGATAGGAAGAACCGTAAGCGGAACTTTAGAGCACTTTGGATTCAACGTATAAACGCTGCAGTGCGTTTAAACGATGAGACGCTAACGTATAGTCGCTTCATCAATGGAGTGCAAAAAGCTGGCATAGAAGTTGATCGTAAAGTTTTGGCTGATTTAGCAGTTCATGAACCTGAAGCATTTGGTGCAATAGTTGAGCAAGCTAAAGCTGCACTCTAAAAAAAGTTATATCACAATTTTAAAGCCTTACAGTAAACTGTAGGGCTTTTTTTGTTTTTAATATGCAGAAATTTCAAGTATCAAAAACAATAATTTTTACCAAAGCTTTCTATGAATTTAGAAGATTAAATGATTAAAGAATGTTTAGGTATATTTTACTGATGCCGAGCTTGCATCTGGATGCTGTTGTGATAATTCATTAGACAACAAAAGGGACATGACCATGGAAGCTTTAAATGCTTTAAAATCTAAATATTTAAATGCTGTCTCAGAGGCAGTTGATGAAACATCTTTAGAAAATGTGCGAATAGCAGCCGTAGGTAAAAAAGGTGAAGTAAGCTTAAAAATGCGTGAGCTTGGTAAAATGTCACCTGAAGAACGCCAAATAGCTGGACCAGCATTGAATGCATTAAAAGATGAGATTAACTCTGCATTATCTGCTAAAAAATCTGCACTTTCTGATGCAGCATTAAACGAAAGGCTGCAAAATGAATGGCTTGATGTTTCGATGTCAGGGCGGCCTCGCCGTCAAGGATCGCTTCATCCGATCTCTCAAGTAACAGAAGAAATAATTGCGATATTTGCATCATTAGGATTTTCAGTTGCAGAAGGCCCGCAAATTGAAAATGATTATTACAACTTTGATGCATTAAATATAGCCCCAGAACATCCAGCGCGCCAGGAGCATGATACATTCTATATGCATCGAAATAAAGATGATGAACGTGCACCTAATGTACTGCGTACGCATACAAGTCCTGTGCAAATTCGTCATTTAGAAGCGAATGGTGCACCGTGTAGGATTATTTGTCCTGGTCGAGTATATCGTGCGGATTATGATCAAACTCATACGCCCATGTTTCATCAATATGAGGGAATGTGTATTGATGAAAATATATCAATGGCAAATTTGAAATGGACACTCGAAGAATTTTGTCGAGCCTTTTTTAACATTGATAATATTGAATTGCGGTTTAGGGCTTCCCACTTTCCTTTTACTGAACCAAGCGCAGAAGTTGATATACGATGCTCATGGGCTGGGGGTCAGCTAAAAATTGGTGAAGGTGATGACTGGATGGAAATTCTTGGATCTGGGATGGTTCATCCGAAAGTATTGCATGCAGGTGGAATTGATGCCGAAAAATATCAAGGATTTGCTTTTGGGATGGGTATAGATCGTCTGGCTATGCTCAAGTATGGCATTCCAGATTTAAGAGCATTTTTTGATAGTGATTTGCGTTGGTTGCGTCACTACGGATTCGTAAGCTTAGATACGCCTAATTTACATAATGGTATTAGTCGTTAACAATTTATTATATAAATAAATATAATAAATTTTCAAAAAGGCATTTAGAATGAAAAATTTTTTAAACATAGCCCAAAAATTTGGATTTGGTCTTTTTACAATTGTCTTGCTTAATATCTTGTCTGGAATTTTTTTTGGCAAAATATTTTTTAGTGTATTTATAAGCTTCTGGATCTTTACAATTGGCTTGGCTTTAGTTGTATATCCAGCAGTTTTAAATAAACGTAATGAAGATTAGTTTGTGTTTGGGGACTTCAGATTGCAATTCACAGCTATTACTAATTAATAATAAATTCTTAACATGGTAGACTTATGAAATTTACATTATCTTGGTTAAAAGAACACCTTAAAACTGATGCATCTCTTAATGACATCACTGAAGCTTTAACAGACCTTGGGTTAGAAGTTGAAGGCGTTGAAAATCCATTGGACAAACTGGAAAATTTTACTGTTGGATATGTTTCAAATGCTGAAAAACATCCAGACGCGGACAAGCTTCGAGTATGCAAAGTTGATACTGATGAAGGCGAACTTCAAATTATATGTGGTGCACCTAATGCTAGAGAAGGCATTTACGTTGTGGTGGCAAAGCCTGGAGTTTACGTTCCGGGATTAGATATCACAATCGGTGTTGGAAAAATTCGTGGAATTGAGTCATTTGGGATGATGGCTTCAGAGCGTGAAATGGAGTTATCTGATGAACATGATGGTATAATTGAGTTAGATGGTAATCCAGCAGTTGGTTCGAAATTTGTTGATTATTTGAAGAAAAATAGACCAGAATCTGTTGATCCAATTATTGAAATAGCAATAACACCAAATCGGCCTGATGCCTTAGGTGTTAGAGGAATAGCAAGAGACCTTGCAGCTCGAGGTGTTGGGGAATTAATTAATCGTGATACAGTGCCTCAAATCGATGAAAAATTCACATCTAATCTAGAGGTAAGTATTGATAGTAATACACTAGATGGCTGCCCATTGTTTGTTGGGCGAGAAATTAAAGGTGTCAAAAATGGCCCAAGTCCTGACTGGCTTCAAGCTGCATTGCGTGCGATTGGTTTAAGACCAATTTCACTACTAGTAGATATTACAAACTATTATACTTATGATCGTAATCGACCCCTTCATGTTTTTGATATGGATAAGGTTTCTGGAAACTTACGAATCCATAAAGCAGAAGGTGGAGAAACTATTACTGCACTGGATGATAAGGAATACGTATTACAAAAAGATATGATGATTATATCAGATGACAATGGTGTAGAAAGTATTGCTGGAATTATGGGTGGACTGGATACTGGCTGTGATGAAAGCACAATAAATGTTTTTGTTGAAAGTGCGTATTGGGATCCAACTAAGATTGCTATTACTGGACGTAAGTTGAAAATTAACTCTGATGCGCGGTATAGATTTGAAAGAGGTGTAGATCCATTATTTACAATTAATGGATGTGATCATGCTGTAACACTGATACAAAAGTATGGTGGTGGGGAAGCTTCAGCGCTTGTAAAAGCAGGAGCAGTTCCAGATGTATCTCGATCATATACACTTGATACTAACAGAATTGAATCGCTCGTTGGAATGGAGATTTCGTCAGAGGATCAAATAAAATACCTTACAGATTTAGGATTTATCATTAAAGGTGATCAGGCCCAAGTGCCAAGCTGGCGTCCTGATATTCTTGGTTCTGCGGATCTTGTTGAAGAAGTCGCGCGAATTGCATCACTTACTAAGCTTGTTGGTGTGCCTCTGCCTCAATTAGCTGAAGGTGTTCCTAAGCCTATTTTAACACCAATGCAGCGTAGAGAAGCTATGGCGCGACGAACTATTGCAGCGTTAGGATATAATGAATGTGTTACATATTCTTTTATTGATAAAAAATCTGCAGAACTTTTTGGTGGTGGTGCAAATGATGTTATGATTGGCAACCCAATATCATCTGAAATGAGTCACATGCGGCCATCACTGCTTCCTGGATTATTGCAAGCAGTTCAACGAAATCAAGCACGGGGCGTAATGGACTTGGCATTGTTTGAGGTAGGGCCAGTTTTTCATGGTGGTGAACCTGAAGAGCAGGAGCTATTGGCCTCAGGATTACTTGTGGGTCATACAGGTCCTCGCGATGCATTTGGCGTTAGACGACCAGTTGATGCTTTTGATGCAAAAGCTGATGCAGAAGCAGTATTATCTGCCATAGGTGCACCTGACAAATTAATGGTATTACGTGGCGCTAAATCTTGGTGGCACCCTGGCAGATCAGGGAAGCTCTCATTGGGCCCTAAAAATATAATGTGTGCATTCGGTGAATTACATCCAAAAATTGTGGAAGCTTTTAATATTAAAGGCCCTGCAGTTGCATTTGCCATACATTTAGAAAATCCACCGCTCCCAAAGAAAAAAACAACAACACGAGCTGCTCTAAAAACAAGTGATTTTCAATCTGTTGATAGAGATTTCGCTTTTGTAGTGGATAATAAAGTTGAAGCATTAAGTGTTTTAAACGCTGCAAAAGGAGCTGATAAATCGCTTATAACTGATGCTCATGTTTTTGATGTATTTGATGGTGTTAAAGCTGATGGTCAAATGGGGTTAGATAAAAAATCCATTGCTATAACAGTAAAACTACAACCAAAAGATGCCACCCTGACTGATAAAGATATTGAGGCTGTTTCTGAAAAAATTATTGAAAAAGTGACAAAAGCAACTGGTGGGGTTTTAAGGGGATAATATGGGATTAAAGGTTTATTTAGCAGGAGAAATTCACACAAATTGGCGTGAAGATATTGCCCATGGTTGCAAAGGTTTGGATGTAGAATTCACTTCGCCCGTAACAGATCATGATTCATCTGATGATTGTGGCGTAGCAATAATGGGCCCTGAAAAAGATAAATTCTGGCATGATAATAAGGGTGCAAAACTAAATGCAATAAGGACACGAAAAGCCATTGAAGATGCTGATATCGTCGTCGTTAGATTCGGTGATAAATACAAACAATGGAACGCCGCTTTTGATGCTGGGCAAGCATATGCAATGGGCAAATCATTAATAATAATGCATCAAGACGAACATCAACATCCATTGAAAGAGATTGATGCAGCTGCATTGGCTGTTGTAAAGTCACCATTGCAGGTATCACAAATTTTAAAATATACTTTAGATGGTTCTTTGCCAAAATAGGTTGTTATTTTTCTAAAATTTCCTCACTTTGGAGAAATTTTTCAAATGCTTCTAAGTTCATTTGTTCTATTTGACCAAAGCTTTCCATCCAGAGGGATGCGTCTCGCATTGCGTGAACTTGTAGCTTGCACCACTTCACACGCCCTCTTTTTTCTTGAACAATTAGCCCAGACTTCGATAAAATACGTAGGTGTTTTGATATTGCTGCTAATGACATGTCAAAAGGTTCTGCAACGTCTGTTACAGCCATGTCATCCTCTAACAACATAAATAATATTTCTCTTCGGGTAGAATCTCCAAGAGCTGCAAATATATTATCAAGATCATATGCCATGATAATTTCTATCTTTTATTGAATGGATAGGTCAACTTATTGCTTGATAAAATATTATCTTATTAGCTTCATAACTTTAGTCACTTTAATACTTAACCAAAAGGTTGAATGACGGATTCATGCTGTTTTTTTATTATAATTTATTAAAAATTTTTTTTTAATAAAAACTATACAATTAAATTGTTTGTTTTCAATGAGATGCATGCTTTTTAAAAGTACGTAAATTCGTTGACACCAATACACATGCATTCTATTAAACCTCAAACTGTCCTTTGTTTTCAAGCGAGGTGTTTATGGCTGATAAAATCGACCCCAAACGTCTTTTTGATTTGGATGATAGGTTAAATGCAAAAAAAAACGCCTCTAAAAGTGAGGTTCAGCATGAAAACCATTATTCAGGTGCTCAAGTAGGTTGGAGGATGGTTACTGAGTTGGTTGTGGGGATGCTCATGGGGCTTGGTATAGGATATGGTTTGGATCACTTGCTTGGCACTCTGCCTTTGTTTTTGATCATTTTTATAATGTTAGGCTTTGCTGCTGGTGTGCGTACGATGATGCGAACCGCAGAGGAAGTTCAAAGAAAGAATATCACAGTTGATGATGATGAGTTATCAACAAAAAATACAGGTAAAAGTGACGATTAAAAACTAATCGTTACAGTAAAAGGAATTTTAACGTGGCAAAAGAAGAAGCAGGTAACGGTTTAGTTTTCCATCCAATGGATCAGTTTGAAATCAAAACGTTGTTTGGTGATGGTCCAGTTCATTGGTATAGCTTTACTAACGCCACGCTTTGGATGGGGCTTACCGTATTAGCAGTTTTTGCATTATTGGTTTTGGGTACCTCGCGGCGCGCAATGGTTCCAAATCGTGTACAATCAATTGGTGAGTTGGCGTATGGCTTTATCTATCGAATGATTGAAGATGTAGCAGGAAAAGACGGCGTAAAATACTTTCCCCACATAATGACACTCTTTATGTTTATCGTATTTTCAAATTTTCTTGGTTTGCTGCCTATGGCATTTACTACAACATCACATATTGCTGTCACAGGTGTATTAGCGATGGGAGTGTTTTTGTCGGTTACTATTTTGGGCTTTGTAAAACATGGATTTAGCTTTTTTGGTTTATTCTGGATCAGCTCAGCTCCATTGATACTAAGACCTATTCTGGCACTTATTGAAATAATCTCGTACTTCGTTCGTCCACTTAGCCATTCTATTCGTCTGGCGGGAAATATGATGGCAGGCCATGCTGTGATAAAAGTGTTTGCAGCTTTTGCGGCGGTATTAGCGATCTCACCTTTTGCTATTATAGCAATCACAGCAATCTACGCATTGGAAGTTTTAGTAGCTTTTATCCAAGCTTATGTATTTGCAATTTTAACCTGCGTGTATCTTAAAGATGCATTGCACCCGAACCACTAAACTAAACACAATATTAAATTTAAAACATACTAATCTTAAGGAGATTTAAAATGGAAGGCGACATCGTACAAATGGGCGCATATATCGGCGCAGGCCTCGCATGTACTGGCATGGGCGGCGCAGCCGTTGGTGTGGGCCATGTAGTTGGCAACTTTTTATCAGGTGCATTACGTAACCCGTCAGCAGCTACAGGCCAAACAGCGACAATGTTCATTGGTATCGCGTTTGCTGAAGCATTAGGAATTTTCTCATTCCTAGTAGCGCTACTACTAATGTTTGCTGTTTAAGCAAATAAAGATTGTGTGAATTCGTTTGCACTCAAAGAAATGCGAGTGAGGTTTGCCTCACTCGTTTACCTAATTGGAGAGCAATAATATGGCTGATAAAGTAGAAGGCGCAGCACAAGCAGCAGAATCTGCACCTGGCATGCCTCAGTTGGACTTTAGTACATTTCCAAATCAAATATTTTGGTTGGTTGTAACTTTAATTGTCCTGTATCTTGTTTTAAGTCGAGTAGCATTGCCCCGAATAGCTACAGTTTTGTCAGAACGTCATGGTGCAATTCAGCGTGATCTTGATAAAGCTGAAGAGATGAAAAGATCTGCTATTGAAGCAGAAAATACATATAACAAAGCACTAGCTGACGCTCGTGCAAAAGCAAATGATATTGTTAATGAAGCTAAAGCTGAAATTCAAAAAGATTTGGATAAAGCCATAGCAAAAGCTGATTTGGAAATCGCGGCGAAAGCAGCTGAATCTGAAAAAGCAATTAGCGCTATCAAAGATAGTGCAGTTCAATCTGTTGAAGAGGTTGCTAATATAACTGCTAATAATATTGTAGACGCTATTCTACCAGAAGCTGCTGATACAAAAAAAATTAAAGTGGCAGTGGCTACAAGGTTGAAAGGTTGATTTGATGCGTAATATTTTAACATCGCTTATAGTTTTATTAGCAACCCCTGTACTTGCTGCTTCAGGACCATTTGTATCATTAAGTAACACTAATTTTGTAGTGCTTATAGCATTTTTATTATTTGTAGGATTACTTATATATTTAAAAGTACCTGGAAAATTAAGTGGTATGTTGGATGAAAGAGCAAATGGTATTCAGTCTGAACTAGATGAAGCAAGATCATTAAGGGAAGAAGCTCAAAGTATTTTAGCTGAATATGAGCGAAAACAAAAAGAAGTTCAAAATCAGGCTGATCAAATTATTTTACATGCGAAAGAAGAAGCAAAAAATGCTGCTGCTGCTGCTAAAGACAATCTAAAAGCATCCATAAAGCGTAGACTAGCTTCAGCAGAAGACCAAATTCTATCTGCTCAAACAGCAGCTGTAAAAGAAGTTAAAGATACTGCTGTCATTGTTGCTATCGCTGCTGCAAAAGATGTCATTTCTTCAGGTATGAATGCTTCCCATGCTAACGAATTAATTGAAACTGCCATTAAAGATACAAATGGAAAATTCCATTAAGTAACAATTAATTTAGATTTATTAAAATCCACTTGTATAACCTACAGGTGGATTTTTAGTTTAAAGACTTAACTTGTTGTTGTGTGGTCGAGACGAAGTTTGGCAATTTCTTCATTAGCCTCAGCTTTTTTTACTTCTTGCATGCATGTTTTGATAAAGTCCATATGGTCTTCAATTGCTTTTCGCGCTCCTTTTGCATTGCGATTTTGAATAGCATTGCAAATTAATCTGTGTTGTTCAAGAAGTGTACCGCGCGTAGTATGTCTGCTAAACATAACTTGCCGATTGTAAAAAATACCTTTTTTCAGCATTTCGAACATTGATCTAACCATATGTAAAAGAAATACATTATGTGAGGCTTCTATTATAGCCATATGGAATTGTGCATCTAACGAAGCCTCTTCTGAAGAGTTTTTATTGTCATGTGCAACTTTCATTTTGTCAAAAATAGCTTGAATGACCTTGAGATCAGTTTCTGATCCTAAATTTGCTACACGTTCAGCTGCCATACCTTCTAAATCACTTCTAAATGATATGTAGTCAAAAACTGCTTCATCGTGAGTTGAAAATAATTCTGTAAGTGATGGTGAAAATGGAGCACCTAAAAGTTCTGCAACGAAAACACCTGCATTCGCTTTGGTTGTGAGCAAGCCTCTGATTTGGAGTGTTGATATGGCTTCACGAAGTGAGGGTCTTGAAACCCCTAATCGATCAGCGAGGTCACGCTCTGAGGGAAGACGTTCACCTGGTCTTATTATCCCTCTCAAAATTAATTGCTCAATTTGAGTTATTACAGATTCAGCAACTCTATCGAGTTCAATTTTTTGAAATGGCATTTGATCCTCCAGATTTATAGACTTTATTGTTAAATCTAAAGCTAAACAAGTTAATCATTTGATTATAGACGCACAGAGAGGTTCAAACCAACATTTGGAAGTTTTGCATTTTGGTCAATTAAGGGGGTAATCATTATTTCGACTCTACGATTTGATGCACGACCCTTTGAGGAGTTATTTGACATCATTGGCTCGATTTCACCACGACCGTACGCTTTTATACGAGATCTAGAAACATCATTTTGAGCCAAAATTGAAGATACACTTTCGGCTCGGCGAGTAGATAATTTTTGATTATAATCTTGTCCACCAACATTATCTGTATGGCCAATAATTTCAACATTAGTTTTTGGATATTTATTTAGACTTTTTGATAATCTTATTAAAGTGTCCTCTAATGAATATCGCACTTCTGAACTATCGATATCAAATGTTATAGCTTCAGGTAATGTAACTATTAATTGATTACCTGTATTTTTTATAAGTGCACCACTGCCTTCTAAATTTTTACGTAATTCTTCTTCTTGTACGTCTAATTCATTTCCAATCGCTGCACCTAATGCACCACCTGCTATCGCACGTTTGATAGTACCATTACTATCATCACCTGTAAGAAAACCAGACATTATGCCTGCAGTAGCTCCAATTATTGCGCCTTGTTTTGCATTATAAGGATTGTCTGTACATGCCGACATGCATAATAAGCTTATTGTTAGGATTGAAATTATTTTAAACGGTTTATGCAAAATATTGATCCTCATCTAAATATAACGGTATTATTAATTTAATCATTTTTTAGAAGATTTCCATAAAAATAAAAATTTTTTATAATTCAGAAATTAGAAGATTATTTTTGATATTTAGACCCCATCGATAACCACCCATGCCGCCTGATTTTCTTATTACTCTGTGGCATGGTATTAACAAGCAGATAGGGTTTTTCCCAATTGCAGTAGCAACTGCTCTAACAGCACTCGGATTTCCTATTTGATAAGCAATATCACTGTAAGTTGTTACTTTTCCAATAGGAATTTTGAGTAACGCTTTCCAAATAGTAGTTTGAAAAGGACTGCCTATCATGTGAATATCTAGTGGATATTTATTTTCTAATATTGATGCTGCGTAATCAGATACAAAACTTTCATCACGATGAAAATTTGCATGCGGCCAGTATTTGAAAATATTTGATTTTATTTCTTCTTTATTAAAGTTGCCAGCAAAAGCTACGCCACAAATACCGTTTTTTGTTGATGATAAAAGCATTGAACCATAAGGGCTCTTAAACCATCCGTAGGTTATTTCATGTGGAGCATTCGGTAAGGTTTCGGATATAATTTTTATATTTTGCGAATAATTTTTTGTAGATAATAATTTATGATTTACTAAGCGCTTTTTAAGAATTTCTTCTTTAATATCTTTATCAGTTGTTTCTTTTTCTTGATTAGACTTTTCCATTTTTTGATTTTGGTATAAAATTAAAAATTTAGCTATACATAATTTTAATACTTTACTTGGCAAAAGTATATTTTAATGACACAAGAAAGAATGCCAAAACAATTAAATTATCAGAATATATATGAAATTTTTTCACGCTTTCGCGAACATGAGGCAGAACCAAAAGGTGAACTTGATCATGTTAATGCATTTACGTTGGTTGTTGCTGTAGCCCTTTCGGCGCAATCTACTGATTTAGGTGTTAATAAAGCTACAAAGAAACTTTTTGCGATTGCTGACACACCAGAAAAGATGATTGCTTTAGGTCTGAATGGCGTTATGGAACATATTAAAACGATTGGATTGTATCGCCAAAAAGCTAAAAATGTAATTAAAATGAGTAAACTTTTGATTGAAAAATACAATAGTGTTGTTCCTTCATCTAGAGCGGCTTTAGAAGGGTTGCCTGGCGTTGGCCGTAAAACTGCAAATGTTGTATTAAATATGTGGTTTGGGCAGCCAACTCAGGCTGTAGATACACATATATTACGTTTTGGAAATCGATCTGGAGTTGCAATAGGCAAAGATGTTGTAGCGGTTGAAAGAGCAATTGAAGATCATGTGCCTGCAGAGTTTCAACACCATGCGCATCATTGGATGATATTACATGGCAGATATACTTGTAAGGCGCGTAAACCAGTCTGCATGAATTGTATTATTGAAGATTTATGCCAATTTGAGGAAAAAATCATTGAATAAGAATTATAAAGTAGTTGGAATAGGCAATGCGATTGTTGATGTGTTGGCAAAATGTAGTGATGAATTTTTAATATCTAAAGGTATTGAAAAAGGCATCATGCAGTTAATTGATACTCCACGTGCAGCAGAAATATACAACTCGATGGATGCTGGCGTGGAAATATCTGGTGGATCTGCAGCCAATACGATTTCGGGTATTGGGACGGTTGGTATAAAAACAGCATTTGTGGGTAAAGTTAAAGATGATCAATTAGGTCGTATCTTTGCTCATGATATACGTGCTCAAGGTGTAGCTTTTAATACTCCGATGGTAAGCTCTGATTCAGATGATGAGACAGGTAGGAGTATGATTCTAGTAAGCCCCGACGGTGAAAGATCTATGAATACTTATTTAGGCGTCGCAAACCAGTTAAATGTAACTGATATTGACCCTGATTTAATGGCAGATACAGATTGGTTATATTTAGAAGGTTATCTATTTGATCGTCCAGATAGCCAAGCAGCATTTATACGTGCTGTAGAATTATGTAATGGCGCAGGTGGTCAGTCGTCACTTAGCTTATCTGACCCTTTTTGTGTTGAACGCCACCGCGAGGCATTCCAAGATTTAATTGCCAATCATATAAACATGTTATTTTGCAATGAACATGAACTCTTATCCATGTATGGTGGTAAAAGTTTAAATGAAGCAATTGAAGTTGGAGCGCAATATGTTGATATTTTAGTTTGTACAGCAGGTGCTGAAGGAGCTTACATTGCTAGTGGTGGAGAAACTATTCATGTATCTGCAAATCCAGTTAATGTTGTTGATGCAACAGGTGCAGGTGACTTGTTTGCTGCAGGTTTTCTGGCAGGTTTGTCGCAAAATAAAGATCTTGAAGTTTGTGGTAAGATGGGATGTGTTGCTGCAGCTGAAGTAATTTCTAGCATGGGCGCGCGACCTAAGAATAATTTGCAAGATTTATTTGATATTAATAAGCTATAGAAAGCTGTGAAATAAAAGAGACATAAAATTATGGCGTATAAATATGATGATGAAAATATATTTGCAAAAATTCTACGAGGAGAAATTCCAAATGATACAGTCCTTGAAAATGAATATGCATTAGCTTTTCGTGATATAAATCCACAACGGCCACATCATGTCCTGATAATTCCAAAGGGTCGATACGTAAGTTTTGATCATTTTGCAAAAGAAGCAGCTGATGATCAGATAATTGGCTATATACAAGCTATAGGAGCTGTATGTGATTTACTTAATGTCTCCATTGATAATGGTGATGGATTTAGAATGATTGCAAATAGTGGTCAGCACGGTGTTCAGGAAGTTCCACATCTTCATGTACATATATTGGGTGGAAGCTCCTGTGGGAAGATGATTCAATCTTAAATATAATACCTCAATTGGCTATGATATTAAATTATTATTAAGGAAGATATTAATGAGTAAGCTCTCAAAAGAAATTATAGAAGTAACTAGTTCTCGTGTTGCTTGTGATGGTGGTGTTGGTGGTCATCCACGTGTTTGGTTGCAAATCCCTGATGATCAAGGTTGGGTTGAGTGCCCATATTGTGATTGTAAATACGTACTAAAAAATAATGCAAAAAAAGGTGCTTAAATAGTGACATTTGGTAAAGGTCATCATCTTCATTTAATTGACGGCTCAGGATTTATTTTTCGGGCGTATCATGCTTTACCGCCTCTTACACGTAAATCTGATGGCCTGCCTGTTGGTGCAGTAAGTGGATTTTGTAATATGCTCTTCAAAATTATTGAGGACCAAAAAGGATCTGATGCACCTACTCATTTAGTGGTTGTTTTTGACGCAAAAGGTAAAACATTCAGATCTGATATTTATCCTGAATACAAAATGAATAGGCCACCTGCACCAGAGGATTTAATTCCCCAATTCCCACTAACTCGAGACGCGACGAGAGCTTTTGGATTAGCTTGCATTGAGCAAGAAGGTTTTGAAGCAGATGATATTATGGCAACTTTAGCAGTCCAAGCTCGTGAGGCTGGTGGCCAAGTCACTATTGTTTCTTCGGATAAAGATTTAATGCAACTTGTTGGAAATGGTGTTGAAATGTACGATGCCATGAAAAATAAACGAATTGGTCCTGAGCAAGTAGAAGAAAAATTTGGAGTTGCTCCTAACCGTGTCATTGATGTGCAATCACTTGCGGGTGATAGTGTGGACAATGTACCTGGGGCACCAGGTATTGGTGTGAAAACCGCAGCACTTTTAATTAATGAATATGGTGATCTTGATAGTCTTTTAGAGCGTGCCTCTGAAATTAAACAGCCAAAACGAAGAGAAACATTAATCGAAAATGCGGATCAAATTCGTACAAGTCGTGACCTTGTTACATTAAAAACAGATATGGAAATGGATTGTGATTTTGATGATTTTCAAGTGCAAGCCCCTGATCCTGAAGTTGTATTGAAATTTCTTGCTGAAATGGAATTTAGAACTATGTCTGCTCGCATAGCAAATAAGCTTGGTGTTAGTGCTCCAGAAATTTCTTCAGACAGAATTAATAATGAAGATCAGATAACAGAAGCAGAGTCTATTTCTATCAATACAGAAAAATATGAACTTATTGATAATATTAATGACTTAAATCGCTGGGTAACAAAAATATACCAGCGTGGTTATGTTGCTGTTGATACAGAGACTACTGGATTAAATGACATGATTGTTGATTTAGTTGGAATATGTCTGTCAGTAGAAATTGGAGAAGCTTGTTACATTCCTGTTGGCCATACTAATGGTGAGAATGACTTGTTTGGAGGTGCGTCTCTTTGTAATGGCCAAATAAACCTCGATGAAGCATTAGAAATTTTACGGCCTGTTTTGCAAGACCCCTCAATTATAAAAATTGGTCAAAATGTTAAATATGACACAAAAATATTTGCAAGATATGATGTTAATTTAGCTCCAGTAGATGACACTATGCTGCTCTCCTACGCAATAAATGGGGGCAAACATAATCATGGTATGGATTATCTTTCAGAAAGATACTTAAATCATAAGCCTATAAGTATAAAAACTTTATTAGGATCTGGAAAATCTGCTATTACTTTTGATAAAGTATCAATTAATGATGCGGTAAATTATGCTGCTGAAGATGCTGATATTACGCTCCGACTTTGGAAGCTATTTAAGCCAATGTTGCATGAGAGCAGTGTGACTAAAATTTACGAAACATTGGAAAGACCTCTTATACCTGTATTGGCTAAAATGGAAATGAATGGCATTAAGGTCGACCGAAATACATTAAGCCGAATGTCTAATAATTTTGCACAATCAATGTCTGGACTTGAAGCAGAAATCTATAATTTAGCAGGCCAAACTTTTAACGTTGGATCACCAAAACAATTAGGTGAAATACTATTTGATAAATTAGAATTGCCGGGCGGGAAAAAAGGTAAAACAGGTGCGTATGGTACAGGTGTGGATGTATTAGAGGATTTGGCATCAGAGGGCCACGAGCTGCCTGTTAAAGTGCTTGATTGGCGTCAAATGTCCAAATTAAAGAGTACTTATACAGATGCCTTGCAAGGTCATATTAATCCAAATACTGGGCGAGTACATACATCATATGTAATATCGGGTGCATCAACTGGGCGCTTATCATCCACTGACCCAAATTTACAAAATATCCCAATTCGATCAGAAGCAGGGCGAAAGATCCGAGAAGCCTTTATTGCTGAAGAAGGCAATGTTTTGTTATCTCTTGATTATAGTCAAATTGAACTTCGTATTTTGGCACACATCGCAAAAATTGATACTCTTAAGCAAGCGTTTCATGAAGGCCAAGATATTCATGCACTTACAGCATCACAAATGTTTAATGTTCCATTGGAGAATATGGATCCAATGGTTAGGCGCCAAGCAAAGGCAATAAACTTTGGTGTTATTTATGGTATAAGTGGGTTTGGACTTGCTAGAAATCTGCGTATACCTAGAAAAGAAGCGCAATCGTTTATTGATACGTATTTTGAAAGATTCCCAGGGATTAGAACTTATATGGATGAAACGGTTAGTTTTGCCAAAGAAAATGGATATGTTGAAACCTTATTCGGTAGAAAAATTCATACCAGTGAAATCAATGCGAAAGGACCACAAGCGGGTTTTGCAAAGCGAGCTGCTATAAATGCACCAATTCAAGGAACAGCAGCAGATGTTATTCGGCGTGCGATGGTGCAAATGCCGAATGCTATTTCGCATTTGCCAGCTAAAATGTTGCTTCAGGTGCACGATGAATTAATATTTGAAGTAAACAAAGATGCTCTAAATGAAACTACAGAAGTCGTAAGAAATATAATGGAAAAAGCAAGTGAGCCAGTTGTTAAACTTGATGTACCATTAGTTGTTGATGCTGGTTTCGGTAATAATTGGGCAGATGCGCATTAATTAGATAAAATTTAATTCTTGAACGATAATTTTTTTTATTTAGCATGATTGTTAACTCATATCTTTCTGACATGAGTGAAAATATTATTGAGATCGCTTTGTTGAAAAGCCTTATTTGAGAAAAAGCTTATATATTTAGTACCTCAATTCATTAAGGAGAAAAGAATGTCGAATTTATATTCAAAGAATTTTGATGATGCTGATGAAGTGAAAACACCTCCAAAAGCAAGAGTAGATATTGTAAAATTAGGAAATATTAATGCATCAAAATTAGTTCTTCAACCAGGCTGGGTATGGTCAGAGTGTATCAAGCCAACAGTTGGGGGACACAGTTGCCAGGCAGGCCATGTTGGTGTTGTTATTTCAGGCCGTCTAGGTTGCTCACATGATGATGGTTCAAAAATTGAAGTTGGGCCTGGGGATGCTTACTATTTTGCCCCTGGGCATGATGGTTGGGTCGTTGGTGACGAACCATGTGTAATGTATGAAATTGTTGAGGCCGGTAAAGATTTTGGCCCATGGACAAAGGCTAATTAGTTTCTTTTATCAATATCTGGGATGCAAATTATCTCAGATATTGATAAAAATTATAATTCATTAATTCAATTCAGCTTCTGGAATGATTGGAAAAAATATTCCACTTGAGCGTATTCCAAACCAATCAATCCCCTCCAAGTTTTGCACAGAACCAAGCTCCACGAGTCTATAAAAGCTTTTCCGATCAATGAGTGCCTCTAAATTTGATCTTATCAAGATATATGGACTAGGCTCGCCTGTCCCTTCATCACGAAGAACTCTAATAGGATTATGCTCACAAGCAATTGCCTCGTCACCCACGTGAGTATGAAAATTAATTATTTGGTTTAATCCCTCATTTTTGACATCAAAATCAACGGCTAAAAATGGAGCATCATCAACAATAATTCCAACTTTTTCTACAGGGGTTACTAGAAAGTAATCATCTCCATCTTTTCTAATAATCGAGGAAAATAGTTTTACTAAAGGTGCTCTGCCAATCGGTGTTCCCAAATAAAACCAAGTGCCATCTCTTGCAATCCGCATATCTAAGTCTCCGCAAAACGGAGGATTCCAAAGATGTACAGGTGGTGGACCTTTTTTTGATGCAGACATAGCTGCTTGTACTATGCTATCGGAATTTTTTTTCTTTAAATTTTTTTTCATGATGCTTTTCAACAATATATTCATATATAAATATTGATATTAAGGCTGTGTAAAGTTTTATTATAGTAGGTAAATTTTATTGATATCATGAGTAAATTATAATCAAGTATCGTAATTATACTACTGTTAAACGACATCTACAAAAAAAGCTTGCTTTTTATAATTGGTAATATTATTTTACCAATATGAAAAGGATATCTTAAATGGAAATGCCAACACCTAGTGCTGCAGTATTGAATAAAAAATCACATATTGTTCGACGATTAAGTAAAGTTTTGCCAGTTGAAGCAGTAATTTCAGAGGAACATGAAACGCGAGCTTATGAATGTGATGCTTTAACTGCATACCGATGTTTGCCGATGATTGCTGTATTGCCTGAAACAACAAAACAAGTCTCGGATATTCTTAGAATATGCCATGAGGAAGGTGTTCCTGTAGTTCCTCGAGGATCTGGTACATCCCTAGCTGGTGGAGCTATGCCAACAGCTGATTGTGTAATTTTAGGTGTGGCTAAATTAAATAATGTTTTAGAAACTGATTATGATAATCGATTAATCCGTGTGCAATCTGGCCGTACAAATCTTTCTGTTTCAGGTGCTGTAGAAGAAGATGGATTTTTTTATGCTCCAGATCCAAGCAGTCAGCTTGCATGTGCAATTGCAGGAAATATTGGGATGAATTCTGGAGGAGCCCATTGTCTAAAATATGGTGTAACAACAAATAATTTAATGGGTGTCACCATGGTAATGATGGATGGCGAAATTGTTGAGATTGGTGGAAATCACCTTGATTCTGCTGGTCTTGATTTGCTCGGGTTAATTTGTGGCTCAGAGGGTCAGTTGGGTGTAGTAACTGAAGCCACACTTCGTATTTTAAGCAAACCTGTTGGAGCAAGACCTGTTCTGATTGCATTTGATAAAAATGAAGTGGCTGGAGCGTGTGTTGCGGATATCATAAAAGCTGGAGTGCTTCCTGTAGCCATGGAATTTATGGATCGCTTATGTATCGAAACAAGTGAAAACTTTGCAAATGCAGGTTATCCAGATGCTGAAGCTCTTCTAATAGTAGAAGTCGAAGGGTCAGAGCCAGAAATTCAAGAACAACTTGAAAAAATTATTGCTATTGCAGAAAAACATAATCCAATTGAGCTACGCGAAAGTAAATCTGATGAAGAAAGTGCAAAGATTTGGCTTGGCCGTAAATCTGCATTTGGAGCAATTGGACAAATCAGTGACTACATGTGCCTTGATGGAACTATTCCAGTATCGGAGCTACCTTATGTTCTAAAGCGGATAGGTGAAATAGGTGATGAATATGGATTAAAAGTTGGCAATGTTTTTCATGCGGGAGATGGTAATATGCATCCCTTAATACTTTTTGATGCCAATAAGCCTGGAGATTTAGAGCTTTGTGAGCAAATGGGTGCAGAAATCTTACGACTATGTGTTGAAGTAGGTGGGTGTCTTACTGGTGAACATGGTGTTGGTGTTGAGAAGCGTGACCTAATGTTTGACCAATACTCTCATCAAGATATTGAAGCACAATTAAACATAAAAGATGTTTTTGACCCAAAATGGTTATTAAACGGAGCAAAAGTTTTCCCCTTAATATCTACTGAAAACAGACGTGCAGCATGATAGCACCAACTACCGAAGCAGAACTTTCTGAATTTTTGTCAGATGTTTCCAAGCCTGTAAGAATCGTTGGCGGGGGGACTCGTTTAGGGTTGGGTAATTCTGTTCACGCTAAGAAAAGTTTAGCTACATCTGGACTATCAGGAATTACATTATTGGAACCTGCTGCACTTACATTGGTAGTTCAGTCTGGAACACCATTGAAAGATGTTCAGAAAGCTCTCAATGAAGTTAACCAACAACTTCCATTTGAGCCAATGGATCACTGTGATCTGTTAGGCTCTGAGGGAAACAGTACTATTGGAGGAGTAGTAGCTTGCAATATATCTGGTTCACGTCGAATTCAAACTGGGGCATGCCGAGATAGCTTAATAGGAGTAAGGTTTGTTGATGGTATGGGAACAGTTATAAAAAATGGTGGTAGAGTAATGAAAAACGTTACTGGCTATGATTTAGTAAAACTGATGGCGGGAAGTTATGGAACGCTTGGGGTAATGACAGAATTATCATTTAAGTTATTGCCAAAACCTGAAGCTAGTGCTTCAATTATATTGCACGGATTAAACGATGAACGTGGAATATCTGCATTATGTAAAGCACTTGGGTCACCTAATGATGTCAATGGTGCTGCCCATTTGAATGATGAAACTTTAATTCGTATTGAAGGTTTTAATGCTTCAGTTGCCTACCGAACTGAAGCATTAAAAAGATTATTCTCTGGTTATGAGATTAGCGTAGAAACTAATACAAATAAAAACAACAAATTATGGAATTCAATCGGAAATGTTTCAGTTTTTTCAAAAACAAAAACATCAATTTGGCGATTATCTGTAAAGCCAACCTCTGGGCCAAAAATAATGGAAACTTTGCTTAAGTCAGGAATAAAAGCTGAAGCGCAATATGATTGGGGGGGTGGATTGGTATATTTATCTGTACCAGATAATATAAATATTCGTGATCACCTTTCTGATATCCAAGGTCATATAACTTTGGTGCGTGGCAATGGAGGAGGGGCTGAGGCAATGCCGATCCAAAGTAAACTAATTAAGGGAATTGAAGAAGGTTTAAGAAAAAAATTTGATCCTCGAAATATTCTAAATGTTGGGATTATGGGATAATGCAAACAAATTTTACTAAAGCTCAATTAAATGAACCAAAAATTGCTCGTTCAAATGCCGTTTTGCGAAATTGTGTTCATTGTGGATTTTGCACTGCAACATGCCCTACATATCAAATATTAGGCGATGAATTAGATAGCCCACGTGGACGCATATATCTTATAAAAGATATGCTTGAAAACCAACGCAAGCCTGATGCAAAAGTAGTTAAGCATGTAGATAGATGTCTTTCTTGTCTTGCCTGCATGACGACTTGCCCATCAGGTGTTAACTATATGCATCTAGTAGATCATGCTCGAGAGTATATTGAAGATAATTACAAACGGCCAATTTTTGATAGAATTATGCGGGCTACATTGGCGCAAATATTGCCTTATGATAAAAGATTTAGGTTTGCAATGAAGTCTGCTCGATTAGTAAAACCTCTTGCACCTTTAATGCCCTCAAAAATACGAAATATGGTTGATTTTGCGCCTAAAAAAATACCTGTACCTAGTTTAAATGATAAGCCTCAAGTTTTCCCTGCAGAAGGAAAGTGTATTAAGCGTGTAGCTTTGATGACGGGGTGTGCTCAGAAAGCTTTAGACACAGACATTAATGATGCAACCATAAGATTACTTCGACGTCATGGATGTGAGGTGGTTGTTGCTCAAGGTGCAGGTTGTTGTGGAGCGCTAACTCACCATATGGGCAAGTCAAAACAAAGTCACATATCAGCTGCAAAAAATATAAATGCATGGATGTCTGAACTAAATGGTGATGGCCTTGATGCGATAGTCATCAATACTAGTGGATGTGGAACAACAGTTAAAGATTATGGGAATATGTTTTTAGGAGATCCATTGGAAAATGATGCTAAAACAGTTGGGTCTTTAGCAAAAGATATAACAGAGATAATGATAGACCTTGGTTTGAAAGTTTCATCAACATCAGCCATACGAGTCGCATATCATGCTGCATGCTCTCTTCAGCACGGGCAGCAAATAAAAACGCATCCTAAAACATTATTACAGAATGCTGGATTTACTGTACTGGAGCCAAAAGATAGCCACCTCTGTTGTGGTTCTGCTGGAACTTATAATTTAATGCAGCCAGAGATCTCAAAAAAACTTAAAACCCGTAAAGTTGAGACTTTAGAAATTCTTAAACCTGATGTTATAAGTGCTGGAAATATTGGTTGTATGGTGCAAATTGGATCTGCTATTGGAGTTCCAGTGGTTCACACAGTAGAACTCCTAGATTGGGCTACAGGAGGGCCAAAGCCCTCCAAAATGGCATAATTACATTTTCATTGTGTTTAAATATTATTTCAGAAATTTCTATTTGGACAGAACGTATTTCATGCGTAAAGTGCCCATAGGGGAAAAAAATGAAATTTATATTTTCAATTGTTCTAATTTGCTTTGGATTAAGCTTAAGTGCTAATGATATTCCAAAAAAATTAAAAGTTTATGAAAACCAATTAACTTGGTCTGGTGTCGGACGAGTTAATATAATTGGAGGCAATCATAGATTATGTTCTGGAGCATTAATTTCAGATACATATATTCTAACAGCCGCACATTGCGTTATAAATGAAAAGACTGGTAACGCTCATGAGTCTAATAGAATTCAGTTTTCAGCAGGATGGGGTAATGAAGGTGCGTCAGCTTATGGCCAAGCCAAAAATGTTTTTATTCATCAAAAATATAAAACCTCTAATATTATAAATGACGAAATTGTTTCTGCAGATTTAGCAATTATAGAGCTTTCAATGCCTATGAAGGCAAATGGCATTAAACCTTATGCATTTCATAAATCATCTATTAATAAACAAAACATTTATATTGCTTCATATGTTGAAAGTTCTTCTTTGGCAGTAATAAAAAAAGAAGAGTGCAATATAATAGAACGTAAAAACAAAATAATTATTACCAGCTGTTCTGTTGATTTTGGGGCTTCTGGGGCCCCGATATTTATATGGGAAGATAGTCAATTTAAAATTGCATCAATTATATCTGCTAAAGCAGTATTAGGTAAAATTAACGTATCTTTAGGTGTATCTCTTGAGAGGCCATTTAATGAATTAATTAGTCAAATTTTTGAAATAAATGATGCTTCAGAGATAAAGTTTTTTAAAGAAAGTTTAATAAATTAATAATAATCATAATTTATTGTTAAAAAAAATATTCAAAAACCACTTGCCAAACTAAAATTACTTACTGTATATTACATATCGGATGCCCACATGGGGTCCAAAACTAACCTGGTCTGTCCATAAGGAAGGCCGATTTAACGTATCGCTTAGAAAAGGATATGCACATGCGTAACTATGATTTTACACCATTATACCGTTCAACAGTTGGCTTTGATCGTTTAGCAAGTATGCTAGATGTAGCACTCACAGCAGACACTGGGACAACAACTTACCCACCATACAACATCGAAAAAGCTGGCGAGAATAAGTATCGTATTACAGTAGCAGTCTCTGGCTTTAATGAAGATGAGCTCAATGTTGAAATGCGTGAAGGTCAACTGGTCATTGCTGCCAAGAAGGCAGAAATTTCCAATGATCAAGTGACTTATTTGCACCGAGGAATTGCTCAAAGAGCATTTGAAAAACGCTTTCAATTAGCTGATCACGTCCGGCCTATTGGTGCTGAAACTCGAGATGGGTTACTACATATTGATCTTTTACGAGAAGTGCCTGAGGCGCTAAAGCCGCGAAAAATTGAAATTGCAAATTCTGCAACAATCAATGGTAAAGCATCAAAAGAAAAATTAAGCACAAAAGCTATTTAATACAGTGCTTTTAAAGACACACAGCTCTAGGCTAGTTCTTCCCCTTTTCTAGCATGAGCTTTGTTCCCAAATGTGATGTATTTATTCAAACTTTGGGTTTTGACGCCATCCATTCCTCCACGGGTGGCGTCTTTTTGATTTAATATTATTTTATAGAGGTACAAATATATTTCATTTCTAGGAAATCTTGTATTCCATGATGTGAACCTTCTCTACCTAATCCTGATTGCTTTACACCACCAAAAGGTGCAACTTCAGTTGATATTATGCCGGTATTTACTCCAACGATACCATACTCTAATTTTTCTTGTACACGCGTCACTCTGCTTAAATCGTTTGCATAAAAATAACATGCTAAACCATAAATAGTATCGTTCGCTGCTTTTATAACATCTTCTTCAGATTCAAATTTAAATAATGGTGCTAACGGGCCAAAAGTTTCCTCTTCTGTCATTAACATTTCAGAATTCGCCCCCGTGACAACTGTTGGCTCAAAAAATGTTCCCCCTAATTTATGACGGGCTCCACCAGTTTTGACTATTGCACCTTTGGCAACGGCATCTGCAATATGCTCTTCAACTTTTTCAACAGCTGCCATATCAATAAGTGGACCATTTATTACTTCAGGGTTCATGCCATTCCCAACGGTCATAGACTCGACGCGTTTTATTAATTTTTCTGCAAAAGCATCATAAACACCTGATTGAACATAAATACGATTTGCACAAACACAAGTTTGACCATTGTTGCGGAATTTAGAAATAATTGCTCCATCTACAGCATCATCTAAATTTGCATCATCAAATACAATAAAAGGAGCATTCCCCCCTAATTCCAGTGAAAGTTTCATAATTTGATCAGAGCATTGACGCATTAAGATTCGTCCTACTTGGGTCGAACCTGTAAAAGTTAATTTTCTTACTTTACTGTTTGTGCAAAACTCTAGACCAATTTCGTGAGATTTTGAGGATGTTAAAATTGATAATAATCCTTTTGGAAGTCCAGCTCTTTCAGCAATTATTGCTATAGCTAAGGCTGAGAGGGGTGTTTCAGTTGCTGGGCGACCAACAAATGAACATCCAGCAGCTAATGCTGGGGCTAATTTTCGTGTAATCATTGCTGAAGGAAAGTTCCAAGGAGTAATCGATGTAACAACACCGATTGGTTCTTTAAGAACTGTTATACGCTTATCACGCATGTGCCCAGGAATTGTTTCTCCATATATACGTTTTGCTTCTTCTCCAAACCATTCAAAAAAACTTGCGGCGTATGCAATTTCACCAGTGCCCTCTGCTAGGGGTTTGCCCATCTCGGATGTTAAAATTATTCCTAAATCTTTCGCATTCAAAGTCATTAGGTTATACATTTCACGCAAAATGGATGCGCGTTCTTTTCCTGTATATGCCGCCCATTTTTTCTGAGCTATAGCAGCCTCGTCAATTGCATGTTTGGCATCTTTAACATCTAAATCTGGTAATTTAGCAATAACTTCACCTGTAGCAGGATTAACTACATCAAATGTTTTACCGTCTTTAGCACTTACCCATTCGCCAGCAACATATGCCTTTTTTGCGAGAAGGCTAGGATCATCTAAAAGTGACACTAATTTCGTATTTTCTAACATTTTGGTTCCTAAAAGTTATTGTAAGAGAAGAATTCTTATCTATATTTCATAAATGCATATATTATCAATTAATGATTACATATAGTATTAATACGACAATATTATGAACATAATTATTAGAATCACCTAGTATTTAAATTATATTTTTGGCAAAACTATATCCATAACTTTTACACAGGATAAAATAATGATCCCATATCGTTCTAGAACAACAACACATGGCCGAAATATGGCGGGAGCCCGTGGTCTTTGGCGAGCAACTGGTATGACAGATGAAGATTTTGGCAAGCCAATCATTGCAGTTGTAAACTCATTTACCCAGTTTGTTCCAGGCCATGTCCATCTGAAAGATTTGGGACAGCTTGTTGCTGGTGAAATTGAAGCTAGTGGTGGAGTTGCCAAGGAATTTAATACCATTGCGGTTGATGATGGTATTGCGATGGGTCACGATGGAATGCTTTATTCTTTACCAAGTCGTGAAATTATTGCTGACAGTGTAGAATATATGGTTAATGCACATTGTGCTGATGCGATGGTATGTATTTCAAATTGTGATAAAATTACTCCTGGTATGCTTATGGCTGCTTTAAGGTTAGACATTCCTGTAGTATTTGTCTCTGGAGGACCAATGGAGGCAGGCAAAGTCGATATTGATGGTGAATTGCGAAAAGTAGATCTTGTTGATGCCATGATTGAAGCTGCAAACCCTGATATGTCTGATGCAAACGTTCAAGCAATTGAAGAAGCTGCTTGTCCGACATGTGGATCTTGCTCTGGTATGTTCACAGCTAATTCTATGAATTGCCTGGCAGAAGCTCTTGGACTTGCATTGCCTGGTAATGGCTCAACATTAGCTACGCATTCAAAACGAGAAGCACTATTCCGAGAGGCTGGGAGATTAATTGTAGATCTTACCAAGCGGCATTATGAAAAAGGTGAAAAAGACCTCACTGCTCGTGGGATTGCTACGAAAGCAGCCTTTGAAAATGCTATGACAATGGATATTACCATGGGTGGATCTACTAATACCATTTTGCATTTACTTGCTATGGCGAAAGAAGCTGAGGTGGACTTCACTGTAGATGATATTGACCGTTTATCACGAACCACTCCATGTTTATGTAAAGTTGCTCCTGCAGTGGCAAATGTACATATGGAAGATGTACATCGTGCAGGTGGGATTTTTGCTTTACTTGGTGAACTTGATCGTTGTGGATTATTAGATACATCTGTTTCTACAATTCATACTCCCACAATGGCTCAAGCAATTACAAATTGGGACGTTGCTATAACTAATAATAAAGAAGCGCATGATTTATTTCTAGCTGCTCCAGGAGGAATTCGAACAACTCAAGCATTTAGCCAATCACGAGAATATAATGAGCTAGACCTTGACCGAGCAAGTGGGGTTATTCGAAACAAAGATAATGCATTTAGCAGTGATGGTGGCCTTGCTGTTTTATTTGGTAATATCGCTCAAGAAGGTTGTGTGGTTAAAACAGCTGGTGTGGATGATAGCATTCTTAAATTTAGTGGAAAAGCGGTTGTATGTGAAAGTCAAGATACGGCTGTTAATCGCATTTTAAATAAAGAAGTTACAGCAGGAGATGTAGTAGTCATTAGATATGAAGGCCCAAAAGGTGGTCCGGGCATGCAAGAAATGCTTTACCCAACATCTTATTTGAAATCCATGCGTTTGGGAAAAGAATGTGCTTTAATAACTGATGGCCGTTTCTCAGGTGGTACATCTGGCCTTTCAATTGGACATGTCTCACCTGAAGCTGCTGAGGGTGGAAATATTGGTTTAATTAAAGAAGGTGATATTATTGAAATTGATATACCAAATCGTACAATTAATGTTGCCTTATCGGAAGATGAATTAAGCGTAAGAAGAGAGCAAATGATTGCTAAAGGCGAAGGTGCTTGGGCGCCAGAAGAAGAAAGAAAACGTAAAGTAAGTAAAGCTTTGAGAGCTTATGCATCTTTAGTAACGAATGCTTCACAAGGTGCTGTTCGGGGTGAACCTTAGCCAATGAATTGAAGTTGGTGGAAATACTTTATGGTAAAAGTATTTCCATTTTTAATAAATATTGAAGTTATATTATTAGTTAATCAATATGTTCTAGCTCGCTAAAACAAAGGCCTTGTGATGAGAAAAACAACTACTTTAATAAAAAATGCTGATGTTGTTGTTACAATGGATGCAAAGAGAGCAGAATTAAAAGGCGCAAGTATTCTAATTGAAAACGGTGCTATTATCGGGGTTGGCAACAACTTAAGTACTGCAGATGAAATTATTGATGCAACTGGTTGCGTTGTTACGCCAGGATTAATAAATACACATCATCACTTATTTCAATCTTTAGTTCGTGGCGTGCCCGCAGGGCAAGATGCCTTATTATTTGGCTGGCTCAAAACACTTTATCCGATTTTCCAACGCATGGAAGGTGAAGATATGTATGTATCTGCTCAATCAGGGTTGGCTGAGTTGGCCTTGTCTGGGTGTTCTTTAAGTTCAGATCATCAATATATTTTTCCAAATGACGTGAAAATGGAGCATGCAATAAATGGGGCACAATCTATCGGTGTAAGATTTCATGCCACAAGAGGAGCAATGTCAGTTGGGGAAAGTAATGGTGGCCTTCCACCTGATAGCTTAGTTGAAAAAGAATCTTTGATTTTAAAGGATTTTGAAAGAGTTATAAGCCAACTCCATGATCCATCACAAAATGCAATGGTGCAAGTTGGCTTAGCGCCATGCTCACCTTTCACTGTTTCAGAGGGTTTAATGAGAGATACTGCTGCCATGGCGTTAGATAAAAATGTCATGCTGCATACCCATCTTGCTGAAAATGATGAAGATATAGCCTATTCGTTAGAAAAATTTGGTTGTAGACCAGGTGAATATGCAGAGCGTCTAGGTTGGACTGGAAATCATGTTTGGCATGCGCATTGTGTTAAATTAAATTCTGATGAAATTAATTTGTTTGCTAGAACCAAGACGGGTGTAGCCCATTGCCCTTGCTCAAATTGTAGATTGGGATCAGGTATTGCGCCTGTTCGTGAAATGAGAGACGGAGGAGTGAAGGTTGGTCTTGGAGTTGATGGGTCTGCATCAAATGATGCCGGGCATTTGCTATCGGAGGCAAGACAATTGCTTTTACTACAACGTGTAAAAAATGGAGCAAATTCCATGAGAGCGCGTGAAGCTCTAGAGATAGCAACGCTCGGGGGTGCTTCAGTTTTAAATCGTATTGATTTAGGTTCAATAGAAATAGGTAAAAGGGCAGATATTGCAATTTGGGATATTACTGGTCTTGCTGCTGCAGGAGCTTGGGATCCGGTTGCCGCCCTGGTGTTAAATGGTCCTTTTAATGTCAGAGACCTGTTCGTTGAGGGTAAGCCTGTTGTATCAAGCGGTAGGTTGGTTAACCAAGAAGAGGGTATGATTGTTGAACGCGTTAATAAAAGAGTAAAACGTTTAATGAGTTAATCACTAAGGATTATTTTCTATATTAGTAACCATTTTACTTTTTAATGATTCCTTTTTTTTGAAAAAGATATTTTTTACATCACTTTATGCATTCATAATTTTGACTTTATTCAATTTCATTTTTAATAATTTATTGAATTATTATCTTTTTGATAACTGCTAAAACTAATATTAATTCTAATTAAAAACAATATGTTAAGAGATTTTTTATAAAACTTTTAAAAATACCTTAAAATGTTAAATATAATCATAAATATTATACCTTAACTTTAAAGTTTTATCTAAACCTTAAAGATTATATTGATAATTTTGATAATAGGCATTCTTTATAAGATTTTTCTTGTTTTTCTTTTTATTTCTGCCATCCCTTAGTCAGTTTGTGAGCAATCACAGCATAACGTATCTTTTTTAGATGCAAGAAATAGGGGAATAAAATGACAAATTCTACAACGGGGTCTCCAGAAGAAATGAGGGATCCAAACGTCACACCACCAATGGGGCAGGCAATTCCATTAGGTGTTCAACATGTATTAGCAATGTTTGCTTCTAACGTTACGCCATCGGTCATTGTAGCGGGTGCTGCAGGTCTTGCCTTTGGTAGTGCTGAGCAAGTTTATCTTATTCAAATGGCAATGCTTTTTGCTGGTATAGCAACATTATTTCAAACAATTGGTATAGGTCCAATAGGAGCGCGTTTGCCAATTATGCAAGGAACAAGCTTTGCATTTGTAGGTGTTCTTGCCGGGATTTCGGCTACCCAAGGATTAGGCGTAGCTCTAACGGCTTGTCTTATAGGTGGTATAATTCATTTTATACTTGGTGGTTTTATTAAACATTTACGTTTTATGTTCCCACCATTGGTAACGGGCTTGGTGATATTAGCAATTGGCCTTTATTTGATTCCTGTTGCAATCAAATATGCAGCAGGTGGTGCAGCTAATTTCCAAATGGAAGCTGCTAGCTTTGGGTCAATGATGCATTGGTTCGCAGCCCTTACGGTAGTTGTGGTTTCCCTTATCTGTAAATTTATGGGACGAGGATTAGTTTCAAGTGCAGCAATTTTGATCGGCCTTGTCGCAGGTTATGTTGTGGCTTGGGCGCAAGGAATGGTAAATTTTGGTGCTGTTGCGAAAGCAGGATTTTTTCAAATCCCTACAGCGTTTCCGTATGGCTTTGAATTTAGCTTGGCTGCAGTTTTTGGTGTAACTTTAGTATCAATAGTTTCCGCAATTGAAACTGTTGGGGATGCATCGGCTACAACAAAAGCTGGTGCAGGACGTGATGCAACTGATGAAGAAGTTTCTGGTGCTACTTACGCAGACGGACTAGGTACTGCTGTAGCTGCAGTATTCGGTGGCTTACCTAATACATCATTTAGTCAGAATGTAGGCATTGTTGGTATGACAGGGATAATGTCTCGTCATGTTGTAACAATTGCCGGTATAATAATGATTGTTTGTGGATTAATACCAAAAGTTGGTGCATTGATTGCATCTATGCCATTACCAGTTCTTGGTGGTGGGGTTATTGTTATGTTTGGGATGGTTGCAGCAGCAGGTATGAATATGCTGTCAACGGTGCAAATGTCACGCCGCAATATGATTATTATATCTGTTTCATTGGCTGTAGGACTTGGGCTTAATTTAGTCCCATCTGCTGTTCAATATTTGCCAGGTATCTGGAAAACATTAGCAACATCAGCTGTAGCTCCGACAGCAGTATTAGCAGTAGTTCTAAATTTAGTATTGCCTGAAGACGAGTAATATTAAAATAATATTAAATTAACCCTCGTGTTTCACGGGGGTTTTTTTTGTTCTAAAATGAATACTTTCCAGTAATATTAACCTGAGTTAAGGTTATATCATTCTGCACTAGTAAAGTTATACTTCTGTATACTTGTTATTTAAATATACAGTGTAAATAATTTAGGTGGAATAAAGACTTATGGGGATAATACATGACACTTATTGCGCTGAATAATCTAACAAAAAAATACCCTGGTGTAATAGCTAATGACGATATTACATTTGAAGTTGGTAAGGGAGAAATCCATGCATTGTTAGGTGAAAATGGTGCAGGAAAGTCCACATTAGTAAAAATGATTTATGGCTTGGTTCAGCCTGATTATGGAATGATGAGGCTAGAAGGAAAGGGTTTTACTCCTTCTGAACCGCGTACAGCTAGGCTAGCTGGCATTGCAATGGTATTTCAGCATTTTTCTCTTTTTGAAGCTTTAACTGTTGCTGAAAACATTGCTTTAGGTATGGAAAACCCACCGAGTTCAAGTATTTTATCTGATCGCATTACCAAGGTATCATATAAATATGGATTGAGTTTAGATCCTAAAAGACTGGTAGGAGATCTATCAGTTGGGGAACGTCAACGTGTAGAGATAATTCGTTGTTTATTACAAGATCCTAAATTGTTGATAATGGATGAACCAACATCTGTTTTGACGCCTCAAGAAGTTGATGCTTTGTTTTTGACACTACGCCGTCTTAGAGATGAAGGGACGTCTATTCTATATATTTCACATAAATTAGAAGAAATTAAGGTGTTATGTGAGCGAGCCACAATACTTCGACGTGGTAAAGTAATTGGAACATGTATTCCTAAAAATGAAACTGCTAAAAGTATGGCTGAGATGATGGTTGGCTCAAAACTTAAATCTCCAAAAAAATCAAAAGCAAACTTTGGTGCACCTATATTAGAAGTAAATAATTTATCATTAAAATCATCAGATCCTTTTGGAACGGCATTAAAAAATATTTCCTTTAATTTGCGTGCAGGTGAAGTAATGGGAGTAGCAGGAGTAGCTGGTAATGGGCAAGATGAGCTTATGCTAGCATTATCTGGCGAAGTTCTATCTGGTTTAAATTCTATTAAATTAGAAAATAAACAAATAGGTCAATCAAATCCTATTCAACGCAGATTACTAGGTCTTTTGACTGCTCCTGAAGAACGGCTAGGTCATGCCGCTGCTCCAGAAATGAGCCTCGCTGAAAATACACTTTTGTCCGGATTTCAACGTCAAAAATTAGGTCGAAGAGGTTTTTTGAATAAACCTGGGGCAATAGCTTTTGCTGAGAAAATTGTCCAACAATTTGATGTTAGAACTCCATCAGTTCGAAACGGAGCAAAGTCTTTATCGGGAGGAAATTTACAGAAATTTGTCATTGGACGTGAAATTTTACAAAATCCAAAAGTTTTTATAGTTAATCAACCAACATGGGGTGTTGATGCAGCTGCAGCGGCTTTTATTAGGCAGGCGTTGCTAGAGCTTGCTGAAGGTGGAGCTGGTGTATTAGTAATCAGCCAAGATCTAGATGAATTAATGGAAATATCTGATAGCTTTATGGTTCTATCTGAAGGTCAAATATCAACCCCACGACCTGCAAAGGGAATAACTATTGAAGCTATTGGGCTAATGATGGGGGGAACTAAAGTAGCATGATACGTTTAGAACCAAGACCCGACCCTTCAAATATAATGATCGGATTGACACCTATTTTTGCAGTCATAGCAACTATGATTTTTGGGGGAATGCTTTTTGTGTTTCTTGGTAAAAATCCAGTTGACGCAATCCGAATGATTTTTTGGGATCCTGTATTTGGAGAGCATGCGTTTTATTATAGAGGTCAAATCTTAGTGAAAGCTGCACCCCTTATAATGATTGCACTTGGGCTGTCTTTTGGTTTTAGGGCCGGTATTTGGAATATTGGTGCTGAGGGACAATTTATAATGGGCGCTGTAATTGGTGGTGCGACTGGTTTAGCATTATATCCATTAGATAGCTTTTTAGTATTTCCTTTAATGATCGTAATGGGATCAATTGGTGGGTTGTTGTGGGCTTTAATTCCAGCATATTTGAAGATTAAGTTTAATGCCAATGAGATCCTTGTTTCTCTAATGCTTGTTTATGTTGCTTTTAATTTTCTTATTGGGATGGTTACTGGGCCCCTTCGAAACCCTGATGGGTTCAACTTTCCTGAAAGCCGTTCATTTCAAGACTTTCCATCTGCTCATAATCCTGAGCTATGGGCAGGAACGGGAATACATTGGGGAGTTTTAACAACATTAGGAATGGTTATTTTTGCATATATTGCCATTACGCGGCATATATTTGGATTTAATGTCCGGTTGGCCGGACAGGCGCCTAGAGCAGCCAAATTTGCTGGGGTAGACCCAAACAAAATGATTGCTATTTGCCTAGGAATATCGGGAGCCTTGGCGGGAATGGCTGGCTTATTTGAGCTTACTGGGCCTGCTGGAAAATTAACTACAACATTTCCTGTTGGATATGGGTTTACAGCAATCATAGTTGCTTTTTTAGGTAGATTACACCCAATTGGAATACTATTTGCAGGGTTACTTCTAGCTATTACTTATGTTGGTGGAGATATTATTCAATCTCAACTTAGTTTGCCGAAAGCATCAATTCAGGTGTTTCAGGGTATGCTTTTATTCTTTTTGTTAGCTGTTGATATATTAGTGAATTTTAAAATACGAATTGGCAAAGGGATATCTAAATAATGGACATTTCAATTGTATCTTTAATTGCAACTTTAATTGTAGCAGCTACCCCTATTTTATTAGCTGCTACTGGTGAATTAATTGTTGAAAAATCCGGAGTCCTAAATTTAGGTGTTGAAGGAATGATGATAATGGGTGCTATTTGTGGTTTTATAGCTGCTGTTTCTACTGGTAGTCCTTTGTTAGGCTTTTGTATTGCGGCATTATCTGGAGCATTACTTTCGCTCTTATTTGCAATATTAACGCAATATTTGTTAGCAAATCAGGTTGCTTCTGGATTAGCTTTAACCTTATTTGGGCTAGGCTTGGCCGCGTTACTGGGGCATAGTTATTCTGGCATAAAGCCCCCAAGCACACCAAAGATAGAATGGTTTGGATTATCAGATATTCCCGTGATTGGGCCAATAATATTCAATCACGATCTTATGGTTTATTTTAGTTTATTTTTAGTTTTTGTTGTATGGATTTTCTTAAGATTTACGCGAGTAGGTTTAATTTTAAGAGCTGTTGGTGAAAATCATGATGCGGCTCATGCTCTTGGTTACAAAGTTATTCGAATAAGAGTTTTAGCTATAATGTTTGGTGGTGCATGTGCAGGTCTTGGTGGTGCTTATTTGTCTTTAATACGTGTACCGCAATGGACGGAGGGTATGACTGCAGGAGCTGGATGGATTGCTCTAGCAATTGTAGTTTTTGCAAGTTGGAAGCCTTGGAGGCTGATTTTAGGTGCCTATTTATTTGGCGGTGTAACTATTTTACAGCTTAATTTACAAGCAAATGGCTTTGATATACCTGTTTCTTATCTTTCCATGGCGCCGTATCTTGTTACAATCGTAGTTCTTGTTATTATGTCTGCGGATCGTACGCGTGCATCAATTAATGCACCGGCCTCTTTAGGCAAAATTTTCCATGCCTCATCTTAAGGGGTTTAAATTCACTGAGGTAAAAATGCCTCGCAAATAGGAGAGTAAAATGAAGCTGCTAAAAACACTTATGACTGGTGCTGCACTAGTCGTTGGTTTGGGTGGGGTTGCCCAAGCTGAAGATAAAACAAAAGTTGGTTTTGTGTATGTTGGCCCAGTTGGTGATTTCGGCTGGTCATATGAGCACAACGAAGGCCGTAAAGCTGTCGAAGAAGCATTTGGCGATAAAGTTGAGACGATGTATGTGGAGTCAGTTCCTGAAGGTGCAGACTCAGAACGTGTAATGACACAAATGGCTTTAGATGGTGCTGATTTAATTTTCACAACATCTTTTGGATATATGGACCCAACTATAAATGTTGCGAAAAAATTTCCAAATGTGAAATTTGAACATGCAACTGGTTATAAACAAGCAGATAATGTTTCAACATATTCGGCTCGTTTTTATGAAGGTAGATCAGTTATTGGACATATTGCCGGCCATATGACTGAAAGCAATACAATTGGATACATTGCTTCATTCCCAATACCTGAAGTTATTCGTGGAATAAATTCAGCATATATTGCTGCTCAAAAAGTAAATCCTGATGTAAAATTAAAAATTGTTTGGGTTTATACCTGGTTTGATCCAGCAAAAGAAGCTGACGCTGCTACTGCATTAATTGAACAGGGTGCTGATATCATTATGCAACATACTGATTCACCTGCAGCAATGACAATAGCAGAGGAAAAAGGTATTTATGCTTTTGGCCAAGCATCTGACATGAAGCAGTTTGGTCCAAAAGCTCGCTTATCTTCAATAATTGATGATTGGGCGCCTTATTATATTACACGTACTCAAGCGGTTATGGATGGTACTTGGTCTTCAACAGCTACTTGGGATGGAATTAAAGAGGGAATGGTTGCTATTGGTGATTTTTCAAATGATATTCCCGCTGACGTTCAAGCCTCTGCCAAAGCTTTGAAAGACGCTTTATCTAGCGGCGCAACACATAGCTTTACAGGCCCAATAAACAAACAGGACGGTTCTGCATGGCTAGCTGCTGGCGAAACTGCTGATGATGGTACATTAGCTGGTATGAACTTTTATGTTGAAGGTGTTGAAGGTGAAGTGCCAAATTAATTGTTAAAACTTATTAAGCAAAAGCCTGCAGTAATCCTGCAGGCT
>DS022282.1:1592645-1594715 GCA_000153745.1 Rhodobacterales bacterium HTCC2255
CACAGACGAGTTTCATCAGGTAGTGAAAGCACTTTTTGTATACTGTCATATAATTCTCCAGCATCCCCTCCAGGAAAATCAGCACGAGCTGACCCTCCGTCTGGCATAAATAAAGTATCGCCCGCAAATGCAGCATCTCCAATTATGTGAACCATACATGCAGGAGTATGTCCTGGTGTAAACATTGCAAAAGCTTGCATGTTACCTATCATATAAGTGTCGCCATCTTTAAAAAGCGCATCAAATTGAGAGCCATCACGTTGAAATTCAGTTCCCTCGTTAAATATTTTCCCAAAGGTTTCTTGAATCACCATGATTTTCTCGCCAACACCAATTTTTCCACCTAATTTTTGTTGAATATATGGCGCTGCACTTAAGTGGTCAGCATGAACATGTGTCTCAATTATCCAATCAAGTTTTAATTCACGACTTTGAATTTCATTTATGAGCTTATCTGCGTTTTCATAAGTAATTCTGCCCGCTGCATAATCCATATCCATAACACTATCGATGATTGCACAATGATTACTACTTGGGTCTTTTACCAAATAGCTTATAGTGTTTGTCGCTTCATCAAAATAAGCATTAACATCAGCTTTAGTATTTAAATCAATGGGGTACATCATTAGGCTCTCCAACATGAATTTTAAAAATAATCACTAAGTAGAAAATTTACAACCATTATATATTCTAAAGTTTGAATATTAATAATAATTTATAATTTATAATAATTATAAAATCATTGATAAAGACTTTAGATACTCTTGAATTTGATCTTAATTAGGGTAAAAGCATTCAACTTCGATCCCCTTGACTGGGTCTCGTTTAAATTAAGGTCCAGATTATGGAAAAAAGAAAATGATAACGTTAGTTGCTGACGTTGGTGGTACACAATCACGATTGGGACTTGTTCAGAATGGAATTTTGAATGAAGCATCAATACGACATTTTTTAAATGATAAGTTTAATTCCTTTTATGAAGTTATTGCCGAGTATCTACATACACAAAAAGCAATAAAGATCTCATCTTGTGTAATTGCAATTGCGGGTCCAATTGTTGAAGGTAAGGCTTCATTTACGAACCTTGATTGGAAAATTTCTGATATAGATATAGAGAAGTCTACTTACTGTGATAATGTTGTTTTAATCAACGATTTAACGTCTTTAGGTTATAGTTTAAAAAAATTACCATCTGCTGGTATCCAACACATAATAGGTCCTGAGAGATTTAATAGAAAAAATGGACAATATTTAGTTGTTGGGCTTGGAACAGGCTTTAATGTTTGTCCTGTAGTGGAAGATATTAATGAAAAACCTGTATGCTTGCAGGTTGAACTTGGTCATATTTCTCTCCCTAGCAGTGTTAAAGAGGCATTAAATAAAAGAATAGGAGCTTCTAGTTTCATTACAGTAGAGGATTTATTTTCAGGAAAAGGTTTAAGTGATTTGTACAAAGTCATTACATCAGGGAAAATTAAATCTGGAGAGGTGATATCAAAAGCACATTTGGAGAAAACTGATCATGAAGCAACATATACGTTAGAATTATTTTCTGAGATGCTTGGCCTGATGACAAGAGAATTAATTGTACAATATCTTCCATTTGGAGGTATTTATTTTGCTGGGAGTGTGTCACGTGCAGTTTTCAATGCTAAGGTGACATCTAAATTTGAAAAAGCATTTAAAGAAGATTCACATTATTTAAAAGATTTAGAGAAATTTCAAATTAACTTAATAACTGATGATGCTGCTGGCTTGCTTGGCTGTGGTGTTTTGTCTGAAGCAAGAGTTTAATTAATTTTATCTAGGTAATCTTTTTGAAGTATTTTATCTAACGAAGAATTAATAGTAATTATGGGGTATCAGATATGAGTGTTTTTGATGAAGAACTTTTTTTAAAAGGTTTAGAACAACGTAAATCAACCCTAGGTGCAGAATATGTTGAAAAAAATTTAGCGTCAGCTGATGATTTTACGCGCCCTTTCCAAGAAGCGATGACAGCCTGGTGTTGGGGTTTGGATGGGGGAGATGATGGTCATTGATCCTAAAACACGTTCTATGATGAATTTG
>DS022282.1:1594815-1943160 GCA_000153745.1 Rhodobacterales bacterium HTCC2255
TCATGATTGGTGCTTTAGGAAATGCATGAGTGGGAAATTCATTGTAGAGGAGCTGTCAAAAATGGCGTTAGTAAAGAAGAAATTCGTGCTATAATTCATGTGATTGGGATATATTGTGGGGTTCCGCAAGCACTGGAATGTTTTAGAGTCGCTAAAATTGTTTTGAGTGAAAACGAGTAAGTTGTAAGTTTAAAGTTAGAAAAACTTTTTTATAGTATAAATGGTACACCCGACAGGATTCGAACCTGTGACCCCCTGATTCGAAGTCAGGTGCTCTATCCAGCTGAGCTACGGGTGCGTATTATGATGATATCACACGACAAGAACCCACTGTCAATCGATGAAGATTAACTGATATATCATATTTAATATTTAAACATTCTCAAAAACTTGAAGATATATATTAGCATGATCATTAAAATAATTTGGCCAGACATATCTCCAAAGATATAACCAAACATTGAAGATGTTAATACTCCATTGTTGTGGAGAAAGGAGCTAGAAATACCATTTAAAATAGATCCAATGAAACCTCCAAGAAGCAGATGTTTCCACTCTTTTTCAATATGGCCCGTTTTATTTTTTGACACCACTTTCACCCCTATGATGCAACTTAAAACACTGAATATTGGCTGTAAGGGATGTAGGGGTACTCCAGATCCATGCACAATTACAAACCACATTATGTAAGTAGATGGTATCAAAAAGAAAAACGCATTCCATCCATAGTAGTAGGCTGCCAAGATTCTGATACCATGAGGTAAAAATAATAGGCTTATTACTGTCGTGTAAGATGGCAGGAGCATAGATTGCAACGGAACAATAAAGCCATTGGTGAGTGTGTAGCTTGCGATATAAGCTAGACTTACTATTAAAAATACGCTGAAAGTATCTTGGGATACAATTTTCATTAAGCAATAACTAATGAAAATAATTTAAAGTAAATGGAATTTTTTGGATATTTTTGCAATTTATACTCCGTTTTGAAAAGGTTGCGGATACTTTATACAAATAAATATAACTTGATTGGTAATATTTAAAAGCTCAAAGTGATATTTGATTGTAATTAAGATGTATTTTATGACTTCATCTTGAAAATTAGAAGTTATATTATTTAACCGAAATTATAAATTTTACTGTTTGAGAAAATAAAAGCATTAAAACTATTAGCCCCAAAACATCACCAATTATGAAATATAAAGCTTCTAATGTAAAAAAACTTTGGTTTATAGCCAAACTGTTAAATAACCCATTTAGAATAGACCCACAGATTCCGCCAAGTAATATAAATTTTAAATCTGCTCTGAAATTGAGGGTAAGTTTTTTTGACACGATCATAATACCCAAAACACAACTCACACCACTAATTAGGGGCTGTAGTGGATGTAAAGGAACGCCTGAGCCATAAACTGTTATCACCCACATGAAATACATTGATGGCAATAATAGGAAAAATGATTTCCAGCCGTAGTAGTATGCTGCCAAAATTCTGATGCCATGTGGCAGAAATAGTAAACTAATTGATGTTGTAAAAGTTGGAAATATTAAGTGTTGTAGTGGTGATAAAAAGCCGACCACTAATGTGTAGCTTGAAATATAAGCTAAGCTTATTATTGCAAAAGAACCCATTATTTGCTTGGACATTAACGGATGGAAAATTGTATTCAAATAGAATTGACTATAAATAATCCAACTTTTTTGTCAGGCGCATTTACAAGCAATCCTTTTTCTTGAATAGATTTTAGCGCGCGAAAAAATGTTGGTCTAGACATTTTCTGAGTAAATGTATGATCTAAAATATGTTTTGTTTCAACAATACCATCATGAGATTTTATGTCTTGTGCAGCGAGATATACATTTTTTTCAACTGAAGATAATTCGGCTAAACCAAAGTCTTGCTCCATATCACTTAACATAGATTTTAAGCGTATTATATTTTCAACAATGCTAGAAGCCATTATCTTCTCCATATAAATATTCAGTTTAAATTGAGACAATAATTCAACTTCTCATTTTATTGCTTAGGTGTCAATTATATATATTCTATAAATTGAATAATAGTGGTGCACCCGGCACGATTCGAACGTGCGACCCCCTGATTCGTAGTCAGGTACTCTATCCAGCTGAGCTACGGGTGCATTAGATGCGATTTACTTGGCCTATCGTCACTTGGCAAGAGCCAATTTAGATTATTTAATCCAACATTATTAAATTTTAATATTCATGGCTGCTGAAATTAATTGCTTAGTATAATCAGATTTTGGGTTTTTAAATATGTCTTTATTTGTGCCGGCTTCTACAATATCTCCTTTCGACATAACTATCACTTTATGACTAAGTGCGCGGATAACACGGAGGTCATGACTGATGAATAAATATGCTAAACCATATTTAATCTGAAGTTCACGTAAAAGTTTAACTATCTGGACTTGAACTGTCATATCTAAAGCTGACGTTGGCTCGTCAAGAATAAGAAGCTTGGGTTTGAGTATCATGGCCCGAGCAATTGCAATTCGTTGACGCTGCCCACCTGAAAATTCATGAGGGTAACGATCAATCATATCCTTTTCGAGGCCTACCTCCAGTAAGATATTTTCTACCGTGGTTCTACGATCCTGACCTCTGTCCAAGTTATGGACATCAAGACCTTCAGAAATAATTTGTTCAACTGTAAATCGAGGTGATAATGACCCATAAGGATCTTGAAATACCATTTGTATATCGCGCCTGAACGGTTTTAATTGTTTGTTAGTAAGCCCATCTAACTTATTTCCCATAAAAGTAATTTGCCCTTTGGAGGATATAAGACGCATGATAGCTAATGCTAAAGTTGTTTTCCCAGAACCACTCTCTCCAACAATACCTAATGTTTCACCCTCTGAAATACTTAGGGTCGCATTATTAACTGCTTTTACATATCCAACAATTTTTCGCATTAAGCCTTTAACAATTGGAAACCATACTTTTATATTTTTAATATTAATGATTTCTAAAGCATTAGCTTTTATTGGCGTGGGAGCACCTGATGGTTCTGCATTTATTAGTTTTTTTGTATATGCATGCTTTGGAGAATTAAAAATTTCGTTTGTAGATCCTACCTCAACAATTTGTCCATCTTTCATAACGCAAACACGATCTGCAATGCGTCTAACAACACTAAGATCATGTGTAATAAACAACATACCCATGCCCTCAGATTTTTGAATTTGTGCTAAAAGTTCTAGAATTTGAGCCTGTATAGTTACATCTAAGGCTGTTGTGGGTTCATCAGCTATTAACAAGTCTGGCTTGTTGGCGAGTGCCATGGCAATCATAATTCGTTGACGCTGTCCGCCAGAAAGTTGATGCGGGTAATTAGAAATCCTTTTGTGTGCTTCTTCAATACCAACCTTTGCAAGTAAATCTAATATTTTTTCTAGAACTTTTGGTCCTTTTAATCCCTGATGAAGCCTTAAACTTTCACTTAATTGGCGTTCGATTGTATGAAGAGGATTTAACGATGTCATAGGTTCTTGGAAAATAAAACTTATATCATTTCCTCTAATTTTGCGTAAATCTTTATTAGAGGTATTAACGATTTCTTTTTCACAATATTTTATAGAACCAGATATAGCTGCTGCTTTATCAATTAGATTCACAGTAGCAAGAGCAGTGACAGATTTTCCAGAGCCACTTTCACCAACCAATGCAACAGTCTCACCTTTCTTTATAGAAAAAGTTACATCTCTCACGGCTTTATGTTCGCCAAAACTTACAGATAAATTTTTTATACTCAAAATTTGTTTCATTTGAATGTCTTTCGAGGGTCAAAGGCATCTCTAATACCTTCAAAAACAAAGACTAATAACGATAACATCACGGCTAATGTAATGAATGCTGAGAACGCTAACCAGGGTGCTTGGAGATTATTTTTAGCCTGCAATGCTAATTCACCTAGCGATGGATAACTAGGGGGTAGGCCGTATCCTAAAAAATCTAAAGTCGTTAATGTTCCAATTGATGCAGTAATTGTGAAAGGTAAGAATGTTAATGTAGCAACCATTGCATTGGGCAAAAGATGTCGAAACATTATCTTAATATCACTTACACCCATTGCTCTAGCGGCTCGAACATATTCAAAATTGCGCGCTCTTAGAAATTCAGCTCGGACGACGCCAAGTAATCCTGTCCAGCTAAACAAAATGACCAAGAATACTAATATTGGAAAGTTTATATTAAATAAGGCAGCCATTATAATAATGACATACAGCATTGGCATTCCATCCCAAATTTCAACAAGTCTTTGTAATATTAAATCCACCCAACCGCCGAAATAACCCATTACAGCTCCTGCAGCTATTCCAATAATTGAACTAAATAAAACAACTATTAATCCAAAGATTGTTGATATTCGAAAGCCATAAATAATTCTTGCAATTACATCACGAGTTTGGTCATCAGTACCTAATAGATGATTGCGATCTGGAGCAGATGGTGCACGATCAATGTCATAATTTATTGTATCAAAACTATAAGGTATAGGTGCCCATAGCATCCATCCTTTTGTGATTTGCCCATCTGATGAAGTTAACGATTCATTATATAATGAATTTAATGTTTCATCAGGTTCATCAAGACAGATTTCAAGGCCACCTGTTTTAATCAAGCACTGTGTTTCCATTTCTTGGTAAATTGCTTCTGTTTTAAAATCACCACCAAAATAATATTCTGAATAATATTTAAAAGCTGGTGAATGTAACTCATTTTTGAATTTAATCAGTAATGGTTTATCGTTTGCTATTAATTCTGCGAATAAACATAAGATAAATATTGCTCCAAATATCCAAAGAGACCAAAAAGCACGCCTATTAGATTTGAAGTTTTGCCATCGCCTTTTTGCTAAAGGTGATTTTAATATTTTTCTCATTACGTTTCACGGCTCCCAAAATCAATTCTTGGGTCAATCCAGATATAGGTAAGATCAGAAAGTAGTTTTACTAATAAACCAATTAAAGCAAAAATATAAAGTGTTGCAAAAAATACTTGATAGTCTCGATTTATGGCTGCTTCATATCCAAGAAGGCCAAGTCCATCCAACGAAAAAATAACTTCAATAATTAACGATCCACCAAAAAATATTCCGACAAATAATGCTGGAAACCCACTTATAACTATTAACATGGCATTTCTGAAAACATGGCCGTAGAAAACATTAAATTCTGTTAAGCCTTTTGCACGCGCAGTCATTACGTACTGTTTGTTTATCTCATCAAGAAAGCTATTTTTAGTTAAAAGAGTTAATGTAGCAAATGCAGCAATTGTGGAAGTTAAAATGGGTAAAGCTGCATGCCAAAAGTAATCAGCAATTCGCTCAAAAAACCCAAAATCAGCGGCACCTTCAGATGCAAGACCTCTCAATGGAAAAATTTGCCAGTAGGAGCCTCCTGCGAATAAAACAATTAGTAAAATACCAAAAAGCAATCCTGGAATTGCATAAGCTGCGATTATTATACCTGAAGTCCACACATCAAATGCTGAACCATCTTTGATTGCTTTGCGGATACCCAAGGGTATAGATACCAAGTATGCTAATAAGGTGGACCACAAGCCTAAGGTTATGGATACAGGCATCTTTTCTAGTATAAGATCAATTATGGTTATTGACCTAAAGTAACTTTCACCAAAATCGAAGCGTATATAATTCCATAACATAGTAAGAAATCTTTCGACTGGAGGTTTATCAAAACCGAATTGCTTCTCTAAGTCTTCAATTAATTCAGGAGGCAATCCACGAGCCCCTTTATATTCATTATTTTCTGATTGATTATTTGAATCGTCTCCACCGCCTGTGAACCGATCAGTCGCTCCTGCACTACCGTCTTCCATTTGTGCAATTATTTGTTCAATTGGACCACCGGGTACAAATTGAATTAGCACGAAGTTTATAAGCATAATTCCTATTAAAGTTGGAATTATTAAAAAGAGTCTCCGGAGAATATATGCGCCCATTTATTTAAAAGCACCTTTTGCAATCAGGGCATCATATTTTTCCTGATCAAACCACCAAGTGCTTACAACGCCAAGATCATACTTGGGTTTAATTTTAGGGCGACCAAATACATCCCAATAAGCTAAGCGATCTGCTGCTAAATGCCAATTAGGAATTCGAATATGATAAGCCCTTAAGATGCGATCAATGGCGCGTACTGCGATATGCATCTCATCCCTAGTTTTAGCACCACCCACTTTTTTTATTAAGTCGTCTACAGCTGGGTGCCCAAAACCAGATAAATTTGCTCCTCCAAGTTGTTCGATACCAACAGTGCCATATAACTGGGCAATTTCCTCACCTGGACTCGAACTTGTTCCGTAACCAGCAACAAGTACATCAAAGTCGTAGTTTTTCATTCTCTCAATCATTTGCGCTCTATCAATTTGGATAAATTTTGCATCTATTCCCGCACGTTTCATGGTATCTATGATTGGTGTTAAAATATGTAAGAAATCGTCATTATCATCAATGAATTCTATACTAAAAGTTTCACCCTGTTTATCTTTCAGAACACCATTTTCCAAAACCCATCCTGCATTTTCTAACAATTTACTTGCTGTGCGTAATGCTTTTCTGTCAAATTTATTTTGCTTCATTACAGGTGGGATATAAGCTGGGTCTTCAAAAATAGTAGGTAATAATTGATCACGGTATTTCTGAATTAAGCTAAGTTCATCAGTTGTTACCATTCCTTCAGCTTGCATAAGAGAGTTTTCCCAAAAACTATCTGAACGTGTATATGAATCATAAAAAACAGTTTTGTTAGTCCATTCAAAATTAAATAAATGTTGAAGTGCTTCACGTGTTTTAATATTTTTAAATTGTTTTTTACGTAAGTTTAGCCAAATTCCTTGATTTGATTGCGGAGAGCCATCAGGAAGTAGTTCAGCTTTAACCCAACCTTTTTGTATTGCTGGAAAGTCATATTGAGTTTTCCATTTTTTTGAAACATTTTCTTCACGAACTAAATAAGCGCCACTTTTAAACGCCTCAAAGCTAACATCACCGTCTTTAAAATATTCGTACCTTATACAATCAAAATTTCCTGTTCCAACATTTGCCGGATGATCCTTCGCCCAATAAGTTTCTATTTTACAATATTTTACAAATAAGCCTGGTTCAAAATCAGTGATTGTATAGCCACCTGAACCAACTGGAATGTCTGTCCCTGACTCTCCAAAATCACGATCTTTCCAATAATGTTTTGGTAATATTGCTAATCCACCAGCATATTGTGGTAAATCGCGCATATTTGCGCCTTTTTTAAAATTAAACTTAACTGTTTTGCCGTCTATAATTTCGATGGCATCAAAATCTTTAAAGAAAACGTTTTTGTAAAATGGATGCCCTTTTTCTTCTAGTATATTACGCGTAAATTCAACATCATACGCAGTAATTGGCACACCATCTGAGAAAGTAGCATCTTCGCGAATTTTAAAGATTACCCATGAACGATCTTTTGGATATTCCATACTTTCAGCCATATATAAATAAGAACTATCAGGTTCATCAGCAGATGAGGTCAATAAGCTATCAGATAACAACCCTAAACCTGTAACGCGTGCACCTTTTAAGATATAATTGTTAAAGCTATCAAAAGTAGAACCACCTCTTGAAGGGCGTAATCTAAGTGTACCTCCTTGGGGTGCATTTGGGTTTACGTATTCAAAATGCATATAGTCTGCTGCGTATTTTAAATCTCCATATGCCGAGATACCATGTGTATTAAATGTTTCTTCGGCATTTGTGGTGGTTCCTAGTGTTAAAAATAAGCTAAAAATTATTTTAGTGGCTATTTTACTATATCTTTGCATTTTATGACTCCATTTTTTTTTATATTATGTGATTTTGAGCAGACCTCAACACAAAGAGACATTTAAATGCCAATTAAAAAAGCCGCCCCACTGGGACGGCTTTAAAAAAAAGTTCATTAATACTATTTTATAGTTTGCAAGTACGCGATTATATTTGCTCTATCGGTTTCTTTTTTAATACCAGCGAAACCCATTTTTGTACCTGGTGCATATTTTTTGGGATTTTTCAAAAATCCATCTAAGGCTGCTGTTGACCAGCCACCTTCGAGACCTGCTAAAACAGCAGAGTAGCCAAAGCCATCAATGGATCCTATGTCACGATCTACAACATTATATAGATGTGGACCTGTACCATTTGCTCCATCTGCAAGCTTGTGACAGGCTTTACATTTTGAGAATACTTTTTGCCCTTTGGAAATATCAGCGACTAATAGTAAATCTTCCAAATTTGATTCGACAACTACAGTTTCTGTTTCCACCACAACGTTATAAATAGACGCTGGTGATAGTGATGCGCTTTCAGAGTGAGAATCTCCGTGACCGCTGTCACCAGATTCTACATGATAAAGAGTTTCTGCGCCCCAATTAATCATTAAAAAGAATAATAAAGCCCCGCATAATGCTCCAGTGATTTTTGTGAATTCCATGTTGTCCATAGCTGTGCTCTCCGTAGGCTTTGGATTCTTTAATTTATCTGTTGCCCTTCTAGCCTCTTCCAATGTTAGAATGCAAGCTGTAGAACCGCGACTAAACGACCATTTTAAAAGGAACGTGAAATGTCTGATACTACTATCAAAATAGCATTCCAAGGTGTCTTGGGTGCATATTCGCATCAAGCTTGTTTTGAAGCGTATCCTGAGGCAAATGTTTTGCCATGTAATAGTTTTCAAGCCGCAATTGATGCAGTTTCAGTGGGAAATGCAGATTTGGCCATGTTGCCAGTTGAAAACTCAACTTATGGGCGAGTCGCTGATATTCACCAGTTACTTCCAAATTCTGGATTGCATATAATTGGCGAACATTATGTACGAGTTCATATAAACCTTCTAGGTTTACAAGGTTCAAAGTTATCAGATATTAAATCTGCAATGAGTCATACAGTTTTATTGGGACAATGCCGCAATTATCTCAAAGAGCATAATATTGAATCGATTACTGGTGTCGATACAGCGGGCTCAGCAGAGATTGTTTCAAAAAATCAAAATTTAAATCAGGCTGCTCTAGCCTCAGAATTGGCTGGGAAAATTTATGGATTGGATGTGCTTGCGAGGCATATCGAAGATGAGTCAAACAACACAACGCGTTTCTTAGTTATGTCTACAAACACTAAGAGCGTAAAAATAAAAGAAAATAGAATTAAAACATCTTTGGTATTTCGTGTTCGTAATATTCCTGCAGCACTTTATAAAGCTATGGGTGGATTTGCTACAAATGGCGTGAACATGGTCAAGCTAGAAAGTTACATGGTTGATGGGTCATTTACTGCTACACAATTTTACCTAGATATCATTGGCCATCCAGATGAAACTGCCGTCAAACGGGCAATGGAAGAGTTATCATATTTCACAACTGATGTTAAAATTTTAGGTGTATATGAATCAGGTGAATACTAATTATTTCTTATGAGTTAGAGTACCCTTTACCCAATTTTGTATTAGAAATTCTGCTATAGTTCCAGGTCGAGCGGGTGTGATTCCAACGTCATAACCTGCATAGGCTTTTAAGAGTACGTCTTTACTGACCCATTGAGCATCTTCTAACTCATTTTGATCAATAGTAATTTCGCGAGTTATTGCTTTTGCCATACAGCCAAGCATTAGGGATGATGGAAATGCCCATGGCTGAGAAATCACATAATTAACATGACTTATATCAATGTTAGTTTCTTCTTTTACTTCTCTTGCAACTGCTGCTTCCATTGTTTCACCTGGTTCAATAAATCCAGCAAGACAAGAATACATTTTTTCTGGCCACTGAGGTGAGCGTCCTAATAAAATTTTGTTTCCCTGAGTAATTAACATGATTACTACAGGGTCTGTTCTTGGATATTGGGAGGTATTACATTTATTGCAATCACGTTGCCATCCAGATTGGGTTGAAACGGTTTTATTTCCACATTTTGAACAAAATGTATTATTATTATGCCAAGAAAATAGTGCTTTTGCTGTAGAAGCTAAACCAGCTTCCATGTCAGACAACTGTGTCATAATAAATCTTAGGTCGTTGAAATTTTGATAAAATGGTAAATCTGGGTGGCTTTGAGAAGTTTGATCTATAAAGCTTGGTTTTATATTGTCGGGTAAATCCTCAGGGTTCCAGTTTGAGATATCATGTGCAAAATAGTTAAATTTATCTACCTGTCCTAAAAAGATTGGTGGAACATTTGAATGTTTAATTAATGGATGAGTTGAAGATAAATACACAAGACTAAAATTATTTTGGTCAATTAGAATTTTCCCGCGCCAAATAATTAAATTTTTTGCAATTGATTCGATTTTTGTATTATTAAACTTAGACCTTAAGTGTGCTGCTCTATCAAATTCCGAGCCATAAAAACTTAATTCAGTTAAATCTAACATAGTTTACCTTTGTGCGCTCTCAGCTCTTGATGCTGCTTATATAACGCTTTATATCCATCGTCGAGAGGTTGGCGCGGGCAAGCGCCTCGCCAACCCGGTCAGGTCCGGAAGGAAGCAGCCGCAACGAGCCCCGTTTGGGTCGCTGTCCAGCCTCTCACCTTTTCTTAGTTTTTCAATATATGAAAAATATTAAAAAAATTACAAATAATGTGATTGTTTACAATCAGAGCCTTGCCGTGATGCGTCGCAAGCTTTACGTTAATATAAGTATAATGAAGCTGTGGAGCCAATGAGCGAGATTCCAGAAACCAAAAAAACATCATATCAAGTTTTAGCACGAAAATACCGCCCAGAAACTTTTTCTGATATGGTTGGTCAAGATGCCATGGTGCGTACGTTAAAGAATGCGTTTGAGGCTGATAGAATAGCGCATGCATTTGTTATGACTGGAATACGTGGTACGGGTAAAACAACGACTGCTAGAATTATAGCAAAAGGAATGAATTGTGTCGGTGTCGATGGTACAGGTGGTCCTACAACTGAACCATGCGGACAATGTGAGCATTGCTTGTCAATAATTCAGGGTAGACATGTAGATGTTATGGAAATGGATGCAGCTAGCCGAACTGGTGTTGGTGATATTCGTGAAATAATAGATAGTGTGCATTACTCTGCCGCATCTGCAAGATATAAAATTTATATTATCGATGAAGTGCACATGTTATCGACTAGCGCTTTCAATGCTTTATTAAAAACTCTTGAAGAACCTCCAGCGCATGTAAAATTTATTTTTGCAACGACTGAAATCCGCAAGATCCCTGTGACTGTTTTATCTCGTTGTCAAAGGTTTGATCTCCGACGAATTGAACCTGATGATATGATGGAATTGTTGAAAAAAATTGCTGAGTCGGAAGAAGCGAAAATTTCTCAAGATGCGCTTGCATTGATTACCCGCGGTAGTGAAGGTTCTGCAAGGGATGCTATTTCATTGCTAGATCAAGCTATTGCTCATGGTGCTGGGGAAACTAACGCTGACCAAGTAAGGGCTATGCTTGGGCTTGCTGATCGTGGCCGTGTATTGGATTTATTTGACATGATAATGCGTGGGCAAGCTGACAAAGCGCTAGAAGAACTATCTGGTCAGTATGCTGATGGAGCTGATCCTTTAGCTATATTGCGTGATTTGGCTGAGATCACACACTGGATTTCAGTAATTAAGATTTCTCCCCAAACTGTAGATGATCCTACTGTATCACCCGATGAGCGAGAGCGTGGTAAAGCTGCAGCATCTGATCTGCCAATGAGAGCTATGACACGAATGTGGCAAATGTTATTAAAGGCAATAGAAGAAGTTTCATCTGCTCCCAATGCAATGATGGCAGCTGAAATGGCAATCATTCGGTTAACACATGTGGCTGATTTACCAAGTCCAGAAGAGCTCATTAAAAAAATACAAAATGATCCTAATCCACCTGTTTCATCTGGTCACAATGGGCCATCAGTTACTACTCAATCTGAGAATAAGGCCCCTAAGCAACAAAACATTCAAGTTCCGTCTAATCTCTCGGGCACTAAATTATCCAGCGAGGGGATTATGAGTATTGTGGCTCCTCAACTTCAAGAAGAAGAGCCATTAGTAAAATATAGCGAATTTAATCAAGTGTTAGAATTAATTCGATCACATCGAGATATGAAACTTCTTTACGATGTTGAGACATATGTTCGTGTTGTAAAATATTTACCTGGAAGGTTGGAGTTTGAACCCACCAAGGAGGCACCAAAAGATTTAGCTCAGAGATTAAGTCAGAAGTTACAAGATTGGACTAAATCTCGTTGGGCAATCACTTTGGTAAATGAAGGTGGTGCGGCAACTATTGCAGAGCAAAAATTAGAAGCTCGAGATGATTTACACGCTAAAGTGTCTACTCATCCACTAGTTCGAGCAACACTATTAGCATTTCCAAATTCTGAAATTAGAAATGTTAAATCTCTAAAGGATATGAATATTGATGATCAAATATTACAAGAAGTTCCAGAAGAGGACGATAGTTGGGATCCGTTTGAGGATAATTAAAGGAGAGCATGTATGTTAAAAGGTTTAGGTAATCTAGGTGATATGGCTGGTATGATGGCCAAAGCAAAGGAAATGCAATCAAAGGTTGAGGAAGCTCAAGCTAAAGTTTCGGAAATCGAAGTAGATGGTGAGGCTGGAGCTGGGCTGGTTACGTGTAAGGTAAATGGTAAAGGTGAAGTTAAGGCATTAAATATTGATAAATCTATTTTTAGCCCTGATGATAAAGAGATTGTTGAAGATTTAATAATTGCTGCATTAAAAGATGGAAAAGATAAGGCCGATATTAAAGCTAAAGCGGAAATGGGAAAAATAACTGAAGGTTTAAATTTACCTGCTGGTATGAAGTTACCATTCTAAATGTCTAATAATCAGGACATTGATATATTAATTGCGCTGATGGCTAAGCTTCCTGGTCTTGGTCCTAGATCAGCGAGAAGAGCAGTACTTCACCTTATTAAAAAACGTGATATTTTGTTATCTCCTTTGTCGGATGCAATATATAATGTGGCTCAAACGGCAAGAGAATGTTTGAGTTGTGGAAACATTGATACAAAAGATATTTGTGAAATTTGCATAAACTCAAAACGTGGGAATGGACAAATCTGTGTTGTTGAGGATGTATCTGATCTATGGGCGATGGAAAGATCAAATGTTTTCAAAGGGAGATACCATGTCTTGGGAGGTAATCTATCTGCTCTAGATGGTATTGGGCCAGATGAATTACGTATCCCGCATCTTGTAAAGCGCGTTAAAGGTGAAAATATTAATGAAATAATCCTTGCATTAAATGCAACTGTTGATGGTCAAACAACTGCACATTATATTGCAGATCAATTAGATGAAATGGATGTTGCTGTCACTTCTCTAGCGCAAGGTGTCCCAATTGGTGGTGAACTTGATTACTTAGATGATGGCACCATTTCTGCAGCTTTAAATGCTAGAAAATCAGTTTAATTTTTTGCTAACCGTTCACGGTTAGTAATATAAATAGTTGCTGCAATTATTATTGTTGCACCAATATATGTTGTAACAACTGGTATTTCATTGAAGAAAAGATAAGCCATTAGACCAATAAGAACTACCCGAAAATATGATATGGGGGCAATTACAGCAGCCTGTGCATAAGTATACGCTTGAATATCTGAATATTGGCGTAAAATACCAAATATAATTAAAACTAAGGTCCAAAGAATTATATTTGTATCTGTTGTAATTTCAAATACTGGAGCAGCCAATGGGATTGTAACTATTAGGCCAATGGCACTAGTTGATATCAAAGTGCTCAGAGGGCCATCGGTTCGAGCAAGATTTCTTGACATAACTAATGAAAAGCTAAAAAATATTGAAGATCCAATGCCATAGATCATATTAGTATCTATTATTTCAGAAGATGGGCGCATGACTATGATAGTGCCGATAAACCCAACTAAAATGGCTAAAGTACGGCGGATACCAATTGTTTCCCTTCCCATTGCCACACTAATTATAGTCGCAAATATTGGTGCTGTAGCAAATAGTATTGCTGCAGCAGCAAGTGGTACAATCGATAATGTATAAAAACCTAAATGAACTGAAAATGCCATTAAAATTCCACGAATTAAGTGAGCACGTGGTTGTTTGAAATGTACTTTTGAGCGTAATCTTGGAACGACTAAAATAAGTATTCCAATTAGAATTAAAGTAAAAAAAAGGCGATACCCAACAAGTAATCTAGTGTCCAGTCCTAGAGATGCTCCACGAACAGATATTGCCATCGCTGAAGCGCCTATCACTGAAAGCATTGCCCATAATATGCCGCGCCAGTTTTCCGCTTCTTGATTTTGTTCTGTCACGACAAACCCTTTTTGAAATTAATTTCTTATGGCCTCTATCATCTTCGTTACATTGCTGGGATCTGCGTCTGGTGTAATTCCGTGACCTAGGTTAAATATATGTGGCCCGTTTGATAATGCTTTTACAATTCTTTTTGTTTCGTTAATGAGAGTTTGCCCACCAGAAACTAGTAACTTTTGATCTAAATTCCCTTGTACACAGGTTACTTTTTGTAGCTCATTTGCTGCCCACTGAGTATCAACTGAGCTATCAATTGCGACGCAATCAACAGCCGTTGATTGAGCATAATTAAGATAGCCGTTATTTGTTGCTCCACGGGGAAATCCAATTATTTTGATATTTGGATGAATTTTTCTCAATTCATCAGAAATTATTTTGGATGGTTCAATGCAATATCGTTCAAATAATTCGCCCTTTAATGATCCAGCCCAACTATCAAATATTTTCACAACTTCAGCACCAGCATCAATCTGTTTAGATAAATAATGCACTGTGGCGTGCGTAATTTTATTTATTAATAAATCAAAAACTTCTGGATTTGTTTTGATCAAATCTAAAGCTGGTTTTTGGTTTGGTGTTCCACGCCCTGCAATCATGTATGTCGCTACCGTCCAGGGTGCGCCAGCAAATCCAATTAAAGTTGTTTCATCAGGTAATACTGATGATAATTTACGGACAGTTTCATATATTGGAGAAAGAACTTGATCAATATTTTCTATATCGCCAAGTAAATCAAAATCATTTTGGTCTGTAATGGTCGATAATCGTGGCCCCTCACCAGTCACAAACCATAGTTTTGCTCCGAGTGCTTGAGGAATTAGTAAAATGTCAGCAAATAATATAGCAGCATCAAAGCCGTATTTTCTAATTGGTTGTAAGGTAACCTCAGTTGCTAACTCTGGATTATAGCAAAGTGATAAAAAATCACCGGCTAAAGAGCGCGTTGCTTTATATTCAGGTAAATAGCGACCTGCTTGACGCATCATCCAGACAGGGGGCGTAGAGAGTTTTTCACCATTTAATGCACGAATAATTAATTTATTTTTTGTTTCCATTTTTGTGTTTTAGCGAGGATATGTCACATAGGAAAGTGTAATCATTACCATTGAAGCGAATGTCGCAGGAGGTTATCAAGAAGATATGAGATTTACACCAAATTCCCCTTTAGTCATCGGAACACGAGGTTCTCCGTTAGCATTGGCACAAGCTCACGAAACAATGGGGAGATTAATACGTTCAACTGGATTAGATGAAAGTTGTTTCAAAATAACAGTTATCAAAACAAGTGGTGATAAAATACAGGACCGACCATTAAGCGAAGTTGGAGGTAAAGGTTTATTTACCAAAGAGATTGAAGATGCGATGTTAGATTATGGTATTGATATTGCAGTTCACTCAATGAAAGATATGCCAGTTATTTGTCCAGAAGGGTTGAAGCTCAGTTGTTATCTACCACGGGAGGATGTGCGCGATTCGTTTATTTCTACTAAATATAAAAATATAAACGAATTACCAAAAGGTGCTACTGTAGGTACTTCAAGTTTACGACGCCGTGCACAATTATTAAATAAAAGACCAGATTTAAAAATTGTTGAATTTCGGGGTAATGTTCAAACAAGATTACGTAAACTTAATGAGGGGGTTGCTGAAGCAACTTTCTTGGCCTGTGCGGGTTTGAACCGGTTAGGTCGTAATGAAATCTCAAATCCAATTGAACCTGATGATATGCTTCCAGCAATTGCCCAAGGTTGTATTGGCATTGAGCAACGCGAAGGTGATACCGAAATAGCTGAAATTTTAACAAAAATTAATGATAAGTCAGCGTCTTTGCGATTGGCAGCTGAGCGTACTTTGTTGGCAGAATTAGATGGATCATGTCAAACACCTATTGCTGGTCTTGCAGAATTAGATGGCCAAAAAATGCGTTTACGTGGTGAAGTTATACGACCTGATGGATCTGAAGTTCTTAAGGATGAAATAATATGTCATGTGAATGAGGGCGTTGAGATGGCTTCAGGCATGGCTAAACGCCTTAGAGATCAAATGGGTGAAGATTTTTTCTAAAATTTGCGAAATTGAGTTTACAAACTTGATTTTTCACGCCACAAGGTCCACGTGATGCGAGCGTGGCGGAATGGTAGACGCGCCAGACTTAAAATCTGTTGTCCGTATGGGCGTGGGGGTTCAAGTCCCCCCGCTCGCACCACAAAATCTCAAAATTATTTAGAATACACCTTAAATATAATTAATTTTTAGATATTTTCATTCATAGCTTTGGATTATAGCTTCCAATAAATTTATGGCATCTTGAGAAAACCAATCTGCTTCACGTTGAATTCTGGCAATTTCTTGCCCTTCAGGATTTAGAATCAGTGTTGCTGGTAATCCACGAACTCCAAAAGATGCAGCTAATTTCATTTTTGGATCTCTGTGAAGTGTCAGTGATGTGATTGAGTTTTCTTTAAAAAATTGTTTCATTATTGGAATTGAATTACGCCCTACGGCTATTGTGACAACCTCAAACTTATCGGCACTAATTTTTTTATTTATTGCATCAAGAGATGGCATTTCAGCTCTGCATGGCGCACACCATGTTGCCCAAAGGTTTAAAAGAATAACTTTACCGTTATAATTAGACAGGTTTAAAGTATTATCATTTTCATCAGAAAAAGTTGTATTAACCATAGCTTTTGGCTCTGTGTGAATAGCTACTAAGCGCATATCCCCTGAACGCATATTTAAAAGATTATCCACATTAAGCGTATTAGCTGTCAAAGGATTTGCACCTACTGCCAGCAAGGTATAAAGCGTTGCGCAGAGAATTCTAATTTTAGTCACAATGTGGCTCCTTTAAAATGGTATTAATTATATGTCTGATAAAAATTCATCAAATGCAATGTGGGGCGGACGTTTCGCAAGCGGTCCAGATGCCATAATGGAGTCAATTAATGCATCTATTGATTTTGACAAGAGGATTGCAGTTCAAGATATTGCAGGATCGATTGCCCATTCTGCAATGTTGGCCAAACAAAATATAATTACTGAGACTGATGCAGAAGCCATAAAAGAAGGACTTCTTATAATCTTGTCAGAAATTGAAAATGGAACTTTTGAGTATTCAAAAGCACTAGAAGATATTCATATGAATATTGAAAGCCGTTTAAAAGAAATAATTGGTGAGCCTGCTGGTCGATTGCATACTGGGCGTTCAAGAAACGACCAAGTTGCAACAGATTTCAAATTGTGGACACGTGATCAATATGATGCAATAATTGAAGGCTTATCAGAGTTGATGAAAGCATTAATAAACCAAGCTGACGAAGGCGCTGAGATTGTTATGCCTGGCTTTACTCATTTACAAGTGGCTCAACCAGTTACTTGGGGACACCATATGATGGCATATGTCGAAATGTTTGCAAGAGATCGTTCTCGTTTTTCAGATGCTAGAGCTCGAATGAATGAAAGCCCGTTAGGAGCAGCTGCTCTTGCTGGTACTGGTTTCCCCATTGATAGACATGATACTGCTCATGCACTAGGCTTTAGTGCGCCCTCGGCAAATTCATTAGATGCAGTTTCTGATCGTGATTTTGCATTAGAGTTCTTAAGTGCATCATCAATTTGTGCTACTCATTTATCTCGTTTTGCAGAAGAGTTAGTTATTTGGTCTTCTGCTCAGTTTAAATTTGTTACTTTATCTGACAAATTTAGCACGGGTTCATCTATTATGCCTCAGAAAAAAAATCCAGATGCGGCGGAGTTAATTCGAGCTAAAGTTGGCCGTATTACAGGATCATTAGTGGGGCTTTTAATGGTCATGAAAGGTCTACCTCTAGCTTATTCAAAAGATATGCAAGAAGATAAAGAACAGGTATTCGACGCCTCTGACAGCCTGATGCTGGCACTCGCAGCAATGACTGGAATGGTATCAGATATGAAGCCTAATATTGCATCTCTTGAAAGTGCAGCCTCATCAGGATTTTCAACAGCTACTGATTTAGCTGATTGGTTGGTTCGAGACTTGGGAATGCCATTTAGAGAAGCACATCATATTACAGGAGCTTTGGTAGCAAAAGCAGAGGAAAAAGGGTGTGATCTACCTGATTTAAGCCTCAAAGAGATGCAAAAGGTAAATGAAAAAATTAACGTTGATGTGTTCAATTTTTTAGGAGTTCAAAATTCTGTTGCAAGTCGTCAAAGTTATGGAGGAACAGCTCCTAAACAGGTGCGGATGCAGATAGCTCGGTGGAGAGAAGTTCTATCATGATTTATAAACTATTTTTTGCACTATTTTTAATTTCAAGTATCAACGGTTGTGGGATAAAAGGTGACCCTTTGCCCATTGATGAGGGTGTGTCATGTCTTTCATGCGATTAATTTATTTAATTTTAGCTATATTGGGTGGCATTAAACCTATGATGCATTTCTTAGCATGGTTTAATGAATTTGGTTATTCATGGGGTGGAATTGTTTCTGCATGGACTGTTAATGAAGCAGCACGTGGTTTAATGTGGGATTTAACAATTTCAGCATTTGTTTTAATTATTTGGATAGCTTCAGAAATAGTACCGCGAAAAGATTGGTGGGTTTTCATAGTATGCTTTATTGCAACCTTTGGCGTTGGTGTTTCGTGTGGTTTACCACTATATCTATTCTTGCGCTCGCGCTCAATTAAGTAGGTAATTATGGATCATTTTTTATACCACAAAGGTATTTTGCATGCTGAAGATGTTGCTATAACAGAAATAGCAGCTGCAGTTGGCACGCCTTTTTACGTTTATTCTCAGGCTACTTTAATGCGTCATTTTCGAGTATTTGATGAAGCTTTGAATGGAATGAAACACCTTATTTGTTATGCAATGAAAGCAAATTCAAACATTGCTATTTTAAAGATCCTAGGGAATTTAGGCGCAGGAATGGATGTCGTTTCTGGTGGTGAATACTTAAGGGCTAAAGCAGCAGGTATATCTGGGGACAAAATTGTATTTTCTGGCGTTGGTAAAACTCGTGAAGAAATGGCATTAGCTATAAAGAATGGTATCCGACAATTTAATGTTGAAAGTGAAGCAGAATTAAAAGTATTAAATGAAGTAGCTTTATCACTGGGTGCAATAGCTCCTATTACGTTGCGTGTGAATCCAGATGTTGATGCTAAAACACATGCCAAAATAGCCACTGGTAAATCTGAAAACAAATTTGGTATTCCAATTTCAAAAGCACAAGAAGTATATTCAATAGCAGCATCTATGGAGGCAATTGATGTTGTCGGTATTGATGTTCATATAGGTTCACAATTAACAGATTTAGAACCCTTCAGATTGGCGTATAAAAAAGTTGCTGAATTAACAAAAATGTTAAGACAAGACGGTCATAATATTAGGCGTTTAGATTTAGGTGGTGGATTGGGTATACCTTATGAGAATTCAAACCAAATACCACCTACACCTGAAGATTATGCAAAAGTTATTCACGAAACTGTTGGTGATCTTGATTGTGAGATTGAAATAGAACCAGGCAGATTATTAGCTGGAAATGCTGGTTTAATGGTGTCGTCTGTAATTTATAATAAATCGGGTGAAGGGCGTGATTTTATGATTGTTGATGCTGCAATGAACGATCTCATACGACCAGCAATGTATGAAGCTTATCATGAAATTATTCCTGTTATTGAAACTACTGGGAGTCCTGAAATAAGAGATTATGATATTGTTGGCCCAGTATGTGAAACTGGTGATACATTTGCAAATAAAAGAGCATTAACCCCAGTTGCTGATGGAGAGATGGTTGCATTTCGCTCAGCAGGAGCGTACGGCGCCGTTATGGCATCTGAATATAATACACGACCTCTTATACCTGAGGTTTTAGTGTATGGAGATCAATTTTCTATAATACGGAATCGCCCAAGTATCGAAGCTATAATAAAAAGAGATATTATTCCTGACTGGCTCTAATTTTCTATTAAATGAAAACTAATCGGTTGATTATAGAAATTTATCAATTTTTGGAAAAACAAATTCCATATAGCTATCTTTTATGTTTGAAAAAACATAAGTGACCTTTGATTTATATATTTTTAATGAATTTTCAGCTTGAGGGATATGCTTTGATATTTCTGGAGCAAAAACATATGTGCCAGTTGCAATTGTTAAAATAAGAAATATTCCAATTATTAATTTAGAAAATTTATTGCCAAAAAGTTTAATACCATTTTTGGAAGATTTAGATTTTTTGTGTTTTGAAGATAGCATACTTATAGAGCTATTAGCTTCTATCTTTAGATTAAGTTTTTGAAGGTCTTTCTTTGATATATTAAGTTTTTTAGAAGTAATGCTTCCACCTTTATTCAGACTTTTTGTATTTTTTGAATATGCTGCTTCTTCTTGGAGTATAGATTGAATGTCAGATGATATCTGCGGATGAAGTTTGTTATCCTTAACGTTCTTATGCCCATTGTTTTCTTGAGTTTTTGGAAAAGTATATTTCCAAATTTCCAAACAGTTTGTGCACTGTAGAATATGTTCAATTTCTAAAGTTATATTTTCAGAAATATCATATCGTGCGTCACAGTTTGGACAATCTATCTGCATATTGCGCTCTGTTTTATTTATAATATGTTTTGTTTAATTAATTCGCATATTATAGGATGAAATAAGAAATTTTCTTTTGGTTATTATTACTATCTTATTATGCTTTACTTTATAGTCCAATATAGAATTTCAAAATAAAGGTTGTTTATAAATTTGGCAATCACATGAGGCTAATTACAGGGAGTATCTAGTTGGTTGTTATACAATTTTTGTTGTCTTTGATATTTATATTTTCAATGTACTTATCAATGACGTTATTTGCGGTATTGGGAGCCATACCATCACTTTTTTCACGTAAGGCAACTTATTGGGTTGTAAGGAACTTTGCTGGATCTGTAATACTTTTAGCAAGGATTATTTGTGGTCTTAAGGTTGAATTAAGGGGGGAAGTTCCAACTGGAAATGTTGTGATTGCATCAAAACACCAAAGTTTTTTTGATGTTATATTACATGCCTATTATTTAGAAAACGTGAATTTTGTAATGAAACAAGAACTAACATATTTTCCAATTGTTGGGTTCTATGGGAAAAGACTTGGAGTAGCCCCTGTAAAAAGAGGTGGTAAAGGAAAAGCAGTTTCTCAAATGATGTCTGGATTAGAAAAAAGTGATCAAGATACGCAACTTGTAATTTATCCTCAAGGAACTCGTGTCGCTCCAGGAAAGGTAATGCCTTACAAAGTAGGTGCTGCAGTGGTGTGTCAACGTATGAATCGAAGGTGTATTTTGGCTGCAACAAATGTAGGAATGTATTGGCCAAAACACAGCTTACTTCGAAAGCGAGGCACTGTTGTATTGGAATATTTAGGCGAAGTACCAAACGACCTGCAAACAAAGAGTTTTGTAAAATACATCGAAAAAAACATTGAAAAAGCTTCAAATGATTTAATGGCGGAAGCTATATTGAAATAAGGATGAATCATTAATGAAATTTATTAAATCAATAGATGAACTTGAGAAGATTTATGGTTTACCAAGTGTTGCTTCATTAAGAAAAGTCTCTGATCATATAACTCCAACTTATCGTAAATGGATTCAAGCATCATCATTGTGTACCTTAGCAACAGTTGGGCCTAATGGTGTTGATGCTAGTCCAAGGGGTGATAATTCTAATGTTGTTCGAGAGCTTAATGAAAAAAATCTATTAATACCTGATTGGAGAGGAAATAATCGTATAGATAGCTTGAGGAATATTGTGAATGATCCAAGGGCTTCTTTAATGTTGATTGTTGGGGGTGCAAATATTGTTATCCGAATTAATGGAACTGCCAAAATTACATTAGATGAAGAATTGATTGAATCATTTGAAAAAAATAAAAATATACCACGTTCAATAATACTATTTGAAATTCAAGAAATTTATTTTCAATGTGCTAAAGCTTTCAGTCGATCTGAAATATGGAAAAATGATAGTTGGCCGGAACTTGTAAATTTACCAACTGCAGGGCAAATATTAGAAGAGATGACTAATTCAGAAGTGGATGGTAGTAAATATGATCATTCTTGGCCAAAACGTTCCGAAGAAACGCTTTGGTAGAATATAAAAAGTATTATTTATGCAAAATCATAGAGACTTAGACCCCAATTCCAAGAATTTTTTACGCCGTTCTTTTAACAATGCGTCAGGCTTCTTTGATTGGAGCTCTTTTAAAGCTTCAGATATACCTTTTTTTACAACTTTGTATGTTTCTTTATGATCTCTTTGTGCACCACCAAGAGGCTCTTTCATTACCTTATCAGCAACGCCCAATTTTTTTAAATCTTGTGCTGTAAGGCGAAGTGCTTCTGCTGCTTCGCGCATTTTTTCCGAGTCTTTCCATAAAATTGAAGCACATCCTTCTGGAGAAATAACAGAGTATACAGAATGTTCTAACATTAATAATTTATCAGCAGTTGCAAAAGCTACTGCACCGCCTGATCCACCTTCACCTGTTATGATGGATATTAATGGAACGCGAACTTGCAGACATTTTTCAGTAGATCTTGCTATAGCTTCAGATTGACCCCGTTCTTCCGCACCTTTTCCAGGGTATGCACCTGGTGTGTCGACTAAAGTGATTATTGGTAATCCAAATTTATCAGCCATTTCCATCAATCTGATTGCTTTTCTATAACCTTCTGGTCGGGCCATGCCAAAATTTCGTTTGATCCGTGATGTTGTATCATAGCCTTTTTCATGACCAATAACTACAACTGGCTGATCTTCAAAGCGAGCTAAACCACCCATTACTGCAGCATCATCAGCAAAGTTTCTATCGCCTTGAAGAGGAGTATATTCTGTAAAAAGTTCTTGGATGTAATCTTTACAATGTGGACGATCTTGATGACGAGCCACTTGGCATTTTCGCCATGGATTAAGATTTTTATACAACTCTTGAAGCATACTTTGTGCTTTTTTATCAAGTGCACTTGCTTCAGCATCCACGTTTACGTCGTCTTCAGATTTTTCAGCCATCAAGCGTAATTCAGCAGCCTTGCTTTCTATCTCTGCAAGGGGCTTCTCAAATTCAAGGTAGTTTTGCATAAAAATTTTCTTTGTTTGGTTGTCTTATATTACATATGACAAAGTGGCTGGATAATTGCAACGCCCAAGACATTATTGCAAATCATTGAACGCCTTCTGAAGGCGTTCCATTGCTTTGGATAATACCTCACGTTGTGTGGCAAAATTAAATCGTAAAAAAGTTTCCCCACCAGTGCCAAATGTATCTCCATGGCTTGAAGCTATTTGAGCCTGTTTTTGAACGCGATCAATATAATCAGCTTTACACATTCCAGTATCTGAAAAATCTACCCAAGATAAATATGTTGCTTCTAGCTCCATAGATTTAACACCAGGAATTTTCGCAATTGTATTATCAAGTATCTTTCTGTTTCCGTCTAAATACTCACATAACTCATCTACCCATTTGTCACCATGTTTATAGGCAGCTTCTACCATATATAATCCAAATGAATTAGGTGAAGTGCCTGTTGCCTTCATTGTTTTTGCGAATTTTGCGCGTAATTTATTATCAACTATTATTATATTCCCCGTATGGCAGCCTGCAATGTTGAAAGTTTTAGTGGCTGCAGTCATCATAACCAATCGTTCTGATATTTCAGGTGCTGCATTTTGCATTACTGTATGCTTAGAGCCAAAAGTTATATCATGATGTATTTCATCAGATATCAAAATTAAATTATGTTTTTCCGCAAATGCGGCTACTTGTTTGAGTTCAGCAATAGACCAAATGCGCCCACCTGGATTATGGGGTGAACACAGTATAGCCATTTTTGCGCTACCATCCATCTGAGAGTCATACTTATCAAAATTCATTTCATAACGCCCATTATTTATTTCCAGTTCACATTCGATAATTTTGCGATCGGCTGCATTTATTACTCGGGAAAAAGCGTGATAAACTGGCGTAAATAAAACGATACTATCACCTACATTTGTGAAAGACTGGACACATAAAGCGGTTCCATTTACGAGGCCATGCGTAGAAAAAATATGATCTGGGTCCACATCCCAATTATGCCGCCGGCCCATCCAACCTACAATGGCTTCACGGTAACTTTTATCATTGCCATAATATCCATATACACCTTGTTTAGCCATCAATGATAAAGCGTTATTAACTTCAATTGGTGGTTCAAAATCCATATCGGCTACCCACATTGGTGTGCCTTTTGTAGGATCAACTCCATAATTTTCTTCCATCATATCCCATTTATCAGAATGTGTATTAATACGATTTATTGCTTTATCAAAATTCATATTGTGCATTTCCTTGATGTTGCATGACTTTAAGTTTTCTTAGTAAATTATACTAAGTCCCACAAAATGTTTTATAATCAGAGTTTACCATAATTGGTGGGTTTGAATAGATTTCTTTATTAGGTCTTTCATCGAAGGGGCTAGTGACTATTTCTAAAAGTTGTTGAAACTGTGAATAGTCGTCTTCTAATTCTGCTGCGTTTAGAGCTGCCTCTACTAAATGATTTCTGGGGATAAATATGGGATTTTCTTTGCGAATATTTATTGCTAAATTTTTCTCAATTGAACTACGTTTATTAAATATATTTATCCATTCATCCAAAAGTTTTGTGTCTAAATAAAGATTACGTAGTTTAGTGGGATTGCCCTCTGCTAAGTCAGCCAATGCACAAAATGATTGTGTAAAATCGACTTGATTATTTGTCATAGTTTCAAAAAAACTATCAAATAATTCAGCATCACTCTCTTTATTTTTTTTAAAGCCAAATTTTCTACGCATTTCCATAAGCCAGAATTTTTCATATATATCAGAAAAATTTTCTATTATTTCTGTTGCAGCTTCAATTGCTTTATTTGCATCACTATTTATTAACGGTAGTAATGTTTCCGCTAGTCTTGCCATATTCCATCTGGCAATAAGTGGTTGATTAGAGAACGCATATCTACCATTTCTGTCTATTGATGAAAAAACGGTTTTTGGGTCGTAAAAATCCATAAATGCACATGGCCCATAATCGATAGTCTCACCTGATAATGTTGTATTATCTGTATTCATAACGCCATGGATGAAACCTAAGCCCATCCATTTTGATATTAAATAAGCTTGGTTATTGGCTGCATTCCTTAATAATTCTAAGTACGGATTTTCATAATTTTTGGCATCTGGATAATGACGGGCTATAGTATAATCAGCAAGTTTTTTTAATTTACTATTTTCTTTTCTAGAAGCAAAAAATTGAAATGTCCCAATTCGAATATGGCTGCTTGCAGTTCGGGTTAAAATTGCACCTTTTTTATTAGTATCTCTTTGAATGTTTTCTCCAGTAGATATCGCGGCCAGTGCTCTAGTAGTCGGCACACCAAGAGCATACATTGCTTCAGAAACTAAATATTCTCTTAAGACTGGACCTAGTCCAGCTTTGCCGTCACCATTTCTAGAAAATGGTGTTCGCCCGGAGCCTTTTAATTGGATATCAATTCTTTTACCTTTTTTAGAAATCACTTCGCCAAGAAGAAGCGCTCTACCATCACCAAGCTGTGGGTTGAAATGCCCGAACTGATGTCCTGCATAAATTTGTGCAAGAGTGTTTGCACCTTTAGGCTTTTCACTCCCAGAAAAGATACTGGTTAGATTTATATTTTTTGTATTGATCCCTAATTGAGTTGCCAGATCTTTATTAAATTTAATTAATTCTGGATTAGGAGGAATATCTGCATCACATTCTGCATAAAAATCATTAAGTTTGTTAAAATATGTATTATCAAATTGCATTTAAAAATCTTTAATTAATTTAAAGTTAAATGAATTCTAAGATGTCTAGATCATTACTTAAAGTAAATTAATTCCAATCATCTAATAATTTTAGATAGTAAGCTATATCAACATATGCTTATAACTTGAATATATACTTACTTTAACATAAATCCATTACATGTCATTATTACCTATTCTTTTACACCCTGACCCGAGACTTAAAAAGCTATGTGTTCCTGTGCAATCAGTAGATGCAGAAACTAGAAAGTTGGCAGATTCGATGATCGAGACAATGTATGATGCACCAGGCGTTGGCTTGGCTGCCCCACAAGTCGCTTCAGATGCAAGGATTTTCGTTATGGATTGTACTGATAGTGAATCTGATAACCAACCGTTAGTACTAATAAATCCTGAAATTATTTCGGTTTCTGAAGAGTTAAACACATATTCTGAAGGTTGCTTATCATTACCTGATTTGTTTGAAGATGTTGAAAGACCAAAGCAAGTTAGGATGTCATTTCTAGACATTGATGGGAAACAACATAATGAGCTTTTTGATGGTCTTTGGGCTACATGTGCACAGCATGAATTAGACCATTTAAATGGAGTTTTGTTTATTGATCATTTGAGTAGAATGAAGCGATCAATGATGACAAAGAAAATGGTTAAATTGAAAAAAGAATTGGCACTTTCTTAATGGCTATTAAAAAGTTTATTCGGTACCCCGATAAACGTTTATCAGTAAAATGTGAGCTTATAAGTTCTATAACTGATAAAGACCATGAAGTATGGAAAGATATGTTTGACAGCATGTACAATATGCCTGGTATTGGTCTTGCCGCATGCCAAATCGGTATTATGCGATCTTTGGCTGTTGTCGATGTTGGAGATGGTAAAGTTGAACCATTTGAAATGGCTAATCCAAAAATATTATATTCTTCTGGTGTTTATATAGAGAATCAAGAAGGAAGCCCGAATCTTCCAGGTGTATGGGCAAATATAAAGCGTCCAAGAGCAGTAACAGTCAGGTATATTGATAAAAATGGAAACCAAATTGAACGAGATTTTGTTGGGCTTTGGGCAGTGTCTGTGCAACATCAAATTGATCACCTAAATGGGAAAATGTTTTTTGAACATTTAAGTTCTACAAAGCGTAAGATGTTAATAAATAAATCGCAAAAGTTGTCAAAGCAAGGATTGAAGTAATGCGAATAATTTTTATGGGCTCTCCAGAGTTCTCTGTGCCTATTTTGAGTTCTATTATTTCTGCTGGTCATGATGTTGTAGCTGTTTATTGTCAGCCGCCCCGTCCTGCAGGACGTGGCAAAAAGGAACGATTAACACCAGTTCATAGTCATGCGCTTGAATTAGGATTGGATGTAAGGCATCCAGTAAACTTTAAAAGTAAGGAAGCAGTTTCCGATTTTGCTGCTTTAAAGGCAGATATTGCAGTTGTTGTTGCGTATGGTTTAATATTACCTCAAGAAATCTTGGATTCAGTCGATAAAGGCTGTTTGAATATTCATGCAAGCCTTCTGCCTAGGTGGCGGGGCGCTGCTCCCATACACCGAGCAATCATCTCTGGGGATGCTAGTACTGGAATATGTATCATGCAAATGGATGCTGGACTCGATACAGGTGATGTTCTTTATCACAAAGAAACTGAAATATTACCTTCTGATACAACAGCAGTTTTGCATGATCGATTAGCTCATATTGGCTCACAATGTATTGTAGATGTACTCAAAAAATATGCTTTTTTGGAAGCAGTTCCTCAATCAGATATAGGAATTATTTATGCTTCAAAAATTGACAAAAATGAATCTAAAATTGACTGGAATAAATCTGCCATTGAAATTGATCGACAAATTAGAGGATTATCGCCATTTCCAGGGGCGTGGTTCGATGATGGAGAGCAAAGAGTCAAAGTGTTAATGAGTGAAGTTGTTGAGGGTTCCGGTTTTCCCGGTGAAATATTGGATCATGCAACAATTGCTTGTCAAAGTGGCGCTTTAAAATTAACGCGACTTCAAAGAGCAGGTAAAGGTGCAATGGATATTAAGAATTTTTTACTTGGTTATAACTTCCCAAATAAAAAATTAAACTAACTTTTAAATGGTTCCATTCCATTACGAGCCAATTCATCAGCCTGCTCATTTTCAAAATGACCAGCATGCCCTTTAATCCATTCCCATGATACATCGTGTAGTTCTGTAGCTAATTCTAAACGTTTCCATAGTTCTTCATTTTTTACAGGTTTTTTAGCAGCTGTTTTCCAACCATTTTTTTTCCAACCAAAAATCCATTTTGTAATACCATCTTTTACATATGAACTATCTGTGATTAGTGTAATCTTACTGGGCTTTGCCAATGCTTCTAGTGCCATAATAGCAGCGGTTAATTCCATTTGGTTATTAGTAGTTTCGGCAGTTCCACCAGATAGATTCTTTGTTTTTATGATTTTAGAACCTTCTTTGGCGATCATAAGTACACCCCATCCTCCTGGTCCCGGATTCCCAGAGCATGCACCATCCGTGTAAGCATAGAGGTCAGGCATAAGCAGTCACAATCATAAAAGGTTCTATCATGCCTGTCATTGAAATTGCTCCATCCATATCCAAGCGTATTGTATTTATAGTAAACCCTGCTGAAATTAGAAGAGATTTTAATTCTTTTGGTTGATAATATGTATACTGACGCCCTAAAGTATCACGTTTCTCACCGTTTCCAATTTTCAATCCAATATGCAGATATCCTTTTTTCTTTAAAGATCTATTAATTTTTTTCAAATTTGATAGCATTTCAGACCTTGGCGCATGAAGCAAAGAAAAGTTAGCCCATACGCCATCATATAAATCGATTTCTGAAAGTTCTTTAAACTCAGCCTTTATTGCATCAACATTAAATTTATTTTTTGCGATATCTACCATTTTTTGACTACAATCAGATGCTTGAACATTTAACCCAGCACTCTGCATCATAGCTGAGGAATTTCCTGGCCCGCATCCAAGATCTAATACTGTTCCTCCAGACTTAATTGAATTTATAAATGATAAAAGGTCACTGTCTGGATATGTATTGCATACTTTATCAAGGTAAGATTCAGCAGATTTATCATAATATTTGATAGTTTCTGTGTCCAAACCTTACTCCATTAATGTTAATATTTATTTTAAGATGCTGTAAATAATCAAGATCCCAAACACTGTAACAGATAGAGGAATTCTTAATAACAGCCACCACTTAGGGGCCATCTTAGATTTGGAAAAATATATATCAATAGGTATTAATAAAATGAAGCCAAAACCAATCAAAGGTAAAAAATATTCATCAAAATAAAGATGAATGCCTAAAATATAAAGTGTTGGTAATATTGAGAGTGTATAGGGCAATGTATCTTGATTTTTTGCATTTGATGAAATGCCCCAATATGTGCCTGACATAAAGCATAGTATAATTGTTGAGTATATAATCTGAAGTTCATTAATATTTATTTTGAAATATGATACTAATAAAAAATATAAATTTGCATTAATTGTTGAAAAAAGTGCAATTAAGAATGGTAATAAACCAAGTAATCCTAATATTTTAGCAGGCTTTGGTATTTTTGATGTCATGATGTTTCGCGTAAAATTCTTGGTACTTTGAACTCAATATTTTCCACTGCGGTTTCAACAATTTTTTGGGTCACATTAAAACGGCTAGATATTGCCAATATAACCTCATTTATCAATATTTCTGGGGCAGAAGCACCAGCGGTTATTCCGATTGATTTCGCCCCTTTCAGGGCTCGCCAGTCGATGTCTGAGGCGCGCTGAACCATTTGAGAGTACTTACACCCTGATGACTTACCAACTTCGACCAGTCGTTTTGAATTTGAGGAATTGGGAGCGCCAATTACTAATAAAGCATCAACTTTTGGCGAAACTGCTTTAACTGCTTCTTGACGATTTGTTGTTGCATAACAAATATCTTCTTTGTGTGGTCCGACAATGCTTGGGAAACGAGCTTTAAGCTTTTTGACTATTTCAATTGTATCATCAACCGAAAGTGTAGTTTGTGTAATATATGCGAGTTTTTCGATATTACGAGGCGTTATTTTAGTTACATCTTCGGGGGTTTCAACTAAAAGAACTTCCCCTTTAGGCAATTGGCCCATTGTCCCAATAGTTTCGGGGTGCCCTTCGTGCCCAATCATTACCATTTGTAATCCATTTGAATAATGGCGCTCAGCTTCGATATGTACTTTGCTTACAAGTGGGCAAGTAGCATCTACAAAAACCATTTTACGAGCACTAGCTTCAGCTGGAATAGATTTAGGAACTCCATGTGCTGAGAATATCACAGGCCTATCTGAAGGACATTCTTCGAGGGTTTCAACAAATATTGCCCCTTTTGAGCGTAACTCATCAACGACATATTTATTATGTACTATTTCATGCCTTACAAAAATTGGCGCACCCCATTTTTCAATTGCCATTTCAACAATTTTAATAGCACGATCAACACCTGCACAAAATCCTCGTGGCGCGGCAAGATAGAGTTCTAAATTTGGTTTTGTCATGAATGTTATTTTAAACTAATATCAAGCAATTGCACAATGGATTTTAATTATAATCCTTATCCTAATTCTGACTTATAACATCTCGCAATTCTTCCAGATCAATATAATTATCTGCTTGTCTGCGCAGTTCGTCAGCAATCATTGGAGGATGCGAACGAGTGGTAGAAACTACTGAAACTCGAACACCTTGGCGCTGTAAAGATTTAACTAATGATTGAAAGTCACCATCGCCTGAAAATATAATTATATGCTCAACATTAGGCGCTAATTCCATCGCATCAATTGCTAACTCAATATCCATATTTCCTTTGATTCTTTTTTGGCCTGCAGAATCTGTAAATTCTTTTGCAGGTTTTGAAACTATTGTGTAGCCGTTGTATGTTAGCCAATCAACAAGTGGTCGCAGTGGAGAGTTTTCTTCGTTTTCAATTAAAGCTGTGTAATAGTAGGCTCGCAGTAGTTTTCCTCGTTTGATGAATTCATTTTTTAATTTTTTATAATCAATCTCGAGGTTTAAAGCTTTTGCTGATGCATGAAGATTTGATCCATCAATAAATAGTGCAGTTCTCTCATCACTATAATTCATGCGTTATCCTTTATAAAGTTGTGGTTAAAATTAGTTGTTTATTATAATATAAAACATTTAAGAAATAGACTTAATCATTAACCAGCAAAGTTATTTAATCAATATTTAATGTTAAAATCTCATCCTAAAAGAGTATTAATAGCTATGGGTTCTAATGCATCAAATGATTTAAAAGAATCACATGATCTACTTGTGGATGCATTAAAATCCCTTACCAATGAATTTATTACTAACGTAAATATCAGTAGATTTTATAAAACTCCTGCATTTCCTGCTGAATCAGGTCCTGATTTTATTAACTGTGTACTATCTGGAAAAACTTATCTTTCACCAGAACATTTGTTGAATAAAATGCACCTTATCGAAGAAGATTTTGGAAGAACTAGAATGAAAAGATGGGGCCAAAGAACCCTTGATATTGATTTGTTAGATTTTGATAATAACGTTATTCCAAGTGGTATATATGTGAATAAATGGTTGAATATGCCACTTGATATGCAAAAAATAAAAATACCTGATCAATTAATTTTACCGCATCCTCGAATTCAAGATAGGCCTTTTGTTTTAATACCTTTGGGCGATGTTTCACCTAAGTGGAAGCACCCAATTTTTAATAAAACTTCTCAAGAAATGCTAAATGAATTAGCGCCTGAGTTGTCAATTGGAATTAGCTGTTTTGCTTAATCAGTTTCCTCTAACGGCTCTTGCCATTTTTATAAAAACACCGTAAGTAACGGCTTTCTAAAGATATCTTAAATTTGGAGTTTCCTGATGGCACGTGTAACAGTAGAAGATTGCGTTGATAAAGTACCAAATCGTTTTGACTTGGTTATGCTAGCTGCACATCGTGCACGTGAAATATCTTCTGGGTCAGAAATTACTGTTCCGCGTGACAATGATAAAAATCCGGTTGTTGCATTGCGTGAAATTGCTGATGAGACTCTAAGTGCAGCAAACTTGCATGAAGCAGCTGTACAAAGCTACCAAACACAAATTGAAGTTGATGAACCTGAAGAAGATGAAATGGCTTTGTTGATGGGTGGAGCTGATGACGAACCAGATGATGGCATGAATGATGAAAATTTATTGCGTGCACTCATGGAAGCTCAGGAATCAAAGTAAGTGGGCTTCGGCCTATTTCTGGGAGCCTGTTAAATGATCGATATTCAAACACTTGTTGATCATGTTCGAACATACAATCCAAAATGTAATGAAGACCTTATACGTCGTGCTTATGAATACGGTAAGGAAAAGCATTCAAAGCAAAGACGCCAATCAGGTGAGTTATATTTTACTCACCCAATTGAAGTAGCAATTATTCTTGCAGGTCAAAAACTTGACGATGACACTATTATAACTGCTCTTTTACATGATACATTAGAAGATACAGATGCCACTTTCAAAGAACTTACAGAATTATTTGGGGTTGAAATTGCTCAATTAATTGACGGAGTTACGAAGTTAACCAACTTAGAACTGTCTTCAGTGCAGGCAAAGCAAGCAGAAAATTTTCGAAAATTGTTACTTGCAATGTCTCAAGATTTGAGGGTTTTGTTGGTAAAGTTGGGTGATAGGCTGCACAATATGCGGACTATCAAGCATATGAAACCTGAAAAGCAGATTGGCAAAGCACGAGAGACAATGGATATATTCGCTCCATTGGCAGGGCGAATGGGTATGCAGTGGATGCGTGAAGAATTAGAAGATTTAGCATTTAAGGTTTTAAATCCTGAAGCCAGAAACTCAATTATACGCCGGTTTATTAATTTAAGAGATCAATCTGAAGATCTAATACCTTCAATTATAAAAGATGTACGTAGTTTATTATCAGCTAACAATATTGAGGCAAGTATTACAGGGCGCGAAAAAAAACCATATTCCATTTGGAGAAAGATGGAAGAAAAGCAGCAAAGTTTCTCCAGGCTATCTGATATATATGGTTTTAGAATTATTACAGAAAATGAAGATAATGCTTATCGTGCATTAGGAGCTGTGCATCAAAGATGGACTGGTGTTCCTGGGCGATTTAAAGATTACATATCTGCACCAAAATCAAATGGATATAGGTCAATTCATACAACAGTTGCTGGTCGTGATGGTAAGCTAGTTGAAATACAAATTCGCACTCGTGAAATGAATGAAGTAGCTGAAGTTGGGGTAGCTGCACATTGGTCTTATAGAGATGGTAGGCGCGCTAAAAACCAATTTACCGTGGATCCGTTATCATGGCTATCAAGTTTAGCGGTTCGCATTGAAAGTGAAGAAGACGACTACGAGGAGTTTTTAGAACATGTGAAACTTGAAATGTTTTCTGACCAAGTTTTTTGCTTCACACCAAAAGGTGACGTAATCCAACTGCCTCGTGGAGCAACACCAATAGATTTTGCTTTTGCTATTCATACCAGAATTGGATCAACTTGTGTGGGGACAAAAGTTGATGGTCGTAGAGTGCCATTATGGACACGTTTGCGAAATGGACAGTCTGTAGAAATTCAAACTGCTACTGGACAAAGGCCGCAAGCAACATGGATAGACATTGTAATTACTGGACGGGCTAAATCAGCTATCCGACGTGCTTTACGTGAAGATCACCAGGCTGGATACATTAAACTTGGAAGAGAATTAGCACGAGTTGCGCTTGAGCATGTTGGAAAGAAAGCTACTGATAAAGCTCTAACTACTGCTGCGAAAAAACTTGGACTGAAGGATTATAAGCAAGTATTACTTAAACTAGGTAGTGCTGAACTTATGGGTGTTGAGCTGGTGGAAGCTCTTTATCCTTCGCTTCTCAAAAAGTCTGAAAATAATACAAATAAACCAGTTGCAAAAATTATAGGTCTGGATGCAGATCAATATATTGAAGGTGCATCTTGTTGCCAACCATTACCTGGCGAACGGATAGTTGGAATTGCAACGCGAGGTAAGGGTGTTTCAGTACACTCTATGCATTGTGATACTTTAATCGAATACGAAGATAAAACGGATCGGTGGATAGATCTAGCTTGGACAAAGGGCCATAGTGCGACTGTTAATAAAGTTACAATTGAAGTTACGATGGCTAATTTCAGTGGTGTTTTAGGTCGAATATGTATTCTAATATCTGAACAAGATAGCAACATAATCGATATGCACTTTAGTGATAGAAAACAAGATTTTTATCGTATTGCAATTGATATTGAAGTCAGAGATGTTGAACACTTGGAAAATATTATCACTGCAGTTGAGGCAGATTCAGATGTTGCTCAGGTTTTACAATCTCGAAGACATCAAGTTACACTAGAAAAATAAATAATATTAAGGTAAATTTTCAATCTAATGTTTAAACGCCGCACACCACTCTCATATTGGCAATGGTTTAAAGAAGGGGTTTATCCCCGTTCTGGCTGGCGAAGAGTTATTAATTATACAAGCTATCGCTTGAAACGACTTCCCGATACGCCGCATAGAATTTCTTTAGGTTTTGCATGTGGTGCATTTGCAAGTTTTTCACCACTATTTGGATTACACTTCTTTATAGCAGCATTTCTTGCAGTGGTATTACGCGGAAATGTATTATCTTCATTGATGGGTACATTTTTTGGAAATCCTGTTACATTTCCAATAATTGGTGTTGTTAGTTACCAAACAGGATTATTTATGATGGGCATGGGCCCTGAAGAAACTGCCTGGCAAACAATTAGATTTGGTATTGGGGAAGCTTTCAGTAGTATTTGGAGTGGAATTAAGTTTTTGTTTGGATATGGACCAACAAAATGGGATGGGTTTGTGGATTTTTTCCACAGTGTATTTATTCCATATTTTTTTGGTGGATTAGCGCCAGGATTTATAACTGCAATAGTAATTTATTTTGCCTCAAAACCCTTGGTAAAAGCATATCAGCAACGTCGTCGTGGAAGGTTAATGAATAAAATTAAAGAAATACGTGATAAAAGAGAAGCCGAAATCTCAAAAAAAGATATATCAAAGTAAATAATATTTTAAGTTTAAAATAATTCAAAAAATAGAATTAGAGGAAATTACAATGATACAATCAAATTCAAAGGATTTGCGTTTAGGCGTTAATATTGATCATGTGGCTACAGTTCGTAATGCACGTGGTGGGAAATATCCAGACCCACTTCGAGCTGCATTGCTAGCTGAGAAGGCTGGCGCAGATGGAATAACAGCGCACTTACGTGAAGATCGGCGACATATTACGGACCAAGATATTGAATCATTAATTGATGGACTAAATGTTCCATTGAATTTTGAAATGGCTGCCACAAAAGAAATGCAAGATATTGCACTTCGTCATATCCCTCATGCGGTTTGTATCGTTCCGGAAAAACGTGAAGAGCGCACAACAGAAGGGGGTTTGGAAGTTGCTCGTGAAGAGAATAAAATTGGTGATTTTATTGCTCCGTTACGTGAAGCTGGATGTAGAGTATCAATCTTCATAGCCGCTGATAAAAGACAGATTGAAAGTGCTGCTAGGATTGGTGCCCCAGTGATTGAATTGCATACTGGAGCGTACTGTGATGCTCATGCTGAGGGCAGAATTGAGGATTGTAGGGCTGAATTGCAGCGGTTGAGTGAAATGTCTGAATATGCAAATGAGTTAGGTTTAGAGGTGCATGCAGGACATGGCTTAACATTTGGTTGCGTTAAACCTATTGCAGCTTTCCCTCAAGTAATGGAATTAAATATTGGACATTTTTTAATTGGTGAAAGTATTTACATAGGTCTTGAAGCGGCAATAAAGAAAATGCGAAACTTAATGAATGATGCAAGATCTCAATAATCATTTTTAGGTTATAATTAACATTAGATGGATTCAAGTTTATGATCTTAGGTATTGGAACAGATTTAGCAAATATAGATCGTATTCAAAAAACAATTGACCGTTTTGGTCAAAGGTTTAAGAATCGTGTATTCACAGTCACTGAACAAGATAAAGCTGAAAATAGAAAAGATATAGCTGGGACATATGCAAAGCGATGGGCTGCTAAAGAAGCATGTTCTAAAGCGTTAGGTACTGGTTTAGCTATGGGTATTTCTTGGAAAGATATGTCTGTATCAAATTTAAAGACTGGCCAGCCAACAATGGTACTAACTGGATGGGCAGCAAAGAAAATGTCTGAGATGACACCAGAAGGATATGAAGCTATAGTTCATGTAACGCTTACTGATGATCACCCTTGGGCGCAGGCATTTGTTGTTATTGAAGCAATGCCCTTATCATAATGACAGGTTGACTATAAGAAAGCATTAGACCAAGTAACATCAAAACAAATTCAAGAGTAAGAAATGGCAACTAAGCAAAAAAAAGAAGACGGAATTGGTGAATTAATTAAGACAGTGGTTTATGCGTTGTTAATAGCTGGGTTTGTTCGCACTATTTTTTTCCAGCCATTTTGGATTCCATCAGGTTCGATGAAGAATACTCTTTTAATAGGTGATTTTATGTTTGTTAATAAAATGGCTTATGGTTATTCACGGCACTCATGCCCATTTTCAATGTGCCCATTTTCTGGACGTATATTTGGTAGTGAACCGGAGCGAGGGGACATTGTTGTTTTTAAGCATCCTTCAACTCAAGTGGATTTTATAAAACGATTAATTGGCCTTCCAGGTGATCGTGTGCAAATGAAAAATGGGCTTTTACATTTAAATGATAAATTAGTGCCACAAGTACAATCAAATCCTTTTATTGAAATTAAAAACCAGCAAGGTCCTATGAAGAATGTTCCAAGATGCGCAAATGATCCTGTCGGTATTGGTGCAGATTGTAAGAAAGATTTAGCTATAGAAAGATTACCTAACGGTGTTGAGCATAATGTATTAAATATTGCAGATACTTTTGCAGATAATACGCCAGTCTTTACAGTTCCCAAAGGACAATATTTCTTTATGGGAGATAACAGGGATAATTCTGGAGATAGTCGAATACCAGCAAATATTGGTGGTGTAGGGTTTGTGCCTTTTGAGCAATTGATAGGCCGAGCAGACCGCGTAATTTTTTCATCTGCAGGTTCAAGAATTTTATATTTTTGGACATGGCGTAAGGATCGATTTTTTAAGGCTTTAAATTGAAGCCCTCAGCTGAATTAACTGCTTTTTCTAAACGATTAGGCTATGATTTTCAAAAGCCTGAATTGTTGATTCAAGCTATGACACACTCATCTTTGTCATCTACAACGCGAGGAGACAATCAAAGATTTGAATTTTTGGGCGATCGGGTGCTTGGTTTGTCAATCAGTGATGCCTTGTTCCATAAAGATTCTGATGCTTCGGAAGGATTATTAGCGCCTAGGTTTAATGCACTTGTAAGGAAAGAAACATGTGCAGAGATTGCTATCGAAATTAAACTTGGCGAAGCATTAAAAATGGGTAGATCTGAAATGCTGTCAGGAGGGCGACGAAAAATTGCAGTTCTTGGTGATGCAATGGAAGCAGTAATTGGCGCAGTTTATCTTGATGCAGGATTTGAAATAGCAAGAGATATGGTAATACGTTTGTGGTCAAATCACATTGATAATGCCGCCCACGATGCACGTGACTCAAAAACTATCTTACAAGAATGGGCTCAAGCAAAAAAATTACCAACACCAAAATATATAGAAGTTGATCGATCTGGTCCTGATCATGCGCCAATTTTTACTATTGAAGTAAGTATAGAAACCGGCCAAAGCGCTAAAGCACAGGCTCAATCAAAACGTGCGGCAAGTCAAGATGCTGCTGCAGACCTACTGGGTCAGTTAGAGAGTTAAATATGACAGAAACGAAATGTGGTTTTGTGGCCTTAATTGGTGAGCCAAATGCTGGAAAATCCACTTTAATGAATCGTATTGTTGGCGCTAAAGTGTCAATTGTTACGCATAAAGTTCAAACTACTCGGGCCCGTATTAGGGGTATTGCTATGCAAGAGAATTCCCAATTAGTTTTTGTTGATACACCAGGATTATTTAAAACAAGACGAAAGCTAGACAAGGCAATGGTAGCTGCTGCTTGGAGTGGAGCGGCAGATGCAGACATAGTAGTTCTAATTGTTGAAGCCCATCGAGGAATTACTGACGGTGTGGAAATGATATTGGAAGGCTTGGAAAAACGCGATGTAAAAGGGCAAAGATTAATATTAGCAATCAATAAAATTGATAAAATTAAATCTGATGCGCTTCTCAGTTTAACCCAAAGTTTAAATCAAAGGTTAAATTTTGAAGAAACATTCATGATTTCTGCAGAAAAAGGATATGGGGTTAAAGTCCTTCAAGATTGGCTTTCCTCAAATCTTCCTTTTGGGCCTTATCTTTATCCTGAAGACCAAATTGCAGATGTTCCAATGCGAATGATAGCAGCTGAAATGACACGTGAGAAATTAATGTTAAGGTTGCATCAAGAACTACCTTATACTTTAACTGTTGAAACAGAGAAATGGGACGAAAAAAAAGATGGATCTGTTCGTATAGAGCAAGTTATTTATGTTGCACGTGAAGGGCATAAGGGAATTGCATTAGGCCCTAAAGGTGAAACAATTAAAAGTGTCTCAATGGCCTCTAGAAATGAATTAAAAGAAATGATGGGTCGTGAAGTCCATTTGTTCTTACAAGTTCGAGTAAGGCCGAACTGGGAAAATGAAGCGGAACGCTATACTGAGATGGGTTTGAATTTCAAAGATACAAAATGACTGCGCGCATAACCACAGAATTTTGGATTTCAGCATACAGAAAGCGATTGGAGCTTTCTGAAGTTCCTGTTTTTGTTACAAAAAAGGGTGATGATACCGCTGGTGCAATTTTGGTAAAATTAAATACACTTGATGGTAATGCCAAGCTTTTCCATAGAACTTTTAATGAAAATTTTAACCGTGAGTGGGCTATTTTTTTATCTGGTAAAGAAACAGAAATTGATAATAATATTGTTGAACAAATTAAATTTGATTCAGATCTCTGGGTTCTTGAGGTTGAGGATAAAAATGGGAGACACTTGCTGGACGATAAGAGCTTGAACGTCTAATATGAATAATGGAATGGACTAGCGAAGGAGTGATTGTATCGGTACGTAAGTATGGAGAAAACTCTGTTATAATTGACACATTAACGCCGAAACATGGACGCCATTTAGGTGTTGTACGTGGTGGTGCGTCAAGGAAAATGGCAGCAACTATACAACCAGGGTCACAAGTTAAATTAGAGTGGCGCGCACGTTTGGAAGAACATTTAGGTAACTTTCGTGTTGAGCAATTAGAAAGCCGATCTGATATGTTTGATGATCGATTGAGGTTAGCTGCATTAAGTTCGATTTGTTCTATTGTTACTTTTTCATTTCCAGAGCGCATGCCTGTGGCTGAACTTTATAATAGTACTTTGAATTTAATGGATACTTTAAATACAGGTGGAGATTGGAAGCCACTTTATGCACTTTGGGAATTGCAAGTGCTTGAAGAAATGGGCTTTGGGCTTGATTTAACATCATGTGCAGTGACGAATGTAACCCAAGACTTAATTTATGTTTCACCAAAATCAGGAAGGGCAGTGAGTCGAAAAGCTGCCGGTGAATGGAAGGAAAGGCTTCTTCCATTACCAAGTTTTTTGCGAAACAAATTTGAAACTGCTAACCATGAAGATATTTTGAATAGTTTGAAAACTACTGGTCATTTTCTATCATCATGGTTAGCCACCTCTCTTGGTGAACGAAAGTTACCCGAAGCACGAAATCGCTTAATTTCTCGATTGGAAAATAAAAAATTCTATTGATAGTTACTTATTTTTTATTGCTTGAGCTAAAACTGATGGTCCTACAAAATTTTCATACTGAGAAAAATTATCTACAAACATTGAAACAAGTTTTGAAGCAGCTTTATCATAAGCATTTCTGTCTTCCCATGTATCTCTAGGGTTTAATAATAAGGTATCTACACCATCTAAATGTGTTGGCACCTCGAAGCCAAAGTTATCATCTTTACGGTATGAACTACTATTAAGTGAACCATTTAAAGCGGCAGTTAATAATGCTCGGGTAGCTTTTATTGGCATTCTGGAACCTTTTCCATATGCTCCTCCAGTCCAACCCGTATTGACTAACCAGCACTTTGATTTATTTTTTGCAATCTTATCACGTAGCAAAGCACCATAAACTTCAGGTCTCCGTGGCATAAATGGTGCACCAAAACATGTTGAAAAAGTTGGTTGAGGTTCGGTTACTCCTCGCTCTGTTCCCGCTACCTTAGAAGTGAAACCTGAGAGAAAATGATACATAGCCTGCTCTGGTGATAACCTTGCGATTGGTGGTAAAACGCCAAATGCATCACAGGTCAGCATTATTATATTATTAGGTTGCCCACCAATAGCAGTATCTGAAGCGTTAGAAATATATTCTAGAGGATAAGCACATCTCATATTGGCGGTTATGCTATCATCATAAAAATCTAAATCTTTTGAGTAATTATCGTAAACCATGTTTTCAATGACTGTTCCAAACTTTTCAGTCGTTGCATGAATTTCTGGCTCAGCTTCTGAAGATAGGTTTATGGTTTTAGCATAACACCCACCTTCGAAATTAAATGTTGTGGTATCTGACCAGCCGTGTTCGTCGTCGCCAAGCAAAACGCGATTAGGATCAGCGGATAGAGTGGTTTTGCCCGTGCCTGATAAGCCAAAGAATACTGCAGTATCTGTTATATCTCCAATTGCATGATTCGCTGAGCAATGCATCGGCATTATATTTTTTTCTGGTAAAAGGTAATTTAAAATTGAAAAAATAGACTTTTTGTTTTCACCAGCATATTCAGTACCTGCAATTAAAATTGTTTTTTGTTCAAATGAAATTGCAATAACAACATCTGATCTGCAGCCGTGTTTTAATGGATCTGAATTAAAAGTTGGGCAATTTATTACCGTGAATTCTGGTATGAAACTATTTAACTCTTCAGTCTTTGGCCTGCGTAACATTGTTCGTATAAAAAGACTATGCCAAGCAAGTTCAGTAATCATTCGTACATTAAGTCTATGCTCTGGATCTGAACCTCCATAAAGGTCTTGAACAAAGTATTCTTTTTGAGCCATGTGCTCTAGCATATCAGACTTTAATTTATTAAATGCGGACACTTCCATAGGTGGATTATTTTCCCACCAAATTGTGCCTTGAACACTTTTCTCATTTACAACGAATTTATCTTTTGGGGATCGGCCAGTATATTTTCCAGTAGAGACAAGAAAAGATCCACCATTACCTAATACACCTTCCCCACGTTTGATTGCTTCCGTTATTAGATCGTGATCTTTTAGATTATAAAAGATTTTCGCTGTGTTGAAAATTCCATTGTCTTCTAAAGTTTGATTTGGATTTACGCGTCCGACAATCATTAGATATGCTCCTTGGTAAACAAGTTTTTTAGCTGATGTGTTTTTGCTATATCTGACGGTTTTAAGAGTGTCGACAGCCTTATCCCATTGTTAGCGCTAACAAATTTTTTTTTATTAGAAACCTTTAACCATCGAGTTTATATCTAATAATAAACCCTTAAATTAATCAAATTTTGACGAGAAATGAATTATCTATAGAATAATATTATTCAAAATTATGTAATAGATACTAATATAAGATTTACAAATTAAGAGACTGGTAATGATTTTATGATTGAGTTGAAAAGAGGTTTGCAACACGCTTCATGTGTGGATTTCAACGGAAAAGGGTTACTAATTCTAGGTGCCCCAAGAAGTGGAAAGTCATCATTAGCAATTGCATGTATGTCTATTGGCGCCACTTTAGTAGGAGATGACTATATAGAGATCAATGTTCATAATAAATGTATTATAGCTACTAGCCCACCAAACATTATGGGTAAGATTGAGGTATCTAGAGTGGGAATTTTGAATTGCAATTTTATTAACGAAACAAAAATAAATTTAATCATAAACATGTCTGAAGTTGAAACAATGAGACTACCTAAGCGGCGATATATATATTTAAATGAATGTAGGGTCCCTTTGATTTATGGTGGTAATATCCCTAATTTACATATAATTGCTTCTCAGTTTTGCAAGATGGGCTTTGCTTCTGATTAATTTTTAGTAAAATTTTCAGAAGGTTATTTAAATAGCACAAGAAGCAATCTATTAAACAATAAGATTTGAGATAGATCGGTTGCCATAATGCTATAAATACATATAGTTTAATTTGAATGAATGTGGCAGATTCTGTCATGCTTTAATAAAGAAAAGACGTAACAAAATTGTATGTTACTTAGGAGAATTTTCCGAGTGATTGGTATTGTAATTGTTGGACATGGCCGGCTTGCAGAAGAATATTTAGCTGCAATAGAACATGTGATGGGTCCACAAAAAGGTATTAGAGCAGTGTCTATTGCTGCTGAATGTGATCGCTCAAAAAAACAATCTGAAATTTGTGATGTTGCAAATTTTGTAGATACTGGAACAGGTGTAATTGTTGTTACTGATATGTTTGGTGGTTCACCTTCTAATTTATCAATGAAAGCTTGTGATTGTGATAATCGCCGAATTCTCTATGGCGCAAATCTTCCAATGCTTCTCAAATTAGCTAAGTCACGAACTATGAGCGTTGATCAAGCTTTAAATGTTTCGATGGAAGCTGGTAAAAAATATATCAACTGCTGTAATGGATCGGCGGGAATTTAAAAATTTTTTATGAAAAGTAGAATTAAAATTATAAACGAAAAAGGGCTTCATGCGCGTGCTTCAGCAAAGTTTGTTGAAGTTGTAGAATGCTATGATGCTTCGGTCATTGTATCAAAGGACGGTCTTGATGTGACCGGCAGCTCTATAATGGGACTTATGATGTTAGCGGCATCAAAGGGAACTTATATTGAGATAAGTACCTCTGGGAAAGAGGCGGAAAATCTATCGTATGCTTTAATAGCTTTAATCGATGGCTACTTTGGAGAAGGTTTCTAATTTAATGATTAATTTAGATTTTCAAAGGCTCTAAGTTTAGAGCCTTTGAAGTTTAATTATAATGCGTCTGATAGTTCAGGAACTGCATCAAACAAATCAGCAACTAGACCATAGTCAGCAACTTGGAATATTGGTGCTTCTTCATCTTTATTTATTGCAACAATTATCTTTGAATCTTTCATTCCAGCTAAATGTTGGATTGCACCAGAAATCCCACACGCAATATAAAGGCTTGGTGCAACTACTTTGCCAGTTTGTCCAACTTGCCAATCATTTGGAGCATAACCAGAGTCAACAGCAGCGCGAGAAGCTCCAACAGCCGCATTTAATTTATCTGCAAGTGTCTCAATAATTGCAAAACTTTCTTCTGATCCAACCCCACGTCCACCTGAAACAACAATCTCAGCAGATGTTAACTCTGGTCTATCTGATGTTTGGACTTTATCTTCTACCCATTCAGATAAATTTGGATTTTCAGTTGCCGAAATGGTTTCAACTGTAGCTGAGCCAGTTTCAAGTGCGGCATCAAAACCAGCTGTTCTTATTGAAATAACTTTTTTTGCATCACTAGACTTTACAGTCTGAATAGCATTTCCTGCATAGATTGGACGTTCAAATGTTTCTGCATCAATAATGCCAGTTACATCAGTGATGACCATTGCATCTAATAAAGCTGCAACTCTTGGCAAAATATTTTTTGCATTTGATGTTGCTGGTGCTGCTATGTGATCATAATCAGCAGCTAAAGATACAATTAAATCAGCTGTTGGTTCAGCTAAACCATTCTGTAATAATGAGCTATCAGCGCATAGAATATTTTTAATTCCTTCTAATTTAGAAGCTGCTGTGGCTGCAGAAGAGCAATCATTTGATGCACACAATAGTGTAACATCACCTAATTTTTTGACTGCGCTTAAAGCTTTTCCAGTTTGATCTATGGATATTTCACCACCTACGATTTCTGCTAGTAAAAGTACGGCCATTATATAACCCCCGCTTCATCTTTAAGTTTTGTAATTAATTCAGCTACGCTAGACACTTTTACACCAGCGGCTCTTTCAGCTGGCTCTGAAGTTGATACAACTGTTAATCTAGGTGTTATATCTACGCCAAGATCTGATGGGATTTTTTCGTCCATAGGTTTTTTCTTTGCTTTCATTATATTTGGTAAAGAAGCATATCGAGGCTCATTTAATCGTAGATCTACTGTAATAACTGCAGGCATTTTTATTTTTATTGTTTGCAAACCGCCATCAACTTCACGTGTTACAACCGCAGCATCTCCATCTACATCAAGCTCTGATGCATAAGTCGCTTGTGACCATCCTAATAACGCTGAAAGCATTTGCCCGGTAGCATTCATATCATTATCTATTGCTTGTTTACCACAAAGCACTAGCTGAGGTTGCTCTTCATCTACAACTGCCTTTAGCAGTTTTGCTACTGATAAAGGCTCTATATCGTTATGAACATCACTTGTTGCTTCAATTAAAATTGCACGATCTGCGCCCATTGCAAGAGCAGTTCGCAATGTTTCTTGAGATTGCTTAACGCCAATTGATACGGCTATAATTTCATCAACCTTGCCAGCTTCTTTTAAACGAATAGCCTGTTCTACTGCGATCTCATCAAATGGGTTCATGGACATTTTAACGTTTGCAAGATCAACACCGCTTCCGTCAGCTTTAACGCGAACTTTTACATTGTAGTCAATTACACGTTTAACGGGAACTAACACTTTCATATGCATTTCTCCTAAATCATCGGAATTTATTTATTTGTAATTATCAAGAGTCTTGTATCTTTATTAGTATGTGCCGAAAAGTGCAAAATAGACAGTTTAAGCCATTATTACGCCGCGTTAGGTGTAAACTTCTTTATCACATAATATACTATTTAGAGAATTTCCAAGACTCAGACTGTTATCTGTTTGCGCCGGGTACCCATAATATATCATCTGCACCATTATTATTAGCAACTCTGCCAGCAACAAAAAACCAATCTGATAAACGATTTAGATATTTAACCGCATCTTTGTTAATATCTTCTAGCGTTGCTAGTTCTACACAGATTCTTTCCGCTCTTCGTGATATAGTTCTGCATAAATGTAGATGTGCAGCTAGCTGAGATCCACCAGGTAAAATAAAGCTTTTTAAGGGCGAAAGGTTTTTGTTCATACTGTCAATCTCAGTTTCTAAACGTTCAACCTGTGACGAAGCAACACGTAACGGTGGGTATTCTGCATCTGCGTCGTTGGCCATATCTGGGCGGCACAAATCAGCGCCTAAATCAAACAAATCGTTTTGGATCATTTTTAAACCAGTATCTATATTTTCGCTTGAATATAGCCTTGCTAATCCAACCGTTGCATTGGTTTCATCAACAGTACCATATGCATTTACACGTAAGGATTGTTTGCCAACGCGTTGCCCATTGCCTAAAGCAGTTTCTCCAGAATCACCTGTTTTTGTATATATTTTATTTAATGTAACCATTTTTTTAACTACCTTTTAATGCAATAAATAATAAAATTAAACCAATCGCTATGGCTTGTAAGATAATGCGCCACCTCATTAATTTATTGGCATACTTACGATTGAAATTTCCGCCTGTAGTAAATCCGCCAAGTCCAACCATGAGCACAATTAGTACTGCCAGTATTGCAATAACAACAATTATATAAAGAAAGTCCATAAACATAATCCTTTTTTTTATGATTTAGCTCGACGCTATATGAAGTCTATATTTTTAAAGTTTAGATTTGATCCAGTCTAATACGCGCGTTGAAAATAACCTATTACAGACTCCGGCTATAAAAGTAGGCATTGTTACATAATACCTAGGAGATGGGCGTTTTGACTCAAGTGCATGAATTATTTTTTGAGTAACTGCAGATGCTGGTAACTGGCCAAAATCAAGAGTATTTGTTGTAGAATATAATCTTGGGATTAATTTTTTTTCATAAAAGAGAATATCTCTCGAGGATTTCCAGTTAATCCATTTTTCGAAATGTTGTTGAGAATTAATTCGAATATTTGCAGTAATAGGACCTGGTTCAATTAAGATAACTTTAATAGGAGACTTTCCAAGTTCTAATCTTAAAGTATCTGTCAAACCTTCCATGGCAAACTTTGTCGCATTATATGCTCCCCGAGCCTTTATAGCTGTAAAACCTAATATTGATGAACAATTTATAATTCTACCGTGACCTTGATCTTGCATAATAGGTAGAATTTTATTTATAAGATCAAAGTAGCCAAAAAGATTAACCTCAAAAATTGCTCTATAAGCTTCTCTCGGTATATCTTGCACTAACCCCGGTATAGCATATGCTCCGTTATTATATAAAGCATCCAACGTACCATTAGTTCGCTTGAGTGTTTCAGTTACCGCGGCTTGAACGCTTTTCTCACATGAATAATCAAGAGTAAAACTCTCAAGGCCTTCATTTCGAAGTCTTATGCAGTCTTCTTCAAGGCGGCAAGTTGCAAAAACCCGCCAACCTTTTTGTAATAGAGTATGGGCAGCATCGTACCCAATTCCTGTAGAACATCCTGTTATTAAAATTGTTTTTTTGGTCAAAACTGATCTTTCAAAGTTTTATTTAAGTTCACTGGGAATAACGAAATCCATAAGATCACCAGAAGAAAATTTCAATTGACGCCAACTTGATACATTGAAGTCAACTACAGTAGTAGCGCCAGATGGGTATCCTAAAAACCTGTAATGAATTGGAGGAGATTTACATATTTTTTCTGCAAATTCACCAATTCCTGGATTATGTGCAGTTAAAAATACAACATCTTCAGTAGCTGAATTGAGGCAATTCAAAATTATATTTGGTGATGAATGATATAGATCGTTGGTGTAAGAAACTTTTGCATTACTATTTATTTTTGAATTAATGGTTTCCCAAGTTTGAATACATCTAGTTGCGGTAGACGAAAAAGCTTCTTTCGGGATGTAATTATTAGAAGACAGCCAATGACCTATAAGACCACAAGCCTCCAACCCACGTTCATTTAGTGTCCGTTGAAAGTCTGTATGTTCTAAATTTTCCCATCCAGATTTTGCATGGCGAGTTAGTATTAGCCTTTTCATTTAATTCCTTTGAAAGCATTCATATGTAGGAGACTATGTTCTGAATTATATTTTACTGCAACTGAAATTGGGCATGAAGTTCTTACTTTGCACGAGTTTGTCATACAGTTTTCTCCTCTATTAGTATCTAAAAAATCATAACAACTTTGAATGTCATAACCTTCTGGAGTTAAGGCATCTATTGGACATGCATTTATACAGGGTTTTTTGATACATTTAATACATGGCTTTTCGGGGTACCTTTTCCTTAATTTAATCTTTTGGTCAAATATTAATGCGCCACGATAGCTTACCATTAGTCCCATTTTACTATGAATCAACATACCAATGGGAGAGTCCCATGCTTCACCAGATAATTTTGCCCACTCAAAAAAAGGGGCACCAAAATTTTTCCCAAAAGGAAATTTAGGCTCAGCAGAAACCTTAATTGCAATATTTGAAATTACTCTTTTTGACCATGTATCTATAGGATCTATTATTTTTTGATGATATTCATCACTTTTCTTGAATATGGGCCAAAAATTATATGCAGGACTTAATAGTATTATAGTTTGTTTAAAATTTTTATGAAAAGAGCCTGAAACTTCTAATCCATTTATTTTAGCATGAGCTTCAATATCTGAAAGTTTTATAATTTTTTGAATGGGATCCAAAGTGACCAGCCTAGTTTTGTTGGTTTATTATCTTGCCACTTTAAGCCAAGTTTCATATCTTTATGACCGTCACGAGGCTGCTCTAAATAGCATCTAAATATTTTATCCCAAATTGATAATGAAAACCCATAATTTTTGTTATGTTCATCCTTATATACAGAATGATGTATTCTATGAAGATCTGGTGTTACAATGAATTTTCTTAAAATAGTTTCCAATTGATGAGGAATCCTCAGGTTTGCGTGGTTAAACATCGCCATCCCATTTAAAATAATTTCAAAAATTATTACTGCAATGGCACTTGCACCAAGTAAGTAAATTGAAGCTATTTTTATAAACATGGAAAAAATAATTTCAAAAGGGTGAAAACGAACTGCTGTAGTCACATCCAGATCTCGATCTGTATGGTGCATTCTATGAAATCGCCATATAAATGGAATTCTATGGCTTAAGTAATGTTGAGCCCAAATTACAAGATCCAAAATAATTACTATAAGTAATATTTCTAACCACGATGGAAAATTGATTATATTGAAAAGACCCCAATTCCCATTTGAAACATCTATTGCTGCTAGAACTGCAACAAAAGTAATGAGTATATTTACAATATTAACTGATATGGTATTTATAATTGTTATTAAGCCATTAGTGATCCAACGATCTTTTCGTTTATGAATGCGGGTTTTTTTTGGCAACAATATTTCGGCTATTATAAGTATAAATAGAATCCCCAGGAAAAAACTTAAACGTATTGTAATATCTGACATGTTAACCTTTGAATTATGCGCGTATCATGGATCCTGCGCCGTGATCAGTAAATAGTTCTAATAAGCATGCGTTAGGTACACGACCATCCATGATTACAACTGCTCTAACTCCATCAAATATTGCATCAAGTGCAGTCTGAGTTTTTGGAATCATTCCTCCAACAATAACATTATTTTTAGTCATTGTGTTGACTTGGTTTGCAGTAAGATTTGTAAGAACATCACCTTCTTTATCTTTCACGCCATCAACATCAGTAAGTAAAAGAAGTCTATCTGCCTTTAGGCCACCTGCAATCGCGCCCGCAGCTGTATCTCCGTTAACATTGTAAGTCTCTCCATCTTCGCCTGTGCCTAAAGGGGCTATTACTGGTATGAAATCATTTTCTATTAAAGAATGAATTACATCAGCATTCACACAGAATGGTTCACCAACCATACCAAGTGATTTATCTGCTTGTTTACATTGCAACAAATTTGCATCTTTTCCAGACAAACCCACAGCTTTTCCACCCTGGTTATTAATCGCCTGTACTATTGTTTTATTCACTTTTCCAGAAAGAACCATTTCTACAACATCCACTGTTTCAGGTGTGCTTACGCGTTTACCTTTGACAAATTTAGTCTCAATATTAAGCTTTTCAAGCATATCATTGATCATAGGGCCACCACCATGAACAATGACTGGTTTTAAATTGCATTGATGCATTAATACAATATCTCTTGCAAAACTTGCCATTGCTTCATCACTTGAGATTGCATGGCCACCTAATTTTATGACAACAATAGAGCCATCATGTCTTTGAATGTGGGGTAAGGCTTCTGATAACATTCTTGCTGTAGCAATTGAATCACGTTCCATAGCTTGCGACTTCTCCATAATCATAACAACCTTTTGTTTGGTTATCTTTAACTAGGAAATTAGCTGTCGCCAAGAGAATTTAAATATATTGATTTAGATTAAAGTACGAATAATGTGCCTTAAAGTTGGAATTCCATCACCCTTTTCAGAAGATGTTAAAACAAATTCTGGATAAGCTGCAGGATATTTAGCTACAATTCTGCCAGTTTCAGAAATGACTTTTTCCAGATCATTTTTTTTTGGTTTGTCTGACTTTGTCAAAACGACTTGGAAAGTTACAGCTGATCTACCTAATAATTCCATAATTTCCTCATCAACTGATTTTACGCCGTGTCGCGAGTCTATGAGTAGAAATACTCTCCTCAATGAAGCTCTGCCTGATAAATACGCTTTCAATAAAGTTTGCCATTTTTTAACTACAGGTAAAGGTGCATTTGCAAAACCATATCCTGGTACATCCACCAAATAATGGCTTTCACTCAAAGTGAAAAAATTTATCTCTTGGGTGCGCCCTGGCGTATTAGATGTTCGAGCTAAAGATTTCCGACCAGTTAGTGCATTAATTAAACTTGATTTCCCTACATTTGAACGCCCTGCGAAGCAAACTTCCATCCTGTCAGCTGGTGGCATGCCATCCATTCCTACAACACCTTTTAAAAAATCTGTAGGTTGTGAAAACAATAACCGTCCTTGCTCGGCCTCATCAGGAGTTGCATTTTCTGTGATAGTATATTGCATTTCCATTAAACTAATTCCGCCTTATCATTGATTTTAATATAGCCAGATTTTGAAACAATACCAAACACACCAAAATTTTGATGCCCATATACTTTGTTGAGTGTGTTTAATGTATCTGCATTCGAAATAGCTGTCTCAGGATCTAGTGTCGTAGCCATGCAGCGCTCAATTGGTTCTATAATCTCTATTTCAGCAGTCCCAATACGAATTACTTTACCTATCCAATCAAATTCAGACCAAGCGGCTTCTCCATTTAGCCATATGTTTCCACGAAAGCATCTTTGGTCTAAAGGTTTATTCATACTTTTTGAAAGGTCTTCCAAAGTAGAATTAGTATGAATTGAAATTGTTTGTGCGGATGTGTCTGTAATACCTCTGTTAGTTTTAAAAACTCTTAAAGGTAATGAACGATTTGGATTACATATCTGAATAAGCCAATTAACAAGTTTATTGCTGTCTACATCTGGGTTGATGGTTAAGTCGTTTAGTTTTGGGTGCTTGAGTGTGATTAGTCCTGATTCTTCGTTTAAAAAAGAAGATATGGCCATCAGCTCATAGTTACTAGCCGCTCTTACAAAATTCAGACAGGACGCCCATTCTGGATTTTGGAAGTTTACTTTAGAGTTTTCATGAGCAATTGCCCAATTCCGGTCCATAGGCATACATCGCCCACTTTCTAAAGTCACATTCCTTAGCTCTTCGCGCCCAACGCCTTTTATGGGGTGCCGCCATAAATTAGCGACAGAACCCATTATGTTTCTTCTTTTTTGAAGCGTTTGAACATATTTCCTAAAATATCAGGATTAACTCCTTGGCTTCTCATAATTGTATATTGCTGCATAAATGTAAGTGTATTGTTTGCAACCCAATATATTACTAATCCAGACGCAAAGCCGCCGAGCATAAACATAAATACCCAAGGCATCCAAGCAAAAATCATCGCTTGAGTTTTATCAGTCGGGGCAGGATTTAATTTTTGTTGTAACCACATTGTTATGCCCATTAATATTGGCCAAACACCAATTGATAAAATAACAAAGAAACTATTTGGACCTGGTGCATCCCAAGGCATCAATCCAAATAAATTCAACAGTGAACTTGGATCTGGGACTGATAAGTCCTTCAACCAACCTATAAAAGGAGCGTGACGTAGTTCTAAAGTTACAAAAATAACTTTATATAATGAGAAGAAGATGGGTATTTGTAAAAGAATTGGCAAACAGCCAGCAGCAGGATTTACCTTTTTAGTTCGGTACATTTCCATTGTCGCTTTTTGCATAGCCTGACGATCTTCACCATGCTTTTCTTTAAGCTTTTCCATTTCTGGTTGTAATTCTTTCATACGTGCCATTGATACAAATGATTTATATGCCAGTGGGAATAATATAGTTTTTATAATTAGTGTCAGAGCAATAATTGCCCACCCCATGTTACCTATTAACCCATTTAAAAAATGTAGTAACGCAAACATTGGTTTAGTTATAAAAAAGAACATTCCCCAATCAATACTATCAACAAAGTCAGTAACACCTTCTTTATCACCATAGTGTTGAATTGTTGCATACTCTTTCGCACCAGCAAATAGTCTAGATTGAACGTCTCTTCTTTGTCCAGCAAGTATTTGTATGGTCTCTTGACGTGCCTCTGCTTGATATCTGTCAGCACCTTCTGTGTACTTTGATACTGCTTTAAATGCTGAGTTATCAGGGATTAATGTTGTCATCCAATACTTGCCTGTAAAGCCAATCCAACCCTTCTTAGTAGAGTCTACAACTTTTAAGTTTGCACGTTCGGATGATGAAAAATCTTCGTCAGGCATATCGCTATAATCTATTTCTTCTAGTGATGAGCCAGTCTGAAGAACAATACCTTCGTGTAAAATGTATACGCCGTTTTTTGAGCTTTCTTGGCGCCCATAAGCAGCCCTGGCAATTGGACCTTTTTGTGCAATTAAACCGTATGGGGCTAATGAAATGTTTGCATTTGTATTATTTTGAACACTTTGAGTTATAGTGAACATATAGTCATCATCAACTTCAATTTTTCTATAAAAAACCAAGCCGTTGCTATTGTCCCATTTTAAAGTAACTGATGAATTAGGTGTTAATATATTACCATTTTCAACTGACCAAATGGTTGTAGCAGTTGGAACATCGTCAAAATCTAATGAACCTGCGGGTGAAAACCCATGAAGAATATAATAAGCAGAAGGGCCTCCTGCCGGAGAAAGAAGTGTTACTTTTTCGGATGTATCATTTAATTTTACATTATAATCTAATAATTTTAGGTCATCTATGCGAGCGCCTGTCAAAGATAATGAACCTTTGATACGGTTTGACCTTATCTCTACTCGTTTGGTTTTTTCTAAGGCTATTTCACGAGTTTCTGCTACTGTTGTACTAATAGCTGGAGCGGATGCAATACCATTTCCTGCCGTTGGCGCAGCTGCGATACCGTTTTCGGATGCAGTAATCTGATTAGTTGCCACTGGTTGATAGTCTTCTTGTGGAAAGAAATAGAACCAAGTTAAAAGCACTAGCATTGAAAGCACACTAGCTAAAATCATGTTTTTATTGTTGTCGTCTTGCATTTTATGGCCCAAATAATAGTAATTTTAATTTGAGCTTGTTCAATAGATTATTGAGCAAAAGGTCAAGGGAATTGCTATTTATCTTCTGCAGGATTTGGCCTGACAAGGCTATTAAAATCAAAAAGTTTTTCATCCAAGAGGTGACTAGGGCGTGCATTTGTTAAACTCTTGAACAAAATTTGCCGTCTACCAGGTGAGTTTTTTTCCCATTCATCCAATATAGCTTTAACTTGTTGTCTTTGTAGGCCATCTTGAGAGCCGCATAAATCACATGGGATAATTGGATAATTTAAAGATTTTGCAAATTTCTCACAATCAGCTTCTGCTACATGAGCAAGAGGTCTGTATACAAATAAGTCACCTTCATCGTTTACCAATTTTGGTGGCATTGTTGCTAACCGACCACCATGAAATAAATTCATAAAAAAAGTTTCCAGCATATCGTCCCTATGGTGGCCCAGAACTACTGCTGAACAGCCCTCTTCTCGAGCTATGCGATATAGGTTGCCTCGACGAAGTCTTGAACACATTGCGCAGTAAGTACGCCCGGCAGGAACTTTTTCTTTCACAATAGAATAAGTATCTTCATATTCTATTCTATTAGGTACCCCCATTTTTTTTAGAAATTCTGGTAATACAGTTGCTGGAAAATTTGGCTGCCCTTGATCAAGGTTACAAGCAAGGATTTCAATTGGTAGCAAACCACGCCATTGAAGTTCAGTTAGAGCTGCTAACAGAGTGTAACTATCTTTTCCGCCTGATAAGCAAACTAACCATTTTTTCCCACGCTCTACCATTCCGTACTGCTCTATGGCTTCACGAGTTTGGCGAATGATCCTTTTTCGTAATTTTTTAAAATCTATTGTGCTTGGTGCACCTTCAAAAAGGGGATGGATTTCTTTTCGTTCATCTAACATAAAAATGCCTATAGCTGTTTATAATTGTGATGGCCAGTCAATGAGACTTGTGATTATAATAATTATAATTAAAACATGTTCCACACAATTTTCCTGAAAGTAATTTATGAATAATTTCAAAGGTATTTTATTGATGTTGATAGCTATGGCTGGCTTCACAATGGAAGATTTATTCATGAAAAAGCTTTCTGTGAATTTATCAACAGGACAGATTTTAATTACATTGGGCTTTGGAAGTAGTTTAGTATTTGCGCTAATGGCAAAAAGCAAAGGGTATAAGCTTACTGCAAAGATCTTTTGGTCAAAAGGTATGTTAATTCGTCAATTTGCCGAAGGAATAGCAGCCATAGCATTCATTACGTCTTTGACACTTATTCCACTTTCGACTGTTGCTGCTGTTTTTCAAGCAACTCCATTAGTAATTACAATGGGCGCTGCACTATTCTTGGGTGAAGCAGTTGGGTGGCGTCGATGGTTGGCAATAATTGTAGGTCTTATAGGTGTTTTAATTATAATTAGACCAGGACTGAATTCTTTTGATCCAAATGTAGGTTATGTTCTTATTGCAGTATTATTTGTTACTGTTCGTGATTTGATTACTAGAAAGTTACCAATGAATGTGCCGTCTACAATTGTTTCTTTTCAGGCTTTTGCATCATTGATAATCGCTGGTGGTATTTTAATTTTTTTAAGTGATCAAAAAATTGTTGGTTTAGACAAAAATCAAATTTATTTTGTATTGGGTGGTATAATATTTGGTGTTATTGGATATTATTGTATTGTCGCTTCAACACGTATAGGCGAAGCTGGAGTTGTAACACCATTTCGATATTCTCGTTTATTATTCGCAATAATTATTGGATTTTTGTTTTTCAATGAACGACCAGATTTTTTGACACTGCTTGGGGCAAGTATTGTAATCATGACTGGTATTTATACTGTATTGAGAGAGAGACATTTGGCGCGTAGATCACGCGCCAAAATGTTTAACAATTAACAATATTGTGTTCTGGGCCGTAGGGAAACATTGTGATGTTTTCAACACCACCATCATGCAGTACCAAAATATCATGTTCGCGATAACCACCACCGGCTGTATTATTGTCTGGAATTGTTATCATAGGTTCCATTGATACTACCATATTAGATGTAAGCTCTGTATCGATGTCTTCTCTGAGTTCCAACCCAGCTTCGCGTCCATAATAATGTGACAGGACACCAAAAGAATGCCCGTATCCAAAGCTACGATATTGCAATAGATTTTTTTCTTCAAAAAGAGAGTTAATTTCTGCAGTTATTCCAGAACAAGTAGCACCTTCTTTGATTAGTGATATGCCAAGTTCGTGAGCCTCTATATTAGCTTCCCAAACTTTTAAACTTTCTTTATTTGGTTCACCAATAAATAGTGTTCTTTCTAAAGCTGTATAATATCCTGATATCATTGGAAATGTATTAAGAGATAGAATATCTCCTTCTACTAATTTTCGTGTTGTAACTGGGTTGTGAGCACCATCAGTATTTACCCCAGATTGGAACCATACCCAAGTATCCCTCAATTCAGAGTGTGGAAAAGATTTGGCAATTTCAAATTCCATTGCATCTCGACCTGCCATAGCTATGTCAATTTCACGTGCGCCCACACTTATTGCATCATGAATAGCAAAGCCACCAATATCAGCTATTCTTGCGCCTTGACGAATTAATTCAAGTTCATCATTTGACTTAATCATACGCTGCTTCATGGAAGCAGGAGCAACATCTACAATTTTATTTGGGCTTAAAAATTCATTCAACTTCGATTGTTGAACTATGGTGAGATGATCTGCTTCCATTCCAATTATATCTGCATTGCTAATACATGATTTCACGGCTCTCCAGAAATTATCTCTTTTCCAGTCTGAATAAATAATATTTTCAGTTGATGAGCGCCTTGCAGGCTGACCGCCGTCGATACCTGCTGATATTGTATATGCATGGTCGTGGGTTACAACACAAGCATATGGTCGCCCAAATGAACAATAAGTAAATCCAGTATAATAAGAGACACAATGCATAGAAGTAAGAACTGTGGCTTCTATTCCCATTTCAATCATTATATTTCTCAAGCCATTAATGCGCAAATCATATTCAGCTTGTGAAAATTGCAATGGTGGCTTCTCACCATTTTCAAATTTATAAAAATCTTTACGTGTTGAAAGAGTCATTTTCGATTTATCCTCCGATTTATTGGGGACAAATTATAATCCCCAGCAAAATGTCCGGGCGTTCAGGACATAAAGTTGAAGATTAGGCGACGCCATCGCCTCATTTACTTTTTAATAATATTTTGCGTTAGACTTCTATTTCAAAAACGACAATTTATTTATCTAAATGGTTAATCAGGAACGTTATCGACACCTGAACTGCCCCATGGGTGGCACCTAAAAATTCTTTTTGTAGCAAGCCAGGATCCCTTTATGCCACCATGCTTTTCTAAAGCTTCCAATGCGTATGCGGAGCAAGTTGGATGATATCTGCAATTACAACCAACCCATGGACTAAATATTAATCGATAAGCTCTAATAGGCAACATACAGATGTAGCTAAATGGAGTCATTTATGAATCTTTTGCAATGCATAAGTTAGATCGTTTTTTAACTTTATAAAATCTCTTGAGGCAGTAACTTCTTTTTTTCCAATCAAGACATAATCCCAACCTTTTTTTGCAGAAGAAATAAGAATGAGATTTGTAATTTCACGTAACCGCCTTTTGGCGCGATTTCTTGCAACAGCATTACCAACTTTTTTTGAGCATGTGAAACCAACCCGGATGGTTTGATCGTCATCATTTCGATTTCTTGCTTGAAGTAAAAAGCCTTTAACCCCAAGCCTCTTTGCGTGAGAAGCCTGAATAAAATCGCTACGTTTCGTAATTCGTTTTACACATGAAAAAACCGCCGGTTGCGTCGCACCAGCTCCCTTTTGGGTGCTTGATGTCGCCTTGGGCGGTTTCATGGTAAATTCCCTTTAGGGATGGTTTACGCAGATAGGCTCTTACGGCCCTGAACGCGACGTCGATTTAGAATTTTACGGCCATTTTTAGTAGCCATGCGAGAACGGAAGCCGTGTCGGCGTTTGCGAACCAAATTACTTGGTTGGTATGTACGTTTCATATCGATCTCCTGATCGTCTTTGAGCCAAATCACAAAGGATTCGAAGCTTCTTAGTGTTCGAATGTGCTATTTAGGGGTGAAAACAGAGTAAGTCAATTCAGTTTTCGTGTTATTTCTCTTAATTATTAATTAATTTAAATCAATTTTCTTTTTTAAATTTTATTGTTAAAGCGATGCGCTAAGGTGCAATAAAGTCAGCTGTTGTTAAGTTTACTGTATAATTTTGACAAAAAATATTGGAATTTAATTATATGATTCAACAAAACATGAAATTTGAATTTAAATACATTTTAATGCTTTTATTAATTGTTATGGTTGTTCTGTTTTGGTTTTTTTTCCTGAGATATTACATATCATATGAATTTTTAGTAAAAAATCATAATATTTTGTCCTCATGGAGAGATAATAATTATAATTTTACAGTAATCACTTTTATCATAATTTACGTTACAACCGTGGCGTTATCTTTACCTGGAGCTACGATGATGTCACTCACGGGTGGATTTTTATTTTCTACATTTCCAGGAGTATTTTTTAATCTATTAAGTGCAGTAATCGGTGCTACGTTGATATTCATAGCTGCAAAAACATTTTTAGGGAATATTTTATTAGATAAAATTAAACGTAAACAAGCTCGTGATAATTTCTTTATTAAGATGCAAAATGAAATACAAGAAAATGAATTTAGTTATCTAATTATCTTGCGTCTTATGCCAATAGTTCCTTTTTTTATAGCTAATCTAGCACCTGCATTTTTTGGTGTTAAATTACGTATTTTTATAGTTACAACATTAATTGGGATTTCACCCGGAACAGTGGTTTACACTTCAATTGGCGCAGGTTTGAGTAATATTTTTAAAAATGATAACGCCCCAAGTTTAGATTTTTTTTCAAATCCATTTATCCTAATTTCATCGGTTGGATTGTTTGCTTTAGCAATTTTTCCAATAATAATAAAAAAACTTAAAAAGGCTGATTAATTGGATAAAATATATACTGATATATGTGTAATTGGTGCGGGCTCGGGGGGGCTTTCTGTTGCATCAGCTGCTGCTCAATTAGGATTAAATGTAGTTTTAATTGAGGGCCATAAGATGGGTGGAGATTGCTTAAATTATGGGTGTATTCCTTCCAAAGCTTTAATTGCTGCATCAAAATCTGCATATGCACTTACCAAAGGAGACGCATTTGGAATAAGAAGTGTTAGCCCAAAAATAGAATTTTCTGAAGTAAAAAAACATATTTCAAGAGTTATAAAAAAAATTGAACCACATGATAGCGTAGAAAGATTTGAAAAATTAGGTGTAAAAGTAATCCAAAATTATGGGAAATTTATTTCTAAAAATGAAGTGTTGGCAGGGGACCAATTAATTGTAGCTCGTAGATTTGTAATAGCTACAGGTTCTGAACCGTTAATCCCAAAAATTAAAGGGCTTGATAAAGTAGAGTACTACACAAATAAAAATATTTTTAAAATTTCTGAATGCCCTAAACATCTAATTGTAATAGGAGGCGGTCCAATTGGAATTGAAATTGCTCAAGCATATGCAAGATTAGGTGCAGCTGTTACAGTTTTAGATGCAAGAAACATTTTGGATAACGATGATCCTGAAGCGGTGAGGGTCGTTATGGCACAACTTGAAAAAGATGGTGTAAAGATTGTTGAGCATCAAGAAGTAACCTATATCGAAAAAGATAGTAATAATATAAAAGTGATTACATCTGATGAAACTATTTATAACGGATCTCATCTATTAATCGCAGCTGGTCGTGAACCAAATATTAAACACATAGATTTAGATATAGCTGGTGTAATTCAATCAAACAAAAATATAAAAGTTGATGCATTTTTGAAAACTTCAAATAAGCGTATTTTTGCAATTGGTGATGTGACTGGCGAGAGACAATTTACTCACACAGCAGAATATCATGCTGGAATAATCATAAAGTCAGCTGCCTTTGGATTGAAGGCTAAAGAAAAAAAATATCATATACCTTGGACGACTTATTTAGATCCTGAAATTTCTCAAGTTGGATTAACGGAAAAGCAAGCATTCAATAAATATGGAAAAAGGGTAACTATAGTAAAGGTTGAATATAGTAATAATGATAGAGCTATTACAGAATTAGAGCCTGTTGGGTTTGTGAAGGTAATGGTTTTCAAAGGTAGGCCAATAGGTGCTACTATAGTTGGCAAACATGCTGGTGAATTAATTCAAATTTGGTGTTTAGCAATATCAAGTAAATTGAAAATGACAGCAATTTCAGCAATGGTTTCGCCTTATCCAACGCTAGGTGAATTAAATAAAAGGGTCTCTAATGCGTATTTGGCTCCAAAGGTGCTAAATAGTCCTATAATTAAAAGATTTGTGCGGATAATACAGAAATTATAAAATTTTTATACTATCATTCCTACAGCGTTTTTAACCTTTTTCAATATTGGAGCTGCAATTGCATCAGCCCGCATTGCACCGTCATTAAGTAACCGATCAATTTCAACAGGATCATCCATTAATCGTGCCATCTCTGAAGAAATTGGAGCCAAATGATTTACTGCCAATTCAGCTAGGATTGGTTTAAATGTTCCAAATTGTTGACCGCCAAATTCTTTTAATACATCTGAGACAGAAGAGTCAGATAAGGCAGCATATATATTTACTAAATTACGTGCTTCTGGCCTATTTTCTAATCCTTTGGGTTCACTTGGGAGTGAATCAGGGTCTGTTTTAGCTTTTCGTATCTTTGAAGCAATCGTATCTGCATTATCTGTCATATTAATACGACTTTTGTCAGATGGGTCAGATTTTGACATTTTTTTTGAGCCATCTCTCAATGACATGACGCGTGTGGCTGCACCTTCAATTATGGGTTCTGGTAAAGGAAATAACTCTAGACCATAATCATGATTAAATTTTGCTGCAATATCTCGTGTTAATTCAACATGCTGCTTTTGATCTTCTCCAACAGGCACATGTGTGGCTTGATATGCTAATATATCGGCAGCCATGAGGGCTGGGTAAGCATATAAGCCAAGTGACATCTTCTCAGCATTTTTTCCAGCTTTGTCTTTAAATTGTGTCATGCGATTCATCCAACCTAGTCGTGTAACACAACTTAGAATCCAACCTAACTCTGCATGAGCTGATACTTGGGATTGGTTAAACAAAATTGATTTATTAGGATCTAAGCCACAGGCGATATAGGCTGCAGCTAGTTCACGGGTTTGTGTTTTAAGGGCAATTGGATCTTGCCAAACAGTTATAGCATGTAGATCAACCATACAGTATATTGTTTCAATCCCACTATTTTGCATTTCAACAAAACGTTTTACTGCACCCAGATAATTACCAAGTGTTAAGTTTCCTGAAGGTTGTATTCCCGAAAATACACGTTCTTTGAAGTTTGTTTCAGACATAGTAATTTTTCTCCGTCTGTATTAAATCTGTTTGATCTGCTTATCGCGGCTATTTTGCAAATGGTCAACTAAAGGACGCACCCTGAAATGTTTAATCCAGATTTAAATCAAAAACCTATAAATGTAATGCCTAAATCCGTTATTTTACTAATATTTTTGGTAGCTTTTGTGGAGTTTGTTTTGCAGTTAGGACAAAAAGGATTAATCGGTGATCAAGCCTCAATAGGCTGGCGTATGGAATTAATTCAAAAATATGGATTTTTTGATGCAATCTTCGAGTGGATGCGCGATAACAATACATATAAATTAAATGATTTAATTAGATTCTTTACCTACAGTTTTATTCATAGAAGTTTTACAGAAATAATTTTTGTATTAGTTTTTATTGCTACGTTTGGTAAATTTATAGCTGAAGTTTATGGAGATATGGAGGTTGTATTAATTTTTATATTGAGTGGTGCAATCGGGGCCCTTGGTTTTGGAATATTTGCAAATGGAACACTCCTTGTTGGCGGATACCCAGCGGTCTATGGTCTCATTGGTGCTTTCACTTGGGTGCAGTTTGCTATTCAAAGAATGAAAGGGGAAACAGGATTTCAAGCGTTTCACTTAATTATATTTTTTATGATTATAGCATTAATTTATAATCTGGTTTACTCAAATAATAATAATGAATGGATAGCTGAGATAATTGGCTTTATTTCTGGATTTTGTATTTCAATTCTAGTAAAATTTTTAAAAGCTGAGTTTATCTAGCAGAGCTTTAACTAGAAAATTCGATAATTCTTTTGCTGTGTAAAAATCGATTATTTCTTATATTTTGATATACCAAATATTTTTAACTTCTATTAAGCTTTAACCCATGTGTAACATTTAACAGTATCGCCAAATCCATCCATAACATCATTGCCCTTTGAATCTTTAACTGTTGTTAAAACACGGATCCTATTAGTAGAAGAATTCGCACCCGGTACTGTTACTGCCGGATCTACTTTAGTGGCTAATGATGCAGCAGACGATACAGAAGCTATAGAAAGTGATATGATGCTTAAAAGTGCTAATTTAGATAAATTCATCTTAAGTCTCCAAAACATATATTAATTTTATTTTTATATACTTAGTTTTGTTGGTAACAATTTACAACATAATAATGTATGTCACTTTTGTATTATCCCCTTATAAGGCCTTTTAAGTTTTTCTTTGATACTACACCAAATAAAATTATAAAAAATATATAACTTATTATACCTGACAATATTAAAATAACGAGCATGATGTAGCGAATGTTTGGCGTGTGTAAGCTGTTGTTTAAAAAATACTGTACGATATAAATTATAAAACCCATTAAAATACTAGAAATTATAATGAATGGAAGGTTGTGTTTAAGGCGGTTATCAATTCGCGATGATTTACCCATTTTTTTACAACCATTCCACAATAGAAATATCATAGCCCATGAGGATACTGATGTACCAATAGCAGCAGCTAAAAACCCTATATAAAAAGATAAACCAATAGCTAGACCTACGTTTAATAACATTGCTATTAATGCAAATTTAAATGGTGATTTAGTATCCTCTCGAGCAAAATATAGTGGTTGTAATACTTTTTGTAGAACAAATGCAGGCAAGCCAAGGCCATAAATGGCTAATGCATGAGCAGTTGAGATTGAGTCTGTATTTGTGAATGCACCTCTTTCAAATAATACAGAAATTAATGAAAGAGGAATAATTATTAAGGCAATTGCAGATGGTATTGTTAGCAATAAAGAAAACTCTAAAGCTCTATTAAATGCATTTTGCCCATCAGTACTATTTTTATTTATTAAAGTTCTAGATAATTCAGGAAGTAAAACTACACCTATTGCAATTCCAACAACGCCCAACGGAAGCTGATACAATCGGTCAGCATAATATAACCATGCAAAAGCACCCTCAAAATAGCTAGCAACTTGACGACCTACTAACAAGTTTATTTGTACAACCCCGCCTGTAAAAATTGCGGGAATGGCTAAGAGAAATAATTTTTTAATATCAGGCGTAAATTTCGGCATCTGTAAGGTTAATTTTACCCCCAACCTTCTGACAGCAATATACACTAAACCCATCTGGGCAATACCTGCACAAAAAACTCCCCAAGAAAGTGTTACACCTGTATCCCAACCCATTTTTATAGATAAAATCATTGATAAAATTAATATGATATTTAGAATTACTGGTGCAGCCGCTGCTGCAATGAAATGTCTATGTGAATTTAATATGCCGCTAAATAAAGCAGTAAGTGATATGAAGATAATATATGGAAAAATAATTCGTGATAATTCAACGGCTAATTCAAAACGGTCGTTCCCTTCAAAACCACTTGCCATTGCGTAAACGAAATAAGGCATAAAGAGCTGTGATATTATTGTTAATAAAATCAATATACCCGCAAGCGTTGATAATGCCTGACTAGCAAACTCTTCATTACCATCCTGAGTTGCCAGTTTTTTTGTATATAAAGGAACAAACGCTAAATTGAATGCACCTTCAGCAAAAAATCTTCGAAATAAATTTGGTAATGAAAAAGCTGCTTGAAAAGCTTCTGCTATTACACCTGTTCCAAGGTATGCAGCCATCATTAAATCTCTGAATAATCCTGCAAAGCGACTTATTAATGTCCAGCCACTTACAGTTAAAAAAAATTTTATCATGCCATTGAAGCCTCTGCACCAACTTCAATTGCTTCTTGGAGTTTTCCTTTAATAATTTGCTGCTTATTTTCAGATGTAATTTTTAATCCTATCATGTCTTTTACATAAAATACATCCACGGCTTGCGCTCCATAGGTCGCTATGACTGCACTTGCTATTTGAATGTTTGCATTAGCCAGCGTGCGCGTTAAATCAAATAATAAACTATGACGATCCCGGGTGTCTACTTCAATAATCGTGTATATGTCTGATCCTTGATTATCAAATGTAATATCGGTTGGAACTTTGAAGTTTCGCTCTCTGGGTTTATATTTATTTCGAACTTTCAAAACATCTCTGGCGATAACATCTCCTGCAAGGGTTTGATCAATTAATTTTTTCAGTTTTCCTAATTTTGAAAAATCAAAGGGTTTTCCATCGTTATCTTGTATCCAAAATACTGGAGTAGCGTAGCCATCTGACGTGGTGTAAGTCCGAGCATCGATTACATTGGCATTTGCGAGCGCTATGGCTCCAGTAAGTCTCGAAAAAATACCTGGGTGATCTTGCATTACAAATTGAGCTCGAGTTGCATCACGGTCTTGGTCAACTTCAAAGTGGCTTTCAATTTTTTTACTGCCAAGGTTTTTAAATAAATTTGCAAATATAAATTGTGTATTAGTGTCTAGCCCTTGCCAATAAGCTGGGTAATGGCGCTTAATTTCTTCTTGAATAGATAATTCATCCCAATTTTCCAATAATACCTTTAAGGAATTTCTAGCAATTAAATAAGGTTTATTTTTTCCTTGTGTATCAAGACCGCCTTTAATTAAGCTTCGAGTATTAGTATAAAGTTCACGTAATAGTTGAGCTTTCCAATTATTCAGTGCGCCTGGACCGACTCCCATTATATCACAAACTGTCAAAACAGTAAGTAAGTTTAAATTTGAAGTTGTTTTAACTATTTTTCCGAAGTTACTTACAGTTTTTGGATCTGATAAATCACGTTTTTGTGCAAAGTCAGACATCACTAAATGGTTTTCAATTAACCAAACAACTCTGTCAGTTTCTGAAGTATTTAATCCCAACTCAGGAGCTATTTTTTTTGCGAGATTAGCGCCTGCAATTGAATGATCTTCGGGAAGCCCTTTGCCAATATCATGCAAAAGCATAGCAATGTATAAAACTCTTCTATCTACTCCAGATTTAAGTATTTTGGATGCAATTGGAAGTTCTTCTTTTAAGGTACCTTGTTCAATTCTTGCTAAAAAAGATATACATTGAATGGTATGCTCATCCACAGTGAAGCTGTGATAAAAGTTAAATTGCATTAAAGCAATTATACGCTTAAATTCAGGAATAATTGCGCCTAAAACACCAAGCTCATTCATACGCCTCAACGCACGTTCAGGATTTCCATAATCTAAAAGAAGTGACATAAATATTCGCTGTGTTTCAGGATTTTTTCTTACTTTAGCAGTTATTTTTTTAAGATTTGCTGTAACAACTCTCATTGCATCTTGATGTATAAGAAGGCCAGTTTTTAAACCCTCTTCAAACAAGCGTAAGATATTTATTGGATCTTTAAGGAATGTAATAGGATCAACAAGATTAATTCTTCCATGCTCTAATTGAAAACCATCAGATACATTGCCATCTATATTTAACGTCCGCCAAAGTATATTTCTAAATCTATCGCCTAGAGATAAGGTTGATTTTAGTTGCTTAGCTTCAAGTGCAGTTAAGAATACACGAGTTAATTCCCCCACATGCGTAGCTTGGCGGAAATAGTCTTGCATAAACCGCTCGACACCACGCATTCCTTTGCCCCCTTTGTATCCAAACCTTTTGGCAACTTCCACTTGGTGGTCAAAAGTCAATTTTTCAGATGCTCTATTAGCGCAAAGATGAAGGTGACATCTTACTGCCCATAAAAAATTATGAGCTACAAGAAAACTATTATATTCTTGTTGCGTAAAATAACCCTGGTCTATCATTTCTTTATGCGTTGAAGCATGGGCTACGTATTTAGTGATCCAGAAAAGAGATTGTAAATCGCGAAGACCTCCTTTGCCTTCTTTAACATTAGGTTCGACCATATATCGCTGTCCGCCTTGACGTTCATGACGATTTGCACGTTCTTCTAATTTTTCTTCAACATATTCTGTTGCGCTAGCCTTAAATAAGTTTCTACGAAGTTTTCTATCAAAATCATCATATAAATTTTTATTACCACAAAGATAACGATGTTCTAATAAAGCAGTCTTGATAGTTTGATCTGTTTTTCCCAATTGTATGCATTGATTTATGCTTCGTGTTGAGTATCCAATTTTTAAACGCATATCCCATAAAATATATAGCATATCTTCGATTATTTTTTGAATTCTGTTAGATGGTTTTGTGCGAGTTAAAAATAAAAGATCAACATCAGAATGTGGAGCCATTTCTGCACGACCATAACCACCTACCGCAATTATTGAGATGTAATCCAAAACAGTTTCGTTGCTTTTTGGGGATTGTAAAATGGTTTGAACCACATCAAAGGCAAAAGAAATTAAGCTATCTTTTAAAAAGCTATATGTTGCAATTGTTCTAGCTGATTCAAATGGTAACTTTTCAAATTGTTTTTGAATTTCTAAGCGTCCATTAACATTTGCTTCACTTAAGATAGTTGCTATTGAAGAACGTAAATTATCCTTTGCCATTGTCTTAATGGCCGTATTAATTTTAGCGTTTAATTCAATCTTATTAAACAATACTTTTTCTGAACAAATTAACTTATCCGATTGGATAATTTCACTTTGTAATTTCATACAGAAAAGCTCCTGATCCACCAAATCTAGTAGGCGCTGGAGAAATAATCCTTAATGCACCTGCAGATGCCTCTGCAACAGAAAGTGCACGTTGTGCAGAACCATTGTTCAACAATCTAAAGGCGCCACTTGCACCTTTAAAACCTTGAGGTCGTGTGATCTGTGATCGCTGTGCTGCATTTATATTTCCTTCACTTAGAAGTGTTGCTAATATCTTCATTCCATCATAAGCAAATCCTGCTAATGGATGTGGAGGATTTCCATAAACCTTTTTATAACGTTTGTTGAAACTGTTTATTGCTGCCCCGTCAGGTACCGTGAACCAACCATTTCTGAGCCCAGGAGTATTAAGTGTTGTTTGTGGGATATCCCACCTGGATAAGCCTAATACTTTTATATCTTTTATTGGTAAACCTTTAGCCAATAAAAATTCTGCTAAGAGAGGTAAACCTGATGCACTATCTGCAGTTAAAACCACTGTATCAGAACCAGATCTTCTTATTTTTCTTGTTATTTTGCGTGCATTATTTGCAATACCATCTGCTGAAAAAGGGTAATTATATGAACCTACTAAATCCAAATCATTTGATTTTGCTGATAATCTAACTGCGTTAGCTGCAATACTTCCTGCCGTAGTATCAGGAGAAACAACTGATACTTTATTGTAACCTTTTTGAGATGCAAAACCTAATAATCGGTCTGCAGTATTTTGGAATGAATTTCCTAGAATAAAAACATTATTTCCTGCAATGCTAGAAGTATTTGAAAAGCTTAAAACGTTTATATTACTAGCAGCGGCAATTTTCCCAACAGATTTAGCAGATTCTGCAAATAAGGGACCTATTATTAGTTTGACGTTTTGTGAAATAGCTTTTTTTGCGGCAGCCTCTGCTCTGAGTGGATCTCCAGCGGTTCCAAATATTAACATCTCAATTTTAGCTTTTGGATGATCATTAATTGCCATTCTTGCTGCACGAATAAGATTTTGTGCTAGATCTTCCTGATTATCATCAGATGAACCAGATGGAACAAGTAAGGCTACTTTGATAGTTGCTGAAGGATTTACAATTGGGCCATCATTAGCTTTTTGAACACTTAAATCCTGACAGGCTGTAATTGTTAAAGTCAAAATGCAAATTATAACAATACGGGTAAGCTCTAATATTGATTTTTTTTTAATCATTCTTACTTCCTGTTAAAACAAGTGGTAACTTAGGTTAGCAATAGTCAAAAGATATTCTAAAGGCTATTAGATTACAACGGGTGGCAATAACAATGAAAGAAAAATCTCATGATTGTTAAGAAACTTGATTCGGGGCTACATATATTAGCTACACCTATTGGCACAGCAAATGATATTACAATTCGTGCTTTGAATATCTTACGTGATGCTGACATTTTAGTTGCGGAAGATACTAGAGTTCTTCGTAAATTGATGGAGATACATGGAATTAATCTCAATGGAAGAAAAGTTCTTTCTTATCATGATCACAATGGTGAAGCGCAAAGACCTAAAATAATTGCACTTCTGACTGAGGGTAAAGCTGTGGCCTATGCTTCAGATGCGGGAACTCCACTTATAGCTGACCCGGGATTTTCGCTTGCAAAAATTGCCATTCAAAATAATATTCGGGTTCATGCTGCTCCAGGCGCTAGCGCTGTATTAACGGCATTATGTTTGGCGGGATTGCCAACAGATAATTTTTTCTTTGGTGGTTTTTTAGGTTCAAAGTCTTCACAAAGATTGAAGAATTTAGAAAAAATACAAGATCTAGATGCAACCCTAGTATATTACGAATCTCCTAAAAGAACACTATCAACATTAAGGGATATTTCAAAAATTTTTGGAAATGGTAGGTCTATATCAGTATGCAGGGAAATGACAAAGAAATTTGAAGAGGTAATAAGGGGGAATGTAGATGAGGTAATTAATGAAATTGAGTCACGCAACACTTTCAAAGGCGAAGTTGTAATTGTTATGGGTCCTCCATCAAAAAAAGAAATAAGTGATGATGACATAAGTTCTGCATTGAAAATTGCATTACAAGAATATCGCATAAAAGACGCTGCTTCGCAGATATCTGAGCAATTTGGTGTATCAAAAAAACGAACCTACGAAATAGCTTTAAAAATAAAAACAGAATTTAATAAATCTAATTAATAATTACAGAACTTTATGACAGTAAATTCAAACAAGAAAGCTTGCATCATTTTTGTCTATGCTTCATTTAGTTAAAATGTTTACTTTTTGGAGAATGCCATGCACCTAAGAATTGCTATTCAGATGGATCCAATAGAATTGGTTGATATTAATGCTGATAGCACCTTTCGAATAATGGAAGAAGCGCAATTGCGAGGGCATGAACTCTATTATTATAATCCTGAACAACTTGCTTTTGAAGAAGGTGAAATCACCGCTCATGGTTGGCCTATTAGCGTAGATCGCGTTAAAGGTAAGCATTTTACTAAGGGTGAATTTACAAAGGTATATCTTAAAAATTTTGATGTGGTATGGCTTCGTCAAGATCCTCCGTTTGATATGGGATACATAACAAATACTCATTTGCTCGAAATGGTTCATCCCGATACCCTAGTGGTTAATGACCCAAAATGGGTGCGTAATTATCCTGAAAAATTATTAGTATTAAATTTTCCAGATTTAACACCCCCAACGACAATCGCCCGAGACATAGAAATTCTAAAGACATTCAAGAATAAATATAAAGATATTATATTGAAGCCATTATACGGAAATGGTGGTGCTGGTGTTTTTCGATTAGATGAAAATGATAGAAATTTAAATTCATTACATGAACTTTTTAGCTCTATAAATACGGAACCTTTAATTGCTCAAAAGTTTTTAGCTGCGGTTTCTAAGGGAGATAAACGTATTATACTAGTTGATGGTGAACCTGTAGGAGCTATCAATCGCGTACCTGCAAAAGGAGAAACACGGTCAAATATGCATGTAGGTGGAAGGCCTGAAAAAGTTGAGCTAGATGAACGCGATTTAGAAATATGTGAAAAAATTGGACCTCTATTAAGAAAAAAAGGTCAAATATTTGTTGGAATTGATGTTATTGGCGGCTTCCTCACCGAAATAAATGTTACATCACCAACGGGCATTCAAGAACTAGAACGATTTAATGAAATTAATGTTGCAGAAAAAATTTGGCTTTCAATAGAATCTAAATTTTAAAATATATTGTTAACACTTAATATTCTCCAATTTTTGTCTCCAAGATGTTCTAAATGTGTTATACTGAGATTATCAATTTGGAAGCTAATTGCACTTTGAGGTTGTATTTTTGCAGCACGCTGTAACTGTGTTAAAATAACACCAAAATGACCAACAGCAATTATGTTTTTTCCTTTATATCGCTCATTTATATTATCAACTTCTGCATTTATTCTTTTTGCAGCTTGGTTCCAACTTTCTCCATTTGGTGGTGCTGTATCACCAGGGCTAGACCAATAATCTTTTGATAGCTTAGGGTATTTTGCTGCTATTTCAGATGATTTTTTAAGTTCCCATTCGCCAAAGTTAAATTCACGTAAGTTCTTATTGTTTGGTAAACGTTCACGCATGTTTTGAATTTCTGTTGCCGTTTTTATTGTGCGCTTTAAGTCAGATGATATTATTAAACTATCATTTGGCAAATAATCATCTAATTTTTTAAGTCTGTTAACATTTGACAAATCTACATCTACATCAGACCATCCAACTAAGCTTTTCAAATGAGTTGGCCCATGTCTTATCCAGTACCAATTTGTCATGAGAAATCCTCAGGTAATTTACCCTTTAAAACTAACGGTATGCCAGCAATAACTTGCACAACAAGATCTGATTGTGCTGCTACTTTTTGATTTAACTGTCCTTGAGCGGTTCTGAATTTTCGGGCTAAATAATTATCGGGAACAACACCAAGACCTGTTTCATTAGAGACGCAGACAACGTGATTTGCATCATGGCATGCATTAATGAAACTTTCAGTATTTATGTCTTTGTTAGCTAATAAATTATTACTTAGCCATAAAGTTAGGCAATCAATTAAAATTATACCTTTCTCGGGTAGTGGAAGTATTTCCAGTGGTGATTCAATTGTATTCCAATCATTTCCACGATCTTTTTGATGCTTGTTGATCTTATATTGCATTTCATCATCAAATGCCTGAGCAGTTGCTATATAATTCTTATACATCCCTGTAGAACATACTAATTTTTCAGCAAAAGCGGATTTCCCAGAGTTAGCTCCTCCAAGAATCAAAGATAGTTTAGGGAATTTTTTTGACACGATTTTCCTCAAAGTGATCCAATTATCTGTTTCTCACGTAATAATTATACAAACCGAAACATTAGATAAAGAAAAATAAAATAATGACACTTGATACATCCTATGAAAAACGTTTGCAAAAAACTGCTATGAAAGCAGAAATGTTAGACGTTGATACAGAATACAAACTCGCAATAGCATGGCGTGATCACAAAGATGAAGACGCACTACACAGACTAATAAATGCTTACATGCGTCTAGCAATATCTATGGCTTCGAAATTTCGAAGATACGGTGTGTCACAACAAGATTTAATACAAGAAGCAGGCATGGGGCTAATGAAGGCTGCAGATAAATTTGATCCAGATAAAGGTGTGCGTTTTTCAACTTATGCTCAATGGTGGGTTAAAGCATCAATTCAAGATTTCGTGATGCGCAATTATTCGATGGTACGAACAGGTAGTACAACAAATCAAAAATCACTTTTTTTTAATATAAAAAGAGTAAAAGCTCAATTAGAGCGTGATGCTGTACAAAACAACCAAACAGTCACACCAGCTCAGATATTAGAGCAAGTTAGTACAGAACTTGGTGTCCCTATGCGTGATGTGATGATGATGAATGGACGTATGTCTGGTGGTGATATGTCATTGAATGCGATCCAATCAAATGATGATGAAGGGCGTGAGTGGATTGAGACCTTAGCAGATGAAGCACCAGGTGGTGCTGAGATTGTTGAACAGAGTTTTGATGAGGAAAAATTAAAAATATGGATCGGTCAGTCAATGGAAGTGTTAAATGAACGTGAAAAGTATATTGTTATTCAACGCAAAATGATTGATTCACCCAGAACACTTGAAAGCATCGGTGTTGAATTAAAGTTATCAAAAGAGCGTATTAGACAGATAGAAAATGCGGCTTTAGAGAAGCTAAAGAAACGGATGGGATCAGATGGTCATCATGCTGCAAGGCATATTGAATTAGCATAACTTGACTTGCCAGTAGGCCAGTTCAGGATTAAACAGATTATCACTGAACAATTGGTGATCTAAAATGCTTAACGGAAGAAGAATATTATTAATTATAGGTGGCGGTATCGCTGCCTATAAATCACTTCAGTTAATCAGAGAACTACAAAAAAAAGGCGCCGAGGTTTTGCCAGTCATGACCAAAAGCGCAGCTGAATTTGTTACCCCGCTGTCGGTTTCAGCTCTGTCCAAAAATAAAGTCTTCAGCGATTTATTTGATTTAAATGATGAAGCTGAGATGGGGCATATTGAGCTATCAAGATCTTCCGATTTGATTATAGTAGCACCAGCAACGGCTAATTTAATGGCAAAAATGGCGTTTGGTTTGGCAACTGATTTGCCTTCTACACTTTTACTTGCAACAGATACGCCTGTTCTTATCGCTCCGGCAATGAACGTACGTATGTGGGAGCACCCAGCAACACAAAATAACTGTAAGACTTTAATTAATAATGGTGTTCACTTTAGTGGCCCTGATGAAGGGGATATGGCTTGTGGTGAATTTGGATTTGGACGGATGTCAGAGCCTGAGATAATTGTTAAAGCTGCATCTGATATATTATTCAATGGGCCTCTCAAGGGTAAACATATTGTAATTACATCCGGTCCTACGCATGAACCAATTGATCCTGTACGTTATATTGCAAATAGATCATCTGGGCACCAAGGCTGTGAGATAGCTAATGCATTAACTTCTTTAGGTGCAAAGGTTACATTTATAACTGGTCCCTCCAATTATAAATTTCCTGAAAGCTGTGAAATCGTCACAGTTGAAACTGCTATCGAAATGTTGGACGCTGTTGAAGCAAACATGCCGTGTGATATAGCTATTTTTTCTGCAGCAGTTTCTGATTGGCGTGTGGAGAAAAAAAATACTAATAAAATTAAAAAAAACCAATCAAAAGATGTTCTGAAAATCAATTTTATTGAAAATCCCGATATCTTAAAAACTATCTCTAAAATGAAAATGAACCGTCCCAAATTAGTTATTGGGTTCGCTGCGGAAACAAACAATTTGATTGAGAATGCAACTGAAAAAAGAATACGTAAAGGGTGTGACTGGATTCTTTTAAATGATGTTTCTCCAGGTACAGGCATAATGGGTGGTAACGAAAACCACATAACATTAATTTCTGCTGATGAAATACAAGAATGGCCACGAATGTCAAAAACAGCAGTTGCTAAAAAATTAGGCCAAAAAATAGTGGATTATAGTAAATGAAAAATTTAGACATAAAGATAACTTATGTTCAATTTGCTGATCAGAACATTCCTCTTCCTGTATATGAAACATCTCAATCTGCTGGAATGGATTTAAGAGCCAATTTTAATGTAGATAACCGTGAAAATGGAATGGCTATACAAGCTAAAAAATGGCTACTTATTCCTACAGGATTAGCAATATCTATACCTATTGGCTATGAAGCACAAATTAGGCCTCGTTCAGGATTAGCACTAAAATATGGTATAAGTGTTTTAAATTCACCAGGAACAATTGATGCAGATTATCGTGGACAGCTTGGAGTAGTATTAATCAACCATGGTGTAGATGATTTTCATATAAATCATGGTGATAGGATTGCACAAATTATTTTTGCACCAATAGTACAGGCAGTTTGGAAACAAGTGACGGATCTTGATGTATCATCACGAGATGTGGATGGATTTGGATCAACTGGTATTAACTGATGGATGTTACGTTTAGTCAAATTATATCACCACAAGGAGCGTTCTTAGTTGGCTTAATCTGTGCAATTTTTTTGTATATCAGGATGCTACGACGGATGTCTGCTAAAAGTAGAATTAAACTTGCGACACCAACTGAAGAAATCTCAAGCGCAAGAATGTCAGAAACTGAATTAGATAGATATTCCCGACACATCATGTTGAGAGAAATTGGTGGCCAAGGGCAGTCTAAGTTACGTAATGCAAAAGTTTTAGTTATTGGTGCAGGTGGACTTGGATCACCAGTTTTATCATATTTGTCAGCTGCTGGTGTAGGTACTATTGGAGTGATTGATGATGATTTAGTAAGCTTATCAAATTTACAAAGACAAGTGCTATTTGATGAAGACCATTTAGATTACCCCAAGGTGTTTGCTGTAAAAGACAAAATTAAAAAATTAAATCCTTTTATAGAAATATTACCATTTAATAGACGGCTAACTGAAGCTGAAGCGGAAGTGTTGTTTATTGAGTTCGATTTGATAATTGATGGGTGTGATAATTTTTTAACCAGACAAATCGCTAACTTGGCATGTGTAAAGTTAAAAAAACCATTAATCTCAGGAGCCATAAGTCAATGGGAAGGGCAAGTTAGTTTGTTTAATGAAACAAAAAAATCAGCGTGTTATTCTTGTATTTTTCCAGTTCAACCTGCTGATGGTTTAGCGCCGAATTGTGCTGAAGGGGGCGTTATGGGGGCACTACCTGGAATTATTGGATCAGTAATGGCCTCTGAAGCTATAAAAAATATAACTGGAGTGGGTGAAAACCTTAATGATAAATTATTAATCTTTGACGCCCTAAATAGTGAATTTAATAAAATAAATGTATCAAAAAACCCTAATTGTGAAATATGTAAGGTGCACCATGAAACCTAATAGAAAAAAATTAGATAATGCAATTCCATCAATTTTGTCTGCACCTAAAAATGATGCCCAAATTGAACAACTTTGTTACCGCCCAGAATTTGGGGAGAGAAATTTTGTTGATATGCTACCTGTGAGTGTTAATGGCGGTGTTCAAGGCTGCAGGTGGTCTCATAGTCCTTGGTTAAAGAAAAAGGATGGTTCTGGTGATCCCCGAATTCAAGTTAGTATTTTGCAAAAAAGAGTTTTAGATTTAGTATATGTCCCTGGCGATGATGAAATACACCCGGGGGATACGTTTATCGTGGATATGGATTTATCCCATGATAATCTGCCAATAGGATCGGTAATCCAAGCTGGATCCGCACTTTTACGGGTGAGCGATCATTGGAACAATGCATGTGTAAAATGGAAAGTACGATATGGATCTGATGCTCTTGACTGGGTTAGAAAAGATGAAAATATTAAATTCCGTTTAAGAGGAGTGCTTTGTGAAATCATCAAAGACGGTACGATTATAAACGGTGAATTACTGCAAAAAGTTTAAAATTTCGGGATGCACATATTAGGAGGCCGATGACCATCTTGGTGCATTTTTATATTTAATATTACTGTTTCCCCCATTTCGTGGCGTGCTTCCTGTGTTGCTGATCCCATATGAGGTAGCAACATTACATTAGGTAATTCACAAAGTGTTTTATTTACATTTTTTCCTGTAGCCAGAACATCTAATCCAGCTGCAGCTAGTCTTCCATTTAAGAGAGCAGCCTCTAAAGCTTCTTCTTCTATTAAAGCTCCCCGGGCTGTATTTACAACTACTGCTGTTGGTTTCATTAAACTTAATGCTTTTGTATCTAAAATATGATGTGTTTCATCACTTAGTGGACAACATGTGGCAAGAATATCAATCTCTGGGAGCATTGTATGAAAATCTTTGAAGTACTTTGCATTGAGACGAGTTTCTGTATCAGGATGGACTTTTTTTCTATTGTGATAATGAACATTCAAGCCAAAAGCTCTTGCTCTTTCGGCCAATGCTGTTCCAATACGACCCATACCTAAGATACCCATTGTTTTCCCTGATACCCTGGTTCCTAAAAATGCAGAAGGTGCCCATCCTTGCCAATCACCAGACTCCATTACATTTGAGCCTTCCTTAAAACGTCTCATCACAGCTAGTATGAGAGCAATTGTCATATCCGCCGTATCAGAAGAGCTTATTGTTGGTGAATTTGAAACTAAAATCCCCTGTTTATGGGCAGCTTCAACATCTATGTGGTCAACTCCAGAGCCATAGTTTGCTAATAATTTTAACCTATTACCCGCTTCGGCTAATAAAGATGCATCAATATTATCATTGAGCGTAGGAACTAATACATCAGCACGTTTCATAGCCTCGAGTAATTCGTTTCGACTTAGAGGAATATCATTTTGGCTAAATTCTACATCAAACAATTCTTTAAGCCTTGATTGAACTGTATCAGGCAACTTTCGTGTTACAATAACTTTGAAACCAGAATTTGGCATTTGATAGATTCTCCTACTGGATTTCTTGACTGTATTCTGGCAAATTATAAGCCATTGTGGAAGATCAAAAAATTAAACTCTGATAAGAATGTAAAATTAAGGTTAACGATGCTTAAATTAGGCAAAATTATTGCAATTACAATAGTATTATCATGGGTGTCTGCGGTTAAAGCCAACGAAAGAGGGCCAGTAACTAATCTACCAATTCCAAGATTTGTATCGATGAAAGTAAATGAAGGTTTTGTTAGAAGGGGACCATCAAAATTACATAGAATTGACTGGGTATATAAACACCGTAATACGCCCTTAATGATCACTGGAGAATATGAGCATTGGAGAAGAGTTCAGGATGTTGATGGACAAGGTGGTTGGATGCATTTTAGATTATTATCTGGAACAAGAACCGTAGTCTTCAAATCAGCAAAAAGCCCAGTAAAGCGAAGAAACTATGAAGGAGCTGATATAGTCTTCTTCGCTGAAAAAGGTGTTATTGGTAATTTAGATGAATGTAATCTTAGCTGGTGCAAGGTATTTGTTAATAAGAAAAAAGGTTGGGTGTCCAAGTCACATATCTGGGGTGTCTTTGAAAATGAATTGAGGGACTAATATATAAAACTTTTATTTTTTATTTGAAATATATCTCTAACTTAAGCTTTTAAAAATCCACGTCCTTTGAGTAATGCTTCTACCTTAGGCATTGAGCCACGGAAATTCATGTATAGCTCTTCAGCTGGTAATGAACCACCAGCAGAGTAGATATGCTTTTCTAAAGAATGAGCAATTTCGGGATCGAATGGGTCATTTATTTCATTGAAAGCTTCAAAGGCGTCCGCGTCCATCACTTCAGACCACATATAGCTATAATAACCACTAGAATAGCCATCACCAGAGAAAATATGAGCAAAATGTGGTGTCGCATGGCGCATAGTTATTTCAGCAGGCATTTTTATACGATCAAGAACTTCTCTTTGTTTTTGCATCGGATCTTTTGTTGGAATTTCGTTGTGAAAGGCTAAGTCAACCAATGCGCTTGAAACATATTCAACTGTTGAAAAGCCTTGGTCGTAATTTTCTGCATCTAACAATTTTTTTAATAAATCTTTTGGAATAGGTTCATTAGTCTCAGCGTGGATTGCAAATTTTTCTAATACTGAAGGTACAGAAAGCCAATGCTCATATAACTGGCTAGGCAATTCAACAAAATCTCTAGCAACGGATGTGCCAGAGATATATGCATATTTTACATTAGACAACATTGAATGTAACGCGTGACCAAATTCGTGAAATAAAGTGCGAGCATCATCAAAATTTAGTAGGCATTTCTGACCTTCTGGAGCTTTAGCAAAATTACAAACATTTACTGTGATGGGGCGTTGGTCTTTATCCATTGAAGACTGACTTCGAAATCTAGAGCACCATGCTCCTGATCTTTTTGAAGGCCTTGCAAAGTAATCACCAATGAATATGGCTATATGTTTGTTTTCCCGAGTTACTTCCCAAGCCATAACATCAGAATGATACATTGGTGCATCTATTTGACGAAAGTCTAAATTAAACAGTTTTTTAGCACAATGAAATGAAGCTTTAATCATCTGATTTAATTGGAAATAAGGTTTGAGCTCAGTTTCATTCAAGTCATGTTCAGCTACTCGCCGCTTCTCTGAATAATACCGCCAATCTGAAGGTAAAAACTTTTCATCAAAACCATCAGTCTTCATCATTTCAGTTAATATTTTTGCATCCCTATTGGCCATTAGCTTTGCTGGCTCCCATACTGCCATTAAAAGTTCAGTAACTCTTTCTGGACTCCTTGCCATTTCAGTTTCCAGCTTAAAGTCTGCGAAAGAATTGTACCCAAGTAGATTTGCACGTTCTTGACGTAAGATGAGGGTCTCTTGGACAATATCTAAATTATTTGTCTTGCCTTGGTTTGCGCCACGAAGTTCCCACGCGCTAAATGCTTTTTGGCGTAGATCTCTACGGGGTGAAAATTGCAAAAAAGGAACAATTAAGCTCCGTGAAAGAGTGATTATATATCCATCTATGCCTCTATCTTTGGCAGCTTCACTGGCAGCATCTTTAATGAATTTAGGGCATCCAAGTAAATCTTTTTTGGTTACATTCATAGACCACTCACGTTCATCTTTTAATAAATTTTGAGTAAAGAGAGTACCTAACTCAGCTAAACGTTGTAATATCTTTTTCAATTTTTGTTGCTCAGAACCTTTTAATTCTGCACCTGATCGAACAAATGAAAGATGATATAGTTCCAAAACTCTTAATTGCTCTTTTGATAAGTTCAAATTCATTCTATTTTTAAATAGAGTATCAATTCGAAAAAATAATTTACTATTAAGTTTAATATCGGAATCTACTTTTGCCCATTTAGGAGCTAATTTGCGTTGCAAGGCTTCAAGTGTTGAGTTTGAATTAGAACTTGCTAGATTTGCAAATATACTTGCAACTTTTTCCATCAATTCATCTGAACGTTCTAGTTTCTCGACTGTATTTTGAAAAGTTGGAGCATGAGACTGATCGGATATTTTATTAATCGCCAATTCAATTTGTGAAAAGGCTTCTTCAAAGGCTTCATCAAAATGATGATCTTTTATCAAATCAAAAGGTGGGATTTGAAAAGTATCTTCCCAATCGGAAAGAAGAGGATTTGAAGTTTGCATAAAAAATTCCTTAATGATTTACTTTATTTAGGGCGCATGTTGGTACTAATCCAGTGCCAAATACAAACATTGTCGTTTTTTGAAAAAAACAGTCGGCACGTTGACTGCTATTGCTGATTTTTCTGCGATTCTGCATATTATTTTTTCATTTGGAGATTCGAAGATGAAAACTCACGTAAAAGCTCTTGTAGTCGGTGGTGGCGCAGTTGGAACAGGCATAGCCTACCATTTAGCGAAGTATGGCTGGAAGGATGTTATGTTGCTTGAACGTGATGAATTGACATCGGGATCAACATGGCATGCAGCTGGGTTATTACCTTTGTTTAATATGGGTTATGCCACTACGCACTTACATGATTACTCAGTTGAATTTTATAAATCATTAGAAGCAGAAACAGGATTAAATGCAGGTTTTTCCGTTGTTGGGAATCTTCGTATGGCTCAAACTAAAGAGCGTATGGATGAATATATGTTATATGGCTCTACTGCTGAAACTCTAGGAATTGAGTATCAAAAGCTCACACCTAATCAAATAAAAGAACGATGGCCACTAATTAGAACTGATGATTTAGCAGGCGCTATTTATCATCCAACTGATGGATATATTAATCCTGCAGATGTAACTATGGCGATGGCTAAAGGCGCACGCCAGATGGGTGTCTCTATTGAAAGAAAGTGGCAGGTAGATGGTTACCAATGGAATGGTGATGAGTGGAAAGTTACATGCACTAAAATGATTGAAAAAGGTGGGAATTTAATTCCATCTGACGAACAAATCATAATTACTGCAGAACATGTAGTAACGGCTACAGGTAATCATGCACAAAGAACCGCAAAGCTTCTTGGAATTAAAATACCGGCAATACCTGTCGAGCATCAGTTTATAGTTACAGATGTTGATCCAATGTTACAAAAATGGCGAGCTGATGGTAATCCTGAACATCCAGTAATACGTGATGCTGATGCACAATCATACGTTCGTGAAGAAAGAGGTGGTTGGATATTAGGTGTTTATGAAAAAAATGCTCCTGCAAGATTTGAATATGGAGTTCCTGATAGCTTTAGGGCAGATTTATTTCCATTGAATCTGGAAAGAATAGAAGATCAATATATGGCAATGATTCATCGCATGCCTTCATGTGAAGAAAGTGGCTTAAAAGATGATTTCAACGGCCCAATATGTTACACGCCTGATGGCAACCCTTTAGTTGGGCCAGCACCAGGTCTGCGTAATATGTGGTTAGCTGAAGGCTTTAGTTTTGGAATTACTGCGGCAGGTGGTGTTGGAAACTATATGGCGCAAATGATGGTTAATGGAGAAGCTGAAATTGACATGGCATCGTTAGATCCTAAGCGATACGGATCATGGATGACTACAGAATATGCTGCTCGAAAAAATGAAGAATGTTATGAGCATGTTTATATATTGCACCATCCTGATGAAGAACGACCTGCATGTGCTGCATTACGGACATCTCCGGCTTATGACCGCCAAAAAGCTGCAGGTGCACAATTTGGTAGGGTAAATGGCTGGGATAGGCCAAACTATTATGGACCTTTGGATGCTGATGAGAATTTTGACCATGACAGTAGATCTTTTCGCCGTGGAAAATGGTGGAAATATGCGGTTGATGAAGCAATAGCAATTCGTGAGGGAGTAGGCTTAATTGATGCAACTGCCTTTACTAAACATGTTGTTAAAGGACCTGGAGCAACACAGTTTTTAGACTGGTTTACATGTAATAAGTTGCCAAAAGTAGGTCGAATAAACCTTACATATGCACTAACTGGTTCTGGTACCACACGGACAGAATATACAATTGTTAGAAACGGTGAAAATGATTATTATTTAGTCTCTGCAGGAGCTTGGACTGCGTATGACTCGGACTACTTGCGAAAAGCTGCAGAAGATAAAGCTGCTGAATTTGGTTATATAGAAATACATGACGTGACAAACCAATGGGGTGTTTTTGCAATAGCAGGACCAAAAACAAGATCTGTATTATCAAAAATAATTAAAGACTCAGATCCATCAACAGCACTTTCTAACAAACGGTTTCCTTGGTTGTCAGCACAAAAAATTGAATTGGGGATGTGTCCTGTGAATGCAATAAGGGTTGCATACACTGGTGAATTAGGTTGGGAATTACATCACCCCATTGAAATGCAAAACTATTTGTTTGATTTAATTATGGAAGCTGGATCTGATGTAGGGATTAAACTTGTTGGAGGACGTGCGCAGAATTGGTTACGTCAAGAAAAATCATATCGTGCATTCGGAACTGAATTAGGTCGAGATGCAACACCGCAAGAGGCCGATTTGCCAAGATTTATTGATTTAGAAAAAGATTTTTATGGTAAAGAGGAAATGTTAAAAACTGGGATAAGATCAAAGTGTGTAACTCTCTTGATTGATGGTCCACCTGATGCAGATCCGTGGGGTAGAGAAGCTTTATATAATGATGAACGAAAAATAGGGCGTTTAACATCTGGAGGATACTCTGTTGCTTTCAAAAAATCTATTGGTATGGGTTATGTTGAGCCAGATTTAGCTAATATTGGACAAAAACTAACTGTGAATATTTTAGGCGAACGTTATGATTGTGAAATAGTTGAAGATAGTCCCTATGACTCAAAGAATATAACTATCAGAGTGGATGCTTGAAATAAATAAATCTTAAGCAGCATTAATTTTGCTGCTTAATGAAGCATTGAAAATAATTATTTTGCATATTTCATTAATGCATTTTGAAATATTGTAGTATCAACATTACCTCCGGTTGCTACTACAATAACATCTTCATTATTTAATTTTTCTCCATAAAATAATGCTGCGGCCAATGCTACTGCGCCACCAGGTTCAACAACAATTCGTAAATGTTCATATGCTAAAACCATTGCTTTTATTGCTTCATCATCTGAAACGCTAAAACCTTCACCACAAAGTTTTTTTAAAATTGGAAATGTTATTTCCCCCGGGCATAGAGTTAAAACTGCATCACAAACTGAACCACTCGTTTTTGTGTTACGTTCAATTTTTCCACTTTTTAACGATCTTTTTATATCGTCAAAATTATCAGGTTCGGCAGTTCTAACAATCATCTTGGGATTAAGCTTCTCTAAACTTAAAGCAATGCCAGATGCCAATCCTCCGCCACCCGCACAAACTATTACTTCAGCATCTTTTATGCCTTTCTTGTTAGATTGCTTAGAGATTTCAATACCAACAGATCCTTGTCCTGCGATCACATGATGGTTGTCATAAGGTTTTATTAAAACGAGTGATTTATCAAAATTAACTTCTCTTTCTACTTTGCCTCGATCTTCGGTTTCACGGTCATATAAAATAACTTTTGCACCTAAAGATTTAGTATTTTTTATTTTTACACCCGGTGAGTCACTAGGCATAATAATAGTTGCTGGAACATCATGATATGCTGCTGCAGCTGCAATTCCTTGAGCGTGGTTTCCTGATGAAAACGTTATGACACCTCTTGATTTTTCATCAGCTGAGAGGGCTGAAATAGCAGACCATCCACCTCGATACTTAAACGAACCAGTATGTTGCAAACACTCTGCTTTAACCCATATTTTGCGCTGAGCAATTTTGTTTAAAGAGTGTGATGATAATAATGGTGTATTGATAGTATGGGGAGCTATTCTGTCATAAGCTTCCATTATCATTTTGAAGTTACTCATTTAATTCTTTCAAGATATTTGGAATGGTTGATAAATTATTTGTTATTTTATTTGGCATAAAGGTAAGGCGATCTTTTGGAATAAGATTGTGATTAATCCAAAGAGTTGTGAAGCCAAATTTACTTGCACCTGCAATATCCCAGCCATTCGAAGATATAAATAACACTTCCTCTTTTTTACAATTAAATTGATCTAAAACCATTTCATAGACTTTTGGGTCTGGTTTATAAATTTCGATACAATCTATAGATATTATTTTGTCTAAATAATTTTTTAAATTAGCTGACACAACTGCACTATTTAGCATCTCTTTTGACCCATTTGATAATATGCCAGTCTGAATATTATTTGCTTTTAGTGTTGTTAAAACATCTTGAGCTTCCGGGTATGCAGATAAGTTCCAATATACATCTAGCAATCGTTGCCTGAGATTTTCATTTTTGATCTGATTTTCTTCTAATGCGAAGTCTAATGCATCTTTTGTAATTTGCCAAAAATCTATATATTCGTGCATAATGTTACGTAGCCAACTATATTCGAGCTGCTTAATACGCCAAGTATTTGAAACCATGACAGAATGATTGGGAAAGTTGCTGTATTCTTCTTCATTAGCCACCATTCTGGTCGCTGAAGTTACATCGAAAAGAGTTCCGTATGCATCAAAAATACAAATGTTTACCATATTAACCCCTTTTATTTATAGCATTTAATAAATGGAGTGTTGCGTCAATCGAATTACAGGTTTTCAGATTGTGCCATGCCTAAAACATGATACCCACCATCAACACAAATAATTTCACCTGTTGTGCATTGACCATAATCTGATGCGAGATAAACAGCAGTACCACCAACACTCTCTAATGTAGCATTAGCACGCATTGGTGAGTTTGCTTCAGTTGTGCGAAACGTTTTTCTTGCACCACCAATGGCTGCACCTGCAAGAGTTCTCATTGGGCCAGGACTTATAGCATTTACTCTAATTCCTTGTGGGCCAAGATCATTTGCCAAATACCGAACTGCACTTTCTAATGCAGCCTTAGCTACACCCATTACATTATAAAACGGAGTAACGCGGTTTGAGCCTTGATATGTGAGTGTTAAAATCGTCCCACCATCAGGCATTAATTCTGAAGCTCTACGGGAAACTTCAATTAAAGAATAACATGAAATATCTAAAGAATTTTTGAAATTTGCACGAGTAGTATCTACAAATCGACCCACCAATTCATTTTTATCAGAATATGCAACAGCATGTACAATAAAGTCTAGCTTCCCCCACTTTTCTTTAAGTTCAGAAAAGGCAGTATCTAAGGAATTATCATCAGTTACATCTGCATCCACCAAAATATTAGAACCAACACTTGCGGCTAGAGGTTGTACACGTTTTCCAAATGCTTCGCCTTGATAAGTAAATGCAAGTTCAGCGCCTTGTGCAGCCATTTCACGTGCAATACCCCAAGCAATCGATTTTTCATTTGCAACGCCCATTATAAGGCCGCGTTTGCCCTTCATTAAATCAGACATATCTTTTATCCATTATATTTGCTCATTGCTAAACTGGCGTTAGTGCCACCAAAACCAAAGCTGTTTGATAAAACTGTATCCAAACCTGCATTATCGATACGTTTTGTAGCTATCTCATTTGCATTTAAAGCTGGGTCTAATTCAGAAATATTTGATGATGCTGTAATAAAATCTCTATCAAGCATGATTAAAGAATAGATTGCTTCTTGAACTCCAGTAGCCCCAAGGGAATGACCAGTTAGTGATTTTGTTGAGCTAATTACAGGTTGATGTTTATCTAAAAATACTCTTCGTACAGCTTCAACCTCAGTAACATCTCCTGCTGGAGTTGAGGTTCCGTGTGCGTTTATATAATTTACGCTGCGTTCACCAATTGTTGATACAGCAAGTTTCATCGAACGTTCGCCACCTTCACCTGAAGGTGCTACCATATCGTGACCATCTGATGTTGCTCCATACCCGGTTACTTCTGCATAAATTTTTGCACCACGTGCCACTGCATGGCTTAGTTCTTCAAGAACAACAACGCCACCACCTCCTGCTATTACAAACCCATCACGATTTGCATCAAAAGCTCGGGAAGCTTTTTCTGGTGTATCATTATATTTTGATGACATGGCTCCCATCGCATCAAATAAGCATGACATAGACCAATCTAATTCTTCTCCTCCACCAGCAAAAACAATATCTTGTTTGCCCATTTGAATTTGTTCAACTCCGTTCCCAATACAATGCGCAGATGTTGAGCAAGCAGAAGTTATAGAATAGTTAACCCCTTTGATTTTAAATGGAGTAGCTAAGCAAGCCGAATTTGTTGAAGACATGCACCGAGTGACCATGAAGGGTCCCATACGTTTTGGAGCACCTTTTGCAAGTGTAATTTGGTGCGCATTAAATAAATTAATAGTTGAAGGACCGCCAGATCCCATGACCATGCCAGTACGTTCATTGGAAACGTCACTATCTTCAAGGCCACTATCAGCAATGGCTTGTTCCATTGCTAAATAATTATATGCAGCTCCCTGTCCCATAAATCGCATTTGACGTTTGTCTATATGCTCTGTGACATCAATTTTTGGCAATCCATGAATTTGAGACCTAAAGCCTTTCTCAGTATAATCAGGTGCTGCTACAATCCCTGAGCGACCTGTTTTTAAACTTTCTGTCACTTCATTAATATCATTTCCTATAGATGAAATGATGCCCATTCCTGTTACTACTACTCGACGCATTTAAATCTCCTTACAATTTTATTAGGATTAATTTTCTTGGTTGGCTAAGCCAACTTTCATATCTTTTACGGCATAAATTAATTCTCCATCGGCGTGTACAGTCCCATTTGCAACACCAATTTTTAGTTTTCGATCAATTACACGTGTAAATTCTACATTATAAGTTAACATTTTGCGTGCTGGGGTCACCATGCCTGTTAATTTAACTTCTCCAACACCTAATGCCATTCCTTTACCTAGCATTCCGCGCCACCCAAGATTAAAGCCTGTTAATTGCCATAATCCATCTAGTCCAAGGCAGCCTGGCATTATAGGATTACCCGGAAAGTGACACTCAAAAAACCATAAATCAGGTTTAATATCGAATTCAGCTACCACATGGCCTTTCCCAAATTCGCCGCCATCAGTAGATAATTCGGTTATTCTATCCATCATTAACATCGGTGGAGCTGGTAATTGTGCATTAGCAGCTCCAAATAATTCTCCACGTGAACATTTTAATAAATCTTCATAGTTATAACTTGTTGGTCTTTCAGTCATCTTTTTTGCTCCGTGTCTTTATTTTTTTTATACTTACCATCTCAATGCATTTGCTTGCAATAGAAGCTTGCATAGAGAAATTTTATAGTTTGTTTGAAGTGGATTGTATTTTAGTTAAATTAGGATCATAATAATTTTAAATAGAGGTTTTAATGTCAAGCATTCAGGAAAACAGAAGCCGTAAATGGCTATTAAGTGCAGGGGTTCGACCAACGCGACAACGCCTAACCTTGGCTGCTTTGTTAATTGGAGATGGATTAAACCGACATGTTTGTGCTGAAAGCTTACATGAGACTGTTTGCAGTAATTCCTTGAATGTTTCACTAGCAACAATTTATAATACTCTTCGGATATTTTGTGACGCCGGTCTTATGCATGAAATCCATGTAGATGGGCATAAATCATATTTTGACACACGCACTGACGATCACCCACATTTTTATTGGGAAAATACTGGAAAGCTGACTGATGCACCAAAAGAGTCTATAAAATTTGAAAAATTGCCCAATGCTCCTGAAGGTTATGATGTATCAAGAGTTGATGTAGTTATTCGCTTAAAAGACAAATAATGAATTAGCGAGATTTATTATTGATCTGTATCATTTTTAACTTTTATCCTTAAAATTCTTACAATTTCTATTCTTGGGTAGCATTGAATAGATATTCAATGCAGTGTAAGGGCTAAAAACTAGCATATATTTAAGGTCTTAATAATGTCCAAATCTAAAAATTTATATATCAAAACATTTGGTTGTCAGATGAATGTGTATGATTCTGAAAGAATGGCTACATCACTTGGTGCAGATGGATATAACGAAGTCTCGTCACCTGAAGAGGCAGATATGATATTATTAAATACATGCCATATTCGAGAAAAAGCTGCAGAAAAAATTTACTCTGATTTGGGTCGCTTTAAATCGCTTAAAGCAAAAAATCCAGATCTTAAAATTGGTGTTACAGGTTGTGTTGCTCAAGCCGAAGGTGAAGAAATCATAAAAAGGCAACCATTGGTTGATATTGTGGTTGGACCGCAAGCCTACCATAGGCTTCCTGCAATGGCAAAATCTATAGAAAATGGTAAGAAAGTGGTAGATACAGATTTTCCAGAAGAGGATAAATTTGAGCATCTACCAGCTGCGCCCAAGACTAAAAGAGCACCTTCAGCTTTTTTAACTGTCCAAGAGGGATGTGATAAATTCTGCGCATTTTGTGTGGTACCTTTTACGCGTGGTGCGGAAGTTTCTAGGCCAGTTTTGCAAATAATTAATGAGGCTCGTGACTTGGTCGAACGTGGTGTTAGGGATATAACCTTACTTGGTCAAAATGTTAATGCATATCATGGAGCAATGAAAAGTGGCGATGCTAATTTACCCCAATTAATTAAAGAGTTATCCAAGATTGAGGAGTTAAAACGTATTAGATTTACGACCTCTCATCCAAATGACATGACGCAAGAATTGATAGATGCGCATGGTGAAATGGAGAAGTTGATGCCATATTTGCATTTGCCCGTTCAATCAGGTTCAGACAAAATACTTAAAGGTATGAACCGTAAACATACCGCAAAGAGTTATTTGGAAGTTATAGAAAACCTTCGAGTTGCAAGGCCTGACATAGCTTTGTCAGGAGATTTCATTGTAGGGTTTCCAGGAGAAACTGACGAAGACTTTGAGCAAACTCTAGAATTAGTTCGTGAAGTAAAATATGCACAAGCCTATTCATTCAAATACTCTACACGACCAGGAACTCCTGCAGCTGAAAACAAAAATCAAGTTCCTGAGGAAATTAAATCTGAAAGATTATCACGCCTTCAAGCTTTACTTTCTCAACATCAAAAAGAATTTATGGGCACAATGGTTGGCAAAGTTTTACCTGTTTTACTGGAGCGACCTGGGCGTTTAGATGGTCAATTAGTCGGAAGATCAGAATACTTACATGGTGTTCATGCAAGTATTGATCAAGCACAAATAGGTGATATTGTAAATTTGCGCATTCTTGGTGCCGATACAAATTCATTACGTGCTGAATTTGTAAGTAAGTAAATAATTTAAAATTTATGGTGTAATACACTTGCGGGGTTCTACTTGATACTGCATCATGATATCAAACTTACTTGATTGGAGTATTAAGAATTGACAATAAAGGCGAGCAGCCCGGCATTAGTTTCTGGCGCCACCCAAGAACTAGTAATTTCCTTCCCTGATAATAGGTTACTCATAGACCTATGTGGTGAATTCGATAAAAATCTCTCTCAAGTAGAAGAAAATACAAACATTCAAATAGTGAGGCGTGGCAATGAGTTGACACTTATTGGTGAACAGCAACGTACATTAAGCGCTCAAAATACATTAAAGATTATGTATGATCGGTTAGAGCATGGCAAAGCGTTATTAACCCCGGACATTGATGCAATATTTCGTTTTTCAAGCTCTAAAGAAAACTCTGAAATTCACAACGGTGATCAAATTGAAATGTTCTCAGCGGGTGGAGTAGAAATTCGAACTCGAAAAAAAACTGTAGAACCTCGCACGCCAACCCAGAAAAAATATATGGAACAGCTGTTTAAGCATGAGCTAGTTTTTGGGTTGGGACCTGCGGGGACTGGGAAAACTTACATGGCAGTTGCTGCAGCTGTATCAATGTTTATTGAAGGTCAAGTTGATCGAATTGTTTTATCACGCCCAGCTGTGGAAGCTGGGGAGCGTTTGGGTTTTTTGCCTGGAGATATGAAAGATAAAATAGACCCATATATGCAACCGCTATATGATGCATTAAATGATTTTTTACCATCAAATCAGTTAGGAAAGCTTATAGAGGAAAAGAAAATTGAAATAGCTCCTTTGGCTTTCATGCGTGGGCGAACTTTAGCGAATGCATTTGTAGTACTTGATGAAGCCCAAAATGCCACAACTATGCAAATGAAAATGTTCTTAACTCGCATGGGTGAAGGTTCGAGAATGGCTATTACTGGAGATACTAGCCAAATTGATTTACCAAGAGGAGTACCGTCTGGTTTGGTTGAGGCTAAACATGTACTTAGAAATGTAAAAGGTATTGGTTTTATTGAATTTGATGCATCCGATGTAGTGCGCCATCCTATGGTCGCAAAAATTATTCGTGCATATGATGCAAATAAAAAGAAAAATGATTAACATTGCAGATATAGTAATTGAAGACAAACGATGGTCTGATTTTGGCATACAAGATCTTGCAGATCGTACATTTAGTATTGTTTTTGATGTTTTAAACTTATCTAAAAAATGGGAAATAAGTATACTTGCATGTAATGATGCAAAAATAATTGAGTTAAATTCTACATTTAGGGACAAACCTATCGCAACTAATGTGCTTTCATGGCCTGCTCATAACCTAAAATCCGATTTTATTGGTAAAACACCAAATAAACCTATACTAAGTAATATCGAAGAAAATCTTCTAGGAGATATAGCTATTTCTTTTGATACATGCGAACGCGAAGCAGTTGAGAGCAATCTTCATTTCAAAGATCACACCACGCATTTATTAGTGCATGGTTGTTTGCATTTGTTAAATTATGATCATATTAATGATTTAGATGCATTGATAATGGAAAAACTGGAAACGCAATTACTAAAAGTAATGGGAATAGCTGACCCTTATTAAGAGAATGAATGAATTGCCATAATTTTGGAAAGGACCAATGGGCGAGATAAAAAAAGGGAGTTTAAATGTGACGCAAGGCGCACAAATATCCCAGAAAAATGTTCAAAGTGGATTTTTTAAACGCTTATTAAGTGGCCTTGAAACATCTAAAGATTTGATTAATCAAAATGAAACGTCTCTCCCTGATGAAGGTATTTCAAAGCTAAAGACTTTGAGGGTGGAAGATGTAGCTATTCCACGAGCTGACATAGTAAGTGTTTCATCGGAACTTAATTCAGATGTTCTAATAAAAGAATTTCGTGAAAGTGGGTATTCAAGATTACCAGTTTTTGAAGACACTTTAGATAACCCGATAGGGATGGTTCATTTAAAAGATTTGGCTCTCAAATATATATTTGATGATAAATCGGAAGCTTTTAATTTTGTTGAATTAGTACGACCAGTATTATTTGTTCCTCCATCAATGCCTTTAGATGTACTATTACAAAAAATGCAGACTGAACGTACCCATATGGCATTAGTTGTTGATGAATATGGTGGCGTTGATGGTTTGGCCACAATTGAAGATTTGGTTGAACAGCTTGTTGGCAATATTTCAGATGAGCATGATACAGATGATGATGCTACTTGGTTTAAAGTAAAAACTGGTGTTTATATTTGCCAATCAAGAGCACCATTGGAAGAATTTGAAAAAGTTTTGGGGGTTGATTTAGCCTCTGATACTGATGATGAGGAAATTGAAACTATGGGAGGGCTAGTTTTTATGATGACTGGTCGAGTTCCAGTTAGAGGTGAAGTAATATCTCATCCCTCAGGATATGATTTCGAAGTTATCGAGGCAGATCCACGGCGCATTAAAAGGTTGCGGGTTTATCAAAAATTACAAAAAAAATAGGTAATAATTTATGTTAGAAGCCTATTTAATGTCTCGCAAAAAGTGGATGCGTTGCTTTGTTTTTTTCTTGCTTGGCTTTATTATGGCTTTAGCTCAAGCACCCTTTGATTTCAGCTTAGTTTATTTTTTTGTATTACCATTTTTGGGTTTCTTTATACGGGATTTAAAAGATAAAAAAACTGCTTTTAAGATTGGCTGGTGGACAGGTTTTGGATATTTCGGATTTACTATAATATGGATCATTGAACCTTTCTTGGTTGAGCCAAAAATAACTGGATGGATTGCACCATTTGCCTTATTAATGATGGCTGGTGGTTTGGCTATATTCTGGGCATTGTCATTTTATGTTGCTACTTGGTTAACAACAGAAGGTAAAATTCGTATTATTTTATTGGCATTATCATGGACATTTTTTGAATATTTAAGGTCATTTATTTTTACTGGTTTTCCATGGGGACATTTAAGTTATGGATTGCTTGGAATACCTATGATTCAAATGGTTGCTTGGGTCGGCGCTCATGGATTAGGTGCTATACTATTAGTAGTTTGTTTTATCCCAGTAATTTGTGTTCCTAAAATAAAAATCGGTTATGCAATAATGTTAAGTATTTTATTTGGTCTTAATATTATTGGGGCTTGGAGATCCAATAATATAATTTTGGACAATCCTGAAAATATTATTGTTCGAGTTATTCAACCCAATGCCACACAAAATTTAAAGTGGCGCACTGATATGAAACATGTTTTCTACCAAAGGCAATTAAACTTTACCGGATCTAAAAATACTAAATCCCCTAATGTAGTTATTTGGCCTGAGACAGCAATATCTAAATTACTAAAAGATAGTGATGTCATGATTGAAGAAATTTCAAATACAGCGGGTTCTAAAGCGTCTGTAATTTTGGGAATTGTTCGTAAGGAAAATAATAAATCTAGAAATTCATTAGTACTAATAAATGAACAAGGAGATTTAAGTGCAATATTTGATAAGCAACATTTAGTTCCATTTGGGGAGTATATGCCAATGGCTAATCTTTTAAAAAATATTGGCCTATCAAATCTAATTGGTCTTGCTGGTAATTTTGAGCCTGGGAATCGTTCAAGAATCATTAATGCAAAAAATATTCCAAAATTTTTAGCTTTGATTTGTTATGAAGCAATATTTCCAAATTATTCAAATGAGATTAAAAACCGACCTGATTGGATTGTTCAAATAACAAATGATGCTTGGTTTGGAAATTTTTCAGGACCATACCAACACTTGGCACAAGCTAGAATTAGAGCAATTGAACAAGGATTACCATTTGTTCGATCTGCAAACACTGGAATAAGTGCAATGATAGATCCTTATGGGCGTGTTTTAAATAAAATAGAACTGGAGGCTTCTGGATATTTTGATGCCGCACTTCCATCTAAAATACAACCAACTCCGTACTCAAAATTTGGAGAATTATTTTTAGCTTTGTTTTGTGGATTATTACTATTGGCTTGTTTTGCAAACATGTATAAAAAAAGTAGTATAGAATAATAATATCATAATGATATTAATTTAAGGCTTACAACGGCTACCTGAAGTAAGTTGACATAAAAACGGAGCAAATTATGTCAAGAAAAGATTACCTATTTACCTCTGAGTCAGTTTCAGAAGGGCATCCAGATAAAATATGCGACAGAATTTCTGATGCAGTACTAGATGCGTTCTTAAGTGAGGAAGAAATGGCTCGTGTTGCCTGTGAAACTTTTGCAACAACAAATCGTGTTGTAATTGGAGGAGAGGTTGGGCTAGCAGATCAGTCAAAATTAAAATTAGTAAAATCAAATGTAGATTCTATAGTTCGAGAATGTGTAAAAGACATTGGATACGAACAAGATGGTTTCCATTGGGAAACATTACATATTGATAATTTACTACATGACCAATCAGCTCATATCGCCCAAGGTGTTGATAATGATGGTGCAGGTGACCAAGGCATAATGTTTGGTTATGCTACCAATGAAACACCAGAATTAATGCCAGCGCCAATACAATATTCACATGCGATTTTAAGTAATTTAGCTGAAGCTAGGCATTCTGGGGCACTATCGCAACTAGGGCCAGATGCAAAATCTCAAATATCTGTAAAGTATGAAGCTGGTAAGCCAGTCGGTGTTACATCTATTGTATTATCAACACAGCATTTAGATGAAAATCTATCATCTGCTGATGTTCGAGAACTAGTTGAGCCATATATTCGCAAAACATTACCAACTGATTGGATTTCAAAAGATACCGAATGGCACGTGAACCCTACTGGCAAATTTGTTATTGGTGGTCCTGATGGAGATGCAGGATTAACGGGGCGTAAAATTATTGTTGATACTTATGGTGGTGCTGCTCCACATGGCGGCGGCGCATTTTCTGGAAAAGACCCAACAAAAGTAGATCGTTCAGCTGCGTATGCTGCACGCTATTTAGCAAAAAATGTTGTAGCAGCATGCCTTGCCGATAAGTGCACAATTCAATTATCATATGCAATTGGTGTTTCAAAGCCACTTTCAATATATTGTGATACTCATGGAACTGGCCAGGTATCAGATGAAAATATTGAAAAAGCTGTATCGCTTGCAATGGATTTAACACCTGTAGGTATAATCAAACATTTAAGCCTTCGAAAGCCGATATATGCTAGAACTGCATCATATGGACACTTTGGACGTGCACCAATGAATGATGGTGGTTTCTCTTGGGAAAAAACAGATTTGATGAATGCATTAAAGAAGTCTGTTTGACGTATCATACCAATCAAAGTTAAAAAGCCTCAATTTATTGAGGCTTTTTTAGGATAAATATTATGACGAAACGCGAAAAACATGTTTCTGGTGCGCCTCGGAGGAATTTTTATGGCCGAATTAAAGGTAAATCCCTTCAAAAATCACAAGAAAGATACATGTCTGAAGATCTTGAGGCTCTCAAACCTAAGAATGTCACTTGGGCAGATAATCCTGATAGAAATTTAATTCATCCGCGTGAGTGGTTTGAAGATGATCGTGAAATATGGCTTGAAATTGGATTTGGGGGAGGTGAGCATCTTGTTCATCAGGCAAGCTCCAACCCTGATAAAGGTATAATTGGTTGTGAGCCATATATCAACGGAGTTGCCATGTTATTGGGTAAAATTCGATCTGCAAAAGTTAATAATATTATAGTTCATCCTGGTGATGCTAGAGACATGATGGATATATTGCCAAAAGAGACCATATCGCGTGCATTTTTATTATATCCCGATCCATGGCCTAAAACGCGCCATCATAGAAGGCGCTTTGTAACACCAGAACATCTTGAACCTTTAGCTGCATGCTTAAAATCAGGTGCAATTTTTAGAGTTGCTACAGATATTGAGGACTACGTAAGGCAAACACTTGAAGAGGTTCATTTAAATGGAAATTTTGAATGGCTTGCTGAAAGTGCAAGTGATTGGAAGCAGCCATGGGATGATTGGATTTCTACAAGATATGAACTTAAAGCTTTGCGTGAAAATCGTACGCCACATTATTTAACGTTCAGAAAAATATAACTTAGCCATTAAATATTATAACGCAGTAAATACTTTTATATTAATTTCTTAATGGACGCTTTAAGAGATCTGGATTAATACAAAAGCCTTAATTAGGAGATAATTTATGTCAGGCCATCCAACACCCATTCCTATGGCATCTCAGTCTGCTGGTCCATTAAAGGGAACTGCAGTTATTCCTGGTGATAAATCGGTTTCTCATAGGTCACTTATATTAGGTGCATTGTCAGTGGGCGAAACCAAGATATCAGGATTATTGTTAGGCCAAGATGTATTAGACACTGCTCGAGCAATGGCTGCTTTTGGGGCCAGAGTCATTGACCATGGTGAGGGAAATTGGTCAGTAAATGGTGTTGGAGTCGGTGGATTTTCTGAACCCGAAGATATTATTGATTGTGGTAATGCTGGCACAGGTGTTCGGCTAATTATGGGTGCAATGTCTACAAGCCCTATTAATGCTACTTTTACTGGTGATGCTAGTTTGCGATCAAGACCAATGGGGAGGATTACAGATCCATTAGAATTATTTGGAGCTAAATCGTATGGAAGATCCAAAGGATTTTTACCCTTAACTATGGTTGGTGCTAGAGATGCGCATGGTATAAACTATACTTCTCCGCATCCATCTGCACAAATTAAATCTGCCATATTACTTGCGGGTTTAAATTCATTAGGAGAAACTACATTAATTGAACCAGAAAAAACACGTGACCATTCTGAACGAATGTTAAGAGGATTTGGTGCTAATATTGAGACAGTTGAAACTAAAAATGGTTTTGAAATTACGTTGGAAGGTCGTCCAGAATTGATTGCTCAAAACATTGCCGTTCCGTGTGATCCGTCCTCTGCGGCATTTCCTGTATGCGCGGCATTAATAGTAGAAGGATCTGAAATATTTCTTCCTAATATTGGTTTAAATCCTACTCGTTCAGGTTTGTTTACAACACTTGTTGAGATGGGGGCTGATATTGTATTTGAAAATAATCGCCTAGAGGGTGGTGAGCCAGTCGCTGACTTACGTGTAAGGGCATCAAGTCTAGATGGTATTGAAGTTCCCTCAGACAGAGCGCCTTCGATGATTGATGAATATCCCATACTATCTGTTGTTGCTGCTTTTGCTTCAGGCAAAACAATAATGCGCGGAATTAAGGAATTGCGTGTTAAAGAGTGTGATCGAATAGACGCTATGGCTCGTGGCCTTGAGGCTATGGGTGTTAAAATTGAAGAAGGTGAAGATTATTTAATAGTACATGGCCAGAACGGTGAAGTTGAAGGAGGTGGTATAGCGCAGACTCATCTTGACCATCGCATTGCTATGTCATTTTTATGTATGGGTTTAGCCTCAAAAAAATCTGTAAAAGTTGATGATGGACACGCTATTGCAACATCATTCCCAATTTTTACAAATTTAATGAGTGATTTAGGTGCTCATATTACTAGTTAATTTCAAAGGATTTTAGATGAAATTTGTAGTAGCAATAGATGGGCCAGCCGCAGCAGGCAAAGGTACTATAGCAAAAGCGATAGCAAATCACTTTAAGCTTTCCCACCTTGATACTGGATTATTGTATCGTGGTGTAGGGAGAAAGGCTTTGGCTTATTCAAGAACTTCATACTACCCTGAAGTTGCCAAACAATTAGCACTGGATTTAAAGTCATCAGATTTAGAATCGAGTGAATTGCGTACACCTGAAATAGCAGAAGCAGCAAGTAAAGTTGCATTAATTCCAGAAGTTCGAGAGGTCCTATTGGATTTTCAACGCAGTTTTGCAAATCAAGATGGTGGAGCCATATTAGATGGAAGAGATATAGGTACAGTTATATGTCCTAATGCAGATGTTAAATTATTTGTGACTGCTAGTGCAGAAGTTCGAGCTCAGCGTAGATATCAAGAATTAATAAGTAGTGGACATGAGATTGGTTTAGAAAATGTATTAAAGGATGTAGTTTCACGGGATAAGAGAGATGCAGAACGAACTTCATCCCCATTAATTATCGCTCATGATGCAATAAAAATAGACACGTCTTCTCTGTCAATTAAAGATGCTGTTTGGGTTGCAATTAATTGCATAAATGAGAAATACAAGGCTGCATTTTTATTAAAATAAATTTGAAAATAATATACAATCTTGCTAAGCAAAGTGAACATGATTTTTGCATTACTTGGGAGGGTGAGATTGAAAGTTCTGTATTTTCTTTTTTCATTTCTGATATCAATACTTCCGTTAAAAGCTGAGGAAATTCATCAAAGCCCTATGGTTTTTGAGGAATGCTCTAACAAAACCAATATTTTGATAAGTTTTCAACTATCACTAGAAAAATATAAATTAGATGGTGAAAAGTATAACGATGAATATAAATCTCACATATTTGAATTAAATCACTTGGAACAAAGAGTAAAAAAACTTGAAAAAGAGGTAATAGCAAACCCATCAAATGCAGAATTCTGGGATAATTATGATGCTATTTATGAAACTTATAAAGGTGCAGTAATAAAAATAAACCAATTCGAAGAATATGGTGATCAATTGCAGTTAGACTCTAATCAATTGATGTCTAAGTTTGTAAACTTGAGGGACGAGATTTCAGAGAATTGTGATGGTAAATGGCAAATTGGGATCATTAGGAAATATTGTAAAAATGGTAATGATCAATTTTTACAATTTTGCAAACAATTTGATAAGTAACAATTTATGATTAGTTAACTATTAGAAATACATTTAATTCAACTATATTTTAAAATCTTGAGATGAGTTTATAACGAGGCTGAATTTAAAGCGTAATCACTTTACCTTATGTACAAAATACCCTATACGCACGCCAGATTGTGCTAAGTTAAGATGTTATAAAGCATCAATAGGCGAAGCAAGGCTGGGTATTTCCAGCCTTTTGTGTGTTTGTAGCTGACCCTTGTTAAGTATGATTTTAATTTTAACCCAAAGACCCGTGGGAAAAACCGCGTGGCCCGAAAAATGTATGAAGGAACTTATATATGTGCGCAAAAGCGACAATGGAGGAATTCGAAGCCCTCTTGAATGAAAGCTTCGATATAGACACACCTGATGAAGGGTCTGTCGTAAAAGGTAAAGTAATCGCAATCGAATCTGGCCAAGCCATAATTGATGTTGGTTATAAAATGGAAGGTCGAATTGACCTTAAAGAATTTGCAAACCCTGGCCAAGCACCTGAGATTGAAGTTGGAGATACTGTAGAAGTATTCCTCGATCGTGTTGAAAATCAACGTGGTGAAGCTGTAATCTCGCGTGAAAAAGCTCGCCGCGAGGAAGCTTGGGACAGATTGGAAAAAGCACATGCTTCAGAAGAGCGTGTTGATGGCGCAATATTTGGTCGCGTAAAAGGTGGTTTCACAGTGGATTTAGGTGGTGCAGTTGCATTCTTGCCAGGATCACAAGTGGATGTACGCCCAGTAAGAGACGCTGGTCCATTAATGGGTATGGCACAGCCATTTATCGTTTTGAAAATGGATCGTCGTCGTGGCAACATCGTTGTATCACGTCGAGCAATACTAGAAGAATCTCGTGCTGAACAACGTGCTGAAATAGTAGGTAAATTAGCTGAAGGTGATGCCGTAGATGGTGTGGTTAAGAACATCACTGATTATGGTGCATTCGTTGATCTAGGTGGCGTCGATGGATTGCTTCACGTGACAGATATGGCATGGTCAAGAGTTAATCATCCTTCAGAAGTTCTAACAATTGGTGAAACAATTAAAGTTCAAGTGATTAAAATCAACAAAGATACACATCGTATATCTTTGGGAATGAAACAATTGCAGGATGATCCTTGGGGTGATGTTGCTGGTCGCTTCCCATTAGAATCACTACATACAGGTAGAGTAACAAATATTACTGATTATGGTGCATTTGTTGAGCTTGAGCCTGGTGTTGAAGGCTTAGTGCATGTTTCAGAAATGTCTTGGACAAAGAAAAATGTACACCCTGGTAAAATTGTTTCAACTTCACAAGAAGTTGAAGTAATGGTCCTAGAAATTGAAACAGATAAACGTCGAGTTTCATTGGGTCTGAAACAAACACAAGGTAACCCGTGGGAAGGCTTTGCAAAGAACTTCCCTGAAGGAGCTGAAGTAGAAGGTGAAGTTAAGAACATCACTGAATTTGGTTTGTTTATTGGGCTTGAAGGTGAAATAGACGGTATGGTTCATTTGTCAGATTTGGCATGGGATCAATCAGGTGAAGAAGCTTTAGCTAACTACAAAAAAGGTGACATAGTTAAAGCAGTAGTTATTGATGTGGATGCAGAAAAAGAACGCATTTCACTATCAGTCAAAAACCTAGGCCAAGATCCATTTGCTGAAGCTGTTTCAGGTGTAAAGCGCGGTGCAGTTGTAACAGTAGAAGTGACATCAATTGAAGAAGGTGGCATTGAAGTTGAATACGATGGTATGAAAGCATTCATTCGTAGATCAGACTTATCACGTGACCGAGCAGAACAACGCCCAGAGCGCTTCAGTGTTGGAAATAAACTAGATGCGCGTGTAACATCAATTGATGCCAAAACACGTAAACTTGGTTTATCAATTAAAGCACGAGAAATTGCAGAAGAAAAAGAAGCTGTTGAACAGTATGGCTCTTCAGATTCAGGTGCATCATTGGGAGATATCCTAGGTGCAGCTTTAAAAAGCAACGATTAATAAATAAATATGAAAATAGCGCTGATTATTCAGCGCTATTTTTTTGCCTACGATTCGAAATTATACAGATATTAAGAACAATTACTGATTATTTGATGGCGAAATCAAAAAATAATAACTAATTTATTAAAAAATAGTACCTAAATAAGGTTTTCTAGGACTTTTTTAGTTCAGGGACTTTGCACAATGATTAAAATCTGCAACTATATTTTCAGTTTCATGTAATGGTTTCAGGGAGATGCAATAATGATACGTTCTGAATTGGTGGAAAAAATAGCTGCTGAGAACCCACATTTATTCCAACGCGATATAGAGCGAATTATTGGAACTGTTTTTGACGAAATTATTGATGCAATGTCTAATGGTAATCGTGTGGAGCTGCGTGGTTTTGGTTCTTTTTCTGTTAAACAGAGAGAAGCCCGTAGAGGTAGAAATCCGAGAACAGGTGAAACTGTTGATGTTGAAGAAAAACATGTCCCCTTTTTTAAGACTGGTAAGCTTTTACGTGACCGTTTAAATGATAGTTAAATATTTATAAGCCATTTATTATAAAAGGCATTCATGCGCATTATTCGATTAAGTATAATTTTTTTCATATCGGTTTTTTTATTGATTTTAGCATTATTAAATCGCCAATATGTAGATTTTCGTTTTTTTCCAGTTAACCTATCGGATCAGATGGGTATATTAGGCGGTGCATCTATCCCTCTTTTCTTACTAATATTAGGCAGTGTTTTATTAGGCTTACTTCTTGGTTTTTTTGGAGAGTATTTACGTGAACATAAACATCGCAAAGCTCTCTCACAAAAAACAAAAAAAGTTAAAGTTTTAGAAAATGAAATCAAAAAATTAAAAAACATTAATAACAATGAAGCAGATCAAATTCTTGAATTACTTGAATAAATTCTGCATTTAGTTATTTCAATTATAATAATCCTAACGAATTCAACTTAAAGTATGAAAAGATAAATTAATGCGTGTAAAAATATGTGGATTAACAACGCTTGATACGCTCAGTGGGGCTATTAATGCTGGTGCAGCATATGTTGGCTTTGTGTTTTATGAAAAGTCACCTCGACACCTCAGTATTGAAAAAGCAAGTCAGATGGCGAAAGCTGTACCAGAAGGTATATGTAAAACTGCGTTGGTGGTTGATCCTACTGATAATGATCTGGATTTATTGTTAGATAAGATCCCAGTGGACATGATACAACTTCATGGCCACGAAAGCGCTGAGCGTGTATCAGAAGTCAAAGATAAATTTGGCTTACCAGTAATGAAAGCAGTTGGGATTTCTGATGAGTCAGATTTAATTCATTTAAATGAATATAGTAGAATCTCCGATCAAATATTAGTTGATGCAAAGCCATCCAAAAATTCAATTCTTCCTGGAGGCAATGGTTTATCGTTTGATTGGCGACTTTTGGCTGGACGAAGATGGGCAACGCCATGGATGCTTGCTGGAGGATTAAATCCAGATAATTTAATTGAAGCAGCTAAACTTACTGGTGCAACGCAATTTGATGTTTCCTCTGGTGTTGAGACATCAAGTGGGGTTAAAGATATAAAACTAATTTCAGATTTTATCCAAGCGGCTAACGGAGAACTATAATGGCAAATGATATGTTTAATTCTTTCATGAACGTACCTGATGAAAAGGGTAGATTTGGTCAGTTTGGTGGTCGATTTGTTTCAGAAACACTTATGCCTCTTATTTTGGATCTTGAAGCAGAGTATGAAAAAGCAAAGACGGATGAATCATTTTGGGATGAAATGAATTATTTATGGAAATACTATGTTGGTAGGCCATCCCCATTATACTTTGCTGACCGGGTAACTTCTGAACTTGGTGGTGCAAAAATATATTATAAGCGTGATGAGTTAAATCATACGGGCGCTCATAAAATTAATAATGTTTTAGGCCAAATTCTCCTTGCGCGAAGAATGGGAAAAACACGAATAATAGCAGAAACTGGTGCAGGGCAACATGGTGTGGCCACAGCAACTGTTTGTGCAAAATTTGGTTTAAAATGTATTATTTATATGGGGGCTCATGATGTTGAGCGCCAAGCACCAAACGTATTTAGAATGAAGCTTTTAGGCGCAGAAGTTGTGCCGGTAACGAGTGGTCGTGGCACCTTGAAAGATGCAATGAACGATGCTTTGCGAGATTGGGTAACTTATGTTGATGAAACATTTTATTGTATTGGAACGGTCGCTGGACCACATCCATATCCCGCAATGGTTCGCGACTTTCAATCAATCATAGGAAAAGAAACAAAAGAACAAATGATGGAAGCTGAAGGCCGCCTTCCAGATAGTGTGATTGCGTGTATTGGTGGCGGTTCAAATGCTATTGGGCTCTTTCATCCATTTCTGGATGAAAGAGATGTTCGAATTATTGGTGTTGAAGCTGGCGGTAAAGGTGTTAACGAAAAAATGGAACATTGTGCCTCACTAACGGGTGGAAGGCCAGGCGTTCTTCATGGAAATCGCACCTATTTATTGCAAGACGATGATGGGCAAATATTAGAAGGCCATTCAATCTCTGCAGGATTGGATTATCCAGGTATAGGGCCAGAGCATAGTTGGTTGCATGAAACTGGTCGTGCAGAATATGTTTCTGTAACTGATCAAGAAGCATTGGATGCATTTCAATTTTCATGCCGAACAGAGGGTATAATCCCAGCACTTGAGCCAGCCCATGCTTTAGCACATGTTAGAAAAATAGCTGGAGATTTACCAAAAGATCATATCATGGTTATGAATATGTGTGGACGAGGTGATAAAGATATATTCACAGTTGCAAGAGCACTTGGGTGGGATATGAACGAAGACTAAAAACGAATTATTTGTTAGATTTTTTATATCTTAATGTAAGTGTTGAGGTGAAGCATGGCAATCATGTTGGGTGTAGATACAGGTGGAACTTATACTGACGCTGTATTGATCAAAAATGATCATGAAATAATAGCAAGTGCAAAATCCTTAACTACTAGGGCGAATTTAGCAGAAGGTGTTGGAAAGGCTGTTTCTGCAGTTTTAAAAGAGAGTTCTATAAACGCAAAAGATATTGTGATGACCTCACTTTCTACAACACTTGCAACAAATGCCCTTGTCGAAGGAAAGGGTGGCAAAGTATGTTTAGTATATATTGGATTCAGCGCTAAAGATATTGAACGCCAAGGATTAGCTGATGCCTTGAGAGGTGATCCAGTAATAATAATATCTGGTGGGCACAATCATTCTGGAAATGAAATAGCTCAACTAGATCTAGGAACTCTACGAAGAGAGCTGTCAAAGATAGGCACTGTTACTGGTTTTGCCATTGCGGGTCAATTCGCTACTCGCAATCCATCTCATGAAAAAGTTGTCCGAGATGTCATTCGAGATCATACAGGAATTCCTGTATCATGTTCTTATGAACTATCTGCAAAATTAGGTGGCCCAAAACGTGCAATGACTGCTGTGTTAAATGCACGCCTAATTGGAATGATCGATCACTTAATTGGAGCAACTGAGGATTACCTTAGGAGTATTGGCATAAACTCACAAATGATGGTTGTGCGAGGAGATGGAGCATTAATTAGTTCGGATCAGGCAAGAGAAAAGCCTATAGAAACAATACTTTCTGGCCCTGCGGCTAGTATTGTAGGTGCTAGTTGGTTAACTGATGAAAAAAATGCACTTATTTCTGATATCGGTGGCACAACAACAGATGTTGCAATTTTAAAAGAAGGTAAACCCAAAATTGACCCTGATGGTGCATTAGTAGGTGGACTTAGGACAATGGTTGAGGCTGTTGCAATGCGTACATTTGGGCTGGGCGGAGATAGTCAAGTACATTTGAATCGTGAGGGTCTTATGGGAGAATTATCTCTTGGTCCACGTCGAGTTATGCCAGTTTCATTATTAGCTGTTGATCATAATAAAATAGTTCATGATGCATTAGATAGTGCATTAAATTCTAATAAAACCAATGAATTTGCCGGTCAATTTTTAGTTCCAGTTAGTGATAATGCATCGGAACTAAGTGATCGTGATAACATTGTTTTTAGTAGAATTAAAAATGGCCCAGTTCCAATGTCTGAAGCAATTAAGACAAGAGTAGACTTGGGTTCAGTGAGCAGATTACTAGAACGCGGAATTATTATGCATTCAGCATTGACCCCATCTGATGCAAGTCATGTTTTAGGGAATCTTGATACCTGGGATGTGATTGCTGCACAAAAAACATTATTAATTTTTGGACGAAAGCGAACTGGTTCAGGAGAAATTTTATCAAAAGATTCTGAGGAATTAGCTCAAAGAATAATTGATCAGTTAACTGATCAAACCTCAGAAGTAATATTGGAAACTGCTTTTGGAGAGGAAGATATAGATGGTAGAGCAAGAGACTTAGCGCGCCATACATTGATAAAAAAAGGGCTGAAGCATCATAGAAATATTGTTTCACTTGATGCAGCGATAAATCTACCACTCATTGGACTAGGTGCATCTGCAAGGACATATTATGGTGAAGTTGGTAAAAGGCTATCAACAAATACGATACTACCAAAGCATGGTGGTGTTGCTAATGCTATTGGAGCGGTTGTTGGTCAAATAACAATGCGTAAATCTGGTAAAATTATGAGTGGTGGCGAAGGAGTATGGCGGATTTTTACTGATAATGGACCAATTGATTACAATGAACAAAAAGTTGCATATGATGTACTTCGGGAAGGTTTGCTACATAAAGTAAAAAAAGCCGCAAAAAATGCAGGAGCAGATGATATTCGTATTCAATTTGAAGATAGTGAGCAAGTTGCTACTATTGAAGGTAGAAAAGTTTTTGTTGAAGGGTCAATATTAGCTATTGCTACTGGACGCCCAAGGATTAGTGAATAATGGGTTTTATAAAAACTATTGGATTTGATGCGGATGACACACTTTGGCATAATGAGCGATTTTTTGGTGAAGCTCAAATTGCATTAAAAGATCTTTTAAGCGAATACGCAGATGGTGAAACCATTTCAAAAGCCATATTGGAAATGCAAAGGCAAAATGTAGAAACTTTAGGATATGGCATAAAATCATTTACTATTGCTATGATGCAGGTTGCTTTAGATTTAAGTAACGATGAACTAGATGCCCAATCAATGAGGAGTATCATTAATATTGGTAAAGAAATGATGGCACATCCAGTTAATTTTATAGATGGTGTTGTAGAAGTCTTAGATAATTTAAGTGAAACTTATGAACTTGTTTTGATCACAAAAGGTGATTTAATGGATCAAGAAAGAAAAGTCTCTCTTTCTAAGATTGATAAATGGATAAAAAATATAGAAATTGTAAGTGAAAAGCACTCAAGTACTTATAAAAATATCTTTAGTCGTTTGGGAAACGTTGATGAAAGTGTAATGGTTGGAAATTCTATAAAATCTGATGCGGTTCCAGCAGTTCAAGCAGGTGCATGGGGTATCCATGTTCCATATCCTATTACATGGGAACTTGAATTGGCTGAACCAATGACTGATCATGAGCGTTATTTTGAAGCAAATAGCTTATCAAACGCTGTAGATATTATAGGTTCTATTTAACTAATTATAAATATTTTAAGTAAGGAAATAAAAGTTTAAAAATGCCCCAATATAAAAAATCACACATATACCGTGCTGTTGAATTTGCACCAATTTGGGTGGTTTTGGCTATTGGCCGTATCCTTCCTTTCTGGTTACGTGGAAAAATGTTTGGCTTATTGGGTGAGCTGATTGTAATGTATTTGCCCAAAGCGAAAAAAAGGGTGCATAGAGGTCTGATTACTGTGTTTCCAGGTTTATCTAAAAAAGAAATAAATTCGATTACTAAAAAAGTTGGATGCAATACTGCGCTTACATTATCTGAACTTTTGATGAATGATGATTATAAGAAACGTAAAAAATTAATTTCAGCAGATGGCGAAGGGTTTGAAACTTTAAAAGAAGCAAAGTCTAATGGGCAAGGTGCTATAATCGTATCAGCACATTTTGGACAATGGGAAGCTATTCGTCATCATTTAGCAGAAAATAATATGGAAACTGGCGCTGTATATCGTAAAAATAATAACCCTTTCTATGAACGCTTATTTCTTAAATCAATAAAATATGGTGGGCTTCCAATAATTGCTCGAGGTGGCAAGGGAAATATTAATATGATTAGGCACCTTAAAAAAGGGGGCTTTTTTGCACTATTGGTTGATCAAGATAGTCATTCAGGAAAGCAAATTAAGTTTTTAGGTCAAGATGCACGTACAACAACTGCTCCGGCAGAAATGGCCTTAAGATATGATTTGCCATTAGTGCCAGTATTCGCTGTTCGTCAAGCAAATGGTCAAAATATTAAGTTGGAGTATGAAGAAGCAATTATTCATACTGATGCTATAACAATGACAAATGAAATCAATGACCGCATTAGCGCCCGTATTCAAAAAAATCCTGAACAATGGTATTGGCTGCATAACAGGTGGAACAAAGAGTAAAGTAAATAAAATTTAGATTGATACTTTTTCAAAAATCAATTTTAGCAAGATATCTTTTTCATTAGATCCATAGAAAATATTTTTCGCATTTAAAATTGTCACATCTCTGAAGTCTTTGTTCCTTAATTTTTCCCAAGCAGCGGATATTTGACTAGGATTAATGGCTTTTATGGCGCCCTGATTTTTGTTTAACTTACCATATGCTTCTTCAAAGTTTGAAAAATATTGGCCGTGAATAATTGCTGATGAGTAAAAAGTTGGTTCATAGGGTGTATGACCACCGATAGGTAAAAGCGAACCTGCAACAAATGTTATTGGTGAGGAGGAATACCAAAGAGGCAGCTCGCCAATTGTATCTGCTAGATATATTTGATCATTAATTGAAGGAAACTCATTTTTCGATCGTACAGAATATTTGAAGTTATACTTTTTAATAAGATTTATAATTTCCTGCATTCGCTTGGGATGCCTAGGAACTATTATCATTTTTAAATTAGAATTTCCCTGCAAGGCTAGTTTAAAGGCATCTAAGATTATTATTTCTTCACCCGGGTGAGATGAAGCGATGCAAATGGTATTTTCATATGCAAAAGATTTATTAATTTTTTTTATATAATTTTTTTTGACTTTTGGGGAAGCGCGAAATTTCTTTAAATTCTCAGTTTGGGTTAATTTTGGTGAACTAAGTCCAAGTTTTTTAAATCTTTGATATGTAAGTTTATCTTGAGCAAATACGTGGTCAATATTTTTTATAACCTCATTTTTTAAATTTAAATTTCTATTCCAAAAATTAGTGCTTTTTTCAGAAATTCTAGCATTTATCCAAACCACTTTACATCCAGCCTTTTTCAAGAGAGCAATGCGATTAGGAAAGATTTCATTTTCCATCGTTAATAAAGCTGCCGGTCTCCAATGCTTGATAAACCGTTTCACTATTATTGGAAAATCAAGAGGTGCTATTGATACGTGTATTTGTTTGTCTGACCATTGCCTTGCTTGTTCATAGGCAATAATATTTGAAACAGTCAAAATAATTTCATGGTTTTTGAAATTTTCTTTTAAATAAGGTATTAATGTTTCTAATGTATTAAATTCACCAACGCTCGCTGCATGGCACCAAATTGTGTTTTTCTGGGGTTTTGAATTTGTAAAAAAAGCTAATCTATTTTTAAGTGTATGGAGGGTATCCTTTTTGGTGCATAAACGTATCAGTGCTGCCGGAATGACAATTAGCCAAAGAACAAAAAGAAATAAGTTGTATTTAACCAATGCGCTCCACTCCGTTTCTTGAGGTATACTAGATCATTTAAGGCAATGGAAACTGTGATTTCCATTAGTGCAATTTAAATTTTTGCATATTATAGTATTATATGAAATTAAAGGAACGTATGTATGCCATTACCTAAAGTTTTAGTTACTAATTTTAACAAGAATTTTACGGGTGTTTCAGCTACAGCTGCTGCAGTTATTGCTGTCCAGAAGAATTTACTAGATATCCATTTAGTAGGTGAGCCTTTACCTAATTGTCCAGTCCCAATTTCAAGAAAGAAAGCAACATTAATTTCATCTGAAGTAGATAAATATACTGGTTTTACAATTTGGCATGTTAGAAGAAATGAAGAAATGCGAACCGCTATCTGGGTCCGTGATGTGTTAAAGAAGCCCATTAAGATAGTGTTTACTTCTGCTGCGCAGAGGCGCCATTCTGCTTATCCAAGGTGGTTAATTTCAAAGATGGATCTTTTAATTGCTACGTCAAAAGAAGCTGCAAATTTTATAGATAACGTTCATTCAGTTGTGCCTCATGGTGTATCAACAGATAATTTTTTTCCTGTTTTAGATCGAACTCAAGCTTGGAAAAATCTTAAATATGGTGGTAGTTTTGGTGTGGCTTGTGTTGGCAGAATTCGCCCAGAAAAAGGTACAGATCTCTTTGTTCAATCAATGTTAAACATACTGCCTAAAAATCCAAATATGGTTGCATTGATAATTGGTAAAGTTGAAAATAAGCATAAAAGATTTAAAGAAAAACTAGTTAATAAAATTTCAAATGCAAATTTATCTGATCGAATAATATTTACAGGTGAAATTAAAGCTGACTTTATGCCAAAAGTTATGTCAGCTATTTCATTATTAATCACACTTCCCCGATATGAAGGGTATGGCATGACACCATTGGAATCTTTAGCGTCTGGAACGCCATTCGTTGCAACAAAGACGGGTTATTTTGAAGAATTTTCTTCGTATGGAAAATATGGCTCAGTTGTTGCTTTAGGGGATGTAGATGGTGCATCTGATGCCATTATAAGCTGGTTATCAAAAAATAATAAACTAGGTGATTTTTCAAAAAGCGCGCGGCAGTATATATTAAATAATTATTCGATTGAGAAAGAAGTTAATGGAATAATTGAAGCATATAAAAGTCTTTTAAATAATAAAGAATAGAATTTTTTGAAAAATAAAAGCCCCTAATTTTTAGTATTAGGGGCTTTAAGTGTTGGTAAATTAACGTGTAAACTTTTTATATTTAACACGTGTTGGTTCTAATGCGTCAGGGCCTAATCGACGCTTTTTATCTTCTTCATATTCTTCAAAGTTTCCTTCAAACCACTCTACATGGCTATCACCTTCAAAAGCTAACATATGAGTACATAAGCGGTCTAAGAAAAATCTATCGTGAGAAATAATAACGGCACAGCCAGCAAAATCTTCGATTGCGTCTTCTAATGCACGCAATGTCTCAACATCTAAATCATTTGTTGGTTCGTCAAGGAGTAGAACGTTACCACCTTCACGTAATAGTTTAGCCATATGAACTCTATTACGTTCACCGCCAGACAAAAGGTTTAGCGGTTTCTGTTGATCGCCACCTTTAAAATTAAATGCACCACAATATGCACGGCTGTTCATTTCAGCATCGCCTAATTCAATAATCTCTTGACCACCTGATATTTCTTCCCAGACAGTTTTTTTACCATCAAGATCGGCGCGTGACTGATCTACATATGATAGTTGAACTGTATCACCAAATTCTACAGCTCCACTGTCAGGGGTTTCTTGACCTGTTAGCATGCGAAATAAAGTAGATTTACCTGCACCATTTGGCCCAATTACTCCAACAATTCCACCTGGTGGTAAGCTAAAGGATAAATCATCTATCAATAAGTTATCACCAAATGCTTTTGAAATATTATTTACTTCAATTACTTTGGATCCTAGTCTTGGGCCGTTTGGAATAACAATTTGAGCTGTGCCAACTTTTTCGCGCTCTGATTGATCTGCCATTTCGTTATAAGCAGATATACGTGCTTTTGATTTAGCTTGCCGTGCTTTTGCACCTTGACGCATCCACTTCAATTCGCGTTCGAGTGTTTTTTGCCGTGTTTTATCATCTTTTGCTTCGTGAGCTAGACGTTTGGCTTTTTGTTCAACCCAAGCAGAATAATTACCTTCATAAGGTATTCCTCGCCCACGATCCAATTCAAGAATCCAAGTTGTAATATCATCCAAAAAGTATCTATCGTGAGTAACAATTAAGATTGTGCCTTTGTAATCTTTAAGATGGTTTTGCAGCCATGCGATAGTTTCGGCATCCAAATGGTTTGTTGGTTCGTCAAGTAATAACATATCTGGTTTTTGTAAAAGGAGTTTACAAAGTGCTACTCGGCGAGATTCACCACCTGACAATGTTGTAACATCTGCATCGTCTGCGGGGCAGCGTAAAGCTTCCATTGCTATATCGATTGAGGCATCCAAATTCCAAAGATCATCAGCATCAATTTGATCTTGCAGTGATGCCATTTCATCTGCTGTTTCCTCAGAATAATTCATTGCTAATTCATTGTATTTATCCAAGATTGCTTTTTTTTCAGAGACGGCTAGCATCACGTTATCGCGAACTGATAAAGTTGGGTCTAAAATAGGTTCCTGCTCTAAGTATCCAACAGTTGCACCTTCAGCGTGCCAGGCTTCACCAGTAAAATCTTTATCAATACCTGCCATGATCCGCATTAAAGTTGATTTACCAGTGCCGTTGACACCTACTACTCCAATTTTCACACCTGGGAGGAATGAAAGACGCACATTTTCAAAGCATTTTTTTCCACCAGGATATGTTTTAGACACTCCGTCCATATGATATACGTATTGGTATGCGGCCATTTTTTGACTCCAAGAAATTAATAATTTGTTGCGTTTTATCTGAGCTAGTCCAAGGGTGCAATCGATGAGTGTAAAATTAAGATAATGATGTTAATTTTATATGTATGTTGGCTTGTTTAATATATTGAGATACTAATCCATAGTTCGTGCGATTTTATATTAAGAATATCCAGGGTAATAAAATGCTTAAGAAGCCTAAACCAGTGCCATGTATTTTAACTGTTAAAGATGTATTCTCTTTATCACCACATATGGTTCGAGTAGTTTTTACGGCTCCGGAATTGGAAAGCAGACCATTAGGGTGTGAGGGGGCAAATTGTAAGATCTTCATTCCAAATAAAAAGCAAAACCCTGAAGATTTAATAGAGCAAATTTTAAATGGACCAAGGCCGACTGTAAGGACTTATACAGTAAGAAATTTTCGAAAAGATGTTTTGGAATTAGATATTGATTTTGTTATTCATAGCAATGGTGGTCCAGCATCAAATTTTGCTATGAATGCAAAGCCAGGGGATTTTTTAGGTTTTAGAGGCCCAAGTGACGTAAAAATAAAAGATTATTATGCTGATTGGTACCTATTGGCTGCAGACATGTCTGCAATTCCAGTTGTGGCTGCAACATTAGAAAAGCTTCCCAGAAATGCTATGGGAATGGCAATAATAGAAGTTCAATCTGAAGATGATATTCAAAACATAGACGCTCCAATGGGTATTAATATGAATTGGTTAATACATTCCAATCCTCACAAGCAATCACGTGCACAAGAGGCAATGATAAGAGCAAAAAAATTTCCTGAAGGTATCATACAAACATGCATTGCTGGTGAAAGCGGAGTTATAAAATCTTTACGCAAATTTTTTAAAGATGAAACGCAAATACCAAATGATGATATCTATATAAGTGGATATTGGAAGATTGGTTTAATTGAAGATGAACACCAAGCTCAAAAAAGGTTGGAAAAATGAAAAATGGATTGCCTTTAGCAACACATGGATTGCGAATAGGTCTTCTTGGAGGATCTTTTGATCCACCTCACTCTGGACATCTGCATATCAGTAAATGGGCAATGAAAGAATTCAGTCTTGATCGCGTTTGGTGGTTGGTTAGTCCAGGAAACCCATTAAAAAAGGACGCACCTGTTGATTTAGACAGACGATTATCTGCATGTAAGGAGCTGGTTAATCATCCCAATATTATTGTTACAGATTTAGAGAGAACTTTTAATACACGTTATACCGCTCAAACTTTAACTTTATTAAAATCAAAATACAAAGGTGTGAGATTTGTTTGGTTGATGGGGGCGGACAACTTAGCAACATTTCACAACTGGGATAGATGGCAAGATATAATGCATATGCTTCCAGTAGGGGTGATGGCTAGACCAAATCAACAGCTTGCGGCTAATTGTTCGCCTGCAGCTAGAATGTTTAGAGAAAGCCGACTTTCTTCACAGTCATCTACAGCTCTACCTTTTAAAGACGCCCCATCTTGGAGCCTTCTAACAGGACCTATGGATGATTCATCTTCTTCAAAAATCAGAGAAAAAGGTAAATGGTCAAAGTGATTAAAGAACCATGTGCCTAGCTCTTGCGCCGCGCTCAATGGCTGCGGTATTAAGGCGAGAAATATTTAGCACATATCGGGTTTCTTGTAGAAAGCGTAATTCTTCTTCTCTTAAACGCCCATCTGTAGCTGCTAAATCACAGCACAGTGCATATGCTGTTTCATATAGTCTTTCAGGTAATGCTGCAGTGACCAACCCAAAAAGTGCGTCTAAACCTTCTTCCTCTGATAGTAGGTCAAAAACTGTGTTACTTACAATTTTTAAATTATCCAGATCATAGTGTGCGAAAATTGGCAAATGATTGACGGTTCTTTCGATTGAAAGAAGTTCTAATGTCTTAATATTCTGGTCAGAAACAGATATTGCTACCATCATTGCTATTAGAGCATCTTGAGGTGACCATGGGGTTGTTTCATCTTGTATCATTTGGAATCTTACTTTTTGTTGTTAACAGAATATTGACCAACTGGCTTGGGGGCAATAGGGAGTAATGGAATAACCATTTTTATTGGAAAAAATATGTCTAATTTGCATGAAGAAGCCCTAAAATCTAAAGCTTGGCCGTTTGATGAAGCGCGAAAAGTATTAAAACGTTTAAAAGGTAAGCTCCCAGAAAAAGGATATGTTCTTTTTGAAACTGGATATGGCCCTTCTGGGCTGCCTCATATTGGTACCTTTGGTGAAGTGGCTAGAACAGCAATGATCCAAAATGCTTTTGAAGTTATAAGTGGTATGCCAACAAAATTAGTTTCATTTTCCGATGATCTTGATGGAATGCGCAAGGTACCAGGAAATGTTCCTAATCAAGAAATGATGCAAGATTTTTTACAAAAACCTTTAACAGATGTTCCAGATCCATTCGGTACTCATGATAGTTTTGGGGCTCATAATAACGCAATGCTGTGCCGGTTCTTAGATACATTTGGTTTTGAATATGATTTTTATTCGTCTACTGAATATTATCGATCTGGGGCTTTTGATAAAGTATTATTACGTGCTGTTGAAAAATATGATGAAATTATGGAAGTTATGTTGGCTTCCTTGCGTGAAGAGCGTCAAAAAAGTTATTCAATATTTTTACCAATTTCACCAAAAACAGGTCGGGTACTGTATGTGCCTATGAAGTCTGTAAATAAAGTAGATGGCACTATTACATTTGATGATGAAGATGGAACTGAAACAACTCTGAGCGTGACTGGTGGAAATGTTAAATTACAATGGAAGCCAGATTTTGGTGCGCGGTGGTCAGCTTTAAATGTTGATTTTGAAATGTATGGTAAAGATCACTCAACAAATACCCATATATATGATAAAATATGCCGTATATTAGGTGCACCAGCACCCTCACATTTTTTCTATGAGCTATTTTTAGATGAGAATGGAGAAAAAATTTCTAAATCAAAAGGTAATGGTGTGTCGATAGATCAATGGCTCACGTATGCAAGCTCTGAAAGTTTATCATATTTTATGTATCAAAAGCCTGGGACGGCAAAGCGTATGCACTTTGATGTAATACCAAAAGCAGTTGATGAATATCACCAACAACTACGCGCTTTCCATACTCAAGATGTTAAAGCACAGCTTAATAATCCAGTTTATCATATTCACAAAGGTAATGTACCAGTTTCAGATATGGTGATTCCATTTGCGATGCTTTTAAATTTAGCTTCTGTTTCAAGTGCTGAGACTAAAGATGCTATGTGGGGCTTTATTAATAAATATGCGCCTGATGCATCACCAGAAACAAACCCTGTTATGGATAATGCTGCTGGTTTTGCTGTGCGATATTATCATGATTTTGTGAAGCCATCTAAAGTATTTAGATCACCTTCGGATCAGGAGCGTGCTGCTTTAAATGATCTAGCTGCAGGACTTGTGTCCATTGAAACTGCAAAAAGTATGATTGATAAAAAGAATTTAGATATGGGAAAAGACCCGGTGGATTTGACAAATTACTCACTTTCAGATGGCGATGATTTGCAGTCGTTGGTCTTTGCTGTTGGTAAAAATCACAATTTTGAGAATCTTCGTGATTGGTTCCAAGCTATCTATGAAGTTTTACTAGGGGCGTCTCAAGGACCAAGATTTGGTGGATTTATATCACTTTACGGAGTTGATGAAACAATAGAGCTTATTAATCAGGGTTTGAATGGTGAGCTTATTAATTAAGATCGTAATTTACCTGGCCAAATAATAATTGTTAATTGGTCAGGTAACACTTAAAAAATCAAACTGTATAATAGAGCTAAAATTGCATTAATTGTTAACACTAGTGCTACATTCCATTTTAGTTTTATGATTAATAAAATACTTACAATAGTTAAAAAAATTGCAGTAACATTTAGATTATTAAAATCTGGCCAGAGTAGGCTTAGTGGACCAAGTTTAGTTTCATAAATTTTTTCAAAAAATACATGGGATGTAAACCAAACAGATAGATTTAGTATTACCCCCACAACTGCTGCTGTTATGGCTGATAATGCTCCATGTAGACGTGGTTGAGAACCTATCCAGTCGATATAGGGTGCACCTGCAAATATCCACAGAAAGCAAGGGACAAAGGTGACCCACAGGGTTAAGGCTGCAGCTTGCAGTGCTAACAAAATTCCAGCTTCCTTAAAGCCTGCAAGAAACCCAACAAATTCTGTAACTAAAATTAGGGGTCCAGGGGTTGTTTCTGCAAGGCCTAATCCATCCATCATTTGTCCTGCTGTTAACCATTCCTTTGTCGTTACAACATCTTGAGCCATATAACTTAATACTGCATATGCACCACCAAATGTCACAACTGCTAACTTTGAGAAAAAGATTGTTATTTTAGTAAGTATTTCATGTTCAGAAAATAGATACACGAATAGAATAGGCGCCCACCATATTAATAACCAGATAAGTATTGTTTTTAACGTTTTGGTAAGAGTATGCGTGTGCGTGTGCGATATTTTTGAAGCAGTTTGTTTATTGGGCAATATTAAATATCCCAATGCAGCAGAAATGAAAATAATAATTGGGTATGGGATGTTCAAGAAAAATATTCCTATAAAAGCGAAGACTGCAATTAGTGTATGAATATGTGTTTTCAGGGCTTTTGGGGTTATTTTAAGTAGCGCTTGTAGAACGATAACCACAACAGTCGCTTTAACACCCGTGAATAAAGTGTTTATAAGCGGTATATCGCCATAGAAGGCGTAAATGGTTGCCAAAAAAGCTATTAAAATTGCCCCTGGTAAAATAAAAAATAAACCAGCAATTAAACCACCATATATGCCATTAATACGCCACCCAGAATAAGTAGCTAATTGCATTGCTTCTGGACCAGGAAGAAGCATGCAGAAATTAAGTGCATTTAAAAATTGTTCTTCAGTTAACCATTTTTTGTTTTCTACGATTTCTCGGTGCATCAGGGCTATTTGAGCTGCAGGACCACCAAAAGATAAAAGTCCAATTTTACACCAAGTTGGTGCACATTGGCGTAATTTTGGACTGGATTGCATTTTAATTGTTACTCTAAAATTAAGAAGATTAATTACTCATTAAAGGAATACAATGCTATTGCTATGGGATACAAGTGATGAAGAAATTTCTAATTAATATAATCAGCCTATGAGCTGATTTTGGGAACTGATAATATGCCTGACTTTCAATATGAAATTAATGATGGGGTTGCTGTTATTTCTTGGAACACTCCAACAAGAAATATGAATATAATGGATCTTCAATCTTTGTCAGATTTAGAGATTAAAATTGACAAAGCTTTGTCTGATAATGATGTCATTGGAGTTATAATAACCTCTGGAAAGAGCAATTTTTCAGGGGGTTTAGATCTAGGCTGTATTAGCAAAATACCTGGAATAATTTCAGAGAATTATCAGGAAAATTTATTCAAGGGACTGAAGGTATTTACTAATTTAACACGCAAAATTGAACTTGCAGGAATAAATAATAAAGATACTGGTGGTAAACCAATTGTTTGTACTTTGGATGGCGATGCATTGGGAGTAGGTTTTGGGATTGCACTTTCTTGTCACAAAATATTTGTAAGTGATAATCCAAAAGGAAAGATTGGTTTTCCTGATATTTTAATTGGTATGCCACCTGTGGCGGGATCTATTTCTAGACTTATCCGTAAAATAAACAAAGAACTATGCATATCTTTGTTACAAAATGGTGAGTACATAAATTTTGAAAATGCAATAAAACATGGCTTGGTTGATGAGATGAAATCATCAGACGAGCTAATACCATTTGCAATGCAATGGATAAAATCCAACCTGAAAAAAAATATTATCAAACCATGGGACATGGAAAGATATTCTAGTGAAGATAAAATACCTAAAAAGTTTTCAAGTTTGGAAGATGAGATAAAACAAGCCAATAAAAAATCTAGTTTAAAGGGTATACATCCAAGCTTTCGGGCAATGTTTGAAGATTTATATAAAAATAAAAATATTAATTTTGATGAAGCGCTTTGGTCTGAGTTAAATTGGCTTGTAAATATTCTTACACATTCAACTCAAAATTCTATGATAAAAACGCTTCATGTTCATAAACCAGCCCTTGATAAAGGAGCTTCAAGGCCCCCCGGTGTTGAGTGTGAGCCCATTAAAAAAATAGGTATTTTAGGAGCAGGTATGATGGGTGCTGGAATAGCTTTTGTATCAGCAAAAGTTGGTGTTGATGTAGTACTCTTAGATCAAAATCAAGAAGGTGTTGATAGAGGACTGCACTCGGTTAAGCGTATGTTGGATCAAGGTTTAAAGCGGAGTAAATTTTCAGCAGAGGACGCAAAAAATATTTTTGAGCGCATTTTACCAACCGTAAAATATGAAGATCTCAATGGGTGTGACTTAATAATTGAGGCAGTGTTTGAAGATCCAAAAATTAAATCGTTGGTTACTCAATCTGCAGAAGCTGAGATTTCTAAGGGCGTGATTTTTGCTACAAACACCTCAACATTACCTATTTCAGAATTGGCTAAAGCTAGCTGTAATCAAAGTCAATATATTGGAATTCATTTTTTTAGCCCAGTCCATTTGATGAATTTAGTTGAAATTATTAAGGGTAAGAATACTGGTAATAAAGCTGTTGCAGTTGCTTTAGATTTTGTGAAGCAAATTAAGAAAACTCCAATAGTAGTAAACGACGAGCGATATTTTTATGCCAATCGCTGCATTTTACCTTACATCAATGAGGGCATTCGAATGCTTGATGAGGGTTTTGAGCCAGGTTTAATCGACGATGCTGCAAAATTAATGGGCATGCCAGTTGGTCCATTGCAATTGGCAGATGAAATATCAATTGAGTTATGTTTTAAAATTATGAAAGCAACCCGCGCCGCAATGGGAGATTCATATCCCATCAGTGCAGCTGACACTATTGTTGAAAAGATGTGTAGTGAAGGACGCATGGGACGCAAAAATTTAAAAGGTTTTTATGTTTATGATGAAAACGGAAAAAGGTCAGGTTTTTGGGAAGGATTAAGCGCCCAATGGTCAGTATCAAGTAATCAACCTGATATTACGGAAGTAAAATGCAGGCTTGCAATGACACAAACCTTGGAAGCCTTGAGAGCTCTTGAAGAAGGCGTTCTTGAAGACATACGCGAAGGAGACGTTGGTGCTGTTTTAGGTTGGGGTTTTCAGCCTTGGTCTGGAGGTCCATTTGGTTGGGTTGATATGATAGGAACTGAACGCGCTATAAATATTTGTGAAAATTTAACTGAAAAATTTGGCCCACGATTTATTGCGCCAAAATTACTTTATAATTTGGACAGACTTGGTGAAGGGTTTTATATAAAAGAAAAAAATAATTAATACTTAATTATAATTATGCGTCTTCATTAGAAACATCATCGTCTGCATCTGTTCTGAAAGTTTTATATTGGTCTCTGCAGATATCCCATAAGTATTTGTGGAAATAACCTATGCTAGCTCCAAAAATAAGAGCAAATGGCAAACCATCTCTGCCTCCCAAGCTTATAAGAATTGATGCACCAAGTAATAAGATAGCAAATGCTAAAACATGCTGCTCAGGTTTTGACATCTTATATTTACCAACTAAAATTGTATTTGGAAAATTTTCAAAATAACGAGTGGCAAAGCCCGCAATTGCCCCAACAATTAAATTAAATAACACAGCAATTCCTTTTGTATAAACTCTATATATACAACTACTAAATTTTACTAAATTTACAAGTCTTTCATATATGTAAATATTTTTTATGCATGAATTTGACGTATTTTATAAAAAAACTAGCTTTAACGTATGAAAAAAATACTCGCAGCCTTTCTTATTATAATGCTATCCACCGCTTCAGTCTCATCAAACGAAACTGAGTACCAGAAAGTCATTAGAAGCCAGATTGAAGCCTTCAGTAACGATGATATGGAGACTGCATTCGAGTTTGCGTCTCCGTCTATAAAAAGTATTTTTGGTAATTATATCCGTTTTGGTTCAATGGTGCGCCAAGGATATCCAATGGTGTTTCGCCAAAAAAATCTCACTTTCAAAGAAACAAAAAGTAAAAACTCTGTAGCATTTCAAAATGTATTGATTGAAGATTTGTCTGGTGACTTACACTTACTACGCTATCGCTTAATATTGCTCAAAGGCAGTTGGAAAATTGCTGGTGTTGAATTTCTTAGAACAGAAATCATGGCAATATAAATATTTAAAATTTTGGGCTACTTTTTCCACGCCATGTTCTTGTTCCACCTCTACCTGCAGTACTGCGACCTCCACCTTTGACGGCCTTCTCTACGGCTTGTTCAACTGCTGATTGTCTTGCAAGTGGATCATCAGCTATTGCCAGCTCCACCGCTTCAAGCCTCTTCACTTCGTCGCGAATGCGCGCTGCATCTTCAAATTCTAGGTTCTCAGCAGCTTTAATCATATCTTTTCTCAAGCTGTCTAAATGGGCTTGTAAGTTTGCGCCAACGAGTGGTTTTTTATCAATTTTGGCAGTTATACGACTTTCATCTGTATCGCCTTCAAATGTACCACCCATAATATCTTCAACATTCTTTTTGATAGTTTCGGGTGTAATATTATTCTTTATGTTATATTTAATTTGTCGCTCGCGACGTCTATTTGTTTCGCTAATAGCGCGCTCCATAGAGCCCGTTACTTTATCACCATACATTATCACTCTGCCTTCAGAGTTTCTTGCAGCCCGTCCAATAGTTTGTACTAAGGATGTTTCAGATCTTAGAAATCCTTCTTTGTCCGCATCAAGTATGGCAACAAGTGAACATTCAGGAATATCTAATCCTTCTCTTAATAAGTTAATTCCAATTAGAACGTCAAAAGCCCCAAGCCTTAAATCACGTAAAATCTCAATACGCTCAAGGGTATCAATGTCTGAGTGCATGTAGCGAACTCTAATACCTTGCTCATGTAGATATTCTGTTAAGTCTTCAGACATTCGTTTTGTTAATGTCGTAACCAGAACTCTATTACCTTGCTCAATCACTATTCTTATTTCTGAAAGTAAATCATCAACTTGAGTATCTACTGGCCTAATTTCGATAGGTGGATCTAGCAATCCAGTTGGTCTAATTATTTGCTCTGCAAAGATACCTCCTGATTGTTCTAGTTCCCATTTTTGGGGTGTTGCGGAAACGAAGACTGATTGCGGTCTCATTGCATCCCACTCTTCAAATTTTAATGGTCGATTATCTGTACATGATGGCAATCGAAAGCCGTGTTCAGAAAGTGTAATTTTGCGACGGTAGTCTCCCCGGTACATTCCACCAATCTGTGGAACTGCAACGTGACTTTCGTCTGCAAAAACTATTGCGTTATCTGGAATATACTCAAAGAGTGTAGGAGGTGGCTCGCCTGGAGCGCGTCCCGTTAAGTATCGCGAGTAGTTTTCAATGCCATTGCATACACCTGTCGCTTCGAGCATTTCTAAATCAAAATTAGTCCTTTGCTCCAAGCGTTGTGCTTCTAATAGTTTACCTTCGTCATTGAGTTGTTTTAGTCGTGTAACAAGTTCTGCTTTTATGCCCTTCATGGCTTGTTGCATTGTTGGCCGAGGTGTGACGTAGTGTGAATTAGCATATACGCGTACAGACTCTAACAGAGCTGATTTTTCACCTGTAAGTGTATCAAACTCTTGAATGGCTTCCAATTCATCTCCAAAAAAGGACAACCTCCAACCTCGGTCATCAAGGTGAGCTGGCCAAATTTCTAGAGTATCGCCTCTTACTCTGAACGAGCCTCGCGAAAATCCAGTATCATTTCTTTTATATTGTTGTGCAACCAAATCAGCCATCACTTGACGTTGATTATATTCATTGCCTGAAATTAAATCTTGGGTCATTGCGCCGTAAGTTTCCACGGATCCAATGCCGTAAATGCATGATACAGATGCTACAATTATAACGTCATCACGCTCCAAAAGTGAGCGAGTTGCTGCGTGGCGCATGCGATCTATCTGTTCGTTTATCTGACTTTCTTTTTCAATGTAGGTATCAGATCGTGCTACATAAGCTTCTGGTTGGTAATAGTCGTAAAAGCTTACAAAATATTGAACTGAATTATCTGGAAAAAAATTCTTAAATTCACCAAACAATTGTGCGGCTAGGGTTTTATTTGGTGCTAGTATTATCGCAGGGCGCTGGGTCTGTTCAATAATTTTTGCCATCGTAAAGGTTTTGCCAGTTCCAGTGGCACCCAGTAAAACTTGATTTTGCTCACCATCAGCCAAACCCTGTACGAGTTCGTTAATTGCAACAGGCTGATCTCCAGCAGGTTCAAAAGGGCTTTTTAAAACAAATTTCTGGCCACCTTCAAGTTTTTTACGTGAGGCAACTTCAGGTGCTTTATTTAAGAGAGATGGTTCAGACATATTTACGATTCGTTATTTGCTCTAATTTTGCATATGCTCACACTAGGGGACAAGTACTCTAAGTGATTATGATACGAATTGCCGCTTCATAAGGACTTGAGTTTTTCTTTAATAATAGCAATAAGAAGCTTAATAGAAGTGGAGTTCCAAATGTCAGCACGTATATATCAGCCAACTCGTAATGCTATGCAGTCAGGCCAAGGTAAAACAAAGAAATGGGTACTAGAGTTTTCACAAAGTGAAGTGAGAAATATTGATCCCTTGATGGGTTGGACGAGTTCTGGTGACATGGATAGTCAGGTAAAATTATCTTTTGAATCAAAAGATGAGGCAATTTCTTACGCTGATCAAAAAGGAATTACATATACTCTGCAAGAACCAAAAGAACGCAAACATGTTATTCGAAATGGTGGATATGGTGATAACTTTGCCACTAATAGAAAAGAAACATGGACACATTGAGCTTGCCCTATTTGTTCTCTCGATTTAAGAGGTGTTTAACGACTCCATAGCTCAACTGGATAGAGCACCTGCCTTCTAAGCAGGGGGTTGCAGGTTCGAGTCCTGCTGGGGTCGCCATTTAAATTTATTTCAGTTTCTGTTTAATAAAAAAAATCTAACTATCCTAATTTTATATTATTTTTAGAGCTAGTAATCTGATATCCTTTAGATGGAACATGCCTGATAAACTTTGAAGCTATAATTTGCCCACCTAGATTATCTCGAAGACGTTTTATTCGCATAGCACCCGCATTGTCATCACAATCAATCTCATTTTTACCACTAAGTATACTCTCTAGTGCTGTCCCTGTAATATACTCGTCATCAAGCCCGCATTCTAATAGCACACTCAGTGTTTCGATATTACTTGTGGTTAATTGAAACCAATCACCATTAATTTGAACAGAATTTTCTGAACGTAATAATTCAATAGATTGTGCATTGAATGAACTATCCTGCAATAAATCAAATTGTTTACGTAATTCTATATTAGAAAAAATTAAAGCGACACAAATCATCATCACAGTCAGTACAACAAAAAATAATGTGAAAATAATCTTCGAATAAAGTGCAACAGAATTTTCAAATAAGCTGCCCGATTGAGCTAAAACTTCTAAAAGTTTTATTTCTGTTTGTTTGGTAAAATCATTTTCAATAAATATGCCTTCAATTTTTTTATTAAAAATTTGTGGATCAGGGACTGTAAAATATAACAATCCAAATGCAATAAATGTTAAAATCAGACCAATAATAATTACAGTTAAAAAGAACTTATCACGTTTAATATTTAAGAAAGTAATCACCTAAATCTTTCTCCATTTTTTCTACTTCAATTTTGCCGGTAAACTTAACAATTTTAAGTAATTTCCAACCTGATGAATTTAATCGCTGAATAGTTATTCCTTCAATATCATGGCTGGCACATTGACCATTTATTTGTATTAATCCTAGATGTAGTTTTAGTGGATTATCTTTTTTTGCTTTGTATAACACAAAACATTCATTTGCATAAGCAGCAGAAAAAAGAGTTGTAAAGCACAATACTAATGAAAACTTTATTAGTTTAAAAAGCATAATTTATCCAATTAAATTTATCTCATTAATCACAATAACCCAAATGTTATTCAATAACAAAGCAATGTTTTTGAATAACTTAAGGTTTTGAATTTATAAAATATAAAGATTCAAAAACGATGGAGAAAGATTATGATAAAAAAAGTATTAGTTATTTGTTTAACAGCATATTTTCCAGTTACTGCTAATGCAGAAACTTATGCTAAAATAACAAAAATAACACCTAATTATACTTATTCTAAAGCCTACAAAAAAGAAAAGTCTTGCTATACGGTAGACACCCCAATTTATGGAAAAACTTTGAATAGGGGTACTACTGGTGGGGATGTTTTTGCAGGTATGTTATTGGGAAGTTTGTTAGGAAAAGGTGCCACAGGAAAAGACAAGGGTGCTGCGGTAGGGGCAGTATTGGGAGGTATTATTGCAGCAGAAAAAAATAATACAACAACTTCTATTATAGGTTACGAGCCAATAAGAAACTGTGAAATAATTCAAATCCCTGAAACAATAGAAACAATAAAAAATTATAAAATTGATTATGAATGGGGCGATGTAATGGGATCATCGTATACATATAATAGATATCATGTAGGTCAACATATACCTATCTCGATAAGTATTATTGCAAATTAATTAAAGTTATTAAAATTAGTGTGCTTGTCTCACTGTCTTATACTTTTATAAATAAAGCTTAATATGTTAAATGTGACAAATGAAATTGCGGCTATACAAACTATGGTAGGGCCCGCAGGTGTATCAAAAATATATGCCGCCTCAAGTCCTCCAAATGCAGAAAGGCATCCTATAATTGCTGCAATTATAGCCATTGATTCTGGAGTCCGTGCGAAAATTCTAGCACTAGCGGCTGGTATAATTAACATTGCAATTATCAATAAAACACCCACAACTTTTATTGCGACTGCTACTGTTATGGCTAAAGAGAGTGTTAATATAATCTTATCGCGTTTGGGGTTTAATCCAGAGGCGTATGCCATTTCCTCATTTAATGTGCTTATTAAAAGCGCAGACCATCTCCAATACATAAGTAAGAGAACTAGGATCACGCCAAGCCAAATTACAGCGAGATCATATTGCGATACTGCTAGAATATCACCAAATAAATAGGCCATTAGATCAATTCTAATTCCTGATAGAAAGGAAACAAACACAAGCCCAAATGCTAGTGATGAGTGGGCTAAAACACCAAGAAGTGTATCCATGGCATAATTTTTTCCAGATAGAAGAGTGACAATCCATGCCATTAAGAGTGCAACCATTAATGCACCAGCAAAAACTGAAATTTGCAACATGAGTGATATTGCAACTCCCAGAATAGCGGCATGGGCAATAGCTTCACCAAAATATGCCATTCTTCTCCAGACTACAAAACAACCAAGAGGTGCCGCTGCTAACGCCACACCAATTCCAGCCAGCACTGCTCTTGTCATGAAATCATCAAGCATTTGGCTCTACCTCTTTGTTTGAGTGATCGTGGTCATGATCATGGTGATGCTGGTATAGTGCCAAAGTTCCTGCAGTACCTGCACCAAACATTGCCTTGTACTCTGGATCAGAGGCAACACTAGCGGGAGTGCCGGAACAGCATACATGTCCGTTTAGGCAAATTACGCGGTCAGAAGTGCTCATTACAACATGAAGATCGTGACTAATCATTAAAATAGCGCAGTTTGTTTCTCGCCTGACATCTTCTATGTGTTTATAAAATAATGCAGAGCCTGGCTGATCAAGTCCTTGTGTTGCTTCATCAAGCAATAAGATGTCTGGTTTATTTAATATTGCGCGTGCAAGGAGTACACGCTGAAATTGCCCACCTGAGATTTGAGATATTTGACTTTTAAAAATATCTGGCGCTCCAGCTTTTTCCAGAGCGGTAAAACATTCTTTTTTGTTAATATTGTTTGATAGGTGCATAAAGCGCTCCACAGTCATTGGTAGACTAGAGTCAAAATTTAATCTCTGGGGTACATATCCTATTTTTAGATTATCTTTTAATGTTATCTTTCCTTTTTGCGGCGAGGTTGCGCCAATTATTGCTCGAAGGAGACTTGTTTTCCCTGATCCATTAGGGCCGACAACCGTAACGATTTCGCCTGCGTTAACATTAAGGTCAACGCCATGCAGTACTGCCTTTGCGCCATAATTTACGCAAAGATTTTCTATTCTAATTAAATTCATACTTGATTTGTTTCCACACATGACTGGCAAATACCTTGGGCTTCTATAATCGTATGTTCAATTTGGAACCCAGTGGCGTTTGCTGTCTCTTTAAATGAAATATTGTGTGGGGAGGATTGTGTTTCAGCTACCATATTGCATTTTTTACATATCAAAAATGCTGGTGAGTGATTTGCGCCAGGAAGAGAGCAGGCAACAAATGCATTTAATTTTTCTATTTTGTGGGCAAAGCCATGTTCTACAAGGAAATCTAATGCACGATATGCCACTGGTGGCTGATTGCTAAAACCTTGTTCGCGCAGCATTGCAAGTATTGCATAGGCACCGAGGGCTCTATGTTCGTGAAGTAATAATTCTAAAACCTTCTTACGTATTGGCGTTAAATTTAAGTTATTTTTGATGCAATACTCTTCGGCTGTATTAATTGCATTTTCTAGGCAATCGCCATGATTATGCTGTTTGAAACCAACCAAAGTTGAAGTTTTTTTATTCACGGGGAAATCTCCTATTGCAATGTTATAACATATTATATTAGTAACACTCAATGTAATAATATAACATGGAGAAAGTAATGTCCAGAAAGCTTATAACAATATCAACAATTATGACCCTAATGAGTACAAGTGTCATAGCTGATGTACCCAATGTTGCGGCAGATATTGCGCCAATTCACTCTTTAGTTTCGAGAGTGATGGATGGCGTAGGAGCCCCAAAGTTAATTGTACAGTCTGGAGCATCCCCACATGGATACAGGCTACGGCCATCTGAAGCGAAGGCGCTTCAAGATGCTGATCATGTTTTTTGGATGGGTGAAGAATTAACACCGTGGTTAGATAGTGCAATTGGTACGCTTGCATCTAATGCATCTGTAACAACACTTTTAGATCAACAGGGTGTCATATTACATGATTTCCGTGAGGGTGCTCTTTTTGAGGCACATGATCATTCCGCGCATGGTGATGACGACCACGACGACCACGACGATCATAAAGACCATGACGACCACGATGATCATGATGACCACGACGATCATAAAGACCATGACGACCACGATGATCATGATGACCACGACGATCATAAAGACCATGACGACCACGATGATCATGACGACCACGACGATCATGACGACCACGATGATCATGATGACCACGACGATCATAAAGACCATGATGACCACGATGATCATGGTAGTCACGACCCTCACGCATGGTTATCACCAGAGAATGCGAAATTATGGTTGAATATCATCGCATCTAAATTGTCTGTCTCAGATCCAGAAAATGCAGCAACTTACTTTATGAATGCGGCAGCGGGTCAGGCGGAAATTGAGGCAATGATTGCTGAAGTCAAGGCTACCTTGAAGCCAGTTCAGGGTGGTAAATTTGTTGTGTTCCATGACGCATACCAATATTTTGAAAACGATTTTGATTTTTATGCATCAGGAGCAATCTCCTTAGGTGACTCCTCAGATCCAAGTCCTGCTCGAATTGAAAAAGTTCAGAAGAGAATACGTGATGAGGGTATTCAGTGTGTATTGGCTGAGCCACAATTTAAAAAGGGTTTAGTGGCTACAGTTATGGAGGGGAGTGATGCTACTGCAAGTGTCATAGATCCGCTTGGTACTGAATTAGAGATGGGACCAAAACTATATACACAGCTCATTAAAAATATGGCTAAAACATTGAGAAATTGTCTCTGAAATATGTAAAATTATAAAGAATTTCTCCAACATAAATATTTGATTAAAATTTAATTTTAAATTCTTGTTGGAGAAACACAAAATAACATATCTAGAGATTGATAATGTGATGGTAAATTTTTATGTTACACTCTGAAAATTAATATAATCATTTGGTATATGAGCCATACATAATATTTATGTTTACTCACTGGATATCAATTTAATAATTAAGTTCTTTAATGGATTTAAAAAATGCAAAATGGGAATATAAAATGTCGGATAATGTAACAGACGAAAATTTTGATAAAATTCATGAAGCCATAGACACAACTATCACCAGTCTTGAAGATGCTGGAAGTGATTTGGGTGACATTGCACTCTGCATGTTTGTGGAGGGCGCCAATATACTTGAGCAAATGGGTTTATCCAAAGAGGAGATTAGTGCCATGGCCTTGGATTTCTTATCATCAGATGAGACTAATATAGAAATTCCCAACGAATAAATTCTGTACCAAATTTGAATCTTTATGATATAAAAATTTTCAATTATTTATATATATATCAAAAAAGCCCATATAAATTTATAGTATTGGTACTATTTTGATAATAAAGCATTAAATAGGTGTTGCAATATATATCTGTTTCCTTAGTCTCATTAGGATTCTTAATGGAGATTTATAATGAAACAATTAATTAAGTATATTTTATCAATTACGCTATTTATCATACCCTCATTCAGTTTTGCTGGAGATCTAAATTGGGGTGACACCCTAATTGAAGATGCTAAAGACGTTAAGCAAGAAGCTTTTTGTCGCCTTGTAGAGACTTATAAAACAAGAGCAAATGAGGCTAAGAATTCTATGAATCAAATTAAGATGATGGCAGTTTCCCAAGAACAGGCCGATGATCTTAAAGCTTTAATCAAAGATAAGAAATATGAGAATTGGATTGCTCAAGTAAAAAGAGTGGATTTAGTTAAAGCAGGCGGAGCTGCCGAAAATAAATACAATGTAAAACTTTCAGCTGATCTTGGTTGTGGAGTTACAATTCATTCATCAGTAGAAGTAGATGATAAAAAAATTGGTGAAGTAAGCTCACCAATTCTTTTTAAACAATTAGAAAAAGTGTCATCTGGCGATTTTGTTCTAATCTCGGGTGAGTTTAAGAATGATTTTGTTGCAACGGAATTCTGTCTTGAATGTTCCATTGAAAATAAAGCAAAAAATACATCATTTGCTTCAACATACGATACTCTAGTGATGTTTAAATAACGATAAATGATTTTCGATACTCCATTAATAAAAAAATACATACACAGATTTCTGATCTGTGTATGTGTGCTTATGCCTGTTGGAGTGCAGGCTGATATATTAACATTTGATAAAGTATCCTTTATAAGAGAAAACAATGGTGGCGCTGCAAATTCATATTCACAACTGCTTTTCAAGGTAGATTATCCAGTTATTGGAACAAAAAAATATCTCAACAGAAATAGTATCATGTTCACATTTGATACCGATAAAAATCTAAACAGAGTAAGAACTGACATTAGGTTTAAAAGAGATTGGTTGAAACCCAGAAAGTTTAAAAGTTCAAATAAACAATACAATGATTTCTATATTGGAAGCTATAATCTTAATAGAAACCACATATCTGATTTGGGAACTTTAAGCCAAGAAGAAAAGACTGTTTTGGCGTGGATGATTGTAAATAGTGATGAATTAATTAATTATGCTCTAGATAGTAAAAAATACATACCCTCTGGAGCGCGTGCATATTGGGAAAGGGTAGCCAAAGGGCAAAAATTTGAAAAGAATGTACGAAAATATATAGGCCCAGAAGTAAGAAGCAAGATCAAAGAATATGAAAACTTTAGTCATTCTAAATTAATCCTAAAGAGAACAATACAGCCTAAACTAAAAGTACTAAAATACTATAGTGGAGCGATTGATGGAATAGGCGGCCCAAAAACTACGACAGCTATCAAGGCATTCGAAAAAGAAAACGGATTACTCGTTGACGGAAAGTTATTTGGTAAAGAGAGAGCTTTGTTGGTTAGTCTTGCCGAACAAAAATCACCAAGTAAGAAAAAATATATTACAAAAAACGTTACAATCAGCACAGTTGAAGCCCAAGAGGCAATGATTAAGACTTATAAAAAACGTATAAGTTCACTCGTCAAAGAAAATATGCAACTGAAATCAAAAGCACATTCCTCTCAAAAATCAGATGCAGCATGGGACAACGATTTAAAAAATACAGTCAAGGGCCAAAAAAACATCATCCTTAGTATGAGGAAGAGAATTTCGAGTCTGATTAAAGAACGTAATAGCCTCCGTGATAACGATAATGGGTTAATATCTACAGATCCTGTAAAATATAAAGATATAGTAAATACTATTAGTAACCAAAGAAATATAATTAAAACACTTAGGGCACGCATTAGCGAATTAAGTAAAGAAAGCTCAAAAAATAATGGGACTTTAATCCAATCATTGAAAAATGAAAAAATGGCAAGTGACCAAAAGTTTTTTGATCTGAATAAAGGGCAAAAAAAATTAGAGCTGACTGCTCAAAATCAAAGGAATATTATTAAAACACTCAGAAGTCGTATTACCCAATTAACTTCAGAACGCAATAACTCAGGAATAAGTGAAAACAATCAAGAGTTAAATGAACAGATTATAAAAAATTTAAGACAAAGAATTTCTGAATTGGCTAAGCAACGGAATGATTCAAAATCTGCAGAAGCTTACAAAGACCTAGAAAACATGGTTCAAGGACAAAAAAATATAATCAAGAATTTAAGAAAGAGGGCTGCTGTTTTAATAAAAGAACGTAATAAATTTCGGGATAATAATGATAATGGGGTAATATCAGTTGATCCAGTCAACAATAATGATTTGGTAAGAACTAGTGAAAATCAAAGAAAAATTATTGTTTCATTGAGACAGCGTCTTACTGACACCCAAAATGAGCGTAACAAACTCCGCAATAATGCCAAAAATAAATCAGATGGATCAACTGGCGGGTCAAATAAATATCTTATCACTTCATTAAAAAATGAATTAAATTCGTTGCAAATTAGATACGACGTTATTTTGAAACAGCGTGACAAATTTCGAAAGGCCGCGACTCAAGGTGGTACAAAATTATCTGCCACAGCGGATAACCAAAGAAATACAATTGAAACACTTAGGAAGCGCATAGTCTCGTTAACTAATGAGCGAAATACATTGCGTTCGGAGAAGTATATTGCATCAAATAAGTCATCTAACTTAAAAAAATCTGAAGCTAGAATTACACAACTTGAGTCAGAATTAGCTGTGCAAAAAGGTAGTATTAAAGGTTTCAGAAATAAATATGCTGAACTTCAACGAGAAAATATTAAGTTGCAAGTGAGTTTAGATAGTTCAGCTGGGAACTCTTTAAGCGACAAAAATCAGCTTACTAATTTGCAAGATAAGTATCAGAATTTATATATAAAAAATAACACATTAAAAGTTGATTTTGATAAATTAGACAGAAAATATAACCAACTTACCTTAAACGTTGAAGATAAAAAAAATAAAGATTTTGAAAACCTTCAGAGGATAAATGAAGAATTAAGTATGTCTCTTCAGAAACAAAAGATAGTTGCGTATGATGCAATTAGCGGAAAATCCGACATTGAGAGGAAGCTCAAAATTGCACAGTCTGAGACTACAGAACTTAACAGTCAGATGAAAGATTTTAATAATATAGCAAACGCGAATGGTGTTTTAAAGAACGACTTAAGTCAGGCTAGATCTCAAATAAAGTCACTCAATAATGAATTGGATCTATCAAGAAATAGTGCCTCCGCTGAACTTGCAAAGACATTAGCCAAAATAGCCATGCTTGAAGAAGAATTGGAAAAATCAAAAAATAAATTTGCTGAACTTGAAAAAGAAAAGGGTTCAACAAAAAATGGGCAACAAAGAGGCTTTGTTTTATCTAGTGAATGGGATGGATTGAAACAGTGGATTACCCCACAACAGATTAGATTTTGTACGATACTATCAGATTATGACCGTGAAAAAATTTCTGCCCAGGAAAGTGGAAACCAGTTAAAACAAAATCTAGCGATTGATAATCGGGATGCTGATATTGATGCATTGCTATTGGGGCGAAATTCACAAGAAAAAGGTTATTTCAGGAATTGGATTGGTACTGTTGAGCAAGTCTTTGCCATTTACCAAGAAAATGAGGATGGCGATGAAGAGCTTGCAGCAGGGGTTGTAATCAAAACACCTTGTAACAGTGTCACAGTAGGATCAGGGCGAGTAAAATCGGCTGACAATGAGCGATATGAGGGCACTGCATTTCCATCAGACCCTATTTACTCTCAACTTTCACAAGTTTCAAAAGGAGACCCAATTTTATTTGAGGGCTCTCTCTTAACATATCAAGATACTGGAGAAGCTAATCGGTCCAGTAAACCAAGATTTTTCACTAATGTAGATAGTAGCGTTAATGATGTCGAAGCAGAAAAAGCTAAGAAGAGAGACAAAATAAACGCCCCTGATTATTTTGTTAAAATCGATTACTTATCAAAGTTATAACAAATGATTAATTTTACTAAATCTATAATTTGTACGTTAATAATGTTAGTATTTGCAGCGTGTGACAATGCACCGTCTCCAACAATCCCTATAGATAAAACAAAACAAAATCCACCAATTATTGTAGATCCTCCATTTTCCCAATACAAAAAGCTCATACCATCAAAACAGATCGCATTTTGTAGAAATCTTTTCAATGGTACAAATTTAGAGACTTTCAAATTCCAAAACTGGATTGCCGAAGTTGATACATTATCAAGGTATGGAGATAATAAATACAAGGTAAATTTAGAAACGCCATGTTCGTCTGTTGAAACAAGGGGCAAATGGACGGTTTTACCAGATAATCCAATTTACAGTCAGCTGGCTAAAGTTGAAAAAGGTCAAGCCGTCTTCATTAGTGGTTCATATACTGTGACTAAGAATAGCTCTACTGTTGACTTAAATTATTTTTCAATCGCTTGGTAAGTTAAGAGCTAGTTAACGAGCCCATGTTTGATACTAGAAATCGCAAAAAACTAGGGAAGATATAGGCTCGTTATGATACATAATATCATCAAGTTATTAATAATCAATAGGAAGTATTATTAATTATAATATATGAGTTAAACAACGAGTTTGTGTGAAATGCTAAGGGGGAGAAGCTACCATAATGGTGTCTACACAAACTCGTTATGATATTAATTAGTACTGATTGCCAATGTGTCAAGGAAGTTTTTAAATTTTTTATTAATTTTTAAAAATATGCATCTGCTGAGACTATTATGATTACGAGAGCTGCGCATAAACACAAATAAAGTATGATGAGTTTGCGAACTTTCTTTCTATTATTTATACGTCTTTCTTGAATTTCTTCTTCAGTCGGCTTTGGTCGACTGCGTTTTACTTTATAATCACTGATAGAGCCACGCATCCAATTGAAGACATTACTTATCGCCCAGAAAACGATCCCAGCAAGAAGTATACCCGCGGCTAATCTTAGAATTACAATCATCTTAAACCTATCCGTTTATGTTCCAAACATAGACACTTATACTTTAAACTTGTTACGAATATGTGCAATGATAGCTTCTATATAGTTCTTATGATAATTTTTATAAGGGTTCTAGGCTCTTATTTATTTGTAAAGCGACTGAGGATAAAATGACAAAATATAACGGCAAGTGTTCATGCGGTCAGGTACAGTATACATTAAATAGTGACCCAATATTTACTCACGCGTGCCATTGCTCTTTGTGTCAGAGATATACGGCCTCCGCATTCATTGTGCACTCATTAATGGAGACAAGTAACTTCACTCTTACTAGGGGATCTTTAAGTGAGACTGTAGGTCCATCCGGAAGTGGCAAGGGGCATGTAATAAAAAGATGCCCAAATTGTGGGGACCAGATTTATAGCCACTTCATGGGATTGAATAACTTACTTGTTTTGAAGACCACCACTCTCAGTAATGCCAATGAACTTCCCCCGCAGGCGCATGTTTTTTTAGATAGTAAGCTTGAATGGTTGAAACTTAGTGATAATATTCCAAAGTTTGATAAGTTTTACAGGCGTGAAGAAATTTATTCTGATGAGAGCTTAGAGAGAATGAAAATAGCTTTACAATAATCAGCTTTTTTCAAATATTATCATAATCATTGTAATGGAGTACTGGCGTGGAATTTTTACTTGTATGGATTTTGAGTGGAAATGTATTGGATAGTGGGTTGCGATATGATGACGCCGCGAGTTGCTACGCATCCGCCCAAAACAGTGGTATGGAATTAAAGGGGATAGGGCTTAATGGCCTACAATTTACATGCATACCAGTTTCTGAGGATGATGATCTAAAGTTGTTAATTCCGTCTACTCCGCGGTCATCATTTCCGTTCTGATTGATATAAATCAAGACTATGGTATCATGATGAAACTTATCAAGTGGAGTGGGTTATTGGTGTTTCGTTATGGTTTGAAATTTTTAGTATTTGTAATTCTAACAATTAGTTTTTTTAGCAACCCCATAAATGCAAATAATGTGCTTGAGGCACAGAAAATGTTAACAAAAATTGGTCATGCACCTGGTCCGATAGATGGAAGTTTTGGAGACAAGACAAAGAGTGCACTAGAAAATTATTATGCTGCAAAAAATAAAAAGTTTGATGGTAAATTAGACAAAAATGAAATTGTAGATCTCACGGCGTCAATAAAGTTAATCAAAACTTCACGGCAAAAACTTAAAAAGTCTAGACACATTCAGCATGCAAGATATTCAAAACATATTGCCACCCCATTTCGAGACCTAAAAGTTAGTGAAGATTTTACATTAATTGATAATTTTGACTCTTTCATGGCATTTCATGAAAGTTATCTTAAGGGGAAATTGCCTGACAATAGGGGTTTTTTTAATTTTAGATCAAAAGGTCAAAATATAAATTTTGAGTTCTGTGTTGAGGACATTATTCGAACAAATAGAAATAAGGCTAAACCTACTTTCGGTATGCAATCTGCTACTGCGTATTGTGGGCAGATGATTTCACAAAGATTTTTAAACGACACTCAGAATGGTATTAAAAACTATCGTAAAATCATTTTAGGTTGGTTGGAAAGTGGAATAATTCATAACCCAAATAAATTTGGTAAAAAATTATCAAAAGATATGATGGAGAGTTGGCCTTATGCAATAAGTAGTAATGTGCCAAATATTCTCACTCATTACGCATTGTATCATAAATTATATGGTTTCAGTGCATCAATACATCAAGATATTATACAAATGGGTGAGGCTTTTTACGCTCAGTGGGATTATTATCCACTTCTAATAAGGGGTATGCCTTTCAAACAAAAATTGTGTAACCTGAAAAGTCAGTACAAAGTAGTTGTTGGGACAAATGACCATTGCGGTTCATATACTGCACGCATGGCTACAGGGGGTATATATTTTGGTTTAGAGTTCAATAGTCAATTAGCGTTTGATACTGGCATACGTCATTTAGAAATAATGCTTGCGACTTTCAACAAAGATGCTGTCTACGCTGCACAAGCCCAACGGGGTATATGTGCATTGGGCTATATGAAACAATTTCCACCACATTTTGAATTAATTCATTATGCGTTTCAAAAAGCTTATGGAATAGATTTTATTAATACAAAAAATATCAACGGTATAACGCCTGCGGAGGCTTATCTGAAGCTATGGAAAATAGCGCATGACCCGCTTGAGACAGTTGTGAAATATTGGAACAAACACGATCAAATGAGTTGTACTTTAAATGGAAAAAATCAAGCGGCAATGGTTGCGCAATTAAAAAAACACCCAAGTAGTTACAGAGACTTCTGGAGTGGTTTTAGTTATGAAGATTTCCTTCTTTCATCTCCAATACTCGCAAGCCAAGAACTTCCAGAAGAATGGAAATCACTTGATAATACTAAAATTAGAAAGGGTGAAGGAGTATTACAAACTATAGCTGGTGGTGATTGGATGGGAATAAACCCTTATCTTTTACAACTTGCCTTGGGGAACTTTGAAGATATCCGTCAAGCATATGACGCAGAGCGTAAAAGGATAAAAGAGGAAGAGCTCAAGATAAAAGAAGAAGAGCGTAAAAGGATAATAGAGGAAGAGCTCAAGGTAAAAGAAGATGAGCGTAAGAAAGCGAAGGCAGAGCGGTTACGAAAGCGTGAAATGGTATCCTCGTATAATGGTACTTACAAAATTCACCTTGGAATAAATCATAACGTTATCGATGGAAAAATGTACCAAGATTTAGGGACAATACTATTTACACTCAATCGAGGTCAACCAAAGTTAGATGAGAATAATATATTATATCAAGCGTTAGGTTTGAGAAAAATTAACTTTTCACTAGACTTTGATGGTTACATGATCGTCAGCGGGAAATTTTTAGGTGAAATAAATTCAGAGGGGAGATGTGTTTATATTGCTGGGAATTTAAAATCAGATAAGAAATTTAACCCTAAATCTAGCCAGAATTGTGGAGAAATTGGGCAAAGCCTTTCAATGAGATTTGAGAAGATTCCCGATGATGTGAACTTGGATTTTGTTGACGAAAAGGAGTTAAAAAAACTAGATGGAAAATACAACGTACAGTGGTTTTTTACAGGTATTAATACGACTGAAAAGATGCTTCGCGCGAAAGACACACTAACACTTTCGAATGGAATTGGTGTGTTCGAAGGAAATGAACCTAACAAGCAACCGTCATCTGAATTACGTAAAGAATTATCATTCCAATATAATGCAAATGGTGAAATTATAATCCTGGGGCGTTTAGACCTGATGGAAAAAATGGATGTTAAACAATGGTATGCATCAGGAAAAATATCTCCAATGAAAAAATCTAAACTCAAAACAATATGGGGATTTGGTGATATAATTGAATTAGAAATAGAAAAGAGTACGATTTCTGAGATACCAAAAGCTAAAAATATTCATGCTAAGGCATATAATTATGGCGATGACTTCAGCTTTGATGAAAAAAATAATTTATATCAATTTAATAGACACAGTGAAATCACTGGAATAAACCAAATTGATTTTTCTTTAAGTGTCTACTCAGACAATGAAAAAATATTTAATGGTGATATTGCATATTCAACCAGTGCAAATAATTTTGAAACCACATGGATAGACCTGAAGATAAAGGAAACTAATGAAGTTTCACAAAATATTAAAATTGGTTTTGTAATAGAGGAGAGAAGTTTTCCCAACTTTGCTGAATCATTTTCAATATCTAAAAATGAATGTGGTGTTTATGAAGATATGGCTGATGATAGCTTCATCATACCATTAAAAACAGACAATTTAAGCGACTTAGAATTGTTTGATTGTCATGTTAAGGCTTTACAAGAGAAACTTAATGAGGATGATTTTGGTATTTTAAGAGATCGTATCAATACTGCTATAAGTCTTGTAAATACTATCGAAATAACAAACAAATATTTTTAATCCTCTTCAGCTAAGAAGCGTTCCGCCTCAAGCGCTGCCATGCAGCCCATTCCCGCAGATGTAACCGCCTGACGGTAAATATGATCTGTTAAATCGCCTGCCGCAAATACACCGGGAATACTTGTTGAGGTGCTGTCTGGCTTTGTGACTACATACCCACCCATGTGTGTCTCGAGTTGATCTTTGACTAATTCATTTGCCGGTGCGTGCCCAATGGCAACAAAGACACCCTTGCATGGTAGTTCTGTAATTTCACCTGTCTTGGTGTGCTTGACTTTGATGCCCTCTACGCCGAGCGGCATATCAGTCCCAGTGACTTCAACCAACTCATGGAAATAAAGTGGCTCAATTTTTTCATTTTTCATCATACGATCTTCTAAGATCTTCTCACATCTAAATTCATCACGTCTGTGAATGAGAGTAACCTTTGAGGCGAAATTTGTCAGGAATAATGCTTCCTCAACAGCTGTATTGCCACCGCCAATTACAACTATTTCCTGCCCACGGTAGAAGAACCCATCACAAGTTGCGCAAGCAGAAACACCAAAGCCTTTAAACTTTTCTTCTGTCTCTAAACCGAGCCATTTTGCGCGAGCACCAGTTGCCAATATTACTGCGTCACAAGTATAAGTCGTCCCGCTATCACCCTTCGCAGTGAAGGGACGTTTTGACAGATCTAGGTCGCTAATAATGTCACCAATAATTTCAGTTCCCATGGCTTTGGCGTGAGATTCCATGCGGATCATGAGATCTGGACCCTGCACTTCTGTGTCACCAGGCCAATTTTCGACTTCAGTTGTCGTCGTTAATTGTCCACCTGGCTCAATACCCTGAACGAGTACTGGATTTAGCATTGCACGAGACGCATACACAGCCGCAGTGTAACCTGCTGGACCTGAGCCAATTATTAGAAGTTTGGTGTGTCTAGTGTCAGCCATTTTGGGGAATCCTTTATTATGTTTTGCAAGATATACTTTGGTTTGAAGAAAATTTGAACCATTATAATTGCATTTAAATACTTATTTTATTACAAAGTATTGTAATTTAATTGCGCAAGATTGATTGTATGTGTAAGATTATGTGAAATAAGGAAATATTGAATGCATAAGCTCGATGATATTGATTTGCAAATACTTAAGCTTCTTCAGGAAGATGGTAGGATGAGCAACGTAGAAATCTCTGCGCAAGTGGGGCTATCTGCTCCGCCGTGTTTGCGTAGAATTAGGGCACTCGAAGATGCAGGCCTCATTAGGGGATATCATGGCATTGTCGATGGCAAGGCACTTGGATTTGATGTGCAGGTTTTCGCAATGGTTGGATTGCATTCCCAGGCGGAGGCAGATTTGCAGGCTTTTGAGGCAAAATGCCTCAAGTGGGATTATGTGCGCGAGTGCCACATGTTGAATGGTGAAATTGATTTTGTCTTAAAATGTGTCGCGCCAGATTTATCAAGTTTTCAAAGTTTTCTGACTGAAAAGCTCACAAGCGCAGACAATGTGGCGAGCGTGAAAACATCGCTTGTAATTAGGTGTGCAAAAGATGTTCCAGGCGTGCCAATTTTAATGTCTAAAGAGTAATGACAGAAATAAGCCGCCCATAATCGGGCTCACCTAAGTGTGTGGATTTTCTGTATGAATAGAATTTATCACTATCCTCGTACGTACAATGGCCTGTCCACTCAGGGCTCGTAATTCCGGCATTTCTCAAAGAGTGTAGGCAGAACCCGGGCAAGTCGAAGTGGTATTTATTGGTTTTGCCATTGGCAAAAAACCTCATGTTGTACTGATCCTCAAGTAGAAAGGTTTCAAGGAATTCCTCACCCACTTCGTAATTCTTTTGGCTAATGCATGGGCCCACGACAGCTTGAATGTTTGAAATATCTGCACCTAATTTGGTCATTTCTTTAATAGTGTTTTGCGCAATACCTTTTATGGCGCCCTGCCACCCTGAATGCGCTGCGCCAATTACTCCAGCAGTCTGATCGCAAAAAAGAATTGGCGCACAATCTGCCGTGAGTATCCCAATTGCTTGGCCTTCTGTTTTGGAGACAATTGCATCAGCCTTTGGAGTTGAGACAGTTTCCTGCTCTAGACTTATAATTACATCTGCAGAATGTATTTGATGTACGGTCATTAATTTATCCAAGGTAACGCCCATTGCGTCGCATACCATTAATTTATTCTTGGTAACTGCATCTGATTGATCGCTTGAACCTACACCGCAATTCAGCCCTTTAAATATCCCACTTGAGACGCCACCATGTCTGGTGAAAAAGCCGTGCTTGTGTGAGGCAAGCCGGTCGGATGTAATTATTTGAAGTGTCATTCATTAAATCCTGCAGGCAAATCAGTGTTCTCTGGAATTATTGCAATTGCTTTGAATAATGAACCCATTTCATCAGGGTGGGTCAAGCGTTTGTGTGCAGAGATGTGGTTCTCGAGTTTTTTGCCGCTCATATTTTTTGCTAAAGTTTGAGCTCTTTGGGTTATTCCAAGGCGCTCTAAGAGGATGCCTTGGGGTATTGTTGAGCTAACTTTTGCATATTTAGATGCGGCGTTTGTTAAATCTTTAAAGCTCACGTGAGCGGTTAAATCTGCTGTGCCGCAGTGAGTAAGTGGGTCAATTTTTCTGTGATCTTTTAGAGCTTGCAAGCTATCCCCATCACTATCCCACTCCCCATAGTCAACAATGATCGCGCATCCCCCATTCCCCTGAATATGTTCCCCTATAGCAGAGGCAAATGCCACAGTTGGTGGGGAGACCTCTAACATATCTGCGCTCGGAACGTCATTGGTTTTTGAGAATACTTCCTCTGAAGTCGCTGTGCCTAAAATAAAGTGGAGCTGCTCGTTTTCAACAGCAATCATTTGTTCTTGCCAACCCTCATCTGTGCGGCGGTATTGTTTAATTGGGAGGCAATCGAAGAATTCATTTGCAATTAAAAAGAGTGGCTTCTGCGGCAATTCAGAAAAATAATTCAGCCAAGTGACATTAAAGCCATTTAAGGCAGTCTCTTGTCGCTTCCGCATTTCTGGGCTTGCTTCAATTAGATGCAAATCCATTGATGCGTGAAAATTTGGCACAGATTTTGTGGCGCGTAGAATGTCGGCCATGAGCGTCCCATTTCCGGGACCTAATTCCGCTAAAATAAAAGGTGTGGGCATTTCCTGGTCAATCCATGATTGTGCAATTGAAAGACCAATTAACTCTCCAAACATTTGACTGATTTCAGGTGCAGTCGTAAAATCACCCGTTGCGCCAAGGGCGTCACGATTTGTATAATATCCATGTTCTGGGTGAAGTAGGCAGAGCGTCATATATTCTGAGACGGGCATCGGGCCAAAACGTTTTATTTGTTTTTTGATGATATTACTTAGTGCAGTCATATTGCGCGTCTTCTTGCCATGTAAATTATTGCCATACCGATGAACACCATAGGCAGAGATAATGTTTGACCCATGGTAAGCCCAAATTCATTAAGCCTGATTATATACCCAAATGGATTATCTATGGTAATGAATTGTAAATCCGCCTGCCTATATCCTTCAACAATAAAGCGTGCCAATCCGTAGCCTATAAAAAAGATCCCGATAATTTGGCCTGGAACCTTAAACCAGTTTCGCCTGAATATCAGGTAGGTCATTACTATGAAGAGAATTATTCCTTCCAGTGCTGCCTCATATAATTGTGATGGGTGGCGCGCGCAAATTTCTCCAAGGACTTGGCCACAATTTTGTGCTGCCTCTGTGGGAAACGCAATTCCCCAGGGTACGCCTGTTGGGCGGCCCCATAATTCTGCATTAACAAAGTTTGCAATTCGGCCAAAGAACAATCCAAAGCAACTACTAGAAGCAATTAAATCACCAACAGACCACGGATTACATTTCGTTTTTCTACAATAAAGTAATGCGGCTGTAATGACGCCTATAAAGCCACCATGAAATGACATGCCGCCTTCCCAGACACGAATAATTCTCAGTGGATCTGTTAAAAATGCATCAAACTGATAAAATAATACATATCCTAACCTGCCGCCTAAGATAGTTCCAATGATCATCCACGTAATTACGTCTTCAATTTTATTTTTTGTGAGTGGGGCGGTGTTATCTTTCCACAAAGCAACTCTGCTGACTTCAAAGCGCATCCATGATAATGCGCAAAGAAATCCAGCTATGTAAGAAATAGCATACCAATGAACTGCAAGAGTGCGTCCCATGACTTCAAAAGAAACAAGAATTGGGTCAATATTAGGAAAAGGCAATATTGCGAGCATTAATTCCATCCGTTTTTAGTGCTTTGTGCGGTTTGGTGTCCCAGAGTGTCAAGCTACCATTGGCAAAGTTGTAAAAAAATACCATATATAAGAAATAGTACAATGCGTGGAGCTTTAATATGCAAACCAACAATAAATTTTTCGATGACATGTCAAAAGTCATGACAAGTGCAATGGGTGTCGCCCAAGGTGCTAAAGAAGAAGCGGAAACAACTATGAAAAGTTGGATTGATCGTTGGCTCGCCGATCGTGATTTTGTAACGCGTGAAGAGTTTGATGCAGTCAAAGCAATGGCGCAAAAAGCTCGTGAAGAGAATATTGCACTTTCAAAACGCCTCGATGCGCTTGAAAAGAAAAAGGCTCCAAAAGCAAAGAAATAATTACTAATTGATTCTAAGAAAATGCAATATGTCAGGATTTTTTTACAAATTAAATCTGCAATTGCCTGGCTGTTTGCTGAATGCAAAAAATAAACAGTAAATAACTGTGGATAACCAAATTTAGTTGGGGATAGTTTGTTTTTTTGTAAATAAATATCTTTACAGAATGACTTTGCTGGCACACTATATGTAGTAAGGGGTAAGTAATAAACCTCGACTCATTGGGTTAACGCCTGCATTTAGTGGCGTGTTTCCCTCCCAAAAAGAGGCTTGGAAGTGGCAGATACAGAGCATTATTTGAGTGATAGTGAAATTCACCCGATTGATATAGTTGAAAACTTAATCAAGAACCGTTCATGGGATTTTGATCGTGTTGGGGACGACCAGATAGCTATGATGGTTGAAGGAAAGTGGAGAACTTATTCTGTTAATTTAGCTTGGTCCACCTATGACGAAACTCTACGATTAATATCTTCATTTGATCTGGATCCACCCAAAGAAAAATTACCTGAATTATTCGAAGCCCTAAACCTTGCGAATGATGACTGTTGGACTGGTGGATTTTCTTATTGGAAAGACCACAAGATGATGGTGTTTCGATATGGTTTGGTCCTGTCTGGTGGTGCTATTGTGAGTGTGGATCAAATCGACCACTTGCTTCACATGGCGGCCACAACTTGTGAGCGATACTACCCAGCATTTCAACTGGCGTGTTGGGGAGATCAAACCCCAAGTTCAGCAATGGATGTAGCTATTGCTGAAGCTTATGGTCACGCATAGTCTGAAGTAAACAATAAGGATGATTTTATGGCTTTAGAAACTGTATCTGAAAAAGGATTGGTTTTATTGGGCTGCGGTAAAATGGGTTCTGCTATGCTACAAGGCTGGTTAGCAGATGGCTTAAATACAAACTCTGTATATGTGCTCGATCCCTTTCCATCCAAGTGGTTGTTAGGGCTTGCAGAAAAGGGTTTAAATCTAAACAAAACTCTACCCCAAGAGCCGGCAGTATGTATCATAGCTGTCAAACCTCAAATGATGGGTGAAGCTTTACCGTCATTAAAAGTAATTGCAAAAACGAATACCATATTTCTTTCAATAGCTGCAGGTACATCCATTGAAAGTTTTCAATCTATTTTGGGTTCAAAATGTAAAATTGTAAGAGCAATGCCCAATACGCCAGCCGCTATAGGGCAGGGGATTTCAGCGCTTATAGGAAATAATAATACATCTAATGAAGATGTGGAATTGTGCGAAATACTTTTAAAAGCTGTCGGTGACACAGTTATCTTAGATACAGAAGCACAAATGGATGCAGTAACAGCAGTATCAGGCTCTGGGCCAGCTTATGTATTCCATTTAATTGAAACTTTGGCTGCTGCAGGAGAAATGCAGGGATTATCAGCTGATTTGGCAATGACTTTGGCTAAAAAGACTGTTTCTGGTGCGGGTGCTCTGGCATTCCAATCGGAAGAAAGCCCCGAGCAATTGAGGATAAATGTGACCTCACCCGGGGGGACTACCCAAGCCGCACTAAAAGTTTTAATGGATAGTGAAACTGGGTTCCCAAAGGTTTTATTAGAAGGCGTCAGTGCGGCGGCTAATCGCAGTAAGGAATTAGGTAAGACATGAGTGAAATTTCATTTGATGATTTTATGGCGGTTGATGTGCGTGTGGGTGAAATTATACGAGCAGAACCATTCCCCGAAGCAAGAAAGCCTGCCTATAAGCTTTGGGTGAACTTTGGTGATAAGATTGGTGAAAAAAAATCTTCTGCACAGATTACTGTCCATTACAGCCTTTCGGAATTAGTGGGAAAGCGTGTAATGGCAGTGGTGAATTTTCCACCTAGGCAAATTGGGCCAGTGAAGTCTGAAGTGTTAGTTCTTGGAGTTCCTGATGAAAATGGATCTGTAGTTTTGATTGCGCCAGACAGTGATGTTCCATTGGGTGTCAGGTTGTTTTAAAAACGACATAGTGTCGTAAAAATGCCTTTACTGTCGGCTTTCTCGAAGACTACTTTCTATTATTAAAATAGTAATTGTTTTGATAAGAACGTTATCCTATTTAGGGGTACGTTTAGGAGGCAAAATGAATCATACTCAACCTGTAATAGACACTTCTCCAAAAGTATCTGATGAGATTAGAAAAACCACTTGTTATATGTGTGCGTGCCGTTGTGGCATAAATGTACACATGAAGGAGGGGAAAGTTGCTTACATTGAGGGCAATCGTGACCATCCAGTCAACAAGGGTGTATTATGCGCCAAGGGATCTGCAGGTATTATGCAGGTTAATGCTCCTTCTCGTTTACGCTCGCCACTAAAGCGTGTCGGAGAGCGAGGTTCTGGTGAATTTGAAGAAATCAGCTGGGATGAAGCACTAGAGATAGCATCAACGCGACTTGCAAAAGTTCGGGCAGATGATCCATCTAAATTGGCATTTTTTACTGGTCGAGATCAGTCACAGTCATTCACAAGTTTCTGGGCGCAGGGGTTTGGCACGCCAAACTATGCAGCTCACGGTGGCTTTTGTTCGGTGAATATGGCGGCGGCTGGCATATATACAATGGGTGGTGCATTTTGGGAATTTGGTCAACCTGACTGGGATCATACCAAAATGTTTATGCTTTTCGGTGTGGCCGAGGATCATGACAGTAACCCGATTAAAATGGGTTTAGGAAAATTAAAGAAGCGTGGTGCCAAAGTAGTAGGCGTTAACCCAATTCGAACAGGTTACAATGCAGTTGCTGACGAATGGGTTGGTATTACCCCAGGTACTGATGGATTATTTATCACAGCTCTCATTCATGAATTAATGAAAGCGGGGAAGATTGATCTTCACTATCTTGCCCAATACACAAACGCCCCAGTTTTACTGGACAGTGATCCGGCAAGCGAAAGCTTCGGATTGTTTTTGAGAGATAAGGACAGCAAGCCTTTAGTAATTGATTTGAATTCTGGTAAAAAAGTAGCCTTTGATAAAAAAGGTATTAAACCAGATTTAAATGGATCAATCCGACAAGCGGGAATAACTCACACGACCGTATTCCATAAAATGGCTGAGACCTACATGGCGCCTGAGCACGACGCCGCGAATGTTGCTGAGCAGTGTGGTATTTCAGAAGAAACAATTCGACGCCTCGCTGCCGAATTAGCGCATGTCGCATTTGAGCAAGAAATTAGCCTTCCAATTGAGTGGACTGATTTTCGTGGTGAAAAGCATACAAAAATGACAGGGCGTCCAGTGTCTTTCCACGCAATGCGAGGAATTTCCGCGCATGCGAACGGTTTTCAGACATGTCGTGCCTTGCATATACTTCAAATTATTTTGGGAAGCGTTGAAGTGCCCGGTGGGTTCAGGTTTAAGCCTCCATACCCAAAATCATCTGAAATCCACCCGAAGCCGCATTATGGATATGCGCCCAACAAACCACTTGATGGCCCACACTTAGGTTTCACACATGGCCCAGAAGATCTTGCTTTAAAAGAAGATGGAACGGCCGCAAGAATTGACAAGGCATTTACTTGGGAAAACCCAATGTCATCACATGGATTGATGCATATGGTTATTTCAAATGCACATGCCGGAGACCCATATAAGATAGATACATTGTTTATGTATATGGCGAATATGTCTTGGAACTCTTCAATGAACACAAGTGGTGTAATGAAGATGCTGACAGATAAAGACGAAAATGGTGACTACGTCATTCCAAACATAATTTACTCGGATGCCTACTCATCTGAAATGGTTTCATATGCAGATCTTGTTTTACCTGATGCAACTTACCTTGAACGCCATGATTGTATTTCACTTTTAGATCGTCCAATTTGTGAAGCTGATGGTGCCGCGGATGCCATTCGCTGGCCTGTCATAGAGCCAGATCGAGACGTACGTGGTTTCCAATCGGTCTTATGTGACTTGGGTGCACGGCTTGGATTGCCAAACTTTACTAATGAAGATGGATCTCAAAAATTTGCTGACTATGCTGATTATATCGTTAATCACCAAAGAAAGCCTGGAATTGGTCCGCTTGCAGGTTTCCGCGGTGATGGTTCAGACTCAGGACGAGGGGACGTAAACCCTAATCAACTTGATAAATATATTGAGAATGGTGGTTTCTTTGTTGAACATATCAATGAAGATGCATCTTATTATAAGCCTTGGAACATGGCTTACCAAGAATGGGCAGTGAAAATGGGATTATTTGATGCCCCCTCACCATATCTTTTCCAGCTTTATGTGGAACCAATGCGTAAATTCCAATTGGCAGCAGAAGGCCATGGCGAGCGACAACCTCCAGAACATTTACGTGAGCGAGTTCGAGAGACAATGAATCCTCTTCCAGTTTGGAGTAATTCAACTGATAAAGATTACCCAATTCATGCGCTTACTCAGCGCCCTATGGCAATGTATCATTCATGGGGAACACAAAATGCGTGGTTGAGACAAATTCATGGTGTAAATCCTTTATATGTCCCAACAAAAATTTGGGAGCAAAATGACTTTAAAGATGGTGATTGGGCAAAGGTATCATCACCACATGGAGAAATCACTGTGCCAGTGGCACATCAAGCAGCATTAAATGAAAATACCATATGGACATGGAATGCAATTGGTAAACGTAAAGGCGCTTGGGCATTAGATGAAAAGGCGCCAGAAGCAACCAAAGGCTTTTTATTAAATCATATAATACATGAGCTAATGCCAGCAAAAGGTGATGGAATGCGATGGGCAAATTCTGATCCTATTACCGGACAGGCTGCGTGGTTTGATTTGAAAGTTGCAATTGAAAAAGTGGAAGCACCAGCTGAATGTGAGCCAAATATACCGGCCCAGAAATCACCAGTTGGTAAAGGCCCTAAAAACTTAACTTGGAAGGTGGGAGCATGACCGCATTACCCCCTAAATCTGATGTAAAACTTGGTTTAGTAATCGATCTTGATACTTGTGTTGGCTGCCACGCATGTGTTGTGTCTTGTAAAGGTTGGAATACTGAAAATTATGGAGCACCGTTATCTGATCAAGATGCTTACGGTGAAAATCCATCAGGTACCTTTTTAAATCGTGTCCACTCTTATGAAGTACAGCCAGAACAAGGTGCTGCTCAGACAATTCACTTCCCTAAGTCATGCCTCCACTGTGAAGATGCGCCTTGTGTAACTGTGTGCCCAACTGGAGCAAGTTACAAACGTGCCGAGGATGGCATTGTTCTTGTAAATGAAGATGCATGCATTGGGTGTGGTCTTTGTGCATGGGCGTGCCCATACGGTGCGCGTGAACTTGATCAAGCAGCTGGTGTTATGAAAAAATGTACACTTTGCGTTGACAGGATTTACAACGAAAATTTACCTGAAGAAGATCGTGAGCCAGCATGTGTTCGAACATGTCCTGCAGGTGCAAGGCATTTTGGTGACTTAGGTGATGCAGAAAGTGATGTGTCAAAATTAGTTCAAGAGCGCGGTGGTATGGACTTAATGCCAGAGCTTGGAACTAAACCAGTAAACAAATATTTACCTCCACGACCCAAAGATCAAGGAAATGAAATTGATATTTTGGCACCGTTATTGGCACCTATTGCGACTGAAACTTCTGGCTTCTTAGGATGGCTTGATCGTACTTTGGAGAAAATCTAATGCATCCAGCACCATCCGTAATTCTTTTTTCAGTTTTGTCTGGCCTAGGTTTTGGCATGTTGGCATGGTTAGGAATTGGCAAGCCGCCAATGACAGGCATGTTTGCATTTGTATTTTTCTTTATAGCGTATGCCCTATCAGTTGGTGGTTTGTTGTCCGCAACATTCCATTTAGGTAACCCTAAAAATTCATTAAAAGCATTTAGCCAATGGCGAACAAGTTGGCTTAGCCGTGAAGGTTGTTGTGCAGTTGCTGCATTAATGATCATGGGCATTTATGCAATTGGAGCAATTTTTTTTGAAACTCATTGGGTTATTATTGGAGGTATTGGAGCGATATTATCAATAGTTACAGTATTCACTACATCGATGATTTATGCACAATTAAAAACAGTTCCAAGATGGAACCATTGGACTACACCAGTATTATTTGTAAGTCTGTCTGTGTTTGGCGGTGCCCTTATGACTGGCCAAGTGACCGTAGCGATGTATGGCTTTGTTGTAGTTGGGTTAATCCAAGTGATCGCATGGTTCACAAGCGATAATAGGTTTGCAAGCAGTGGATCTACAATCGAAACAGCCACGGGTTTGGGTAATATTGGTAAAGTAAGAATGTTTGAACCACCTCACACTGGCACCAATTATTTACTTAAAGAAATGGTTTATGTAATTGGGCGTAAGCATGCTGCAAAGTTGAGATTACTAGCGATAATTCTTATGGTCGTAATCCCTGTATTAATGCTTGGTATGGGAGCTCAGCATGGGGTTAAAGCAATTGTAGCCGTATTTTCTCATTTAGTTGGCGTGTTTGCATCGCGGTGGCTTTTCTTTGCTGAAGCAGAACACGTCGTTGGCTTATATTATGGCAAACGTGGATAGTTATTTATAATAATAAATGCGCAAACTCATGTCTGCGCATTTATTATTTAAGGGCTTAATTTTTTCTAAGATATGTGCTGAGCTGACAGTTCAACTGCATGCAGAAATGACTTTGCGGAAGAACTTGCTGACATTAAATAAAATGTATTATCTGCTTTCCTTATAATTATTGCAGACATATGCTCCATGTTTGTTCGAGCCATTCCATCTAATTGAAAAACGTTTTTGTCTAGATCTACTTGGCATATGCGCTCCAAGGCTTCACGTGATGACTCACCGCTTATCTCTAAAATAACCCAAGCATCAGTCTGATCAGTAATATAAGCACTCTCACCAAATGTAACTGCCATTGAGTTTTCAGGGTCTTCTACTCGCTTCATTAAAACAAAAATTTGATCAGGTTGAGTAAATAGTAAACGAGTATCTTTATTTTTCACAGATTTTGTAGGTGATGGCATTTTAAGGTTAAATATATTTTTTATATTATTCTTAAATTTAGATTCCTTACCTTGAGGAATAGCCATTGCAATAAGACTTTGATTGGCAACTTCACGCAAGCGTATGTTGCCGATCTCTTTGTCATATCCACCCAAGGAGTCAGTCGCTGATAATTTAGCCACGTTGTAGCCCTCCTTCTGGATCATACATGTGTGAAGACACAATTTCTACAAGTACATCTGTACCCCTCACGCCATCCCATGCTCTGATGATTTCACCGTGACGCTCATGACCTCTTTCAAGAAACCCAAGGCCAATATGTTGTTCAAAGTGGGGTGAATAACATACTGAAGTAATCCAGCCCTGGTCATTTGCTGTTGTTGGCTTGTCATTCTTGGCGAGAAAGTGAGCGCCAGATGATAAGCTATCAGTTTTCTCAACAGTTTTCACTCCGACAAGGCGAACTTGGTTATCTGCAACCATTACTTCTCGGCGTGAAAGTACTGATCCAATACTGTCTTTTTTCACTGAAACCATATTATTCATATTGACGTTAAATGCTGTCATTTGGCCATTAAGCTCAGCGCCAGTAACGTGGCCTTTTTCTATGCGCATCACACCTAAGGCTTCTGTGCCATATGGAGTAATATCAAACTCTTCACCAGCTGCCATAATTTCACGAATTAAAGCATCTCCATACCTTGCTGGAACGGCGACTTCATATGCCAGTTCCCCTGAGAAACTTATGCGGAATAATCGCCCTGGTGTCCCACCACAAACTGTAACATCAGAACAAGCCATAAATGGAAATCCATCATTAGACATGTCAACTTTATCTATTATTTTAGATAAAACAGCACGGCTATTAGGTCCAGCAATAGCAAATTGCGCCCATTGATCAGTTGTAGAAATAAGATGAACATCGAGATCTGGGAATAAACACTGTCGTGCGAATTCCATATTTCTGTAAACTAAAACTGCATTAGCTGTTGTGGTTGTCATTACAAAATGATGTTCAGCCAAGCGTGCAGTTGTACCGTCATCATAGCAGATACCATCTTCGCGTAACATTAAGCCATATCGCACTCTGCCAACAGGAACCTTAGCAAATGGATTTGAGTAAATTTTGTTTAGGAATTCAGCGGCATCTTTACCTTTAATATCAATTTTTCCAAGTGTTGAAACATCGCAAACACCAACTGATTTGCGTGTTTTTTTAACCTCACGGTCAACGCTATCACGCCAAGTTTTATCACCTGATTTTGGAAACCATTGCGCCCTCATCCAGTTGCCAACTTCGACAAATTCCGCACCTTGCTCGTCCGCCCAGTTATGGCTTGGCGTTAGGCGAGTTGGATGAAAATGTTGACCACGCTCTCTACCGCCAAATGCACCAATTGCAACGGGCGAATAAGGTGGACGAAATATTGTAGTACCTGTCTCGGGAATTGTTTTCCCAGTAGCTTCTGCCATGACTGCAAGGCCTAAGATGTTTGACGTTTTACCTTGGTCAGTAGCCATCCCAAGGGTGGTGTAACGTTTTAAATGCTCAACTGATTTAAAACCTTCTGCCTGAGATTGCTTTACATCCTTTGATGTAACGTCATTCTGCAAGTCTATCCACGCTCGTTGCTTGTAACCTGCCACATGCCAATACTGCATTATTGCAAAGCCTTCATCCTCTGCTTTAGGGGCTTGTGAACGAGAAGGGCTTAAGCCTAATTCTTTTACGATAGCATTTGCAGTTTTATGACCAGACTTGATAGCTGCACCAAGTGTCATTTCACCGTTTGAGGCACCAGCAATTGATTGACCTACAGGTAAATTACCCCCTGGAACAAATCCTGCAATCTCATCGTTCCAAATAGGCCGCCCTCTTTGGTGACATGTAAGATGAACATTTGGTGACCAACCACCAGAAACTGCTAGGCAATCTACATTTAAGACTTGGCCGTTTGTTAGAGTAATTCGATTTAAACCTTTACGTCCTTGTGTATCACAAACGCTTGCCCCCATTATCATTGCAACGCCGGGTATGTGAGCCCTTGGGGCAGTGTCTCTAGGGTCTATAACAGCAGTAACATTTATACCCTTAGAAACTAGTTCTACCGCAGTTTGCCAACCACTATCGTTATTTGTAAAAATGGCAATATTAGTACCTGCAGCTACACCATATCTTGTGGCATATGCTCTAACAGATCCAGCAAGCATAATTCCCGGCCGATCATTATTCGGGAATGCAATTGAGCGTTCAGTTGCTCCACCACAGATCATCGCTCGTTTAGAATAAATGCGCCACAATACTTGTCGTGGTTTGTTTCCACTATCTGCCAAGTGGTCAGTCTTTCTTTCAAGAGCACCATAAATGCCATGATCGTAAGAGCCGTAAACCGTTGTTCGAGTAAGAATGCGAACATTTGGCATTGCGTCTAATTCATCTTTTGATTTTTGCACCCAGTCTTGGCCTGAAATACCTGAAACAGTGTGTTCTTCTTCAAGAAGTCTTCCACCAAGAAGAAAATCTTCATCAGCAATAATAACCCTTGCGCCCGCTCTTCCAGCTGCGAGTGCTGCCGTTAACCCTGATGGACCAGCTCCAGCAATTAACAAGTCACAATGTAAAAAACCTTTATCATATTTATCTGGGTCTTCTAATTTTGATAAGCTACCTAATCCTGCACTTGATCGAATTATGGGCTCATAGATTTTTTCCCAAAATGCTTTTGGCCACATAAATGTTTTATAATAAAAGCCTGCACCTAAAAATGGTGACAATAAATCCGTCACTGACATGATATCAAAATCTAGTGAACCTCGGTGGTTTTGGCTTTCTGATGTTAAGCCATCAAATAGCTCAACGACAGTTGCTCGCGTATTTGGTTCTTGATGTGCGCCGGAGCGCAATTGAACCAATGCATTTGGTTCTTCTGAACCTGAGCTAAATATACCACGTGGCCTGTGATATTTAAACGATCGCCCCACTAAACGTTGGCCATTGGCTAATAAGGCTGATGCAAGGGTATCGCCCTCATAGCCAGTCATTTGTTTGTTGTTAAATGTGAATTTGATTGGTTTGCTTTTATTTACCAGCCCACCATTAATTCTATGTGCCTGTTTCATTTTGAACGCCCCCGTGATCGGGCAACGTCACGTGCCAATTCAACATTAAAAATTTCGTGGGTAACTGTATCACGCGTTACGACTAACCAAGATCTGTCACCCGCCTCATGATACCAAAGTTCACGATATTTTCCTGCTGGGTTATCTCGTAAGTAAAGATACTCGTGAAAATTCTTTGCAGCATGTTCACCCATACCATCTGGTCGATCAATCATAGATTCATCACCTAAATGTATAAATTCATTTGCATCACGTGGTCCCAATAAGGGATGGTTGATAATCATTTCACAATTCCCCTAATGTAAGTTTGGTTGGGCTCCAACGCCCTTTTCATCAATCATATTGCCTCGAATGAAACGATCTAAACGCATCTGACTAGCATTCTCGTGTGACGTATCAGTTGCAAGTAGGTGAGCATAACAATAGCCAGAAGCTGGCGTTGCTTTAAAGCCACCATAACACCAACCGCCATTAAAATATAAACCTTCAATTCCCGTCTTATCAATAAATGGTGAGCCATCCATGGACATATCCATTACACCTCCCCACATCCTGAGTAATCTTGCGCGTCCAATCATTGGCATGATTGACATACCGCCAGAACAGACATCCTCTACAACAGGTAAGTTGCCCCTTTGTGCATAAGAGTTGTACCCATCCAAGTCACCTCCAAATACTAGGCCACCTTTATCGGATTGGCTTACATAAAAATGACCCGCACCATAGGTTATAACGCCGGGTATAGTTGGCTTTAAGCCCTCTGATACGAATGCCTGCAATACGTGGCTTTCTATAGGTAGGCGCATGCCTGCTTTTTCCATTACGCGGCTTGAAGCCCCAGCCACACAAACGGCTGTCTTCTTAGCTTTGATCATACCTTTGCTCGTTTGTACGCCCAAGCATTTACCATTTTTCATTTGAAAGCCGGTAACTTCACAATTTTGAATAATATCTACTCCATGCAAGTCTGCTGAGCGCGCATATCCCCATGCAACAGCATCGTGTCTTGCTGTGCCGGCTCTGCGTTGTAATAAGCCTGCTTTGATTGGGAATCGTTCATTATCAAAATTCAAAAATGGGCACATCTTTTGAATAGCAGCCCGATCGAGCAATTCTGCGTCTGCACCTGACATTAACATGGCGTTACCACGTTTCGCATACGCATCTCTCTGACCATCAGAATGTGCTAGATTAAGAATGCCACGTTGTGACATCATTGCATTGTAATTTAGATCTTGCTCCAAACCTTCCCACAACTTCAATGACATTTCGTAGAATGGTTGATTGCCCTCTAATCCGTAATTAGATCGAACTATAGTAGTATTACGGCCTATATTGCCTGAGCCAATCCAGCCCTTTTCTAAAACTGCAATATTTTTGCCACCATATACTTTTGCAAGATAGTGGGCTGTGGCTAATCCATGACCTCCACCGCCAACTATTATGTAATCATATGACTTTTTTGGCTCAGGCTCACGCCACACTGGTTTCCAGCCCTTATTACCTGTGAGGCCCTGTTTTAATATACCAAATGCTGAGTATCGCATAAAAAGATTCCTTATTCCTAAAATAGAATGTGTTATCTCAGCTATTTAAAGCATAAAAAAAGCGACATTTTTATGGGTTTTTATCATCAAAATTGAACTACAAAGTGAAATTTAAAAATGAAATATCTTAAAAATTTCAATTACATTTATTTATTTTTAGTTGTTGCAGGATTGGTTTCTATAGGTTTGTATATAAAAACGACAGATTTAATAAGAATCGCACGCCATGAATTAATGGCATGTTTTGTCTTTAGAGGAGGAAAATAATGGAACGTCGTAAGTTTCTAACGGGCGCAGCTGTAGCTGGCGCCGCAACATCACTAGCTGCACCATCTGTAGCTCAAAGCAAAATTGAAATGGCTATTGTTGCAACATGGCCAAGAGATTTCCCAGGACTAGGTTTGCCAGCACAACGTATGGCAGCCCGTATACAAGAACTAACTGATGGTGAAATCCAGGTAACATATTTCGCAGCTGGCGAAAAAGTTGGTGCTTTTGATTCATTTGACGAAGTTGCTTCAGGTAACTCTCAAGCATACATTGGTGCAGATTATTACTGGAAAGGTAAGCACCCAGGTTGGGCTCCGTTTACAGCTATTCCATTTGGCTTAACAGCTGGTGAGATGGATGCATGGACAAAATATGCTGGTGGTCAAGAATTATGGGATGAGTTAGCTGGCGAATTTGGCCTGAAAAACTTTGCTATGGGTAACACAGGCGTTCAAATGGGCGGTTGGTTTAACAAAGAAATTAATTCAGCAGATGACTTGCAAGGTCTGAAAATGCGTATACCAGGCCTAGGCGGTGACGTTTTAGCAAAATTAGGTGGTTCACCTATTTCTGTTCCTGGTGGCCAAATTTATGAAAACTTAGTTTCTGGTGCAATTGATGCAACAGAGTGGGTTGGGCCATATAATGATTATTTCATGAAGTTTTATGAAGCTGCAAAATATTACTATTTCCCAGGTATGCATGAGCCAGGCTCACAGCTTGCACTAGGGATGAATGCTTCATGGTGGGGTAGTCTATCAAGTACACACCAATCAATCATTCAGGCAGCTTGTAATGAAGAAAATGCACGCACATTAGCAGAAACAAATGCAAATAATGGTGCATATCTTACAAAATTGATTAATGATCACGGCGTGCAATTGCGTGAGTTTAACGATGATATTTATGACAGCTTTGGTGAAGCAGCATCTGATGTAATCGAAGAAGCTCGTGATCACTCAGAATTATCAGCTAGAATATATGATAGTCACCTAAAAGCACGTGAAGAAATCGGTGCATGGACGGCGTTATCTGACACAGCTTATGTTAATAAACGTAATAACGTTTTGAACAGATAATTGATTAATTTATTAGGCCAAGACAGATATCTGCCTTGGCCTTCTTATGTATGAAAAGGATGAGCAATGGCTTCGACAACAGTCCAAAATAGAAATGGTTTGTTTTCAAATCCTTTGTTTGTGAGATCACTTGGGTGGTCAAACTTATGGGTAATGTTTGCCTATTTATTTAATAATTTTGCAACTTTTTGGGGTGGCTTTCCAGGGGCCTCAATGCACAATGGAACAGTTGGATTATTGCAACTTTTATTATACCCAGCGGCTATTATTTTAGCTATATTTTGGACTTTGAAACGCCGAGGTTCGTCCTTGCGTCAGGATAGTTACACAATTTCAGATATGAATGCATTCTTGATCCGAGCCGCATTCTGGGCTGTTGTTCTGGTGGGGTGTGTAGATAGTTTGATATCATTCCTTCGTGTTGAAGACATGTTGTCTGGTTTAGTTGGCGAAGCAATGGATAAAAATTTAGGACGATCACAATTTAGGGGTCCATATGTTCATATTCCGTTGATAATTCTAGGTATTATTCTAGCTACTAGAACTAAAACATTAGGTTTTCATTGGCTTGCATTATTAATTGTGGTTGGTGAGTTGATGATTGTCGTATTTCGTTTTATTTTTTCATATGAACAGGCTTTTATGTCAGACCTTGTGCGCTTTTGGTATGGCGCTTTGTTTCTGTTTGCTTCAGCTCATACATTATTAGAAGAGGGTCATGTTCGTGTTGATATTCTTTATGCAGGCTTAAAAGAGAAATCAAAGGGCCGTATTAATGCAATTGGAACAATATTTCTTGGGATTTCTTTATGTTGGATGATAATTCTGACTGGCATGGCTCAAAAGACCTCGATTATCAATAGCCCAATATTAAATTTTGAAACCACACAATCAGGTTTTGGATTATATGTAAAATATATGATGGCAGGTTTCCTTGGCATATTTGCAATATCAATGATGATCCAATTTGTAAGTTACCTAATGGCTGCTGTTGCTGATTATCGAGGTGAAGATGGTAAATATATACCAAAAGGTTCGGGGGCCCACTGATGGAACTATTTTTTTTAATACTTCTAATAGTCCTAATGGCAGGTGCCCTTGGTTCAGGATATCCGGTTGCTTTTGCCTTACCTGGTGCTTCAATTATCACATTAGTATTAGCTGGACTAACCGGTTATTTAATTACAGGTGATCAGGGGGCATATTTCAGCCAAGGTGATGCCTGGACTTGGCTAAGTTCCGGGAATGCAAATCTCAGAGGAACTTACTGGGTTCCCGAACGTGATACACTTATTGCAATACCACTGTTTATCTTTATGGGCATAATGCTTCAGCGGTCTAAAATTGCTGAAGATTTGTTACTAACAATGGCAAACCTTTTTGGGCCAGTACGCGGCGGCTTAGGTGTTTCTGTTGTATTTGTTGGAGCATTATTGGCTGCTACGACTGGTATTGTTGGTGCAACTGTTGTCGCTATGGGGCTGATATCTTTGCCTGCAATGCTTAGGAATAATTATTCACAATCATTAGCAACTGGGACTATTGCTGCATCAGGAACATTAGGTCAAATTATACCGCCATCAATTGTTTTAATTATTCTTGCAGATCAATTAGCATCTGCAGCAGACCAAGGCTCAAGTATTCGAAAAGCACTCCATAAAGAAACAACAGGTGAGCTTTCTATGCCTTCAACATTTGATGTAACTTCTACATCTGCAGGTGAAATGTTTTTAGGAGCTTTCATTCCCGGATTAGTACTTGTGTGTTTATATATAATATACATATTAGTTTTTGCTTTTTTGAAGCCATCTGCAGCCCCATCAGTTCCATATAAAGGAAAATATGATCGAGCATTTGCCAACAAGGTTTTCTTATCACTCGTTCCGCCATTATTCTTAATATTTATTGTTCTTGGATCTATTATGTCAGGGATAGCTACGGTTAATCAGGCGGGTGCGATTGGTGCAGCCGGTGCCTTGATTATGGCAGGATATAGATTAACTGATGGCCAAAAAGGTTGCTATTATCCGGCAATATTATGTTTAGTAAGTCTCTTAGCAGTTGGATTAATTCTTTCAAACTTTGATACTAATATAAAAGGAATTGAAACTGGGCGTGACCAACTTGGTGTCTTATTAGCAATAATTGCCACTATTGGTTTGTTGGGAAGTTTAATTTGGAGTGGTTATAGAGCATTTAAAATTGAAGATACACTAAATGGTGTGATGATGGAGACTGCTAAAGCTACAGCTCTAGTTTTCATAATACTTTTAGGTGCAGCTATCTTAACTGCAGCTTTTCGTGCATTTGGAGGTGAGCATTTAGTAAAAGAATTTTTGGATGGATTAGCTGGAGGCTTCTGGTCCAAATTTATTATAGTTATGGCCGTGATTTTTATCCTAGGTTTCTTCCTTGATTTTATTGAAATCGCAGTTGTTGTAGTACCTATTGTCGCTCCAATATTATTGGCTGACCCTGGAGCGAATGTAACTGCAGTATGGTTAGGCGTTATGATTGGCCTAAATATTCAAACGAGCTTTTTAACTCCACCATTTGGATTTGCTTTATTCTATCTTCGCGGCATTGCTCCCGCTGTAGTTAAAACTATAAATATGTATAAAGGAGTTATTCCGTTTATTATTCTGCAAATAATTGCAATGGTCATTGTAGCTAATTCACCTAACTTGGTTAATTATTTGCCAAATAGAGTAGCACTTCTGTCTGAAAATTCGCCTCCACCAAGAAATCCACAAATTGCTTATTGCGTTGACCAATACGTATCAAACCAGATTTCAATGACTGGTGATGTTATTATTGCTGGAGCAGAGACCGCGAGTAAAATTGATTTATCGGTATTGCCAAAGAAACTATTAAAAAATACATCAAAAAGTTTTGATAACGTTAATCTTGCAATTGATCAGCTAAGAAGTGCAGAATTAATAAGTAAAGAATTAGCCCAAGCATCAGTTAATTTCCGCCCCTTACATCAATCTGTTCGCTCAATTGAACGAAACATTCGTAGTTATGAAGAAGAGATCAAGCAAATAAGATCTGACATGAAAAACTTGGAAGAAGGTGGCAAACTGCGCCCACTAGAAGAAAAAATCACTCGACTAGAAAAAGAAAATGAAGCTCTCATTGCTTCTATTCCAGCAGACTGGAATGAAAAACTTAAGATATTCCGCGATTTACAAAAGACTGAACAATCCGCATATCGAAAATATACTAAATCTGCTCAAGCAGCATATCAGCCAATTGCAACTGTGAATGTAATTTTAGAAGCTAATAATGATTATTTTGATTTAGAGGAAGAATTGCTAGCTACAAAAGCGCAAGTTGAAAACCTAGCACCAGAAGAAATGGTTGATCCTTTAGGGGCTCTAGGTAAGCGCTTTAATAAAGTTGCCGGATCGGAAAAAATAAAATCTGCATTATCTAAAGCCAGAAGAGCTTTGAAGTCTAGAAACCCGAGTAAAGAAAAAGCCCAAAAGCAGTTAGATAAAGCAATCAAATTATATTCTGATCAAGTTGAATGGCGTACAGATGCAGCAATAAGTATTCTGCCAAAATTAATTACTTATGAAGATTTAATGAGAGAAACTATTGGTATCAGAGATCAAGCAAAATTAACTAAACAACAAGCTCTGTTTGTGGCAAAGTGTCAGGCTAATCATAGAGATGTTTCATTGAATTTCTAATAATAAATTAAGTGTTTATTTTTAAATAACTGCATTATTTGCGATTAAATAACATCTATTAATAAGATTTTAAGATATGTATTTATTGTCTAAAATAACACTTGCATTCAGTCCATGAATCAAGCAAAAGGCGCTTTGAAAGTGCCCCTATAGCTCAGCTGGTAGAGCAATTGATTTGTAATCAATAGGTCCGCGGTTCGAGTCCGTGTGGGGGCACCACTTTTAATCAGTTAGGCATATATCTGAACGAGTTAAAAATCGTTTGCCGCGACCATTATCAAGTGAAAACATACCACCGCCACCTTCGATTGCATCAATAATTAATCGGGTGTGTTTCCATGCTTCATATTGAGCTCCACCAATATAAAATGGTGACCCATTTATATCACCCATAAGTACATCATGATCTGCAATTATCAAATCACCTTCTGCGTAACACATCGGTGCAGAACCATCACAACATCCACCTGATTGATGGAATATTACTGGGCCATGTTCTGCAACGATTTCTTTTAAAAGTTGTAGGGCTTCTTCTGTTGCTTCAACTTGATTTTCCATAAATATTAACTCCAGTTAAAAAGGGCGCACTTGCATGCGCCCATCGTGATTCTTAAAAGAAACCTAATTTATTTGGACTGTAGCTCACTAATAGATTTTTTGTTTTCTGATAGTGTCCCAACATCATTAGGTGGTTTTCACGGCCAATACCTGATGCTTTATAGCCACCAAATGCTGCATGCGCTGGATAAGCGTGATAACAATTTGTCCAAACACGACCAGCTTCAATTGCACGGCCAAAACGGTAACATTTATTAGCATCGCGGCTCCATACACCAGCACCTAGGCCATAAAGTGTATCATTGGCAATTTCCAACGCTTCTTCATCTGTTTTGAAGGTTGTTACTGATAAAACTGGGCCAAAAATTTCTTCTTGGAAAATCCGCATATCATTCGTACCTTTAAATACAGTTGGTTGGATGTAATAACCACCTTCCATATTTCCAGTAGTCTCAGCGGCACCACCACCAATCAACAATTCAGCGCCTTCTTTTTTCCCAATATCCATGTACGATAGAATTTTTTCGAATTGCTCACGCGATGCTTGCGCACCAACCATTGTATTTGAGTCAAGTGGATCACTTTGAACAATTGCTTTAATGCGCTCCAAACATCGAGCCATGAAGTCATCATAAATATCTTCGTGGATCAACGCACGGCTTGGGCAAGTACAAACTTCACCTTGATTAAATGCAAACAATACTAGACCTTCAATAGCTTTATCAAAGAATGCATCATCTTCATCCATGATATCTTTGAAGAAAATATTTGGTGATTTACCACCTAATTCTAATGTGCATGGAATGATATTTGCAGAAGCATATTGCATTATCAAACGACCAGTTGTTGTCTCACCAGTGAAAGCAATCTTCGCAATACGAGTACTTGAAGCAAGTGGCTTACCAGCCTCGAGACCATAGCCGTTGACTACGTTTAAAACCCCTGCAGGCAGTAGATCACTGATAAGTTCAAGTAGAACCAATATGGATGCGGGCGTTTGCTCGGCTGGCTTTAATACAATACAGTTTCCTGCAGCCAAGGCAGGTGCTATTTTCCAAACCGCCATAAGAATTGGAAAATTCCATGGAATAATTTGTCCAACTACCCCAAGTGGTTCTTGGTAGTGGTACGCTACAGTATCTCCATCAAGTTCACTTAATGACCCTTCTTGGGCGCGAATGACACTTCCAAAATAACGAAAGTGATCTACAGCCAATGGTAGGTCCGCATTTGTAGTTTCACGGATTGGTTTACCATTGTCCCATGTTTCTGCTTCGGCCAATGTGGCCAAATTATCTTCCATCACCTGCGCGATATTGTGCAAGATTTGGCTGCGTTCAGTAACACTTGTAGCACCCCAGGCATCTTTGGCAGCATGTGCTGCATCCAGCGCCAGATTGATGTCCTTTTCATTAGAACGGGGTATTTGACATAATACTTTTCCGTTTACAGGTGTTATATTATCGAAATATTTGCCATCTACAGGATCGACAAATTTGCCTCCAATATAGTTTCCGTATTTAGCTTTGAATTTAAAAGCCATAGTTTCCTCCCTAGTTTTATTTATAAAATTCGTCCTCTGTAAGAGATTATACACAGGCTTTAGGCAGGTTGTGAGATGTCGCCGAACTCCTGAGTGTAATACAAATGTTTGATTATTTATTTAAACACTTTATCCCTAGTCACTAAAATGTAGTATTAAACTTTATGATGACCAGTAAAATCATCCAGTGATTTACTTTGTATGCACGGCCAATAAATAATAACCGCGGTTCGTGACGTGTGTAACACGGAAAGAGGTTGAGCGAAGCGAACCCTTAAAAAGGGCTTGACCTCAAGTCCGTGTGGGGGCACCAGAAATATACTGAATTAAGTAATTAACTCAGTTAAAAAAGTTGTTTTTTAAGACCAATCGAGGGTCACCTGGCCACGATAAGCTGTAATTTTTACCTCTGCCATTATTTCACCATACTTTTCAAAAAACTCTTCACCATTTTTTTCCCAGATTTTGTTACAATTTTCATATGCAGCCATATCTTTATATTCAAGCCAGTTACCCATCATTAATTTTTTTTCAGGAAGAAATAGACGGCTAGAATGAAATCTTATCATTCCTTGTGGTCTTAGCTTATCAGCAAGTAAAGCCATTTCCTTTTCAAATATTTCATATGATTTATCCATAATTTCTTGGTTGGGATATTCAATTGTTGTAAAACTAATTATTGTATCGGACACCTTATGCTCTCCTTGTATCAAATATTAACTTATGTGTTAATTTCTACATACTTTGTGAATGAAGTTAATAATTACGTAAGGTAATAAATTGGTTTAACTTGAATTGTTATAAATTTTACATATAAACATGACGTGGTCGGTCACTAGCCCACATTAAAAAAAGGCCCTGTCAAAAATTTGATTAGGAGCCTGTATGTATTTCAAAACAAATATTCTATCTGATGATTTAATTTACATTTTTGATAAAAAGACTGGTGAGAAATTTTTCAAACAATCTTCCACACAGTTCTGCCAGATAATTCATTATAAAATAAAATCAGAGAAATCAGGTGAAACACTTTTATTATCAGCGGATGGAATAAAACGCCGTTTTACCCAAACTCCTCATACAGAACATAAACAATTAAAAGACATTTTTAGATGGCTGCAAAAAATTAGATGATTAATGTGATTTAGAGTATTTAGTGAAGAGGTTCATCACCAATTTCAGCCATTTTTTTATCTAATAGTGCTCTCATTTTCTTTTTAATATTTGTGTACTTTGGATTATTGATTTCGTTAAAAAGTTCCAAAGGATCTTTTTTATAGTCAAATAAATTTTGATAAAGCAATTAGCTAATATTAAGAACAGCAGCCAGTTGTGCACTTTGGTTTTTTAATTGGCTGGAGATCTCTTTCTGCTACAGGAAATTCACCTGTCAGTGTCATGGTAGATATTTGTAATGCTTCTGATAGACGAGAAACTGTATTGCTAGAGAGTTTTGCAGTCTCTGATTTTTCAGTTTTAGCTAGTTGTCGTTCTGATATACCAACTTGTTTAGCTAATTTGGGGCGTCCTATTTTGCGTGCAACTCGAATTGATTTTAACTGCCCTGTCTTGATTTGAAGTTCTGCCATCTTTATGCTTTCAAGAGGTATAGTCATTAATCGAGTTTTACGTATCACATCCTGAATTGATACTCTACTAATAATAAACCATTTGGGAACTTCGTGCTCTTAATTTTCTTTTATTAAAGCTATCTTTGGATTGATAAATTAATTTTATGAGATTTTTTAGTTGAGGTGTTGAAAGCAACCATTTCACCTGATGCTACATTTTTTTTTGTGATTACTTGTATATTAACTTGGTGTGTAACAAAAATTACTAGTTTATTTAATGGAATTTCAGATAATTTTTGTTCTAATTTTTGTAGTGTTTCTCTTCTAGATACAAAATTTTGGAAAATAGAATTTAAACCTGCAAATTCATGCACTTTACCCAAATCAAGTAAGGTTGCAGTTTGATAACATCGACACCATTGGCTTGAATATATTTTGTTAAATTGAATAGAATTTTCTTTGAGCTGTTTGCCAATCAAAACTGCTTGAGCGATACCAGTCTCATTTAGATTACGTTGTGTTGAGCAATCTCCAATTTTAAAGTTGTTTGGATCACCAATTCCAGGTGCTAAAGCGTGCCTCATAAATATTACATTTGCATCAATACCATTGATGATTTTTTCTATAGTATAATTTTCTGCATGAGCTGTTGTGAGAAAATTTGATAATCCAAACATAAGAATTATAGCTAAATATTTATATATAATTTTGATTTTTGAGTTTATGTCCATACAAAAATTCTTTTAGTTTAGTTGCCAATAATAGTAGTTCAAAACACTCGCAAATGAGACCCAAGCCAAGTATGGCATCATCATTAAACTTGCCAATCTATCAATACGCCAACATACAAAAATATAGGCAATAATAATTACCCACAACATAATTATATAATAAAAGGCTACCTCTAAGTTTTGTGCACCACTAAAAATTGGTGTCCAAATAACATTAAGAGCAAGTTGTAAACTCCATAGAGCTATTGCCAAAGGAAGAAAGTCGTTCATTTTGTAGCTAGATTTAGTCATGATGCGAAATGCACTTGTTGCAATGAGTAGATACAGAGTAGTCCAAACAGGAGCAAATACCCAGCTAGGTGGAGCAAATCTTGGTTCTATTAAGGAAGTATACCAAAGGTTATCATCTCCTAGTGGAAATACAAAACCCGCACTACTTGCTACTGTTACACATAGATAAAAAACAACCCATGTTATAATTTTATTTTGTTTGTTCACAGATGCCTCTATTTGTAACTCAATATTACTGTCTTAATATGAAAACTAGTTCTGCGTATAAGTAAATACTTACTAATTAAGTATAATAGTATAACGATGTTCGAGCTTAGTCCTGTATGCAAGTATGAATTGTAAGATATTTGATTAAAATTATATATTTGGAGATTAAATGTGAAAATCACAAAGATCAGTTTATTTCAAAAAGTACTCCCTTATTGTAGTGGAAGTCTTGCTATTGGAGATCTCTCTGAGAATAGAACTAAACCTTTTGATACATTTACTTCAAGTGTTGTAGTTATAAATACAGATCAAGGTGTGAGTGGAGTTGGTGAGTCATGCCCATGGGTTTCAGATAATCTTAATGAGAAGGAAGTTTATGATTGTTTAGCATCACGTTTGTTAGGAGAAGATCCGCATAACCTTAAAGGCATTGTGAAAAATATGGATGCGGTAATTCAAGGCCATACTTTTGCTAAAAGTGCTATTGATATGGCATGTTGGGATATCAAGGCTAAAGATAATGGGGTTCCCTTATTTGAATTGCTGGGTGGAATGCTAACTGACGGTGCACCACTTTATCGCTGTGTCATGGAGCAAGAGCATGACAAAATAAAGGCTGAGGTGGAACAATATAGAGCTTCTGGCTATAAATATTTTAAGCTCAGGGTTGGCATTGAACCAGATAAAGATATTGAGCTTATTAAGTTTGCAGCCAATTTGGCAGAGCCTGGAGAAATTGTTTATGCCGATGCAAATTGCCGGTGGACTTTATCGGAAGCACTAGAGGTTGTAAAAGCAATTGAAGGTCTTGATGTCATGATTGAGCAACCATGCCTATCTTATGAAGATTGCATTAAAGTTCGAGAAAATACTGGTCTTCTTATAAAACTAGATGAACTTGTAACTGATTTAACTATGGCCAAGAAAATAGTGCGAGATCATACTGCTGATGTTGTTTGTATTAAGATGTCACGTGTTGGTGGCTTGTCAAAAGCTTTAGAAATCCGTGATTTTTTTGTCAAAAAGGGAATAAAAGTTGTGACGGAATGTATGATGGGTGGTGAAATTGTATCTGCAGCTGTATCACATTTCTCTGCATCCACCCCGTCAGAATTTTTATTCAACACTGGTGATTTACATGCATATGTTACTGCTTCTACAGGTAACATTAGCCCACCAACTTTAAATGGTAGGATTTATTGCAATGATTCACCAGGGCTTGGTGTAGAGCCAGATTTAACCTCACTTGGAACTCCTATTGCTATTTATCAAAATTAAAATAATTTATTTTATTCAACCTTGGGGTGATTTTTACCCCAAATCACTATCGCATCTTTTGCAACTAAACGATGCTGTATGTTGTTTAGTTCGTTCATTGCTTTATTACGGTCGCCGGTTTTTGAAAATGCACGCTCATAGGCCTTAAGTACAGATCTGGGTCTCCATGGTAACTCAGCATTGGCAATCCATGCGCGTAAATCTCTAGGAAGTCGATCATAATCTAATAAAGGATTTTCATTTCGCCGTTTGCGCTTAAGGCTGGTTTTACCAAGGTTTTTATTCATTTTCATGAGTACGCAACATTTCAAGGCTTCTTTGAAGCTCTGGCCTAGTTAAATCACGTGCGATTATAACAATACGTGACCGTTGATCGCCTTTATTCCAGTTTTTTAATTGAACAGGTGGATTAAAGATATGCTGTACACCATGAATAACAAAAGGTGCGTCTATTTCTTCAATAAATAAAATACCTTTTATGCGCAGTATGTCAGAGCCACGAATTGCTATTAAGGTATCAAGCCAAATATCAAAGACAGCTTCAGGAATAGGGTTCTCTAAAATAATAGAAGCAGAGCCAATTCTAAGGTCATGACTTGGTGTTGGTAAAGATAATTTCTTGGCTGGAGAGAATCCAGATAAGTTAGATAATGGTTCAAATTTTGGATGTTTTCCTATTGTCCAATCTAAAGCTTGGTTTTTAGTGGCTTTTTCGTGTAGTGCGCTTAAACCCCAAAGTATTTCATTCAGGCCTTTACCAAATATAGAGTGAATTATTTCAATATTTGAGTTGAGGTTTTTCAGACGTGTTTCTAATTTTTTTATTTTTGAATGACTAACAAGATCAGTTTTACTAAGAATAATTAGGTCGGCAATTGCAGCTTGAGATACTGCTTCAAATTGTGAATCAAGTGTAGAAAAGCCATTAGCAGCATCTACAACAGTCACAATCCCATCCATTCGCGTATTATTCGCAAGAAAAAGGTCAACAAATAATGTTTGAATAATTGGTCCAGGGTCTGCCAATCCGGTAGTTTCAATGACTATTCGTTCAAAAGAAATTTCACCTAAACTTTTTCGTCTAAAAAGATTTGAGATGGTTTCTGACAAATCGCCTCGAACGGAACAACAAAGGCAGCCTGACCGCATCAAAACAATTTCTTCACTACTTTTTTCTATCAAATCATGATCAAGGCCAGCTTCACCAAACTCATTAACAATGACTGCAACACGCCCAGTAGAATTATTAGCAAGAACAGAATTTAATAAAGTTGTTTTTCCAGCACCAAGAAATCCTGTCAATAAAGTGATTGGAACGCGTGTATCTATCATTTTTTATGAACCTATGAGCTTCCAAATTTATGAATAGTTTATTTATGTTATGATATAACATAATGCAATGCAGAAAATATTTTAAATAAGATTTATGTCTAAATTTAGTTTCGATTACTAAGATTTCTAAATCTTAAAAACATTAATTTGCAGAGATTAGATTGCTTACTATTTGAGCTGTTGTGGGCGCAAGCGTAACGCCAATATGGCCATGGCCAAAGGCCATTATAATATTCTTATTCTGTTTTGAAGGGCGTATCACAGGAACCGAATTAGGCATTGATGGACGAAATCCGTACCATGAACGGCTGGGTTGCCCAAGATTTGGAAACATTGTTTTTGCCCCACGTTCAAGGACCTTTAAACGGTGTTCAACATGGGGAAGTGATAAACCACCTAACTCAACCATACCAGCAATTCTCAAGCGACCAACCATTGGAGAGGCATAGAAGCCTCGTTTTGCTGAGCAAACAGGTCTGGTAACAGGTGGGGTCTTCATATCAAATTCAAGATGATATCCTCTTTCCGTATCTAAGCGTATATTTTCACCAAAGGACTTTGCAAGTGTCTTTGAAAATGCACCGGCTGAGACAATTACTTTAGATGCTTCTAAGACTTCATCTTTGCACATTACTTTAATGTAATTCTGATTATTTGTGTCAATCGAAACTGCAGAAGTTGGATAAATTGTTACCCCCAATTCAGTCAATTTTTGTGAAAATATTTTCATGACTTTTCCTGGATCGTCGATACTGGTTGCATTAGGAAAAAAATGTGCACCACCTTCAAATGGTTGCAGATTTGGTTCATGTTTAAGTACTTCTTTTGCGGTTATGACTTCCACCTCAACACCATTTTCACGTCTTAGCTTTTCGTCATATTTGGCATTAAAAAATGATTTATTAGATTCATATAAATACAAACATCCACGCTTATGAAGATGGTGTGATGCGCCCAATTCAACTCCCATTTCATGCCACAAGTCGCTAGCATTTTTCAATAATACGCCAAGTTTTCCAGCATTAGTTTCTGCTTTAGATGGTAGGCTTTGATAAGCAAATTCTATCAACCAAGGCATTAAGCTTGGAAGGGTACGATAGCGAACAGAAAGTGGGCTATCGCGATTAAAGAAAAGTCCCGGTAGGTTTTTTAAAACGCTTGGTGTTCCCACTGGAATTGTTGCATAATCCGCAATTGTTCCAGCGTTTCCATAAGATGCGCCCATGCCAAGTTCATTGGGTTCGATTAATGCGACTTCACGCCCTTCTTTAGCCAGTCTAAATGCAATACTCATGCCAATCACACCACCTCCAATAACTATTACTTCATGGTGGGATCTTTTTTGATTGGCTTCAGGCATCAATCATTTCTTTCAGTTCATTTAAACATTCTTCAAGATTAATACATGGATTTCAAATTCAATGCATTGAGAATACATAATACTTTTTAAGATATTTCAATAATAAGTTTCCGAGTATTTTCTTCAGTCATCTTAATTGGATTCCCTCCGGTACTTGGATCAATTAAAGCACCTGAAACGATGCGATCTATATCAGGATTTTCAATACCTAATCCTGCTAAGGATTTTGGTATAGCTAAGCTATCATTTAATTCATCAACAAATTTACAAAATCCAACAAATCCACCTGGTATGCCAAGATAATTTGCAGCTTCTGCTAAGGTATCTTTGATTGCAGGTTTATTAAATTGAAGTACAGCAGGCATACAAACTGCATTCGTTGTGCCGTGATGAGTATGGTAAATTGCACCAATGGGGTGAGACAGGGCATGTATTGCACCTAACCCTTTTTGGAACGCAGTTGCACCCATAGCTGCTGCACTCATCATATGAGAGCGAGCTTCAAGGTCTTTAGCGTCTGAGTATGCGCGGGGTAGGTATTCTTTGACTAATCGCATTCCCTCAAGCGCCATGCCTTGAGACATTGGATGATAATGTGGCGAACAATATGCTTCAACACAGTGCGCAAAAGCATCAAGGCCTGTCCCTGCTGTAATAAACTTGGGCATTCCTACTGTTAATTCAGGGTCGCAAATTACGACTGTTGGTAAAAATTTTGGATGGAAAATAATTTTTTTCTGTTGAGTAATAGAATTAGTAATGACGGATGCTCTGCCTACTTCAGATCCTGTCCCTGCTGTTGTTGGGATAGCTACTATTGGCGCAATTACATCTGAATTTGCTCGTGTCCACCAATCATCTATATCTTCAAAATCCCAGATTGGACGTGATTGGCCAGCTAAAAAAGCAACAACTTTTCCAAGATCCAAACCAGATCCACCACCAAAGGCAATAACGCCATCATGATTGCCAGCTTTATAAGCGGCAACACCTGCTGCAGCATTTTTTTCATTAGGATTTGGGTCAACATCTGAAAAAATTGCACGCCCTAAGCCAGCATCATCTAGTAAATTAAGTGTCTTTTGAGTGATTTCCATTCCTGCTAATCCACGATCTGTTACCAATAGTGGTTTCTTGATACTCGCGACAAAACAAGCATCAGCTATTTCAGAAATTCGTCCAGCTCCAAATCGAATAGCTGTTGGATAGGACCAGTTTGCATTTAAAGTCATGCGGTTAACCTTTCTTGAGGTGATATGATTTTGGGCGGGTTAGGTTGTGGTATCCAATAATTGATAGACCTCCACCTCGACCAGTGTCTTTACATCCAGTCCAGCATAAAGCGGGGTCTAAGTAATCAGCACGATTCATGAAAACTGTGCCTGTTTCAATTTTATCTGCAATGGCTTCAGCGCGTTGAGTGTCTTCTGTCCACAATGAGGCAGTTAATCCAAAATTACTGTCATTGATGAGTTTAATTGCTTCTTCATCATCTTTTACAGACATTATTCCAACGACTGGTCCAAAACTCTCTTCACGCATAACCCGCATATTATGACTTACATTAGTTAGGATCTGTGGCATTAGATACGCACCACCATCCATTGGAAAGAGGCTAGGGTCTATATGTGCTTTTGCGCCATCCTTAATAGCCTCTTGAGTTTGCGCACGCACTTCGTCTGCAAAACGAATATTAGCCATTGGACCAATTGTTGTTTCTGGGTCTAATGGGTTTCCTAACTTGTATTGACTTACAATAGCCACTGCCTTTTCTATGAAACTTTCAAACAAGCTTTCAATTACATAAATGCGTTCAATTCCACAACAACATTGCCCCGAATTGAACATCGCCCCATCGATTAAAGTGTCGACAGCAGCATCTAAATTTGCATCTTCCATAACATAACCTGGATCCTTACCGCCAAGTTCTAATCCTAGGCCAGTAAATGTTCCAGCTGCGGCTTTTTCCATTGCTATTCCACCACCAACTGAACCTGTAAAGTTTATAAAGTTAAAGGCTCGATCAGATATTAAGCCTGATGTAGTAGCATGATCTAAGAACACATTTTGAAATACATCTCTGGGAATTCCAACAGAGTGAAATGCTTTAGCCATGCGCTCCCCAACAAGAGGTGTTTGAGAGGCATGTTTTAACATAACTGCGTTCCCTGCAATCAGTGCAGGAGCAACTGTATTAATAGCAGTCATATAAGGATAATTCCAAGGTGCTACAACAAGGACAAGTCCATGTGGAATGCGTTTAATAATCCGATTGAACTCATTGCTGTTTTCGATTTCAATAGGAGCCAAAGCATCTATTGCTATGTCAGCCATATAACTAGCACGTTCGTTAAACCCACCAAACTCGCCGCCATAGCGAACGGGTCTCCCCATTTGCCATGCTATTTCTGGAACAATTTCCTTGTTCATTGCTCCAATAGCCGCTACGCCTAACCTTACCAATTCAATGCGCTCTTCGATTGGGCGCATATTCCATTCCTTTTGTGCAGTATTTGCACGTATCACAGCAGCATCAGCATCACGTCGTGACAATGTTTGACGCTCTGCATAAACAGATCCATCTATGGGGGATATACATTTAATAGTCATGTTTTAAGCTCTTTCAAATCCGCGTGCAATTTCCCAGTCTGTCACAACTTGGTTAAACTCTTCAATTTCCACTTCCGCGGCACGTGAGTAATGGGCCATAACTTCATCACCAAAAGCATCTCGAAGCATATCTGATTTAATCATTGCATTTCGTGCGTCAAGCAAGGTTCGAGGGATGTGTTTTTTTTCATCGTTTAAATAGGCATCGCCTTTGAAGGGTGCTGTCAAATCAAGTTTTTCTTCAATACCCTTTAAGCCTGCTGCGATAATTGCAGCCTGAGACAGGTAAGGATTCATGTCTGCACCTGGAGTACGCACTTCGATCCTAATTGAGTTACTATTTGCTCCACACAATCGGTAAGCTGCTGTACGATTATCAACAGACCAGACTATTTGTGTGGGTGCAAATGTACCCTTGGCAAAACGTTTGTAGCTATTCACATAAGGTGCAAGGAAATAGGTGTAATCAGCTGCGTATTTCATCAAACCTGCTACATAGTGATCCATCAATTTAGATTTTCCAATGTCACGATCTGCATCAAAAAAGGCATTGGCTCCATTTTTCCACAATGACTGGTGAATGTGTGATGCGCTACCAACTCGATCTTTATGCCATTTTGGTAAAAAAGTAGCTGCGACGCCGTTTTGATGTGCAACTTCTTTTATAGCATGTTTGGCAAGAGTATGATGATCTGCTGTCAACATTGCATTAGCATATTTAATATTTACTTCTTCTTGGCCAGCTTCTGCTTCACCTTTTGATCCTTCCACAGGTATTCCCATCTTGAGAAGTGTATTACGCACTGGACGCATTACATATTCTTCTTTGGACGTTTGGAAGATGTGATAATCCTCATTGTAATTTGATATTGGCTTTAAATCGCGAAAATTGTTTTTGTGTATTGCATCATGTGTGCCTTGAAATAAGAAAAATTCTAACTCAGTAGCAGTGACCGGTGAAAACCCTTTTTCTTCCAGCTTAGCAATTTGTGCCTTCAACATCGAACGTGGCGAAAAGGGCACTTCTTTGTGAGTATGATGATCTAAGACGTCGCATAAAACTAGAGCACAACCTTCTTGCCAAGGTGCGAGCCGGATCGTTTCTAAGTCGGGTTTCATAACATAATCCCCGTAACCACTTTCCCATGATGTTGAAGCATAGCCATCTGGTGTGGCCATTTCCAAATCAGTTGCTAGTAAATAATTGCAGCAATGTGTTTCCTCCCAACCACTTTCAATAAAAAATTGCGCGACCATACGTTTTCCCATTAGTCGACCTTGCATATCTACTATACAAGCCAGAACAGTATCAATCGCTCCATTTTTTACATGAGATTTAAGGTCATCAAAACTTAGATTTCCTGACATATTGAATCCACTTTTAAAATTATATTAGGGGCACTGTTATGTCTCCCCAAACTTGATTTAACATTTTTATAATGCAGTAATTGTTTATATTAACAATAGATATATACCTTGGGCTAAACAAATATCTTTTACAAGTTTATGTAGCACTACCAACGGGTGGCTTCGCATAAGATGGATTGCTGAAAATGGTTTGACCTAATCCTTCTGCTTTTGCAGCTATACCAACGGATGGCCGTATTTCTAAATTCTGACAAATACGTTTTAAATTTTCGTAGCGTTCAAGTAAGAACCAATCTGTATTGTTAATGGGATAAAGCTTCATCCATCTAAGCATGACACATAAATAGATATCTAAAATACTTGGTGTATTGCAAAGAAAGTATATTTTATCCCCCACTTCCAAGTTCAATAAAGTTAGATGATTTTTCATTTGGCTATTAATATTTTTGAGGAAGTCTTTGTTGCGGTTGGTGTCAATATATTTTTCTGAATAGAATAATATTCGCAGCGAAGAGTGAACAGTATTGGATAGAAAAAAAAGCCATTTTAAACCATACGCTCTTTTATTATTTTCAATTTCAGGAAAATTACATTTATGTTGATCAGCCAACCATAAAAGTATTGCTGCTGTTTCAAATATGGGCCCATGATTGGTTTCGAGTACTGGTATTAATCCATTGGGATTTAATGCAAGATAATTAGGATCTTTCTGACTATTTTGCTTCCGGTCAATAAGGTTACATGTATATTTAGCTTCTATTTCTTCTAAAAATATACGTATTATTAATGACGCATTATCAGGTGCATAGTGTAATTCATAATTCATAATTCATAATTCATCAGTTTTCTTCTTGTTTGTTTAACTAAATTCCAACAACCTTACTTCTGCGTTCCATAAATAAAATATCCCTCCACGCTCCATTCATTTTACCTAATTTTTCTCGAACACCTATTATTTTAAATCCATTTTTTGAATGTATGGCTATGCTTGATTCATTCTCAGGAAAAATGCCTGCTTGAAGTGTCCAGATGCCTTCATTTTCAGATGTGGAAATGAGTTCAGAAAGTAATGAATTACCTATGCCATAATTCGCATAATTTTTTGCAATGTAGATGCTTACTTCTGCGACACCATTATAAACAGTACGGTTTGATGCAGCAGATAAAGCAGCCCATCCGACAACTTCATTATTTAATTCAGCAACAATCCTACAGGTAATTAAAAAAGATGAATTCCATTCATTCCATCCTTTGGCTTTCTTTTGAAATGTTGCGTTTCCAGTATCAATTCCTTGTTGGTAAATTGATTTAACGGAGGTGAAATCAGATTTTTTGAAGTTACGAATTTTCATGATTAATCCTTTTGGCTTTAAGCTCCCGTCATGCGCTTGCGGCGCTCTTTCATCCTTTTATCTGCTTCATTTGTCCCATCATGGAAGGATCCAAAGAACTTATCCCATGGGATTTCAAGAGACCCATAATTACATTCAAAATAGCGATGGTGCATTTGGTGATGAAATCTGCCTAAGACTAATCTATTTTCATCTTTTATGGATACACCCTCAAAGCCAGTATGTGTTGTTGCAGCAGTTAATGCATAATACTGTAAATGAAAAAGAATGTGCACAGGGTGAGCTGCAATAATCCAATGAATCATTACAGAACCTAAAAAAATCACATGCTCTACTGGATGCATTGATAATCCGGACCATGGTCCAACATTTATATTACGATGGTGTAAAGCATGTACGTGTTTGTATAAAAATGGAATATGTAGAAATCGATGTATCCAATAAAAATAGAAACTCTCCCAGATTGGGATTAATAAAAACATCATAATAAACCAAACTGGATGGGCTGCCCAAGTAAGTAATGGAGCATATCCATTTGCTAGAGCCCAAAACATTAGGACTTCATAGATCGTCCATATCGTTACTCCACTTGCTAGCGTCCAAAACATGTTGTCTTTTATTTGTCCTCCGAGGGTAAATTGACGACCGTTTTTCATTAAAGGTCGTGGATCAAATCGTAATTTTTTACCTTGTTTGGTGAATGTATAAAAATATAGATGGAGGCCACCTGCAACGGTGGTCATTAATATCATATTTCGGACATACATCTCAAAAATCCAACCAAAAGCCAGCGTTTTTATTTCACTAAGTGGGGGTTGAAACCAATAAAAGGATATGATTGCAATGCAAACAATAATTAGCTTTTCAGTAATTAGAAACCACGAATTCCAAATCCATGCGAGCATATCTAATGGGCGTAATGGCCATGTAAAAAATGGTGAAACTTTTAATGGTAAAGTTGGAACATGGTTCCAACCTTTTAATTCTGAATTATCCATCCAATTCCACTCCCCATATAGATTAGGATTTATTGAATAATCTCATTAGTATGTTTTTTCTACAAGTACCTTATATTATTTATTTTTGAAAATTAACAATTTTGATCCATTAGAATTCTTTATGCATATATTTCTAGAATAAATTTTTCTAATCTAGATCATGTAATTAAGTTAATAATAAATATTTTGACTGGAATATAAAAATGAATCGAAATGAATTTCATTTAAAATTTGGTAGTAAAAAGCCAATAGTTTTACCAGTTATTCATGTTTTAGATCATGAACAAACACATAATAACATATCTACTGCGATTGTTTGTGGATGTCCTGGTGTATTTCTTATTAATCATGACTTTGAAAAAGAAAAACTTATACCAATTATTAAAAGTATTCGTGCTGAGTTCCCCGACTACTGGATTGGAGTAAACTTTCTAGCAGTGACTGGAGAGTTTGCGTTTCCAATTTTGGGAAAAATGCAATCAGAAGGAATTTTTGTTGATGGATATTGGGCAGATGACGCTTGTATAGATGAGCGATGTGCGGAAAATAACCAACTTATAGCAAAAAAAATCAATATCATTCGTAAAGAAAGTGGCTGGCAAGGACTTTATGTTGGTGGTACGGCTTTTAAAAAGCAACGCGAAGTAGATCCATCTATGTATGCATATAGTTCGCGGCTTGCTACAAATCATATGGATATTGTCGTTACATCTGGCATCGCCACAGGCCATGCTGCAGATGTTAATAAGATTAATATTTTCCGAGAGAGCTGTGGTGAAAATACCCTTGCAGTTGCATCGGGAATAACGCCTGAAAATGTTAAAGAATATATAAAAAATGTTGATTTATTTATGGTGGCGACTGGCATAAATTTTGACAATGATTTTTATAATATAGATCCTAATAAATTGAATAGATTAATGAATGTTATTAAAAATGATGGAGAAAATTATGAGCATAGATAAAGGCCCAAGAGATGACCGATGGTATTTTTCAATAATGGCTCCCAACACCAAGGGGGACAAATTTGCATGGTTAGATCCAACATCAATTTATATTAATGGCAGGGCATACCATGATTTGCTTGATGATCTTTGTGATGAGTTAAATCCTGAGGATATAGATGTTGTGGCTGGCCTAGATGCAATGGGATTTGTTTTGGCGGCAGGGATTGCTACTCGTATTGGATGTGGATTTTTGCCAATCCGCAAAGCAGGAAAATTATGTGTTGAAACCGATAGTGCCTCGATGACAAATTATTCTGGTAAAACACAGTCAATGGAAATGAGATTACCTGCATACGCTCCGGGTACTCGTGTGCTTTTAGTTGACCAGTGGGTGGAAACTGGCGGCACAATGCATGGTGCAATCCAGTTGATAGAAAGACAAAAAGGAATTGTCGCTGGTATGGTAGCTGTCGTGATGGAAGATAATAAAAATACTGAAATATATAGAAAAAAATATAAATGTATTACAGCAATTTTACCAAATACAAAGTGGCAAGATCAAGCAAATGCGCAATATTTAGATAGCTTTAAAACTTATAATCCTGAAGAAGCTTTTCCGAAATAAATTTGTTTTTGGCATATTCTGTGTGCTGTAATTTTTCTAGATGTCTGTAATTAAATTACAAATATTAGATTAATATAATAACTTTAATTCTGTCTTTAATTTATATTTATATTATTTATAGTGATTTCATGAAAATTATTAATCTCCCAACTGATTTATTGCGTACGTTTGTGACTGTTGTTGAAGTTGAAGGTTTTACAAAAGCAGCAGATATTTTAGGGCGCACTCAACCTGCCATAAGCTTACAAGTGCAACGGTTAGAACAGCTTGTTGGGCATAAATTAATTTTGCGAGTTGGAAAAAATGTTTCTCTTACAGAACAAGGAGAGTCACTAACTGTATATGCCAGGCAAATTTTACGCTTGAACGATATTGCAATTGCTCGTTTTGAACCACGTAATAAGGGTGAGGTCATTCGTGTTGGGTTGCCGTTAGATTATGCAGTGAATTTGTTGCAAGAAAAATTAACTGAGATTATAATTAAACACCCAGAATTGAGAATAGAAATTCGTTGTGATCTTTCGAGGAATTTAATTGAACTTTTAAGAAAAAATGAAATAGATATTGCAGTTGCTTTGTTTGAAGGGAATGACCAACAGTTTTTATTTCAAAACTGGACAGAACAACCAACTTGGGTTGGAGCGCAAAAGTTTACACCAAATGTTGATCAAGAGATTCCTTTAGTAGTCCATCCACATGGGTGCGTTTACAGAGAGCGAATGATTACTGCATTAAAGCTAGCGGGATTGAGATGGCGCATTGCATTTTCAAGTCCAGGTATTGGCGCGCTACAAAAGGCAGTATCTGATGGTTTGGGGCTTTCATGTTTGACAGAGCCAACTCTTCAGAAAAATATGGTTAGTTATTCTATCAAAGATGAATTGCCAGCTTTGGAGCCATTGCATATTGGTTTGTTTGCTCGACAAGCACAGTTGGGAAGTGAAGGGTATGTGATTATAGATCAGATAGAGAATACCTTTTCCAATAAGCTTAATTATTAATCTTATACGCTCAAAAATTGAGCTTTTATGTATTAATAAAACTTATAGAATTATATAAATGATAAATTTCCTTTTGTAATTTTCATTTAATAGTATTGTATTAATATGGCCGTTTTGGCTTTAATTAAAACGTATATATATGGGGGAAGTATAGATGACGAATTCAATTAAAAATATATTTAAAACGCCAAATAGGCGCAATCTTTTAAAAGTAAGTGGAGCTGCTGTTTTAACTACACCTTTTGTGAGCCGGGCTTGGGCTGCTACAACAGAAATAAATATGTTGGCTTGGTATGGCCATGGTGAGCCAGATATTGTTGCAGAATTTGAAGCTGCAAATAATGTTAAATTTGTATCAAAATATTATGCTGGTGGTGATAATATGATGGCATTGATAGCTCAATCACCTCCTGGGACATATGATATTATTTTATCGGATGGGGAATTTGTACAACAACTAAACGCTGCTGGTTATGTCGAAGAGATGAACGCTGCAGATTATCCATTTGATGATATGCTACATGACGATTTTACAAAATTTCCAGGTCATTGGTCAGATGGAAAGCTGTACTCAGTGATGGTTAGAGGTGGGCACTTAGGTGTGTCTTATAATAAAAATGCAATTTCTGCTGAAGAAGCTCAAAGCTATTCATGTTTTTGGAAGCCAGAAATTAAAGGCAAATTAGGCCATTTTGATTGGCATCTACCAAGTCTTGGGATGATAAGCCTGTACAATGGTAACGGCTCAAGTCTGTGGGATCTTGATGATTCTGCGTGGGCAGCAGTTCAAGAAAATACATTGAGTCTTCGCCCTCAAGTTGGCGGGTATTTTGATTATGGTGGGACATTCAATGGCCTTAAAAACGGTGAAATGTTGGCAATGTGTGGTATTGGTGATTGGATAACAGGTGTTCTAGAAAAAGATGGTGCTCCAGTTGGCTCAGTAATTCCAAAAGAAGGTGGTATTCAATGGACTGAAAGCTATTCTATTGGCAAAGGGACAGAGAAGGCTGATATTGTTAAGAAATTTATCCAATATATGCTTTCACCAACTGGACAAGTTAAGTCTGCTCAAATGTTAGCTTATCCAGGTTTTTGTATAACAAAAGCTGGGCGAGCTGCTTTGATTGAAGCTGATCCTGCAGAAGCTAAACGCTCTCATCAAATGGACGGTATGGCTAATGAGCCAATTTCACTAATAAATGATGGGCGAATTCATTATCGTGATATTCCAAAGCAGCAGTCTTTAGAGGATTGGAATGATTTCTGGTCTGAATATAAAAACTCTTAATTGATATTCATAAAGTTTAGTGAGCAAAATTAATTTTTGCTCACTTTATTTGGAGTTATTTTTTTATGCTTATTAAAAAAATACAAAAAATTAATGTTTATGCAATGACTTGGCGTTTGCCAATTATTGTTTGGCAATTATTATTTTTTGTGGGGCCAGTAATATTCATGATTGCAATGTCGTTTTTTCTGGTAAAAAATTACCGGATGACTGAGGCGTTTGAATTTGTAAACTGGTCTAAAATGTTTTCAAAAAATTATTTCTGGGACAGCTATCTTCATACAGTGACTATCGCAAGTGTTTCAACAGTATTTGCGATGATTATTGCTTTTCCAGCCTCATTTGCACTTGCATTTAAGGCATCTGAAAAACTTCGAAGATGGGCCATTTTTCTTTTAATTATTCCATTTTTTACAAGTTACCTTGTAAGGACATTTTCATGGTTTGTTATTTTATCTGAAAACGGAGTAGTTAATGCATTGCTCGGTTATATTGGATTTGGACCTTATACAATGTTAAATACAAACTTCGGTACTTTAGTAGGATATATGACACTTACTTTGCCTCTAGTTGTTATCTTACAAACAATAACAATGGCTAGTATAGATAGAACGCTAATTGAAGCAGCGAGAAACTTGGGGTGCAAACCATTAGCAACAATATGGAGAGTTATTATTCCTTTATCTAAAGCTGGGCTAATTGTTGCTGCAATTTTTTGTTTTATTTTATCATTTGGTGATTTTGTTGCACCATTCTATCTTGGAGGTTCACAAGAACCTACTTTGCCTATTCTTATTTTAGACACTACAAAATCTGGTCAACAGTGGCCTCGAGCGGCGGTTGTTGCAATTGTAATGATGATTACTTTGTTTTCTGTAGCATTTATTGGTATTGCGTTGGCATACCGAAAGAAAGCAAAAAAATGAATTCAAAGCGAATTTTAAATATTGCTTTGGGTGCTTATGTGGGTGCGATCTTCGTATTTGTTTTTGCGCCAATTGTATTTAGTGTGGTGTTTTCTTTTAATTCGCAACGTTTCCCAACTATTCCTCTAGGAAGCTTTTCTACTGAATGGTATGTGAAAATCTTAAATGACCCAGATATTTGGAAGGCTGCATTAAATAGTTTAATTGTGTCGTCTTCAACTGCAGTAATTGCTACAGTGCTTGGTTTTTGTACTGCTTATTCTGATTTTCGATATAACTTTCGTTTCAAAGGCCCATATATTGCGCTTATTTTACTTCCGCCCACCATTCCTTTGATAATTATGGCACTTGCTATGCTGGCTTGGCTCTCAAAGTTAGGAATATCGGGGCAGCTTTGGTCAGTTGTAATAGCGCATAGTGTTTTAACTGCACCATTTGCGATGGCGATCATTCGGTTGCGCTTGAATCAAATGGATCCTGATCTAGAATCTGCATCTTGGAATTTGGGAGGATCTGAATGGGCAACTATGCGATATGTTATAATACCATTTTGCAAACCAGCAATCATATCTGGGCTTTGTCTAGCAGCTGCAGTTTCATTCGATGAGTTTGCTGTTTCTTGGTTTGTATCTGGCTTAAATAAAACTTTGCCAGTTGTTATTCTTGAAATTGTACAAGGGAATATTGATCCCCAAGTTAATGCAATTGGTACCTTTGTATTTTTCACCTCCATGACGCTCGTAATCCTTGCGCAAATATTCTTTGTTCAACGCCAAATAAAAAGTACAAAATCATGACAAAACCTCTCGTTATTTTAGAAAAAGTTCAAAAGCATTTTGGGGATTTTATCGCTGTAAAAGAGATAAACCTTGAAATAAATGAGGGTGAGTTTTTAGCTATAATGGGGCCTTCTGGATGTGGAAAGACTACAACACTGCGAATGCTTTCAGGTCTTGAAGAGCCCACAATTGGTGAGGTTCGAATGAATGGCCAAGTTATGAACAAGGTTAAGCCTCATGAACGTGATACGCCTTTGGTCTGGCAGTCATTGGCCTTGTTCCCCTTTCTATCTGTTATTGAAAATGTGGAATTTGGCCTAAAGATGCGTGGGATAGATAAGTTAGAACGTAAAAAAAGAGCTTTAGAGTGGTTGGAGAAATTAGACATATTAGAATTTTCAGAACGTGATATTTCTACATTATCTGGGGGGCAAAAACAGCGCGTTGCTCTAGCCAGATCATTAGTTCTGGAGCCAAAAATTCTATTATTGGACGAGCCATTGTCGGCACTTGATGCCCATTTAGTAATACGGATGCAGGCTGTATTAGTTCAATTGCAACGTGAACTTGGAATAACTTTTGTCTATGTAACGCATTCGCAATCTGAAGCATTTGCTATGGCTGATAGAGTCGTGATTATGGGAAATGGTGAGATTGCACAGGTGGGAACTCCTAAAGACATTTATCGTTCACCACAAAATAAGTTTGTCGCGGAATTTGTGGGACGAAATAATATATTAACTGGAATCGTCTCTGACGTTAAAAAAACTAAAGCTATGATTGAAACAGGTTCTGGGGTCTTTTCAGTAATATTAGAAAACAATTCACTTAAAAAAGGTGAACAAGCAAGTTTTGTTATTTCTGCTGATCTCGTTCATCTTTCGACTTCTGAGCCAAAAACTGATAATACTGTATATTGTAAATTAATATCTGAAGAATTTGTGGGTTCTATGGTTACGTTGTTTCTAGAGGATCAAAATAATCATGAGTTTAAAGTTCAAATGCAAGAACGCGAGTTATCCAAATTTGAATTAAAGCCAGGCAGTAAGATTTGGTTGAGTTGGAGTTTGAAAAGTACTCACCTATTGGAGGTAAACTAAAGCGATGATACGCAATCCTATTCCGTGGCCAAATGGAGCAAAATGCGCAGTTGCAATCACATTTGATATGGATGCGGATAGTCTTATCCATGTTGCAAAACCAGATGACAGCATTGATAGATTGTACCCAATTTCAATGGGCCGATATGGACCACAAGTAGCTATCCCTCGTATTCTAGAAACATATAGACGGCTTGGCTTAAAGCAGTCTTTTTTTATACCAGGTTGGTGTCTTGAAACTTACCCAAATATAGTAGAATCAATTTTAAAAGATGGCCATGAAATTGGACATCATGGTTATATTCACGAGGATCCGATAAACACGCGTGGACATCAGCGAGAATGGTTTGAACGTACTTTAGAAAGCCATAAACGCATTTGTGGCACACTTCCAAGAGGATATCGTGCACCTGTTTATAACATTACTGATGAAGTTATTAATTTAATGGTTGAGCACGGAATGCGATACGATAGTTCAATGATGGCAGATGACATCCCATATCAATTAGAAACACCAAAAGGGTCATTGTATGAAATGCCTGTACATTGGGGAACAGACGATTGGCCACCTTTTGCACATTATGATGAAATTGGATATATGATGCCAGTTAAATCACCATCTGAGGGCTTATCTGGTTTTTGGGAAGAATTCGAAGCTCAATACGCATCAGGGGGGTTTTTTATGATGATCTTACACCCATTTTTGACTGGAAGGTTAGCACGATGGAAACAAGTTGAGATATGGATTGAGAAAACTATGTCTGAGAAAAACGTATGGATTGCCACATTAGATGAGATCTCTCAGCATATGGATGATCTGATAGAAAAAAATATCTGGAAGCCCAGTATTGAAAAGTTACCATATTATAAGAATACTGTGTTTAATAAAAAAGGATAAGTTTTTATGAATGATGATGACAAAAGGTTATTACGCATTGCTTATAACGAAGCTAAGCTGGGCTTTGAAGAAGGTGGGTGTCCAATTGGTTCTGTTTTGGCACGAGGTGCAGAGATTGTTTCACAAGGGCGAAATCAAAGAGTACAAAAAGGTGACCCAATTGCACATGGAGAAATGGATGCTTTACGTAAAGCAGGGCGACAAAAAACTTATCGAGATACAACCCTCTATACTTCATTAAGTCCTTGCATGATGTGTACTGGCACTATTTTACAGTTTGGCATTCCAAGAGTTGTCATCGGAGAAAATAAAAATTTTGGAGGTAATGAAGAGTTTTTACGCTCAAAAGGAGTTGAGGTTCTTATCGCCAACGATGAGGATTGCATTGAATTAATGACCAAGTTCATAAATGAAAAACCAGAACTTTGGGCGGAGGATATTGCAGAATAACATCTGCATAGTTCTATTATTAAAATAATTTTTAGCCCATCTTTATCTTTTGTTTATAGCTTCTATTAATAGATCTGATACGGCTTCTGTTGATTGTGGATTTTGTCCAGTAACTAAACGCCCATCACGAACAGCATGGCTTGTAAAATTTTTACTACATTCAAACTTAGCACCTAATTCACGTAATCTACTTTCAAGTAAAAAAGGCTCTATTCCTGTAAGTCCTATTTGGTCGGTTTCTGCATCTGTAAAGCTGTTTACTCTTTGGTCTTTAACAAGAGGCTCTCCATTAGTCCGTTTGGCTTGTAATAATCCAGATGGGCCATGGCAAACCGCACCAACAACTGCACCTGATGCCCATGCATCACTAATGATTTTACCAATATCTTTTGTATCAAAATCCCACATAGTGCCGTGGCCGCCTGGTAAAAATACACACTCATATGTTTCACCATTTAATTCTTTCAAGACATATGTATTATTGAGTTTTGCCATTGCTTTATCATTACGCATAAAGCGTGCTACCATTGGGGGGCGATCATTTGGCTCAACTAAAGTTTTTGGATCAGGAGGTGCAATTCCGCCTTTAACTGATGCTATATCTACATCAAATCCAGCATCAATTAATCTCCAATATGGTGTTGCCATCTCATCATAATAAAAACCTGTTTTTCGGCCTGTTGTGCCTAGTTCAGTATGAGAAGTTAAAATTATAAGTGCTTTTTTCATTGTACAAGTTATGTCAGTGCCTCTTGAGTTAGCTTCAAATGTGATAATTATTAGATTTATCAACTATGAAATTTAATGATTATTTAGTTGAGTTTAATTCTTAATAAAGTTGAACTAATTTTCAAATTTCTTTCTCTTTTGCATCAAAATACAAGTACAAAATATTTTCAAGATCTTTTGTATTTTTATATAACCCTTCTTTTAGAATATTTGGTAAAGCATTCGCAATACTACCAAGAAAATTGCGTTTGTCAGGATGCATTTTTTCCAATAAACAAGGATTAATTTCGGCTTCATTACCTATTAAATACATTATTTTAATACCTTCAAATGAATTTTTCCAAGATATGTTTTTACATTTTTTAAGTTCAGGTAATGCATCTTCTGGCAACATTCCATCACCAGATATTTGAATGCGCATTAATTCAGTTTGTCCTCGAGGAGAATCTTTTGAAGCATAATCAATCATTAAATTAAAGTAGAAATTATTATACTTTTTATTTCCTACTGATAGTCCTTTTAAATCAATAGAAACTTGTTGATAATTACCTTCACGTTTTGAAACATTAGCGCTTACGTTTGTGAAATTTACAGGCAACGTTTTATGAAGTAATTTTCCAGTAAGTTTTTCATTTAATGATATTGAATTCTGCTTCGATGTATCCGCGGCAAATACTTTAGCTTTATCTCTTAATTTTTTCGCATTTTCTTTCAACCTGTTTTGGTTTACTTTTTTAATTGCATCATGGTCAATTTTATCTAATATTTTTAAAGAGATTGGCCAAAGTTTTTCTTTTACACGACAGTCATCTCTATCATTTGGCCCGCGTTCATTAATTATATTTTTAAAAGATGCACTCTCTTTGAATTCACCTTCCATTGTAAGGCATTCACCAAATTTATTTACAGTTAATCCATCTGTTTTTACATTGAAAATATTCCCATTGGTAATTTCTGTTGAAATAGAATTTAGACCCGATTCTGAATAAGTTTTATCAACGTAAGATATTTTTGTTGAAATAGTGTCTGGTGTAATCAACAGGCGGCCAGTTGCTATTTCTCTCGGATCAAAAGAATTGAGTACAAATTTTATATTGTACTCACCAGAGATTTTTTTTCTTAAGGAAATAAATTTTTCTCTCTCAGCCTGTATTTCTTTTGGGGTCCTCTGTAGCATTATATGTAACTTGCTACTGTAAATACTTTTTTTAATGAATAAAAAGTCTGCTCGGTTGTCACCATCAAAATCACCTACTGAGTGGAAATGGTTTTCTAAGGTTTCTTCAAGACGCTGGCGTTCGGCACCTTCCCAATCTGGTTTGTATCTTTCAAAATTTAAACGAGGTCCATTTTTTTTCAGTAGAGGCAAATATATATCTGACCCATTGTTTATAAACACGTTTGGGTGAAATGGCTCTTTACTAGATAAAAAGTCCATATACCCATCAGTTTGAAGAATTAAATCTGGTAGTTTATCTCCAGAAATATCTTCAAAATAAAAGCGGTGTATATAAGCTGTTTGAGACCCAGGGATTGTATCTCTGTTTATTCTTTGATTGGGGAAGTAAATCTGTGTTTGGTCATCAAAACAATTGCCTTGATTTACATAAATTTTGAAACCACTAGACATTTGAAGGGATCCACCAGAAAATATATAACCAGCAATTATATCAAGTAACCCATCTCTATTAATATCAATTAACTCGACATTTGATATACTAGCCTGAAATTTATAACCCATAGTAGGGGTGATTGAGTCAGGATTATTGGCAGTTGTGAATTTTTTCTGATTTTTTATATTTTGTTTAACTTCATCAGGAGTTAGCCAGTGGTGACCAAAAGAGATACTCTCATTATCTTTAAAATTAAAATCCCCATCACCATAGATAACTTGAATAGTTTCAGCTTCTAAATCTTTGGTTTTGAATCCAGCACTAGCATTTGGTGCTTTTTGAATAGAAAATACTAGATCAATGTGCCCATCATTATTTAAATCACCAGCCATAACAGAAGATGAAACTTCTTTTGTTATAAGTCTTGAGTAGGGCGTTTTCCCTTTTTTAAATAGATCGTTTCCAAAATTCTTGAGTGGCCCAGTTCTTCTACCCTGTTCTTCAGATACAGGTATAATATCAATCAACCCATCTCCATCAATATCTGCAGCGCTTCCACCATGGTTCCAATCATTTCGATACCACTCAGGAATTTTTACATTACGAAATGTTTTTCCACCTTCATTTATTAAGAGAATATCTTGCTCACCACGTGGCCAGCCCAATGCTTTGTCTCCATCCCCAGTTGTAAAGCCAGCAATGTCTAAGTAGCCATCATTATTAAAATCAGCAGCAACAGCTTTTCTGATGTGCCTTCTTGAAGCGTTCTTTGGGAGATTATTGATTGCATCAAATTCACCATTTCCTTTTGATATCAAAAAAATTGGTGGCATATTCGTATTATAATTTTCAATCATAATATCATCTAGATTATCATTATTAAAATCTGCTATTAATTTTACTTCAGCATTTCCAAATCCTCTAGCTAGTTTTGGTATTAAAGCTCCGTCTGTCTTTTTCTTGTATCTAGGAAGATCAGTAATGATTGGTTCAGAAAAATATGAATTAAAATCAGTATTTAAATGTTTCTTCGAAATCCCCTCAATTTTTTTAGTTTGAACGGATGAGTTGCAAGTATTTTTTAATCCAGAAACATCAAGTGCTTTTTGTAATTCTACGAGTTCATTTGAATCCAACAGTCCATCATAACTTTTACCAATCGAAGTATAAAATGCATTTAAAGCACCTTTTGTTTTTGCACCAAATGCACCATCTATTGGGCCAGGATTAAAACCTAATTGAGTTAGTATTCTTTGTGAGTTTAATATTGTGTTCGCATTTACTGGTAAGCAAAAAATTATCATAAATAAAAAAAACGTCCTGATGATATTTTTCATTTTAATCCTTAGAGTATTTTCTAAATATTAAATTATTAAAAAAAAATATGCAAAAGAATATAATTTGTCGGCTGTTGGCTATTTGATGGCGAATTTACTGATTATTTATAAATTTATATGCGTTAGCTATATTTATCAAAAGAAATAGCATTATTTATTTTACACAGACAGGGTAAAGTAGAATTGAAAAATTTAAAGCCAATTGAGGTAATTATGGCCTTAACAGTTCCACTAGTTTGGGGAATGGGGTTGGTTTTTGCTAAAGGTGCGATTGATCATTTTCCTCCCATATTATTAATGGCATTGCGATTTACGTTGACTGCATCTGTATTAGTTTGGTTTGTCCCAATTCCAAAAAAACATCTAATAAGTTTATTTGGAATTGCAATTATTGCGGCTGCTATTCAGTATAGTTTAACTTTTACCGGATTAAAGGGATTAGATGCTGGAATAACAGCTCTCGTTGTTCAACTTGAAGTGCCATTTCTTGTAATATTAGGCATTATATTTTTGAAAGAAAAAGCTGAAAAGAAAACATTCATTGGTATTGCGCTAGCATTTGCAGGCGTCGCGATAATGACACTACAAAACGATATAAGAATAAATATAGGTTCTGTATTTCTTGTTATTCTTGGAGGTTTAGCATGGGCAATTGGTCAAGTTCTCATAAGGAAATTAATTGATATTAGGGTTATGCAAATAACTGCATGGGTTGCTGTATTTGCTGTTCCACAACTATTTTTTATGTCTGCAATATTTGAAACTGGACAAATAGAAGCAATTAAAAATGCTTCTTCAATAGTCTGGTGGGCGGTCATTTACTTGGGTTTAGTAATGACTGCACTTGGATATCTGCTTTGGAATAATTTAATTCGCAATCACAATGTAGGAAAAGTTGCTCCGTATTTATTATTACTTCCAATATTTTCGCTATTTGGAGGTGCCGTATTTCTTGGAGAGGAACCAACATTATTGATGCTTTTAGGTGGTGCCATAATATTATTTGGAGTTGGATTAATCACTGTCCCTTTAGCTACTTTAAGCAATTTATTTAAACGTTAATATTTGATAACTAGCTTAAATCTATTTGGTAATTTTTAAAGTACTTCAAATAACTTAAAATGCATGTAGTATCCTTACAAGGTATTAAGTTCTAAAAGAGAATATAACGATGTTATTTAATAAGTTTAATGAAGCATTTGATAAAGGCGACATTGTTGGCGCTGCTGAATGTTTTCATGAAGATATGCAGATGACAATGCATTCAAATGGAACCTCAATGAACAAACAAGAGTGGCTTCTTAGGTTTGCCCCAATGATGGATAAATTAAAGCGTAAAAAAGTTAGATGTCTCTATGAGAATGAAGATCTACTTGTTACTCATTCTTTTATAACATTTCCTAACGGGTCCTGTGAGGCAGTGATCTGGGTTGGAATCAAGAGGGATGGATTGATTGTAAGTGTTGAAACAGGATCAACTCCAATTCCAAATTGAAGGATAATTTTATTAGCAACTAAACGGAGAAAAAAAATGATAGAGAGTTTTGGTGGAATTTTAAATTTTGTTGTTTTCATAGCACTCACTTTAGGGTGGGCAATGTATGCATTCCAAATGTCTTTAGGAATTGATGCTTTTTATGGAAAATTCAATATAAGTAGAACAGCAACTATTATTGGTGGCTTTGTAGGTTCTTTCGCCGCTGCTGCAGTAATAATGCACTTAATTTTACTATTTAATGGCTTGGAAGGTGCTTGGTATTTATTTGCATACTTTATTGTCCAAGCGGCTATAGCATCGTTTCTAAGCTGGAGAACTGTTTCAGCAAAAGTTGCAGCCGATGAGGGCGTTATTTATACAGCAGAGCCAATAGTGGCACCGTTGGTTTTTGGTGCTGGATATTGTTTCTTATTATATAGAATGCAGGATATTCTTTATTTGTCATAAAGAGATATTTTTGAAATTTTTATGTTCCAATTTTGATTAATTGGAACATATTTTCATTATTTTTTTAAGATGCTATTTGAGCATTAATTTCTTTGCTTCCTCAATATAACCCATTCTATGTAGTTCTGAAGCTGCACGTGCTTTACTCAATGAGTAGAAAAATGAGTGAAAACCACTAAATACGCCTGTTAGGGGTGCAAAAGTAAAATTCATAATTGCTGTTGTCATGTTATCCATCCTTTTTTTTCTAAATAAAATGAATGCTCAAATAGCACAACAAACACATTTGCAATTCCGCTATGCATAATTTGCAATAATCAAAACAAACAAGCAAAAATGATTTTGTAATAGCGCCAGTCATACAATAATTGGTTCTGTGTTTGAGGTATCTATAAAATTCAAAGTGGCCAAATTAGTGGAATAAAAAAACTTACAATGGGCGCTAAAGAAAGATTAAGAGGAATTCCAAATCTTAAAAAATCAACAAATTTATAGCCACCTGGTCCATATATCAATGTATTTGTTTGATAACCTATGGGGGTTGAAAAACTCGCGCTTGCAGCAATCATTATGGCAACAACAAGAGGCCTAGGGTCTAATCCTAATGATGTGGCTAATCCTATGGCAATTGGTGTCATTAATACTGCTACAGCATTATTACTTACTAACTCCGTTAAGACTGAGGAGATGAGATATATTGTAAGTACGATAAAAAATGGGGGTAAAGAGTTTATAATTGGTGACATTGCATTAGCAATAAGATTGACTGCACCAGATGATTGTAAGGCTGCACCAACACAAAGCATAGCAAAAATCAATGAAAGTAATCTACCATCTATAAAAGAGAATGCTTCATCAGCATCAATACATTTTGTCATTAGAACAACTGTCATTCCAATAATTGCTAAAAATAAAATTGGCGCAATATTTAAAGCTGCTAAAATCACAACAGCAAATAATGTGGTGATAGCTATCCATGCATGATTACGTCTAAATGCTCGTTCTGATGGTTTTGAAACATCTCCAAGGTTCATTTCTTCGGCTAGTCGTGAAATGTCTTCAGAAGCACCCTCTAAAAGTAAAGTATCGCCAACTTTAACTCTGAGCGTGTCGATTTGTTGTTCAATATTAGTGTCGCGCCTATGCACAGCAAGCGTATAAACTGCATAATTGCGTCTCAAATGCAGTGATTTAAAAGTGTGACCAACCATTTTACAATTTGGAGTAATTAGAACTTCAACTGTTATGGTTTCTGTAGATGATATTTGATCAACATCACGTAAATCTGAGGTAGCTTGGAGCGATAAAAGTTCAGCTATAGCTGTGCGCAGGACTATTCGGTCACCTTTTCTCAACGTTAAAGTATCTATACTATCTCGCAGAGACATATTTTTTCGAATTACATCAATTAATCTCACACCATCTCGTTTGAATAATGGTATTTCTGTAACCTTTGAGCCTATTAAGCTACTTCCTGTGGGGATTGTAACCTCAGCAAAAAATCGCATTTTTGACTTGTCAGTTAGTAAAGTTGCCATGCTTAAGCGATCAGGTAGAAGTTTTGGGCCGGCAAAATATAGGTATAAAAATGTCCAAGACACCACAACAATTCCAATTGGAAATATTTCAAAAATACCAAACGGCTCTAATCCTGATGCGCGAGCCACCCCATCAACCAGTAGATTGGTTGATGTACCTAAAAGTGTCAGTGTTCCACCAACAATTGCTGCATAGCTGAGGGGTATAAGGAGTTTAGATGCTGATGTGCGTAAGGTGCGGGATAATTGAATAAACACAGGTATCATAACAACTACAAGAGGAGTATTATTCATTATTGAACTCGCAAAAGCAACAAATATTAGAGCCCCAAAAATGGCACGAGTTGGATTTTGTAATGCTTGTCTCTCAACTAATTGTGTAAATGAATTCAAAGCACCAGTTCGGACAAGTGCTCCCACGATGATAAACATTGCAGCAATTGTCCAAGGTGCTGGATTTGAGAAAACCATAACGGCAGACTCATAAGGCAAAATACCTAAAATCAAGAGAGCTGATACACCAATTAACGCTACTATTTCAGTTGAATATATCTCTTTCAAAAACATGATGAACATAAGAGCAATGACGCCTAATGTAATCCAAGCACTGTTTGTCTGAAAAAAAAGGGTCGAATTATTCATTATAATAATTATATCTTGGCAAGACTTTGAAAAATTAGATCAACTTTATCTATTGGAATTTTGCGTAAATGAATTTTACGTAATCCATTCTGGAATTCTTTAATTAATTTTTTATTTCCACCCATATAGTCTTTTATGGGCTTTACATATTCAGGGCTTGGTTTGTGATAAGTATTACTCCAGTGAGCCAGATCAAATATAATAGGGACAAATTCAATAGCGGCTTCTGTAAGTGAGTAGATTTTTTTTTGAGAATGCAATTTGTCATTGCTGACTGTTAGCATTCCAATATCTAGAAGTCGTTTGAGACGTTTAGCTAAAGTGGCTGAAGAGATACCCTCTAAACTTTTATTATACAACCTACTGTATGTCTGGCGATTAAGTACAGCAATATCACGTAGTATAATAATCGACCATTTATCACCGATTAATTCTGCAGCAAGTCCAATCGGGCATGCCTGGTTATTGTTGAAATCAAACATATAAAACCTCTTCATAAATAAAACTGGTATTAATTTGAAAGTATACTTTCAAAATTTTTTAGCAATACTATTTTTTATATTTTGATAATTTAGAAATAACTTTAGAGTAAGGAGACTCATTATGATACTTAAATTAACTCAAGATCTTTCGCGTGGTTTTGTGCCATGGAAAGAAATGTATTTTGAAAATATAGCTAGACTTGAAGCAATTGGTGGTAAATTGATTTTTGCTGGTTCTGAGGCCAATGATGACAATAAAATGATGGTTATTATGGAGTTTGATTCAAAAGAAGCGTTACAAGCTTTTGGAGGAGATGAAGAGCTCAAAGCGAAAAGAGCAGCTGCGGGTGCATTATTAGAAACTACAGTTATTACTCCAATGAGTGATGAATCTTTTTATTGAGGTACTTAAAATGGCAATATATGATCAATTAAATGCTACAATGGCTGATCGTGATACCAAAGCTTATTTGGATTTACTCCATGAAGATTGTGTATTTGTTTTCCACAAATCTGGTAATGAATTTTCAAAATCAGAATGGGCCGAAATGGTTACTGGAATGATGGCTAATGATAAGTTCATTCAAGAGTCATCAAGATGTGTCTATGAAAATGACGACATTTTAGTGACACATAATTTCATGTCATACCCTGATGGAACCAGAGAAGCAGTTATGGGTGTTTCAACACTAAAAGATGGCCAAATAATTCGAATGGAAACTGGAGCAACATTATTAAATTAGGAGAACATAAGGATGGCTACAATCGAAGTAAAGAATTTTGAAAAAGATGCAGATGAAGTAAGTACGCCAAACAATGCACGCGTAGAAACTGTAAATATTAGTGGGCAAAGGGTAATGAAGCTAACTATCCAGCCGGGTTGGAAATGGTCTGATGATATCAAGCCATTAGTTGGAACTGATAGCTGTAAAGCTAAGCATTTGGGTGTAATAGTTGAAGGATCAATAACCTGTCGACATGATGATGGAACTCAAGTCACTTATTCAGCTGGTGATGCTTACGCTATAGATCCGGGGCATGATGCTTGGATCGAAGGAGATACACAAGCTGTTGCCTATGAATTTCATGGTGCTTGGGGCGAATAACCAAATTTATTATTAATGAGGAGGAAAAAAATGTTTGCAACATTTACTGATTGGGAATTTGAAAATATGGATGGTGCTCCAGATACTGCTCGAGGCATGTGGCCTATGATGCAAGCAGCTGGTGCTACTAGTTTCAAAGCAACTCAAACAGGAGAAAATACAGTACGAACAATGCTAACATGGCCAGATTCTGAAACTGCACAAGCAGCTATTGAAAAAATGAGAGCCACTGCCTTAGAGAAAATGCCAGGTAAAGTTGTCAGCACAACTGCTGGAGCTATAATGGTAGATCTAAGTTAAAGTTTGATTAGCTAAGTTATATTTAGAATGGGTATTTTTTTAATGCCCATTCTATTTTTCCATATTGACTAATGCGTTTCATATTTTGAGAAAATATATAGAATATATTCTCCTACTAGACACCTTTTTTTGAAGTGTTATTGTAAATAAACTCAACAACAAAAAAGGTTTTAAGAATGTCAAAAAAAATGATAGTTTCTGCGATCGCAATGGCGCTTTTAGCCACCAATGCATTTGCAGATGGGCACTGTGCATCTGGTAAAACACTTGAAAAAGGTAAATTCACCATAGCTACAGGGAACCCAGCTTATTTTCCATGGGTGTTAGATGATGCGCCTGAAAGTGGCCAAGGTTTTGAAGCTGCTGTAGCATATGCAGTAGCTGAAGAGATGGGTTTCTCTAAACAAGATGTAATATGGGTAAGGTCTTCATTTGATGAAGCTATTCAACCAGGTGTTAAAAATTTTGACGTAAACATGCAGCAATATTCCATAACATCTGAGCGAGATCAGGTTGTCGATTTTTCAGTACCATATTACACCGCTCCTATGGCTGTTTTAGTTGGTGCTGGTGCAACAAATACTTCAGCAACAATTAAAGCTTTAAAGGGTCTGAAATGGGGAGCTGTTGGGTCAACTACTGCGGTCCAGAAAATAGGTTCAAGTGTTCAGCCAGACAATGCGCCTTTACTGTACGCTGATAACGCAGATGTAAATGCTGCTATAACTGCAAATCAAATTGATGCTGCGATGTTTGATCTTCCAACAGCTCTATTCTTGAGTGCTGTGATGATTGAAGGATCAAAAGTAATAGGCCAGTTTCCATCTTCAGAAAGTGATAATGCTGATCAATTTGGTATGCTCATGGAAGAAGGAAACCCTCTCAAGTCGTGCGTTGACGAAGCATTAAACACCATCACTGGAAATGGGATATTAGCATCTATTGAGGCGCAATGGTTACAGGACACTACCGGTGTTCCATTAATAAAGTAATATGAAAAAATATAAAGCGGCGGGAATGACCCGCCGCGAACACTATGAACAAAAACAACGACGTAAGTCGTTAATTATAGCTGCAATAAGTACAATATTTGTTGTTGTTGCTGTAATTATATTTGTCCCAATGACGCCAGGTTGGGAAAAGGTTCAAAAAAGTTTTTTTAACGCAACAGTGTTGGCTAAAACTTTTCCAAAATTATTAGATGCTTTTAAATTGAATATAATGATCTTTGCATGGTCTGCACCTGCGATAGCAGTTCTAGGGTTGATGATTGCACTAGCCAGAGATGCAAAAGCCCCTGCTTTATTTCCATTGCGTATTTTTGGTGCTGCATTTACCGATATTTTTCGTGGAGTTCCTGTGATTTTGACAGTTTACTTGATTGGTTTTGGAATACCGGGCTTGGGTCTTCCACGACCATGGAATTCACCGTTTATATGGGGATCTCTTGCATTAATTTTAACATATTCAGCTTATGTTGCAGAAATTTTTCGTGCTGGCATAGACAGTGTGCATCCTAGCCAAAGATCTGCTGCACTATCGCTTGGCCTTTCTGAAAGACAAGTTATGAGGGATGTTATCTTACCGCAAGCGGTTCGTAATGTTGTTCCATCTCAGATGAATATGTTAATTGCTCTTCAAAAAGATGTTTCACTATTAAGTTTCATTGGCCCAGTGGAAATTTTTCGCCAAGCGGGAGTGTATAAATCTTTATTTGCTAATTTCACTCCTTATGTGGGGGCTGCAATAATTTTCTTAATAGTAACTATACCTGCTACCCGATATGCGGATTATTTGATGGCACGACAAATGCGTGAAAGACGATAATGCAAAAATTAGAATTACATAATGTTATAAAACGATTTGGTAATAATACAGTTTGCAACGGAATTAATCTTAACGTTGAGCAAGGACAAATGGTTTGTTTGATTGGAGCATCTGGTGCCGGAAAATCAACATTGCTAAGATGTATAAATTTACTTGACCTATTGAAGATGGTGAGATATTTTTAGATGGAAAAGATATTTCTTTACCAGGTCTGAATCCACAAAGTGTACGATCAAAGATTGGAATGGTATTTCAAAGTTTTAATTTATTTCCACATATGACTGCATTTGAAAATGCAATATTAGCGCCCAAGCGAACAAGTGGGTTATCAAAATCTCAACTTAATTCTGAGATTGAAATGCTCTTTGAGCGTTTTGATTTAGCTGAAAGAATGCATAATTATCCTGACCAATTGTCAGGTGGGCAACAGCAAAGGGTCGCCATTGTTCGAGCTCTTGCAATGAAACCTGAAGTTATGTTGTTTGATGAGATTACTTCTGCGCTCGACCCACAGCTTGTTGGTGAAGTTTTGGATGTTTTATTACAGCTTAAAAACCAAGGAATGACTATGGTTCTTGCAACGCATGAGATGCAGTTTGCTCGACAAGCTGCAGATAAGATATGCTTTCTCAAAGATGGAAAGATTGTAGAAGAAGGTTCAGCTACGGAAATTTTTAATCGCCCTAAAAAAGCTGCAACAAAAGCATTTCTAGCACGTGCATTAAAGTAAATTTTATAATTCAAAAAATAATTGAGGATATATAATGCAACTTTTCAATAAATGGGAACAAGTTTGGGATAATAAGGATGCTAGGGCATTTTTAGACATGCATCATGCTGAGTTTGAATTCCATTTTCATTCAAATGGAAGAATTTTGAAAAGAGTAGATATGTCGGTTGATATGGTTGCTGGTGTTATGAGTAAAGAAACAATTAAAAATAGACGATGCATATATGAAAATGACAAAATATTGGTGATCCATCAGTTTAACGAATTTGTAAGTGGGGATAAAGAAGCTCTCATGATTACGGTATTAAAGAAAGATGGATTGATGTGGAGAATGGAAACTGGCGCAACGGAAATCAAATAACTTATGGATATGAGTCTATTTTATATCTCGGTGAATAGCTGTAACAGAACTGAATTTATTGGATAAAATTTTAGACAGTTCTTCTGTAATTGCAACCGATCTATGTTGTCCTCCTGTGCAACCAATTGCGATAGTTAAAGATGTCTTTCCCGCTGTTGAATGTAATGGTATCCATTGTTCCATTGAATTTGAGATGTTCTTAATAACTTCTTCAGCTTCAGCTTGAGAGAATACATAATCAGCAACATCATCATCAAGTCCATTTTTTGATCGTAATTCAGTCTTATAATATGGATTATCAAGAAAGCGCATATCAAACATAAAGTCTGCATCTAATGGCACACCATTTTTATATCCAAAACTCATTACATTTATAATTATGTCTGAACTAACATCACGGTTTAAAATTAATTTTCCTATTCGATTACGTAGTTCATTAGTTTTCATTGATGATGTATCAAGTACATAATTAGCACGAGCTCTAATCTCTGAAAGTAATGCACGCTCTTTCGTAATGCATTCAAGTAGGCTCTCACTTTCATGTATTGGATGCCTGCGGCGCGTTTCAGAATATCGACGAACCAAAACTTCATCAGCGCAGTCTAAGAAAAGAATGGTGTTTGATGCTGTTGAGTTTTCCAAATTATCAATGGTTGATAAGAAACCAGTAAAAAAATCATTTCCCCTAACGTCTAAAGATACAGCTAAACGCTGCTCTGGTTCTTTTGGGGTATTTGAAAGTTTAGATAGATCAGATAATAAAGCCAAAGGTAAATTATCGACACAAAAGAAATCAAGATCTTCTAAAGCTTTCATGACTTCAGATCTTCCTGCACCTGATAATCCGGTAACAAATATAATTGATTTATTCAATGTTAGAACCTTATTTTCATTTTACATTCTCTATTAGATATGTAGGTGGTTTGCATTTTTTTAGATTTATAATTTTTTTTAGTGTGATGGTATCATTATTTCTTATAAATTCAGGAGCGTGAATACCACATTTTACAAGTAATGTATCCCACCCTGCGCTAAACCCCCCAAGAATATCATGATCTAAACTATCTCCTACCATTAAAATACGTTTTGAATTTAGAATATCTTGTAGTTTTTTGAAAATTTCTACATGAGGTTTTCCGTAAAAAACTACCCTACCACCACATTCGCGATAATGATGGGCTAATACTCCAGCTGCTGTAATTAGTTTACCGCCAGGGCGAGGACTTAAGAGATCAGGATTTGAACAATATAGTGGAAGGTTTAAATCAAGTGCTATTTCTAAAATATCAGTCCAGTTAATGAGATCGTCACCATCAGGTAAGCCCATCAGTAGAATTGCTTGGGCAGAATGGACTGAGTCTTCAAATGAAATATCCAGACTTCCTGCCCATAGCTTGGCATCACCTTTATCACGTTCTATTGGAAAGAACTTTTTTTCATTGATTATATTTGATGATATATCAGTCCATAGTGCTTCACCGCTTGTCATGATGGTTTCAAAGAGTGTGCTTGAGAAACCCATCATAGAAATTCGTTCTGCGTTTGATTGTGATCGTTTACCAGAGTTTGATAATACTGCTAATTTTACATTACTTTTCTTTAAGCCGTTTAAGCATTCAATAGCTCCTTCAAAAGAAACTTTACCATCATGAAGCACACCCCATTGATCGAATACAATAGCATCATATTCATGAACAATTTCGGATATACTGTTTATTATTTTTGTCATTTAAATATTTTTTGGAGTTAAAGAATGCAAACGTATTTATTTTTAGAATGCCAATTTATTTAGACGAACATCCTAGCCATTTAATAACATCAGATTAATTTTCTAGCAATATAGAAAGAAAACGAACATTCGTTATTGATGTTTGATATTTATTAGTGTTCCATAACGATACTTGAAATTTATTAAATTTAGGGAGAGTTAAATTATGAAGTTAACAAAACGATATCTTTTAAAAACACTTTCAAAAGCTGCTGCAATTGTGTTGTTTTCGACAACGGCAACATTTTCTGTAGCTGATGGAATATCAGCAAAGCTTGATGCATGGTTGATGGAGAATTCACTTGGATCTCACGCAACTGGCCAAGAAAATTGGGATGAAATTGTTGCTGCAGCTAAAGAAGAAGGTGAGGTATCTGTTTACACAGCTTCTGGAAGAATTGCAAAATTAGTTGACCATTTTGAAGCTCTTTACCCTGGAATAAAGCTAACAGTTTATGATCTTGGCTCAGTCAAAACGATTGAAAAAACGGTTCGTGAACAAGACGCAGGTATTTTTACAGCTGATGTTGTTACAACAGGCAATTCAGGTCAGGTGATGTATGAACTTTTAGGAAAAAATCGTATTTTTAATTATGTGCCTTCGCATTATGTAGACCGAATTCCTTCGGAAAACCGTGATCCATTACTTATTAGAGTAAATGAAGCTATGGTTTTTTTCTATAATACGGAAGTTCATCCAGATGGTGCACCAATAAGCAATGTTTGGGAATTAACACAAGAAAAATATCGTGGGCGTGTGGGAATTAAAAATCCAATGTCTTCAGGATCTTCATTAATGGGTCTTGCAACATTAGTTCAAGAGCCAGAAGAAATGGCTGCTGCTTATAAGCGATTAACTGGTGAAGATATTGTGCTAAGTGATGGAGTCCCAGATGCTGGATACGAATTTGTAAAAAGAATGTTAGAAAACGATATAGTTATATATAAATCGGGATCTAAATTAGCTGATGCTGCGGGTAAAGCTGGGCAAGATGATGCATTAATTGCTATGGGAAATATGACCTATATTTCACGCAATGATTCTAAGGGAAACGTTAATGCAATCGTATCAAATTTGGATCCAGTTGCTAGGCTTGTATATCCTAACTTTATGTCAATTGGTGCTCATGCTCCAAACCCTAATGCCGCTAAAGTATTGATTGCTTATTTGCTAGGAAGTACTGACATAAATCTTGATACAAAACTTGATAAGCCTTACATTGAGGGCGCAAGTTTTGACTTGCTTCAAGGTTTAGCTCCATATCATGATGCAGGATCAGTAAGTCCACGTAGTGACGTTCCATTACCTCAAGGTGGTGAAATTTGGGATGAAATGAAGGGCTGGAATGTATCTGCTAAATTTATGTGGGAACAAGGACCTAAATTGCGTGATTTTTGGATGATTTACTCAAGCCAATAAAGGACGCTTAAATGGGACAAATACTTCTCAATGGGATCGTAAAGTCCTATGGAAAAGAGGTCGTGGTTAAAAACCTCGACCTCACAGTTGAAACTGGAGAATTTTTAACAATTCTTGGACCATCAGGTTGCGGCAAAACTACGACACTTAGAATGGTGGCTGGTTTAGAAGAACCAGATCAAGGGATGATAAAGTTAGATGATAAGGTAGTTTTTTCACGAAATGATGGTGTAGTTGTTCCACCAGAGGCACGTCATCTTGGGCTGATATTTCAGAGCTATGCTTTGTGGCCGCACATGACAGTTGCAAAAAATATTACTTTAGCTTTGAAAGAGCAAAAGATATCAAAAAGTGAAATTGCAGATAGATTAAAGAATGCTTTAGAAATGGTTCAGCTTACAGGATATGCTGAACGCTACCCTTCAGAACTTTCTGGTGGTCAACAACAAAGAGTTGCCGTTGCAAGATTGATTGCATTAAGACCAAAAATTCTACTAATGGATGAGCCTCTTTCTAATTTGGATGCTAAATTACGAACTGAAATGCGTGCAAGCTTGAAACGTTTACATCGTGATCTTACCGCAACAACAGTTTATGTAACCCACGACCAAATAGAAGCCCTAACTTTGTCTGATCGAGTAATTATTATGAATGAAGGGCGGATCATGCAAGAAGGTTCACCATATGATATATATCATCATCCAGCTAATATTTTTGTGGCTGAGTTTATTGGTGATCCAGGCATAAATTTATTTGAAGGCAAAATTGATAATGGGAAAATTAAGTGCAGTGATATTGAAATTCCGTTACCTGAAAATTTTGCAAAAAATAAGGGGCGTTTAATTGTAGGCGTAAGGCCAGAAAAAATTGAGGTATCCGAAACTAAAAAAAATGGATGGCAAGAAGTCGTAACAGGAATAATTCAACCCACAGGGGCTAATACAATAATAGAAGTAAAAGCTGGAGAAACCCCCATTACGTTGCTCCAAAATGGTTTTATAACTCTACCTGAAAATTCAAAACTTTGGATTAATTTTGAGCATGATACATTAAGTTTCTTTGATCCTGAAACGCAGGAAAACCTGCGTAATAATGTGGGTTGAATTTATGGCTATTTCTGCAGGCAACAACAAACCTAAATTTTGGTCTATTCGTAATATTTTCTATCAATCGTATAGACTAAAAAATAGGCCTGAACTGATCATTGGATTGGTAGCTCTTTGTTTTTTGAGTTTTGTGGTGTTAGTGCCTTTGTTGCAAATTATTAAAGATGCCTTAACATTTCAAAGTTACGATCTTGCTTATGAGCCAGATGGTGTGGTTGGTGAATTTACTCTATTCCATTTAGATCGAGTATTTAATCAGCCTATATCTGCCGCGCTTTTCTACAAGCCACTTTTAAACAGTTTAAAAATGGGTTTTGCTGTAACGGTAATCGCATTATCGGTTGGGTTTTGTTTGGCTTGGCTCATGGTAAGAACAAATGTGTATTTTAAGGGTATTTTTGGTGGAATGCTTGTAATACCTTATATGATGCCGTCTTGGGTTATGGCAATTGCTTGGCTCAGCTTATTCAAAAATGATCGTATAGGTGGCTCAGAAGGATTGCTTACATATTTAACTGGTGTCCAAGCTCCGGACTGGGTGGCATATGGGTTCTTCCCAATCGTGATAACTTTAGCATTACATTACTATGCATATGCTTATTTATTGATTTCTGGGGCCTTAGCTACTGTAGACAGTGAACTTGAAGAAGCTGGTGCCACTAGTGGTATGGGTAAATGGAAGCGGATCCGTGTAATCACTATGCCGTTGCTAATGCCAGCGATTGGGTCTGCAATTGTTTTAACATTTATTAGAATTCTTGGCACATTTGGCACTCCTGCATTACTTGGATTACCTGTTCGTTTTTTCACATTTTCGACACAGATATATGCTTCAATAAATGCTAGAAACCAAGGCGATGCATTTGTGTTAGCATTAGTTTTGATAGTTTTGGCTATATCATTTATTTGGATTAACAGTCGTATTATTGGTGTGCGAAAGAGCTACGTAACAATGACTGGAAAAGGGTTTAGAAAGAGTGAAAGTGACCTTGGAAAGATGCGTTGGCCAGTTACAGTGTTACTTATTTTGTTCCTTTGTATAACAGTCGCTATGCCTTTGATTTTACTACTCTGGGAGTCTTTAACGCTTATCCCAGGAGATTATAGTTTATCAAATCTTACGACCTATTTCTGGAAAGGTCAGGGTGACGTAAGTCTCGCGTATGGTGAGCCAGGAATAATTCACAATAAGGGCATACTTGGTGCATTGCTCAATTCTATTAAACTAGGATTTGCTGCTGCTATATTTAATGGAATTCTTGGACTTTTAGTTGGTTATGCAGTTGTCCGGGGTCGAGGTGATAGATTGTCAAAATGGTTAGAATCGATTGCTTTTGCCCCATACATATTTCCATCTATAGCTCTTGGTGCGATTTATATTGGTATGTTCTCAACCAGTATAGGGCCAATACCTGCTTTATATGGAACGTTTACAATTTTGATTTTAATAACAGTTATTAAGAATTTACCATTTACATCGAGAACAGGAATTGCAGCAATTTTGCAAATCCACCAATCACTAGAAGAGGCTGCGCGAGTTCAAGGAATTGGCTGGTTTAGACGAATGCTGCGCATAATCATACCACTTTCAATGAGTGGCCTTGTGGCCGGTATGTTATTGACATTTATTACAGCCATGCGCGAATTATCTTTGATAATTTTGTTAATTTCGCCAGGCAATATGGTGCTAACAGGTTTAATTTTTAGTTATCAAGAACAAGACATGGCGCAACACTCAAGTGCGGTAACACTAGCCCTTGTGTTAATTATTATCACAATCAGTGTAATTGTTAGAGTAATGTCAAGAAGTGCAGGAGTAGGGCGCTTAAATGTTACTTGATTTCATATCGCTATTTTTTACAAAATAGAAACTAGCTGCAGCGATAAAACAAGTTATTCCGGCAAATAAGAAAGAAGGGACATAGCTGCCGATAAAATCACGGCTAACACCTGCTCCAACAGTCATTAATCCGGCTGCAACATGATGAGATGCAAATATCCAGCCAAAAATTGCAGGACCTATTTCTCTTCCAAATCTGCCGATGGTTAGTTTGACTGTAGGTGGAACAGTTGCAATAAAGTCTAATCCATAAATTATAGCAAATATTGTCAATGCAGCATATGAAGGGTCTGAGCTCACTAACCAAACCAAACTTACTCCACGAAATCCATAATAAATTGTAAGTAGCCATCGATTGTCATACCGATCAGCTAGCCACCCAGAGCCAGTAGTCCCTATAAGGTCAGCTACCCCTATTACAGCAAGAAGCCATGCTGCAGCTGCAAATGGTACACCTAGGTCTCCACAGAAGGGAACTATATGTGCTTGTGTTAAACCAAAACTAGATATGCCACATATCATAAATGTGAGAGCTAAAATCCAAAATAATTTGGTCCTCATGCCAATGAAAAGTGCATTAAAAGATAAGACAACAAAATTTTCTTTGTAAGGCTCAGGTGCTAAGCCTACTTCTGTTTCACCAAGACGGGGAATGTTGATGTTTTCAGGCCTATCCCAAGCAAAAAGATAAAATAATATTATACTAATAACAGAACCAATGGTTGGAATAGCCATAGCGGCTCTCCAGCCATATAAATCACTTATTGTAGCGGCAAGGGGCATGAAAATTAAAGTTCCAGTGGCTGTAGCACCTGTCATCAACCCAATAACGAGGCCTTGCCTTTCGGAGAACCATCTTGAAGCAACTACAGAAGACAATTGCATAGCAGTCAAACCTGGGCCTATACCAAGTAAAATACCCATACCTAACCAAAGATGCCATTTCTCAGTTGTGAAAATTGAGATAATTAAGCCAATAATTAATACAAATCCTGACAATCCAACCATACGTCGTGGACCATATTTTAGCATTAAGCCTCCGGCAAATGGTGCTGAGAGACCAAAGAGTGCCAACCTTAAACCTGTAGGGGCAGCTATTTCTCCAATTGACCAGCCAAGATCTTTTGACATTGGAACTATTAAAACACTAGGAACACCAACTGATGCTGTAGCAAATAGGGCAGAGAAAAAAGCCAAAGCAACCATAATCCATCCGTAATGGATTTTATGCTTTGTGCAGAATATTAAAGCTGAGTTTCTTGTCCTCAAGCTTACATGCATTAAACTTCTTTCGACCCATCTTCGACAAAATCACGATCAATTTTTGGTAATGGCTGATCATTAATAGCTGCTTCAAAAGCTTTAAGTCGTTTGTAAATTGAAATTAGCTCTATAATGGTAGTCCATGAAGAAACTAGGAATTGAAATGAAGATGCTACCTGGCCAAAGGCTCTTAATATTTGGTTCATAATTCCAAGTGTAATTCGACCTGATACAATTGTTGGAATTAAAAATACATAAGCAATTACATTATCTGCTTGTATGTACATGTACCTAAACAAATTAAAATATGTGTAGTGTAAATATATCCTAAAATAATTCTTTCTTACATTTGAAAATAAATCCCTTAATGCAATTGGTTGTGCATTATCTTCATTATCTTCTCCCAACACTAATTCTTTACGAAACGCTGCTTCAACACGTTGGTTTCTAAACTCTAATCCAGGTAACTTAATACCTGCAAATAAAAGTATTAATGTTCCAAATATAGACCAAACAATTGATAGCGTTACTAACGGATATGGGATTGCACCTAAAATTGGTAGTGTTTCAACATGCACTGATAATGCTGCAAGAACTGGAAGAAATGCTATTAAAGTCATAATTGAATCCACAAAGGCAACTCCGAGTCCTTCCATTATAGCCGCAAATCTCATTGTATCTTCTTGAATACGTTGTGAAGCACCTTCAATATGTCTAACTTGTTTCCAACGAGACACGTAAAATTCGTTCATTGCTGTTCGCCAACGAAATATAAAATGAGATGTAAAAAATCTATTTGCGATTATGAATGCTATATACGGAAAAGCTATCGTGCAAAAAATTATAAAATGGCTATAAAGTTTAGAGACCGTGATCTCTCCAGTGCCGCCAAGAGCTGTTTGAATGTCATTATAAAACGGCCCATACCAAGCATTTATGATTACGGAAACTTGGACTGATGCATATGATAAATAAATTAATAATGCTGATCCTAAAATTGACCAATTTTGCCAAAAATGTGGATGATATCTTCGCCATGAATAATAAAAAATTAAAGTGCCAAAAAGATAAAATAAATCAAACCATAAAAACTCGGATGTTATAAAGTGACCCAAACCAATTACTTGCTCTTCTGTATTGAGGCTGAAGCCCAAAGAATTACCTAGTGTTTCACCAATACTGTACCAAACAGTAATTAGGAATATTATCCATAATACTAATGAGCCAAAGAAAAGTTTCGGTTTTGGAAAAAAAGATTCAAACATTTTGTATAGTACTCTATATGGGTGCCCGATTTGGTCGGATGAAATTGTTTTGCTTTGGATTTATGCAAAGCTATATGTTTTAATATGTTTCAATTGTGGAGTAAAATCAATGTCAGAATGGTTATATCAAATTCGTATAAAAGTGACGGAAAATATATCTAATGATTTGAGAGATATGTACCAACAAAATTTATCAAAAAATTTAAAAAAAATAGCAGAATATCATAAGATGGTACTTGTCTGTACTTATGATGCATTTGAAGCATATTGTGTCGAAGCTGAGCAAAATGGTATTGATGGATATGGATTATACCATTGGACTAAAGCAACAATTGAAGACCCATTAAAGAAGGCGAAGCATTTAAAATCATTTGCGTTTTATTTGGGTGAAGATCAAATTTACCCAAAAGAACTTGCAAGTTCTGTTCAAAATCAACTCAAAAAAATAAATAATAAAGAATTGTTGGAAATAAATCTTATAGATTCAAATCCTGCAAATAACCCACAGCCGCCAAAAATAAATTTATGATTAATTAGCTTTATTTAGCCTTGGGCAAAGTTTCGATTTCAACGGCTTCATTTAAGAACATTGAACGGGCACAATTGTCGTCTAAATCGATAGTTGTTTTAACATTCTGGTTTTCAAGGTTTGCTTCAGTTTCTACGCCTGAGAAAATCCCTGGACAAATTTGTCCGTTAACACGGATTACATTTACAGGGTTGTCGACAACCACGCCAACAGAGTCTGCAATAACAAGTTGATCAACGAATACAAAAGTTTCTACAATTTTAGCTTCGGGTGCATATATTTGTGCAGCTAAAGTTCCCCGAGAGACACAATCGCCCAGATTTGGATCAAAGTTAAGTAGCACTCCATCAAATGGTGCTCGCATAGTTAAATCATCAAGATCAAGCTCTTTTGATTGAACTTCAAGCTGACCGATTTCATGAGCTATAACTGCGCGCGATTTCTGTGAATTTACACGTACTAATGCCTCCTCAGCACGATCTACAGAAAATGTAGCATCTAATTTTTTGCGTTCAGCAGTTTCCAACATTGTTTCATTAACCAAGCCACGTTTAAATAATACATTGGTACGGTCAAATTCACGTTTTACAAAATCAAATTCTTCTTTTGAACGTGATAAATCTGCTTTTGCAACTGTGATAGAAAATTCACTTTCTTCAACAGCAGCTTTTAGATCTCCAGCACGCGCTTGTGCAGACTTTAGCGCAAGTAGACTTGTTCTATCGTCTAATTTGACTAAAACTTGATCTTTTTTTGCCAAACCAGAATTCACAGCGTCTTGAGATACTTGAGTAATACAACCTTGAGCTTCGTATGATAAACCTGATTCATTTTCTGCAATGACTGTTCCTGCTAGATTTATTGATTGGAAGTTTTCCTGTGCAAACAAAGGACTTGAAAGAGCAATAAATGCTATACTTAATTTACTTACTATAAAGCGTTGGCTCATAAAAACTCTCCCAAAATATATCTTATAAACTTGGTCTGAATTCGCAGAGAGTCAATAGCTGAGTTACGCTAATCATTGATCTAAAGTTCTAGGCTACTAATTTAATATTATATTTTAGCGTATGAATTGGTGTTGGGTAAATATTTTCAGAGGATAATTTTTTTCTTGATACCTATTCAATTATTCATCATTATGAATGTATTAGAAAAATTCTGGCTGATGCTGTGTTTTATTTTTTCTCCCACAGCATCAGTCATATAGACTATTCATTGTGTATTTATAAAACATTACTTAAAAAGATGCACTTTAGATCGAGAAACGCCTATCCACATGAATGCTGATGAAAAGGCAAAGAATATTGATATACCCACATATTGAATATTTAGAGAAATATCAAAATCTAATAACAATCCTGTGATAGCAGGGCCGATTGCTGAGCCAAGTACCATTGCTGCTGCTGCAGCAGCTTTTATTGTGCCTAGGTATTTAGTGCCAAAAAATTCTGCCCAAAATGCATTGGGAAGTGTTGTATTAGCTCCTGACGTTATTCCTAAAAAGATAAACCCAATTAAAGCCATGAGCAAGGTATCGCCATATGCAAATAATAAAAAAGCAACAATCATTGGTAACTGAAAAAATGGAATTAATTTAGCTGTTCCAAATTTATCTAATAAAACACCAGACAGTATCATCGTGGTAATTGCTACGCCCGTATAAACTGGAAACATTGCAACTAAGTTAAAATGATCCCAACCTTTTATTTCAGAGAAATGAACCTGTAAGAAAAAGAAGGCTGTATTAAAGGCAGATTGGCCAATAAATGCGGGCATCATAAACCAAAATAAAGGATGAATTAAAGTTTGCTTGCGGGTCCAGTGCCGATTGTTCATTCCAAAGGACTGGTCTTCAGCGTCAATAGATTGGGGACTTCGTTCCTGGCGTAAAAGCCAGATTAAAATTGGGATAGCGAATAGCGTTATTAAAGCTGCAATTATCCAAATTTCTTGCCAGGCAAAATATGCCAAAGCTGATACTAATAATATGGGAATTAATGCTTCACCGATTGAAAAGCCTAAGTTAGCAACAGAAAGTGCTTTTCCACGGTTGCTAACAAACCAACGGGACATCGCAACTGCAGAAATGTGAGTGGACATTCCTTGCCCAGTTAATCTCAAGCAAAATATAACCAAAGGTAATAAAATTACTAATGGATTAAACGCCATCAACAAACATGAGGTTGCAAGCGCAAAGAGCACTATTGGGCCAAGTTTTCGAACCCTCATTATGTCTGTAAGGCCACCTGCCCATATCATTACGATTGCGGAAGCAAATGTACCGAACCCGTAAATTGATCCCCAATCTCCATGAGATAAATTAAAAGTATTTCGGATCTCGCCTGAAAATATTGAAATAAAATATGTTTGTCCAAAACTTGATAAAAAAGTAAGTAATGCACCTGCAGTAAGCCATCTGAGATTATTTATTATGAAATTATACATGTTAACTTTTTATTAAGTGTAATTTAAATTTAAATCTTTAAGTCAAGCCTTGGTTTCCAAAAAGGTCGAAACAATTCAATTTTTGGGCATCTGTTCATTACTACTTTTAAGCCAGCATCTTCAGCTAATTTTGCAGCTTGGTCATCATAAACGTTTATCTGACCCCAAAGAACTTTAGCGCCAATAGAAATAGCTTTCTCTGCAAACCCATAAAATTCTTCCTTTGGTCTGAAGACATCTACCATGTCAACTTTATGTTCAATTTCTTCAAGAGAATGATAAACCTTTATTCCACGTATTTCCTTTAGTTTTGGATTTGGATTAACAGGAAAAATTGTGTACCCAGTTTCGTGAAGAACACGTAATACGCCATAACTGAACTTAGTTTTATCAGCACTTGCGCCAACAAGAGCGATAGTTCTTACAGAACTTAATATATCAGCAAGGTATTTTGGATCATATTCGTAGATATGATTAACTTTTGCATCAGGCATTACTATTCTTCCTTTAACGTAGCTATGTCTGCTTTTAGCTCATGAGGTTTTAATGGGTCTAAAAATGGGTTTCGATATAACTGATTATGACTTTCCACGCCGATTTCAATTGTAATATCAGTTAATGGTCTTGCAACGCACAATATAATATAGCCATTATTAATTTGCCGGTTGTTTAATGCCACCTGTCTATTTTGATCAACTTTTCCTGAAATTAATTTTGCTGCACAAGTAATACATCCTCCGTATTTACAGCCAAAGGGTAGATCTACACCTTGGTCACGTAAACTTTCTAAAATTGGACGTTTAGGGTTTACCTCAAAAGTTTTTCCATCTCGGTTTGCTAAAGTTATTGCTGTCATAGCCAAATATCACTTGTACAATCACCACCTGGATAACGAGCTTCATGACATCGACTTGGACCATTTGGCTCTTTTCCAAAATCAACAATAAAATCTTTATTTAATGACATTCCACCGTGTATTGGATCACAATCAATCATAACCATTACGCCACCACGTTCACGTATTTCAGGATAAAACTGATTGTCCCATGTAGAAAATAAAGATGTTGTCACATATAGTCTTTTCCCATCCAAAGAAAGTTGGAACATTTGTGGGCCACCAGCTATTTTCACTCCATTCACAATTGGCGCTTTACCAAGCAGTCCACCCATCCAAACTTGGCCAGTAAGTTTTGGATCATGTGGATCTGAAATGTCATATTGGCGCATATCTCCATGGAGCCAATTGTTTAGATAAAGGTATTTATCATCCATTGATATTAGAATTGCTGACATTACGCCTGGAACAGGCAGTGGCCATTCTGGGTGTGGTGCATTCTCTACATCAATTATTTTTTCCCATTGCCATTTTTCATTTTTATCTTTCCACCAGTGAATAACATTAGAACTGAGCGCAGCCCCGCAAAAACCATGAGAACTATCAGGGTCATGATGAAATTTAACTTCAAGTGGCAACAATCCATCTTCACCAAGATACATGGTCTCTATGGGTTCTCGTTTTTCAAAATCCCAGAAATGAATTTCTCTTCCGTATTTCAAATGTCCCACTTCTTCCAAGTCAAACCCAGGCATGAAAGTATTAGGTGCCGCCCATTCTGAACTGACCATAATATTGTGGCGAGGCTGATACCAAAAATCGTAACCAAACTTTATGTTGCCCATAGAATTTTCCCATCGACCTTGAATTTCAAAATCTTTGTTCAAATGTAAATATCCACCAGGTGCTTCGCCTTTGGCATCTCCGAGCATTGAAATAATAATTTCTGAACCTAAACAATGCACAGTATGTGGGCCTGATAAATTTGTTTTTGATTTTATATCTGCCCCATTAATTACTTTGTACAAAGAGGGAGTGCGTGGATCAGTTGCCGTATCTACGATGTGAATATTATTAGAGCGTACACCTGGTAGTAATAAATACTTTCGCGACATTGACCCGTCATCAAAACATGATGAACAAGCATTCCAACCCATATGATGTAGTTCATCTCCAATGCCAGGCATTTCTAATCTATGTATTACTTGGCTGAATGTTTCACTTTTAGGGTCGACATCAATAGTTGCCAAATAATCAGGCTTTTGAATGCCGGTACCAGTATAAATTGATATCGTATATAATAGTTTTTCACGAGGTGCCTTAATAGCTTCTGAAGGGCTAGAATACCCTGGGCCACAACATTCCATTCCATTATTCCCTAACTTAAAGTGTTAAAAATCTTATTACTTGAACTGATGTTTATACATTTGAATAAGTTTTTTTGGCGTGCAAGTTTTTTATTTAAAACGAATTCTTTACTTTAGGTAATTTTTGCCAATATTTTTGTAATATAAAATAAATTAAAGGAGAAAAATAATGAAAAAAATGTCGATTATCAGATTTAAACCAAAAAATGGATGCATGGATGAATTTATAGAGGCTTCTTTAGAGTTTTCAAAAGATCGTGGGACTGCGGTTCCGCCAACTCATTTTTTAATGAAATCTGGAGATGAAGTAATTGCAGTCGTAATAAGAGATTCTGATATTTTGCAGGAGAGTATGAGTGGTGGTGTTGATTGGCTAGATACTCAACGACATCTTTTAGAAGAATTTAACGAAGTTGATAGGCATACAATACCTCTTACTGGTGATTTAATTGAATACAAATAAGAAATGATTTATTATGGGGAGACTAGATTTTGCACTAGTCTCCTCGTTAGAATTTATTTTAAGCACTTAGAGCCTGATCAATATCAGCAATAATATCATCTATATGTTCAATACCCACAGATAATCTTACATAGCCAGGAGTGACACCTGCTTTAAGTTGGTCATCAGCTGATAATTGTGAGTGAGTTGTTGAAGCGGGGTGGATAGCAAGTGTACGCGCATCACCAATATTAGCCACGTGATATATTAATTTAAGATTATCAATAAAGCTTCTACCAGCATCTGCGCCACCTTTGAGCTCAATTCCTATAAGAGCGCCATTTCCTGATGAAAGATATTTATCAGCTAATGTTTTATCTGGCCCTTTAAAAAGACTTGGATAGGTAACTGATATTATATCTTTGTGACTAGTTAAATAGCCTGTAAGTTTTTCTGCATTTTCTTGATGTTTGTTGAAACGAAGTGGAAGTGTTTCCAATCCTTGTATAAGTTGAAAAGCATTAAACGGAGATAGTGCCTGTCCAAGATCACGTAATAATACAACTCGTGCTCTTATAGCAAAAGCGATTGGTGCACCTAATGCTTCGGGAACTAATGACCCCCATATTGCTCCATGATAGCTACCGTCTGGTGTATTAAAATTTGGTTGTTGATCTGGATTTTCCAGCCAATCAAAATTTCCTCCATCGATAATTATGCCACCAATAGAGGTACCATGACCCCCAATAAATTTTGTTAGTGAATGAACAATAACTGCTGCACCATGATCAAAAGGTCTGCAAGTTATGGGAGCTGCAGTATTGTCAACAATAAGTGGAATACCTTTTTTTCGTCCAATGTCAGATACCTCGGCAATCGGAAATGGCACAAGCTTAGGGTTTGGTAATGTTTCACCAAAGTATGCCCTAGTGTGATCATCACTTAATTCGGCAAAACTATCAGGATTAGACGGATCGGCAAAGCGTACTTCAATCCCCATTTTGGGAAGAGTATTTGTAAAAAGATTGTATGTACCTCCATATAAATGAGGAGATGCAACAATATTATCGCCTGATGAAGCAACATTTTGAATTGCTAAACTTACCGCGGACGAACCTGATGATACTGCAACAGCAGTGGCGCCACCTTCTAATGCTGTAACTCTTTCTTCAAGCACCTGCGTGGTTGGATTTGTAATTCTTGTATAGATATTTCCTAATTCTTGTAGTGCAAATAATTTCCCTGCATGTTCTGTACTATCAAATTCATAACTCGTTGTTTGATATATGGGTACAGCTACTGAATTTGTAGATAAATCACGTCTGTGGCTTCCTGCATGAAGCATTAAGGTTTCCAAATTGAGTGTTTCTAGAGCCATTTTCAATATCCTTTTTTAGATTAATGTTTCCATACTTAAAAAATGACCAATAGTAATAAATAAAGTATAATTTTATGAACTTTGTTCTTTTTATTTTTAATTATTACTATATTTTGGAACAAAATTCACTTTTGAAGGATTTTTTAGAATGGATGATGTCAATATAAAGTTAATAACTCAAATGCAAGAGAATGCAGATTTGTCACTTCTTGAGCTTTCACGTCGAGTAGGAATATCTAAGACTGCGTGCTGGAACCGTTTGCAAAAAATGGAAGAACAAAATGTGATATTAGGAAAAAAAATCCTTTTTGATCGATATTCTATTGGTTTGCCAATAGTTGTTTTTCTTTCAATAAGTGTTGGGCGACATACAATCGATTGGGTAGATGAATTCTCAGAAGTTATTTCTAAATTTCCTGAAATTATTGAAGCTCATAGACTTACTGGTGAAGGTGCAGATTATCAATTAAAGATAATATGCCCGTCAATGGAAGCTTATGATATTCTGCAACAACAACTTATTGGTGAAATTGATTTTACTGCAATGTCTACAAAAATTTCATTGAAGCAAATCAAAAATGAATATTCTTTACCTCTCTCTCATTTAGAAAAATTGAATAAATTAGATTAATATTTATTCCAGATATCGAATTTCTTCCATGGTTTGCACGAAGAGTTTTGGATCATATATTGACCAAAATCTTTTCCATTCATCGAACAATAAGCAACAAAACGGTCATAAGTTTTAGCACCCGTCAATTTGCAATCAGCAGCCTGGCCAATAAATTTCAAAGCAATTTTTGTTGCAATCATACCTTTGGTTGTATTTTTTTCAGGACAATCTAGAGCGGCTAATCTAATGGGTATTGAGCCTACAATAATTGTATCACCATCACGCACATGGGTAATTAATCCAGATAAAATACTGATTTTTGAATATTGCTTTTTTGATGAATTTCTGATGGTTTCGTCAGCCATCACCGAGTTGGTGATTAATGTGAAAAACATTGAAAATGTAATAGTTATTATGGAACTATGTAATCTCATAAGTCGGTCCACGTGTAGCTAATTCCAATCTTTGAAAAGAATTTTTCTAGATTTTCTATTGTCATTTCTATTGTTCGGTCATTAACCAGAGGGTGAATATAAATAACAGACTTACTCTTTAGGTTTTTATCTAAAAATAGTGAAACGTCATTTTTTACACCAGTGATCATTGAAAGTGGTGTAACAGAGCCTGGTCGTACGCCTAAATGCTGCATTAATCTTTCAGGAGACCCAAAAGATAAATTACTGAAGCCTAAGTTTTTACTCAGTTTTTTTAAATCTACAGTTTGATCTTGCTGGGCAACCAATAAGATATTCTTTTTTTTCTTATCCCTTAAATATAAATTTTTAACGTGCCCTCCACCATTTTCAGAAGATATAAAAATTCCTTGTACTTTTTTTGAGTCTTCAACAGTTCTCAGTGGAACATGCACAAATAAATTATATTTGATATTCCATTGATCTAGCGTTTTTAGAAGTTCATCGGATGAGATTGGCAAACTATCTTGAAATTTTGATGATGCGTCTACCATTGTTTGATGATCCTAAAAGTGAATATTAACTGTTTTATAATTCTAAATTTATATTATAAAAAAATACTATCAATTATTAAATTTTAGGATTGTCATGGTAACAGACATAAGAATTACACAAGATAAAAACGATTTATTATCTTGTTTGCAACTTAGGAGAACAGTTTTTATTGAAGAACAAAATGTTCCTGAGTATGAAGAGGTTGATGGAGATGATCCTAATTGTGAACATGTCCTATTAACTATTGATGAAACTCCAGTAGGTGCAGCGAGACTAAAATATTATGATAATTTTATAAAAGTTCAAAGAGTTTGTGTACTTGAAGATTATAGAGGACAGGGTATTGGCTCTAATATCATAAATTTTATAATTAACTATGTTAAGGAGAATGATATTCGTCAGTCGGTTCGATTAGGCTCACAAACCCATGCACTAGAATTTTACAAAGGGCTTGGTTTTATTGAATTTGGTGATGAGTATTTAGATGCGGGTATTTTACATAAAGATATGGCATACCAAATTAAATAATCTCTGATTTTTATTTTAGCTTAACTTTTAATAATATCAAAATTTGGATCATACGGGCAGGATTCTATTATTTCTGCACTAATTTTCTCGCCAAGTATGTCTACAAATATTTCAGTACCAATCGAGGAACATTCTGATTTAATAAACGCATATGCAATATTTTTATTTATTCTATGACCCCAATCGCCAGATGTGATGGTCCCAACGACTTTATTATCAATCAACACCGTTGCCCCACCGTGAGCTGGCGCATCTTTTGTGTCGATTTCTAAAGAAACCAATTTATTTAAACATTTTTCTGATTGTCTGAATTTTAAAGCTTCTTTTCCAATAAATTCATTTTTATTCATATTAACGAACTTGTTTAAACCTGTTTCAAATGGATCGAATTCAGTTATTATATCTGCTTTCCAATGAAGAAATCCTTTTTCTAATCTCATTGTATCGACTGCCCTTGCACCAAATAATTTTATATTAAATTCGATGCCAGCTTTTTGTATAGCTAAGTATGCGGCATAAAGAGATGCATTAGGTATATGAATTTCATAAGCAAGCTCACCAGAGAAACTCACACCCATTACTGTAGCAGGGGCTATGCCAATAAAACATTCTCGAAGGCTAAGCCAAGGAAAAGCATCTTTAGACCAATCTCCACGGGAACAAGCTGAAAGTACTTTGCGTGCATTTGGTCCAGCTAAAACAAGTATCGTTAGATCATTAGTTAGACTTTTTAATTGGACATCTTCAACTGGATTTAAATGCTGCCTTAGCCAATCCATATCATGATATTCACTTGCAGCGGCTGAGCCATACCAAACTCTTGCAGGGCCCCGGTCACTTTCTGGAAGATTGGCAATAGTCGCTTCACCTTTTAACATGCCATGATGATTAAGAAAGTACCCTAAGCCAACTTTACCAGTTTGTTTTTTAATATTACCGCAAAAAATTCTATCTAAAAAATTATGTCTATCTGATCCAGTTATTTCAATGCGATTAAAGCCATTAACTTCACACAACCCAACATTTTCTTGAACATTTTTGACTTCTCTTGCGATCAGATCAAAAGCTTCATCAAATTTGAATCCTAGTGTAGTTTTGAAATCTTTTGTAGGTTTTATATATTCTACACGTTCCCACCCATTCACAACTGTAAATTCAGCACCTTGTTCAGCAAAAATTGGTGTAAGCGGTGTGGTTTTTGCATTTCGTCCTGCAGGTCTATGTTCATGTGGAAAATGAAATCGAAATTCGTTCTGGTAGTCTTCAATTGCTTTAAGTGCAGTTAATTCAACGTTTGTATGTCCAGCAAAGCGTCTAGGGTCAATGCACCAAGTATCATAACAAGCTTCACCATGAACGATTTGTTGAGCTAAAAGCCAGCCATGACCGCCTCCTTCACCTAAACCAGCACGCAGTCCTATTATACAAAAAGCATTTTGTTTGCCGGGGATTGCACCAACTAAAGGTGCGCCATCAATGGTGTAGGTTATAGGTCCATTAACTACTGTATGTATTCCGGCTTCCATGAGAACAGGCATGCGATCAAATGCACCTTCTAATACATCCGTGACACGGTCTAAATCGTCCGGGCAAAGCGCATTCACAAAATTTGGATCAATGCCATCCATGCCCCAAGTTTTACAGTCCTGTTCATAGAAACCTAGAAGCAGACCATTTTTTTCTTGTCGGCAATAATAATCTGAAATTGGACACCTTAATAAAGGCATACGATGCCCCGCAGATTTTATTTCAGGAATGTCTTCGGTTAAAAAATATTGATGTTCCATAGAAGTTACGGGATGATGTACACCCATCATTGATCCAACTTCATTAACTCTATATCCACACGCATTTACAATAATATCACAATCTATATCACCGTGCTCGGTATGGACAGTCCATGTATCATCTGATCTTTGCGTCAATGCAGATACAGGAGTATTCCTATAGACTTCAGCGCCAGCTTTGCGAGCTCGCCTCGCTAAAGCTTGGCAAAGTTGAGCGGGATCAATATCACCGTCTGATGGGTCCCAAAGACCCCCTAGAAGATTATTTTTTGATATAAGTGGGTGGCGTTTCGCACATTCATTAGCATCGATAACTTCAAAATTAACATCCATGCCTTTTGCCATAGATGCAAAATGACGATACCCATCCATTTGTGCTTCTGTATTCGCTAAACGAATGCCACCATCGCCATGATGATAATTAATTGGGTATTCAGGGTCGTTTGCTAATTCATTATATAAATTGATTGAGTGGCTTTTTAAACCAACCATTGTTTGGTTCATTCCAAAATTAGTAACTTGTGCTGCTGAATGCCAAGTCGTGCCACTTGTTAATTCGTTTCGTTCTACGAGAACCACATCACTCCAACCTTCTTGAGTTAAGTGATAAAGAGTTGAGCAACCCGCAATACCTCCGCCAATTACAACGACCTTAGTACGTGTTTTCATCTATAAAACCCTTTTTCGCACAAATTTGGAATAGTTCCAACGTTTTCAAATTCAAATCTTTTCTGTTAGATTTATTTTTCATATAGTTATTTTCTTAAAACAGCTTCATTTCGTAATTCAAAATCTGAAGAGCTATGCCTTTCATGTAGCTGTGTATCTAAATCACCTGATGTACGGTTTACCATTTTGCCTCGGATTACAGCATTACGGTGATTTATTTTTTCTGCCCATGCAATAACATTTTTATAGATTGTAACGTTAAGAAATTTATCTGCATCATAAAGCTGCCCAAGTACAAGCTGCCCATACCAGGACCAAATTGCTATATCTGCAATTGTATATTTTGGCCCACTTATATAACTTTCTTTATCGAGGCGATGATCTAAAACATCTAGTTGACGTTTTGTTTCCATCGTGAAACGATCGATTGCATATTCAATTTTTTTTGGTGCATATTTATAAAAATGTCCAAACCCACCGCCTAAATATGGAGCGCTACCCATCTGCCAAAAAAGCCACGATAAACATTCTGTTCTTCCTTCAAAAGTTGTAGGAAGTAATTCTCCAAATTTTTCAGCAAGATAAAATAAAATAGCACCAGACTCAAAAATTCTTTGAGGAGTTTTAACGCTGTGATCTATAAGAACTGGTATTTTTGAATTAGGATTTGCTTCTACAAATCCAGATGAAAATTGTTCACCTTTGTGGATTCTACAAAGCCATGCGTCGTATTCTGCACCAGTGTGTCCTAGTGCTAATAATTCTTCTAACATAATCGAAATTTTTATGCCATTAGGGGTACCCATAGAGTATAATTGCAGGGGATGTTTTCCTACAGGAAGTGTTTCTTCATATAATGAACCTGCCGTTGGTTTATTAATATTAGCAAAAGTACCACCATTTTGGGAGGTGTGTACCCACATTTTAGGGGGCACATAATCATTTGATTGGTTCATTTTTAAATCTTTTTCTGTAGTTTTGAATAAGGATAAATATCTCATACTTCATTTAGAATATTATAAAATAATACAAGGATTGAATTTCTTATTTTCAAGATTGGTTAGTAAGTATTGACGAATGATGTTTAAGTATATTGATATGAATATACGACTTAGTTTTTTATTATTTTATTTGAATAAATTTTTTTCTGTAATTTTAAATGTTTAATATTTTTAGGTTTTTAGTATGACAATTTTTGAACTCTCTCTACTTGCGTCAGCTTCATTTATTGCTGGTATTATAAACTCTATTGCTGGTGGTGGCAGTTTTCTGACGTTCCCCGCATTGGTATTTACAGGTGTGCCAACAATTGCTGCAAATGCGACAAGCGCTGTAGCAGTATTCCCTGGATATTTAAGTGGCGCTTTGGGTTTTTCTAAAGAATTAAAAGAATACCCGAAATCTAAATTTCTATTATTAATAATACTATCAATCATGGGAGGAATTGGAGGATCTTTATTGCTTCTCATTACTCCAGCTAGTGTTTTTTCGTATATTATTCCTTGGTTACTTGGATTTGCTACGCTTTTATTTGCATTTGGTGATTTTGTCGCCAAATGGGCAAAAAAAAACAGTAATTCAAATGGATTTTTAGGAAATTTGACCACCTTAATTGTTTGTATTTATGGGGGCTATTTTAATGGTGGGCTCGGCATAATTTTACTTGCGCTATTTTCTACACTTGGCATGCGAGATATTCATTTAATGAATGGATTAAAAAATATAATGTCATTTGCATTATCTGCTGCTTCTGTAGTGACCTTTGCAATTGCAGGAATAGTTTTTTGGCAACAGGCAATTATCATGATGATTGCGGCAACAATAGGGGGCTATTTTGGTGTAGTTGTTGCAAGGAAATTATCAAAAAATACCATCCGCATGATCATAGTTATTATTGGCTTGATTATGACAGTTATCTTTGGAATTAAGGCATAAAATGCTTTTAATTAAGAACAACATATTCATATTTAATTTATCAGCATACCACGCATTAAAAAGGTTGGAAAATGAGTAGCAATTTGGAAAGCCGTGCTAAACTGGCATGTCTATTTGCAGGTGGGGTCTGGGGCTTGTTTTGGATCCCATTACGAGCTCTTGAAAGTGAAGGTATAAATGGACTCTGGGTGACTGTTATTTACTTTCTTGTTCCAACAATATTTCTTACACCAGTAGGGATTTTGCGCCTGAAATATTTGAAATTAGGTGGTTTTAATCTGCAATTGACGGGAATGCTATCTGGTGGAGCGTTAATGTTATATGCCACCTCGATTGTATATACCGATGTTGTTCGGGCGATGTTATTGTTTTATCTGACACCCGTTTGGGGAACTATTTTAGGAAGACTTTTTCTTAATGAAAATATAACGCCATTAAGAATATTCTCTATGATAATTGCTATTACAGGAATGTTAACCATTTTTGGATTAGGAATAAAATTCCCGATACCACAAAATATTGGAGACTGGATGGGAGTAGCATCAGGCTTGTTGTGGGCGGTTGCTTCAACGAGAATAAGATTAAATCAAAATGCATCAACGATTGATATGACACTTGGTTTCTTTTTCTGGGCTACAGTATTCTCTATATTAATTGCAATGGCTCTAGCGCCAAATTTTTTACCCACTGCTTCGCAAGTATCGCCAGCTTTGCCAATTTTATTAATTTTTGTGATACTGTTTATTTTACCTGGAACTTTGGCCACACTTTGGGGGCCAAAGTTTTTAAATCCAGGATTAGTAGGGCTACTATTTATGACTGAAATAGTTGTAGGATCAATTTCTGTAGCCTTGTTAGCTGGTGAAACATTTGGGTTTCGCGAAATAGTTGGAATTGTATTGATTTCTAGCGCAAGTATGATTGAACCGATAACATCTATTTTAAAGAATAAATAAATATAAAAGATTGCTATCTAATAAAAGTTTTCATAACCTCTCATAACAAAATGACATAAAATGGGAGGAAATTATAATGAAATCATTTAAAATTATGCTTAGTGCGTCCTTAGTTGCAATCGCAAGTGTAGGCGCTGCACAAGCAGACAAACTCACGTTATATTGTAGTGCACAAGAAGATTGGTGCCAGCTAATGGCTAATAATTTTCAAGACGCTACTGGAATAAAAGTTGCAATGACGCGTAAGTCATCAGGTGAGACTTTTGCTCAAATTAAAGCTGAAAGTTCTAATCCTAAAGGTGACGTATGGTGGGGTGGTACTGGGGATCCACATCTTCAAGCTGCTGAAGAAGGATTAACTGCATCTTACGTTTCTCCGATGCGTGACCAATTACATCCTTGGGCAATTTCACAAGCAGAAAGTGCTGACAATAAAACTATTGGAATATATTCTGGTGCTTTAGGGTATGGCTATAACACAGACTTATTAGCTGCAAATAATCTACCTGCTCCTTCATCGTGGGCAGACCTAACGAAGCCTGAATATAAAGGGCACGTCCAAATGGCTAACCCAAATTCATCAGGTACAGCTTATACAACATTAGCAACAATGATGCAGCTTTTTGGAGAAGATGGTGGATTTGATTTTATGAAGGGTTTGCACTCAAATATAAATCAATACACTAAATCTGGATCTGCGCCAATTAAAGCTGCGGGTCGCGGTGAAACTACTATAGGTATCGTTTTCATGCATGATGCAGTAAAGCAAGCTGTTAAAGGGTTTCCTGTAAAAGTTGTAGCACCGGCTGAAGGAACTGGTTATGAAATTGGTTCAATGTCAATTATTGATGGTGCACGTAATATGAAAGAAGCAAAAGCTTTCTATGACTGGGCGCTTAGTGCAGATGCACAAAACCTTGCTTTAGAAGTGAATGCATTTCAGGTTCCATCAAACACAGGTGCAAAAACATCTGCAAGTGCTCCTGACATGAGTACTATTAAATTAATTGATTATGATTTTAAAACATATGGATCATCTGCTACTCGCAAAAGATTACTGAAGAAGTGGGATGATGAGGTTTCAGTTTTAGCACAATAAATTATGAACACTGAAATAATCAATAAAGCGGCCAACCCTGTATTAATCTTTTGGATGATTATGGGGTTGGCCGGATTTTTTATTCTACCTTGGTATGGGGTAGAAGACTTTTTTCTATTTGAATGGCTTACAGATGGTTATCCATTTGATACAGATTATGCACCTGCAGGGTTTCTTCTTTTGCAGAAAGAAAAAATATGGCTTGCTCCTCTTATTTTTCCATTATTTGCTCCATTTATAGTATTTAGAAAAGCAAAAACTGAGCCTCTTTATGGTAAAGTGTTGATTTTAGCTGGTGCTATTGGATTTAGTTGGCTGATGATACAGGGTTTTTCGATTGGCATTAGGGGCTGGAATTTTGAGTGGGCCAAATTATTATTTGGAGATCTTGAAGATAGGCAATACGGAATGGGATATGGTGCATTAATTGTTGCGTCATCTTTTTTATTTATATTTACCCAAGGAATAGCTGCACGGGGTGCAATTAATGGAGATGTATTTGTCGTAAGTTCTATTTTGGGTGTGGTTTCAATTGTTACTATTTTCGTATTCTTTCCCATAGCCAAAATGCTTACTGCAGCATTTATTACAGAAAGTGGTAATTACTCGGCTATAGTTTTTGCATCAAAATTCTTTGATGATCGTTTGTGGGGCCTTGGTTGTTTATGGGGAGGGCGATGTGGGGTTGCGTGGAATTCATTATTTCTTGCCGTTCTAGTTGGTCTTATCACAACAATATTAGGCCTTATCTTTGCATTAGTCGTAACGCGATCTGGATTCCGATATAAAAAGCTTCTCCGCACTTTAACTGTTTTGCCAATCATTACTCCACCATTTGTCATTGGCTTAGCATTAATATTGCTTTTTGGATTATCTGGGTCTGTTACTACATTAATTGCTGATATCTTTGGCACACAACCGACTCGGTGGCTTTACGGTATGCCTGGAATATTAATTGCCCAGACATTGGCTTTTACCCCCATTGCTTTTCTCGTTCTTATTGGTGTGGTAGAAGGTGTATCCCCTTCAATGGAGGAAGCTGCGCAAACATTGAGAGCATCTAAATGGCAAGTTTTCAAAACTGTATCATTGCCACTTATGAGGCCTGGATTAGCAAATGCATTTTTATTAGGTTTCATTGAAAGTATGGCAGATTTCGGAAACCCATTAGTTTTAGGTGGTAATTTTGATGTGCTATCCACGGAAATTTTCTTTGCTATAGTTGGCGCCCAATATGATCAGGGCAAAGCGGCTGTGTTAGCAATGGTTCTCCTTTGTTTTACCCTTGGAGCATTTTATGCCCAAAGATTTTGGTTGGGAAAGAAAAGTTATACAACGGTGTCTGGAAAAGGAGATAGTGGTGTTCATCCACATATGCCACAATCCCTTTCAATTCCTGTACTTGTGCTTGCTATGATTTGGGCAGCATTTACAATAGTTGTATACGCGATGATTTTATATGGGTCAGTAGTAGAGCTTTGGGGTGTAAATAATACCCTAACAATCAAACATTATATCACTGCATTTTCTTTCCGTTTTGAGGACACTGGTATTCGATGGTCGGGGGCTGCGTGGGACAGTTTTTGGACAACGCTCAAAATAGCAGGAATTGCTGCGCCATTAACCGCTATTGTTGGGCTCATTACAGCTTATCTTCTTACTAGACAAAATTTTGTTGGAAAAAATGCTTTTGAATTTGGAACAATGCTTTCATTTGCAATACCTGGAACAGTGATTGGGGTAAGTTATATCTTAGCTTTTAATGTGCCACCTATTGAGATCACAGGTACAGGTGTAATACTGGTAGTAAGTTTTGTTTTTAGAAATATGCCGGTAGGAGTACGTGCAGGTATTGCATCTATGTCTCAACTTGATAAATCATTAGATGAAAGTTCCTTAACTTTAGGAGCTAATTCCTGGCAAACATTTAGGCGAATTATTCTGCCTTTATTACGTCCTGCGATTTTAGCAGCATTAGTTTATAGTTTTGTAAGGGCAATGACAGCAATATCAGCAGTTATATTCTTAGTTTCAGCAGAATATGATATGGCAACAAGTTATATAATAGGACGAGTTGAAAATAATGATTACGGTCTTGCTATAGCTTACTCTACAACCTTAATTTTTGTAATGCTTTCTGTTGTGGGACTGATGCGATTAATAGTTGGTCGCACAGAAATAGGTAGACGTACTAACCAATCTCCTAAAAATAAATAAGGAAATAAAATGAGTGTAAATTCCAAAGCTGCACCAGTAAGATTTAAAAATGTTACTAAGATATATGGGAAAGATGTTTTAGCTGTAGATAATATTGATCTTAAAATTGAAGCAGGAAAATTAGTAACATTATTGGGACCATCAGGTTGTGGGAAAACTACAACTTTAAGAATGATTGCTGGGTTGGAAATGGCATCGTCTGGGTCAATATATATTGGTGATCAAGACGTAACTTTATTGCCAGCAACGGACCGTGATGTTTCAATGGTCTTTCAATCATATGCATTATTTCCTCACATGACTGTTATTGAAAACGTTTCATATGGCCTCAATTTTTCAAATTTTGATAAAGAAGAAATTAGAGATCGAGCACACCAAGGTTTAGATTTAGTTGGTCTTAGAGATTACGGAAACCGGTTGCCATCAGAACTCTCAGGTGGGCAACAGCAAAGAGTTGCAGTTGCAAGGGCTTTGGTGCTCGAACCACAAGTTTTATTATTTGATGAGCCACTTTCAAATTTGGATGCAAAACTTAGGCGCCAAGTGCGTGAAGAAATAAGAGAAATCCAGCAGAATCTTGGCTTAACAGTTGTTTATGTTACCCACGATCAGGAAGAAGCATTAGCCGTTTCAGATGAAATAGTAGTTATGCGAAATGCTGGCGTTGCACAGATCGGCTCTCCGCGAGATTTATACGACGCACCAGCAAATCGTTTTGTTGCTGATTTTATTGGTGAAGCTAATATTATTCCATGCCAGATTAATTCAATTGAAGATGAAATTGCGAAAATAAATATTTCTGGATTTACCCACCATTTACCTTCTAGAGATTTACCAATAGGCCCGGCAAAATTAGCTGTCAGGCCTACGCGATTAATTTTGAACGCTAAAAATGGAATGGAAATGACTGTTAAGAAAGCCACTTATGTTGGAAGTAGAATGGAATATACACTTCAAGCAGAGTTTGGGGAGTTATTTGCAGTTTCTGAAAATGTTGATAAGCCATTAAATATCGAGAAAAAAATTATAGTGGGTCTAGACCCAATAGGGCCAGTGCTGCTTGCTAATGATTAGTCTTTAAATGCATCGTCAGCCAATTGAACTATTTTATTAGATATTCCTGCACTACCCACAACAACTCGACCACTTTCATTAATCATTTTATTCGCACTTTGTCTTTCAAGTTGTCCACCAGCTTCCTTTGCATATTTTGTGCTATTTCAAATCTTAATTCATCTGACATTTAAGGCCCTTTGAGCTAAATAAAAATATTTTGAAATATTAAATCGCAAGATAACCAACGCCCAGAAATGTAATAATACATCCAGTCCATTGCAAAATGGTCATTCTTTCTTTTAAGAAAATCCAAGCAAGCAATATTGTTATTAGTCCAAATATGGATGAAGTAACAGATGCGTATTGTGGATTTTCAAGTGCGCCTGCTGATAATACACACCATAGTGCTAATCCATCTGCGCATCCCATTGCAATTAACCATGGAATAGCTGATTTCCCGGGCCAGTATGTTAGGCCTGCAAAATAAATTATAACGGCACATATCAAAATACTTATTATGCGCGTCACAAGAGTAGCAGACATATGGGGGGACAATTCAGCAGCAGCTTGTCCCAAAGCAAAGGTGCATGCAAATGCAATTGCTGCGATTATTGATAATGCTATAGTTTTTCCTATTGGGGGTATTTTTTCCTCTGAATTGTCAGACATTATAGCCACAATGCTCACACCAAGAATGATTGCTAACACTGCTAAAATTTGCAATTTGGATACAGGTGTTCCAATCCAAATTGCCCATGTGATTGAGAGAATGGGGTAGGAAGCGATTAGGGGTGCAACCAACTTAACTGGCCCCCGTTTGAATGCATAATATAAACTAAAACTTGCAATTACAAATGATACTCCAGCTATTGATGCATATGTGAATGCAGCTTTAGTGATTGTTGAAATTTCCTTAGATGGCATCATCAAGCAAATATGGAATATTAAACCTACCATTAGGACAATAAATATACAGGCACTAATAGGTGTTTTTTGGCTTATAAACCGGACACAAACATCATGAAAACCCCAACACATTGCAGCCAGCAAGCCAAGTTCTAATGCGCCCATTTATTTCGTCCTATTAACTAAATATGAGAAAATATAGTATCCAATATTTGAAGAAAAACAATTATTGATTGTGATTTATCCTTAAAAACTAAACTGGCAAAGATAAGCTGGTTGTCAAGATTTTAGTTATTAGAAGAATTATAATAATAAATAGATATTCGATATCTATTACTCGGATAAGACGATTGATAGCAAATAGTTTTTTTTATTTTTGCTACTTTTTTATCTTAAATTGAACTTCTAATTTTATAAATTCAAATTGATTATATCAATTTTCTATTTGATATTCGTGTTACTAAAAAGACTAATTTTGACGCCTTTTAACCTATCCAAAAATTCAGACCTAGTTTTGTAATAAAATAAGACTACATGTTATATATATTAGATAAAGGAGAAGCTATAATGTCACAAAATGCAATACGTCCAGGTAGTCGTTTAATGGATCGCCCTGAATACAGATCAAAACAAATGCCGTTAACTAAATCTCCTGATACAAATGTTTTTGACGCTGTTAACGCAATGTCGAAAAAAAACTACGGTTCAGTAGTAGTTGTAGATACAGAAAAAAAAGTAATCGGTGTTGTGACTGAAAGAGACATCATGAACAAGGTTGTTGGAAAAGAACTTAATCCAAAAGAAACTTTACTGTCATCTATTATGACAGAAAATCCTAAGTTAGCACGTGAAACTGATGATATGTTAGAGTGGCTTAGAATCATGTCTAATGAACGTTTCCGTCGTCTGCCAGTTGTAGATGATCAAGGTAAAATAAAAGCAGTATTTACCCAGGGTGATTTCGTATCATACACATGGCCAGATTTGATGTACCAAATGAAATCAATAGCAACTGCAACAGTTACAAAAAATTGGCCCCTTTTCTTAATTGGTGGTGGGATTGCAATTTATTCTCTAGTTCTAATACTAGTCATAAGCATGATGAATTAAATCAACAGCATTATTTACTAATAATTATTGTACTAATAATATATTCTTAAATAATGCGATTATATATACTCACATTTCTAGCATTATTAGCATTTGCTGCTAACTCTATTTTAAATCGCTGGGCATTATTAGATGGTGCCACTGGTCCCATAACATTCGCTTTTGTAAGAGTGCTATCTGGCGCAATTTTTTTGTGGTTAATAGTTGCTGTAAATGATCATAAATGGCGTCCAAAATTTCACATTTTTCCATCAGTTTCTCTTTCCATATATATAATATGCTTTTCAATAGCTTATTTGAATTTAGGCATAGGTATTGGTGCAGTAGTTTTGTTTGGTGCTGTGCAATTTACAATGTTTGGGCTTGCTGCATTAACTTCTGAAGAAATTACTTTATGGAGAATATTGGGTGCAATTATATCATTCTCTGGAGTGTGTGTTTTGTTTTTCCCAAATGAAACTTTTGAAATAAAAATAAATGAGATGTTGATTATGATTTTAGCAGCTGCAGGATGGGGAGTTTATAGCTTTTTGGGTAAGAATGCTAAAGAGCCATTATTAGAAACAACTCAAAACCTGATTTGGGCTATACCGTTTGTGAGTATTTTCTTCTTTATTTCCCCGGATGGTGTCGGCGTGAAGGGTCTTATATTAGCAATATTATCTGGAGCGATTACATCTGGTTTAGGTTATGTTGTTTGGTATTCAATTTTACCATTTTTGAAAACTTCATTTGCTGCCATTTTGCAACTTTCTGTTCCGCTTATGGCTGCTATTGCAGGAGTTTTGTTTTTCTCTGAAGAAATGACCATGGAGTTAGTTTTTGCTACTATACTTGTGATATTGGGTACTTTTGTTTCACTAATCAAGAGACAAGGAAAATAATATATTTCGAATATATATGAATATTTTTTAAAATATAACTTATAATAAATTTTCTTTATGATAATTTTCAACAGCTATTTTTGCCATGCTCAATATAGCATCACGTGTTTCTGCTATAGCTATAAAACGAGCATTATGGCAAAATAGTGCACCATCAATGCCTGAGGCAACTTCAAGATCTTTGTTTGTTAATCCAGCCCAAGAGATGGGTAATTTTGCACGTTGATCAAAGGTATTTTCTGACATTTTTACTGTACTTAATGTCCATTCTGAACCACGTGGATATATAACAAATAGTACATGTTTGGCATTTGAATTTTCTAATGCTGATTGAAATGGCATTCCTGTTGGAAGCTCAAGTATTTCTGATGATCCCAAATCATTAATTAAATCATTTACTATTTTATTTGCACGATGCTTTGATGATAAGTTTTGCATTATTGATTGAATGAAATCTTGTGCAATAGATAAAGCTTTCATAAATGCATCATCATTTGCAGATGCAGATGGGTTATCAAATGCTGGTTTGAAATTCTCCAGCAAAGCTGGCAATGATAAATTTGCAATTGCCCCAGATAACGACAGATCAATTTCCCCATTATCTATAAGGTCTACAGGTAGCACAAATTTAGTATCAAACTCTCTATGTATATGTTCAATATCTTCATCTGATACGCTGTTTATTTTTAAAAACTTTTTACCAAAATGTTTCCAAATTAAACCAAAAGAACTGTAAGGTTGACCATCTGCCCGCAAAGGGTTTGGGCGTTGATGGTGATCAAAAATCTGATTATTTAAATCATATTCACCGCCGACATCATATATAATTTTTCTATTATTTGGAGTGATCCAATCTTTTTCACGACTTCGTATAATTTTGGCTTTTGGAAAAATAAATTTTAGAATTGCAGTTGATAATAGTTCGTCTGCATGAAAACCACCGGAATGCGTAACTAAGTATTCAATAGCCATTTAGGGCTCCCATAATTTATCAAGTGAATTCAATCATTATTGGATATGTTGTGTCTATGTAAAAGTAATTCAATTTTATTTACATATAAAGATTAATATGCTCAACAGAAACTCTCATTCAAGTTTGCCTTTTAAGCTATAAAAACACACAGGTTATGAATTGAAAATTAGAAATAAGTTTAATTTAAGTAGTAACCTCTATGGTTGCATATGGATGGTAGCTGCGATGGCTTTTTTTGCCGTTGAAGATACACTCATTAAATTTGTAACGTCTTCAGTACCAATAGGGCAAATCCTAATGATGTTTGGATTAGGTGGTGCTTCAATATTTTTTCTTATAGCTCTGTATAATAATGAAAAAATTACTCTGGGTGATATGCTTTCATTACCAATGTATATTCGGGTTATTTTTGAAATAATTGGACGTTTATTCTATGTGCTAGCTATTTCATTAATACCTTTGTCTACAGCTACAGTAATTATTCAAGCTACTCCAATTGTTGTGGTCGCGGGTGCTGCTATAATATTCGGAGAAAAAGTTGGTTGGCGACGATGGACTGCAATTTTATTAGGCTTATTTGGTGTAGTAGTTATTATTCAGCCAGCAACTGAGAGTTTTTCATTTCTTTCTATACTAGCACTGATTGGTATGATTGGATTTGCAGGAAGAGATTTAGCTAGCCGCGCTGCTCCTGCAAATCTAAGTGTTTTTATACTTGGTTTACATGGTTTTATTGCATTAGCATTTTCTGGTTTAATTTATTCGCTTTGGGATAATTCAGGTTTAGTCATGTTAGATATTAAGATTATAAGCTTCATGTTTGGAGCAGTTATATTTGGTGTGGCTGCGTACACTTGTTTAATGAAAGCAATGCGAACAGGAGAAGTGTCAGCGGTCACACCTTTTAGATATACGCGATTAATTTTTGGTGTGACCCTGGGCATTATTTTTTTTAATGAAACACTTAACTATTCAACTATTTTAGGTACAACTTTTATAGTAATTTCTGGTTTATTTATTTTATCAAGAAATAAATAAGCATAATCTACATAGTTAGGATTGTTGATCCTGTAGTCATCCTTTGCTCCAAACTATCATGGGCTAATGCTACATCAGAAAGTGGAAATTTTTGGCCAATAATAATGTCAATTTGTCCAGATGTTACTTTTGCAAATAGATTTTTTGCCATCTCCTGGCATGTATTATGATTGCCAATATGTGTAAACAACGTTGGGCGAGTTATTTTTAGCGAACCTTTAGCTCCCAATTGACCTAAATTAAAAGGTGGAATTGGGCCTGATGCGTTTCCAAATGTAATCATCATTCCAAGAGGTTTAAGGCAGTTCAATGAACCCTCAAATGTGGATTGACCCACAGAGTCCATAACAACATCTACACCAGCTCCAGCAGTTATTTCTTTAACCTTCTCTTCAAAATTCTCTTCATTATAATTTATACAATGAGTAGCGCCATATTTTAAAGCGAGTTTACATTTTTCATCAGAGCCAGCTGTACCAATAAGTGTAATGTTTTCAGATTTTGCCCATTGGCAAGCTATCAGCCCAACACCTCCAGCAGCTGCATGAAACAATATGGTATCCCCAGCCTTAATTGGTGTAGTTCTATTAAGGAGATATTCAACAGTCATACCTTGAAGCATCATTGCAGCTCCTTGCTCAAAGCTAATTTCATCTGGTAAAAGGCAGACTTGAGCAGCAGGCATCACTCGTTTATCACAATATGCTCCTGGAGGCATTGATGCATATGCTACCCTGTCTCCAACTTTCAAATGTGTCACATTCTCACCAATAGCTTCAATAATTCCTGACCCTTCCATGCCTAATGCTTGGGGTAGTTTGAGTGGATAAAGTCCAGTTCTTTGATATACGTCAATGAAATTTAAACCACATGCTTTGTGGGCAATCCTAATTTCACCAACGTTTGGCTCATTGATTGGATGATCAATTATATTTAGATTTTCTGAGCCACCAAACTCATTAATGATAACTGTTCTATTCATTTTGATCTCCTAGTTTTGAGCTCACTCTAGCTAAAGTATAACTTTTAACAATGCATATAAATTCAGTAGAATAAATAAGCTTCAGAGTTTGTAAATTATAAATATTAGAATAATTGATATTTTGTAAATCCATTCTATTTAACAATTAGAGTATTTAAAAAAACAGTTTTGGTATTATCAATGAATGTAATTAAGTATCTGAAAATGATGGCCATCTCATTGGTCATTTTTATAAATTGGATCGAGGTCTCGGTGGCTCAAAATTTGATCACTTCTGAACGTTGGGTTTATTTGGCAGATACAGTAATGGGTGGTGTGTCTGAAGGATCTGCAAGTATAATTGATACGCCTGAGGGACAAGCGATAAACTTATTTGGTAAAGTTTCAACTCAAAATAATGGTGGATTTATTCAAGTTAGGGTGAATATGCCTACAGGCGCTGCAACAGAATTTAAGGGTATAAAATTGAAAGTTAAAGGAAATGGTGATGAATATTTTGTTCACATTAGGAACTCTAGCTCGAAGTTGCCTTGGCACTACTATTCAAAAAGTTTCATTGCCAAAAATGAATGGCAAGTAATAGAGCTCCCATTTTCTGAGTTTTTAAGATCTTCCAATTTCATAAGAAAAAAAATGAAAGTTGAATCCATCAAAACAATAGGTCTTGTAGCTTATGGTAAAGATTACGATGCTGATGTTTCTATTATTAGCATGTCTTTTTATTAAAAGAAAATTTACTTTAGTTTGACATCAAAATATTTTCGGACGGCTTCCATAATTTGCCATGTTCCTGAAAAATCATCTTCAACCACAAAAGTATCACCTGATTTAACTTCAACAGGATCGCCGCCGTCTGGCGTAATTATAATACGACCTTCAAGTAGGTGCACAAACTCATATTCCTTATATGTTGCATGATACGATCCAGGTGTAGATTCCCAATATCCTGAAATCATTGTCTCATCATTGTTTGTGTGTAATATCCAAGTCTTCATAATTGGTGAGCCTTCAGTAACTGTCCACCCTTCTAGATTATCAGTGATTGGATCAATATCTTTAATATTTTTTAGTTTAGAAATAGTTGGCATTTATATGCTCCTTAAAAAATCTGTATTTTTATCACAAATTTTATTTATAATATTCACGACGTGATCCAAAGTCTCGGACCCTTTTCCTCCACGTTTGGTAGGATCCAGTTTTTAGATTTGATTTCATTAATTTTTTGACATCTTTTTCAGCAAGACCATACTGATTTTTGATATCGTTGAATGAAACATGATCAGACAATGCCATCTGAATGACATCACTGATCTCTGCTTCTGTTAGTTTTTGAGACATTAAATTCCTGGAATTAAAGGGATATCAATTCCACACGCTGTTAAAGTTATTAATGCAATAATTGCAATTAAAATTCGCATAGTTTTTCCTAACTCATATGTTGGTTTATCAAATTGATACTAGCATCAATAAGTTCTATAAAATATTTATGATTAAAAAAATACAATCTAGCAATTAAATTTTTTGTATTTCTGTAAAATAAAACTTCATTCTGATGTTTTACCGAAGCTTGCAACAAGTTGGTGGAATTTATCGCCTTGAACGGCAACATGGTCTCTGAGAGCACTTTCTGCCATTGAAGCATCACCGATGGTTAAAGCTTGAACAATAATTTCATGTTCTGACATTGATTGTTCAATTCGGCCTCTGAATCGCAATTGAATGCGCCTAAATGGTTGTAATCTTTTTTGAAGTTTTATTGCTTCTTTTCTAGAAATCTATTACCTGACTGATTGTAAATAATTTTATGAAATTGTTCATTTTCTAAATAATAGGAGTCAGGATTATTATTTTTGATCGACTTCTTGCATTTAGCATTTGCTTCATGAAGTTTCTTTAGAGCAGACTCGGAAATTCGTTTGCAGCTAGGCGTCCACAGATGCTTTCGAGTTCAGACATTACCTCAAACATTTCCAATAATTCAATTGGACCTGGCTGGTGAACAAATACACCTCGATTAGGTATTTTTTCAACTATTCCTAATAGGGCAACTTTTTTTAAAGCTTCTCTTAATGGTGTCCTAGAAACACCGAATTGTTCGGCTAATCGAATCTCGTCTAACCGTTCACCATCTTTAAATGATCCTGCAAATATTTGTTCTTGGATCTCTTCTGCTATTTGGTCTGCTCTATTTAAATACATTTTCATTATCTATACGGCTAAAAGATAATATGCAATACATGAGATATTGTATACAATTTTATTGACAATAAAAACAAAATAAGTACTACTTTATCAACGCACTTGGAATCGCCTTGTGTGTTTGTTTTGGGAGGAACGAATGAGAACAACAATACTGGCTGCGACAGCGGCCCTGTCACTTGCTGCAAGTGGCATAGCACAAGCGGAAGAGCTTCGCTTATCTCACCAATGGTCAAATAAAGATGTACGCCACAAAGTGGCTGAGATCGTTGCAAACGAAGTAGCAGCAGCAAACGTTGATCTAGAGATCAAGATCTTTGGATCAAAATCACTTTTCAAACCACGCGAGCAGTATAAGCCGCTAAGCCGTGGCCAATTAGATATGACTGTTTTCCCACTAAGTTACGCGGGCGGACAACAACCAGCATTCAACTTAACGCTTATGCCTGGATTGGTTAAGAACCATGATCACGCAGCACGCTTAAATGAATCAGAGTTCATGGGTAAACTAGAAGCTAAAATGGCAGAAGACGATGTCATGGTGCTTGTACATGGTTATCTTGCAGGTGGCTTTGTTGGTAAAGACAAATGCATCACAAACCCTGACGATGTAAAAGGCCTGCAAACACGTGCTGCTGGTAAAGCGTTTGAACAAATGCTGGTAGGCGCGGGGGCATCTATGCTTCAATGGCGTCTTCAGAGATTTATAATGCGATGCAAACAGGCGTTCTAAACGCTGCGAACACATCATCGTCATCATTTGTGTCTTACCGTATTTATGAGCAAGTAAAATGCTACACACCAGCTGGTGATGTTGCGCTTTGGTTTATGTATCAGCCATTGTTGATGAACAAATCAAAGTTTGAAAGCTTATCTGATGCACAACAAGCTGCTTTAAGAGCAGGGGCTGCTAAAGCAGAAGCTTACTACTTAGAAGAAGCTAAGAAGCAAGATGCTGCATCTGTTAAAGTCTTCGCAGACGCAGGCGTTGAGATTGCAAACATGTCTCCAGCTGATTTTGAAGCATGGCGCGCAATTGCGATGGAAACATCATACAAGAAGTTTGTATCAGACGTTTCTGACGGACAAGAGCTTCTCGATCTCGCTTTATCTGTAGAATAATTTTTTAGGGCAGCAGTGATTAACATTGCTGCCCATTTTCTTTTTTGATTTTTAATTTAGGAAAACTTGATGGCAAGTGTGAGCTCCACTGCGGAATCTAAAACAGGCAATAACCAGTTCCTACGCATTGTAGCAGCTATCTCCACACTTTCAGGTTGGCTGTCAGCTGGAATGATAATGCTGTCAGTTCTTATTACGTGCCAGATGATTTTTATCCGGTTTGTTTTGAACGGCTCAACTGTTTGGCAAACTGAGATGGTTGTGTATCTTATGATCACAGCAACACTTATTGGATTGCCATATGTTCAGCGTATGCGCGGACATGTGAACGTAGATCTCATTCCCATAATGTGCCCGCCACGTTTGCGATATTACTTAAGCCTTTTTACCCTAAGCTTATCATCCGCCATCGTGGTTGTGATGCTGTATTACGGTTATGACTATTGGCACATTGCTTGGTCAAAAGGTTGGACGTCAGATACGATATGGGCTGTTCGTTTATGGATACCATATTCAGCTCTACCAATTGGTTTTTCTCTTTTGCTTTTACAACTTATTGCTGACTTGGTTGCTGTTATTTTGAAGATAGATGCCCCTTTCGGTTTGGAGGACAAATAATGGATCCGTTATTCCTTGGTGCACTCGTTGCGATTATCACAATTGTTGTTCTGTTCTCTGGCGTCTCAGTTGCTATTGGGTTGCTGATTGTATCAGCAGGCTTCCTCATTACGTTTGATGGTTTGCGCTCACTTGAGTTGATGCCAGAAATTCTCTTTGGAAAGCTCGATAGCTTTGCGCTTCTTTCTATTCCTATGTTTATCATTATGGGCTCTTCGATTGCATCTACGCGGGCAGGGGCTGATTTGTATGAAGCTCTTGAGAGATGGCTTACGCGTGTCCCGGGTGGTTTGGTTATATCTAACCTTGGAGCCTGTGCTTTGTTTGCTGCGATGTCTGGCTCTAGCCCTGCAACCTGTGCAGCTATTGGTAAGATGGGTATTCCAGAGATGCGCAAGCGTGGATATCCTGACGGCGTTGCTGCAGGCTCTATTGCTGCGGGGGGAACGCTTGGTATTCTTATTCCACCATCCGTCACAATGATTGTTTATGGGATTGCGACAGAGACATCTATTGGACGCTTGTTCTTAGCGGGTGTGTTCCCAGGCTTGCTTCTGGTGAGCTTATTTATGGCATGGTCACTGTATTCCACATGGAAATCAGGAAACACAGAAACCTTGTCACCACGCTCATACACTTGGCAGGAGCGTTTTGAGATCTTACCGCGTGTGATACCGTTTATACTGATCATTCTAGGCGTCTTATATGCAATGTATGGCGGTGTTGCGACGCCATCAGAAACAGCAGCTGTTGGCGCTTTACTCTGTTTATTAATCGCAATGATTATTTATAAGCTCTGGCACCCACGCCTCTTATGGCAGGTGTTACGTGACAGCACGAAAGAAAGCGTGATGATCTTGTTTATCATCGCGGCTGCCGGTGTGTTCTCTTATATGCTTTCAAGCTTATACATCACACAATCCATTGCAGAATGGATAGGGACGCTTGATGTAAATAGATGGGTCCTCATGATCGCCATCAACATCTTTTTACTTATTGCAGGGTTCTTCTTACCACCTGTTGCGGTGATCTTAATGGCGGCGCCTATCTTATTGCCAATCATTACAACTGCTGGCTTTGATCCTATTTGGTTTGCGGTTGTTCTCACAATTAACATGGAGATTGGTTTGATCTCACCCCCCGTTGGATTGAACCTCTACGTGATTAACGGCATTGCCCCAGATATCCCGCTTAAGACCATCCTCTCAGGCTCACTCCCATTTGTAGCCTGTATGATCGTTGCAATCATTCTCCTTTGCATCTTCCCAGATATCGCAACTTGGCTCCCAGACTACATGATGGGAACCGCAAGATGAAAAATATAAGTGATTTTAACCCAACGTTAATACTTATTCTATTTAAGAAGCTGTTAAGTATTTATCAAAGATAATTGATAGGTGACGTTAGATGAGTAAATTTGTAAATATACTTTCTGCTGTATTCGAAAAGCCACAAAATTGGATATGGACTAAAGAAAAAAATGAACAAAGTGTTTATGATTTAATAAATGATTTATTGGGAGCAAGTGGTGAAGTTAAAGGTGTTACTCTTGCTAGAGAAATACTTAATCATTACTTCAGTTGTTCTTCTGAAGAGAAACTATCATTTTTTAATTATCTGAGTGTTGAATTAGATATTGTTCCTGATGATATAAGAAAAAAATTAGATACATATGAAGCTAATAAAACTAAAAAAAATTATAATGCTTATATGTCTGCCGCAGAACCAAAGCGTCAAGAACTTATAAGAAAATTAAATCAAGTTCCTGCAGCAACGCAAAAACTTGTGGAAATGCGATGTGATTTATTAAAATTAGTAAAAAAATATCCAAAACTTGCTACTGTTGATTTGGATTTCCAGCATTTATTTGCATCTTGGTTTAATAGAGGATTTTTAGTTCTACAGAAAATAAACTGGCAAAGTCCTGCGAATATTTTAGAAAAAATCATTCAATATGAAGCAGTACATGAAATAAAGAGTTGGAAGGATTTACAAGGCCGTCTGGAACCAGACAACAGACGTTGTTTTGCGTTTTTTCATCCATCAATGCCAGATGAGCCATTAATTTTTGTTGAAGTCGCATTGGCATATGGGATACCTAATTCAATTCAAGATCTTTTAGATAATGAACAGATAATTGATAAAAAAATAGCATTAGATACAGCAGTTTTTTACTCTATTTCCAACTGCCAATCTGGATTGGCGGGTATTTCTTTTGGAAACTTTTTAATAAAACAGGTTGTTGAAGATTTAACTAATGAATTTGAAAATTTAAAAACATTTGTAACGCTCTCTCCTATTCCACTTTTGCAAGCTTGGTTTGAGAATGAAGGTGCAAAAATGAAACAGGATGAGACCAATAATCTTTCAAAGTTAGCCGCATTTTATTTATTAAATGGAAAAAGAGATGATGGTTTGCCTTTTGATCCAGTTGCTCGATTTCATTTAGGTAATGGTGCTCAAGTTCATGCAGTTCATGAAAATGCGGACACATCTGAGAAAGGGATAAAGCAATCTCAAGGTATGATGGTGAATTATTTGTATGACCCAAGTATGATCGGAATTAATCATGAAAAATTTATATCAGAAAATATTATTCCAGCATCTGCTGAAATAATTTCTTTAAGTAAATCAGCAGTAAAAATTGATTGATAAGGACCAAAACATGAGTAACCCATTATATGATAATTTGTTTGGAAAATATATTGGTGCAAAAACATCATTTATTGAAACATCTGATGGTAGAATAATCACTCATGGCGGTTTTGTTGCTATGGCAGCGCGGCTTGCAAATGTATTTAAATCTATGGGATTAAAGAAAGGTGATAGATTAGCTATTCAGGTTGAGAAGTCTGTGACAGCGCTATGTATTTATGCAGCCTGTGTACAATCAGGTATAGTTTTTCTCCCATTGAACACAGGTTATACAGCTAATGAAATAGAGTATTTCATCAAAGATAGTGGTTCTAAACTATTAGTATGTGATGATGAAAAGTTATCTGAAATAAGTTTAAAACTTCAAGATATTGAGATTGAATTACTTACTCTTAATGAAAATGAAACAGGAAGTATCGTTGAGCTTGCAAAAGAACAAAAAAATATATTTCAAACAGTCGAAGCAAATGAAAATGATCTAGCTGCGTTTCTTTACACCTCTGGAACTACAGGAAGGTCTAAAGGTGCAATGCTTACTCAAAATAATCTATTATCCAATGCAAAAACATTGGTTGATTACTGGCAGTTTAATAACAAAGACACTCTTTTGCATGCCTTGCCGATCTTTCATACACATGGTCTTTTTGTGGCAATTAATGTTTGTTTAATTTCTGGTTCTAAAATCATATTGGTGCCAAGGTTTAATCTTGATGAGCTAATTAATAATATTCCAAAGGCAACTGTTTTAATGGGAGTACCAACTTTTTATACGCGTCTTTTATCTAATGACAGCTTTAACAATAAATTATGTGAGAAGATGCGGTTATTTATCTCTGGAAGTGCACCACTATTGGCTGAAACACATATAGATTTTGAAAAACGCACCGGACATAAAATTTTGGAACGGTATGGCATGACTGAAACAAATATGAGTACATCTAATCCATATGAAGCGGAAAGACGTGCTGGAACAGTTGGCTTCCCATTGCCTGGAATTGAAGTAAAAATAACTGACCCTAAAACAGAAAATGAATTACCAAGAGGTGAGATCGGTAATTTAGAAGTTAGAGGACCAAATGTTTTTGTGGGTTATTGGAATATGCCTGAAAAAACAAAAGAAGAATTACGTGAAGATGGGTTTTTCATTACAGGTGACCTTGGGCTTATGGATGAAGATGGATATGTTCAAATTATTGGTCGTGATAAAGACCTCATAATTTCTGGTGGGTTCAATATATATCCAAAAGAACTCGAATTATTATTAGATGAACAAGAAGGTGTAATTGAAAGTGCAGTTATTGGAGTGCCTCATCCTGACTTTGGAGAAACACCTTTAGGTATACTTGTGCGAGAAAAATCTGCAGAACCTAAAATTGATAAAATAGAAAAAATAATTAAGAGCCAATTAGCTAGATATAAGCACCCCAAAAGATTTATTGTAATTGATGAGTTGCCTCGAAATACTATGGGAAAGGTACAAAAAAATCTTTTACGTGATCAGTATAGAGATACTTTTTTATGATAATCATTTTAAATCAATTCGAACTATTGATTTTATCTATAAAAACAATATTTAAATACAATATATAAAAAATTTATTCTGGAGCTCCACATGAAAACTTTAGCAATAGCAACATTAGTATGCCTTTTTACATCTCAAAGTGCATTTGCTGGTGATATAGCAAAAGGTAAAAAAGCTTTTAAAAAATGTGCCAGCTGCCATAGCATTGACAATGGTGGAAAAAATAAAAGTGGACCAAATTTATATGATATTTTAAACCGCGGCATCGCAACAAATGAAAAGTTTAAATATAGTAAAAAGCTTGTTTCTTTTGCAAATGATAACCCGCTGTGGACACCTGAATTAATGAACCTATGGCTCGAAAATAGTCAAAAACTTGTTAAAGGGTCAAAGATGCGAGTTAAAGTAAAAAAAGAAACTGATCGGGAAAATTTGATCGCTTACTTTCAGTCTATGGGAGAATAATAATTATATTGATACAGCTCAGTTGAACAATAAACTTTATTGGGCTGTTCGAATTTAAATATATAAGTGGATAACCATAAATTATCCACCAGAACATTTAATTTATTTCAAAAAAACTAATAATAATTTTTGCAAATTAAAATGATCACATATTTTTTATGTGTTTATATACCGTAGTACGTGATAATCCCAATCTTCTTGCAACTAAACTTACGTTTTTACCAGTTTCTAACCATGTTTTTTTAACCAACAGACAGCTTTCTTTTCTTACAGAAGATTGAGAACAGCACTCACAAGGCATAATTTCTGAACCTGATAAGTTTTGGTCAGTTTGTATAATAGCATTTCTAATTACTTGGCCTTCCGCATTTGCAATTAGTACTCGTAATACTTTCTTTAATTGTCTTATATTTCCTGGCCACGGTCTTACCTTTAATGAATCCATTGCTGCCTTAGATAAAGAGTGAGACGGTGATAATTGTCGTAATAACTCTGTCACAATTTTATCAAAATCTGTCCTATCTTCCAACATGGGTAATTGAACTTGTGCACCAATCAAACATTCTAGGAATGCATCTGAAATATTCTCATTTACTTGTAGGTCTTGCATCGATGCTTTGCTGGAAAAAAGAAAACCATTTATTGGTACAAATTTATTTCTAGTATCTGTCTCCTGGTGAGCTTCAATGACTTGAGCAATCTCATTTTGTACAATTTGAGGCAGTTCTTCTATATTGAGAAAACTAATTAATCTTCCACTGGCTAAACTAAACTTGCCCATTGGATGGCTTTGAGTTTCACTTTCAAAATATCCAATCTTTCCTGATGATCCAAAGAGAATACTTTCATAATTTTCTGATGTAATTTGATTACAATCAATTTCTAAACAAGTTTTATTATTCAAAAAACGTCTTGAAAGCTCTGACATAGTTGAACGTTTTCCCGAACCACGTTTGCCTTCTATGAAGACTGGTAATCCATGAGTGAGAGCATTTTCAGCAGACAATAAGTGCCTTTTAAGTATTGGATCTTCAGCTATGAAATTTGGTTTGGTAGGTTTCTTGTTTATATTTGGGGGCTCTTGAATTTCCACTGATTTATTTAAGCTTGGCTTTGTTAAAAGACTAACAATTTTTTTTGCTGTATTTTCTTTCATAGACATAAAAACTGCGGATCCCATTGCATCTTGAATCCGTATTATTTCACCTGAATTTAAACGATTTATTATTGCTGAAAAGGGAACTGAAAATATATCCCCAAAATGTTGTTTGTTGAATAAATTTAAACCATTAAGCATGATTTTTGCATTTATGTTTGCACCATCAATAAACCCGTGCTCATCAACAGCTAAAAGTGCTGCACTTGTAGTCGAAAGGTACTCATGGCGTGCGTGGAATACCAATATCAAGGAGTCACTAAACTGTTCTATGAAGAGTCTATTTTCAACGTTTTTACTTGCAAGTTTTACAAGAGCCAATGTGTGCTGTTGACGTGATGCAGCATCAGATGTTGCATCGATTACGCCAAGGATTTCATCATTTTGACCATATATTGGAGCAGCAAAACAAGATAAATTTCCTAATTTTCTAAAGTAGTGATCTTTACCGGCGACGATTTGAGATTTGCCGCTGAAAAGGCATAACCCTAGTGCATTTGTCCCACGATTATCTTCAGTCCAAATTGATCCTGGAATTACTGCTTTTCCAGCATCACTTCGTTTAAATTCTTCATCTAGATATGCATCTAAAACAACTCCGCTTGTATCAGCATAAGCGACCATAAAATTAGTTCCGGCAATTTGATTATAAAGTAATTGGAGTTCAGGTAATACAAATTGCCTAATTTTTTGATTTTTTTCTTGAATAATTGATAGATCTATATCCGAAGTAACTGCATCTATAGGTTTGCCTGAAGGAGCTAAGCCCACTTCTCTACAGCGCGCCCAGCTGTTTTCTATGGCACTGACATCTGTAGTGGAGTCGTTTAATAATGTAGCCGAAGCTATTTCACCTTTTTTAGCTAATGTAGCATTATTGTTCATTTTCTATCACCCTACAAACCCTTGATATATAAAGTAGCGTTTGCAAACAAATCAGGCAAGTGTTCAGAAAGTGAACATATTTTCGCAATAAATGATCAAAAATGTACAGTTATAGAAGTTGTTCGAGTTAAAGGTTGCCTTCTAATGTGGCAATACAGAACAAATATAGGTGAAATATGAAAGCTCAAGTGCTGAATAAATACGATGACGACTTAACTGCGTCTTCGTGGGTCGATATGCAAGATGTACCTGATCCTAAAATCGAGAAATCAAATGATGTAATCGTAAGAATTGGTGGTGCAGGTGTTTGTCGTACTGATCTGCATATTATTGAGGGTGTTTGGAGAGAGGCTGTTGATCCAACAGGTAATGAATTATTACCATTGATCATGGGTCATGAAAATGCTGGTTGGATAGAAGAAATTGGACCAGAGGTAGAGGGTCTTAAAAAAGGCGATCCTGTAATAGTCCATCCGCACATAACGGGTGGAACATGCTTAGCATGTCGTCGTGGACATGACATGCATGGAGAAGGTTCTGCATTCCCTGGAGTTGATTGTGATGGTGGATACGCTGAAGCGCTAAAAACAACCGCACGAAATATAGTAAAGCTACCTCAGGCATTAGTACCAAAAGAAGTTGCTGCTTATTCTGATGCTGGTCTTACAGCATATCGAGCTGCAAAAAAAGCATCACGACATCTTTTGCCGGGTGAAAAATGCGTAATTATTGGTTCGGGTGGGCTAGGTCATATTGCAATTCAAGTTTTAAGAGCAATGTGTGCCGCTGACATAATTGTAATCGATCCTTCAGACACGTCATTGGCATTAGCTGAAGAATGTGGTGCTGATGAATTAGTCAAAGCTGACGGAAACGAAGTTCAGAGAGTTTTAGAGTTAACAAAAGGTTTAGGCGCTGAAGCTGTTATGGATTTTGTTGCTGAACGTGGCACAACTGCAAAAGGTTTGGCCATGACCCGCAACATGGGAACATATTATGTAGTTGGATATGGTGAAGACATAAATGTGAGTGCTTTTGAAATGATTACAACTGAAAAGAATATCGTTGGAAACCTTGTCGGTACATGGGCAGAACTAACGGAATTAATGTCTCTGGCAGATAGAGGAAAAGTTCACTTATCTACACAGGAATATAGTCTGGCAAATGCTAACCAAGCGTTGCAAGATTTAAATAATGGAAAAGTAAAGGGACGAGCTGTCCTAATACCATAAACGAAGAAATACTAAAATCTGGGAGGAATAAAGTATGAAGAAGATGATTAAAATCAGCACACTGACTGTGACTGCAAGTTTACTTGCTGTAGCTGCTCAAGCTGACAAGTGGAGCGATCAGTTTCCACACATTAAGAACACTGGTGATATTGCTGGTGAGTGTTCTTATGAGTCGATGTCTAAGAAAGACTATTCAGGTCAAAAACTAACAATCAATACACACGCTGTGCCTGTTATTGGTGAGCCAACTGCCTTGCATGCAGAACAATTTAGCAAACTTACTGGCGCTGAGGTGAATGTCATTCATACACCAGCTGGTGATTTGTATTCAAAAGCAATGGTTCCATTTCAAGCAGGTCAAGCACCTTATGATATCGTATTTGGTTTCTCTAACTTTATTAGAGACTGGAAGCAGTATTTACAGCCAGTACCAGCCAAGTATGTAAATATGCGTCAAATGCAAGACGTTACACAAAGTCATATTGATGTGAATTCATGGGATGGTGAAATGATCCAATTCCCAATCGATGGTGACCGCCATTATCTAAAATATAGAAAAGATGTAATTGATAATCCAGAGTATCAAGCAAAGTATAAAGCTGAAACTGGAAATGAATTACGTGTACCACAAACATGGAAAGAATATGGCGAAATGGCTACTTTCTTCAATGGTTGGGATTGGGATAATGACGGCGAATTAGAGTATGGTTCTGCAGAAGTTATGAAAAAAGATGACTTAATGTTTGCAGCATTCTTTAGTCGTTCAGTTGCATATGCTAAAAACCCAAGAGTTCCAGGTGGATATTTCTTTGATCTAGAATCAATGGAACCACTAATTAATGGTCCAGGCTTTGTAGAAGCGTTAACTGACTGGGTTGAAGCTACTAAGTATGTACCACCAGGTGGAATTAACTTTGGTTTGGGTGATGAAATTAACTCTTTTGGTGGCGGACAAACATTGTTTAGCTTCTCATGGGATGATGCTTTCGTAGCTGCGATGCAAGACGATAGCCCAATCAAAAATAAAGTTGGAGCAGCACCATTGCCTGGTTCAGATCGTGTTTGGAACCGTTCAAGCGGTGCATGGGAAAATGAATTCAACCAAGCGCCTTACATTGTATGGGGTTGGACAGCAGCTGTTGCAAAAGCAAGTAAAAATCAAGACGTAGCATTTGATTACTTATGCTTCTTTGCAAACGACGCTAACCACCAAGCAGATATAGCTATTGGTCGATTTGGTGTTAACCCATTTAAGAAGTCAGACTTTGTGCCAGAATTATATGTAGAGCGTCAAGGTTGGGATCCAGAAATTGCGAAGCAGTATGCTGAAACACTTATGGAAATGGAAGAGGGTAGTACTAACCGTGTATTCCCACTACGTGTGCCAGGTGTTTTCCAATTTAATAGTGCAATAGCCACTGGTACTTCTAAAGCGTTAGCAGGACAATTATCTCCGCAAGAAGCACTTGACGAAGTAGCAGCTGAGTGGAAAAAAATTGTTAAGCGCATAGGTGCAGATACAGTAAGAGAAGCATATGCCATAGGTGTAGCTTTAGAAGACAATCTGTAATAGCTTTATAATTAAAGTATATTAAACTTTTGAACGCCCCTTAAATAATTTTGGGGCGTTCCTTTTAAAACGGAAAAAAATCATGAATTTTAAACACAAATATCTGTTTTTACTTCCCGGCTTCCTTGTATTGCTAGGAATTTTAATTTTCCCAATTGGGTTCACAGTTAGATTAAGTCTTTCTAGTTGGGATAGTTTTTTCCCTGGGTTAGATTTTATTGGCCTGGAAAATTACACTAGATTATTTACGGATGACCCGAGATTTTGGGAAGCTTTTCAAAGATTGAGCTTTATGTCAGTGATTACAGTTTTTTTACAGTACACCATTGGCTTTGCTTTAGCTCATATGGTTTGGAAAGAAATTAAATTTCAAAGATTTTTCCGTGTTCTTTTTTTAATACCGATGATGACTACACCAGTAATTATGACGGTAATTTGGAAAACAGTTTTCCATGAGTCATTAGGCCCTGTAAATGATTTTTTTAGTTTGTTTGGAGTAACACCACTTTGGTTAAGTAGTGAAGCCTTATCAAAGGTAACGGTAATTATTGTAGAAGTATGGCAATGGACACCATTTATGTTCCTGCTGTTATTAGCTGGATTGCTATCTCTTCCAAAAGAGCCGTTCTTAGCAGCTTCAATTGATGGCGCTGGCCCAATAAGAAAGTTTGTATATGTAACTTTTCCATTGATGGCGCCAATTTCAATCGGTGCAATAATTATTAGACTTATTGAGGCGTCAAAAATAATGGATACTGTATATGTGCTCACATCCGGTGGTCCTGGCACATCATCTGAAACTTCAAGTTTCTATATTTTTATAAAAGGTTTGCGAGAATTCCAATTTGGTTACTCAGCGGCTCTGTCATTAACATATCTAATTATAATGATCATCAGCCTAACCATTATAGCAAAAATGCTAGTTAAATTGATGATAAGGAGCTAGAAATGGGTACTTTTTATACTACACTCAAATATACGGCAGTCACGATATGGTCGATGTTTGTAATAGCTCCATTTCTATGGGCTCTCTCAACATCTTTCAAAGATTTTAATTCTGTGACTAGTGGAGCAACCTATATTCCATGGGTTGACTTTGAGCCAACTCTTGAAGGTTGGAGGGTTTTATTAAGATCTCCAGCTCAAGGTGGTGTAAATATTGTTGAGCCATATCTTAACAGTATTTTTGTTACATGTTTAGCAAGCTTTATTAGTATTTTATTGGGAACGCTTGCCGCATATGCTTTATCTAGATACACCTTTAAAGCTGGGTTTATAAAAAATGATGACATAACCTTCTTTTTTATATCTCAAAGAATTATGCCTCCAGTAGTTTTGGCAATACCATTTTTCATTATGCTTGGAAAACTAGGTCTACTTGATACCTTGTTGGGATTGGTAATGGTTTATGTGGTTCTTTTAATGCCAATTGCTGTTTGGATCATGGTGGATTTCTTTAACAAAGTGCCAGTTGAAATTGATGAAACTGCTTTGATTGATGGATGCAATCCAATACAAGCATTCTTCAAGGTTGTTCTTCCAAACTCTATACCTGGAATGGTTGTAGCAGGATTGTTTTGCATGATTTTTGGATGGACAGATTTTTTCTTTGCATTCATTTTGACATTTACTGAGGTTCAACTTCTTCCAGTTGCTATTGTTTCATTAAATTCATCAATAACCCCATGGTGGAGCCTATCAGCGGCTGCATTAGTATCAGTAGCACCTTTGATTGTCGTAGCATTTATTGTTGAACGATATTTATCTAAAGGTAATTTATCAGGAGCCTTGAAATAAAATGACGCTGATTGCATCAAACTTAACAACAAAAGGTAAAGAAGAATTTTTTCTTAATGATATTTCTTTTGAAATGTCGCCTGGTAAGATTTATACAATAATTGGCAGAACATTATCTGGTAAAACTACACTATTAAAAACGATTGCTGGATTAATTGCACAAGATAGTGGCACGCTTTCTTTTAATGGAAATAATTTTGATGTTATTCCCGTTTGGAAGCGCCAAGTTGCAATGGTATATCAGCAGTTTATTAATTATCCGCACCTCAATGTTTATGATAATATTGCATTCCCATTGAAACAAAGAAAAGTTGATTTGGCGGAAATAAAAGATCGTGTGAAACAAGCTATTGAGCAAGTTGGATTGGAAGGTTTTGAAGAGCGAAAGATACAAGCTTTATCGGGGGGGCAACAACAACGGGTTGCACTTGCAAGATCTCTTGTAAAAAACGCAAATATCTTATTACTAGATGAGCCGTTAGTTAATTTAGATTACAAGCTTCGAGAGCAACTAAGAGAAGAGTTTAAAAAGATCTTCAGTTCTAAGGCTTCAGAAGAAGCAATATTGATTTATTCAACAACGGATCCTATCGAAGCCATGCAACTAGGTGGTGAAGTCATTGTCATGGATGAGGGTAAAATACTTCAACAGGGAAGTGCTAAAGAAATATATGAAAATCCTCGATCGACAAAAGTAGCAGAAATTACAAACGATCCTGCTATGAATTTATTTGATGGTGAAATTAATGGAAAAAAAATAACTCTAAATAACGAAGTTATACTTAACATACCAAAACATTTTAAAGATTTACCAGATGGAAAGTACTCTTTTGGTATTCGGGCTTCTGGTGTTACACTTGATAAATCAGGATTTCCATTCCAAATTGAATTAGCTGAAATTAGTGGATCGGAAACATTTCTTCATCTTAATAATGATCAGATCCATGTGGTTGGATTATTAGATGCTGTTAAAAATTTTAATATTGGCGAAACTGTTAAGGTTAGTTTCGATATAGAAAAACTTTATGCATTTGGATCTGACGGAATTCTAATGTCATCACCATATAGCGGGACAAAATAATGGCACAAATAAAACTTCAAAATATTGCACATTCTTATAACCCAAATTCTGTTGATAGTAAGTATGCTTTAAAGCCGTTTGACATGACATGGGTTGATGGTGGGCGCTATGCAATTCTTGGACCATCAGGGTGTGGAAAATCAACTATGCTTAATATTATGTCAGGCATTGTTAAGCCTTCAGAAGGGCGCTTACTTTTTGATGGTGTCGATGTAACAGATGAAACGACATCAGATCGTAATATTGCACAAGTTTTTCAATTTCCTGTGATTTATGGAACAATGACTGTGCATGACAACTTGGCATTTCCTTTGGTTTGTAGGGGATATGATAAATCGTTTATAGAATCCAAAGTTAACGAAGTAGCTGAAGCTCTGAGCCTTGAAGGGCTATTATCACAATCTGCAAGAAAACTAACTGCTGACCAGAAACAATTAATATCTCTTGGTCGAGGGTTGGTTCGGGATAATGTTGCTGCTATTTTAATGGATGAACCTCTAACAGTTATAGACCCTGACTTGAAATTTAGACTTAGACGTAAATTAAAAGAAATAAACCAAAAATATCAATCAACACTGATTTACGTGACGCATGACCAAAATGAAGCAATGACATTTGCAGAAAATATTATTGTTATGGATGATGGTGAGATTGTACAAGTGGGATCTCCTGCAGAACTTTTTGATCGTCCAAGAACAACATTTGTTGGGTATTTTATCGGTGCACCTGCAATGAATTTGTTTGAGTGTGATGTGGTTGATTCAAATTCAATAAAGTTTGGTAGTGAAAAAATAAGTACAGAAACTGATTTGAAATCAGTTAATGGTGAAAATATTAAGTTAGGAATTCGTGCTGAATATGTACAGTTAATGAAGTCATCAGCTAAGAACACAGTTCAAGCAAAGGTCGAAAGTGTTGATGATTGGGGAAACCATAAATTAATATCAGCCAACTTTGAGGGCAATATTATAAAAGTAAAAGTAAAACGTGAAGTTGAAGTTCCTGCAGAAAATGTTTATCTTAGATTTCCTACTAATAACTGCTGTATTTATGAAAATGAAATACTAGTTCCTTAATTTATGTTTACGTAGGGTTATAAATAAATGTGAATTGCTATTGCAATGGGAGTTGTTATACCATCATTAAAATCATTGGATATAACTATGCTTTATAATCTTGATATCAAAGAACACTTTTATAAAACCTTAATTGTTAGCTTTGTATCGTGCATAATGATGCTTTTTGTAACAGAGCTTGTTGTCCCAATTCAATCTTACTTTTTGCCTGAGATAACTCTTTATGCAGCTTTGATATTCCCTGTTCATGGGATTAGAGTATTGTCTGCTTGGTTATTTGGTTGGGCTTCTGTCTTTTATTTATTTGTTTCAAATATTTTTATCTTTTTTTTATTGAGTAGGCATGAAGAAAATATATATGCACTTCTCTCTACCCAAAGTGTTATTGCTTGGGTTCTTGTTAGTGTCATCTCTATTTTTACTTTTGATCTACTAAGGGTAAGTGGTGTAGATATTAAAAAAACAGTTGGAAGATTTAATAAAGATGCTTGGAAATTAATAATTCTTGTTGGCTTTATATCATCTGTATTTAATTCATTAGGCCATAATTTGATTTTTACATCAACAATTCTGCCTGAAGATTCATTGAGGGTGATTTTAGCATTTTTATTTGGTGATACGACTGGAACAGTTGCTTGCCTATTTATACTTATATATGTGTTTAAGTTCCTTAAACGTTTTCCAGCGCTTAATTTATAATTAATATTGTTTATTATATTTATTAGATATCAGTCCACATGAATATCCAATGCATACGCCTATTACATCCGCTCTGAAATCCATTATGTCGCCAAACCGGTTTACATAAGGTTGAATTATTTCGATTGAAGCACCAAGGCATATACCAAATATGAATACTGCTATGCCTAAACGTTTGTGTGATGCAGCTAAAGGATATGTTAATAAAGCAAATGCAATGAAGTGGTGCCATTTGTCTGACCCGGGGGCATCAATTTTTTGTGGAAGTGGTGTTAGTGTCCCAATTAAAATTAAGATAGTGAATATAAATGTTATTAGAAGTGCTTGATATAAGCTTGGGAAAACTAATTTTTTGATAATTTTAAACATATTCTACATATGCTTAAAATTAAAAATAAATGAAAGCTAATAGTTTAATTGCCGCTAATATTAAAACTCATATAAGCAGCAATTAATTTATAATTATGGCCGGACCACAAAAAAACCTTGATTATCAAGTGTCATCAAGCGTCCAACTCCACCAGGTACAACACGTGCATATTCAGAAATAAGAGGCGCTTTGCCCTCTTTCCTAGTTATGCCCTTAATTGTGTTGTTACATGCGCTAAACGTTAAATCTGGAATGCTTTCAGACATACTTTTTATGCGGTCATTCACTGGTGATTTATCAGTTCTTAATATATTAATGCCAGCGTTGAATGCCACAATTTCTATTTCAAAGATTTCACCTTTATTGCTCATCCCTCTTGCAAAATTTGCAGCGACGTTAAGGGCTTTTGTAAATGTAGCTGTTTCTCCGTCACTTATTTGTATCGCAAGACGTTTTATACCGTCATCACTTTGGCCTGCATTTAGCTTTGTAGATGCTAGAGACAGAAACAAAGAACCTAAGATTAATTCCCTTCGTTTCATATTATATCCTCCCATTTTAATTATTGAATATCATATTCAATAATTTAGATATAATATTTATTACTTATTAATAAAAATCAATACCTTTAGAAAAGATGAAAAATATTGTTTATTAGTGCTAGTCTGAAGCTCTAAGTAATCCACCTATCTCTTTTTTAGCAACTTTATTTGCTATCATGAATGAAAGTATCCAACCGCTTGATACTGCAGTCGCAATACCTAGCCATACACCCTGAACATCAAAATTAAATATACTAATGAAAAGCCAAACAAAGAATGCCACGCCAAAACCTTGTCTGTAAATGCTTATATATAGTGTCCAAATTGCTTTTTTGAATGCTTGAAGAATTGAATTAATTGAAAAGAGCATCATGTAAATTGGAAATAAGAATGCATCCACTCGTAAGTAGCTGCTTCCAGCGCGGATAACATCTGGATCATTTGTAAAAAGTGACATTGCAAAACTAGCTCCAAAGAGTAACGCAGGAACGGCAACAATCGACATAACGAAACCTGCTTTCCAGCAATATTTAAGAGCTGACCTAACACGTTCAAATTCTTTTGCGCCAAAGTTTTGCCCGGCAATTGGCAGCAAAGCACCGGTCATACCTAATACAGGAAGCAAAAGAATTTGTTCAATTCTTAGCGCAACTCCATAAGCTGCGACTGCATGCCCACCGAATTGTTTTAAAGCAAATTGAACAACAAACCCTGATATGAACATTACCATCAATGCTGTACTAGCTGGTAATAGCTGTGAGAATATTTGTTTAAAAATATCTTTGGAGGGTAGAAACTCTGATAGTTTTAGTGATTGCATTGCCTCTAATTGAAATATCCGAAACAATATAAATAACATCACGCAAGTCTGACTAATAATTGTTGCTGCGGCGATTCCATTGAATCCCATTCCTGTTAAATAACCAGGCACACCAAACATAAATAATGGGTTCAGAATAATGTTAGCTACAAATGCTAACATAAGTGCTCTTTGCATACTCAATGTATCGCCATGAGCTTGAAGTATTCCATTCCCGCCATAAGCAATTAAAAAACCTGGCAGTGCAAAAATTAGCCATCCAAAATATCCTAGCCCAGCATTTCTATAGGCGCCAGGTTCTGAGACTATTCCAATAAGTGTTGGGCCAATAAACCAACCAACTATCATAGATAACAGTGTTAGAATTATTGCAAATGTAAGGCCTTGTGAAATGTATTGTCGAACTTGTGAAGTTTCACCACTACCTTTTGCATTGCTAACTAAGGCACTCAAAGCTGAACTCAGCCCAAACCCTAGAGCCATAAGAATAAAAAATGCTTGATAGCCGATTGCTAGACCAGCTTGTGCATCAGTAGACAACTTTCCGGCATAATAAACATCAACAACATTATACAAAGTTGCAAAAAGCATTCCTAAAGCTGCTGGAATTGCAAGCCTACGAAAGTGAAGTGCCATAGGCCCTACAGTTAAGTCATCTTTTTCCAAAATTTGGAGTATCTTTCTTAATCACTAATTACAGATAGTTAGAATTTTTACATATCCATAATGCATCATTACATAAATGTAAAAAGAGGTAAAATATTTTTCCTCTTTTTGTAAATTTTAATTAATAGTTACTAATTAGCAGTAACAATGAAATTCATTCCTAGCCAACCAACATCAACTACACAGTAGTTGCCGCCAGCTGCGCCACAACTCTCTGAACCTCCATCCATATTAGCACCTCCCCCTAAGAAATTGAGGGCGATACCATCTGTAACTGAGAATGCAATATTTAAGCTTGTGGTATTTGGACTAATTTTTACATTGGCAATTTTCTGACTTGCCAATACGCCAGTATCACTGGCCCAAGCAGCTCCTGCAACTGCTGGTGAAATTGTTTTTAATGTATATAATTTTGTATAGCCGACAGAAGTTGCACCTCCACTAAGAGGATCTACTATATCCGAGTTTGAATAATTACCTGAACCGTCATCAAATTTTATTGTTTCTTTATTTTCTGCACTAAGATCTGAATCCCCACATGTAACAACTATATTTGTTAAATTAAATGAAGCATCTTCAGTTCTATCAGTGCCATTTGAATAACAGAATTTTCCTGTATTACCTGCTAAATCTTCGCGATCTGTGGAGAATTCATGGTAAGATTTTAAATAGGTATTGTTATTCACGACTATATAAGCGTGAGTGTATGTTCCCTCCGAAAGGCTTGTATTGCCACCTAAAGGCAGTGACGCAGTTTTAGATAATGTTAAATCATAACCATTTGCATTGGAGTAAAGTGTTGAACACATTGATCGGTCTGCAACAGTTGCAAAATCTGTGCAAAGAGAAAACTCATAAACTTTTAGCTTGAATGATTTAACGTCCATGAGACACTCTTGACCAGATGATGATCCAGATGTTGCGGTGCATGCACTTTGGGCTAAAGTAAAATTACAATTAACAGAAAAAAATACTGCAATTAATACTGTTTTAAGAATGTTTAGATTTTTCATGATTTAGTACCCACTCACAGTAACGCCAAGCTTGATGGCTTTTTTCATAATACGGTTTTCACGCTGTACAGGTCTGTAGAGCTTTTCTCTGATGGGTTCAAACTTGGTTGACCAGTCTCCATCTTGTTTGACTTTGGCGGGCTGGTTTGCTCCACCTAGTGGGACTGAGTAATTTATTGATGCAACTGCTTCTGTGTTATTGGAGTTTTTCTTATGCTGCGCTGCAACACGAAGAGTTAGATTAGGCGCTATCTCCGCATTGATACCCGCTTCATAGTGCTCAGTCTCGTAACTCGCTGCGTCTTTCCAGTTACTCAGCTTTCCGTAAAGGTTGGACGAGTAGAAGTAAGGGAGGTTTGCTGTAAGCTTAGCATCATATCCATCAAGAGCAGTCTCTTGAATACCATTATACGTTAATGTCTTTGATACAGCCTGATATGCATTTGCTCTAAATTCAAAGATTGATGACAGAAGTTCTAAACCGGCACCTACACGTTCATGCTTTGACTGAAGCTCATAATCATAAAAAATGTTATATCCAGTAATCACTGTATTAGCGTCATTGATATGACGTGCTCCAAAGCCAGTGTTAATTGTTGTGCGGTTGTTAAAGTTTACGGCTGATGTCTGGTTGAACAAGAACCAGTTCCCAGTTTCCTTTAGTCGGTACACTGTCATGGCTTCTGTTTTAGTATCAGATTTGTTCTTATCTAATCCCATTGTGTCAGATCCAACAGAAAGCTCAAAGTGAGTGAAGTTTGATGTTGAGAGAACTTTGTCTTCAACTTGATCAAGCCCTGCGTTTGCAGCGTCTACTGCGAGTGTATTCACTTCGCTCTCAACGGCCTCTTCTCCTTGGCCAATGTTAAGCGCATTGCCTATATTCTTTACTATTGTGGCGAATTTACCTGATTTAGCCACTTCTTGTGCACTCAAAGGAAGGGCGCTTAGGGCTATTATCGTACTCGTAAGCAGAAGCTGTTTCATTGGGAATGATACCTAAATCTTATGTATGAAATAATTACAAGAATTTTAGGCATACTTTTGTATAAGTCAAGAAGAGTACATATCTATATAATTGAAGTTAATGGGTATTTGCTAGTATACTTACTTAAGTGAAGCCTTTACTGCCGATATGATTTTTGCTGATATTGGGTTTGTTGTAGATCCCCAAGTCGCTGCAAGGTTACCATTTGAGTCAATAAGTACCTTATTAAAATTCCAGGATGGAACAAATCCAGTTTCATTTTTTAAAGCCTTATAGAATGGGTGTGCATTATTACCTTTGACGTTTGTAGTGGTACTCATTGGCATATCAATACCATAAGTTAATTCACAAAATGCTTTTACAGCTTCATCAGTATCTAGTTCTTGGTTGAAATCATCAGACGGAACAGCAATCATTTGAAGTCCTTGTTCATGGAAGCGATCATAAAGTTTCTGTAACGGAGCATATTGGCGTGTAAAACCACACTTTGATGCTGTATTCACTATTAAATATGGTTTCCCAATCCAATCATTGGTATCAATGATACCTCCATCAATTGAATTAAATGTGGTGTAAGGAATATCTGCTGCAGCCTCTCTAGCGGATAAGACTGGTGCAAATGACAATCCAAACATAATTATATATCTCAAGTTATTTTTAATTGATTTCATATAATCTTTACGTACTGGAGAAGTATTTAGATCATAAATTACTAATAATAAAAATTTACCATTTGATAAAATTTTATTATTAACGTATGATTTTATTTCAGATAATTGATATAATGATTAAAATAATAAAATATACATAGAATTTGTTAAAGGTGGTTAATGATACTTAATTTTGGATCTATTAATATTGATAACGTTTATCAGGTGGATCGTTTTCCTCTTGATGGTGAAACCATCTCTTCGAAATCTTATGATAAGATTTTAGGTGGGAAGGGTATAAACCAATCCGTTGCGATTCACCGTGCTGGTGGTGATGTAAAGCATGTTGGCTATATCGGTGATGATACTTGGATTCTCGATCAAATTTTAAAAATAGGCATAAAAACAGATTTTATTTCCAAATGTTATGGTCCAACTGGCCACGCAATTATTTTTGTAGATGCCGCTGGTGAAAATGAAATTGTCATACACGCTGGGGCTAATGATCAATTTAGCAAATCACAATGTTTTAAGATTCTAGAAAGCTTTGGTTCAAAAGATTCTTGGGTGGTTCTACAAAACGAAATTAATTTATCTATTGAGATCGCTAAAAAGGCTAAAGAGTTAGGATTTAGAATTTGCTATAGTGCTGCACCTTTTGATGCATCGCATGCCAAAGAAATGTTACCGTACGTTGATTTATTAGTAATGAATGAAACAGAATTGAAAGAGTTGCAAAATTCAATTGAAAAGAATGTCTTTGACTTAGATGTTGATATGATTTTGGTCACGTTGGGATCACGTGGTGCAGAATTACATATGAAAAATAATACTTACAAGCAATCTAGCTTTATTGCAGAGCCAGTAGATACTACTGGCGCCGGGGATACTTTTTTGGGGTCGTTTATGGCATGTTATGACAATGGATACGAAATTAAGAAAGCGTTAGAATATGCTGCAGCTTCGTCATCAATTCAAATAACTCGGATTGGGGCGGCTAAAGCAATTCCAACATTTGATGAAGTTGAAGAATTTTTAAGTGAGCAAAAAAAATGAAGTGTCAAAAGATAATCATAGATACTGATCCTGGTATTGATGACGCAATGGCAATATTTTTTGCAGGATTGTCTGACAAATTAGATTTAGTTGCTATGACAAGTGTTTTTGGAAATGTTACTTTGGATATTGCCACACGTAATGCTATGGTTTTAGCTGAAATTTTGAAGCAGAAAATACCGGTATCAAGAGGATTTTCAAAACCATTAGTGCAGATACCAAACCCAGTTTCAGATTACGTTCATGGAGAAGAAGGATTTGGAGATATTCCAGCACGTGAGCCTAAATCAAAAGAGTTAAGTATACCCGCACATGAATATATTTGTGATTTGATAAATGCCAATGTTGGAGAAATAATATTATGTCCTGTGGGACCTCTCACAAATATCGCCATGGCTTTACGCCATGATCCCACAATTGCGGCAAAAGTAAAATCTATTGTAATTATGGGGGGTGGAGTATTTTCAGGTGGTAATGTCACTGAATATGCTGAAGCTAACATATGGAATGATCCACACGCAGCTGATGAGGTATTCGCAGCTGATTGGGAAGTTACTGTCATAGGTCTCGATGTAACGCAAAAGGTGATTTGTTCTCATTCTGAGTTCTCGGAGTTATCACGAAATGTGCCTATAATTGGTAGTTTTTTGGAGCAAGCAACAGAGTTCTATATCAGATTTTATAAAGAAGCTGTTGGGATTGATGGTTGCCAAATGCATGACCCAATAACTGTCATAGCAACAATATATCCTGACTTATTTACATATGAATATCATCCAATTGAAGTTTGTTTGGAGTCGCCTCGGATAGGTGAGACAATAATTTGTAAGAATAAAAAACGCCGCCCAGCAAAAGTTGCTGTTGATGTAGATATTGACGCGGTGAAGAAAATATTTTTTGATACTATTAAAACTGGATTTTAGGAGCTTACTAAATGGCTGAATTTGAAATATTAGCAATTGGATTAGATGAAGCTGATGCACCAGCTAAATTTGCAAAATCTTTTCGAGAAACAGGATTTGCAATAATTAAAGACCATAACATCAGTTCGGATGAAATAGACCGAATGTACGGAGTCTGGACAGATTTCTTTGCAAGTGATGAAGGCCCAAGTTTCGCAGTAAAGCCTGGAGAGTCAGCGGGATATTTTGGGTATAAATCAGAAAATGCTAAAGGAAGTGCAAATAAAGATTTGAAAGAATTTTTTCACGCTTACCAAAATAAAGAACTTCCAAAAGTAACAGAAAAAGAAACACGTGACTTCCAAGATAAGCTTATCAATATGGGTTCAACTTTATTAGGTTGGCTGGATCAAGAATCTGTAGATAATGTGAGTTTCTCAGAGCCTTTAGAAAATATGATTAATGGAAGTGATATGAATTTACTTCGCATTATCCACTATCCACCATTGCCAGATGATGTTGAGCCAGGAGAAGTTCGTGCAGCCGCCCATGAAGATATAAATCTCATTACATTATTAGTAACGGGGACTGAACCGGGATTGCAAGCAAAAGACGTAAATGGAAACTGGCATGATGTGCCTTGCAAACCTGGATATATTACAGTGAATTCTGGAGATATGTTATCAATGGCAAGCAAAGGGCATTATCCATCGACACCTCACCGTGTTGTAAATCCACCAAAGCAAGAAAATAGATCGCGATACTCGATGCCACTTTTTGTTCATCCGCGACCAGATGTTTTATTGGACAAAATGACAGCCGGTGAATTTTTAGATGAACGATTAAAAGAAATCGGGTTGAAATAAGTTAGCAAACACTGTTGTTTGCTGTTATAAAAAGTGCATCTGCACATAACAAGGAGAGTAAAATGAAGAAAATCTATTTAATTATGATGGCTGCCATCATGAGTTTGATGGGATCTTTGGCTTTTGCTGATTTTAAACCAGCTGTAATTTACGACATGGGTGGTAAATTTGATAAGTCATTTAATGAAGGTGTTTATAATGGCATCAAACGTTTCACGGATGAAACTGGAATTGCAGTAATGGAATTTGAAGTCACTAATGAAGCGCAGCGCCAGCAAGCAATGGAAAAAATGATCCAACGTGGAGCTACACTAGTATTGGGTGTTGGTTTTGCACAAGCCGATGCAATTGATAAAGTTGCGGCAGCAAATCCAGATAAAATGTTCTCAATTATTGATGTTAATTGGTTAGATAGACCAAATTTGCGACAGTATACATTTAAAGAAGAGCAAGGTTCTTATTTAGTAGGCATGGCAGCTGCTATGGCATCAGAAACTGGAATTGTAGGTTTTGTTGGTGGTATGGATATCCCACTTATCAGAGCATTCCAGTGTGGATATGAGCAAGGCGTAATGGCTGCTGACTCTTCTGCAGTGGTGTTAAGTAATATGACTGGAACTACACCTGCTGCATGGAATGACCCTGCAAAAGGTTCAGAGCTTACTCAAAGTCAAATAGACCGTGGAGCTGATGTTGTATATCAAGCTGCTGGTGGTACAGGCGCTGGGGTAATATCAGCAGCAGTTGACGCTGGTAAGTTAGCAATTGGTGTTGATTCAAATCAAAACCATTTAGCTCCAGGATCAATACTGACTTCAATGTTGAAGCGTGTTGATGTTGCTGCATATAATACAATGAAAGACGGCCTGACAGGTGATTTCAATGTTGGTGTGCAGACGCTTGGATTAGCTGAAGATGGTGTTGGATGGTCTTTAGACGAGCATAATGCAAGTTTAATTTCAGATGACATGAAAGCAGCTTTAGATGCTGCATCTGCAAAAATCATTTCAGGTGAAATTGACGTTCATGACTATCGTTCTGATAATACATGCTCAATGTAATCATTGTCTGAAATGATGATTGATAAAGCAAAAAAAACAAGCGGTGGTGACACCGCTTGTTATATTTTAGAATTACAAAAAATAAGTAAATCTTTTGGATTGGTTCAGGCTAATAAAAACATTGATTTACAAATTGAAGCTGGAACTATTCACGGAATTATAGGTGAAAATGGAGCTGGTAAATCTACTTTAATGAATATCTTGTATGGTTTGCACCGCGCTGACTCTGGTGAGATGTTAATTGATGGAACAAAAGCAAAAATAAAAAGTAGTGCGGATGCATTGTCACTGGGCATAGGTATGGTTCACCAACACTTTATGCTTATTAATAGGTTCTCAGTTCTTGAAAATGTTATGCTTGGATCAGAGGGTGGCTCTCTTCTTAGTTCAGGCAAAATTGCTACTGTAAATAAGCTTAAAGAATTAGGCCAAACATTTGATATGGAAGTCGACCCAAACGCATTAGTAAGTGATTTAAATGTTGGAATGCGCCAGCGAGTAGAAATTTTAAAAGCTCTCAAGGGTGGTGCCAAAATTTTAATCTTGGATGAACCAACTGGCGTGCTTACCCCACAAGAAGCAACACAGTTATTTGATATATTAGATAAGTTAAGAGCGAACGGTGTTACTGTTTTACTAATAACGCATAAGTTAGCTGAAATTATGGCAATAACTGATAATGTTTCGATTATGCGAGGCGGCGAAATGGTTGGACACCGCAAGACAAGTAACACAGACCCACAGGAGCTAGCTGAGTTAATGGTTGGCCGCAAAGTTTTACTAAATGTTGAGAAGCCTAAGGCTAAACCAAAAGAAATAGCGCTTAATGTAAATAGTTTGGGTTGCTTTTCTTCACGAGGCCATAAAGTTCTAGATGACTTAACATTTCATGTAAAGGCTGGGGAAATATTAGGGATCGCAGGTGTTTCAGGTAACGGGCAAACGCCTCTTATGGAGATTCTATCTGGAATGAGAAAGCCTGACGAAGGATATTTTGAGATACTTGGTAAAAAGATTGATCGAGATACCAAAGTATCACCATTTACAATGAGAGAAAATTCAATCGGTCATATCCCAGAAGATAGACATAAACATGGATTAATTTTAGGTTTTGAAGCTTATGAAAATATGGTTTTAGGGTTTCATAATACAGAGATGACTGGTGGGAAAAAACTATTAGATAAAAATCATATGTTAATGCATGCAGCTGAAAGAATGGATGAGTATGATATTCGCCCAAGAAATCCAAAGTTGCTTGCCAGTAGCTTTTCAGGAGGAAATCAACAAAAAATTGTTGTAGCTCGAGAGCTTTATAAGAATCCAAAACTTTTGATTGTTGGCGAGCCAACCAGAGGAGTAGACGTCGGTGCAATCGAGTTTATTCATAAACAATTAATTGAATTGAGAGACCAAGGATGCGCAATTATATTGGTATCAGTTGAATTAGATGAAATTTTGGGGCTGTCTGATAGAATTTTGGTCATGAACAAAGGTCAAGAAGTCTCGACGGTAAATGGTGATGAAGCCAATCCAAAAGATCTTGGTTTGATGATGGCAGGTATTTCACAAGGAGCCTCAAATTGAGTGTTATTAAACCTTTGCCGCGTTGGGCAGATTTAATTCTTTTACCTTTTATTAATCTTTGCACTGCATTTTTTTTGTATGTGGAATTGTTGTCTATATAATCGGTGAAAATCCTTGGGACGCTTTGATGGTAATGCTCAAAGGAGCATTCATTTATCCAGGAAGCCTTGGGTATACATTATATTATACTACAAACTTTATTTTTACTGGATTGGCTGTAGCAACTGCATTTCATGCTAAATTATTTAATATTGGTGGTGAAGGGCAGGCGTATGTTGGTAGTTTAGGAATATTATTAGCAACAGCTTTATTTGCACCATTTTTACCAGCGCTTTTTGTCGTTTTACTTTGTATAATTTGTTCAGCATTGATTGGTGCGGCTTGGGCATTTATTCCTGGATATTTACAGGCAAAAAGAGGCAGCCATGTTGTTATTACAACTATAATGTTTAACTTTTTAGCATCGTCCTTAATGGTTTATTTACTTGCTGGGCCATTAATTCAATTAGGCCAACAATCCCCTCAATCTGATCTTATCCCAGAAAGTGCACAGTTAGCGTCTTTCGAAACATTCTTTAGTTTATTTGGTATTGATATTACTTCATCTCCATTAAATTTATCATTTCTTTTAGGGCTTTTTGCACTCTTTGTGTTTTGGGTTTTAATCTGGAAAACTAGGTTAGGTTATGAAATTCGTGCTGTTGGCAAAAATCAGGATGCGGCAAATTATGCAGGCATAAATGTTCCAAAAATTATCATTATTACTATGACAATTTCAGGTGCATTTGCGGGATTATTAGCAGTCAATGAGGTTATGGGTGTACAACATAGGGCAATATTAAACTTCACGGCTGGATATGGATTTACAGGTATAGCTGTTGCGTTAATGGGGCGTAATCATCCTGTTGGTATATTTTTTGCTAGTTTATTGTTTGGAGCATTATTCCAGGGTGGAGCAGAGTTAGATTTTGAATTTCAATCTATTACTCGTGATATGGTTTTACTCATTCAAGGCATGATCATTTTATTTTCTGGTGCACTGGCATATATGTTTAATCCCGCACTTTCTAAAATATTCAATAATATTACAAAGAATGGTGCAAATGATGATTGATTTTCTGTTTCAGACTTTATGGGCACTTGACGCTACGCTTCGTGTTGCGACACCTCTGATGCTTTGTGCTATGGCAGGTATATTTTCTGAAAGATCGGGCATTGTGGATATTTCTCTTGAAGGAAAATTGCTGTCAGGTGCTTTTGTTGCTGCAACAATCGCTAGTTTAACTGGATCGGTATGGTTGGGTTTGATGGGTGCAATTTGTGCGTCAGTAATGATGTCACTTCTTCATGGGTTTGCATGTATAACTCACAGAGGTGATCAAGTTGTAAGCGGGGTTGCCATTAACTTTTTAGCATCTGGGCTTACTGTAATTCTAGGCATTGCCATCTTTAAGCGAGGCGGTCAAACGCCAACGCTTAGTTCAGGTGAAAGATTTAGGCCAATCGAGCTCTGGTTTGTTGATGCTTTAGATAATGTACCAGTTATTGGAACAATTTATAGAGAGTTAATAAGTGGGCATAGCTTATTGGTTTATGTTGCTTTGCTGTGTGTGCCTATTGCTTCGTTTATTTTATACAAAAGTCGATTTGGTTTGCGTTTACGTGCAGTTGGAGAATCCCCTATAGCTGTTGATAGTGCAGGGGTTTCTGTGACTTGGCTACGTTATCGTGCACTTATTGTAGGTGGTGTATTTTGTGGAATTGCCGGCGCATATCTTTCAATCTCTCACGGCGCAAATTTTGTTCGTGAGATGTCTGCAGGTAAAGGTTATATCGCATTAGCTGCCGTAATTTTTGGTAACTGGCGCCCTATCCGAGCTTTTTGGGCGTGTTTAATGTTTGGTTTTTTAGATGCAATAACTTCTAGATTACAAGATATAGACTTGCCTTTAATTGGTGAGGTTCCTGCCCAATTAATGTCTGCGCTGCCGTATATTATGACTATTATTTTGTTGTCAGGATTTATTGGACGGCCAAGTCCTCCATCAGCTATTGGTGTCCCCTACAAGAAATGAATTTTTTAAAAGGTACAAACAAACATGTTGGATAAAGATACAATTGATCGATTACTTGTCGCTGCTAAGTCGGTTATGTCTAATGCGCATGTCCCATATTCAAGTTTTCATGTTGGAGCGAGCATACTCTATGAAGATGGTTCGATTGAAGTTGGTTGTAACGTTGAGAATGCGTCCTTTGGTGCAACTATTTGTGCTGAGCGCACTGCCATAAGTTCTGGAATTGCAAAAGGTAAAACTGCAATTGAAGCAATATGTGTTACTAACTTAACAGATACTATGGTTACCCCTTGTGGAATTTGTAGGCAAGTAATTTGGGAGTTTGGTAAAAATCTTCCTGTGATTTGTTCTAATAAAGATGGAGATTATAAAATCTTATCGATATCTGAGTTACTACCTCACGCTTTTGATTTAGATTGATAAATCTTCGAAAAAAATAATTTATCAAAATAATTAAAGCCCCAGTGAATAACTGGGGCTTTGTGGGTTTGGCTGTTATGATTCCTTACCCAACAAGGGAATTAACCCTTTTTAGTGATCACTGGGATTAATAAATCTCCCCAATTACCGTCACCGTTATGGTGGCGACTTGATCTAATTAATTCAACTGTGACGCCGGCTTCAACTGCTCGTGCAACTGATTGATTTAATCTGTGTAAGTCATTTGCTAACATTCGGATTGCTTGATCTGCTTGATCAATTTTTTCAGATGTAGTTGGCTCTACGGCTTTTATTTGTGCAGTCATAATATCTCTCCTTAGTTGAATTGGTTCATTGTATTGTCTTCACCAGCAGCTTTTAGTGCAGCTTCTCCGGCAAAGTATTCTTTGTGGTCGTCACCAAGGTCTGATCCAGACATATTTTGGTGTTTAACGCAGGCTATGCCTTGTCGTATCTCTTTACGTTGTACTCCTGACACATAACCAAGCATGCCTTCTGACCCAAAGTATTCTTTAGCTAGGTTATCGGTCGAAAGAGCAGCTGTATGATAAGTTGGAAGTGTGATGAGGTGGTGGAATATACCGGCATCCTTGGCTGCATCAGCTTGAAATGTTTTGATTTTTTCATCTGCTAGGATCGATAATTCTGTTTCGTCATAATCCACAGACATTAATTTTGCCCTGTCATAAGAAGAAACATCACGGCCTTCTTCTAGCCATGCATCATAAACTTGTTGGCGGAAATTTAATGTCCAGTTAAACGATGGTGAGTTGTTATAAACTAATTTTGCGTTAGGAACTGTTTGTTTAACACGGTTGATCATTTCACCAATTTGACCAATGTGAGGTTTTTCAGTTTCAATCCAAATCATATCAGCCCCATTTTGCAATGAAGTTACTGAATCTAGAACACAGCGGTCTACTCCAGTACCTTCTTTAAATTGGAATAAATTTGATGGTAAACGTTTTGGACGCATAAGCTTGCCGTCTTGTTTGATAACAACATCGCCATTTCCCATAGTATCCAAAGTCACTTCGTCACAATCTAGGAAGCTATTATATTGATCACCCAAATCGCCTGGTTCTTTGGTTACAGCTATTTGTTTAGTTAAGCCTGCACCAAGGCTATCGGTACGTGCAACTATGATACCATTATCTATACCAAGCTCTAAGAATGCGTGTCGGCAAGCACGAATTTTTTGTAAAAAATCTTCATGAGGAACAGTAACTTTGCCATCTTGGTGGCCACATTGCTTTTCATCTGATACTTGGTTTTCTATCTGAAGTGCACATGCTCCCGCTTCAATCATTTTCTTTGCTAGTAGATATGTTGCCTCAGGGTTACCAAATCCTGCATCAATATCAGCAATAATTGGTACAACATGTGTTTCAAAGTTATCAATTTTTGCTTGAACATTTGATCTTGTTGTTGAATCAGGAGCTGCGTCTAATTCACGGAAAAGACCACCTAATTCACGAGCATCTGCCTGTCTTAAAAAAGTATATAATTCTTCAATTAAGGCAGGAACAGATGTTTTTTCATGCATTGATTGATCTGGTAATGGACCAAATTCTGAGCGTAGAGCTGCAATCATCCAACCAGATAAATACAAATATTTTCTTTTAGTTGTGCCAAAATGTTTTTTGATGGCAATCATTTTTTGCTGCCCTATAAAGCCATGCCAGCATCCAAGTGATTGAGTATATTGTGAACTATCTGCATCATAAGCTGCCATATCTTCACGCATGATATCTGCAGTGTATTGAGCGATGTCTAAACCAGTTTTAAAACGGTTTTGCATTCTCATACGTTGAATATGTTCTGGATTGATTGCATCCCATGATGAACCATTTTCAGATTTTAAACTATTGATGGTATCAAGCGATGTCCCGTCATATGCCATTTCATTCCCCTTTGTAAAAAAATTACTAAATTTTATGATGTTAAAAAATTTAAGTTATGTAAAATTCTAGTTTCTTAAGAACTTTGTGTATTTATTTACAAAATTTATCTATAAAATATTGATTAATACTTGAATATTTAAAGTAATATTGTAATATATTGTAAATAATAATTTGTAAACTTGTAAAGATTGTAAATGAATATTCAGAAAATATTTGCTGGTCCAAGGGTAAAAAAAATCCGCAATTCAATTGGATTAAGCCAAAGTGCCATGGCGAATGAGTTGGATATATCTCCAAGTTACTTGAATTTAATTGAAAGAAATCAACGCCCAATTACGGTTCAATTGATATTAAAACTCTCCAAAACATATAATATATCGCCTGAAGAGCTTGAAGGAGATTCAGACGGTACCGTTACTGCTTTAAAGGAAATATTCTCTGATTCTTTACTGCAGGGAGAATTACCTGGATATGAGGAATTATTTGAGGTTGCGGATGTTGCACCAAACGTTGCGAGCGGTATTAAAAAGTTACATGAAGGATATAGGCAAGCTTTATTAAGATTATCAGAATTAAATGCTGGTATGACTGAAGGTCAGGATATTAGCCAAACTGCTCTACCCACTGATTTGGTTCAAAGTGCTATGGAAAGTAGAGATAATTATTATGACAATCTAGATCGCTCTGCAGAAAAGTTAGCATCAGAACTTGACCTGGGCAGTGGTATGTTTGCTGCCTTACAAGATAGGTTATTAAAAAATCACCGAATTACTGTTCAAACACTCCCGATTAATACAATGCCTGAATGGACACGACGATTTGATAAGCATTCTATGCGTTTATTTATTTCTGATAGGCTCAATTCTTACGGCCGTGTTGCAGAGCTAGCATGTTATCTTGTAAATTGTGAGTTGTCTGAAGAAATTGACAGGGCTGTATTAAGATTGAATCTAAAATCCCCTGAAGCAATAAAGGCGGGCAAGATTGAGTTAATGAATTATACTGCATTAGCATTGTTATTACCTTATAAAAGATTTTTTCAAACATCACAAAGAATGAAATATGATGTTGAAGCAATTGCAAAGCGTTTTGATGTTTCTTTTGGTGAGGTTGCATATCGTATGACGACTTTAAGTCGAGCAGATATGGAGGGGATTCCATTTTTCCTTCAGGAAGTAGATCAAGCAGGAAATAAAGTTCGCAGAGTTGGACTTAGGGGGTATCCTAAGAATACATTTGGTGGTCAGTGTCCTAAGCTATCAATTTTCAAAGCTGTTTCACTTCCACAACAACTTCTTACACAAATTGTAGAAAGCCCCAATGGACAAGCATATTTTACATTAAATCGGTCTACAAAACAAAGTGGTGGTGCTTATGGTGAAAATATGCGCCAGACTGCTATAATGTTGGCCTGTGAAGCTGAATTCATAACGGACATGATATATGCTTCAGGTGGTGCTGTTGATCGTGCAGATGTTGGCCAAAATTGTCGTCTATGTGAAAGGCCTCACTGTGCTCAAAGAGCTGAGCCACCCATTGCGAGACCTATGATGTTTGATGGAGCAGAGAATAGTATTTCTGCATTTAATTTTAAAGTTTGATTTTATGTATACGCACGTCTAATCAAATCAAGTCCCATGATTAAAAAGATAATCAATATAAATTTTTTAAAAATAATTTCTGACATTTTATTTCTAATTTTTTCACCAATCCAAAAGCCAATAAATGTTGGTAATAATAAGAAAACTGACAGTAATGATAATTCTTTATTCATATGGCCTTGATTCAAATACGCTATTAAAAGTGGTATGGATCCAATGAAAAAAATTAACCCACTAACTCGAACAAACTCTTCTTTCTTGACCCTTCTAGCGGCTAAATAAATTGCGAGTGGAGGTGCCCATACTGACGTTAGACCCCCCATCACACCTGCTATAAAGCCTGATATAATTTGTGCCTTTCTATCATGATGGTTTGGGATGAATGGTGCATTTTTGAAAATATTCACAATTACAAATAATAAAATTACAAACCCTAAAAATCCAATTAATGTATTATCGCTAACTTGAGCAGTTTTGTTGACAGTTAGCCATACAAAAATAATTAACATTATAATAAATGGGAAATATTTTTTAAATGTTTGGTGTACATTTCCTGATCTAAAAACTTGCCAAGCATTAGTAAATATAAGTGGAAATATTAATAATGCGATTGCCGTTCTTGGAGCAATGGTGATGGTCATAAGGCCCATTGCGGTTGTTGGTAATCCTAATCCAGCAACACCTTTTATAGTGCCAGCTATTATAAAGATAGAGAATAAACATAAGATTAAAAATACTTGTTCTGTCATAATAAGTTTCTCTTTGGTACAAGCACCCTTATATTAATTTAAGGGTATTTTTACTTGAAAATTTGCCCCTATTTTACTTTCTAAGCATATAAGGGAACCACCTAAATTTTTCATTATTTCTTGACTAATTGCCAGCCCCAATCCAACTCCGCTACTGTTTTCTGTATTGGATAACCTCGTAAATTTTTCAAAGATAATTGTGTGTTTAGCTTCCGGAATACCTGGCCCATTATCTTGAAAAGAAACACACAAGAAATCATTATCTTTTTGGCAACTAATCTTTAAAGTTGGTTGGCTTTTATCATTATACTTAACTGCATTGGTTATTAGATTTATGAACACTTGTGATAAGCGATCAGGATCTGTTTGAATTTTAGTATTTGTGAAGTTCACATCAAACTCTAATAAAGCATTCGAATTTGCTATGCTTTGTTGTGTTGATTGAAGTGCTGTTTGTAAGATCTCATTTAAGCGTAGGTTTGAAATGTTTAATTTAACTTGACCACTTTCCAAAAAACTTAAATCTAATATTTCATCTAATAGACGTGTTAATCGTTTGCTTTCATCATTTATAATCGTCGAAAAATACTTTAACTGGTCTTTATCAAGTTTTTCGTTTGATTGTAATATTTCTGAAAAAGATCTTATTGAAGTCATGGGTGTTCTTAATTCATGACTCACATGGCTTAAAAATTCATCTTTTTGGGTGCCTAATTCAGTTAGCTTACTATTAGCATCCATTAGTTCCGATGCTGCCCTAGTTAACTCTTTTGACTGCTCTTCCAATCTTGCAGAGTATTCTATGACTTGTACTGTCTCATCTGCTACTGCAATTAAGTCTTCTACAGTAATTGATTGATTTCCAACTGCTTGAGTTATCATTGAATGTGCTGTTGCTGCTCCAACAGATCCTGCAAACTTTTGCTCTAATGTTTCCATTAGATCAACAGTGATATCGGGTAAATCAGTGCGCCCCTGTTTTTGTGAGAATTTATTAAAAAGTATTTGCGCATCTTTCCTGCCTAAAATTCTTTGTGCAAGTATGAACAGGTCATCTGGTGTTACACCATCTCCCACAGATGTGATATTGGATTTCTGACCAAATACATTGATAAATTTTTGCGCTTGCAATCTTTCTAACGGAGATGGAGTTGAAGCTAATGAAGTGACTATGAATACTACGGTATTGAGGAATATGGACCAGAAAACTGCATGCGTTAGAGGATCGTTAATATTTATTCCAAATAATGCCTGAGGTCTCAAAAATGACAAACCAAATGGGCCTTGTTTTAAAATTTCTGAATTTAAAATAAAATCACCACCAAAACTTGGTAAAAACGATGAATAAGCCCAGATAATAAAACCAGTAGAAATTCCGTAAATTGCACCTTTTCTAGTAGCATTTCTCCAAAATAATGCACCTATTAAAGCTGGTAATACCTGTGCCACTCCTAAAAATGCAATTAAACCAATAGAAGCAAGTGCTGAGGTGCCTCCAGTAAGAATAAAGTACAAATACCCAAACCCAATTATGCAAGCGATACTAATTCTTCTAGAGCGTAATAATACAGTCCTAACGTCATCGCTTTCTGGGTTTCTTTTTTGAACAGCATAGAGCCAAAGTGGTAGTACTATATGATTGGATGCCATCGTCGATAATGCAATAGCTGCTACAATCACCATAGATGTAGCTGAAGAAAACCCACCCAAAAATGCTAATGCTGCTAATGTACCGCGATTTTCTGCCAAAGGTATTGTTAGAACAAATAAATCTGGATTAGAGCCCTCTGGTAAAATGTTTAAACCTGTTGCCGCTATTGGTAAAACAAAAATACACATTAAAAGTAAGTAAAGTGGAAAAGCCCAACTTGCAGTTGCTAAATGTTTTTCAGCACTGTTTTCAACGACAATAACTTGAAACATTCGAGGTAAACAAATTATTGCTGTTGCAGATAAAAAAGTTAATGTAACCCATCTTGGTGAAAATACTTGATTTGTAATTGGTATGCTTTTTTCCATAATTTGTAGCATATTATTTGGGCCTTCGCTGAGGCCCCAAACTACAAAAACCCCAACAGATATAAAAGCAACCAACTTAACAATCGCCTCAACTGCGATTGCAGTAACAACTCCGTGATGCCTCTCATTGGCGTCTAAATTGCGAGTTCCGAATAATATTGTAAATAATGCGAGGCCAGCAGCAATAAATAGTGCAGTTATAACTGGGTTGTAGTCTGTGGTGGTATTTTCTGTAAAAACTGCAAAGCTTAGTGTTAAGGATTGTAATTGTAATGCGATATATGGAGTAGACCCAAAAATTGCTAATAAAGTAACAATTACACCCAATGTATTACTTTTACCGTACCGGGAAGAAATTAAATCAGCAATTGAAGTAATTCTTTGTGTTCTGCCGATGCGAACTAGTTTTCTTAAAAACCACCACCACCCAACGAAAACAATTGTTGGCCCAAGATAAATAGCCAAAAATTCAAAGCCATTTGTGGCTGCAGATCCTACAGATCCATAAAATGTCCATGCAGTGCAATATACTGAAATAGATAGAGTATAGATCAAAGGTGACTGTAAGAAACCTAATTTTCTTTGTCTAGCGCGACGTTCAGCAAGGCCGGCTACAGCGAACAGAGATCCAACATATATCAAACAAATTATTACAATTACATTTGAGTTTAACATTAATCTTCATCCACCCCATTTGTGAGTAAGCGTGCCATGATAATTGCCAATATTATCAAAATACCCCAAGCACCAAAAATGTAAAAAATTACAGAAGAAAAATTAGCTTTATCTATGTTTGATGTGAAGCCGTTAAGTAAAGGGGAAACGAGTAAGCAAATTGCTAAAATGGGTATACCGAGAGAAAACTCAGTAATTTTACGCAGTTTCCTCCGCTCTACATCTCGTTTTGCACTTGAGCTATTGTTCATGAATTTATCATTAGTTTGACATGTTTTATAAGCTCTTCATTATCAAATGGCTTTGTCATAAACTTACTGACCCCAGCGTCTTCAGCAGCTCTTCGATCTTTTTTTTGACCCTTTGCTGTTAACATCAAAACTGGCAAATGAGATATTTCATCTATCGCCCGAACATCTTCCAATATTTTCATTCCACTGACATTTGGTAGCATGATATCTAAAATTACCAAATCAGGTTTTGATTTAATAATAAAATTTATTGCTTCGGCACCATCTGAGATAGCACTTACACCAAAGCCTTCATTTTCCAATAAAAAAGTTAAGGCTTCTATTATAAATGGTTCATCTTCAACTATTGCAATTGACTTTTTCACGTCTCTTCCCCCTTGAGAAAGTGAAATGCTAGCTTATCTTAATTAATCGAAGGTGCAATTTATTTATTCATTGTCAAGTAAGTATGATGCCCTTCGCGATGAACATTCTCTTCTTGAGCATACTGTACATTGAAGCCCAACTGCTAATTGTGGCGTTTGAGCGTGTGATATTTTGGGCAGCATTATGTAGTCAGGGGTGAACAACATAACAGCTTCTGTTAATGCGGGCATTCCAATTTGTGCGACTTCTGTTGGATACGCAAAGCTTATAGTATGAAAGCGGTCACCCATTGGCATATCAAGCATGGCTCTTATAGGTTGTAGTGGTTGAGATAAGCTACGATAGACCGGCCACAATGGGCATGCTCCACCATACCTTGGTAGGCTAAAAGAATTCAATTGTTTGCGATATAGAACAGCTCCTGAAGCATCACATTGAATTATACCAAATTTTGGTATGTTTGATTTGTTTGGTAAATGTGCCAATCGGAAACATATTGAAAGTATGTCAGAATTAAAATGTTTTGCTAACGCAATTGCATCAAAGCTATGTTTTTCTGCAACCTCCAAAAACAAATTAATTGGTAGATTTCGAGCCATTTCGGCGTATGCATTTAATGAGTTTTTTGTTTTTAAATAATCTTCTGATGAAAGTTGTAATGGGGTTAAAATTTCATCCACAGTTCGTTGATTATTTTCTAGGTCATCAAGATAGAATTTGTTTTTTTCCAAAAGTACTTCAAAGGGTGATAAATCTAAGGTTGTTACTTGCTTTTCAGATGTTGGTTCAAAGTAGTCAAAAATATCTTCGGCTGTCTTAGAAAGTTTGAGAGCTTCATTCGCTAAATTATCTATAAACCTATTTGATGTTTCTAGCGGTATTTTTTTATTTTTGGCTAATATGTCTGCAGTAGACCTTATAGTAGTAATGTTAGATAATAATAAATGCATCGCCTCTGCAAAATAAGGATCATGCTTTAGTTGATCTGATAAAATGGTAAATTCTTCATCTCGTATATTAATTTGGTCACTTTGCCTGGCAATCAATCTTGCAAAGCCTGGGAAGCGGGCTGTGAATTCCTCAATTCTGTCTCCCTCTGTTTTTATTTGTTTGTTGCGAATAGCAGCAGATTTTAAACGATCAACAAGTGCTTGATTCATACCATCAGATAGTTCTGAAGGTTCTACTGATAACGCTCTGGCGATTGTATTTAATGTTTTGCCAGCGATTCCTCTACGATTGTGTTCTATTAAATTTAAATAGGATGCAGAAATTCCTGCGACCTTAGCTAAATCCTTTTGAGTAAGCCTTAGCGCTTTTCTATTTTCTCGTATTCTGGTTCCAAGGAGAGCTCCAGCCATATTTTAAGACCTTAATTTAAAACGTTTTATTTACTATAGTGTAAATTTATTTACAAATAAAGTAGAAATAAAATAAAAAGATTTACAATATTATTGTTTATTAACAATGAGTTGTTGCTATGATTACATTTTGGGTTAAAGTGAAATAGTCTAAATGACACTGGCGAAAGTTGCGAGGAGGCAGCTTACGTGCAGAACTAGGGAGGAAATCTATGTCAAAGTTTACAAGACGTGGGCTAATTAAGACCAGTGCAACAGTTGGTGCTGGTTTAGCGATGCCTACTTTCATTACAAGTCCTTTAGCTGCGTATACAAATGCACCTACAGGCGGTTCAGTTACTCTGGGCTTTAACGTTCCACAATCTGGTCCATATGCGGACGAGGGTGCGGATGAATTGCGCGCATACAAACTTGCTGTTGAGCATCTTAATGGTGGTGGCGATGGTGGAATGATGAATACATTTTCATCAAAAGCTCTCAAAGGTAATGGTATCCTGGGTAAAAAAGTTGAATATGTAACTGGTGATACTCAAACTAAATCAGATGCTGCACGTGCTTCTGCAAAATCAATGATCGAAAAAGATGGCGCAGTAATGATTACTGGTGGCTCATCTTCAGGTGTTGCAATTGCAGTTCAGGGATTATGCCAAGAAGCTGGTGTTATCTTTATGGCTGGTTTGACACACTCAAATGATACAACTGGTAAAGATAAAAAAGCTAACGGTTTCCGTCATTTCTTCAACGGTTACATGTCAGGAGCTGCATTAGCACCTGTTTTGGAAGCCCGATATGGGAAAGATCGTAATGCATACCATTTAACAGCTGATTATACATGGGGTTGGACACAACAAGAATCAATTCAGGCGGCAACAGAAGCAAAAGGTTGGAATACAGTGAATAATGTATTAACACCTCTCGCTACAACAGACTTCTCATCTTATGTTGCTCCAGTATTAAATTCAGGTGCTGATGTTCTTGTATTAAACCACTATGGTGGAAATATGATTAACTCACTTACATCTGCGGTGCAGTTTGGGTTAAGAGATAAAGTTGTCAACAATAAGAATTTTGAAATTGTTGTACCGCTATATTCTCGTCTCATGGCTCGTGGTGCGGGTGAAAATGTTAAGGGTATCTTTGGTTCAACGAACTGGCATTGGTCACTTTCAGACGAAGGTACTAAAGCATTTGTTAAATCATTCGGCACAAAGTATGGTTTCCCACCATCTCAAGCCGCTCACACAACTTATGTTCAAACATTATTATATGCGGACGCATGTGAACGTGCAGGTACATTCAATCCGTGTGGTGTTGGAGAGGCTCTTGAAGGCTTTAAATTTGACGGCATGGGTAATGGTCCAACTGAATATCGTGCGGAAGATCACCAATGTTTCAAAGATGTGTTAGTTGTGAAGGGTAAAGAAAACCCGACATCAGAATTTGACGTGCTGGAAGTTGTTGAGATTACTCCACGTAGTCAAGTTGAATATGCTGTTGACCATCCAATGTTTGCAGGTGGTGCATTGGGTAAATGTAACCCAGGCGCATAAAAGTTATACATTTATATAATAAAGGCCACAGCGTTTTCGCTGTGGCCTATTTTAAAAGTTAGGTTAAACTAACTTATTGAAAAATAGTTTGGACACAACATGGATGCAATTCTTTTACAGATATTAAATGGCTTAGATAAAGGAAGTGCCTATGCATTAATTGCTTTGGGGCTTACTCTAATTTTTGGCACTTTGGGGGTTGTTAATTTTGCCCACGGTGCTTTGTTTATGCTAGGCGCATTTTGTGCGGTGTCTTTACAAAAATTAATGTCTGTTTCAAAAATAACGATTGATCCATCTCAGTTAGATTTTTTAGGCAATCCTTTAAAGGTAAAAACCCCCTATATTGTAGAGTGGTTTGGGCCAAACGTTGGAAATGTTATTATTGACTGGAATGTACCATTATCAATCATAGTGGCAATTCCTGTAATGTTATCGATTGGTTACATTATGGAACGTGGTCTAATTAAACATTTTTACAAAAGACCGCATGCAGATCAAATCCTTGTAACTTTTGGATTAGCAATTGTGATACAAGAATTGGTTAAAGCAAATTATGGTGCAAACCCTATTCCTACTCCAGCCCCTGATCAGTTCGTTGGATCTTTCAATGTAGGTGCTTTGATTGGTCTTGATGCGAGTTATCCATACTGGAGATTAATATACTTTGCATTTTCAGCAGTAATTATTAGTGCAGTATTTGCTTTTCTGAGATTCACAACATTCGGAATGGTGGTGCGAGCTGGAATGGCTGACAGAGAAACTGTCGGTTTGCTGGGCATAAATATTGATCGGCGTTTTACAATTATGTTTGGTATAGCTGCAGCTGTCGCAGGTTTAGCGGGGGTAATGTATACTCCTATAAATTCTCCCAATTATCACATGGGAATGGACTTTTTAGTCTTATCATTCGTTGTAGTTGTTGTGGGTGGAATGGGATCATTGCCAGGAGCAGTATTGGCAGGATTTCTATTGGGGATACTAGAAAGTTTTGCTTCAATGAATGAAGTCAAAGGCTTCTTTGAGATGCTTTATCTGCCATCAATTGACCAAATTATAATTTATCTTGTTGCAATAATCGTTCTGCTTACTAGACCCAGAGGGCTAATGGGCAAAGCTGGTGTGATGGAGGAATAATCATGAAAAGTATTTCAAATGCTGATACGCGAACATTATATTTTGTAGCTATAATCGCAATATTAGCCCCATTTATTTTAAACCCATTCCCAACAGATTCTGGGCTAGCACAATTTAACGCTGGATATCCTGACTTAATGCAACGTTTTGCTATCTATGGAATACTTGCTATTGGTTTTAATATTCTTTTTGGTTTAACAGGCTATTTATCTTTTGGTCATGCCGCATTTCTTGGTGTAGGATCATATTCTGCAGTCTGGATGTTTAAATTATTATCAATGAATATTATCCCTGCTATAATCTTATCAGTTATTGTTGCAGGACTATTTTCTTTGTTAATTGGATTTATTTCATTGCGAAGATCGGGTATTTACTTTTCTATTTTAACACTAGCCTTCGCTCAAATGAGTTTTGCTTTAGCATACTCAGTTCTTACTCCGCTGACAAACGGTGAAACAGGTCTTCAAATAACACTCAATGATCCAAGAATTTTTGCTGCAGAGAACGTTTCTGGAAATTTACCTGTAACATCACTTTTTGGTATGGAAATGCGTGACACTTGGACATTAAATTTGGGTGCATGGGATTTTCAGTTTAACATTGGGTATTATATATGTGCAATATTTTTACTTATTGCATTTTATTTATCTATTCGTATTTTTCGCTCACCTTTTGGAATGATGCTGCGCGCAGTTAAAACAAACCAAACACGTCTTAACTATACAGGAATTAATACACGGCCATATACACTCGCCGCATTTGTGATATCGGGGATGTATGCAGGTCTCGCAGGTGGTTTAATGGCATCGATGGATCCTTTAGCAGGTGCGGAGCGTATGCAATGGACTGCGTCTGGTGAAATTGTCTTGATGACAATCTTGGGTGGAACAGGGACACTATTAGGGCCTGTAATGGGCGCAGGATTCATAAAATATTTTGAAAATATTTTTTCAAAAATTAATGATACTGTCCTACATGGATGGTTCGCATGGATGCCAGACGGATTGGAAAATGTTATTGTTTGGATACTTCATTTATTTACAGGAAAAGGATGGCATTTAACATTGGGTATAATGTTCATGTTGATTGTGATTTTTTTACCTGGAGGTCTTATGGAGGGAATGTCACGAATTGGTAATTGGTGGAAACGCCGAAAAGGTGGAGATGAAAATACATCTGAAGCCAAATCAACACCAGCAGAATAGGATCAACTTATGGGAATTCTTGATGTTCAAAATGTGAATAAGAGCTTTGGTGGTCTTAAAGCATTGCACAATGTTAATTTAGACATTGAAGAGGGTAAAATTCATGCAATAATTGGGCCGAATGGTGCAGGTAAATCTACATTATTAAATTGTTTTGTAGGAAAACTAATGCCAGATACAGGCACTGTAATGTTTGATGGGCAATCTTTATTAGGTATCAAACCACATGAGATAAACCAACTTGGAGTAAGCCGCGTATTTCAAACGCCTGAAATATTTTCAGAACTAACGGTTTGGGAAAATACTTTAATTCCATGTTTCGCTAAACGTGATGGTTCATTTGCTCTTAATGCCTTGTCGAGAGTTTCTGAAAATAAAGATATGGCTGAGAAAGCTGAGAAAATGTTAGTTGATGTTGATCTTATTAATAAAAAAGACATGCTTGCATCGTCAATGTCTCGTGGTGATAAAAGAAGACTAGAAATGGCAATGTGTCTTTCTCAAAATCCAAAATTACTTTTGCTTGATGAACCTACAGCTGGTATGGCTCGAGCTGATACTCAAAGTACAATCGAGCTTTTGAAAAGTATTCAAAAGAAGCTTAAAATTACTATGGTTATAATTGAACATGATATGGGTGTTGTTTTTTCATTAGCTCAAAAAATTTCAGTTCTAGCCCAAGGAACTGTCATTGTTGAAGACGTTCCAGAAAAAATTAAAGGGCATCCTAAGGTAAAAGAAGCTTACCTTGGTGAAGCTCAAGTATAAGGTAAAAAACTAGATGATTAACACTCCAGATAATGCAGAACCTTCAAAGCCTATTTATTTTTCAGCACATGATATTCATGCATATTATGGAGAAAGCTATATCGTGCAAGGTGTATCGTTGAATGTGCATGAAGGTGAAATTTTAGCACTTTTAGGGAGAAATGGAGCAGGTAAAACTTCTACATTACGTGCAATTGCTCGCTTAGATGAGCCATCAGTAAATAAAGGTGAAATCTGGCTAGATCATCAACCCTTACATACAATGAAAGCTTGGGAGGCTGCTCAAGCAGGTATTTCTTTAGTCCCAGAAGATCGAAGGATCATTCAAGGTTTAACTGTGGAAGAAAATTTGCAATTAGCACAAATTGAAAAACCAATTGGATGGTCCCTAGAGCGAATTTATGAATTATTTCCTCGTCTTGGTGAGCGTAGAAAACAAGAAGGAACAACACTTTCAGGCGGTGAACAACAAATGCTGGCTATCGGGCGAGCACTTGCACGGGATATAAAATTATTACTCTTAGATGAGCCATATGAGGGTTTAGCACCTGTTATCGTTCAGGAAATTGAAAAAACCTTACGCCTTATTCGCGAGCAAGGAATTACTACTATAATTGTAGAACAAAATGCTGTTGCTGCTTTAAAATTAGCAGATCGTGCGGTTATTCTTGATACTGGTGGTGTAGTATTCTCTGGGACAGCAAAAGAAGTTTTAGAAAATGAAGAATTGCGTCATGAGTATTTAGCAATTTAAAAAATTAATAGATTAAAGAATAATGATTAATCGATTTAGTATTTAAATCTTAAAGGTAATAGTATGACTGAAAAAGTATTCCAACCAACTCCAGATTTTGCAAAAAATGCTCATGCGAATAAAGAGAAATATGAATTAATGTATACTGAATCAGTCTCTAATCCAGATGCTTTTTGGGGAGAGCATGGCAAACGCATTGATTGGATTACTCCATTTACGAAAGTTAAAAATACTTCCTTTGAATATCCAAACATATCAATAAAATGGTATGAAGATGGTGAATTAAATGTATGTGAAAATTGCGTTGACAGACATCTTGAGTCACGTGGAGATCAGACTGCAATAATATGGGAGTCCGATGATCCAAATATTGATAAGCATATTACATATAACCAGCTTCATGATCATGTCTCTAGATTAGCTAATGTGTATAAATCATTAGGTGTTGGAAAAGGTGATAGAGTTATTTTGTATATGCCAATGATTCCAGAAGCTGCATATGCAATGTTAGCGTGTGCTAGAATTGGCGCAATCCATTCCATAGTCTTTGGTGGATTTTCACCAGATGCGTTAGCTTCTAGAATATCTGATTGTAAAGCATCACTAGTTGTAACGGCTGATGAAGGCCCAAGAGGTGGGAAAAATATTCCACTGAAAAAAAATGTAGATGCCGCATTAGAAATATGTGGAGATGTTAAAACTTTAGTTGTTAGAAGAACTGGAAACAGCACTCCATATAGAGAAAACCGTGATTTTGATTATGAAGAACTAGTTTCTGTTGCATCGAGTGATTGTCCAGTTGAAAAGATGAATGCTGAAGATCCTCTTTTTATTCTATATACTTCTGGCTCTACAGGTAAACCAAAAGGTGTAGTACATTCCTCTGCTGGATATTTAGTATATGCGTCGATGACACATCAATATACTTTTGATTACCAAGAAGGTGACACATACTGGTGTACAGCAGATGTAGGCTGGATAACGGGGCACTCTTATATTGTATATGGGCCATTGGCCAATGGTGCGACAACTTTGATGTTTGAAGGCACCCCGACATACCCAGATGCATCACGTTTTTGGGCTGTTTGTGAGAAACATAAAGTTAACCAATTTTATACTGCGCCTACTGCAATTCGAGCTTTAATGGGTTTAGGGGATGATTTAGTTTTAAAGCATAATTTATCTGATTTACGTGTACTTGGTACTGTAGGCGAACCAATAAACCCTGAAGCTTGGAATTGGTATAATGAAGTTGTTGGTAAGGGTGTTGTTCCTATTGTTGATACATGGTGGCAAACAGAAACCGGTGGCCATATGCTGACACCACTTCCAGGTGTTACTGCGACTAAACCAGGCTCTGCTACAACACCATTTTTTGGAGTACAGCCGGTAATTTTAGATTCACAAACAGGTCAAGAAATTGAAGGAGCATGTGAAGGTGTTCTGGCGATTAAAGAAAGTTGGCCATCCCAAATGAGGACGGTCTATGGAGATCATGATCGTTTTGTCAAAACTTATTTTGAAGCTTATAAAGGTTATTACTTCACCGAAGATGGATGCAAGCGTGATAAAGATGGTTACTATTGGATAACTGGGCGAGTGGATGATGTCTTGAATGTATCTGGTCACCGAATGGGAACTGCAGAAATTGAAAGTGCTTTGGTTGCACACAAAGATGTAGCTGAAGCTGCAGTTGTTGGATATCCACATGAAGTTAAAGGCCAAGGAATTTATTGTTATGTCACACTCAATGCGAGTGCAGAATACACTGAAGAACTGCGTACGGCTTTAAGAGGATGGGTGCGTCAGCAGATAGGGCCAATTGCTAGTCCTGATTATATCCAGTGGGCACCTGGTTTACCTAAAACAAGGTCAGGTAAAATAATGAGAAGAATATTGAGAAAAGTTGCTGAGAATGATTATAATTCATTGGGTGACATATCTACTTTAGCTGAGCCAGAAGTCGTAGAAAAACTTATTGAAAATCGTATGAATCGTTAAAATTAAACCATTAATTTTCCCACATTTAAGTTCCATTAAATGTGGGTTTTCTTTTTTCTATAAAAGCCTTCATACCTTCTTTTTGATCATGTGTATCAAATAATGAATAAAATAAACTTCTCTCGTATTTTAAGCCTTGTTCTAATGTGAGGTTATCGCTTTTATGGATCGCATTAGTAATCATTGTTAATGCTGGCTTTGAATATTGGGATATAATTTCAGCAATACCCAAAGCATTTTCGACTAGTTCTTCATCCGGAAATATTCTAGCTATTAAACCACAATTAAGTGCTTCCTCAGCACCCATCATTCGTCCTGTCAGATGCATATCCATTGATTTTGCACGGCCTATTAGCTTAGTCATTCTTTGTGTTCCACCAATACCTGCAATAACACCAAGTTTTATTTCTGGTTGGCCAAATTTTGCACTTTCACCAGCCAATATATAATCGCACATCATAGCAAGTTCACAACCACCCCCAAGCGCATATCCGTTCACGGCAGCTATTTTTGGCGTTTGCATATTTGCAAATAGTTCCCAGTCAGAAAAATATCTTCCTTCACGCATTTCTTTAGAAGATTTATCACACATTTCTTTGATATCTGCACCAGCGGCAAATGCTTTCATATTCCCTGTTAAGATTATGCAGGCTAGATCTGGATCAGCATCCAAAGAAACAACATGCTCTAAGATTTCTTTTAAAACTTCCTTGTTTAGAGCATTCAATTCTTCAGGGCGATTTAGTTCTATTTTTAATACTTTATCATAACGAGTAAGTCTTATTGTCTTTGGCATTTTTTTTCTCATAATTCTCTAATTTTTAGTTATTTTAAATTTTTTTTTTGCCTGTAATTTATGCTTAAAACATTTAACTATCTTCAAAAAATACACGATCGTGTTTAAACGGATTATCGTAATCAATAGTTTCTTCTAACTCGCGTGCATATTTATGGCCTGCATAAATAGCTGCTGCAATAATTGCTGGTGCATCACAATCCCCTATCTTTTTTAAAGATTTGATAGTTGTACCTGGATAATTTTTCTCATGCATTAATAAACTATGATAAAGTTCATCATTTGGTTTTCGTGCGGTTACTAACACTATGGAGTTTGCTGATATTGTTGATTTGGAATTGGTATATATGCATTCAAATTCTGCTTTTTTCCCATTAAAACTTTTTAAACTTTTTGCACAAATAATCTTAACTCCTAGCTTCATAAGATTTGATTGTGATCTCCATCTATCTGTTGTGTATGCTCCCCAACTAGAAACCATATCCTGAGGAGTAACTATTGTTGTTGGTACACCTGAAGCTTTTATTTTTTCGGCTATAACAGATCCCATATAATAGTGATCATCATCGTATATTATCGTTGGGCCATCAGGAAGATTCCCAGCCATGATATCATCGGGTGTAAATAAGTTTGGTGAATGCTTTAAATCATCAATTCCGTTTAAGTGAGTGCCTCCAAAACCGTCTCGACGCCATTCTGACCCTGTTGCAATAGCTATATGTTCAGCTCCGACCTCAATTATCTGGTCATGTGTCATTCTACTTTCACGAAAAACTTCTATATTTGGAAGTTTCTCAATCTGTTGTAACCGATAGTCACGAACCCGAGCCCATTGGGATAAACCAGGTAGTTTGGCCTCAGTACTTACACGTCCACCTAATTCTCGACTTGCTTCTGTAAGCATTACTTTATAGCCGCGTTTTCCAAGGGCATGTGCAGCTTCCAATCCTGTTGGCCCTGCTCCAATTATTAGAACGCTTGAGTCACTTATTTTTTTGTTAATTTTTTCGGGATGCCAACCACTACGCCACTCTTCACTCATTGTAGGGTTTTGGGTGCATCTAATAGGAACACCTTTGCCATCACCTACATAGCATATATTGCAACCAATACACTCGCGTATATCTTCAAATTTACCTTCTTGTATTTTTTTTGGAAGGAAAGGGTCAGCAATTGATGGACGTGCTGCTCCTATCAAATCAACTATTCCACCTTTTATTTGCGCTAGCATTGTATCTGGAGATGTAAAGCGACCCACAGTAACAACAGGCTTGGATGTGAGTTCTTTTATGCCTTTAACGTATGGCATTAATGAGGCTTCTTTAGTAAAGCGCGACAAACCCATTTCAAGAGAATAGTCATTTATATTTATATCCCAAAGGTCAGGAAATTCGCCAAGTAAACCAAGAATTTCTTCTGTTTCTCCAGGAATAGGATTTCCATCACCGCCAGATTTATTAGCGTTTGTTTCTGCAGAGAATCTGACAGCAACTGCCATTGTATCACCAACTGCTTCTTTGGTGTCTTCAATAATTTCTCGCATAAACCGTATTCGATTGCCAAGACTTCCACCGTATTCATCTATTCTTTTATTTGTCGTAGGTGATAAGAATTGTGAGATTAAATATCCGTGAGTAGCGTATACATATACGATGTCAAAGCCGGCCTCTTTAGCACGCAAAGCCGCATTACGATGCCAAATTCTAACATTTTTTATATCGCTCTTATCCATGGCTCGTGTTTGAAAAGGATTTCCACTAGTATTCATGAGGCTAGAAGGAGCAAGAGCAACTTCTCTTGTTGCAAGATTTGCCATTTGTGAGCCCCCAATAACAAGTTCCACACCAGCAAGAGCACCGTGAGCATGGACTTTTTCTGTCATCAAAGCATGAGATTTAATGTCTCCCTTGTCCCATAGGGAGGCACTTGGGTGGGGTGAGTCATCGCTTGAAGGATGGATGGAACAATATTCAGTATTAACAACCCCCCATCCACCTTCTGCTTTTACTTCACGTAAGCCAGCTAAAGTGCGGGGTTTATGCCAACCACTCCCTGTACAATGAGGTACTTGGTAAAATCGATTTTTTGTAGTTACTGGGCCAATTTTTAATGGCTCAAATAAAATATCAAATCTTGGATCACGGGGCACAAAGTTATCCTATCATATTAAATAATCTACTGTAATTGTAGTGTTCCATTTCTTGACTTATCAGTCAATATTTTGAATACTTTCCCTAAATGCTTTAATTAATATTTTATAAGTTGATGAGGAAAAGAACGTTAGACACAGATGTGTTTTTTACCTTTTCGTGAGCAGAAAGATTACATTTATCAAAAAGATTATTGATAAAATAATTTGAATAAAAGGATAAAAAATGTCAAATTTGGATAAGTATTATATTAATGGTAAATGGGTTTTACCGCTTTCAAGAACTACTATGGATGTGATTAATCCTGCCAATGAAGATCATATTGGGAAGATAATTCTTGCAAATGAATTGGACGTAAACCTTGCAGTAGAAGCAGCTAAATCAGCTTTTCCAAGTTTTTCTCAAACTTCAAAAGAAGAACGCTTAGAACTATTAAGAGCTTTACTAGAAATTTCAAAGAAGAGATTGCCGGAATTAGCCAAAGTTATTTCTCTGGAGATGGGTGCACCAATGACAATGTCGTTGGAGTTGCAGGCAGATGCTGCTGTTGGTCATTTAGAAGGATATATTGATGCTTTGATAGACCAAAAGGAGCATGAAAAACTTTCTAATGGTGATATGCAAGTACGTGAGCCTGTAGGTATTTGTGGTTTAATTACACCTTGGAATTGGCCTGTTAATCAGATTGCCTTAAAGGCCCTTCCAGCGTTAGCTGCGGGCTGTACTTGTGTATTAAAGCCATCTGAATTCACCCCACTTTCATCAGTGATGTATTCTGAAATGATACATGACGCTGGTTTCCCTCCTGGAGTTTTTAACATGATACAAGGTGATGGGCCGCTAGCTGGTGCAACTCTTTCAAAGCACCCAGATATAGCAATGATGTCATTTACAGGATCTACTCGTGCTGGTTCATCGGTCTCTAAAGATGCTGCTGACAGTATTAAGCGTGTTGCATTAGAGCTTGGTGGAAAATCACCTAACATTGTTTTTGCTGATTGCAATCTTGAAGAGCGAATTTCAGGATCAATTGAAGAATGTTATATAAATACAGGACAATCTTGTGATGCGCCTACACGGCTTCTTGTTGAAAGAAGTTGTTATCAACAAGTTTTAGAAATTGCAAAACGATTAGGTGAAGCAGTTAAAGTTGATGATCCAGCTATAGAAGGCAATCATTTAGGGCCTCTCGTAAGTGATATTCAATACGGCCGGGTTCAGGCTATGATTGAAAAAGGAATTAAAGAAGGTGCAACTTTATTAGTTGGAGGTCTTGGACGGCCTGAGGGATTTGAAAAAGGGTATTGGGTTCGACCAACTATCTTTGCGGATGCACATAATAAAATGGCAATTGCTCAAGAAGAAATATTTGGTCCTGTTTTAACTATAATTCCATTCGATAGTGAGGAAGAAGCCATTGAGATTGCAAATGACACTCCTTATGGCTTAGCTGGTTATGTGCAATCAGGTGACATCAAGAGAGCGGAGCGTATTGCAAAAAAACTACGGGTGGGAATGGTTCATATAAATGGGGGTGGATTTAATTACGGCTCACCTTTTGGAGGGTACAAACAATCTGGTAATGGTCGAGAAGGTGGTATAATTGGAATTGAGGATTTCCAGGAAGTAAAAACATTACATTATCCCGAATGAAACTTTTACAATATTCAGGAATAATAATGTCTTAGATATTTGATGAATTATTATTTTTTAAAGATTGAGTCAAAGTCTAAAGTGAGAAATTTTTGAACAAGCAAACATCAAATTATAAAATGATTAATGAAAGGGCTAGCCGAGAATTTTTTCGTTTTGCTTTTCCATCTGTATTTGGGATGATTGCAATTTCGTCTGCAATAGTTGTTGATGGAATATTTATTGGAAATTTTGTTGGTGCGATACCACTTGCTTCTGTAAATCTTATAATGCCTTTCATTACTGTAGTTTGGGGCGTTATATTGATGTTTGCGAGTGGGTCAGCAGTAATTGCTGGTAAGTATTTAGGTGAAGATAACCCTAATAGCGCATGTGATATATTTTCTAAAACAGTTGTGGTTATTTTATTTGCTATGATATTATTATCAATAATTTCATATTTCTCTCCAGAATATATATCCTTTTTACTTGGTGCTAGAAACGAAACATTAGCTATGTGCGTGGAGTACTTAAAAAACATTGCTTGGTTTTATCCCATATTTGGGTTTGCTGTTTTAATGAGTTATTTTTTAAGAATTGATGGTAGGCCTATATATGCATTTTGTGGGTTATTAAGTACGACAATAGCTAATATCTTACTTGATTATATTTTTGTTGCGCGGCTGGATTTAGGTCTTAAAGGTGCTGCTCTTGCTACTGGGCTTGCTTTTGTTATTGGCATGACTGTGGTCTTACCACATTTTCTGGGGAAGTATGGATCAATTAAATTTATTTTACCCCATGGATCGTGGCGTGAAATACCTCGTGCTGCTTTTAATGGTTTCTCGGAGTTTTTGACGGAAACTTCTGCTGGATTTATAGTATTAGTATTTAATTGGATACTGATAACTAATATTGGTTCAATGGGTGTAGCAGCATTTACTGTAGTTGATTATTTAATGTATTTTTCCATGTTGATATTTTATGGCGTTGGCGATGGAATATCCCCCTTGGTAAGTGTAAACTTTGGAGCAAAAAAACCAGATAGAATTTTTACTTTTTTCAAGATGGGTTTACTTACAAATTTAATCATTGCTGCGTTTGTAACAGTTTTACTACTATCTTTAAGTGAAGAAATGGTGGGTATCTTTTTGCCTTCAGGGGAAGAAGATATATCTAAATTATCAATTTCAATTGTTTCAATTGTATGGCCTATGTTAATTTTTGCAGGTGTTAATGTCGCATTTATAAGTTATTTTACTGGTATGCATTGTGCTAAAGAGTCAGCTTTAATTGCGCTGCGCGTTCAATTATTTTCCCCATTTTATTGATACTACTATTTTGGAATTTATTTGGATTTATGTCAGCGTTTTATGCACTGCCTGTTTCTGAATTATGTGTCTTTATCATGAGTATATTTATATTTAAAAACCGACTACCCAAAAATTTAATAAATGTTTAAATTAGAATTAAGCGTCTAAATATACAACGATCAAGCAGCCGTTTGGGGAATATGAAGTATGTTCCGTCCCTTTCCTAAGCCAAACTAAATCACCAGGCCCATATTTGGTTCCATCATGATCTACCAGATCACCTTCGATAATATAAAATTCTTCGTCACTTTGGTGTTTATGAGCAACTGTAGTTTGTCCTGGTGTCATACGATATATGTGAAAACCGCTTCCAAGTGGTTTGCTATCGCCTAGTTGTAAAACTGATCCATCTTCGATCCCATCACTGATAAAGGGGATATAATCTGCACTTTTAACATTTACGACGCGTCTATCTTCTGATGCGATTGGTTTTAACTTTCCCATAATGACCTCTTTCAGTTCTATTTAAACACTAATTTGAATTATCGACTGCCAAGATTTTTGCAGCAACTTCTATACCACTTAGATATGCACCATGAACTGTTGCTTGAGAGTTTGACATTGTCGCTTCACCCGCAAAAAATAATCGATCATCTAATGTTTCGGCTAAAATCTCTCGTGCTCCAAATCCACCGGGTAATGCATAACTATATGAACCATATGAGTTTATATTACTTTTCCAAGCAGTTTCTGTAGTTTTATTAATAAATTTGGTAATGTCATTTCCAAAGATTGATTTCAGCGCTTCAGAGCAAAAGCTTGTTGCTGCACCTGGACCATCCATCTCTAATTGTTCAGCAAAGCGACCAGCTACAAAGCCAACAGCGATATTACTGTCATAGAATCCAAAATCTATTGAGCAGAAATCATTTTCTCCCACAAGATAATCAGCACTTTGACCTTGGTGAGCTTCTCGCCATTTTATATTAAATTCAAACCCAATTTTGTTTAGCAGACCGTTGGGTAAATTGTTAATGGCATCTTTTTTTCTTGGAGGTAACTTTGGAAAAAATTTAATTTTATTCTGGGATAGTACACCAGTAGAAACTGTTAATACTGCATAAGTTGCACTTATTACTCCATCTGGTGTTTCAACTTTTACACCATTTGAAGAATAATCAATTTTTTTGGCAGCACAATTAGTAATTACTTTAATATCTTTATATAAATATTTTATGAAAGCGCCTAATCCATTTTCTACTAGCCAATCGCCTTCTGTATTTGTGAAATGAAATACATCATGAGCTGAACATACATCTGGATCTGCCCCCATCATTGGAGCTATTTGATTTCTCGCAATATCTCGCCATTTTGCTTCCGGAAGTGATTTCTCAATTGATTGATCTTTCTTGTTTTTTCCTGCTTTATTTATATTTTGCCACATATCTTCAATGTACTGGCTATATTCTTTTGTTTGTTTTGAAGAAAGGTTTGCACCATTAGAATGTACCCAAGTATGTGACCAGTTTTTTTTATGTAACTTAAAATTATTTTGAACTGCAATCTCTGCTAATGGATTCGTAACTGCTGAATGAAGCCACGATCCTCCAATATCAAACGGAATATCGAAAACAGAATTGTCAGTCACGCATCTACCACCAATATGGTTGGCCGCTTCAATTACAATCACAGAATAACCAATATCTTTTAGAGATTTGGCTGCTGATAGGCCAGAAGTGCCAGCACCAATTACAACAACATCTGAATTGAGTGGGGTTAAGGCCATAGAAACATAATCATCATAACTTAATCTTTAAATTTGGCACTTTCTCAAACTCAGCCAAATCGATAGGATCTTCATTATCGAATTTGCAACACCTTCTATAAATTTCAAGCATTGCTTCTGATAATATGCCTTGATTGTAAAAGTACATTGCAGCACCATACCTTGCATAACCTGAACCAGAAATACCAAGTTTGCTGTTAAGTAGTTCTTGTTGCATTTTTTTTTCATTTGTATTCATTGATATCGATTATCAATCAATGATTTATTTAAGTCTCTAATGTCACTTTCTTTGGGAGTTTTTTGGATATTATAGATTGGAAGTATTGCCCGTAAATGATCATGATAGGTTCGAACACCATACTCTAAATCTGATAAATAAAAACCATCAAACGCATCTGATACCATAGATTCATTTGACCAAATTGTCAGCTGTTTATCCTCAACAACCGTCTCACGATCAATCCGGCTAGCTAAATATCTAGCAACCTTTTGTTGCCGGTCTTCATTGGGATATTTATAAGTAGCGCTTCTTATAATTGATTTATCGGTAGAAATTGGGAACTCTTGATAGAATAATGATGTTTCTGGCGTCATAGCAATAACTGAATTTGGAAAAATCCCATAATACACCCATGTTTGATTAGACTCTTTTGGAAGATCTTTGTGGGGCTTTGAGAATTTTTTATAGTTACGAACACCCCAATGACGGCCCTTAGAGGCTGTAAATTTTCCTTCAGAACGAGATATACCATCTTTATAAGATTCATCGTAATAATTTGAGCCATATAGATCTTGTAATGCTGGATGAGCCATTGCTACATGATATCCTTCATTATCCACGTCTCGAATTGATTTCCAATTAACTGGAGATGTTTCAGTCCAAAATCCATCTGTAGGTATTTGCTCAGACATCTTATAACCTGATGCTTCTGCTTCGTATTTGTTTAATAACTCTTTTACAGATGGTTGAGGGCCTTTTTTAAAACGGACAAAAACAAAACCATTCCAAATTTCATGTTCAACAGTTCGCAAAGAAAACTCATTTTTATCTAATGGCGGAAAAGATTTTGGTTGAGATGCTCCACGTAAGGTACCATCAAGGTTGTAGACCCATCCATGAAAAGGGCAAATCAAAGCATTTTTACAAGTACCCTGGTCTTTAGTCACCAACCTTGATCCACGATGACGACAAATGTTGTGAAAGGCTTTTACATCAAAGTTAGTATCTCGTAATATTATTGCACGTTCGCCACATAGATCAAATGTTTTAAAATTACCTATATTAGGTATATCTGAAATATGACAAGCAACTTGCCAATGAGTTTTAAACATTTCGATTTCTAAATCTAAAAGTGCTGAACTATGATATGTCCAGCCTGGTAATCCTGAACGATCCCATCCTTTGGGAGGACGTTTCAAATTCTTAGTATTATCCATTTGTTAACCTCAATATTCATACTCTAATTTTTTTTACGCAAACCTTATTTATAACACTTTTTAATATTTTAAATACCAATACAAATGGTAAACTATTTGCTTGATCAGTCAACTTGACTCTGAAGCTTTGTTTGGAATAGCGTTAGTATAGGGAGAAAATATAATTAAAATAATCTGCAAATTAATATAGATAATTTCTTTTAATTACAAAAAAATTTAAATGTGGACATTATGTTGTTCCTACAGGGATTAAGTGAAAAATAAATAAACATTATACTAGGGAAAGGATACTCATCATGAAAATAAAAAGTAAAATATTAAATTTAGCGTGTTCAGTTGCTGTTGGCTCTTTATTTGCCAACGCTATTTCTGCTCAAGAACGTGTTCTCAATGTAACAAACTGGGGCGAGTATATAGCAGAAGATACGATTTCTAATTTTGAAAATGAATATGGTATTAAGGTAGTATATGATGCTTATGACTCTGCAGAAGCAATCGATGCAAAGTTACTTGCAGGTAGTAGTGGATATGATGTCGTCAGCCATTCTGGTGGGATGACCGCTCGTCTAATACAAGCGGGAATTATCTCTCCACTTGATATTTCAAAATTAGACCAGCTTAAAAATGTTGACCCTGCAATAATGGGCCAATTAGCTAATTTATGGGATCCTGGTAATAAACATTTTATCCCTTATATGTGGGGTACACATGGCGTCACTTATAATGAAGAATTAGTAAAAGCCACCTATCCTGATGCTCCGATTGGGTCAATGGATATGATTTTTGATCCAATTCATATGAAAGAATTATCTAAGTGTGGAGTTTCTTTTCTTGACTCACCTGGTGATATTATTCCTATGGCTCTAGCGCATATGGGTCTTGATCCAAACTCAACTAATCGTGACGATTATGCAGCTGTAGGTGAAATGCTTGCTGAGGTGCGACCTCACATAAAAACATTTGATAATTATGCATATCAACAAATGCCACAAAAAGAATTCTGTGTATCAGTAACATGGGGTCCTGATGGACTACTTGCCATGTCTGGTGCTGCTGAAGCAGATACTGGTGTTGTCTTAGATTTTTCTCTTCCAGAAGGGCAAGGAAAATCACAATTATGGATTGATGGGTGGGTTATTCCTGCTGATGCGAGCAACAAAGATGATGCACATCTATTCTTAAATTACATGATGCGGCCTGAAGTTGCAGCTGCGGATAGTAATTACACTTGGTATGCGACAGCAAATCTTGCTGGTAAAGCAATGGTGGATGAAGAAGTAACCTCAAGCCCAGCAGCGTTTCCAACATCTGACCAAGTAGACCAGATGTATACAACAGCTATATTGCCACCAAAAATTAAAAGACTTCAAACTAGAACGTGGACTAATTTTGTAGCAGGCAATTAATCTCAACTTTAATACGGCGGTAGTATAACTACCGCCGTTTACTTATGCACTTATAAAATATGGTGATTTCGAATTGGAAGATGAATTAATATTAGACAGTGCAATTTCTCAAAGTGGTAAAAAAGAAAAACCATTTGTGCAGATTAGGGGTCTAACTAAAAAATTTGGTGCAATTACTGCGGTAGATAATATTAATCTTGATATATCCCAGGGGGAGCTATTTTGTCTTCTTGGAGGGTCTGGTTGTGGTAAATCGACACTTTTAAGAATGCTTGCGGGCTTTGAGTTTCCTGAAGCAGGGACAATAAGTATCGATGGTATAGATATGTCTCAAGTTCCTGCATATGAACGACCAACAAATATGATGTTTCAAAGTTATGCATTATTTCCACATATGAATGTTGGTGAAAATATTGCGTTTGGTCTACAGCAAGACAAAATTCCCAAAGCTGAAATTACAGATCGTGTAAATGATATTTTAAAATTAGTTGAGCTTGAAGGTTATATAAAGCGAAGACCTCAACAGCTTTCTGGTGGGCAGAGACAACGCGTTGCATTGGCAAGAGCATTGGTTAAGAAACCAAAGCTACTTTTATTAGATGAGCCATTAGCCGCACTTGATAAAAAATTACGCAAACAAACTCAATTTGAGCTGGCTAATATCCAAGAACAAGTTGGTGTAACATTTATTGTGGTGACGCATGACCAAGAAGAGGCAATGACGCTATCGTCAAGAATGGCGGTCATGGACATGGGTAAATTCAAACAAATTGGTACACCAACAGAAATCTATGAATTCCCAGAATCGCGTTTTGTTGCAGACTTTATTGGTTCTGCTAATATTTTTGAAGGAAAAGTAATTAGTAGCAAAGGTGGGAAATTGACCGTTTCAACGGACGTTGGTGAAGTGTTTGCAAGTAATGGCAGATCAATAACTGAAGGTGAAAAAATATGGTTAGGTCTTCGACCTGAAAAAATTTATTTAAGTAAAGCAAAACCTAAAAATATTGGACCAAACCAAATAAAAGGCATTGTAGAAGAAATTGGATATTTAGGTGAAACGTCAATTTATAAAATTCGTTTAAAAAATGGACAAATTATTGATGTATCAGCTCCAAATCAAAGTAGACCGATGTCACGCGTACGTGAAATAACTTGGGAAGATATGGTCTATCTAAATTGGGAGCCTGAGAGTGTGATGTTACTTACGTCATGAATATTGGAATGAAGAATGACATCAGTATGAAAGTTAAAAATCAAAACTCTATAGTAGATCGCTTTTTACGGCGTCTTCAAGAAAATTGGCGAAGTATAGTTATAATCATACCATTCGTTTGGTTGTTAATGTTTTTCTTATTTCCATTTTTCATCGTTGCTAAAATTAGTCTAGCTGAAATAAAAATTGCAAGCCCCCCATTCACCAGCATGGTGGAATGGGCTGATGGTGGAATAATGACGATAAGAATTGTGTTTGATAACTTCTTATACATAATTAATGACAGTCTCTATATTAATACATATCTTAATTCTGTAAAAATTGCATCAACTGCAACAGTGATTAGTCTTTTATTAGGATATCCGATTGCATATGGAATAGTTCGTTCCGGCCCTATAGCTAAACCAATCCTTCTTTTTATGGTAATTTTACCTTTTTGGACTTCTTTTTTATTACGTGTGTATGCATGGATGGGATTACTTGCAGATCAAGGCACGATTAATAGTTTGTTGATAGCGCTTGGGTTTATTAATGAACCAATACAAATGTTATATTCCGAATTTGCTGTCTATATTGGGATTGTTTATACATATTTACCGTTCATGATTTTGCCACTTTATGCCAATATGGAAAAACTGGATAGCAGTTTAAACGAAGCTGCTGCTGATCTTGGATCAAAACCAACAAATACTTTTTTCAAAGTAACGCTGCCCCTTACAATGCCTGGTGTGATCGCTGGATCACTATTAGTTTTCATACCTGCATCTGGTGAATATGTAATTCCAGATCTTTTAGGTGGTGGTAATGTTCAAATGATTGGGCGAGTTTTATTTAATGAATTCTCTCGTAATACTGACTGGCCTGTTGCCTCAGCTGTGGCAATTGCAATGCTCTTTTTGCTCGTTTTTCCGATAATAATATTCCAGCATTACCAAGGTAAAGCTGCAGAGGGTAATTGAGCTATGTACGGAAAGCGCTCTAAATTTTTAACGGTAATGTTAACAATTGGAATGGCATTTTTTTATATCCCAATTATCTTATTGGTGATCTACTCTTTCAATTATTCGAAACTGGTTCTTGTTTGGGGCGGTTGGTCGACAAGATGGTATAAAGTTTTGTTTGAGTCTGAAGAAGTTTGGGCGGCTGTTAATATGAGTTTAAAGATTGCATTAGTAAATGCGACTTTTGCAACAATACTTGGCATGCTAGCTGCTTTATCAATGGTAAGGTTTGGTAAATTTAGAGGGCGCACTTTATTTGGTGGAATGTTAGTTGCGCCATTAGTAATGCCTGAGGTTATTACTGGGCTTTCACTTCTAGTTATGTTTATAACTTTGAAACAGTTTTTTGGTTGGCCTGAAAATCGTGGTTTTGCAACAATTACAATTGCACATATTACATTTTCAATGGCTTACGTGGCAGTAACTATTCAAGCACGGTTAACTGGAATGGGGCAATCATTAGAAGAAGCAGCGGCTGACTTGGGCGCTAAGCCCTTTAAAGTTTTAACTGCAATTACAATGCCTCGCCTTACACCTGCACTTATTTCAGGATGGTTGCTTGCATTTACTTTGTCACTTGATGATCTGGTGATAGCTAGTTTTGTATCTGGGCCTGGCGCAAACACTCTGCCAATTTTGATTTTTTCGCGTATTCGACTAGGTCTTCGACCTGATATAAATGCATTGGCAACAATCATCATATTAGTTGTGGCCGTTTGTATAGCCATCGCTGCATTGATAATGTTTCGTCAACAAAAACGTGATATGTTAGATCAACAACTTGCCGAAGGTGAAAAATAATAATTCAAAACATTTTTTGAAAGGTTTCGATAATGACCAATACAGCACTAACCTCTAATGCGCCTGATCTTGAAACACTCAAGAAATGGGATCGATTACATCAGATACATCCCTGGGCGGCAATTGATAGCTGGAGGGGTTACGATAATATGTTTGTAGATTCTGCTGATGGAATTTATTTTTGGGATGGCGCTGGTAAACGTTATATTGATGGGCCTGGCGGTATGTGGTGTAGCCAGATTGGGTATGGCCGTAAAGAAATGGCAGATGCAATTTCTGATCAAGTCATTAAATTACCATTCACCTCACCCTTTACTAATTCAACTCAACCCTCTGCCATACTATCAAAGAAAATAGCAGACATGGCACCGGGTGATTTAAATAATGTTTTTTTCACAACAGGTGGATCCACAGCTGTTGATACAGCGCTGAGAACCATGCAGTATTTTAATAATCGACGAGGCTTACCTGAAAAAAAAATGATAATTGCCCGCGAAAAAGGGTATCATGGCTCTACTTATCTTGCTCATTCTGTAACTGGAAAAGAAAGAGACAAATCCCATTTTGATTTTGCAACAAACCTTGTTCAATTCTTGCCTGATGTGAACCCATATATCCGTCCAGATGGTATGAGCATAGAAGATTGGTGTGATGCCAAAGTTGAAGATTTGAGGGAAATGATAAAACAAATTGGGGCAGATAAAATTGGTGCTTTCATAGCTGAGCCAATTTTAAGTTCAGGTGGCGTAATCGTTCCTGCAAAAGGTTACCAAATGAGAACTTGGGAGATTTGTCGAGAAAATGATATTTTATATATATCTGATGAGGTTGTTACAGGATTTGGTCGTTTAGGGCATTGGTTCGCATCTGAAGAGGTTTTTGAAATTATTCCAGATATGATAACATGTGCAAAAGGCTTAACATCAGGGTATTTACCTCTAGGAGCGTGCATTATATCTGACCGTGTATTAGAGATAGCAAGCCAAGGTGATGAACCATCTGCATTTACAAATGGATACACATATTCTGCTCACCCAGTATCATGCGCTGCAGCATTAAAAAATATTGAAATTTTTGAGAATGAACGCATTCTAGAAAATGTTCGTAATGTGTCACCCCATTTTCAGCATCGCCTCAAAGACTTAATGAAGTATGATATTGTGGGGGATGCGCGCGGCATGGGTTTGCTAGGGTGCATTGAATGTAAAGCTGAAGATTTAGAAGCAGAAAGATCTTTAGGTTCAAAAATTGATGAAGCCTGTGAGGAATTAGGATTATTAGTTCGCCCACTAATCAATATGGCAGTTTTCTCTCCACCTTTAATCATAACTATAGAACAAATAGATGAAATGTTTGATATCTTGGAGGCTGCTATTATAAAAGTAGAAAACAATTTATGATTTATACAATTTTGATATTCAAAAATATTTAACAGTATTTGGAAGTTTATTGGCTGGGTCGATAGGACTCGAACCTATACTCTACGCTACCAAAAAGCGGTGCATTACCATTATGCTACGACCCAACGTGAAGGCTGTTTACGCGGACTTTAAGTATCGTGCAAGTCAAAAAATAGTAATTTTGACTTGTTTTGTGCCTTGCATGCTTCTAGGTGAAAAATATGAGAAAATTTGACGTAACTATTATTGGCGCAGGTGCCGCGGGCATGATGTGTGCTATTCAAGCTGGAAGACGTGGCAGAACAGTATTATTAGTAGATCATGCAGCGTCTGCAGGTGATAAAATAAGGATTTCTGGTGGTGGTAAGTGTAATTTTACTAATCTAGATATTAAATACGATAAGTTTATTTCGCATAATCCAAAATTTATGGCATCCTGTCTTTCCCGATATACTCAATGGGATTTTATTGACTGGGTGGAATCATGTGGCATTTTGTATCATGAGAAAACATTGGGTCAGTTGTTTTGCAATAACTCCTCAAAAGAGATTTTGACAATGTTAAATCAAGCCATGTCAGATGCTGGAGTTGTTCTGGAATTAAAAACTTCTGTTAAGAATATAAAAAGATCTACCAACTTTGAAATTGAATTGAACACAAGCTCTATAATGAGTGAATCACTTGTAATTGCAACTGGTGGCAAGTCTATACCTAAAATGGGTGCAACTGGCTTTGGTTATAAAATAGCAGAACAATTTGGACTATCATTAACTGAAACTCGACCAGGTTTGGTGCCTCTGATGTTCGCACAGCAAGAACTAGCACCAATAAAGCAAATGTCAGGAACTTCAGTACAAGCAAGTGTAAGTTGTAATAATGTTTCATTTGATGAAGGTCTATTGTTTACCCACCGTGGATTATCTGGCCCAAGTATATTACAAATAAGCAGTTATTGGGATCAAGGTGATGAAATTTCAGTAAACTTACTTAGAGATAATAGTATTCTTGAAGCACTGAAAACTAAACGCCAGAAAAATGGCAAGCAAGCAATTCATAATGCTCTAAATGGTCTTCTTCCTTCAGTCGTTTGCAAATTTGTTACTGAATTGGCGAATGTAAGTGGAAATATAGGTGATCAATCTGATCTATCATTAATAAAACTTTCTAATGCTGTACATGAATGGAAAGTCAAACCGGTTGGATCTGAAGGATACCGTACGGCTGAGGTGACATTAGGTGGAGTTGATACTGATGAATTACATTCACGAACAATGGAATGCAAAACTGTAAAAGGTTTATATTTTATAGGTGAAGTTGTTGATGTTACGGGCTGGTTAGGTGGTTATAATTTCCAATGGGCTTGGTCATCTGGTTGGGCTGCCGGACAAGAAGCATAAGCACATCTTTTAAGTTATATTCTGATAGGAGATTTCTTGGCTAAAATGTCAAATTCCATAAGTGATTTAATTAAATCAGGCATACGATTCAATTCAATCATATTTGGCCCATCACTTGGAGCATTATTTGGATCTTCGTGGCATTCGATGAAAACACCGGCGATACCAAGGCTCACTGCACACCTTGCCATCACTGGTGCAAACTCTCTTTGGCCACCTGAAGAGCCGCCATTTCCTCCAGGTTGCTGAACTGAGTGTGTAGCATCCATTATTACAGGTATGCCATTACGTGCCATTTCAGGCAATCCACGCATATCAGCAACAAGAGTGTTATAGCCGAAGCTTGTACCTCTTTCACATGCCATGATCTTGTTATTTCCTGAAGTAGATACTTTTTCAAGAACATTATGCATGTCCCAAGGTGCTAAAAATTGACCTTTTTTGATATTTATAATTGCATTTGTTTTAGCAGCTGCTAGCAGTAAGTCTGTTTGACGACACAAGAAAGCGGGTATTTGTAAAACATCAACAATTTTTGCAACCTGTGAACACTGTTCTGCAGTATGAACATCTGTAATTGTTGGGCAACCAAGATTTGATTTAACTTCTTGCATTACTCGTAATCCTTCTTCAATACCCAAGCCCCTTTTGCCATTCATTGAAGTACGATTTGCTTTGTCGAAGCTACCCTTAAAAATAAAATTTGCATCGAATTTACTACATGCTTTCATAAGCGTTTCTGCTATGTTTAAAGAATGATCAATACTTTCCAATTGGCATGGTCCTGATATAATAGTTAAGGGACTATCATTAGAAATTTCGAAATTGTTTAATCTGATTTTATTTTGCATTTTGATCTCGTGATTTATGAAATATTTGCTTAAAATTTTTTCAATGAAACTTCTTATTTTAAACTTTGAGGTAAATCTGTATTTTCATTTTTTGCTTGGGTAAGATAACTTTTCTATATCTTCTTATAACAGATATGATGTTATTTTAAATTTCGCAAGGTGAAGTATTCAAACATATTTGAATTTTTTAAATTATCTTAGAAATATTCTAAATTCATGTATAATTTAGCTTTAGAGACTTGCTCAAACCTAGGAAAACTTTAAATTGCGAACAAAGGAGTGAGATTCATTTGTTACGATCTATTTTAACTGCAATTTTTTTATTTCTGCTTTGGTATTTAATGTCTGGTATAGATAAAACGTTAACTCTAGGCTTAGGTATAGGCTCATCTATTTTTGCTGTCTGGATAGTGCGTAGAATGGAAAATGCATCTGATTTTAAGAGTCTTAAAGTACAATTGCGACCAGTTGAGTCTTTGAAATATTGTATCTGGATTTTATTAGAAATTCTCAAGTCAAATTGGACCATCACAAAGGTAATACTTTCACCGAATATGAATATTAAGCAGAATATGTTTAAAGTACCTTTTTCCCAAAAAAGTGATTTAGGGCAAACCATTTTTGCAAATTCAATTACTCTAACTCCTGGTACTATCTCAGTTGAAGTCGAAGAAGATCATTTTCTGGTACATGCATTAGTTTTCTCACCTGGGGACCATGCAGCATTAGCTGAAATGAATGAACGTGTTTCTAAAATTGAAGGTGCTGTAAAATAATGATAAATACGATGCCACATTTCATTTTTTTAATTGCACTTATTTTATTATTTATAGCAATGATCCTAGTTTTAATAAGATTATATAAAGGACCAACTTTATATGACAGGGTTTTATCGACTAACTCTTTTGGGACACATACTGTTCTATTTATTGGAGTGCTTGGTTTCTTAAGTGACCGTCCCGACTTTTTAGATATTGCATTATTATATGCTTTAATAAATTTTGTAGCTACAATCGCAATTCTTAAATTCTTTCGTTACCGTGCAATTGGAGATGTATTAATAAAAAGGGAGTTAAAAAAATGAACTTTCTTTATGATATTACGCAATTAATTGCTTGGGCTTTAATTTTACTAGGAAGTGTCATGGTTATTATAGGAGCATTGGGGTCTCTTAGGTTTCCAGATTTTTGGTCAAGATTACACGCTGCTTCAGTTACTGACAGTGGTGGAGTGATTTTACTCCTATTAGGAATGGGTATTCATTCTGGGTTTAATTTAATTACTTTTAAATTATTTTTAATAGGTGCGTTCTTATTTATAACTGGTCCAACATCTTCGCATGCTGTTGCTAACGCTGCGTTAGTATCTGGAGCTAAACCTTCTAAAAAAAATCAAAATGAAATTGGTGATGAAGGATGATTGATACTTTTACAAATACAGTTTTATTTGTGATGCTGGTGCTCACGGCCTTAGCAATTGTTAGAATGGAACGCCTTTTTGCAGTTGTAATGCTTTCAAGTGTATTTAGTTTGTTGTCAGCATTATTATTTGTAACTTTAGATGCTGTAGATGTAGCATTCACTGAAGCGGCAGTTGGCGCAGGCATCTCAACAGTTTTAATGCTGGGAACAATCGCATTAACTAAACCAGAAGCAAAAAGACCACGTCATACTGCTTTTGTGCCATTAATAGTTGTATGTGTGACTGGTGCTGCATTAGTCTATGGTACATTAGATATGCCAGCATTTGGTTCACCAGATGCGCCGGCTCAAACACATGTAGGCCCAGATTATTTATCACGTACTCCAATTGATATTGATGTACCGAATGCAGTAACAGCAATTTTAGGCAGTTATCGTGGCTTCGATACACTGGGAGAAACTGCAGTTGTATTTACGGCGGGTATTGGTGTTTTGCTTTTATTGTCAGGACTAAGACGCCGACGTGAAGATGAGGATGAAGAAATATGATTTTCCATCATTTAATACTTCGTGTTGTTACCAAACTCTTAGTCGGAACTATAATATTATTTGCGCTATATGTTCAATTTCATGGTGATTTTTCACCTGGTGGTGGTTTTCAAGCTGGAGTTATCATGGCTGTAGCTTTTATTCTATATGGTATTGTCTTTAGCTTAGAAGCAGCTAAAAAAGTTTTTCCTGAATGGCTTGTTCACAAATTATCAGCACTTGGTGTCCTGATTTATGCAGGTACTGGCATCGTTACCATGATTTTAGGCTATGATTTCTTAGATTATGATGCCTTTTCACCATTACATCCTACGCATGGTCAGCATTGGGGTTTGTTAATAATTGAATTTGGGGTTGGAGTTACAGTTACTGGAGTAATGGTAGCAATATATTATGCATTTGCTGGCCGTCCTCCATGCATCTCAGATGAGGAATGGTAAATGGGTAAGTTTTTTGAACTTCAGTTTTTAACAGGCCATATACATTACTTATTATTTATAGTTTTAATGATGACTGGACTATTTATAGTTGTGGACAAAACTAATTTAGTAAAAAAGATTATTGGTTTAAATATTTTTCAAGTTTCAGTATTTATGTTTTATGTATCGATTGGGAAAGTTACCGACGGTACAGCTCCAATTTTCCCTATGGATTCAAATTATCATGTCGATCAGGCTGCAATGCAAACAATTCTATATTCAAATCCATTACCGCATGTTTTAATTTTGACAGCTATTGTCGTTGGAATAGCTACTACTTCATTAGGGTTAGCACTAATTGTTCGAATACGAGAAAGTTTCAATACAATTGATGAAGAAGATATTTTGCAAATTGAACAAAAAATGACACGTGATGATAATCAAAAATATAAATATCTTTTAAGGGATATGCTATAATGGCTAACATTGCGCATGTCGCCGAACATACAGCACGAGACTTAATTGATCACTTGCCGTTGCTTCAAGTTTTGGTGCCATTTTGTACTGCGCCAGTGATTGTTTTATTTGGAAGTCGTAGGTTTGCATGGCCTTTAGCATTTATTTCATCAGTTATTTCATTGGTTATTTCAGTTATGCTCATGATGATTGTGCGAGAAGGGGGGTATATCTCATACACCCTTGGAGGGTGGGCTCCACCATTAGGCATTGAATACAGAATTGATGCAACAAACGCATTTGTACTAATGCTGATTAGTACCATAGGTACATTAGTTTTACCATTTGCATATACTTCAATTAAGAATGAAATTCGCAATCGTGATCATACTCTGCTTTATGCATGCTGGATGCTTTGCTTCACAGGTTTGTTGGGAATGGTCGCTACAGGTGATGCTTTTAATGTGTTCGTGTTCTTAGAGATTTCATCATTGTCCACATATGTATTGGTAGCGCAAGGTGCATCAAAAGATCGTCGTGCACTGACTGCAGCATATGATTATCTGATCATGGGAACTATAGGAGCGACGTTTTTTGTTATTGGTCTTGGAATGTTATACATGGCTACTGGCACTTTAAATCTGGCGGATTTGGCAGATAGAATTGCTAATCAAGGTGCTAACCGTACTGTAAGGTCTGGTTTCGCTTTTGTGATTGTGGGAATGGGACTTAAGGTAGCGATTTTTCCACTACATCTATGGTTGCCAAAAGCATACACATTTGCACCTTCTGCAGTAACTGTATTTTTATCGGCTACTGCTACTAAAGCAGCATTATATGTAGTTATGAGATTTGTATTTTCTGTATATAATCCAGATTTTTCATTCGCAAAAAATACACTTGAAATCATTTTTTTACCATTGGCTATTATTGCAATGTTTTCTGCATCTTTCGTTGCAGTATTTCAAGTAAACATGAAAAAAATGTTAGCTTATTCTTCGATTGCCCAAGTGGGATATATGTTGTTGGGAATAGCTATACTTAATGAAGCAGGCTTAACTGCTTCTCTATTACATATGTTTAATCATGGATTTGCAAAAGCATTGCTGTTTATGGGTGCGGGTGTTCTAGTCTTAAAAACGGGTGGGTCTTTTTATCTTCAAATATCTGGAATGGGGCGCAAAATGCCAATTACGTCTGGGGCGATCGTAATTGGTGGGTTGTCACTGATCGGTGTGCCTGGCACAGCTGGATTTTTGTCAAAATGGTTGTTAGTTCAAGCAGCCTTGGAGCGAAGTGCTGATAATAGTTTATTTTTAGTTGTTGCCTTGAGTATAGTTTTATCTTCACTTTTAGCAGTTGTTTATGTTTGGCGTATATTTGAAGTTTTATTTTTACGTGAAGCAGATGTATTGATACCCTCATCTGAAGCTCCAATTATGATGCTAATCCCTATGTGGATACTGGCTGGATCTTGTGTGTGGTTCGGATTTTCAACAGACCTTTTATATGATGTAGCAAATCAAGCGGCTCTTAATTTGCTTGAAGGATCGATGGGTATGTCTGGCTCTATTTTGAATTTAGGGATGAACTGATGGAATTTAATTCTATTGATACAATTACTCTTATTTACTGTGCTATGCTATTTCCAGTTTTAGCTATGGCGGGCAATATGGCTTTTTCTGGAGCTAAGAATGTCCGTGATACCTTTACATTATTGTGTGCAATATTAACATTTTTTAGTGTAGTTATGATACTTTATAATGTAGGAAATAACGTCACTGAGCCTGTAAGCTTGTTTAATGTATTTCCTGGAATTGATATTGCTTTTAATGTTGAACCATTAGGTTTGTTATTTGCAATCATTGCTTCAGGATTATGGATCCTGACACATATTTATGGTGTTGGGTATATGCGAAGTAATAATGAACAGCATCATGCTAGATTTTTTGCATGTTTTTGCATTGCTATTTCATCAGTAATTGGAATTGCTTTTGCATCCAATATGTTCACATTATTTTTGTTTTATGAAATTTTAACAGTTTCGACTTATCCTCTTGTTGCTCATAAGGGGACAAGTGAATCTATTCGGGGTGCTCGTGTTTATTTATCAATCTTAATTGGTACATCAATTGTACTGCAATTAACTGCAATAATTTGGACGTATGTTTTAACTGGTACTTTGGACTTTACTCAAGGTGGTATTCTTGAAGGTAAAATTTCAGATTGGGTCGTACCTATTCTTCTTGCACTTTATGCTTTTGGGATTGGAAAAGCAGCGCTAATGCCTTTTCATAAATGGTTGCCAGCAGCAATGGTTGCGCCAACGCCCGTATCAGCACTCTTGCATGCCGTAGCTGTAGTGAAAGCAGGAGTGTTCACTATGTTGAAAATTGGTATTTATATCTTTGGCATTGATTTTCTTTCAGATACAGGTGCATCTGAATGGCTTATGTGGTTAGCAGCATATTCAATTATAGCTGCGTCAGTGATTGCTATGTATCAAGATAATCTTAAAAAGAGGTTAGCATATTCAACAATATCTCAATTATCATATATTACTTTAGGAATGGCTTTGGCTAACTCTATGGGTGCACTAGGTGGGGGTATGCACATTGCTATGCATGCTATGGGTAAGATTACGCTCTTTATGTGTGCTGGTTCGATTTATGTAAAATACCATAAGACTGAAATTTCAGAAATGTCCGGGTTGGGGCGTGCAATGCCGATTACGTTTCTTGCCTTTTTTATTGGTGCACTGTCGATTATTGGCTTGCCACCTTTAGGCGGGTCTTGGCCAAAATTTTTGTTAATTATGGGAGCAATTAATACTGAGCATTATATCATAATTGCTGTTCTGATGTTGTCATCATTATTAAATGTTGCTTATTTGATGCCCATTGTTGGGCGAGCTTTTTTCAGCTCAAATTTGAATTCATCTGTGGGAAAATATAACGAAGCGCCAATTTTGTGTTGGTTACCTCCAGCAATTACAGCTATTGGCTGTATAGTCTTGTTTTTCTATGCGGGCATCTTACAAGATTTTTTAACCCCAATTATTCAAAAATAGGAGGCTGATTAAGTGATGAAGAAGGTAAAGAAAAGCACACAAGATTACCCTATTCTAGGTAGATGGATTTCTTGGGTTGATAAGCCAGGGAGCAACCAGAAAATATTTTATATTTTAATAATATTATGTATTGCTTCATTTGGGCTTGAATGGACTTATGAAAAACATGCTTATTTCGAAATAGAAAACTATAAAGGTTTTTATGCAATCTATGGATTTATAGTTTTTTCAATACTTATTTTTATAGCAACATTATTACGAAAAATTATTAAAGTTCGTGAAGATTTTTATCTTGAAAAATCAATAGAATCTGAAGTTTACCCAGAAGATCAAATTCAGAGGATTGATCATAATGCTTGATCTTTTACATCAAATTCCAACAGCTTTTTTATTCTTTTGTGCTGCATTTGTAGTGATGGTTCTTCCACAGGGCAATGCTCGCAACATTGTTTTATTGGGTACGCCCATAATTGCAGCTATTCAAGTTTGGACTTTGGGAATGGGAGAGTTTTACACTATTCCATTATTTGGTTTTAACTTAGAGTTAATGCGGCTTGATAGCTTATCGCGTATTTTTGTTTTGATTTTTTGTCTTGCTGCATTTTTGGGAAATCTATTTGCATGGCATATTAAAGATACAATTCAACAAGTGTCTGCTTTAGCTTATGCAGGATCTGCAATAGGTGCAGCTCTTTCTGGGGATTTAATTGCATTGTTCTTTTATTGGGAAGGTACAGCTATAGCTTCTGTCTTCTTAATATGGGCTCGAAGAACTGAAGGCTCGTATTGGACTGGGATGAGGTACTTGGTTATTCAGATTGCCTCTGGAGTTATTCTTATTGCTGGTGTGTCTTTATATTATTATGATACGGGCTCTATTGCTTTTGAAAGAATGGAGCTTGGTTCTGTTGCAACTTGGCTTATCTTTTTGTCTTTTGGTATTAAATGTGCATTTCCTTTATTGCATAATTGGTTGCAAGATAGTTATCCGGCAGCGACCATTACTGGAACAGTAATATTATCTGCATTTACAACAAAACTAGCTGTTTATGCATTGGCGCGTGGTTTTGCAGGCACAGAAATTTTAATTTATATTGGAACAATAATGGCATTATTCCCTATCTTTTTTGCTGAGATAGAAAATGATTTAAGAAGAGTTCTAGCTTACTCACTTAATAATCAACTAGGTTTTATGGTAGTTGGTGTCGGTATTGGTACTGAACTGGCTTTAAATGGGACAGCTAGCCATGCATTTGCTCATATTCTCTACAAAGCTTTGTTGTTTATGTCAGTGGGTGCAGTAATGTACCGTACTGGCACTTCGAAAGCATCAGAATTAGGTGGGCTATATAAAACGATGCCAAAGACGGCAATTTTTTGTTTAGTTGGTGCTGCTTCTATTTCAGCTTTTCCATTATTTTCTGGTTTTATTACTAAATCACTCACATTGTCAGCGGTAGCACATGAACATTATATGTATATTTGGCTAGCATTAGTTTTTGCTTCTGCTGGGGTTTTATCACATTCTGGAATAAAGATACCATTTTTTACTTTCTTTGCACATGACAGTGGAAAACGACCAAAAGAAGCCCCCTTGCATATGCTTTTAGCAATGGGATTAACGGCATTTCTATGTATATTCATCGGAGTTTTCCCGAATTTTCTTTACTCAATTTTGCCTTACGATGTAAATTATGAGCCATATACAATGGAGCACATAGCGGGGCAGCTACAACTTTTATTATTTGCTCTACTTGCGTTTGCGATAATATATAGGCGTGGGCTTCACCCACCCGAAATTCGGGCAGTAAACCTAGACACTGATGTTATTTACCGTAAATTTATGCCTTCTGTTTTTATGTATGTTTCATTTATCGTTTCAAGAAGTTTTTCATCAATTCATAAATTATCAAAATTAATGTTTATTAATTTTATAAGTAGGCTAAATCATACCCATGGTCCTGATAGTTCACGTGCGGCTAGCTGGCCTGCTGGTGCAATGGTAATTTCTATAGCTGCATTATTAGGGCTTGCATTGTTTGTAATATTTTTTAGCTAAAAGTAATCTACTTTTTGTTAATTAAGGATTAAATCATGACTCCAATAGATATTGCGTTTTCTGATATGAATGCTGATGAGACGAATGACATTGCAAGACTCAGGTTCTACGAAAGATTAATTGATTGTGAGCTTTTTATGCTTTTAGAAGCAGAGTCTGATGGCCAATCTATTAGACCAGATATATTTGATGTTGAAAAACAGCAGGTCGCACTAGTTTTTGATAAAGAAGACCGTTTGGCAGATTTTGCAAATAGTATCGTACCATTTGCCTCTTTGTCAGGTAGGTCGATAATTACTATGATAGCGGGGAAAGATATTAGCCTTGGCTTAAATCTTGCTGTTGCGCCTTCATCAATTATTTTACCTCCTGATGTTATTTCATGGATGGCTGAAACAATATCAAATGGGCCAATTATGGCGGAAGCTAAAATCAAAGAAGTTTTTCCGCCAAGTGGACTGCCTGAAATAGTTGTATCGGCTTTGGATACTAAACTAGCAACAATGGCAGGGTATGCAGATATCGCTTATTTAGCTGAAGTGGTTTATGATAATGATATAACTTCATCAGTCATTATTTTCATAAATACAAAAGCTGATGCAGAAGTGGCTATTGCCAATGCAATTTCTGAAACACTAATTTTTTCTGGCATAGAAGCAGGAAGTCTGGATGTTATGTTTTTAAATTCAGAGAATCCAATTTGTGCAAAACTAGCTAAATTTGGACTTAGATTTGATTTGCCTAAGTTAATTAAAAAAGGGCAACCAGCTGCCCCCGGTTCAGACCCTAAAAACCCGCCAATATTAATTTAATAGCCAGATAATTTGTTGACTAAATATTTAAATGGTTTTTGGGTTTCACCGCGTTTAATGTTTTCTGCAAGTATTTGACATGCTGTATCAATGCGAGTTGCAGATGCAATATGTGGGGTAACTAATACCTTTGGGTGAGACCAATATTTATGATCTTTTGGTAAGGGTTCTTCATTAAATGTATCTAGTGTTGCACCAAGAATTTTTCCTGAATTGAGCGCATTTAATAATGCATCATCATTAATTAGTGTGCCGCGTCCTGGATTGATAATTGAGACCCCAAATCTCATTTTATTGATACTTTCCTCATTTATAATTTCTAGTGTCTCTTTAGTATTTGGTAATAATAATACAATTATTTCTGAGCATTTTAAAATTGTATCCAGGCCATCAATTCCATTCATGCATTGTATGTTTGGATGTGTTTTTTTACTTCTACTCCACCCAGATACCTTAAATCCAAATTCAGACAATTTAGATGCGCAATGCATTCCAAGTTCACCAAGCCCCAATACTCCAACTGATCTATTTTTTGATAATGGAGGAATTTGATCGCCATGCCACTCGCCGGGCAATGCATTTTGAAACTTGTCAGTATTTAAGTGATATCGTAAAACATGCCCCATTACATAATCAGCCATACCCAAGGTTAATCCGGGTTCAACCATTCTTGCTAATGGTTGGGTTAATGTTTCATTTGCTATTGGAACTTCGACACCTGCCCATAAATTTTGTACTAATTTAACATTTTTGAACGGCTGAAAATCTTTTAGATCACCATTTGGAGCATAAACAATATAATCAATTTTTAATGGGTCTATTGGATCAATAGTTAATGAATATTTGATGTTCACATAATCTAACGCATTCTTAATGTGAATTTGATATTCGTTAAATTCATCTCTATTTCCAGCATAAAAAATATTTACCATCATCTTGCCTTATGTATATGAGCACTTTGTACTAAGCCAAAAGCACCAAGTAATACTAGCATTGCAGAACCACCATAACTCATAAGTGGTAAAGGTACACCAACTACTGGGGCTAGTCCCATAACCATGAGCATGTTTACACTAAAGTAGAAAAAAAATGTAGCGGCAATTCCTAAAGTTAAAAGAGCTGAGTACCTGTTGTGGTTTTGCATAGCTGTCAAATAACAGAAAAAAATAATTAGAATGTATAATAATAATAATATTATACCTCCCAAAAACCCAAATTCTTCTGCAAAGGTTGTAAAGATAAAATCTGTATGCTTTTCGGGTAGAAAATTTAATTGGCTTTGCGTGCCTTGCATGAAACCCCGACCAGAATAACCACCAGATCCTAACGCAATTTTTGATTGTGTTATGTGGTAACCTGTACCAAGAGGATCTGAACTTGGATCTAAAAAGGTTTCTATCCTTTGATATTGATAATTTTTGAGTATTTGAAACTCAGTACCTCTTGATATTATTACTGCGTATACCAGTCCTGCTATGGAGCTTATTCCAGCCATAAAATACCATAAACTTACTCCAGCTAACAACATTACTACTGCTGCTCCACTTGCCAATAAAATAGCAGTTCCTAAATCAGGTTGATTTAGGACCAATATCATTGGTAGTGCAGTTAGTAATATAGGAGGTAATAGCCAACGTAATTTAGATACTTTATCTTCTCCAAGCCAATCATAATATAACGCTATAACCATTACCAAGGCAATTTTCATAAATTCACTTGGTTGGAGTCTTATAAATCCTAAATCAATCCACCTCTGTGCGCCTTTGCCAGTTATGCCAAAGTATTCTACATAAAATAACAATATTAAGCTTATTAAATATGTAGGTATAGACATACTTCGCCAAATTGAAATTGGAGTAAAGCTGATTACAATCATTGCTATAAAGCCTATACAAAAGCGTATAATTTGTGGCTCAGCCCATTTGTTGAAATTTCCACCTGAAACAGAAAATAGCATTAAAAACCCAATGAAACTAACTGAAGTTAGTAGCAATGCAATAGGCCAATGAAAATGTAAAATTTTGCGAAATCCAGTAGGTATTCCTTGATATTTTTCTGATATAAAACTCATACTGTTTTGCCAGATTTTTTAATTTTATCAGAACGTATTTGATTAGGCATAGGGCCATATGAGTTTTCACCTAGGGACAAAGCTTTCTTCATTATGTCCCGCGCAATTGGAGCTGCTTTTCTTGAACCTGCACCGCCATGTTCTACTATTACTGATATTGAATAGCGTGGGTTTTTGTATGGTGCATATCCTACAAATAATGCATGATCTCTGCGGTTCCAGGGAAGATCCTCATTTTTGGTAACACCACCCTCACGCTCTTTTTTGCTAATGAACCTTACTTGACTGGTTCCAGTTTTTCCTGCCATCTTATATTTTTCATCAATCCTAGAACTAAATGCTGTCCCTCTAGGATGGTTTGAAACATCATACATACCAGTTCGAATAAGATTTAGATGCTCAGTTTTAAAATTTAACTTTTGATTTTCATTTATGAAAGTAGATTTATTGTCAATCATGTTCAACATTCGTGGTTGAAGGATTAATCCAGATGCTAATCTGGCGGTCATTGTTGCGAGTTGTAGGGGAGAAGCAAGCACAAAACCCTGACCAATTCCTGCATTAGCAGTATCACCAATAAACCAATCTTGTTTTTTATTTTTCCGTTTCCACTGTTTTGTTGGCATGAGACCAGTCCGTACTGCAGGCAGTGGTAAATCATGTTTAATGCCCAAGCCAAGGGCTTTTGCAGTTTCTGTTATTTTTTCAATGCCGACTCTTATTGCAATATCATAAAAGAAAACATCACAAGAATATCGCAATGCTTCTCTTAATGATACCTTACCGTGTCCACCTTTTCGCCAACAATGAAATTTTCTACCGTTTATATCTTTGTGACCTGGACAAAAGATTTCTTCGTTCTTGTTTATTACTCCATCTGTTAATGCTGCAAGCGCAACAACCATTTTAAAAGTTGAGCCTGGTGGGTACAAACCCTGAACTGTTTTGTTTGCTAATGGACGATATTTATTATCGTTCAATGCCTCCCAATCAGATACTGAAATACCATTTACAAATTTATTTGGATCAAATGTTGGTGCTGATGCAAGTGCCAATACATCGCCGTTGTTAACATCCATGACAACAGCTGCAGAACTTTCTCCTTGCATGCGTTCAGTAGCAAATCTCTGCAAATCATGTCCAATAGTGAGTTGTAAATTAACCCCAGGCGAGCCTGATTGATCTTTTAAAACTCGCATAACTCGGCCAACTGAATTCACTTCTATAGTCTTATAGCCAGCCTTACCTCGAAGTGGTTTCTCAACTTTTGCTTCTATCCCATTTTTGCCAATTTGGAATCTTGGAATAAGGAGTAGTGGGTCTTTGTCATTAATTTGTGATAAATCATAATCACTAACTGGTCCAACATATCCAATGACATGTGCAAAATCTGCTCCAATTGGATATTTTCTATTCAATCCCAATTTTGGAATAATTCCAGGTAATGATGGAGAATTTGCAGAAACAGCAGCAATATGCTCCCATTCAAGTCCTGTAGCAACGGTTACTGGTACAAAAGCTCTTCTACGAGATAGTTCCTTTAAGATTTCTGAAATTCTTATTTTTGAAAGTGGAATTAATTCTGCGAGACGATTTAATACTGCTTCAGGATCAGTTGCTTGTTCACGAATAATTTCAATAGTATAGACTTGACGGTTTAGTGCTAATGTATTTCCTGAACGGTCATATATTATGCCTCGTGAAGGTGGTTGTAAGCGAATATTAATTCTATTTTCTTCAGCGAGTAATCGGAATTTATCAGACTCTTTAACTCCAAGCTGGTTCATTCGCCAAGCAAGTGTGCCTGCTAATCCCAATTGCATTCCAGCCAATAATAAAGCCCGCCTTCTAAAGCGTCTTGGCGTTTTGAGAGGAAGATTCATGTTCTATTCCTTATGGAATATGAGATACTTTTTTCTGTTTTTTTAACTTGAAATACAATTCTAACAAAAATTACAACAATTGGGTACATAAAGATATCCACTCCTATTTGTTGAAGTGTTTCTATCCAACCGTTTCTTTCAGATAACGAAAGTATCAGTAGTATTTCTTTTAATAGGCTAGCAAAAAATAATATAATAGAAATTACAAGCCATTCACTTAAGAATAACATTTCTACAAAAGCAGGGCGATTTCGTCTAACAAATTCAGTTATAATCAATACTAAAAAAGTGTTTAAACCTAATGGTTTCGTTAATAAAAAATCACTCAAAATAAATGTTAAAAAAATGAGCCAAAACGGCACATAATCCGGACTACGTATAATTAATATTAATGTAATTAATAGTGTTGTTTCAGGCAGCAGAATATTTGTAGGTAACAATGTGATTGGTGATAATAAAATAAAAAGGCCAAGTACGAAAATAAAAAAAAATAGAAATTGATTTAATATAATTCTGTATCTGTAGTTTTTAATCATCAGTATTTGCCTTGGTTAATTCAGGGCCTATTAAACGACTAGGTTGGTTGATTGGTGCATTAGGAGAGTGTCTGATTATTCTGAGATATTCAAGACCACTAAAATTAGCTGACAACTGAGCTTTGAGTTGATTTGAGTTATCAAGAGATACTTGGCCTATAAGTAAATTAGCTGGGAAAACTCCACCATCTCCAGATGTTAATATTCTATCACCAGGCTGTACTTGTTTATTGTTTTCTATGAATAACAAACTGGGCTGTATTGTATTATTACCTGAAAGAATTGCACGTTGATTAGATGGTTTAATCAAGACTGGGACATTACTAGATGTATCTGTCAGAAATAATATTCGTGAAGTATTCTTTCCAACGCCAGCAATTCGTCCAACTAATCCCAACCCATCCATAGCTGCCCAACCCTCGATGATGCCATCCGATATGCCTAAATTTATTATAGCTGATTGTCTAAATAGGCTTCCACTATCTACCAATATCTTTCCTGAAATATAGTTAAGCTTTGGATTTAGCTTAACATTATTTAAATCTAATAAGCGGGCATTTTCTTGTTCAAGCTGCAAGGCAGCTTCACGCCATGATCTCATTTTTTGTAATTCATCACGTAATTCTTGGTTTTGATCATAAAGTCGTTTGTAACTTTGAAAATTTTGCACCATTTGAGATGCTTTGGTTACTGGTGCCATTGCCCAATCTAAATTGGGAACAATCTTATCAATAACAGAAATTCTTATAAGTTCTGCACGTGGATTATCAATTCGCCATAATATAAAAAAACAAAATGATATCAGAATGATTGCCGCCATACCTACAAAGGCTAGCGGTTTAATGAACTTTCCATCTTCGTGCTTTTTATCTATCAATTTTTATTCCAAGTTGAATTTAACTAGGCTTCAAAATCTAAAATATGAGTTAATTGTTTTTCATATTCTAGTGACTTTCCAGTACCTAAAGCGACACAATTCAAACAATCTTCTGCTATAGAAATTGATAAGCCTGTTTGTTCACGTAATGCTAAATCTAAATTACCCAATAATGCCCCACCACCTGTAAGCATAACTCCACGGTCTACGATGTCTGCTGCTAAATCAGGCGGAGTGCTTTCTAATGCTGTCATTACAGCTTCTACAATTTGTTGAACTGATTCTGACAATGCGTCAGCTACCTGTGCTTGAGTAATTTCGATTTCTTTTGGTACGCCGTTTAATAAATCCCTACCTCGGATTTTCATAGATTTACCCTTGCCGTCCATTGGCATTTTGGCAGTTCCAATTGCTTTCTTTATACGTTCTGCGGTTGCTTCACCAACTAATAAATTCTGATGCCTTTTTAAGTAACTAATAAGTGCGTCATCCATTTGATCTCCACCAACTCTTGCAGATCTTGCATACACAATGTCTCCTAACGATAAAACAGCAACTTCTGTTGTGCCTCCACCAATATCTACTACCATGGAACCAGTAGGATCTGCTATTGGCATACCTGCACCGATAGCTGCTGCAATTGGTTCTGCAATTAATCCCGCTTTTCTTGCTCCAGCTCTTAGAACACTTTCACGAATTGCGCGTTTTTCTACTGGGGTAGCGCCATATGGAACACAAACAATTATGCGTGGCTTAGATATTTTAGATCTTGCGTTAGCTTTTCGAATAAAGTGTTTTATCATTTCTTCAGCAGCTATAAAATCTGCAATAACGCCATCTCTCATTGGCCTAATAGCTTCTATAGATCCAGGTGTTCTTCCCAGCATTAGTTTGGCATCTTCACCAACGGCCAAAACTTCTTTTTTTCCATTTTTAATTGTATAAGCAACAACTGATGGTTCGTTTAAAATAACACCCTTACCCTGAACATAAACTAGTGTATTGGCTGTTCCGAGATCTATAGCCATATCAGAAGTAAACATATTTCTCATTGAACCAAACATATTTATTGTTATTCCTTATTTTAAATTAATCATTTAATAAATTATACTTATTCAAAGATTATATTGAAAGCGAAGACTTTCTATTCCCCTTGATGAAGTGTTCTTTAGGCCAATTAATGCTTACATAATGAATTAGTTCAAACGAAATAATAACATATATGCAAAAAATTAATTTGGGGCAGTTTTTTCACGTCGAACTAAAAGTTTGTTAAGCGCATTAACATATGCTTTTGCGCTTGCTACAACAGTATCAGTATCTGCAGATTGTCCAGTTACTATTTTGCCATTTTCTTCCATTCTTACAGAAACCGTTGCTTGAGCATCTGTCCCCTCAGTAACTGCATGTACTTGATATAGCTGCAGATGTGCTTGATGTGGGAATAAAGCTTGAACAGCTTTAAATACAGCATCGACAGGGCCATCACCAATTGCTTTATGGCTGTATTCGACCTTATCAATAATTAAAGCTAATGAAGCAGTTTGTGGTCCTTCAGTGCCACATGTAACTTGAAGTGACTTTACTTGAATTGTGTCGTTTGCTGAATTTGTTTCCTCATCTGATACCAATGCTAACAAATCATCGTCATAAACTTCTTTTTTGCGATCAGCTAAAGCTTTGAAACGTACAAATACATCTTTAAGTTGATTGTCACCCAAATCATATCCAAGATCTTTCAACTTTGATCTAAGTGCTGCTCGACCTGAGTGTTTTCCCATTACTAGATTTGTTTCTGACAAACCGATATCTTCTGGACGCATAATTTCAAAAGTATCTGCTGATTTTAACATGCCATCTTGATGAATACCGCTTTCATGGGCAAAAGCATTTTTGCCAACTATGGCTTTATTATATTGTACTTGAAAACCTGAAACAGTTGCTACGCGGCGGCTTATATTCATTAATTTTGTTGAATCAATCATAGTTTTATATGGCATTATATCGTTACGCACTCTCAAAGCCATTACAACTTCTTCAAGAGCTGTATTGCCTGCTCGTTCACCTAATCCGTTTATGGTGCATTCGATTTGTCTTGCTCCACCAGTAATAGCAGCAAGAGCATTTGCGGTGGCCATACCTAGGTCGTTATGGCAATGGGTAGCAAAAATAATCTGGTCAGCGCCTGGCACGCGTTCAATAAGCATGCGTATTATATCGGCACTCTCAGATGGTGCGGTATAACCAACAGTATCTGGAATATTTATTGTATTAGCCCCTGCTTTTATTGCAGTTTCAACTGTACGGCATAAATAGTCTTCTTCTGTGCGAGTTGCATCCATCGGTGACCATTGAACGTTTGGGCATAGATTTCGAGCATGACTAACTGTGTCGTGAATGCGCTCAACCATTTCATCCATTGTAAGATTAGGTATTGCTCTATGTTGGGGGCTTGTTCCTATAAATGTATGAATACGAGGGTTCACGCCGTTCTTTACAGCTTCCCAACATCTATCAATATCTTTATAAACAGCTCTTGATAAGCCGCAGACCTGTGCATTTTTGGTATTAGATGCAATTTCAGACACAGCCTTAAAATCACCTTCAGATGCGATTGGAAAACCAGCTTCAATAATATCGACGCCCATATCATCAAGCATTCCTGCAATTTCTAACTTTTCGTTGTGGCTCATAGTTGCGCCAGGAGATTGCTCACCGTCACGAAGTGTTGTGTCAAATATTAATACGCGATCTTGTTTTGTCATTTCATACCTCGTCTCTAATGTTCTATACGCGATGCTTAAGTATACTATATTTTTTCATATAAAAGCGGCAGTATTAATAGAGCTATATTTTTTATTTTCTTTTAAGATTATTTGGCGCATTGTCTATCCCCTGAGCTTTGCGCCCAAAAAGATGAACGCTCAGAGGAAGCTCAGTAATAAGAGTGCAGATAATGCTAAAAGTGCATTATGCGTGATTGCTTCAGGAGCTTGTATTGTTTTTACATTTACCATGGCCTAACAATACTTGATTTAAACAAGATTGAAAGCCTTAATAAACAATTCTTATAATAAAATTTTAATTAAGTGGTTTTCTCTTATTAAAAATCTATTTATCAATATTATAGTAATAAAAGATATAACGTTAAAATGAATGAAAATCATACTTTCAACCCAATTTGCAGAGCTTTAATAATAGGCGCTTCAGGTGGAATAGGTTCAGCTCTACCAAAAGCAATAAACACTGCATATGGGATAACTGATATTGTAAAAATTTCACGCTCTGATGATGGTCTAGATATTACAAATGAGGATAGTATTAAGGATATTTTTAAAAATTTAGATGGAGAGTTTGAATTAATTTTTGTAACCACCGGTGCATTAGAAATTAATGGTGTTGGGCCTGAAAAAACAATTTTACAAATGACACCAGAAAATCTTCGTGCGCATTTTGAAATAAACACTTTAGGTCCAGCTTTATTAATTAAACATTTACACAAATTATTACCAAAAAATCGCAGAGGCATTTTAACCGTGTTAACTGCAAGAGTCGGATCAATAGGTGATAATAATTTAGGTGGGTGGATAAGTTACCGCACTTCTAAAGCTGCTGTTCATCAAATAATTAGAACTTCGGCATTGGAGATAAAAAACAAGTATAAGGAGTCAATTTGTATAGCCTTACATCCTGGCACTGTTAAAACTAGTCTTACTCAGAAATATGTTGGTAAGCACCCAAGTGTTTCACCAGATCAATCTGCAAAGAATATCTTGAATGTAATTAATTCTTTATCTCAAGAAGATACTGGTAATTTTTTCGACTGGGCGGGAAATAAAGTGGAATGGTAAAAAGATTTTTACTAATTTGAATTACATCAGAGGTGTTTTTTCTTTTCCATTATCCCATATGCCTTTGAAGACTCTTCCTGATATGTAAATCATTTTGCCGACGCCATGTGGTTGAGCTTTTTTTAAGTAGCCAGAGTATACATTTCCATTATTATAGGTTGCTTTTCCAAGTCCAGTAATTTCGCCATCAGTCCACTCACCAATATATTTAAAATCATTTGCCAACTTTAATTCACCTTTTCCATGTGGGCGTCCTGCTACAAAAGCTCCATTATAAGTTGATCCATCAGGTTGGATTTCTAACCCAATCCCTTGCTTTAAACCTTCATACCAATCACCATCGTAAGAATGGCCATCGAGGTAAATAATTTTCCCCTTACCATGATTTTTTGCATCTTTAAAAGCTCCTTCATAAACAGTGCCGTTTGCAAAAATCACTTTCCCAGGACCTTCAATTCTACCATTAACCCAGTTTCCCGAATAACTACCACCGTTTGCATAGTTTAATTTTCCGATGCCGTGAGGCTTTCCAGCTAAAAAATTTCCAAAGTATATTGAGCCATCTATGTAAAAAGATTTTGCAATTCCTTGAACTATATCATTTTGCCATTTGCCATCAATTATATGGCCACTTTTACTAGTGAATACTCCATCTCCATGTCGCTTCCCTTGACGAAAGTCACCTTTGTAGGTCTCACCATTAATCTTTTTCAAAATACCATTCCCTGAGAAACGATCATTAATCCATTCACCATCATAAGTGGTGCCGTTTGTATATTTAATGGTTCCTATGCCATATTTTTTACCATTTAAGATATTGCCAGAATAAACACTTTTATCTTTATATGTGACATCCGCAGTTCCTGTTTGTCTTCCATATAACCAATCTCCATTATATTTTATGCCTGAAGGTGTTGTCAGAAGGCCTTTCCCATGATGTTGGGCATCTTTAAATTCCCCAACATAGATTGATCCATCTGCATAAATAGCAGTTCCGCTGCCTAGAATTTCACCATTTACCCATTCACCTTCATAAACGCCACCATCATTAAATTCTATTTTACCATTACCGTTAGGCTCACCATTAAAGAATTGCCCACTATAAATTGACCCATTTGGATATTTTGCTTTCCCACGCCCCTCGATTTCACCGTCTATCCAGTATCCAGTATAAGTGAAACCATTTGGCGATGTGTAAGTAGCAAGACCGTGACGTACACCGTTTTTAAATGTACCTTCATAAATGCTTCCATCATCATATTGTTTTAAAATTACTTTATTTTCCGCCCAAATAGGTGTGGCAACAAACATTAAAGCTTTCAAAGTGATACAAACGATTAGTGTTTTGATTCTCGACATTGGTTATCCCTATTTATCGTAACAAAGCATTATAATTCTCCTTAGACTCTAAAACTAAGTAAAACTAGGGGCAATCGATTTAATTGTGCACTTTTAAAGATTGGAAACTCTGCTACATATAAAAATAAGAAAAATAATCAAAGGACACCCGATGACCAAAGAATTTAAGCTTACCATGGCTCAACTTAATGCAAGTGTAGGGGACTTTGATGGTAATTTAAATAAAGCACGAGATGCATATTCTATAGCATGTAAAGAAGGTGCTGATATGCTCGCTTTTCCTGAAATGTTTTTAACTGGTTATCAAACTCAAGATTTAGTTCAAAAAAGTGCTTTTGTTGAAGATGCACAATCCAAATTGATTGAATTTGCAAAAGAATGTTCAGATGGTCCAACAATTGGAATTGGAGTTCCACTTCAAGATGGAGATAAAGTTTACAATGCGTATGCCATATTACAAAATGGTAAAATTATAACACAAATTCGCAAGCATCATTTGCCAAATTACAAAGTATTTGATGAAAAACGTGTTTTTGATAGTGGTGAAATTCATGGTCCATATGTTGTGAATGGCGTTAGAATTGGATCCCCAATTTGTGAAGATGCATGGTTTCCTGATGTTTGTGAAACATTAGAAGAAACAGGTGCTGAGATTTTGATAAGCCCAAATGGATCACCTTACTATCGTGGTAAGTTTGATAAACGTATATCATTAATGGTAAGTAGGGCAGTGGAAAACAATCTCCCAATGGCTTATTTGAATCTTGTGGGTGGTCAGGATGATCAAGTCTTCGATGGAGGCTCATTCGTTATAAACTCAGATGGTGCTTTAGCACTTCAAATGCCATTATTTGAAGAAAACATTGAGACAATTACTTTCAAGAGAACTCAAGATAGGTGGGTGGCCCAAGAAGGTAAAAAAGCCTCATACCCTGACCATTGGGAACAAGATTATCATGTTATGGTTTTAGCTCTAAGAGATTATATGAAAAAAACTGGCTTTAAAAAAGCCCTTCTTGGAATGTCCGGTGGTATTGACTCTGCTCTTGTAGCAGCAATCGCATGTGATGCTTTAGGTTCTGAAAATGTGCGATTGGTAATGCTTCCTTCAAAATATACAAGTCAAAATAGCTTAGACGATGCAGCAAACTGTGCAAACTTATTGAAAGCTAAAATACAAACAATCCCAATATCTGATAGTTTTAATTCGGTATTGAAAACATTAGAGCCAATCTTTGAAGGGCTTGATGAAGATACAACTGAAGAGAATATTCAGTCAAGATTGCGTGGTTTATTATTGATGGGTTTGTCTAATAAGTTCAATGAAATGCTTCTCACCACTGGGAATAAGTCGGAAGTTTCTGTTGGTTATTCAACAATTTATGGCGATATGGCAGGTGGGTTTAACCCAATAAAAGATTTATACAAAGTGCGTGTATTTGAAACTTCTAGATGGCGAAATAATAATTATTTCTCATGGATGAAAGGTTCAAGAGGTGAAGTTATACCAAATGAAATAATACAAAAGCCCCCAACCGCTGAATTAAGAAATGATCAAAAAGACTCAGATAGTTTGCCAGATTATGAAATTCTTGATGGAATTTTGGAGATGCTAATGGATAATGATGCTTCTGTTGCTGATTGTGTTGTTGCAGGGTACGAACTAAGTGATGTGAAACATGTTGAAAAATTATTGTATCTTTCTGAATACAAGCGGTTCCAGTCAGCGCCAGGAACAAGGCTGTCTTTGAAAGCCTTTTGGTTAGACAGACGTTATCCAATTGCAAATAAATGGCGAGATAATAAATAAATATTGGTATCTAAATTTAAAAATATTTTAGAATGCCTTATGCCCCTTGGAGTCTTTACTAAATCAGTCTAATAAATTTCAAACAATAAAAGAGATTATAATGAAAACTACACGTTTTGCACCGAGTCCAACAGGATATATCCATGTTGGAAATTTACGTACTGCATTATTTAATTATTTAATTGCACGCAAAAGTGGGGGTGAATTTATTCTCAGATTAGACGATACAGATCCGGTACGTTCTACTGAGGAATATGCAGATTCTATCAAAGAAGACTTAACTTGGCTTGGTCTGCATTGGGACAGAGTTGAAAAGCAATCAGATAGAGTAGATCATTATAAAGCCAATGCTGAACTATTACGTAATACTGGCCGTCTTTATGAATGTTTTGAAACTCCTATTGAGCTTGATTTAAAACGTAAAAAGCAACTAAATATGGGAAAGCCACCTGTCTATGACCGATCGGCTTTATCAATGTCCAAGTCGGAAATTCAAGAATTAAGATTAAATCGAGAAAGCCATTGGAGATTTAAGCTAGATTTAGAACGAATAAATTGGAAAGATGGTATCTTAGGTGATTTGTCCATTGATGCTGCATCTGTCTCTGATCCAGTTTTAATCCGTGGAGATGGCCAATTTCTTTATACGTTGGCATCTGTTTGTGATGATGTTGATTTCGGAATTACAAATGTTGTTCGGGGATCTGACCATGTTACAAATACAGCTACACAGATTCAAATAATAGAATCTTTGGGCGGTAATGTGCCACATTTTTCACATCATTCATTATTAACTGGGTCTAAAGGTGAGCCTTTATCAAAAAGGTTAGGTACTTTGTCTTTGAGGGATTTACGGGCGAATGGGTTAGAGGCAATGGCAATATTATCTTACATGTCTCGTTTAGGCTCATCTGAAGCAATAGAATTATTTGATAACATTGATGATTTGGCAGAAAATTTTGATATTTCAAATTTTGGGGCTCAACCAACAAAATTTGATTTAACTGATATATTACCACTTTCAAAAAAGTATATTTCTGGTTTGGATTTTTCTGAAGTGTATGACAATTTAAAAGCATCAGGAGTTCCTTCTGACATTGCGCCAAACTTTTGGTTGATAGTACGTGAAAATATTAGCACTCGAGCTGAAATCAAACACTGGTGGAGTATCTGTTCTGAGGGTGTGACACCAGTAATTGATAAAGAAGATATTCAGTTTATTGAAATAGCGAAATCATTGTTACCAGTAGGAAATTTTGATGAAAATACTTGGAAAAATTGGACATCTGAAATTAAAGCAATAACTGGTAGAAAAGGAAAAACACTTTTTATGCCACTACGTAAAGCTTTGACTGGAATGGAACATGGGCCTGATATGTCAAGATTATTACCATTGCTTCAAAAAATAAACATATAAGCATCAGAATATTATTCGTGCCCACCTCCTAGATCAAGAAGATGGGCAATTATTAGTTTAACCTCTACCTTTCCAAGGAATAAGGCGATTTTCGGCTTTACGCATTAAAACTTCGATTGCAAAACCTATTATCCCGATAATGATAATCCCAATGATTACGATATCTGTTAATTGAAATTTAGACGCTGCTATAATCATTTTACCAGCGCCTTTTTCTGCTGCAACAAGCTCAGCTGCAACAACTGTGCCCCAACAAACTCCCATAGCAACGCGAGCTCCAGTGAAAATTTCAGGAAGTGAATTTGGTAATATTACTTTAAGTAATAATTGCCTCTTTGTTGCCCCTAGTGAATATGCTGCATGAACTTTTGATATATTAACACCAGAAACCCCAGCCCTAGCAGCAATAGTCATAATCCAAAGTGCAGCAAGGAATAAAAGACTAATTTTACCTTGTTCACCAATTCCAAACCAAATGATAATCAACGGTATTAACGCAAGTGGTGGAACTGGGCGCATGAATTCTACAATTGGATCAAACCACCCTCGGAACCAGTTTGAAAGACCCATCGCAAATCCAAGTGGAATACCAAATAGGCACCCTAAGGCAAAACCTAAAACAACTCTGATTAGTGACCAGAATACATTTTCCCAAAGGCCAACATTTGTGTAGCCTTCTTTATTTAATTTGATGAAACTTTTCCAAACATCTTCTGGAGCTGGCAGATATAGTGCTTCCATTGTCATGCCTGGATATGGACGAATTTGCATACTACCTTTTGATGTTAACAATACTTCACCATTACCAAAACTGACTATTTCATTTTTAGATATTGGTACGCCATTAATTTCTATAATCTTAAACCCATCTGTTTCTTTTGCACCAATCTTTTTTGCAGAAAGAAGTGCTGTTCGTCTTTCTCGAACTTTAAGTGCACTATTTTTTGCAAAACCTGATGCAGAATTATCTGCCTTTTCTAATTTTGGTTTATCATCGAAGGTGTGTACTAATAAATTTACTTTTCCCTTATCTTTTTTACCGTAGCTGTCTACCGCAGTATACTCAAAGCTAGTTTGCCCTAGAAATGGTGCGGGAAGTTGTATCGGGCCTAACAGACTTGACCCTGTGGCTAGCCCCCAGAAAAAGAATATTGCCACAACCGAAGCGACTGAAGCAAATCTGTTTGCCACAACAGCACTTTCATCACCAAATGTAACTGTTTTTAGACTTGTATAGCCTTTAGCTTTATTGCGGCTATCAATAAAAAATTTATGTGCTACCCAACTTGCAGCGCTGAATACCATATAGATAAGAAAAATTATAGCAATTCCGAGGATCATCCAAAAAGTTGTTGATAGTAGACTGGCAACTTCACTTCCTTCAGGCATATTAAACCAAAAGAAATCACTTACTGATGCAGGGATGGGTGTAATTGAATTTATCATATTAGTTTTCCGCTCTTCCCATAATTTCTTCTTCCATGTTCCAAATCATATTGAGTATTTCGTCTCTAGTAGGACCAAACTTTTTATGCCGTTTCACTTCACGCAAATCAGCTCCAACACCCAATTCAGCAAATGGAAGATTATATTCTTTGTGTATTCTACCTGGACGTGGAGCCATTACTATCAATCGTTCGCCTAATAATAATGCCTCTTCCACAGAGTGTGTAATTAAGATGATGGTTTTTCCCGTTTTCTTCCAAATATCTAAAACTAATGATTGCATCTTTTCTCTAGTTAATGCGTCAAGTGCTCCTAGTGGCTCATCCATTAAAATTACGTCAGGATCATTTGCTAGGCAACGGGCCAAAGCTACACGCTGTTGCATGCCTCCAGACATTTCGTAAATCATTTTATCTGCAAAGTCTTTTAGGCCCACAATATCTAAAAGCTCTGTTACTTTTTTATCAATTTCTAACTGTGGAGTACCTTTCATTTTAGGGCCAAAACCAATATTTTTTGAAACGTTCATCCACTCAAACAATGCACCTTGCTGGAATACCATCCCTCTCTCAGAACTAGGTTTTTTTACAAGCTCTCCGTTGAGCTCAATAATACCATCAGTTGGTGCTAAAAATCCGGCAAGGATATTTAACAAGGTCGTTTTACCGCAACCTGAAGGGCCTAAAACAGAAACTAGTTCGCCTTTTTGGATGTTGAGATTGATGTTTTTTAAAGCTTCCACAGAACCACCATTTGGTAGTTCAAAAGTCATTGAAACATCATTTATATTCAAGCCTGACATGAATGAGTCCATAAATAAAATTTGTAAAAAAGGCGTGACAAATTACTTGTCACGCCAAAAGTATTTTCAATTATTTAGCTGCTGCAGCTAAATATGTTGTGTTAACTAAAGCATCATAATCATCTAGTGCTGTAATTTTACCAGCAGCTTCTAGAGCCAAAGCTTGACGCTTTAAATCGCCTGCAAGCCATTTACCCATCCATTGATCAGAAAGCTGTGTTTCAGCTGACATAAATGCCATAACGGCCAAGATTGCTTTTGTACCTTCCATGTCCATTCCTGCTTCGATGGAAATAGCTTCGTACATAGGCTCTGGATTTTCAGCATACATTGTGTTCATTTCTGATGTTACTTTCAAGAATGTAGTAACCACATCAGCATTTGCTTCAGCAAAAGAACTTGGAGTTGATGTTACATCGTAAATAACTCCTGAAACTGCTTCTTTAGCTGGACCAGACAATAATACGTTGCCGTGCTCTTTCATGCGACGTAAAGGGCCGCCCCAACCACAGACCATGTCAAATTCACCAGAAGCAAAAGCAGCTGCTGAGTCAACTGGTGTCATGTCAACAATTTTAAAGTCACTCTCAGCAAGACCAAAGTGGCCAATTTGAGCTAAGAAATCTGAATGTGCTGCAGTACCAATTGGTAATGCTACCTGCTTACCTTTTAGTTCATCTGTATTATCAGCGTCGATTTCAAGTGATGAACGAACAACGCAGTTGTTGTTGTCAGAGTATGTTTCAGCAATATCAATAACTTGCAGATCTTGACCGGCAGCAGTCGCAACTAAGAAAGGTGTTACACCTTGTGAATATGAAATATGAACATCGCCAGATGCCATTGCAGCTGACATCGCAGTACCTGCATCAAAAGAGACCCACTTTACAGGGATACCTAGTGCTTCATCATATAATTTATTGTGCTGAGCGTATTGGTTGGCAGTTGGCCATTCCATAAAGTAACCAACAACTAACTCGTCTAAAGCTACTGCTGATGTACCTGTAGTTGCTGCTAAAGCAACTGCCATGGCAGTGAGTGTTTTTGTAATCTTCATATTACGATCTCCCGTTTTGTTACAAATCTATCGCTTATTGCGATTTTTCTAGTTTCGATGCTTTAACAACGAATCCGAAGGCTAGATTGCACCATTAACCCAATAATGACAAAGATAATTATTTGTAGGATAATTTTGGGCTTTATTGCGCGACGAAAATGCATAGAAATACGACAAATTTCGTTTTTTGACTATTCATTATGCATTTAATTAAAACAATTAAGATTTGATTGCGCTAACAATTTTTATGCCCAAAGCATTTCTGGAGAAATTGATTCTACAGCTTCACCACCATTTTTTATTATTTCGGAGTATTTATGGATATTGGGCAAACAATGCGAAGTATAAATACGATTATATGTAAGCTTTGCCTCAAGAAAATCATTATTCCAATTGGAACTATTTTTTTGTTTAAATGCCGCATCAGCAGATCTAAGTGTCATCCATCCACCACATAATGTACCCATCATCATTAATAGAGGAACGGATATTGCACTCAATTCTCGCAATAATTCTTTATTATCTAGAATGTATTGGATACATTCCTTGACTGAATAAGTAGCCTCAAGTAACTTTTTTGAACTGAAATTCAAGCTGGCATATGATTGATTTACACTCTCAGCATCTTTAATAATCTCGTTAATTAGTTCTAATATGTTTGCTGCTTCATCACGAAGTATTTTCCTATGCAATAAATCATTTGCTTGTATAGCTGTTGTTCCTTCGTAAATTGTTAAAATACGAGCATCTCTGTAATGCTGGGCAGCACCAGTCTCTTCAATAAATCCCATTCCGCCATGAACTTGAATTCCATCTGATGTAATAGAGATAGATCTTTCTGTTAGCCAACCTTTCATAATTGGTATCATTAACTCTGATCTTGAAGACCAGAAACCATTGTTATCAAGATTAGTTTTTGCAAGATCAATTGCTGCTGCTGTATAAATTGTAATACCTCTCATAGCTTCAATTTCTGATCGCATTGATGCCAAAAGTCTCATTACATCTGGGTGATGATGAATTGTGTCGCCTTCTTTTCGTTCCAAAGGTATGCCTTGTATCCGCTCTGCTGCATAGGACTTTGCTTGATGAAATGCTCGATTTGAAATTGATAAGCCTTGAAGGCCTACTGCGAAGCGTGCATCATTCATCATTGCAAACATGATTGATAAACCTTGATTTTCTTGTCCAACTAAAAAACCTATTGCGCCTTCATTTTCACCAAACTGCAAAACTGTCGTGGGAGATCCATTTATTCCTAGTTTATGTTCAATGGATAAACATTTTACATCATTTTTTACTCCCAGCGTCCCATCAGAATTTACTAAAAACTTTGGTACAATAAAAAGTGAGATACCTTTTATTCCTGCTGGAGCTCCTTCAATGCGAGCAAGAACAAGATGAATAATATTTTCTGACATGTCGTGTTCACCATAAGTGATGTAAATTTTCTGTCCTTTAATACGATAATGATCACCTTCTGAAAGTGCTGTAGATTTTAAAGAACCTAAATCTGTACCGGCGTGGGGCTCGGTTAAATTCATTGTTCCTGTCCATGAGCCATCTATTAATTTTGGTAGGTAAGTTTGTTTTTGTTGTGGGTCTCCATATTTTTCCAATGCATGGATTTGTCCTTGGCTCAACAGGTGACATAATGAAAATGACATGTTTGCAGAATGCCACATCTCTGCAGTAGAAGCAGAAATCATTTTTGATAGATTTTGACCACCAAACTCTTCACAGCCTTCGATTGAACACCAACCTGCTTCACTCATTTCTTTGTATGCTTCTTTAAATCCTGGTGGAGTTTGTACTGTATTATCTGCGTGCCATGTACAGCCTTGTTTATCTCCTAAATGATTCAAGGGTGCTATCACGTCACGTGCAAACTTTGCTGCTTCAGATAAAACTACATCAACTGTATCATTTGAAATATCATGAATTTCAGAAACAAGTTTATGTATTTCTGGACTAAGTGCATGCTGAATGGCAAATCTAAGATCATTTTCTGATGCATCAAACATTTTGATTCCTTATCATTTTTTTATTTTTAACACTTGGTTAATTTGAATACATTAAAGACGTTAGGTCACGAGTAGCAAAATATTGAGATTTAAATCATTAATACTTTCAATTTATTCTCGTTTCTTGTTCCGGCAAGTGATCGTATGATGTATTGTAAAAGAATGACAACTTTGAATCGATTCATACATTTGCGGTTACACTCTGCTTACTCTCTTTTAGAAGGCGCAATGCATGTAAAGAAATTACCAAGTGCAGTAATAAAAGAGCAAATGCCAGCGGTCGCTTTGACTGATACTAATAATATGTTTGGTGCTTTAGAATTCTCAGAGATAGCTTCTATTGAGGGTGTGCAGCCAATAGTTGGGTGTCAGATGAATTTAGCATACATGACTGCTGATAATCCACGAGATAGAAATCCTCTACCATTACCAATTGTTCTATTGGCTCAATCAGAGATTGGTTATCTCAATTTGATGAAGTTAAGTTCTTGTTTATTTTTGGAATCAGGAGATGAGCCGGCTCACATTACAACCACGCAGTTGCAAAAATATAATGATGGGTTAATTTGCCTTACTGGTGGTGCATTAGGTCCAGTCGGCCAACTGCTGCAAGATGGCCATATTGATAAAGCAAAAATTTTATTAAAACATCTTTCAGAGATTTTTCTTAACCGTACATACGTTGAAATTCAGCGACACGGAAGTGATGGGGAAAAATATACATTAGAAGAGCAAAAAACTGAAAAGTATTTTTTAGAAATGGCTTATTCTATGGAATTACCATTAGTGGCAACTAATGATGTTTATTTTCCAAATCGTGAAATGTACGCTGCGCATGATGCATTATTATGTATTTCTGAAGGTTCCTATGTTGATCAGCAAGATGGTAGGAGAAGACTTACCCCAGAACACTATTTTAAATCTTCAGGTGAGATGATTGAGTTATTTAAAGATTTACCTGAAGCCATAGATAACACAATAGAGATCGCAAAAAGATGTGCTTTTAAAGTATATAAGCGTGATCCAATATTGCCAAAATTTGCAGAAGATGAGGTGCAAGAACTTCGACGACAAGCTAACGAAGGTTTGAAAAAACGTTTGGAAGTAATTCAGCATGCCACAACTGTGGATGTTTATCAGGATCGTTTGAATTTTGAGTTAGATATAATCGAAGGAATGGGTTTTCCAGGCTATTTTTTGATAGTTGCAGATTTTATACGTTGGTCAAAATCAAATGATATTCCAGTTGGTCCAGGCCGTGGTTCAGGTGCGGGTTCATTAGTAGCATATGCATTAACAATTACTGATTTAGATCCACTTCGTTATTCTTTACTATTTGAAAGATTTTTAAATCCTGAGCGCGTATCAATGCCAGATTTTGATATAGATTTTTGTATGGACCGGCGAGAAGAAGTTATCAGGTACGTGCAGGGAAAATATGGTCGAGACCGTGTAGGCCAAATAATTACATTTGGAGGACTGCTTTCAAAAGCAGCAATCCGCGATGTTGGAAGAGTTCTGCAAATGCCATATGGTCAGGTGGATCGTTTATCTAAGTTAATACCGGTTGAAGGTGTAAAACCAGTAAGTATTGAAAAGGCATTAGCAGAAGAACCACAACTAAGAGAGATGGCCAAATCAGAAGAAGTGGTTGATAGAATGCTTAAGTACGCTCAACAAGTCGAGGGCTTGTTAAGAAATGCTTCAACGCATGCTGCTGGAGTAGTTATTGCTGATAGGCCAATAGATGAACTTGTTCCGTTATATCAAGATCCAAGATCAGATATGCCTGCAACACAATTTAATATGAAGTGGGTTGAACAGGCTGGCTTGGTTAAGTTTGATTTTTTAGGATTAAAAACTCTAACAGTAGTCAAAGGCGCGGTTGATTTAATACGTAAACGCGGCATCAATGTTAATATTGATGCCATTGATTTAGAAGACAAAGCCACATTTGATTTATATGCAAGTGCTAAAACAGTTGCGGTATTCCAAGTTGAATCAAGTGGAATGATGGATGCTTTGAGACGTATGAAGCCAAATTGTATTGAAGACATTGTTGCTCTTGTGGCTTTATATCGACCAGGTCCGATGGAGAATATTCCACAATACTGTGACGTTAAAAATGGACGTGCAGACAGGGAATTAATGCATCCTTCTATTGATCATTTATTAGAAGAGACACAAGGCATTATTGTTTATCAGGAACAGGTTATGCAAATTGCGCAAGAAATGGCTGGTTACTCACTTGGTGGAGCAGATTTATTACGACGTGCGATGGGTAAAAAAATTCAAGCAGAAATGGATAAAGAACGCCCAAAATTTCTTGAAGGCGCATTTAATAATGGTGTTGAACCAAAAAAAGCTGAAGAGGTCTGGGATTTACTTGATAAATTTGCAAACTATGGGTTTAATAAATCACATGCTGCTGCTTATGCAGTGGTATCATATCAAACAGCTTGGCTTAAAGCAAATTACCCAGTCGAGTTTATGGCCTCAGTTATGAATTGTGATCTTCATTTAACAGACAAGCTGCATGTATATTTTGATGAAGTGAAGCGGTTAGGCATAGAAATCATTCCTCCATGTATAAATAGGTCTGAAGCTCTATTTAGTGTCAATGATGGTATGATAGCCTATGCGTTAGGTGGCTTAAAGAATGTTGGATCTGACGCAATGCGTTTATTTACCGATGCTCGCATAAATGGTGGATTATTCCTAGATTTAATTGATGTCGCTCGCAGGGTTGATCTTAGAAGAGTTGGAAAACGTCCTTTAGAAATGCTTATTCGGTCAGGAGCATTCGATCAATTAGATAGCAACCGAAAAAAAGTTTTTGAAAGTTTGGACGCTTTGGTTGGTTATTCTTCTGCAACGCATGAAGAGATGAATTCATCTCAGGGGGGTCTTTTTGGCGATGCGGGTGAAGATTTACCAGCTCCTAGATTGCCAATGCCTGAAGATTGGTTGCCAATTGAAAGATTAACTGAAGAACATAAAGCTATAGGATTCTATTTATCAGGTCACCCATTAGATGATTATATGGGTGCGTTGAAACGTAAAAATATTTTAACCCTGCATGAGCTTGAGCAAAAAGCCCAAGGAGGCAAAATTATTGCAAAAATTGCTGGTTCTGTATCTGGAAAGCAAGTTCGCAAGTCAGCCAAAGGAAATCGATTTGCTTTTGCGCAATTAACAGACCCAACAGGTGCTTATGAGGTTACAATATTTTCTGATGTTTTAGAGAAATTTGGGGATAATTTTGATATTGGAAAAAATGTAACTTTGACGGTTGAGGCAAATGTAGATGCTGATCAATTAAAACTTTTAGTAAGGAGTGCACAGCCTGTTGATGTTTCCGTGCAAGACGCTGCAGCTATGGGTTTGAAAATATTTGTATCTAATGAGGAAGCTGTTAAATCAATTGCAACGCGTTTAAGTGAAATATCAAAAGATGCTCCTCAAAGAGCATTAGGTCCAGTTCATTTAGTTTTATCTCATCCTGAATTACCTGGTGAAGTTGAAATAGTGCTAAAAAATTCATATCCTTTAAATCCACAAATTAAAGGCGCTATAAAACATGTTGATGGTGTATTAGAAGTCATGGAATTTTAGTTATAAGGCTTATTACCAATGAGGTGGTGGAGTATCATTTATTGTAATTCCACTTGATGAATTAGCTTCATCTTGTGCTGCGCGCTCCATAAGTAATTGGATTCGGCGTTCAGCAATATCCAACCTGTTAGCTTGTTGAGCAACTATATCAGATAAATCCTCACAGAGCTTGTTTGCTTCACTTAGCTTAATCTCGAGCTCAATTATATGTTCTTCTATGTCCATATAATTTTCATACAATTCATATGCAAATTTTACAAGGCTAGCTTGCCCCAGTTTACTCGATAAGTTAGAGATACCTTAACACAAGGATTAATAAATTATGGCTAAAGACAAAAAGAAAAAATCATTACGGCCAAAAGCTATTCCACCAAAGGGATTTCGTGATTATTTTGGCACAGATGTAGCTGAACGTAATGTAATGTTAAGTCAGATTACTGAAGTATATCATCGTTACGGCTTTGATGCATTGGAAACTCCAGCAGTTGAGACTGTAGAGGCACTTGGAAAATTTTTACCAGATGTGGAGCGCCCTAACGAAGGTGTATTCGCTTGGCAAGATGATGATGATGCATGGATGGCTTTACGCTATGATCTAACTGCCCCATTGGCCCGGGTTTATTCACAATTCAGGAATGATTTACCTAGTCCATACCGCCGATATGCAATGGGACCAGTATGGCGAAACGAAAAACCAGGTCCAGGTAGATATCGTCAATTTTACCAATGTGATGCAGATACTATCGGAGCGCCAAGTATTGCTGCGGATGCTGAGATTTGTTCTATGTTATCAGATACATTGGAGGCCGTTGGAATCCTAAGAGGTGATTATTTAGTTAAAGTAAATAATCGTAAAGTATTAAATGGAGTATTAGAAGCAACAGGTGTTTCTGATGACATAAAAAAAGCTAATGTATTAAGAACAATAGATAAATTTGATAAAGTTGGTATCGAGGGTGTGAAGCAATTGTTGGGTGCTGGAAGACTTGATGCATCTGGCGCATATATTGATGGTGTTGGATTGTCTGAAATGCAGATAGCACCTGTATTAGCTTTTCTAACATCAAAAGGATTTGATGCTTCTAGTACGATTTCTAATTTGCGTTCTGCTGTGGGTAATTCAGATATTGGTTTGCAAGGTATATCTGAGTTGGAAATGATTGGTGAACTCATGGAAGCTGGCGGATATGGAGCTGATAGAGTTGAAATTGATCCGTCCGTAGTTCGTGGTCTAGCTTACTATACTGGCCCAGTTTATGAGGCTGAATTGACATTTGAAATACTAAACGAAAAAGGCCAGAGAAGACAATTTGGATCCGTATCGGGTGGTGGTCGTTATGATGATTTAGTTAAAAGATTTACAGGACAAGAAGTGCCAGCAACAGGTGTTTCTATTGGCGTAGATCGTTTGTTAGCGGCTTTACGAGAAAAAGGCCGAATGAATAATCTTGTAAAGGGACCAGTTATAGTCACTGTAATGGACCGAGATCGTTTAGCGGATTATCAACAAATGGTATCTGAATTAAGAAATGCTGGCATTCGTGCTGAAATGTATATGGGAAATCCTAAAAACTTTGGTAACCAATTAAAATATGCAGATAAACGTTCAAGTCCTGTAGCTGTGATTGAAGGTGGTGATGAAAAAGCAAACGGATTAGTTCAAATAAAAGATCTAGCATTGGGAGCCAGGCTGTCTGCTAAAATTGAAACCACTGAAGAATGGAAATCTCAGCCAGCACAAATTGAAATTAAACGAGATAGTTTAATTTCTGAAGTGAGAAAAATGATAGCTCGTTCTGAGGATGCAATGTAATGCAAAATGAAAGGCGTGCTGCTATAAGATCTGAAGCAAAGAGGTTAGAAAAATATTTTATAGCTTCAGGTGCAATGTTGTTAGAAGCAGACAGTTTATTATCAGCTGAAACACTTCTTGATTTATATGGAGAAGATATTAGAGCGCGTGCTTATGTTACAAATGATCCAGTGATTGGTGAAAGAATGATGCGCCCAGATTTCACAGTTCCGATAGTTGAAAGACACATGTCAGAGGGTGCTGAGCCTGCTCGTTATACTTATAATGGACCTGTTTGGCGGATGCAGGATGCGGGTTCAAAACGTGAGACTGAATTTATTCAAGTGGGATTTGAATTGTTTGATAGATCTAATTCTGCAGATAGTGATGCAGAAGTATTTTCACTATTCAATCACATTCTCTCAAAAAACCTTCAAATCTCAACTGGAGATATAGGATTATTACAATCAGCAGTAACTGGATTAAATACTACTAGTCTCAGAAAGGCTGCTCTTATGCGGCACTTATGGCGACCTTTAAGGTTTCAAAATTTAATAGAACAATTTTCAAAAACTAGGATTGAAAATAATGAAAAAATACCCTTATTAAAGTATTTGAATAAGGATATTGAAAAAAATATCGAAAAAGCTGGTAAATTTATAGGCTTAAGAACTGAAGCTGAAATTACCTCACGAATATTATCTTTACAAAAGGATGCAAAGAATTCTCCAATCTCTGTTGAAGAAGGAGATGTAATAAACAAAATTTTAAATTTGAAAACAACTGCATCAGAAGCATTATTGGTTTTAAAAGATTTTGTAAAAACAATACCAAATATGCAAAAAGCTGTTTCTATTTTTGAAGCTAGACTTGGAGCATTAGAAGATCGCAAAGTAAATGTTGAGAAATTACCATTTGAAGGCAGTTATGGATTAACAAGTATGGAATACTATGATGGTTTTGTTTTTAGTTTTTCTGATGGAGACACAATTATTGCTAGTGGTGGTAGATATGATGCTCTTACGGCTGTTTTAGGTTCGGGTAAAGAAATACCGGCTGTTGGAGGAGTTATAAGACCTGACGCACTGATAAAGGGGTTTAACTAATGCTTAAGCTTGGTGTTCCATCAAAAGGTCGACTGCAAGAAGATACGATATCTTGGTTTGAAAAGAGAGGTCTAATTCTTAAACGAACAGGTTCAGAAAGAGAATACACTGGCAGTATTAGTGGTGTAGATGGTATTGAATTAGTGCTTTTGTCAGCGGGAGAAATACCACAAGAACTTGCAAAAGGTCGAATTCATTTAGGAGTGACTGGAGCAGATCTAATCTATGAAAAACTTCCATTGCATGAAAAACAAATTTATATCGTAGAAGAGATGGGGTTTGGTTTTGCTGATTTGATTATAGCTGTCCCAAATGTATGGATAGACGTAAATACTTTACATGACTTAGATGCTGTAGCTGCGCAATTTCGCTCTGAACATGGATTTAGGCTTAGAATAGCAACAAAATACCATAACCTAGTTCGTAAAGGCCTTCGAGATTTTGGTGTATCAGATTATCAACTAGTAGACAGCCAAGGCGCAACCGAAGGAACAGTTGCAAATCTTACTGCAGAAGCAATTGCAGATATTACCTCGAGTGGCGCTACGTTGAAGGCAAATCATTTGAAATTATTAAGTGATGGGGTTCTTTTGAAGTCACAAGCAAGCATATTTGCTTCAAGAACAGCAGATTGGTCAAGATTGGGTTCTACGATGAAGGGTTTATGCAAAAAAATGAATTGGAAAGATTTAGTACTTTGAACAATCTTTGTGTTCTTCATAAGATTATAGATTTACGTAAACAGATATCTGAATGGAAATCTGAAGGACTTTCAGTTGGTCTTGTGCCTACAATGGGTGGCTTGCACAACGGCCATGGGTCTCTAATAAAATTAGCTTCAAAAAAATGTGATAGAGTAATTGTTAGTATTTTTATTAATCCAACCCAGTTTGGTGATGATGAAGACTTTGAGACATATCCGCAAACTCAAAAATCTGACATAACACTAATTAGTGAAGCAGGGGGGGATGCTGCTTTTATTCCAAATGTTTCTGAAATGTACCCAAGAGGGTTTTCAACAAAAGTTTCTGTAATAGGCCTGACTAATATGTTGTGTGGTGCTTCTCGACCTGGTCATTTTGATGGTGTTACTCAAGTTGTCGCTAAATTATTAAATCAAGTATCTGCCGATATGGCTTTTTTTGGTGAAAAAGATTGGCAACAATTAACAATTATTAAGCGCCTAGTACGTGACTTAGATATACCAACAAAAATTGTTAATGTTGCAACCGTTAGGGATGAATTTGGATTAGCTTTATCATCGCGTAATAGTTATCTCAATTCTTCACAATTAGAGATAGCGCGTAAATTAAGTTCAGTTCTCCAAATGACAGCATATAATATTGCTTCTGGAGGATATTCATCAGTTGAATGTGCTCAAGCAATGAAAATTTTATTAAATTCTGGATTTGATAAAATCGATTATATAGAATGCCGTGACTCACACTCCTTAGAGCCAATTGAGCGAACTACAGAAGATGAATGTCGCATTTTTGCTGCTGCATATATTGATAATGTAAGATTAATTGATAATCATATTGTTGTTTAAAGACTTTGAGTAATGTTAAAGCACGCCAAGTCTGGCTAAACTTTGCTGCATTTCTTCTGGCAAATCGTCGTCAGTTTCACGACTGGTAGATAAATCAGACGGACAATCTTCTGATTTCAAATAACGCCACCCTTGGAAAGGACGCCGCAGCGCTTTTGTTGTTGGAATAAGCTCAGGATCTAATCTAAAACCGCATCTTCTTATGCCATCAGCACCAACAATTTCATCAAATCCAATTAGTTTTTGCCTCAGTTGTATCGCACCTTTTATAACCCAGTAGATTGAGCCCCCGTTAAGTAATTCATTCTCCCTTTTGGGCCACATTCTTGTTATGTGTAAGGAATATTTAACGTTTAACTGGGCTCGTCTTTCTTCCTGCCATTGACTAAGCATGGCTATATTTTCTGACCCAACACTGAGTTTGATAATGTTTAGTTTTCCACTCATGAGCTTTTATGTAGCATTATGCTATGTATTGTAAATCCTTTTGGATTATAACACATTTAATGTCCTGAATATTTTAACCTTAGACATTATCTTCTAAAATTATCTCTGCTGCACGATATGCTAACATCATAGTCGGAGCATTTATATTTCCAGATGTAATGTTAGGAAATGAAGATGCATCAACAACGCGTATATTCTTTAGACCATGTATTTGTAATTTGTTGTTGATTACAGAGTTATTAATAGATCTTCCCATCCTACATGTACAACATGGATGATAGACAGTGGAGGCAAACTCACGAAAACTATTTAATAATCCCTCATCATCGAGATTCATAAAATTTACATCAAAAGCTTTTTTTGTTACTGATTTTATTGCCTTTGTATTAGCTATTTGTTGTATCATTCGACCTGCTTTTATAGCCATTAATTGATCATCTTTTGTATTAAGTGAATTTGCATTGATTAATGGTGATACTTTTACATTAGGAGATTGAATGTTTACTGAGCCTCTACTTGTTGATCTTGAAGGTTGAACTGATATTAAAAATCCAGATTTACTATTAACATAAGTTCTTCCATGTTGATCTGTTGAGTATGCAATTGGGTTTGCATAAACTTGCAAATCAGGAACTACAGACTTGATATCGCTACGAACAAATCCACTAGTTTGATTAACAGGAATACTTAAAGGTCCTGATTTTGTCAGAATGTATTTTATGCCTGCTATAACTTTACCAAATATATTTCCTAAGTCTGTATTTAATGTGCGTTCAGATGTTGAAAAATACTTTGTAATAGCTAGATGATCTTGTAATCCTTGACCCACTTCTGGGGAATGCTTAATTAGCTCTACTCCAGATTTTTTTAATACTTCTTTGGGGCCTACGCCTGATACTTGAAGAATTTGAGGTGAACCTATTGCGCCAGCTGATAAAATAATTTCTTTATTTGCATATGAATATTTCTTTGCTTTTTTAACTTCGTACATAACTCCTTTAGCGTGTAAGTTCTTTATAATAATTTTCTCAACTGTAGCATTCTTTAATATTTGTAAATTTTTTCTTTTTTTTATGGGATGTAAAAATGCATCAGCAGATGAAAATCGTTTACCATTTTTTGTGGTATTATGAACATAGCCTAGTCCTTCAAGTGCAGTAGACGTATTTATTGGCTCAGGCCAATTCAGCTCTTTTGCTGCTGCCATAAAGTGTTTTGTGAATGGATGCATAGCCTCGCTTAAATCACTAATTTGAATTGGCCCATCTCCAAGAACTTCTTTTTTTGATACATGTTTTTCAATTGATTGATAGGTTTTGGAAACATTGACCCAACTCCAATTTTCCGCTCCTGCTTTTTCCCAATCTGAAAAGTCGTTTTCTAAACCTCTAAAATAAGCCATAGCATTAATTGAACTAGAACCACCAATGACTTTACCTCGGGGCCAATAGGCAGTTCTATTATTGAGGTTTTTATCTGGTTCAGTATTATATCTCCAATTAACTTTGGGATCATTGTATGTAAATGCATAACCAAGTGGTGTTTTTATCCAAAATTTTTGATCGGACCCACCAGCTTCAAGAAGTAAAACTGTGTTTTTTGGATTTTCACTTAATTTATTTGCAAGTATACAACCAGCGGAGCCTGCGCCTATTATAATGTAATCAAAATTTTTGGACATTATTATAATCACCTGGTAAATATTGAATTTAAAATATTTTCTTGATAAAGAATTTTATGAATTGGATGAATGTTTATATAATTATACAAACTTGTAAATTTCAAATTTCAATTTAGCGTACATGTATTACTCATAGGATTTAGAATGAAGCTGATTGATATAAACGCTGATTTAGGTGAGAGTTTTGGCCCATGGAAAATTGGCGAAGATGCACAAATTCTCGATATTGTGAGCAGTGCAAATATTGCATGTGGTGGGCACGCAGGTGATCCAACTGTAATGTATGAAACAATAAAGATGGCCGCTGATAAAGGTGTGATAATAGGAGCGCACCCTGGGTTTGTTGATAAGCAAGGGTTTGGACGTCGTAAAATACCTTTAGAAATTTTAGAAATAGAACAATTAATAGCATCTCAAGTTGGAGCATTAGTCGGCATAGCTAAATTAGCTAAAGCGAGGGTTCATTATATAAAGCCACATGGGGCACTTAATAATTGGGCGACTGAAAATACACAAGTTTCTGAAGCTATCGCACGGTCTATAAAGTTATCCTTTCCAAAACTTTCCTTATTGGCTGTTTCGGGAACAAAGTTAGAAGCAGCAGGTTTAAAATTTGGTTTAAAAACTTTCAGTGAAATTTTTGCTGACCGTGGATATAATAAAGATGGTACTTTAGTTGCAAGAGGAGAAAAGGGGGCTTTAATTACAGATACAAAGTATGCAACAAAAAGATTATTACATTTTCTAGATACTGGTGAGATGCCAACAGTATGTGGTAGTTTTATAAAAATGAATGTTCATTCAATATGTATTCATGGGGATAACCCCCATGCTATTGAAATGTCTGGAAATATCAGAAGAATTTTACAAGAAAATAGTTATAAAATAAATTCATTCTTATAACATAAAAGTTTGTCAGCTATTAGGTCATTTAGTTTATAATTCATTTAGCTTCATATAAAAGTTCTTTAAAAATGACTTAAAAATTCTTTTTTTATTAGTAATGTTAGTAATAAAACAGATATTGCTAACATTTTGGCATCTTCTATTGACATTTGATGCCCAATACAATGTACCAAACGCAAAATATTAATCCTAAAGGATGACTAAAATGCAAGCTTTTCGAACACATACATGTTCTGATCTTAACGCCAATGATGTTGGGCAATCGGTTCGTCTTTCTGGTTGGGTTCATCGTGTTCGAGATCATGGTGGAATATTATTTATTGATTTACGAGATCATTATGGAATCACACAAATTTTAGCGGATCCAGACAGTCCAGTATTCAAGGATCTTGAAAAAGTTAGATCTGAATGGTGTATTAGAATTGATGGTGTAGTCAAAGCACGCGCACCAGAATTGGTTAATAAAAAATTACCTACAGGTGAAGTGGAAATTTTTATAAGTGACATGGAAGTATTAGGGGCTTCTGAAGAACTACCATTACAAATTTTTGATGAACCTGATTTTCCAGAAGAAACACGTCTTAAATATAGGTTTTTAGACTTACGCCGGGAAACACTACATAACAATATTATTTTAAGGTCAAATGTTATAAAATCTATTCGTAATCGAATGGATTCTCAGGGCTTTAATGAATTCCAAACACCAATTATAACTGCTTCGTCACCAGAGGGTGCACGTGATTTTTTAGTTCCGTCACGTCTACATCCCGGGAAGTTTTATGCACTTCCTCAAGCTCCACAACAATTTAAGCAAATGATAATGGTTGCAGGTTTTGATAAGTATTTTCAAATTGCACCATGCTTTAGAGACGAAGACCCGCGTGCTGATAGATCACCAACTGATTTTTATCAATTAGATTTAGAGATGTCGTTTGTTGAACAGCAAGACGTGTTCAATACAATCGAACCTGTATTAAAAGGTATATTTGAAGAATTTGGTGGTGGACGCTCCATATCAAAAAATTGGCCACAGATTTCATATAGAGATTCTGCACTATGGTATGGAACTGATAAGCCAGACCTGCGAAATCCAATAAAAATGCAAATTGTTTCCGACCATTTTAAGGAATCAGGTTTTGCTATTTTTGCTAAATTGCTTGAAAATGAAGGTACTGAAGTGAGAGCTATTCCTGCCCCTAAAGGTGGGTCTCGTAAATTCTGTGATCGTATGAATAAATTTGCCCAACAAGAAGGCTTACCAGGAATGGGTTACATATTCTGGCGTGATCAAGGTGAAGGATTAGAAGCTGCTGGACCATTGGCGAAAAATATAGGTCCAGAACGGACTGAAGCAATTAGACAACAATTAGGATTACAGGTTGGTGACGCAGCGTTTTTCTTAGCTGGCAAACCCAAAGCTTTTGAGGGTGTAGCAGGTCGAGCTAGAACTGTAATTGGTGAAGAATTAAAAATTACTAATAAAGATAGTTTTGAGTTTGCCTGGATTGTTGACTTTCCAATGTATGAAAAAGATTCTGAAACTGGGAAAATAGATTTTAGCCATAACCCTTTCTCTATGCCTCAAGGTGGCATGGCTGCCTTAGATGCAGAAGATCCTGAAACAATTTTAGGCTATCAATACGATCTTGCATGTAATGGTTATGAATTAATTTCTGGAGCAATTAGAAATCACAATCCAGAAATCATGTATAAGGCATTTGAAATAGCTGGCTATCCAAATGAAGAAGTAAATAAACGTTTTGGAGGTATGGTTAACGCATTTACATATGGTGCTCCGCCTCACGGTGGATGTGCTGCGGGTATAGACCGAATTGTTATGCTATTGGCGAATGAAGACAACATAAGGCAAGTCATCATGTTCCCTATGAACCAACGGGCAGAAGACTTAATGTTAGGTGGACCGTCTGAAGTTTCAAACGAACAATTACGTGAGCTAAATTTGAGAATTATGCCTCAAGAAAGCTAAAATAGTAATTAACTTATTAAACTATGGCTTATTTTGAGAAGTAATAAGCCATAGTTTTGTGATTAGAGTTTAGTCTGAATGTAATTATAATTACGAGGCATTAGATTAAACAATTCTTGTAATGATAATTAACCTTTTCTAAAAAATGGCTTGTCTTTTTTATCAAAGTCACGCTTGGGGCCACGATCACCACCCTTGAAGCCGCCACGATCACCACCACGGTCGCCACCTTTGAAGCCCCCGCGATCGCCACCACGGTCACCACCTTTAAAGCCGCCACGATCACCACCACGAGATGGTGCAGTATCTGATGCTTCCCATTTTCGAAGAATGCTCATATCAAACGTGTCTCTGTGAATTTGACCTTCATTGCACCAAACACAACTTACTTTTGTACTTTGTATACTCTCAACAACAAATCTTGGTGAGCCTGAAACTAGTACAACGATATCACCTTCAGATAGAGCAGCCATAATGTATTCCTTTTTTTGATTTATGGTCGCGATACGCTCCTTTGAAAGGAAAGAAAAGAGTTACTTTTCAATTAAATTATAAAAATCAAACATGTCTAAGGTTATAAAACCAGATAAAATGATAAAAATCACTAAAGCACTGATGGGAACTGATATCAAAGTTGTCGTAATTAAACGATTTTTTATACTAAAATTTACAGGTGATGATGCATGCGTACCTTTTAGTACACTGCCACTATCACCTTGAGTTTTGATTTTTATTTGCAAGGTTAGAAATAAAATTAAAAACCAAACAATTGAAAATAGAACTAAGACTGCAGTTATAGACATATAAATCTCCTTTGACTAATAAATGGCTCAATTTTTAAATTAAGCCAATGATTATTTGTTATTTTCTTTTTGTAATTTTAACTATAAGTCGCAAGAAAATTAATCATAATGTATCTTTCTCGGTGGTGATAATTGTATTATTCCGATATGTGAATTATAAATATTAATGGAAAAAATATGTTGCTTTCTTGGAAAATCTTTAAAAAATCTGTTTTAATTGTTTTAGATAACTTAAAGGAAGCATTTCGTGTCTCTGGCGCTATATTCGTTGCTGCCGTATTTGCTAGTTCGGCTTTAAATGTATTTTTGACAGGTGATTTGACAATTGGAGCACCAGATATTCAAGCAGTAACAAATACTAATGGGCAAGATCAATTAGTGGCATTAAATTTTTCTTCCCAAAAGATTACTGCTTTAATGGGAGGTAATTTGATTTTTTTTATTGCAATGTCTTGGATTGCTATAGCTTGGCATAGATTTATATTGATTGAAGAATCCACCAACCATATTTTTCCAATTTGGAATAACTCGCGAATTATTAAATATTCTATAAAAACCATTGCGATTGTCACTTCAGTAATTTTTTTATTAATCATCCCATTTTCTATGATTAATATTTTCATAAATAGTTTGGGATTGGTGTTAATATTACCTGCAGTAAATATTTTGTTATTTATATCTTTTTATTATTTATTTTTTCGCGCCGGATTAGTTCTACCATCCATTGCATTGGATGAAACAATGTCCATCAAACAATCATTTTTTGAAACAAAAGCAATGTCTAAAGATATATGGGGGCTTGCAGTTATCGTTATAGTAATGATTTTAGGTATTGGTGTTATATCTGGGATATTAGCTCCAAATAACATAATTGGTGTTCTGGTAACTTCACTTTTCCAATGGATAGTTGTTATGGTCTCCGCCAGTTTAATGACCACGCTCTATGGTCATATTATTGAACGCCGCCCGATACTATAGATACTACTATTAATTAATCTTTTTTATTTTTTGCTGAAGTTTTTTTAGTGGCAGATTTCTTTTTGGATCCAACTTTCTTTTTAGCTGGTTTTCGTTTCTTTGGCGATTTTGCAATCTTTTCATTAATTAAGATAAGAGCATGATCTATTGATAAATCTTCAGGTTCAATATCAGAAGGAATCGTTGCATTAATTTTTTCCCATTTAACATATGGCCCATACTTTCCTTTCATGATGTTTATTGGGCCTTCTAAATCGGGATGCTCACCGAGTTCTTTTAATGGTTTGGCAGCAACACCTCTGCCTCCACGACTAGCAACTTTTTCTGCTAGAAGTTGAACCGCATGATTCATGCCGACTGTAAAGACTTCTTCAATATCTGCTAGATTTGCATTTGTTCCACCACGATCTGAAGTGCTTGCTGAATGCTTAAGATATGGTCCATATCTTCCAATATTAGACCAGACCATAATTCCATCTTCAGGGTGAGGACCTATTTGCCTTGGGAGTGATAATAAACGCAAGGCTTTTTCTAAATCCACATCAGCAGGTGGCCAGTCTTTTGGTATTGATTGTCTAGGGGGTTTTTTGTTGTCGTCTGAAACTTCACCACGTTGAACATATGGCCCAAAACGTCCCTTGAAGGCATATATTTGATCGCCCTCATCTTCACCTAAGTTTTTGCCTTCTGGAGGAATGCCACTGGAATCTTCTGCTCCTGGAGGTCCAAACGCACGAGTATAACGGCACTCTGGATAATTTGAGCATCCAATAAATGCACCACCTGATCGAGCAGTTCGCATACTTAAGCGGCCAATTTCACAATTTGGACAAAGTCTTGGGTCTCCACCCTTTTCAGTTGTTGGAAAAAGATGAGGTTCTAAAACGTCATTGATTTTTTCAAGTACTTCAGTAATTCGTAATTCTGCTGTTTCATTTATTGCAGCAGAAAAGTCACGCCAAAAACGTCCTAAAACAGATTTATAATTTTCTTTACCAGCCGAAACACTGTCTAATTCTTCTTCAAGACCAGCAGTGTAATTATACCCAACGTATTGTCTGAAATAATTTTCTAAAAAGGCAATTACTAATCTACCTTTGTCTTCTGCAATTAGTCTATTTCCTTCTCTCCTGACGTATTCTCTTGTTTGAATAGTGGTAACAATAGAAGCATATGTAGACGGCCGCCCAATGCCTAACTCTTCCATACGTTTGACTAATGTGGCTTCAGTGTAACGAGGTGGGGGTTGCGTAAAATGTTGATTTGGATTGACTAGTATTTTCTCAATTGAGTCACCTACAGTTAATTGAGGAAGAAGTTTGTCATTATCATCAACAACTTCATCATCACGACCCTCTTCGTAAACTTTTAAAAACCCATCAAAAATTATAACTTGTCCAGTGGATCGCAATCCAATTTGATTATCCTCTGAAGAGATATCAATTGTTGTGCGTTCCATTTTTGCACTTGCCATTTGGCTTGCTAAAGTACGTTTCCAGATCAAATCGTAAAGTTTTCTTTGATCAGGCTCTAATCTATTTAAGTCCTCTGCAGAAATCTCCATATTAGTTGGCCTAATACATTCGTGCGCTTCTTGAGCATTTTTTGCTTTATTCTTATAAATTCGTGGCTCTGATGGAATGAAATTAGAACCATATCTAGCCCCAATTGCATCTCGGGCAGCTGTTACTGCTTCAGGTGCCATATCAATGCCATCAGTTCTCATGTAAGTTATGTGACCTGCCTCGTATAAACGTTGAGCAGTGCTCATTGTTTGCCGTGCACCAAAGCCAAACTTACGACTTGCTTCTTGTTGTAATGTTGAAGTCATAAATGGTGCGGAGGGATTCCTGTTAGCAGGTTTTGCTTCAACGCTTGTAACTGTTAGTTTGCGAGAATTTACAGCTTGAACGGCTAAATCTGCAGAAACTTCGTTATTAATATCAAATTTATCTAGTTTTTTTCCACCTAAGATACGCAATGATGACTCAAACTCTTTTCCCCGAGGAGTTTTTAAAAGAGATTTTACTGACCAATATTCTCTTGGTTTGAAGATTTCAATTTCCATTTCCCTTTCAACAATTAGTCTTAGACAAACAGATTGCACTCTACCGGCAGATTTTGCGCCGGGTAATTTTCTCCATAATACAGGTGATAAATTAAAACCAACTAAATAATCTAATGCGCGCCTTGCTAAATATGCTTCAACTAATTCCATATCCACTGCTCGAGGATTTTGCATTGCTTCAGAAACTGCATTTTTTGTTATTGCATTAAAGACAACTCGGCTCACTGGTGTATCTTTTTTAATAACTTTGCGTTTACGCAATGCTTCTTCTAAATGCCACGAAATAGCTTCACCTTCTCTATCAGGATCTGTAGCTAGAATCAGATTATTATCTTCTTTTAGGGCATCTGCTATTGCTTTGAGGTGTTTTTTGGAGTCAGAGGCTACCTCCCATTTCATTTCAAATTCGTTGTCTATATCTACTGAACCATCTTTGGGTGGTAGGTCTCGAACGTGTCCGTAAGATGCCAATACTGTATAATCAGATCCTAAGTATTTATTTATGGTTTTAGCCTTTGCTGGGCTTTCTACAACTACAACTGGCATGACGTTCCTTCGAAGGTAAATATACTTAGTCTATGGGCGCGGAACATGTGTTGTTCTTAAGGTGAATGTCAACAGCCCCGACCAAAGATTTATAAATTTTTTGACTTTTGTAAAGAATACTTGAATAAAAAGTAAGCAAAATGGCATTCTAAATAAATTTTTATATTTTGGAGCCCCCAATAGTTAACCCTCCAATCATTAAAGTAGGTTGCCCTACTCCAACAGGCACCCATTGGCCAGCTTTACCACAATTCCCCATTCCAGGATCAAGTGCCATATCGTTGCCTATAGCGTGAATGTGTTTAAGGGCGGTTGCACCATCACCAATTAATGTTGCACCCTTTAGTGGGGCTCCAACAACTCCATTTTTAACGCGATATGCCTCAGTACATGAGAAAACAAATTTACCATTTGTAATATCGACCTGTCCCCCGCCAAAACCTACCGCGTAAATGCCATCTTTTAAATTAGATAAAATATCCTTGGGATTATTATCACCACCTAACATGTAGGTATTAGTCATTCGAGGCATTGGGGCATGTGCGTAACTTTCTCGACGGCCATTTCCTGTAGGTTTTACGCCCATAAGGCGAGAGTTTTGCCGATCTTGCATGTACCCTACAAGCACACCGTCTTCTATGAGGGTATTTTTTTGAGATTGAGTCCCTTCATCATCAAAGCTTATTGATCCTCTGCGATCTGGAATGGTTCCATCGTCTAAAACGGTCACACCTTTTGCGGCAATTCGTTGACCCATTAATCCTGAAAATGCTGAAGTTTTCTTTCTATTAAAATCACCTTCTAAGCCATGTCCAATCGCTTCATGTAATAATATACCGGGCCAACCTGGACCTAATACAACGTCAAACTGTCCAGCAGGAGCTGGTATTGCATTCAAATTAACCATAGCAATTCTTATTGCTTCAATAACATTTGGTTTCCAATTCTCAGGCCTAGTTAGTTGAACCAAACCATGTCTACCTCCACCACCTGAGCTGCCGCTTTCTCGTCGGCCATTGTGTTCTACAGTTATGGATATATTTATTCTAGCCATTGGCCTTACATCTCGCACTAAAGTGCCTTCAGGGCGCAATATTTCAACTTCTTGTAAGCTTGCAACCAAAGAAGCAGATACTTGAACAACTTTATTATTTAATTCTCGAGCAAAGCTATCAATTTCTTTAAGGGTCTCAATCTTTAAGCTAAATTCTGTGTCAGAAATCGGGTCTATATCAGAATATAGTCTTTGATTGGTAGGAATAGGTGGATCTGCAAGCTTACCGCCGCCTGAACCAATAGCAAGTTTAGCTGTTTCAGCTGCACGATTAAGTGCTGATTGTGTCATTTCAGTCGAATGGGCATATCCAACTGTTTCGCCATTAACTGCTCTAAGTCCAAATCCTTCAGATGCATTATAATTTGCAGTTTTAATCCGGCCATCATCTAATAATAATGCTTCTGATCTTTGCCTTTCCAAAAACATTTCACCATCGTCGGCTCCATATACTGTGTCTTTGAGAGTATTTAATGCTTGATTTAAATCAAAATTAGTTTCGAAAGGTCGAAAAGGTGTAGATGCATTGCTCATTGGAGTATCCTGTATATTTAAGATGACAATTTGGCACAAGCGGCGCAATGCCGCAAACGGAAAGCTTGTTCTTTCTGCCTTATTATGGTTTTAGCTTACTAAAGACACAATCGGAGATTCCAAATCAACGGAATTTTTTAAAAACAGGATGAAATGAATGCGAGTAAGAAACTTTTTTTTAGCCACGGTATCTGCTTTAACAACTACTTTACTTGCTAGCACTTCATGGGCGCAAGAAAACTTGGGTACATTAGAAACAATTGGTAAGCCGGTTGATGGTTTAATGGGTTGGCAGCCTCCAGTTACTGAAGTAGCACGTGATATTCAAAGCTATGACACATTTTTGTTATGGGTGATTACTATAATATCACTATTTGTTACGGCTTTACTATTAATCTGTGCTTTTCGTTACAGTGCAAAACGTAATCCAGAACCAGCGACATTTACTCATCATACAGGTATAGAAATAGCTTGGACGTTGATACCTGTAGTAATTTTATTATGCTTAATTCCACCAAGCCTCACATTGCTTTTTAAGCAAATGGAAATTCCAGAAGCTGATGTAACTATAAAAGCTACAGGAAACCAATGGTATTGGTCACACGAATATGTTGATCATGAATTTGGTTTTGATAGTTTTATGTTAGATCGCGCTGATTTAGAAGAATATGGCTATGCTGCGGATGAATATTTACTAGCTACAGATACTGCCGTTGTTGTTCCTGTCAATAAAACAGTTGTTGTTCAAGTTACTGGTGCTGATGTTATACACTCTTGGACGATACCTGCATTTGGTGTCAAGCAAGATGCTGTTCCCGGTCGTTTGGCAGAATTATGGTTTAAAGCAGAAAAAGAAGGTATATATTTTGGGCAATGTTCGGAATTATGCGGCAAAGATCATTCATTCATGCCAATTACCGTAAAAGTTGTAAGCCAAGAAAAATATGAAGCTTGGTTGGATGGCGCGATAAAAGAATATGCAGGTCTACCTAGATCAGTTCAAGTCGCAGATGCAAATATGAATAAAGTTTTAGAGGTTGAAGCTTCAAATAACTAAGAATTTGTAGTTATCATTAAAGCTCCACTGATCAATTTGGAATTGAAATGACAGAAACGATAATAAAGACAACGTCTGATCAAACAGACTTTGGTAACTACATTTCGTTACTGAAGCCTCGGGTTATGTCTTTAGTTGTTTTTACTGCAGCTGTAGGATTGATAGTAGCGCCTGGTTCAATGAACGTTGTTTTGGCATTTGCCTCAGTGTTATTCATTGCTTTGGGTGCTGGTGCATCGGGATCTTTAAATATGTGGTGGGATGCCGATATTGATAGCATCATGAAAAGAACTCAAGAAAGACCTGTACCATCTGGCAAAGTGTCTGCGAATAATGCAATGTTGGTTGGCCTCTGGATGTCGGTACTTTCTGTAGGAATGTTGGGATTAGCTTCAAACTGGCTTGCTGCAGCATTACTTGCTTTCACAATATTCTTTTATGCAGTTATTTATTCAATGTGGCTTAAACGTTCTACACCACAAAATATTGTTATTGGTGGTGCAGCTGGAGCTTTTCCCCCAATGGTAGGTTGGGTTGCTGCTTCAGGATCAGTATCAATCGAAGCAATTGGAATGTTTATGCTTATCTTTATGTGGACACCACCCCATTTTTGGGCATTGGCACTGTTTATGAATGAAGATTATTCTAAAGCAGGGATACCGATGCTAACAGTTACTCATGGGAAAAAAAGTACACGCAATCACATTTTAACCTACACGGTTCTTTTAACGCCTTTTTCAATAGGATTAGCCTTTACTTCAATAGGGGGTCCAATATATTTTACTCTTTCAATAATTCTATCATTAATGTTCCTCTTAGGATCATTGAAATTATTTCGACGAAATGAAAAAATCGCAACAGAAGACAATTATACAGATGAGCGAAAACTATTTAAGTTTTCTCTTTTTTATCTTTTCCTTTTATTTACAGCATTACTTATTGAAGCGTTGATGCGGTCGCTGGATATAAGTTTAATAGCATGGCCACAGGTTTTTTAAATGACTGATGAAGAAATCCGAAAAATCCGAAAAAAAAATAATCTTATTTTAGGTTTAATCTTAGTTGCTTTTGTGGCTTTGGTGTTTTCAATAACAGTAGCAAAGATGATGGGTGGCGCAACATTGGAGGCCTATGATCATGTCAGGCGCCCACAATTGGAAGATATTAAGTGAGCATAAGTTCCAAAAATAAGATTGCATTTAGATTACTGTCACTAGTTTTTTTTATGTTAGCAATGTCATTTGCAGCTGTGCCTTTTTATGATTGGTTTTGCCGTGTCACAGGCTTTGGTGGGGTAACTCAAACTGCTGTTGATGAAAGTGATGAAATTTTAGATCGAAATATTACAGTTCGATTTGATGGTTCGTTAGACTCTAATATTGATTGGGAGTTTAAGCCTACCCAAAGAAAAATGACGCTTCGTATCGGTGAAACTGGTTTGGCCTTTTATGAAGCTCACAATCCAACAGATAAAGTTATAGCTGGTACCGCTAGTTTTAATGTTTATCCTTATTCAGCAGGATATTATTTTAATAAAATTGAGTGTTTTTGTTTTGAGATGCAAGTTTTGCAACCTGGTGAAACAGTTCAAATGCCTGTTACATTTTATGTTGATCCTGAAATTATTGATGATCGAGAAGCTAAGTTTGTAAATAACATTACTCTATCATATACATTTCATGCGACAGATTTACCCACTGATCAAGCAAGTCTTGCAAGCTCAGTGCAATCCACAGTAAACAATCCTGAAAGCTAAGGGACGAGTCGGCATATGGCACATGAAAAAAACCACGATTACCACATTTTAACTCCAAGCATTTGGCCATTATTTGGTGGGCTTTCAGCCTTAACAATGCTTGTTGGAGCCGTATTTGCAGCTCATCATTTAGGCAGAGGTCTAGACCCAATTCAACTGGGAGGTATTCCACTATCACCATGGCTGTTTATTATTGGCTTTATTATGACATTATACACAATGTTTGCATGGTGGAGCGAATGCGTATTTGATTCAGAAGCAGGTGATCACACGCCAGTTGTTGTTATTGGATTACGTTACGGTGTCATTATGTTTATCATGTCTGAAGTGATGTTTTTTGTCGCCTGGTTTTGGTCTTTTTTCAAAAATGCAATGTATCCAATGGGTCCTATGTCACCTGCAGTTGATGGAGTTTGGCCTCCAGTAGGTATTGAAACATTCGATCCATGGCATTTACCTCTTATTAACACATTGATCTTATTATGCTCAGGTTGTTTTGCTACCTGGGCTCACCATGCGCTTGCACACGACAATGATCGTAAAGGTCTGGTTTGGGGACTAGTGGGTGCTATTGTACTAGGTGCAATCTTTACAGTTTTCCAAGTTTATGAATATGGTCACGCCGCATTTAGTTTCAGAGATAATGTTTATGGTGCAAACTTCTTCATGGCGACAGGCTTCCATGGCTTTCATGTTGTTGTTGGCACAATATTTTTAGCAGTTTGTTTATTGCGCGCACTCAAAGGTCATTTTACACAAGAGCGACATGTAGGTTTTGAAGCAGCCGCATGGTATTGGCATTTTGTTGATGTGGTGTGGCTATTCTTATTTGCTGCAGTATATATTTGGGGTGGTTAATTAACTAACTAAATAAATTAATTTAAAAGCGTGGGGAGAGATTCCTACGCTTTACTTTTTTAAAAGAGGTCTAAAATGGCTAAGAAAATGATTTTTCCATTAATGTTTGGTTTGGTTGGAGTAATTGTTTTGATATCGCTGGGTGTATGGCAGATGCAGCGTCTTGAATGGAAGAATGACGTAATTTCAAAAATTTATGAAAGACGAAATGGGGAACCCATTTCGCTAAATGATAATTATAAAACATCATCGCCTGAAACACATAACTATTTAAGAGTATTCTTTGAAGGAGAAATAAAAAATAATGAAGCTCATGTATATGCACCTCAAAAAGATGGTTTAGGATATAGAATTGTATCTGAGTTTGACTGGAACGAATTATCTATACTGGTTGATTTAGGATGGGTTGAAAAAACTAAAAAAAACGAAACCCGAACAACTGGTGATGCAAGAGTTATAGGCTACATCTCTTATCCTGATGATCATGATGATAGCTTTACCCCTAAACCTGACATCATAAATAATATTTGGTTCTCACGATTTGTTCCTGACATGGCTAATCAGCTAAAAGTTGAACCATTTTTGGTTGTTGCAGAACAGGTGCAAATAAAAGAAAATGACAATTGGATTGACTATAAAGACGTAATGCCTTTCCCAATTTCTTTGAACATAAAAAATGATCACAGGGATTACGCAATAACTTGGTTTTCGCTAGCATTAGTTTGGTTTCTAATGACAATATACTTGCTTTGGCGTATTAAACAAAAAACAGTTTAGGATTGCAATAATGAAGTATGTTTCCACTCGAGGTAAAGCTCCTGACCTAAATTTTGAAGAAGCTATGCTAACTGGCTTGGCGCGTGATGGAGGACTTTATGTGCCAGAAGAATACCCATTGCTTTCAGTTCAGCAAATTTCTTCATTTTCAACTAAATCTTATGAAGAAGTTGCATTTGAAATAATGAAGCCATTTATTGGTGATACGTTTTCAGACGATGAATTTAAAAGGATAATCAAAACAGCTTATTCTGGTTTTTCACATAGAGCAAAGTGCCCAATGGTTCAGCTTTCTGAGAATCATTTCTTATTAGAATTGTTTCATGGGCCAACATTGGCATTTAAAGATGTTGCAATGCAGTTGATAGGTCAGATGTTTGAGGCAGCGTTAAAACGACGTGGTGAAAAAGTTACTATAGTTGGTGCAACCTCAGGTGATACAGGGTCTGCAGCAATGGAAGCTTTTAAAGGGTTAGACTCAGTTGATTTATTTATAATGTATCCACATGGTAGAGTTTCTGAAGTTCAGCGCCGTCAAATGACAACCCCCCAAGAAACAAACGTCCATGCGTTGGCAGTTGATGGAGATTTTGATACTTGCCAAGCATTACTAAAAGATATGTTTAATGATTTTGATTTTCGAGATGAGGTAAGATTAGCTGGAGTAAATTCAATTAATTGGGCTAGGGTTTTAGCTCAAGTTGTTTATTATTTTACTTCTGCTGTTGCTATAGGTGCACCTAATCGAAAAGTTTCATTTTCTGTTCCAACAGGCAACTTTGGGGATATTTTTGCAGGTTATGTTGCAAAAAAGATGGGTCTACCAATTGATCGCTTGATTATTGCAACTAATCAAAATGATATCCTCCATAGAACTGTTAAAACAGGAAACCACACAAAGTCTGAAGTTAAGCCATCTATTAGCCCATCAATGGATATTCAAGTTAGCTCAAACTTTGAACGTTTAATTTTTGACCTATACCAACGTGACGGTTCAAAAGTAACAGAATTGTTTGATGCTTTGAAAAATGATGGGACATTTACTTTATCAAATGAAGCTAACAATCAATTAATAAATGAATTTGATAGTGGATGCTGTTCAGACATTGAAACTATTCAAGCAATTAAAAAATACCATAGATCCATGGGTGAAATATTATGTCCACATAGTGCAATTGGTGTAAGTGTTTCGGAGGATCAAATGGGTAAATCACCAATGATCACATTAGCAACAGCGCATCCAGCAAAGTTCCCAGATGCAGTTCAAAAAGCTTGTGGCGTAATCCCAGATTTGCCCTCTCACATGGCTGATCTATATGATCGTGATGAAAGAATGACTCGTGTACCAGGTGATTTGAACGCACTAGAGGCAATTATACGAAAAGGTATAAAATGAATAGTAATGTGAGAATTACAACACTTGATAACGGTTTTCGCATAGTTAGTGAACGTATGTCAGGATTGAAATCAGCATCTTTAGGCGTATGGGTTAATGCAGGGTGTCGAAATGAAAGCTTCAAACAAAATGGTATTGCACATTTTCTTGAGCACATGGCATTCAAAGGAACAAAAAAACGAAATGCTCTGGAAATAGCTGAAGCAATTGAAGATGTTGGTGGTTATATTAACGCATATACAAGTCGAGAAATGACTGCGTATTATGTCCGAGTTCTTGAGAATGATGTTCCTTTAGCATTAGATGTAATTTCAGACATTGTATTGAATTCAGTATTTGACCCTAAAGAATTAGAAATAGAACGTGGTGTTATATTACAAGAAATAGGCCAATCCTTAGATACACCTGATGATATTATATTTGATTGGCTTCAGGATACAGCATATCCCAATCAAGCTATGGGGAGAGCAATTTTAGGAAGTACAGAAAATGTGAGATCATTTAATCGCAAAGACTTACAGAATTTTGTTAATGAGCACTACGGTCCTGAGCAGATGGTTCTCTCGGCAGCTGGTGCAGTAGATCATGATGCCCTTGTAAAAGAAGCAAAAATTTTATTTGGCGGCCTAAAGCGCACTTCAAAATTCTTAAATGAACCTTCAAATTTTATTGGTGGCGAAGTTCGAGTAATCAAAAATTTAGAACAAGCGCATTTTGCACTTTCTTTTGAGTCAGCAAGCTATTTAGATGATAACATATATACAGCACAAATTTACGCTTCTGCTTTAGGCGGTGGAATGTCATCTCGCTTATTTCAAGAAATTAGAGAAAAACGTGGGCTATGTTATTCAATATATGCCTCTGCAGGTGCATTCGCTGATAGTGGAATGATGACTATATACTCTGGTACAAGCTCGGATGATATTTCTGGTCTTGCAAATATTACTATTGATGAAATAAAACGCTCAGCTGCTGATATCACAGATGAAGAAGTGGCTAGGTCGCGTGCGCAAATGAAAGCTGGAATGTTAATGGGTTTAGAGGGCGCATCTTCACGCTGTGAGCGTTTGGCGCGTACTATTTTAATATTTAACCGAGTTCCAGATTTAGATGAAATAATAAGTAAAATTGATGCTGTTAGTGCTAGCCATGTCAAAAACTTTGCTCAAAGTTTATGTGAATCTTCTATTGCTTATGCATTATATGGACCAGTTGAAGGTGCCCCTGATGTTAACGATCTAGAGAAACGTTTGGTAAACTAGTAATGTTTCGAAAACAACAATTAGCTCTGACATTGGAAACACCTAGTTGTATTTTAAGATTGCCCATGATGAGTGACCATTTGCAGTGGGCGGAACAAAGGCAAAAATCTAAGCAGTTTTTAGAGAACTGGGAACCTGTGTGGTCTCCAGATTATTTTTCTAAACGTGCATTCCAAAATAGAGTTTATTGGGCAAATAAATCGTTCAAGAATTTAAGCAGTCTTCCATTATTTATTATTAGAAGAAATGATAACCAATTAGTAGGAGCTATCACACTAGATAATATTCGCCGAGGACCATCTCAATCGGGCACGCTTGGCTATTGGATTGGTCAAGATTTTGCAAGATTAGGGTATATGTCAGAAGCGATAAAAGCGGTGGTTGCTTACAGCTTTTCTAAAATTGACCTTAGTAGAATTGAAGCAGCTACTTTACCAAATAATTCTGCGTCAAGAGGCTTGTTGGAAAAGTCGGGTTTTAAATATGAAGGTGTGGCTCAAAGTTATTTGCAGATTTCAGGCCGTTGGAGAAGCCATGTACTATATGCTAATTTACGAAATGATAGGCGTGGTAAAACTGAAGCAGGGATTGACTAAGGTAAATGAAAAAAATGGATAAAATATTTGATATTTTGGTTGCTAAATTTGGCTCAGATTTAATTAGTTTGGCAGAAAAAAAATACCTTGAAGAGCCAAGGGGGCGATATCAATCAAACCCTATGCCAATAATAAAGCCCAAAACTACAAAGCAAGTATCAGAAATCATAAGTTTTTGTAATCAAAATAATATTAGGGTTATCCCTTATGCTGGTGGTACAGGGTTAGTAGGTGGTCAAACAATTAAAACTAATAAAGATACAATTTTGCTATCAGTCGAGAGAATGCAAGCTATCCGAGACATACTACCTGACGAAAATATTATCATTGTGGAAGCGGGGGCAATTTTAGAAAACGTAAGGCAGGCCGCAAGTAATATAGATAGGTTATTTCCTTTGGCATTAGCTTCACAGGGATCCTGTAGAATTGGTGGAAATCTTGCAACAAATGCAGGTGGTGTACAGGTAGTACGTTATGGCAATACTCGTGACTTATGTCTTGGGATAGAAGCAGTTTTACCTGATGGAAGTATTCTAAATGGATTGAAGAGACTCAGAAAAGATAATACCGGATATGATTTACGAAATTTATTAATTGGTTCAGAAGGAACTCTTGGAATCATTACAGCTGCGTGTTTAAAATTATTTCCAAAGCCTAAAGAAACTGTTACTGGACTTTTTGTAATATCAAACCCTGAGATTGCAATCAAAACATTAGCTGAATTGCAAGCTAAGTTAGATACTTCAATAACAGCATTCGAATTAATACATAAACAGTCGTATAATTTTCTATCAGAAGTATGCCCTGACGTAAAAATACCGTTTGATAAACATCCTGAATGGTCAATCTTGATTGAGCTATCTGGGGGCATGGGATCTAATTTAGAAAGTCGATTATTTGAAGGCTTAGAAGATTTATTTAAGGAAGGCCTTGTTAGTGATGCACTTATCGCTCAGTCCGAAAAACAAGCAAAAGAATTTTGGGACTTAAGGGAAAATATACCTGAAGCGAATAGAAGGATAGGCTCAATATCAAATCATGACATATCTTTGCCCATTTCTCTGATACCTAAGTTTATTCAAGAAATGCCAACCTATATGGCTCATCTAGCAGACTTACGCATTAACTGTTTTGGTCATTTGGGAGATGGAAATTTACATTACAATGTTTTCCCTCCTTTAGGTAAGAATAAAAATGATTATGTTCATTTAAGAGAAGAAATTAAGACAATTATTCATGATAAAATCAATGAATTTGGAGGATCTGTATCAGCTGAGCATGGTATTGGTAGATTGAAAATTGATGATTTAGAGAAATATGGTGATCCAGTAAAATTAATCGCAATGCGTTCGATAAAAAATGCAATAGACCCAAAAGGAATAATGAATCCAGGTGCTGTTTTGAGAGAAAGCAAGTAATATAATTTTATTGTATTAAAAACTTATAAGCCGTCAAATTCACATAATACATAAGTTGGTATTCCAAGAGATTCTATTTTTTTTCGTCCACCTAATTCAGGTAAGTCAATTATAAATGCAGCCATCTCTACCTTGCCACCTAATCTTTCAATTAAATTAATACCAGCTTCAGCTGTACCACCAGTTGCAATTAAATCATCAAATAATAATACTTTTTGCCCTGACTCAATAGCATCATCATGAATTTCTAATGTAGCTTCACCATATTCTAAATTATAATCTTGTGAGATGGTTTTGCCGGGCAACTTCCCTTTCTTTCTGATCATGGTAAACCCTAATTCAAGTCTATAGGCTAATGCAGCCCCAAGCATAAACCCACGAGCCTCAAGGCCAGCAACTTGGTCAAAGTTGTGTATGGCCATCGCATCAGCCATTTGATCAACTGTTTCACGCAAACCTTTGGAATTATTAAAAAGCGTTGTAATATCACGAAACTGTATTCCAGCATGAGGAAAGTCCGGTATAGTCCTGATGTATTTTTTTAAATTACTTGCCATATCTAGTCTCTTTTAAAATTATTTTAATACTCGTCCAGCAACTGCATCAAGTTTTGCAACCATTTGTGGGTCACGTGAATCTGGCTGAGTTAATATTGCAAATTCAAGTGCTTTATCACAGCCATTTTCACAAAAAGGGCGTTGGGAGTCTAATAGATGTGGTAAATATGCAATTAGTTTTTTGGCATTATTAGCATTATTTCTTAAAGTCTTAATGATATTTGTTATGTTAACTTCTCCATGATCTGGATGCCAACTGTCATAATCAGTAATCATCGCGATAGAAGTATAGCAAATTTCTGCTTCTCGAGCTAATTTTGCCTCTGGCATATTTGTCATTCCAATTACATCGCATCCCCATTTTTCTCTATATAATTCACTTTCAGCTAAAGTTGAAAATTGAGGTCCTTCCATTGCTAAATAATTTCCGCCCATATGTACTTTAATACCTTGAGTGATTGCAGCTTTGTGGCAAATCTCACCTAATCTTGAACACGTAGGTTTTGCAACTGAGACATGAGCAACACAGCCAGGGCCAAAAAAAGATTTTTCTCTAGAAAAAGTGCGATCGATAAATTGATTTATAATTACAAAATCCCCTGGCTTCATTTCCTCCCTAAATGATCCACAAGCTGATACGGATACTATGTCAGTCACGCCGCATCTTTTCATTATATCAATATTTGCTCTATAGTTGATCGATGATGGAGATTGAATATGTCCTCTACCATGCCTTGGAAGGAATACCATTTTAATACCATTAATTTGTCCTATTAAGACATCATCAGATGGCATTCCAAAGGTACTATTTATAGTAATCCATTGTGGGTCCTCTAGGTCTTCAATTTCATAAATTCCACTACCACCAATAATACCAATTATCATTTAATTTATTGTCCTCATATTTTTCTAAAATATTAACTTTGGTTAGATTTATTGCAATATTTTTTGCTAGCCCAATTTTCTTGTTGTTTAGTTTCTATGGCATAGGGTCTAATTTTTCTTATTTTTTTTATGGCTTTATTAGGATCCAGTCCTTGTTCTACAAGTAGTCTCATTGCAAACATACCTGAACGACCCTGACCACCTTTACAATGTATTAAAATTCTTTTGTTAGAGTTTAGTAGATTTAATAGCTCTTCAATTATTAAGCTTATATTTTCTGAAGGGATATCGAAATCATCCACTGGCAAGTGCAACCATCTTATACAGCAGTCTGAAATCTTTTTTTTAAAATTATCAATTCCAAATTCTTCTACTTGTGTCATGGTAACTATTACATCAGCATCCCACGCTTTTACGTTGTTAAATTCTGCAATGGTATGAGGCTCTCTGCAGATTCCTATTTCACCTAAAGTATATTCATTATAAGAAAATATTTTGAATGGCTCTTTTGTCATTTTGGACGGTCTAATTCATAAACCTCAGATATAGTTGCATAATCCTTATAGCCCAGCCGCGCGATTGGGCGATATTTTGTTATGTCTAACTTACCATTTATGATAAATTCATCTTTAATGTGAACAGCAGTTACTAGCCCAATTACCCATTTGCTTGTACCAGGTAAAGTTATAATATCATGTAACTTGCACTCTAAAGAAACGGGTGCTTCAGTTACAAAGGGTGCTGAGACTGTTACTCCCTTAGATTGATTTAAACCAGCAATTTCATACTCGTTTTCGCTATGTGGAAAGTGGCCAGAAGAAATATTCATTTGATTTTTCAAAGCTTCAGAAACTATGCTTACGCAAAAATTACCAGTTGCTTTAATATTACTTAAACTGTCTTTTGGTTCGTCAATGCCTACTTTAGAGGGACCAGATCCAAAGCCAATTATTGGTGGACTATCTTGCATACCATTAAAAAAAGAATATGGGGCAAGATTAGTCCGCCCTTCATTATCAATTGTTGAGATCCACGCAATTGGTCTTGGTGCGACTATTGCTTTGAATGGATTATATTTTAGACCATGGTCATTAACTTCAGTTGTATAAAACATCTGGCTATTCCTAGTTTTCACGTTTGCTCAATTCTTAACGACATGCTATCCGCAATGCTAGGGTAAGAAGTGCAAAACGATTAGATATGTACGAAATAAAACAAGAAAAAAAAGAAGACTGGTGGGATGTTGAAAGTTTACTTGATCTTTCTTTTGCTCCGGGCAGGGAGGCATTAAGTTCCTATAGGCTTCGTGATGGCGTTTTGCCAGTTGCTAAGCTTTGTCTTGTCGCTCGAGATTTTGATGGAATTATTGGTGGCTCAATTAGATTTTGGCCAGTTCAAATTGGTTGTAATAAAGCTAGAGCTCTATTGTTAGGTCCAATCGCTGTTCATCCAACGCGGCAAGGTGAGGGTGTTGGCGGCGAATTAATACGGTCTGCTTTAACTTTAGCAAAAAAAGATGGATGGACACGAATTGTTTTAATCGGTGACGAAATATATTACAATAAATTTGGATTTAAAAAATCTAATTTTTTGAGATTTCCACCTCCAACGAATCCCAACAGATTATTATATCTAGAATTAAAGCCAGATGCTTTTAAGGATGTGAATGGAGAAATACAGCGATCTGAGTAATTATAAACTTTTGGGCTAGTTCTTATTACGCAACCATTCAACCAAATGACCTCGAACCGATTGGGCACCTGATTTGCGTGCTTCGTTAATTATTATTCGAGCTTCATTTAGGTCTGTTTTTAGAAGTATATTTTTTACGGGGCC
>DS022282.1:1943819-1947003 GCA_000153745.1 Rhodobacterales bacterium HTCC2255
AGCACGCGCTATGCATGAAGGAGATTCTCCAGTTAGATCAATCTATGGCGAAGCAAAAATTAAAGATGCTAAATCTTTAATAGAAGATGGAATTCCTGTAATTCCATTACCTTGGTCCAAGAGGCAAACAAATTAATTTATAATTTTATTAATTTTTATGATCTTGCCCTCATAAACACATTTAGGTAACTGATAATTTAAATAAACAAAGGTTGGACAAATTTAATGTCACGCTTAGTAATGAAATTCGGTGGTACATCGGTAGCGGATTTGGATAAAATTGCCAACGCTGCTAAAAAAGTTGTCCAAGAAGTTGGAAATGGCCATGACGTTATTGTCATTGTTTCTGCTATGTCTGGTAAAACCAATGAGCTTGTTAATTGGGTCAAGGAAACTAAAGAAGATTATGATCAAGCAGAATATGATGCAGTGGTTTCCTCTGGGGAGAATATTACAAGTGGGTTAATGGCGTTAAGATTGCAACAAATGGGCGTTCCAGCTAGATCATGGCAAGGGTGGCAAGTTCCAGTGCAAGCTACTGGTCATCACGAAAGTGCTAGAATTGATGCTATACCAACAGAAAATTTATTTAAATCTTTTGCAAGTGGACATAAAGTTGCTGTTATTGCCGGTTTTCAGGGTGTAATGCATGATGGCCGAATTGCTACATTGGGCCGAGGTGGCTCTGACACCACTGCAGTAGCATTTGCAGCCGCAGTAGACGCAGTAAGATGTGATATATACACTGATGTTGACGGGATTTACACTACTGACCCAAGAATAGTTTCTGGGGCACGTAAATTAAATAAAATATCATATGAAGAAATGTTAGAGTTAGCATCTTTAGGCGCAAAAGTATTGCAAACTAGATCAGTTGAATTAGCACGAAGCTATAAAATACCACTTCGTGTATTATCAAGTTTTGAAGAAGACATATCTGAAAATATAGGCACTATGGTATGTCAGGAGAAAGATATTATGGAAAATATTAAAGCAGTAAAAGGCGTTGCATATTCTAGGGATGAAGCAAAACTGACACTTGTATCAGTAGCTGATCGCCCTGGTGTTGCAGCCTCTATATTTGTTCCACTTGCTGATGCTGGTGTAAACGTCGATATGATAGTTCAAAATATATCAGAAGAGGGTCGAACAGATATGACCTTCTCATGTCCAGTTGACCAAGTAATTCGAGCGGAAAAAGCTCTTACTGAAGCCATGAACGCAGATTTGATTAATTACAAAGAACTTATCGCAGATACATTAGTTGCAAAAATTTCTATAGTCGGTAACGGCATGCGTAGTCATGCAGGTGTTGCAGCACAAATGTTTGAAGTTTTAGCAAATGAAGGTGTAAACATACGTGTTATAACAACATCAGAAATTAAAGTATCTGTGTTAGTCGATAGAAAATATATGGAATTAGCTGTCAGGGCGTTGCATGATGCATTTGAACTTGAAAATGCATAAAGCTAAAGAAAATGTCAAAATACGCAAAAAATGACTCGCGCAATTTACTAAAAAGACTTCGCGAAACAATGGCAGAAGATGCTGGTGGACAAGCTCGTCTTGATCATATCGTTGAGATTGTCTCAAGTTCAATGGATAGTGAAGTCTGTTCGATATATTTGCGGCGGGATCGATTAACCCTAGAGCTTTGCGCTACCCAAGGATTAAACAAAGAAGCTGTTCATCAGACAAGAATGCGTATTGGTGAAGGCTTAGTTGGGAGGGTTGCTAAAAGTGCTCAGCCTATAAATGCTGAAAACGCAACACAAACTAAAGGTTTTCGGTATATGCCTGAAACCGGCGAAGAATTTTTTAATTCTTTTGCTGGCATTCCAATTCAACGTATGGGGGAAGTTTTAGGAGTACTAGTAGTTCAAGATCGCAAAGCGCGGAAATATTCTGATGATGACGTTTATGCTTTAGAAGTAGTTGCCATGGTAATTGCTGAGATGAAAGAACTAGGTGCATTTATTGGTGATGGCGAGGCAATGTCAGCGCCACATAAAAGAGCACATATGTTAAATGGTGGAATTGCTCAAGAAGGGTCAGCTCAAGGCGTAGTACTACTTCACGACCCTAAAATAGTTGTCTCTAATCTTATAGCAGATGACCCAGAACAAGAAATTATAAGAATTACAGATGCAATGGATCAATTGCGGATAAGTGTAGACGATTTACTTAGTACAAATCGCATCGGAGGGGGCAAAGAACAGACAGATATTTTAAAAGCATATCAAATGTTAGCAAATTCTAAAGGATGGATGACACGTCTCGAAGCGAGCATAAATAGTGGATTAACTGCAGAGCTTGCCGTTGAAAAAGAGCAATCGTCTACTCGTGCTCGCATGGCTAGAGTGCCTGATCCATACTTACGAGAAAGATTACAGGACCTAGATGATCTATCAAACCGCCTTCTTAGATTATTAACAGGACAAGGCCGCAATCCTTCTGATGCAATCCCAGATAATGCGATTTTAATTGCACGTAATATTGGCCCAGCAGAACTACTAGAATACGGTAAGAAATTAAAAGCTGTGGTTCTAGAAGAGGGGTCAGTAGGTTCGCATGCAGCAATAATAGCTCGAGCTTGGGCCATACCAATGTTAATCCATGTCAGCCATATAACCCGAGAAGCGTTAAATGGTGATCCCATTTTGGTTGATGGAGAACAAGGTATTGTTCATCTTCGTCCAACCGATGAAATAAGAATAGCATTCCAAGATAAACTGGCCATGCTAACTAAAGAACAACAAAAATATGCTAAAATTCGTGATTTACCTGCTAAGACTTTAGACGGCACAAAAATTAAAATGCAAATGAATGCTGGGCTGCTTGTAGACTTGCCAAGTTTAGAAAATTCAGGTGCAGAGGGGGTTGGCTTATTTCGAACAGAATTATTGTTTCTGATGCGTAACGCTGTCCCCAAAAGAGATGAACTTGCCAAAACATATGGGCATGTAATGGATAGTGCTCATGGAAAACCAGTAACGTTTAGGACATTAGATATAGGATCAGATAAAGTTGCATCATATATGAACCCAATGGATGAACCAAATCCTGCAATGGGCTGGCGAGCTATTAGATTGGGCCTAGACAAGCAAGGCGTTATGAAAATGCAATTACAAGCGCTAATTAGAGGTCAAAAGGCGTCCACTAAGAATAATGTTTCCCTTTATAG
>DS022282.1:1947103-1976511 GCA_000153745.1 Rhodobacterales bacterium HTCC2255
CTACGTCCTCTGATTCAGCTTCAACTTTTTTTCTTACCTCTGAAATTTTCTTTTCAATTTCAGAGTTGGGTTTAGAAAGTGAGAAAGCTTGTTTTGTTCTCGAAGGGCTAACTTGGGGAGACATCATAGCTCTTTTTATTCTATCAGAGCCACATGTTGGGCATGATAACATTTTAGTTTTTTCCAACTTATCAAAAGCATCAAGGCTATCAAACCAACTACTAAAAGTATGATCATTATTACATTTGAGATTATAATGGATCATGGTTCTTTAATAATAACTTTGAATTTTAAACAGAGTACTACTCCAATCTTAACGCCGTCTATCGCGTCTTGCAGACATAGGCTGAAACGCTACGGCATTGTGAGCCTCGCAGTATGGTTTGCCCGTTTCAACATTCAATCCACAAAACCAAAAATCCTCAGTAGCGGGGTCACCAACAGGCCACTTGCAGGTTCTTTCAGTAAGTTCCATTAATGATAATTTTTTTGCTTTCTTTTCAATCTTAGCAACTTTCTCCAGGGCTTCAGCAGAAATCTCATTTGCTGAAGGCTGAGGGGGCAATGGTTGCCCAGCTTTTATTATGGGTTTGCGTGGTGGAATGTTTGTTGCTTTTGGTGTTGTGATTTTACTTTCGGTAGTGGAAATCACGGGAACTGTTGTAGGTGTGGATTTTATTTTACTTGGCTCTTTTTTTGTTGATGCCTTAGTAGTAGTTGCTCGATTTGAAAGGCCTAAACGGTGTACTTTACCTATAACGGCATTCCTCGTGACACCACCCAGCTCTTTAGCGATTTGGCTTGCGGATTTACCCTCACCCCACATCTTTTTGAGGATCTCTACGCGATCATCTGTCCAAGCCATATGAATTCTCCAAATCATGTATGAATTAGATGAACCACTTGTTCACCTAATATTCAGAAATTATTAATCGCAACAACATACCTGTTAGGATTGAGGAGGACAATCCCTACCTAACGTTTTATGGAATATTAATTTTTTGGTTCTAAATTAATTTTCTCGCGCCATGCGAGTAAAATAGCGCCAATTAAAATTAAGAATATCCCAATTAAGCTGATGTGATCAGGAATCTGGTTAAATAGGATAAAATCATACAGGGTGACAAAAATAAGCGTCATATATGAAAATGGAGCCACATAACTTGCATCAGCTATAGCTATTGCATTAATATAACAAGCCTGAGCACATATCATTAATAATCCTATCGAAATTAAAGCAAACCATTGAAGATTTGTTGGATCTTGCCAAACAAAGTACGCGGCACAGGCAGAGACTGTAAATCCAATTGAATTATTAATAATTAAGATTTGGAATGAACTTTCATTTCTTGTAATTATCTTCATCAAAATTAATTCAGCGCCCATAAATATTGCAGCAAATAATGCTAACAGGCCAGCGATTTGAATTGTGTTACTTGAGGGCCTAAGCAATACAAATGCACCAGTTATTGCTAAAAAAGCTGCGATCCACCTGTATTTACCAATTTTTTCTTTTAAAAAAAATAAAGCTAACAACATAGCAAAAACTGGATTTAAAAAACTTATTGCTGTTGCATCAGACAATGGAATCATTGACGCTGAAGCAAACATTAATGTTACCCCACTCCAACCCAACAATGATCTAATGGTATGTAATTTTAAATTAGGTGATTTGATTATAGGTTTTTTTACAATAAAAACTATCACCAATGCCATCCAGGCAAATGAAAACCGACCAGCACTGATTTGTAGTGGGTGTAAGCTTTCACCCAACCAGTCCTGGCCTAAACTTTTTGCTAAGATCATCGTGCCTGCAATAAAGATTGTTGCTAGTACTATAAGAAATGCTGCTTGGCTTTTTGGATCTAAACATTTTATTATAATATTCATGAGAACCTTACTGTAAAATATGCAAAATAATATTGCATTATAAGCTAGAGAATTGACTTAAATTCATGAATAGCGCAAATAGATTTTTTAATTCCCTTTGAGGAGCGAAGTATTGATACAATCTGTTATGCCAACTTATGCTAGAGCACCTCTTACATTTGTTAAGGGTAAAGGAAGTTGGTTGATTGATGAAAATTCAGAAAAGTATATAGACATGGGGGCTGGTATAGCTGTCAATGTTTTGGGGCATGCACATCCAGATCTAGTTCAAGTCCTGCAAAAGCAAGCAGAGAATCTCTGGCACACTTCAAATTTATACAATGTATCTAATCAGAAAAAGTTGGCAGATGTATTGGTTGAAGAAACTTTTGCTCAAACTGTATTTTTTACAAACTCAGGTACTGAAAGCATGGAATGCGCAATTAAGATGGCACGTAAATTTCATTATGAAAAAGGAATGCCAGAACGCACTAAAATTATTACTTTTGAAGGATCATTTCATGGCCGATCAATTGGAATGATATCAGCAGCGGGTTCCGAAAAACTGACCAAAGGTTTTGGGCCTCTTCTTCCTGGTTTTGTTCAAATCCCTTTTGGCGATCATGAAGCATTAATAGCTGAGATTGATGAAACAATAGCTGCTATAGTAATCGAACCAATCCAAGGTGAAGGCGGAATATTACCAGTTCCTGACCAATGTTTGAAAGGTTTGAGAGATTGTTGTGACGAAAATGGTATTTTGCTAATTTTTGATGAGATACAATGTGGTATGGGACGAACTGGAAAGTTATTTGCACATGAATGGGCAGGTGTAGAGCCAGATATTATGGCGATAGCAAAAGGTATTGGGGGTGGGTTTCCTTTAGGGGCTTGTCTGGCAACATCAAACGCTGCTGAATGTATGACAGCAGGAACACATGGATCAACATATGGTGGGAACCCTTTAGCAACTGCGGTTGGCCTAGAGGTTATGAGGCATGTAAATACGCCTGCATTTCTTAACAATGTTAATTTTTTAGCCAGTAATTTCAGACAAAGTTTAGAAGCATTAGTAGCCAATCATCCTACAATATTTAAGTCCGTAAGAGGTTCTGGTTTAATGCTGGGTATTGAATGTGTTGTTCCTAACATTGATGTTGTTAATGCCGGTTACGACAACAAAATACTAACAGTACCAGGGGGTGCAAACGTAATCCGATTATTACCTGCTTTAAATGTTTCAATGAACGAGCTAAAGGAAGCAACTCAAAGATTGAGTGCAACCGCATCTAAACTAGAGGCATCTTTATGAAACATTTTTTGGATATAAATAAAACAAATGTAAATGATTTAAATCAAATTTTAGATCAAGCCAAAAAAACAAAAGCTACCCGAGCTGGATTTGCAAATGGCGCAAATGATATCGATCAAACTTTATCAGGTAAAATGGTGGCATTAATATTTGAAAAACCATCTACCCGAACTAGAGTGTCTTTCGATATGGGCGTTCGTCAGATGGGTGGTCAGACAATGGTTTTATCAGGCGCTGAAATGCAAATAGGACACGGTGAAAGTATTGCAGATACTGCTCGTGTCTTGTCTAGGTATGTTGATATGATAATGATACGCACATTTGCTGAAGCAACGTTACTAGAGCTAGCAGAATATTCCACAGTTCCAGTTATTAATGGTTTAACAGATAGGTCACATCCTTGCCAAATTATGGCAGATATAATGACTTTCCAGGAAAAGCATGGATCGATATCAGGAAAAAAAGTTGTTTGGCTTGGGGATGGTAATAATGTTTGTACATCCTTTTTACATGCTGCTGGTAAGTTTGGTTTTAATTTAACTTTCGCAGGGCCTGAAGTATTGGATCCAGAAACTGAAGCAATGGGATATGCGCGATCCAATGGAAGTACTGTAGAAATTGAAAGAGATGCTTCAAAAGCTGTAAAAGATGCTGATTTAATTGTAACTGATACATGGCTATCAATGCATGATGATCAGGCGGCAAGAGCGCGACGCCATAACCTTCTTAGACCTTATCAGGTAAACGCAGAGTTGATGAAGCAGGCAAGTAAAGATGCAATTTTTATGCATTGTTTACCTGCGCATAGAGAAGAAGAAGTTACTTCAGAGGTTATGGATGGAGCAAACTCTGTTGTTTTTGATGAAGCTGAAAATAGATTGCACGTTCAAAAGGCAATAATGCAATGGTGTTTGGGTTAATAATGCAGAAAATGTAATTTCTATAGCCCTAATTGATCCTTAATGGTTTTTGCTTTAATTTCTTCAACGTCACCAGGCTTTAAATCATCTAGTTTAAATGGGCCATATGAGGTTCTAATCAATCTATTTACTCTAAGGCCAACATACTCCATTGCACGCCGTATTTCACGGTTTTTACCTTCACGAAGGCCAACTGTTAGCCAAGCATTTGAACCTTGTTGCCGATCTAATCGTATCTCCATACCTTTAAATCGTTCGCGGTCAATTACTATTCCATTTCTTAGTGGTGCTACCATTTCTTCAGTAGGGTTTCCATTGACGCGGACTCTGTATTTTCTAAGCCACCCAGTAGCTGGTAGTTCTAATTTGCGCTTCAAACCACCATCATTAGTTAATAGCAACAAGCCTTCAGAGTTAATATCTAATCTACCTACTGTCATAACTCGGGGCATATTTTCTGGAAAATAGTCATAAATTGTATCACGACCTTTTTCATCTCTATCAGTGGTAATTAATCCGGTTGGTTTGTAATAACGCCAAAATCTTACTTTCTCAGCATCACCGATCTGTTTGCCGTTTACTAAGATTATATCTTTATTAGTAACCTTTACAGCTGGTGTGTCTAAAGTTTTACCATTGAGATTGATTTGACCAATAGCAATCATACGTTCTATTTCGCGCCGCGACGCAACTCCTGCTCTGGCAAGGTATTTTGCAATTCTTTGTGGTTCATCTGACATATACCTCATATGGAGTAATGAAAGACTGCTTGCAAGACCCGCATTTTTTTCGCATTCAGTATTATGAATAATTTTACATCATTTATGCCAATAGCTATTATTGAGGCGAAAAAAGCTGCAAGCCGTGGAGAAGTTCCGGTGGGTGCCTTGATAGAGATTAATGGTGAGATAATATCATCAGCTGGAAATAGAACTCGTGAATTGAAAGATCCAACGGCCCATGCAGAAATATTAGTAATTCGCAATGCTTGTTCAATTTTAGGTGTAGAGCGCCTCATTGGGGCTAATTTATATGTTACACTTGAACCATGCCCTATGTGTGCTGCCGCAATATCAAATACTAGAATTGCAAATTTATATTTTGGTGCAAGGGACATAAAGTCTGGTGGTATTAATCAAGGCCCATGTATTTTTAATCACCCACAATCTCATCATAAACCAGAAATATATGATGGAATTTCTGAGTTAGAATGCAGAAAATTATTATTAGATTTTTTCAAACACAAAAGAAATTAATATTTATTTAACCAAATAAATATCATTTATCCATTATTACCATCAAAACCTTGCGTATAAGCAATCAGCGGGTTAAATGAATCTGATAAATAAATCAGGATTTTAATCATGTCGATTGATAAAGAAACTGCAAGGCGAGCAGCTCATCTAGCTCGAATAGCAGTACCAGAAGAAGAACTTGAAAATTTAGCCCAAGAGCTCTCTGGTATTGTTGGGTTTATGGAGCAGTTATTGGAGGTTGATGTAGAAGGTATTGAGCCGCTTACATCAGTTTCACCTATGGCACTTCCCAGAAGAACTGATGCAGTTACGGACGGTGATCAAATTAAAAAAATCCTTAAAAATGCACCAGACTCTCGTGAAGGCTTCTTCGCCGTTCCAAAAGTGATGGAATAAAAAATGACTGATTTACATAAAATTACTATAGCTGAAGCGCGAACTAAATTGCGCAAAAAAGAAATTACATCTGTTGAATTAACAGAGTCATGCATAGGTGCAGTTGAGGAATCCAAAGCTTTAAATGCTTATTGTGTGAAAACTCCTGAATTGGCCCGTGAGCAAGCAAAAAAAGCAGATGAATTATTATCTAAAGGAAATGCACCAGATATGTGTGGTATTCCATTGGGCATAAAAGATTTATTTTGCACTAAAAATATTAACTCTCAAGCGGCTTCAAAAATATTAACAGATTTTAAACCTGAATATGAAAGTACGGTTACAAGTAGGTTATGGGACCAAGGTGCTATAATGCTTGGAAAGCTTAACATGGATGAGTTTGCTATGGGTTCATCAAACGAAACATCTGTTTATGGTCCTGCAGTCAATCCTTGGCAAAGAGATGGTTCGGATAAGAAATTAACTGCAGGGGGTTCATCTGGTGGTTCTGCATCAGCTGTCGCTGCAGATTTATGTTTAGCAGCTACTGGTACTGATACTGGTGGATCAATTAGGCAGCCAGCTGCTTTTACTGGAATTGTAGGCGTAAAGCCTACTTATGGCCGTGTTTCCCGTTGGGGAATAATTGCTTTTGCATCATCCCTAGATCAAGCTGGACCAATGACAAAAACAGTAAAAGATAGTGCTATTTTTCTAAACGCAATTTCTGGACATGATGATAAAGATAGTACTTCTGCACCTTTTGAAGTTCCCAATTTTGAAGCTGCAATAACCGGTGATATTAGGGGCAAAAAAATTGGTATTCCAAAAGAATATAGATTAGATGGTATGCCAGATGAAATTGAGAAACTTTGGAAAAATGGAGCAGACATGTTACGTGATGCGGGGGCTGAAATTGTCGATGTTTCATTGCCACATACTAAATACGCATTACCAGCATATTATGTTCTAGCTCCTGCAGAAGCATCTTCAAATTTAGCGCGCTATGACGGTGTTCGATATGGCCATAGAGCGACTCTAAGGTCTGGTGAGGGTATAGATGAAATGTACGCACGCACTCGTTCTGAGGGTTTTGGAGACGAAGTTAAACGCCGCGTAATGGTTGGGGCATATGTACTCTCTGCTGGATTTTATGATGCTTATTATCGACGAGCGCAACGGGTCCGAACCTTAATAAAGAAAGATTTTGATGACGTTTATTCATTAGGAGTTGATGCTATACTTACTCCGGCTACACCATCTGCTGCATTTGGCCTTGGTGAAATGAAAAATGAAGATCCTATAAAAATGTATTTGAATGATGTTTTTACAGTTACTGTAAACCTTGCCGGCCTTCCTGGTGTATCGGTGCCCGCGGGTTTAAGCTCTGAAGGATTGCCCTTAGGTTTGCAATTGATTGGCCGCCCATGGGAGGAGGGTGAAATGTTAAATGTTGCATCAATACTTGAAAATGGTGCAGAATTTAATTTGAAACCAAATAAATGGTGGTAATATGCGTGGAATTTTAATTAGTTCATTTATATTTATTCTATTGTCAGGATGTGAAGAAATTCCTGCACCAGTTAATACGAGTGCTATTTTAGTAAAGCCACTTGCTGAAATGATAGAGACGACACTTAATCTCGACAATGCTGCCCAAGAAGCTGAAGTTCCTGAAAATGACACAATGATTGATGAAGAGGTTGAGACTGTTGCGCCTCCAGAAGGCCTTTATGAGCCTGTTTTATCACTGCCTGGAGGTAATGAGGCATCAAAGCAGGCAATAGTTATAAAAAAAATTAGAGAAATAACTTTAAAAAAACGAACCAAAACCCTCAATTTATTTGAATACAGTGCCTCGCAAGGTCAGTCCGTTGGAGAACAAGTATATGATCGACCAGCGATCTGGTATGAGAATGGCAGTAACTGCCATGAGTATTCAGTGCCTGAAATTGCACAGATGGCTTTTCTGAGTTCAGGAGGACCACAAAGAGATACATTGCTTTTAGATGCTGATGGAGATGGGTTCGCTTGCTCCTGGGTTCCAATACGCTAGCGCTAAGATGGCTAGTGATTTAAATATTTTTCAACAACCCTCACCAAATTTTGGCATTCGTCGTGGTGGTGTTATACCCAGCATGATTGTATTGCATTATACGGCAATGAAAAGTTCAAAGGATGCAATCCAGCGTTTATCGGACCCAAAATCAGAAGTATCAGCTCATTATTTAATAGATGAAGCAGGTAAAGTCACACAATTGGTTGATGAGCAAAAAAGAGCTTGGCATGCTGGACAAGGTTGTTGGGGAGAAATTAATGATATTAATTCCTATTCAATCGGTATCGAGTTAGATTATTGCCCTTCGGCTAAATGTAATTTTGATGAACGTCAGATAAGTTCTTTGGAAAAATTACTTTTTGATATATTGAAGCGACGGTCTGAAATTCGTCCTGAATTTATAATCGCTCATTCAGATATGGCGCCTGGTAGAAAGTTCGATCCTGGTATGTATTTTCCTTGGAAAAAATTGTCTCAAAAGGGATTGTCTATTTGGCCAGAAAACATTCTAGATCTTGCAGCAGATTGGGGCAAATTTAAATACCATGCAGAGAGATTTGGTTACCGCGCTTCTTGCGATACTTTTGGTGGATGGACTGATGTTCTTGATGTATTTCGACTTAGATTTCTACCAAAGCAAGAAGGTAAATTATCTCCTGTTGATATGGGTGTAATAACATATCTATCTAACAATTGGCCAAATATTAGAAATAATGATTAGTATTTATTGTTATTGACCCTTCTAGCCTCATCTAATAAGCGAAAAGAGCGGATGGCTGGGCGGCCGCGCGAAAGCGAGGAAAGTCCGGACTCTTTACAGCAATGGCGGCGGGTAACACCCGCCTGGGGTAACCCAAGGGAAAGCGCCACAGAAAATAAACCGCTCACTAAACGTGAGTAAGGGTGAAACGGTAGGGTAAGAGCCTACCGCAGTATTGGTAACAATATTGGCATGGCAAGCCCCGTCAGGAGCAAAACCAAGTAGGAACCGCGTGCCCTTATGGGCGGGGTCGCTGAAGCCCCAGCAGGTTCGGGTGGTTGCTAGAGCATTATGGTAACATAATGCGCAGATGAATGGTCGCTCACGACAAAATCCGGCTTATAGGCCATCCGCATTGTAACTTTGATAGATAGATTGGGTTTTCATGGGATTAATCAATATTGAAAAAATGTTCTATCTATGTTCTAATATTATAAGGTTTTTATCTCTAATATTTTTGATTTATAAATATTCAATAAGCTAGATATGGTAGGTATATTTTAAAATGCTACTAATTATAGGCATAAATTCTCAATATTTTAATTTATCCCATAAAAAACCATAAAAACCCAAAAAATCCCTTTTATTGTAATCTAAAATCATTTATTAATTAATACATGATGAGGAAGGGCGTATCAATTGGACATTAAGATCCATGGATACCAAACGGTTTCATACAGGCACCCCCACATCAAAAAAGTAAGATCTGGATGGATGCGAGCAGACACCCCCCCAGGTGGCATACCATAAACCAGACGGTCCTAATGGACTATGGCGGTGGATCGAGCAGTGGCAGCAGCTTGATCCGCCGTTTCACTTTAATGGCATTAGCCAAGGATTAAGAGGTTACGATAGTGACGCGTAGATTTAGAGGCGAAATCGTTCAAAAAGTGGACGGTAAGGGCAGGGTTTCAATCCCTGCATCTTTTCGTCGCGTGCTAGAGCAAGGTGACCCTGATTGGACTGAGGGGCTGAGGCCTGAATTAGTTCTTGCATATGGTGGTCAATCTCAAAAGTATATTGAAGGTTATACTGTCCAAGCCATGGAAGATATTGAAAATGCTATAGAAGCAATGCCTTATGGTAATGATCGTTCAGCCATGGAAATGAATTATTCTACAAAGTCATTGCAAATGAATATCGATGAAACTGGAAGGATAATATTAAGTCCTTTGTTAATTGATAAACTTAAACTCACAAATGAAGTAGTTTTTGCGGGAACTGTTAAAACCTTTCAGATTTGGCATCCACATATCTATAAAGAGTATGTAGATCTTAGGGAAATTGCATTGGCAGAGCGTGGTGAGGGATATGATCTACGCCAAGTATTGAATAAACCGATTGGTGGATAGGAAATGAGTATAGCTCAATCATATCCACCTTCATCTCCACATATCCCAGTTTTATTGACCCCGATTTTAGACTCAGTAAAGCCGATATCTGGTATTTGGGTTGATGGTACATTTGGTGCTGGTGGATATTCGAGAGCGATTTTAGATGCGGGAGCTGATACTTTATACGCCATTGATCGAGACCCTGAAGTTTTTGCTCGTGCAAAAAAATGGGCAAAAGACTACGATGGGCGATTAAAATTAATTCATGGAACCTTTAGTGATCTTGATACTCATGTTAAAAATGCAGGAACTGATTTAATTGATGGTGTTGTCTTAGACATTGGTGTTTCATCTATGCAGTTAGACCAAGCTGAGCGTGGCTTTTCGTTCATGAAAGATGGGCCACTTGATATGAGAATGGGGCAATCTGGAATGAGTGCTGCAGACATTGTGAATTCAGTTGAAGAAAAAGTTTTAGCAGATTTAATATACTTATATGGTGAAGAGCGTGCATCAAGACGTATCGCTAGAAATATTGTTAAATCAAGAGAAAATTTAAAATTTGAAACTACTTTTCAATTAGTTAAAGTAATTGAGGCTAGTCTTCCTAGACCTAAACCTGGACAAACTCATCCAGCAACTCGGACATTTCAAGCGTTAAGAATAGCAGTTAATGATGAGCTTGGTCAATTAGTGTCAGGGTTACGCGCTGCTGAAAATATTCTTCGTGAAGGTGGTTTGTTGGCTGTTGTTACATTTCATTCTTTGGAAGATAGAATTGTTAAAAGATTTATTCAGGCACGATCTGGTAATAATCCAAGAGGCAATCGCTACCAGCCTGAAAAAACAAATGACATAGCAACTTTTGAAAAAATTGGAAGAAAAGCGATCGCAGCAAATAAAGACGAGATTAATTCAAATCCACGTGCAAGATCGGCTAAATTACGCCTTGCTCGACGTTTAAATACTACTTCAGGAGAATTCTCAGCTTTTGATATTGGTTTGCCAAAATTTAATTTAGGACAGTTAGTATAATGAAAATTCTTTTATACATGGTATGTTCTCTATTAGTTATGACAATGGCTTATTGGGCATATACTGAAAACTATACAACCCAAGCATCTATACAACGCGTAGAGGAATTACATCGTTTGGTGGCTGAGGAGAAAGAGGCAATATCAATTTTAAATGCTGAGTGGGCTTATTTGAATCGCCCTGAAAGATTGGCTAATTTGGCTGATCTAAATTTCATTAAATTAAAATTAGTTCCACTGGCGGCGCAACATTTTAGTGAGTTAGAAATAATTCCAATGCCGCCAAGACGTAGTTTAGTTGTTAGTTCACCTGTATTGGTTTCAAGTGACAGGGGTAAACAGTTTCCATGAGAAGAAAACCTCTACGTCCACTAGCCCATATTATTGCAGCTCGACAAGATGGCAAAAACCCTGATTTCATTGAAGCGAAAGAGAGATCAGAGCGAAATCAACTGTTGCAGCAAAAGACACGTGTTCGTGCTGAAAATAGGTTATTGGCGCTTGGATTAATTTTTATAATTGGCTTCTCTGCTGTAGGTGGAAAAATGGCAATGTTAGCTTCAAGTTCAGCTAATGAAGTTAGGCAATATAACACAGGCTCAAAAATTATAAATCAGAGAGCAAATATTGTTGATCGTAACGGTAATATTTTGGCAACAAATATGTCTACGCAGGCTTTATATGCTCAACCTCCTTTGATGATTAATCCCAAAAAAGCAGCAGACGATCTATTGAGGATTTTTCCTGATTTAAATCAGGAAAGAGTTGTTCGAAATTTTACTAGTGGTAAGCGCAAATTTGTTTGGGTTAAAAAAAGTGTTTCACCAGAACAACAGCAACAAGTTCATGACTTAGGTGAACCAGGTCTCCTTTTTGGCAATCGAGAAATTAGACTTTATCCAAATGGAAAATTGGCTGCTCATATACTTGGGGGAACAAGATTTGGTGAGGAGGGCGTCAAGGCTGCAGAAATTGTAGGAGTTGGTGGTGTCGAGAAATACTTTGATGATATGCTGCGTGATCCTGCGTTAGAAGGAAAGCCATTAGAGCTTTCAATTGATTTGACTGCACAAGCAGCTACTCGCCAAGTGTTAAAAGATGGAATGCGGTATATGAATGCAAAGGGCGCATCAGCTATATTAATGGATGTACACACAGGAGAGATTATTTCTTTAGTTTCGTTGCCAGACTTTGATCCTAATAATCGACCCAGAGAAGCTGTTTCAGGCGATCCTTCAGATAACCCATTATTTAATAGAGCTGCACAAGGCTTATATGAATTAGGTTCCACATTCAAAATTTTCACTGCTGCGACTTCATTAGAAAAAGGGTTAGCAAATCCAAAAACAATCATTGATACAACGCCGTTTAGATGGAATAAAAAAAATTATAATGATTATAGAGATTATGGATTAACTAATTCTGTTGAAGATGTAATAATGAAATCATCTAATACAGGTACTATACGTATGGCTCTTGCAGCTGGATCTGCAGCTCAGAAAAAAACATTAAAAGATTTAGGTTTTTTTAAATCACTTCCCATTGAGCTTGTTGAAGCGAGCCGATCAAAACCTCTTATTCCTAAAAATTGGTCAGACTCTTCTACGATAACAATTTCATATGGCCATGGGATTTCAGCGACCCCAATGCATTTGGCATCTGCGTATTCAATTATTGCAAACGGTGGCTTTAAAGTGCTTCCAACATTGAAAAAACAAATTCCAACTAATGCAAAAAAAGAACAAGTTATCTCAACAAAAACCTCTGAACAGCTTACCTCAATGTTACGTAGAGTGGTAAGTGAAAATGATGGTACCGCAACAATGGGAAATGTTTATGGATACCAAGTTGCGGGTAAGACTGGGACTGCAGATAAAATCAAACCAAGTGGTGGATATTATAAAGATAAAGTTATGACTACATTTGCTTCTATTTTTCCAGCTAGTAATCCAAAATATACGCTAATAGTAACACTTGATGAACCAGAAATAGAAGTATTAGGAAAGCGTAAGAGAACTGCAGGATTTACAGCAGTTCCTGTTGCAGCTGAAATAATTAGCCGAGTTGCACCTATTCTTAATCTGCGTCCAATTGCTACAAATGACGCGATGGAATATACTTCAATCAGCAGTCAATAAGAGGCGGTATATGCCCATATCTTCACCAAAATTTAAAAAATTAAGTGAATTTGGTTTGGTACCATCAAACGAAATTTATACTGATCCAATAATAACAAATATATGTGTGGATAGTCGCTTAATTGAATCTGGAAATTTATTTGTAGCAATGCCTGGCTCTAAATATCATGGTATTAAATTTTTAAAAGCTGCATTAGAAAATAATGCTGCTGCAGTCTTAACAGATGAAGATGGCTTTAATTTTGCAAAGAAAATATTTACGAAAATTGATATTCCAATTATAGTTAGTAATGACCCACGTATGATATTATCAAAAACTGTAGCAAGATTTTTTGGGGTGCAACCTTCCACAATGATAGCTGTTACTGGAACGAATGGTAAAACATCAGTTGCAAATTTCACAAGACAAATTTGGGAATGTTTAGGTAAAAAAGCAGTGAATATTGGAACTGCTGGTGTTGAAGGTGCAGTTTCCATAAACCTTTCTCATACAACTCCGGAGCCTACATTATTGCATAAAATATTATATGAAATTGAGGCTAATGGTGTCACACATGCCTCAATGGAAGCATCAAGTCATGGATTGGATCAAAAAAGATTGGATGGAGTTTATTTAACGGCAGCTGCATTCACTAATTTTACGCATGATCATTTAGATTATCATGAAACTTTCGATGCTTATTTTAATTCAAAATTGGGCTTATTTGAACGTGTTCTATCACCAGAAGGTTCAGTCGTTATTAACATGGATGACCCCAAAGGATTATATATTTATGAAGTTGCAAAATTACGAGGTCAAGATATTATTACTGTTGGAAAAAATAATTGTGACCTGACACTAAAAAATTGTACGTTTGATGCTACGGGGCAACAAATTTTATTTTCATGGAGAGATGAAATTAAATCCGTTCGATTAGATTTAATTGGATATTTTCAGGCCATGAATATTTTACAAGCTGCTGCTCTAGTTATAGCCTGTGGTGAGCAACCAAATGATGTTTTCGATACACTTAGTGAACTAAGAACTGTGTCTGGTAGAATGCAATTAGCTGCAAAGCGTTCGAATGGAGCATCTGTTTTTGTTGATTATGCCCATACACCAGATGCCGTTGAGACAGCGCTTAAAGCAATGCGCCCACATGTGATGGGTCGTTTGTTAATTATAGTTGGAGCTGGTGGTGACCGTGATAAAAGTAAGAGAGAATTGATTGGTGAAGCAGCTCAAAAATATGCAGATGTTGTCTTTGTTACTGATGACAACCCAAGAAGTGAAGATCCAGATTCAATACGAAAATCTATATTATTAGGTTGCCCTGACGCAATTGAAATTGGAGATCGTGCAAGAGCAATTTTGACTGGTGTTGATGCTTTAAAACCAGGTGACGCATTATTAATTGCTGGGAAAGGTCATGAAACAGGTCAAATAATTGGCAACGACATATTTGATTTCAATGATTTAGAGCAAGCCAGTATTAGTGTTTCTACTTTAGATGAGTTGCTCGCATGAGTCTTTGGTCATCAAAAGATGCTGTGAAAGCTACAAGTGGTGTGTCACGTATCAATTGGGTGGCCAACGGCATATCAATTGATACTCGAACGTTAAAAATGGGTGATTTATTTGTTGCATTAAAAGACCAAAGGGATGGACACGAATATATCAAGATTGCTTTTGAAAACGGGGCTGCTGCAGCTCTTGTTTCAAGAGTGCCAGATGGCTTAGATGAAAATTTGCCACTGTTGATAGTTGATGATGTTCTTAGCGCTCTTGAGAGTATGGCTGAATTTGCACGTGATAGAACGCAGGCTAAAGTAATTGGTATAACTGGGTCAGTAGGTAAGACGTCTACAAAAGAAATGTTAAAAAGCATTTTAATAGCAAATGGGAAAACACATGCAGCTGAACGAAGTTATAATAATCATTGGGGCGTACCGCTTACATTAGCACGAATGCCAAAGGAAACTGATTTTGCTGTGATTGAAATCGGAATGAATAATCCTGATGAAATAAGGCCACTTGCAAAATTAGCAAAATTAGATGTTGCCATTGTTTTGAATGTTGCTCCTGTACATTTGAAAGCATTTAAAAATATTGAAGGAATTGCTTACGCAAAAGCCGAAATTTTTGAAAACCTTTCATCAAGCAATATAGCAATTGTTAATAGTGACTTATCAACTTTTGATATATTACTTAATACTGTTCAAAAAGTAAGAAGTAAGCTCATCACATTTGGTCATACAGATGCTGCGGATTATAAATTAATTTCTAGTTCACGGTATGGAAATAAAACTTTTGTTACAGCTAAAATGAATAATCTAGATTTTAATTTTTATTTTGGTGCTGAAGGTGATCACTTTGCTATCAATGCTATGTCTGTTTTTGCTGCCGCTGAAGCTGTTGGCATTGAACGTAAGAATATAGGTAATACTTTTTCAAACTGGCAAGCACCTAGTGGAAGAGGAAAGCGAAGCACAATAAGAATTGGTACAGGTAAAATAGAATTGATTGATGAAAGTTATAATGCAAACCCAATTTCAATGGAGGCAGCCATTAATGTTTTATCCCAAAGTGAAGCTTCAGGCAGAAAAGTTGCAATATTAGGTGACATGGGTGAACTCGGTGAAAATGAGATGCTTTTTCATTCTAATTTAGCAAAAATTCAATCAATAAAAGCAATAGATATTTTGTATCTCGTAGGCCCAATGATGCGCTGTTTAAAAAAAGAATTACCTAGTCAAAAACAATGCCTCTGGTTTGAAAGTGTTGACGCATTGATAAAAGAAATTGAAAATCTAGTAATTATTAATGATACAATTATGGTTAAGGGTTCTAATTACACAAAAGTTTCAAAAATTGTTGAAAAATTGAAAGATTTAGGTAATGACGCACGATAAGGGAGTTTTATAAATGCTATATTTTTTAAGTGAGCTATCAGATGGAGGAGATGCATTTAATCTTTTTAGGTATATCACATTTCGTTCTGGTGGGGCATTCTTTACAGCATTAATTTTATCTTTTATTTTCGGCGCTCCACTAATTCGCAGATTAAAAAAGATGCAAAAGCATGGACAACCCATTCGTGAAGATGGACCAACAAGTCACATTATTCAGAAAGCGGGAACTCCAACAATGGGAGGAGTTTTGATATTAGGGACTTTATTATTTTCATCATTATTATGGGCACGATCGGATAATGGGTACGTTTGGATTGTCCTTCTTGTAACAGTCGGTTTTGGCGTAATTGGGTTTCTTGATGATTATTTAAAAGTGACAAAAAACAATGTTATAGGTTTTTCATCTAAAGCACGAATAATATTGGGACTATTGATCTCTTTGATTGCTGTGTATTGGGCACAAACGCTCCATTCTGAAGATTTAAGCAGACATTTAGCCTTGCCAATTTTCAAAGATACGCTTTTGAATTTAGGTCTTATTTACTTTCCATTTGCAATAATTGTTATCGTTGGTGCAGCAAATGCTGTAAATTTAACGGATGGGCTGGATGGGCTGGCAATTATGCCTGTCATAATAGCTGCTGGAACACTTGGTGTGATTGCATATGTAGTTGGGCGTACTGACTTCACTGCATATCTAGATGTACATTACGTGGAGGGAACAGGAGAGCTATTGGTCTTCACTTCTGCTTTAGTTGGGGCTGGATTAGGGTTTTTATGGTATAATGCTCCTCCTGCAGCAGTTTTTATGGGTGATACTGGATCGTTAGCCTTGGGTGGTGCATTGGGAGCAATTGCTGTTGTTACAAAGCATGAACTTGTACTAGCGATCGTTGGTGGATTATTCGTTGTTGAAGCATTATCTGTAATAATTCAGGTACTATATTTTAAGAGTACAGGTAAAAGAGTATTTTTGATGGCTCCAATACACCATCACTTTGAAAAAAAAGGCTGGGGTGAATCTCAAATTGTAATCCGGTTTTGGATAATAGCACTAATCCTTGCTTTAATTGGATTAGCTACATTAAAGTTGCGCTAATGATACCTGTTCGCGGATATACTGGATGTAAAGTTGCTGTCCTAGGTTTAGGTCGCTCTGGGTTGACTGCGGCCAGAGCATTACGTGCCGGTGGTGCAGAACCGATTGTTTGGGATGATAATGAGAAGTCAAGAATTGCCGCAGATGCTGAGGATTTTGTTATTCTTGACCTCAATAAAAATTCATCTTGGCAAGATATAGTCTGTTTGATTGTTTCACCAGGCATTCCGCATTTATACCCAGCACCTCACCCAATAGTATTAAAAGCATGGCAGAATGGTGTTGTAGTTGATAATGATGTTGGATTGTTTTTCCGTTCTTTTGCTACTCAAGAATGGGATAATTTTGATGTTATGCCAAAAGTCATATGTGTAACTGGTTCAAATGGTAAATCTACCACAACAGCATTAATTGCTCATCTACTTGAAGGTTCAAACAGGAAGGTCGTTGTAGCAGGAAATATTGGCCGTGGTGTTTTGGATATACCACCTGCGCAAGATGGTACCATTGTTGTACTAGAGCTATCTTCGTACCAAATTGATTTAGCGCGTGCATTAGCACCAGATATTGCAGTATTTATAAATTTATCACCAGACCATTTAGATCGTCACAATGGAATGGGTGGGTATTTTTATGCAAAGCGCAGATTGTTTATTGATGGCAATCCGGATCGAGCAATAATTGGCGTAGATGAAATTGAAGGCCAATTCTTGGAAAATCAACTGCGACAAGATGCAAAATCAGGTGAACCAGTAATAAGTGTTTCCGTAAATAGTAAACTTCAAAATAATGGCTGGTCTGTTTTTTCTAGAAAAGGATTTTTAGCTGAATGGCGCAAGGGAAGGCAAGTTGCATCAATTGATTTAAGGTCAATGTCTGGTTTGCCAGGAGAGCATAACCATCAAAATGCATGCTGTGCTTATGCTGTATGTAGGTCAATTGGATTGGCGCCTAAACTTATTGAAGAAAAATTAAACTCTTATGTCGGGCTAACTCATAGGTGCCAAACCGTAGGAACCTTCAATGGTGTTATGTATGTTAATGATAGTAAAGCTACAAATGTTGATGCTGCAAAAAAAGCACTCTTAGCTTTTAAAAGTATTCTTTGGATTGTTGGTGGTGAATCTAAAGAAGCTGGAGTTTTGCCCCTAAAGCCATATTTTAATAGAATAAAAAAAGCTTATCTAATTGGGACTGATGTTTCTGACTTGATAAAAGATTTGTCTAGCATTGATTTTGTAATTGCTGGCTCCATTTCTGAAGCAGTGAGATTAGCGTCTCTGGATGCTGAAAAAAACGATGTTGTTTTACTAGCCCCAGCTTGTGCAAGTTTTGATCAATATGAAAATTTTGAAAAGCGTGGTGATGATTTTATCAACAATGTTATGCTTGTTAATCGTGTTTAGGTTTGAACAAGCATAGTCTCGCTTTATTACTTATTAAAACATATCATCTACTAGAATTCTAAAATTAAATATGTAATAACATAAATAATAATAATTATAAGCTGAACCCGAAAACGAGGCAGCAATAGAGCAGATGCAGACAGGCGATATCTTATGACGGATATGGTATTTGGTTCGGTTGCGCAGCAACCTAGCGATCCAATTTTGCCACGTTGGTGGCAAACAATAGACCGATGGTCTTTAACTTTTGTTATGATACTTTTTATTATGGGTATATTGCTAGGGCTTGCTGCGTCTGTGCCGTTAGCGCAAAGAAATGGGTTAGATCCATTTTATTATGTTTATAAGCAGTTATTTTTTGGGATAATAGCACTTTTGGCAATGATATTTACATCAATGTTATCCCCTAAAGTAGTGCGAAGGTTGGGTATAATTGGTTTTATTTGTTGTTTTATAGCGATTTGTTTTTTACCGTTTTTAGGCACAGACTATGGCAAAGGGGCAGTCCGTTGGTATTCTTTAGGGTTTGCGTCTGTGCAACCTTCTGAATTTCTAAAGCCATGCTTTGTTATTTTTACTGCATGGCTAATGGCTTCAAGTTTTGAAGTTGGAGGACCCCCGGGAAAACGAATGTCTTTTCTTGTTTGTGTATTAGTTGTTGGTTTGTTGGCATTTCAGCCTGATTTTGGGCAGGCGTCTCTTTTTTTAGCATCATGGGGTTTAATGTACTTTGTGGCCGGAGCTTCACTTATATTAATGTTTGTGATGTTTATTGGTGTAATTGGAGTAGGTTTATTTTCATATAATAATTCAGAGCACTTCGCACGCAGGATCGATGGATTCTTAAATCCTGATATCGATCCTAGAACACAATTAGGATATGCAACTAATGCTATACAAGAGGGTGGTTTTTTTGGTGTTGGTTTAGGTGAGGGTTCGGTAAAATGGTCTCTCCCAGATGCTCATACAGACTTTATTATTGCCGTGGCAGCAGAAGAATATGGGTTGGTATTAGTGTTGGTTATTATATGTTTATTTGCGGCAATTACTGTAAGATCACTCATGCGACTAATGAATGAGAGGAATATATTTGTTCGTCTTTCTGGAACAGGAATTGCTGTTCTTTTTGGCATGCAGGCCATGATAAACATGGGTGTTGCAGTTAGATTATTACCGGCAAAAGGAATGACATTACCGTTTGTAAGTTATGGTGGTTCTTCGTTAGTTGCAGGTGGGATTGGTTTAGGTATGTTGTTAGCTTTCACCCGAACCCGTGCTCAAGGTGATATCTCAGATATATTAGTTGCACCGAAATCGGCCCAATGACAAAAAAACCTCTGATAATTATAGCTGCAGGCGGTACTGGAGGGCATATGTTTCCAGCTCAAGCCTTAGCGGAAGAAATGATAGAACGTGGATGGCAGGTTAGGCTATCAACTGATGCGAGGGGCAAAAGATATGCAAGTGATTTCCCAAAAGACGTAACGATAGATACTGTAAGAGCTTCAACTTTTTCGCGTGGAGGATTAAAGGGAAAAATATTTGCGCCAATCCTAATTTTCCAAGGTGTAATTGATGCCTTGCGATCTATGCGAAAACAAAAACCTAGAGTTATAGTAGGCTTTGGTGGGTACCCCGCAGTTCCAGCGCTTCTGGCTGGTGGGATTAGAAAAATACCGCGTATCATTCATGAGCAAAATGGTATTTTAGGAAGGGTAAACAAATTATTCTCAAAAAAAGTTTGCAGTGTAGCTTGTGGCTCTTGGTCAACTCAACTGCCAAAAAATGTGAAAGCTGAATATGTTGGTAACCCTGTTCGAAGCAAAGTTTTACAATATAAAAATTCTCCATACACGCCTCCAGGAAATTGGCCGTTAAGCTTATTAGTAATTGGAGGCTCACAAGGCTCTAGCATTGTTTCAAAAACTACTGCTGAAGCAATAACTCTATTGCCTGAATATTTGCGAATTAACTTACGAGTCGCTTGCCAGGTGCGAAAAGAAGATATGGCAGCGGTTGAAAAGATATTTTTAGGTTCTAATGTTAGCTTTGAAATTGAAGAGTTTTTTCAAGATGTTCCTTTGCGAATATCCCAAGCGCAATTAGTAATTTCACGCTCTGGTGCATCATCTATAGCTGATATTTCAATTATAGGTCGTCCTTCAATATTAATTCCATTTGCGGCAGCTACTGGTGATCATCAAACAGCTAATTCTCAAGGATTAGTTAAGGCAGGGGCAGCGAATATAATATCTGAAAATAAACTTACACCGGAGATATTAGCTGAAAATATAATAAAAATTTTATCATCTGATGAGATAGCTTCTAATATGGCAAAAAGAGCGTTAATGATGGGTAAGCCAAATGCTGTGAATGAACTGGCTGACCTAATTGAAGCTAATGCTAAAGATGAATTGTAAAATGATAACTACAACTAAATTACCTACTAAGCTTGGACCCATACATTTTATTGGTATTGGTGGAATTGGTATGTCAGGAATTGCAGAAGTGCTAATAAATCAAGGATATATTATCTCTGGTTCAGATCTAAAAGAGACCCCAATTACAAAACGGCTAATGAAAATGGGGGCGAAAATTCATTACCCTCAAGATCCAAAAAATGTTGAAGCAGTTGAAGTTGTAGTTATATCATCAGCAATCAAAGCAGGAAATAAAGAATTAGATCATGCGCGAGCTTTAGGTTTACCAATTGTTCGTCGAGCAGAGATGCTTGCAGAATTAATGAGATTAAAATCTAATATTGCTATTGCTGGAACGCATGGCAAGACCACAACGACAACTTTGGTAGCTACCTTATTAGATCATGGTGGGATTGATCCAACAGTTATAAACGGTGGTATAATTCATGCCTATGGTTCCAATGCCCGAATGGGTACTGGTGATTGGATGGTTGTAGAAGCAGATGAAAGTGACGGGACTTTTAATAAACTGCCAGCTACAATAGCAGTGGTGACCAACATAGATCCTGAGCATATGGAACATTATGGAAGTTTTGATAATTTGAAAGATGCTTTTTATAACTTTGTATCAAATATACCATTTTATGGATTAGCAATTTGCAATACAGATCATCCAGAAGTGCAATCTTTGGTTGGCCGTGTTGATGACAGACGGATTGTTACTTATGGCTTCAATAAGCAAGCTGATGTTAGAGCAGAAAATTTGAAATTTAAAAAGGGGTGTGCATACTTTGATATTGCGCTTCAATCTGAAAATGCATTCATAAAAGATGTAATGCTTCCCATGCCAGGAGATTATAACGTTTCAAATGCTTTAGCTGCTGTTGCAGTATCTAGGCACCTTGGCATGGATGCAAAACAAATCCGTAATGCACTATTAGAGTTCAAAGGAGTTAAGCGGCGTTTTACACATGTAGGGGAAATTAATGGAGTGACAATAATTGATGATTATGCCCATCATCCAGTGGAAATTTCAGCAGTATTGAGTGCGGCAAAACAAGCGACCAGTGGAAAAGTAATAGCTGTGCATCAGCCTCACCGATACAGTAGATTAGATAATTTATTCGAAGATTTTTGTAATTCTTTCAATGATGCTGATGTGGTTGGTATAACGGATGTGTATTCTGCTGGCGAAGAACCTATAAAAAATCGTAATCGTGATAGTCTGGTTGCTGGTTTGAAAGCCAGGGGACATCGCAATGCCTTTGCCGTTGTAGATGAAGCAGATTTAAAAAAATTTTTTTTAGAAAACTGTAAAAATGGCGATCTTTTAGTGTGCCTGGGTGCGGGAACTATAAGCGCATGGGCTTATGGATTATCTGAGAATATTATTGTTAATTGAGATAACTTATATGTACAAATAAGTGTATGGTTAAATTTTTTTATCTTAAATCTAGTAAAATGGTTAAATAATGACTGAAAAATTTCCTCCTACAGTTCGCGGTACGATTGTTGCTAATCGATTAATGTCAGATCTTTCATGGTTGAAAGTAGGTGGTATGGCGGATTATTTGTATCAACCCGCCGATAAAGATGACTTATCAAATTTTTTAAGTAATACACCAAAAAACATACCAGTCTTTATAATTGGCGTTTGCTCAAATCTCATTGTACGGGATGGTGGTATCAGGGGTGTTGTCATTAAGCTTGGGCGAGGATTCAATAATATAGATATATTGGATAATAATAAAATAAGTGTTGGAGCAGCTGCTTTAGACTCACATGTTGCGCGTAAAGCAGCTGATGTAGGTATTGACCTCACATTTTTAAGAACCATTCCGGGAACAATAGGTGGAGCAGTAAAGATGAATGCTGGGTGTTATGGTTCATACATCGAAGATGTTTTTGAAAGTGCGAGCGTTGTTACAAGAGAAGGAAAATTAATAACATTAAATAAAGAAGATATGCATTTTGATTACAGATCAAGTGAGATACCAAAAGGATCCATTATTACGAATGTAATTCTGAAGGGAAATCATAAAACTTCAGTGGAATTGAAAAATAAAATGCAATCAGCACTTGATAAACGCTCAGAGAGCCAACCTATAGATGCACGGTCTTGTGGCTCAACTTTTAGAAATCCATCGGGTTTTTCATCTACGGGCAAAATTGATGATGTGCACGATCTAAAGGCATGGAAGGTAATTGACAATGCAGGTATGAGTGGAGCTAGTATTGGTGGAGCTAAAATGAGTAATAAACATTCTAACTTTATGATCAATATTGGGGATGCAACTGCAGCTGATTTAGAAAATTTAGGCAAAGAAGTAATTAAAAAGGTTTACGCAGACTCTGGGATTAAGTTAGAGTGGGAAATAATGAGGGTTGGAGAACCCTTAACTGAATAAAATTCTAAAGCCCGATTAACAGGGTAAGGAAGAGGATGGTATGTCGAGCAAGGCGATCACCCGTGTTACAGTGCTAAATGGTGGCCCGTCAGTTGAGAGAGAAGTCTCACTGGTTTCGGGTAACGAAATTGCATCTGCATTACGCGGAGAAGGTTACATTGTTTCAATTATTGATGCAGATGAGAATCTTGCACCAAAAATAACTGCGTCAAATCCTGATGTAGTATTTAATGCTTTGCATGGTCGATGGGGTGAAGATGGTTGCGTACAAGGGTTACTGGAATGGATGCAAATTCCATATACTCATTCAGGAGTTTATTCATCAGCGCTAGCTATGGACAAAGAAAAAACAAAGGATGTTTATAGAGCGGCAGGTTTACCTGTTGCTGCGTCTATGTTGGTTTCTAAATCTGAAATTTTAAATTCACACCCAATGCCTGCTCCATATGTTGTAAAGCCATACAATGAAGGATCATCTGTTGGTGTATACATTGTAAATAGTGGTGATAAGCCAATATCGACTATTAAAGAAGAATTGCCAGATACACTAATGGTTGAAGAATTCATTCCCGGATATGAATTAACGGTAACCGTACTTGATGGAAATGCCCTTACTGTAACAAATATCATTACTGATGGTTGGTATGATTTTGACGCTAAGTATGAGAATGGTGGTTCTCATCATGAAATACCTGCAAACCTGCCAAAAGAAATTTTTGATGCATGTATCGATTATGCAGAACGCGCGCATGAATGTTTAAATTGCAGAGGGTTATCAAGAACTGATTTTCGCTGGGATGAAAATCTAGGCCTATCTGGTTTGAAATTATTGGAAACTAATACTCAGCCAGGTATGACACCTACATCACTGGCGCCTGAGCAGGCTGCTTATAAAGGCATATCTTTTGGGCAAATGGTCCGTTGGATGGTGGAGGACGCATCATGCAATCGATGAATCGAAAAGAACCACAATTAAGGCGCATCTCTTCGATTGAGTCTATAAACAAAAGAAAGCAAGAGGCCCCAAATATTGCTCCACTTGGTGAAATTTCTGCAGAAAAAATAGGGCGCTTGTTTGGCCAAAAAACTCCAGAACGGGTTATTAAAACTGACCCTGCTCCTAGTAAGATAAAATACAAAATACACCGAATGTGGTTGTCGCCAATTATAAAAAGAACAATATGTTTTGGATTGCCGACATTATTAATGTTTATGTTTGGAACATATTTTTTATCAAATGATAATTTGCGATTAAAGTTTAATAATGTGTTTGAAGATGCAAAATTAAATATTCAAGCACGTCCAGAATTTCAAATTGAATTAATGAAAATTGAAGGGGCGTCTGAAGCATTGGCAATGTCTATCAGAAAATCTTTGAAATTAAATTTTCCAGTTAGTTCTTTTAAATTAGATCTGCTTGAGTTGAAAAATAAGATTCAAGATATGCAAGAAGTTAAATCTGCATCATTATTCCTTAGGCCTGGTGGATTGTTGGAAGTAGATCTAATCGAAAGAATCCCACTAATTATATGGAGAAATGGTTCCTCTCTAGAAATGATAGATTCTGAAGGAGAAATTTCTGGCATTCTGGCATCAAGGCTTGACCGGCTCGACTTACCGCTTTTTGCAGGAGATGGTGCAAAAGAATATATTCTTGAGGCTCTGAATATTTATAAGGTTGCGGAACCAATTTCTGAGCGTTTACGTGGTTTGCGTAGAATGGGTGATAGAAGATGGGACATGATCTTGGACCGTAATCAAATTATACAATTGCCTGAGTTTGAACCCATAAATGCTTTAAAGCATGTTTTGGTACTAAACTCGTCTCAAAATATATTATCACGTGACATTGTTACGATTGACATGCGTGACACATCGAGGCCAGTTTTGCGTCTTTCTGACGCTGCAAACGAAATTATCCGCACATCTGAATTAATGGAATAGAGAAATAAAATGAATACTCTTTATGAAAACCAAAGAACAATGCGTCAGAAAAGACGAGCAGCTTTACAAAGAGGAGTAGTAGCCATTTTAGATGTAGGTACATCTAAAATAGTGTGTATGATTTTACAATTTGACCCCTCTGTTCAGATAAATGCGTCTGAGGGTATTGGCGCAATAGCTAATCATGGCTCATTTCGAGTTATCGGTGTTGCAAAAACTAGATCTCGCGGAGTTAAACTTGGTGAAATTACACAAATGGAAGAAACGGAGCGCGCTATTAGAACTGCTGTTCAGGGCGCGCAAAAAATGGCAAATATTCGAGTAGACCATGTCATGGTTTGTTTTTCTGGAGCTCAGCCAAAATCATATGGACTAGCTGGTGATGTTCAGGTTGAGACAGGTAGTGTAACCAATGCAGATATTGGAAGAGTGTTAGCTTCTTGTGATACGCCAAACTTTGGTGAAGACCGCGAAACAATTCATGCTATGCCGGTTAATTTTGCATTAGATCAAAATCCATCACTTTCAGACCCACGTGGCCAAATAGGGCATCTATTATCTGTAGACTTACATTTATTAACAATTGATGCACGTATACTGAGAAATTTAATTACTTGCATAAAGCGGTGTGATTTGGAGTTAGCTGGAGTAGTTTCATCGGCATATGCATCAGCTATTTCATCATTAGTTGAGGATGAACAAGAATTAGGTGCTGCATGTATAGATATAGGAGGCGGTTCTACTTCAGTGTCAGTTTTTTTACGAAAGCAAATGATTTTTGCGGACTCAGTTCGTATTGGTGGCGATCATGTAACTTCTGATTTATCCTCTGGGCTGCAAATACCTCGTAATACTGCAGAAAGAATTAAGACAATTCATGGAGGTGTAATAGCTACATCTATGGATGATAGAGAAATGATAGATGTAGATGGACAAACTGGAGATTGGGATCATGATCGCCGAAAGTTCACTAGATCTGAAATTATTGGTATAATTCGTCCTCGTATTGAAGAAATATTGGAAGAAGTTTATCATAAATTACAAGCTGCGCGATTTGATACTTTACCAAGTCAGCGCATTGTATTGACTGGAGGAGCCAGCCAAATCCCTGGAATGGAAGGGTTGGCGAGTAGAATTCTAGGTCAACAAGTTCGTTTAGGACGTCCATTAAGAGTTCATGGATTGCCGCAAGCCGCTACTGGGCCAGATTATGCTGCTCCTGTTGGTTTAGCTCTTTATGCTGCACATCCTCAAGACGAGTGTTGGGATTTTGATTTGCCAGAGAGGCGTATGGGTGCAATGCCTATGAAACGAGCCATGCAATGGGTCAAAAACAACTGGTAAATAATGTTTTTGAGCTTCAAAAGTCTATTTAATTCTGTTTTTTTAAATAACTATTAAATTTCAGTACGATTTTTCGTGACGTCAACGAATCAGTTTGTTACAATAAAGTATAATAAGTCACAAAAAGTGACAGAGCAGTAAAATTTAAAACAGGCGGACAGACCATGACTCTGAATCTCCAAATACCTGAAGTAGCAGATTTGCGTCCAAAAATTACCGTTTTTGGTGTAGGCGGCGCAGGATGCAATGCAGTTAACAACATGATTGAAAAAAATCTTGATGGAGTTGACTTCATTGTAGCCAATACAGATGCTCAGGCATTGCAATTATCAAAAGCATCAACTCGAATACAGTTGGGTGAAAAAGCTACTGAGGGTCTCGGCGCTGGTGCGCAACCAACAGTAGGAGCATTAGCCGCTGAAGAGAGTATAGAAACAATTGTTGATCATCTGGCAGGAAGCCATATGTGTTTTATAACCGCTGGTATGGGTGGTGGAACTGGAACTGGAGCAGCGCCTATCATTGCTCAAGCAGCTCGTGAACTTGGCATTTTAACTGTTGGTGTTGTTACAAAGCCATTCCAATTCGAAGGTTTCAAAAGAGCCAGGCAAGCAGATGATGGGGTTGAGACATTACAATCTGTAGTAGACACACTTATCATTATTCCAAATCAAAATTTATTTAGAATAGCGAATGAAAAAACAACTTTTACTGAAGCATTTAGCCTCGCGGATGATGTTTTATACCAAGGTGTTAAAGGCGTAACTGATTTAATGGTACGTCCAGGAATTATAAATCTAGATTTTGCTGATATTCGTGTTGTCATGGACGAAATGGGCAAAGCTATGATGGGAACGGGTGAAGCCTCAGGTGAAGATCGCGCTATTCAAGCAGCAGAGCAAGCGATTAATAATCCATTATTAGATGAAATTTCGCTTGATGGTGCCCGTGGTGTGCTAATAAACATTACAGGTGGTTCTGATTTAACACTCTTTGAAGTTGATGAAGCAGCAAATAGAATTCGTGATAAAGTTGATCCAAACGCAAACATTCTTGTTGGATCTGCCTTAGATGAAACGCTTGACGGCACAATGAGAGTGTCTGTCGTTGCAACTGGGATTGATGCAGCAGAAAAAGAGATTGGTGAAACACCTGTTCCTCGTAGAACTTTAAAGTCTCCACTCCCTTTAAGGAATGATGAAATTGTTAATACAAAAGATATAGCTGCTACAGAAGAGTTAGAAGTTGAAACAGTTTCGACCCTACAAGAACCTACGTTTTTTGATGACAATAATATAGGTTTAGTAGAAGTAGATGAAACTAATTACATAAATGATATTGAATTACCTGAACCAGCATACAAACCAATTCAAGAAGAAAATACTGTCTCTGATGATCACATAGAGCCAGAGTTTGATAATTTTACTCCAGAATTGTCTGGACAACCTAGCCCTGAAATTATGGCTCGATTGCATGCTGCAGTGCAGAAACAACCTAAACAAGAACCTTTGAGAATTACTCCACAATCAAATCTTGAAGAAACTTTTTCTCATGATAAACCAAATGAACGTAAGGGTGTGTTTGGAGGTTTAATTTCAAGAATGACTGGTTCATCATCTGTTGTTGAACCAGTATTTAGGAGTCAACCAAGAGTTCAAGACGAGCCTCGTTACAATTCTGAATATGAAGAAATGAATGTTAATGATGATCAAGTGGAGGTCCCAGCCTTCTTAAGGCGTCAAGCAAATTAAAAATGAAATTTGAAAAAGGTGCGGATTTCCGCGCCTTTTTCTTTGGCAACCTTACAAATATTACAATTTAGTTAATTTTGGACATAAAGCGTGAATTGAGTGATTTACAACTTAGATGTATGAATAAATCAAATACATAAATATAACAATATGGCCAATTATCTATGCAGACCACAATTAAAAAAATAATTAAAATGTCTGGTACCGGACTCCACTCTGGTGTGCTTTCAAATTTAATTATTTCACCAGCATCTGCAGAATATGGAATATGGTTTCGGCGTGTAGATATTTCAGACTGCGATAATTTAATTCCTGCCAGATATGATGCTGTTAGTAATACACAGCTTTGCACTCGCATAAGTAATTCTGATGGAGTGGAGGTTTCCACTATTGAACATTTAATGGCCGCATTAGCTGGAACAGGTATTCACAATGCGATTATAGATGTTGATGGGCCAGAAATTCCAATAATGGATGGTTCTTCAGCCCCTTTCGTTAGTGCGATTTTAAAAGCTGGCATTCAAAAGCTTAATACACCAATACGCGTGATACGCATCCTTGAACCAGTTAAGGTTGTTGTTGATGACTGCGAAGTAAGTTTGTCTCCTAGTGAAACTTTAAAAATGAACTTTGAAATAGATTTTGAAGAAGCAGCTATAGGATTCCAAGAAAAGAAATTGAATATGGCCAATGGTTCATTTGTTCGCGAACTTTCTAACTGTAGAACTTTTGTCAGAAGAAGTGATGTCGATCATTTGCAGTCTATGGGATTAGCTCTTGGTGGCAGCCTAGATAATGCGATTGTCGTCGATAAAGATGTAGTATTAAATCCAGAAGGTTATCGGCGGAAAGACGAATGTGTTGGTCACAAAATGTTAGATGCTTTGGGTGATTTATATTTAGCAGGTGCGCCAATTCTTGGAGAATATAAAGGTAAGCGAGCTGGGCACCGTGCTACAAACCTATTATTACATGCTTTATTTTCTCAATCTCATGCATGGGAGATGGTGGAATGTCCAAGTCATATAAGCCATGATTTGCCTGGTGCAGATATCTCGTGGGATGATTTTGTTCAGTAAAATGCGCA
>DS022282.1:1976588-2102621 GCA_000153745.1 Rhodobacterales bacterium HTCC2255
ATTTGAATGCAGAAGCAGCTAGTTTGTTCGCTGCAGTAGAACGCCAATATCCTTATTCTGAATGGGCTAAAAAATCACTTCTGATGTCTGCAATCGCAAATCACAATGGTGCCTTCTATGAAGAAAGTAGGGCTGATGCTGAGCGGTATTTGGATTTTTACCCGGCAGATGTTGATGCAGCACATGCCCAATATTTGATAGCATTAAGTTACTATGATCAAATTGATAATGTTAGTAGAGATCAATCAGTAACATTTAGCGCATTGCAAGCATTTAGAACTGTCATCGAACGATATCCAAATAGTGAATATACTTCTCCATCACTTCTAAAATTTGATTTATCACTAGACCATTTAGCAGGTGCTGAAATGGAAGTTGGGCGCTATTATTTAAAGCGTGGCCATTTTGGAGCTGCTATCTCTAGATTTAGAGTAGTTGTTGAAGAATTCGAAACAACAAGCCATACTCCTGAAGCTTTGCACAGATTAGTAGAGTCTTATTTGTCATTAGGATTAATAGCTAACGCGCAAACAACTGGTGCAATATTAGGCCATAACTTTCAAGCATCGGATTGGTATAAAGATACATATGTTTTGTTAACAGGTCGTGGAATATCAACTGAAGCTGTTAATGAAAATTCATCTAATTGGCTCACCAAAATATGGCGCAATGTTACACCAAAAAAACGGCTATGACATAAATGTTACGTGGTCTATATATCACTGACTTGCTTCTAATTGATAAATTAGAGCTGAATTTTCAGCCAGGATTGAATGTATTAACCGGCGAAACTGGCGCTGGTAAATCTATATTGCTTGATTCTTTAGGTTTTGTACTTGGCTGGCGGGGTCGCTCTAGTTTAGTTCGTGAAGGTGCCAATAATGGTGAAGTTATTGCATATTTTGATATTAAAAATTCTGTATCTGTTAAAGAAATATTAAAATCATCTGGTATACCTGCAACGGATGAGCTGATATTGCGGCGTACTGTTAACCTAGAAGGTAGAAAAACATCTTATGTAAATGATAAAAGATGCTCTGGTGAAATATTAAGAAAACTTTCAGATGTTCTGGTCGAAATACATGGCCAATTTGATGATCGTGGACTTCTAAACCCGAAAAGTCACATAGATTTATTAGATAATTTTGGAAATATTAATTCATTTAAACTCCGTCTGTTATGGAAAGAGTATCGAAAGACAGAAACTGAGCTAAATGATGCAAAATTATCTTATTTTGATGCAATAAAAGATAATGATTATATTAAGCATTCAATTGATGAATTGCAAAAGTTATCACCAGAAGATGGTGAAGATGAGCTTTTGGATATTAGAAGAAGATCAATGCAATCATCTCAAAAAATTCGTGGAGATATTGAAAAAGCATCAGAATTAATCAATGAAAGTGGAGCTGAGGGCTTATTGACTGATGCTATTCGATGGATAGAAGGAGTCTCAAATGATGCAGAGGATTCATTGGAAAATGTTATATCTAATTTATCTTCTTCACTTTCAAATTTATCGAATGCTCAACAATATATAGATAAATATTTATCCTTAACAGATTTTAATCCGCTAGAATTAGAGAAAGTTGAGGAAAGGTTGTTTGCAATACGAGCTTTGGCGAGAAAGCATGATATCTTACCCGATAATTTAAATACTTTTTCTTTGGAATTAATTCAAAAACTTGAGAACTCGAAATTGAGTGCTCAAGAAATAATAAATCTAGAAGAAAAGTTATCAGAATCTAAAGCTAATTATGATAAATATGCTTCAGATTTATCAAAATTGAGGAAAAAAACTGCAAAAGAATTAGAACGTGCAATGGTAAATGAATTGGGGCCACTAAAGTTAGAAAATTCACGCTTTATTGTTAATATTGATACAAAAAAATCTAGTGAAGATGGCTTTGACGAAGTTACATTTATTGTTTCAACAAATCCAGGAGCACCAGCTGGACCTATAAACAAGATCGCATCTGGTGGAGAGTTATCGCGTTTTTTACTTGCCTTAAAAGTATGCTTAACAAAAACAAATCAAAATTTAACAATGATCTTTGATGAAATAGACCGAGGTGTTGGAGGTGCTACAGCTGATGCAGTTGGTCAAAGATTGGCAGATATAGCAATATCTAGCCAAGTATTAGTTGTAACTCATAGTCCTCAAGTGGCTGCAAAAGGTGCTCATCACTGGCAAGTTAATAAAAGTACTATGAATAGGGTAACTACGAGTACAGTCATCCAATTAGACGAAAATGCACGAATAAATGAAATTGCGCGTATGCTTTCTGGGGATAAAATTACACCAGAAGCTCGTGCAGCAGCCCAAGCTTTGTTATAATTATTTATATACTATTTAATTAATCATCGATCTGTTTGGAACTTAGATTTATCATTTTTCCTGGATTCATTATGTTTTTAGGATCAAAAAGTTTTTTCAAGTCAGTCATTATTGATAATGAAGAACCATGTTCTTGTTCCATGAGATTTAATTTTCCTATACCAATTCCATGTTCTCCAGTTACAGTTCCACCTACAGCTAAGGCTCTTTTGGCCATTCTATTTGCAAGTAGTTTATTTAGTTTTAAATCGTCAGGGTCTGTTGGGTCGCAAAATAATAAAGTATGGTAATTCCCATCTCCAACATGACCAATAATGGAGCCTGTTACATTGTATTTTTTTAGATCACTTTGAGTATCTTTAATAGCTTTAGCAAGTTTAGAGATTGGTACACAGATATCAGTAGACATCCCGATTTGGTTTGGAAATAATGCCTTGGTTGCATAGTATGCTTGATGGCGGGCTGCCCATAGTTTGTTTAGTTCTTCGGATTTTGTAGACCATTTAAAGCCGCCTACTTGAAAATCTTTTGCAATACTTAAGATTGTTTCTGCTTGGCCTGAGACGCTTGTTATTGAGCCATGAAACTCCATAAATAAATGAGGTTTCTCAGGGTAATCTAGTTTTGAGTATTGGTTAATAGCACGAATTGATATCTCATCAATCAATTCAATTCTTGCCATGGGTATTCCCAGTTGTATCGCCATTATAACAACATTTACAGCGTCATCGATACTCTCAAAATCACAAACTGCAGCTGAAATTGCTTCTGGTTGCCCCTTTAACGCCACTGTGAGCTCGGTGATTATACCTAGTGTTCCCTCACTGCCAACAAATAATTTGTTGAGGTCGTATCCAGCTGATGATTTTTTAGCTCTCGTACCAGTCCTTATAATTTTACCGTCGGCTAAAACAATTTCCATAGCTAGGACATTTTCTCGCATTGTTCCATAAAGAACAGAGGTTGTCCCTGATGCTCTCGTTGCAGCCATGCCACCTAGAGTTGCATTTGCGCCTGGATCAACTGAGAAAAACAACCCTGTTGATCGTAGCTCTTTATTTAGAATTTCTCTAGTAATACCAGGCTGTACTACTGCGAGCATATCTTGAGTGTTTACTTCAAGAGTATTATTCATTTCTGACATATTTAATGTAATTCCACCATGTAATGCTAATGCATGACCTTCTAAAGAGGTTCCAACGCCCCAAGGAATTATAGGGCAGTAATATTTTTCACATATTTTAACAACTTTTGAGACTTCTAATGTATTATGTGGAAATGCTACTGCATTTGGTAACATTTTAGGAAAATAGGTTTCATTTTGGCCATGTAATTCACACACAGATTTAGATGTATTTAACCTTTGCCCAAGAAGTGCTTTAACTTCTGTTATGGCTGCTGCAATATTGGTCATAGAAATCTCCAAACTTTCTTAATGTTAACTTAGAGATTTGAATTATAAAAGGTCCAGTTTGTTGAGTTTAATAAATAAAAAATTTAATGAGTTCATGCTAGATATATCTAGATACTTAAGCATAATTCGTGAATATGGCTTAAGTCAGATGCAATTTTGGATCATTGCTTTACTAATAGGAATAGCATCTGGACTGGCTACACTTGGATTTCGGCTGGCCATAACATATCTGCAATTTTTTTCTTATGGAGAAAGTGGGATATCGCTAACAGATGCTGTATCTCAATTGCCATGGTTCACTGTTATGATTATTCCAATTACTGGTGGATTAATTGTTGGTATAATTCTAAATATTTTTACAAAAGATGGTCGGGCAAGGTCTGTGGGCCATGTCATCGAAGGTGCTGCATTATATGAAGGTAGGGTAGAGGGAAAAGCAGGGTTAGCTTCAAGTTTTGCCTCAGTGATTACTCTTTCAACGGGTGGGTCTACAGGTCGTGAAGGTCCAGTTGTTTTGTTAGGGTCTTTGATATCTTCAAAAGTTTCTCGATGGATAAATGCTGATGGTATTACTGGTCGTAACTTGATGGGTTGTGCTGTTGCCGCAGCTGTTTCTGCGTCATTCAATGCACCTTTAGCGGGTGCTTTATTCGCACTTGAAGTTGTATTGCGGCACTATGCAATTCAAGCATTGGCTCCAATACTAATTGCATCGGTTGCAGGCACTGTAATTAGTCGATTATATTTTGGTAATGTGACAGAGTTTACATTACCTGTTCATACCCAAGATTTTTATATTGAATTGCCTGCACATTTACTTCTAGGAATTGTGTGTGCGTTTGTGGCAGTAAGCTTTATAAAATCTGTATTTTGGGCAGAAACTTTAGGTGATAAATTTCAGAAAATACTACGCATTCCTAATTGGTCTAGGCCTGCTTTCGCGGGTGCTTTTCTAGGACTTATAGCAATAAAATTTCCACATATTATTGGTGTTGGATATGAAACAATGTCTCTTGCATTGAATGGAAATTTATTATTCTGGACTGCTATATTTTTTGCATTTGCCAAAGGTTTGGCAGTAGTCATTACATTAGCTGGCCGAATGGGTGGAGGAATATTTTCTCCTTCACTAATGTTGGGTGCGCTTACTGGACTTGCATTTGGATGGATTGCTGTTTCAATTTTTCCATCAGTAGATGGTGATGAAACGCTTTATGCCATTTCAGGTATGGGCGCTGTCGCTGCTGCTATATTGGGGGCTCCAATTTCAACTATCTTGATTGTGATAGAACTTACGGGTGATTGGCAAGCAGGTCTTGCTGTTATGGTAGCTGTGTCAATAGCCACTGCCTTTACGAGTAAAATGATTCATCGATCATTTTTCTTAACACAATTGGAACGTAGAGGTGTGAACCTTTCTGAGGGCCCACATAGTTATTTACTCGCAAAATACAAAGTCGTGAGTATCATGAATTCTTATGAAAAAACAAATCTTGATGAAAAATATTTATGGCAAATGATTGAACAAGGTCAGTATTTAGATATTGGTGCAAATTTGGAGGCAGCTATGCCTATGTTTCAAAATGGAGAATGTGAATATTTACCAGTTTTGAGTATAGGACCTGAAAAGAATTCCACTAAATTAGTTGGCGTCTTATATTATATAGATGCGCTTAAAACATTCAATCAGGCCTTATTTGATACTTCTAAAGAAGAGCACTCATAAAGTTAAATCGGGATACACGCAGCTTTCAACCATTTTTTTGCAGACTTAGTTAAAATAGAATTTAGTTTTTTATAAACATTTGAATGGTAGTTATTAAGCCATTTTATTTCTTGTTCATTTAATGAACTAACTTTTATCATATTTAAATCAAACGGAGCCAACGTTAGCGTTTCAAATTCCAACATACATCGATCATCATGATTTTTGTCTCTTAAACATTCTTTTACATATATTAAATTCTCTATTCGTATACCAAATGAATTCTTTTTATAGTATCCAGGCTCATTTGATATGATCATACCAGGTTCTAATGGCACATTGTTATGTCTTGATATTGCTTGTGGGCCTTCATGAACAGATAGAAATGATCCAACACCATGGCCAGTTCCATGATCAAAATCCAAGCCTTTTGACCACAAAGCTTGCCGTGCAATTGAATCTATATCACGACCAGACAAACCCTTGGGAAATCTCAAAGCTGAAATTGCTATCATACCTTTTAGTACAAGAGTATTTGCATCGATCACTTCTTCTGCTACCGACCCAATTGCAATAGTTCGAGTAATATCTGTTGTACCATCTAGATATTGTCCACCACTATCGATTAGCACTACATCTCCAAGAGAGATTGTTCGATTTGTTTTAGTGTTTACTCGATAATGAATTATGGCGGCATTTGGGCCTGAACCACATATCGTATCAAATGAAATATTTTTTAATTTCCCAGTTGCATATCGCTTTGACTCTAAGAGCTTAACTAACTCTATTTCATTTTTCAAAAAGCCTGGTTGTGCATATTGAATTTCAGATAAGAATTCTACAACTGCTGCACCATCGCGAATATGAGCCTGAACACTACCTTCTAATTCAGTTTTATTTTTACAAGCTCTTAGTTTCAATATTGGATCACTATCATATGTAAAAGAAACTTTTGCGATTTCTAAGATATGCTTTATAGCTATTGGGGCTCTATTTGAATCTATGCGCACTATACCAGATAATGTTTTTAAAAATAAACTAAAAGATTTTATATCATGCAATACTACATTCGGGCCTAAGTGCTTGCGTAATTCATCATCAACTTTTTTTGGGTCAATAAAAAGATTAGCAATCCCCGATGCATTAATAGTTGCAAAGCATAGAGCAACAGGCGTTTGAATAAGATCTGTACCACGTGTATTTAACGCCCATGCTATAGTATCAGGTTGAGTAAGTATCACATTAGACTGGCCAACATTAGATAATATATTGCCAATAATCTCAAGTTTTTCAGTATGCACTTGCCCAGAATATTTTAATAAATGTGGAACCATCAGCTCAACAGAAGCAATAGGCTGATCAATCCAAATTGTATCAATGAAGTTATCTACTTCAATAAGTTCAATATTTTTTTTCTTATTTGAATGAATTTCTAATATTTGTTCGATAGTATGGAGCCAAGGATCGTAGGCTATCAGCGCTTTCTCTTCAAAGCTTTCGTTTATACAATCGATTAATGAGTTTTTTGGAATATTACGAATTTCAAAAATATTTTCATCACATTGATTTTCCGCTTGAATTGTATAGCGGCCGTCTACGAATAAAAATGCTTTGTCTTTAAATACGATACAATATCCTGCACTCCCACTGAAGCTTGTTAGCCATTCCAAACGTTTGTCTCTATCAGAAACATATTCTCCCATATGAGCATCATTACGTGGGATTAAAAATGCATCGATATTTTTCTTACGCATTTCTTCTCGAAGTAAGTATATGCGATTTTTTGATGTCTCTGATACTGTTTTTTCATCAAATGTTTGGAACATTATCTTCCTTGCCGTTTAATCAAACGAGGGTCGTTATCAAACAAGCCTGCTAATTGTTCAGTTATAGCCCCAGCTAATTGTTCAGCATCTGTAATAGTAACAGCTCGTTCATAATATCTTGTTACGTCATGACCAATGCCAATTGCTGTAAGCTCAACGGCACGTCTTTTTTCAATCATTGCAATTACATCCCTTAAATGTTTTTCCAGATATGCAGCTGAATTTACAGATAATGTGCTGTCATCCACTGGAGCTCCATCAGATATTACCATTAATATTCTTCTTGCTTCTGGACGTGCAATCATCCTTTTGTGCGCCCATTCTAGAGCTTCGCCATCAATATTTTCTTTTAGTAAACCTTCTTTCATCATTAAGCCAAGATTAGGCCTTGATCTTCGCCAAGGAGCATCTGCATCTTTATATATGATATGCCTAAGATCGTTCAATCGACCAGGGCCTTCAGGGCGCCCATTTTGCAACCATTCTTCGCGGCTTTGGCCACCTTTCCATGTTCGTGTGGTGAAGCCTAGAATCTCACATTTTACCTGGCAGCGTTCTAGAGTTCTTGCTAGTACATCTGCACAAATTGCAGCAATAGATATTGGCCTACCCCTCATAGAGCCAGAATTATCTAATAATATTGTGACTACAGTATCTCTAAAATCAGTATCTTTTTCTACTTTAAACGATAATGGAGTTGTAGGATTTGATATAATACGAGCTAATCGACCTGCATCCAATAACCCTTCTTCCATATCAAAAGACCAAGACCTATTTTGTTGAGCTTGTAATCTCCTTTGAAGTTTGTTTGCTAAACGTGAAACTGCACCTTTTAATGGTTCGAGTTGTTGATCCAGATAAGCTCGTAAACGTTCTAATTCATTTGATGACGCTAAATCTTCAGCCATAACTTCTTCATCAAATTTATTTACAAAAACTTTATAATTTGGATCAGCCGCGGATACGGGTGGTGTATGAGGTTGGAGTGGGGGTTCATTCTCTGGGGACTCAGCCTCTTGAGATTCGGAATTTTCTTCGTTCTCATCCATTGATAATTCTGATTGTTGTTTATCAGTGGATTGTTGTGTGTCGTCATTATCTTCTTGAGTATCTTCTGGCTCTTCCGATGTATCTCCAGTATCATCATCAGGTTCGGATGTATCTTCAGCGTCATTTTCGGCATCGTTTTGGTCATCTTCAGGGTCTGGTTGATCCGGGTCATCCCCAAGTTGATCTCCATATCCCAGATCATCAATAAGCTGACGGGCAAAACGAGAAAATTCGATCTGGTCTACAATTTTGTCACCGATGTTTTCAAATGTTGCTCCAGAGCGTTCTTCAATCGTAGTTTCCCATTGATCCAATGCGTTTTTAACACTTTTGGGCATTTCTCTGCCAGTCGCTATTTGGCGTAGGTAATATGATAGTGCAGTTGGCATGGGTACATCTTTGAATGATGACGCTTTATCGTACCCAAGTGCTAGAGCTTCTGCTTCTAATTTAGCTTCGATGTTACCTGCAGTTCCCGGCATTGCTCGAGCACCTACAGCTTCACATCTAGCTGTTGCCATCACTTCATATATTTCCTTTGCTTCATTGCCTGTTGGCATATAGCGATTATGGATTTTTTCATCATGAAAACGAGTACGTAATGCATATGCATCTGCAGTACCACGAGCAAGTAATACTTCTTGCCGTGTCATTCTACGACTTATTTGAGGTAAACGTGCTGTATCGTTAGATAAACCTGGTGGATCTACGGAGTAAGAAACTGAAAGTTCACTATCTGCAGCCATTGCTCTGGTAGCTTCAGCAAGAGCTTTCTTAAATGGATCTGCCGGGTTATTATTCGAATTACTCATTAACCTAAGCTAACAGATGCAGCGCTTTCAGGTAACTCTTCATCAAATAAACGTTGATAAAATTCCGCTACTGTTTCTCTTTCTAATTCATCACATTTGTTCAGGAAGGTGAGCCTAAATGCAAAGCCTACATCTTTGAATATATTTGTGTTTTGGGCCCATGCAATTACAGTCCGTGGTGACATTACAGTGGAGATATCACCATTCATAAATGCATTTCGAGTTAATTCCGCAACTGTAACCATTTTACTTATAACGTCTGGGTCAGTTCCAGGGTTTTTAGCCGTTACAATTGCTGTTTCATCTTCATGTGGTAAATAATTTAATGTACTTACAATTGACCAACGATCCATCTGGCCTTGGTTTATTTGTTGTGTTCCGTGATATAGTCCAGTTGTATCTCCCAATCCTACTGTATTGGCAGTTGCAAATAAGCGAAAAGATGGATGAGGTGAAATGACCTTATTCTGGTCTAACAAGGTAAGCTTTCCATCGACTTCAAGTACTCTTTGTATAACAAACATGACATCTGCTCTACCTGCATCATATTCGTCAAAAACAATAGCAACAGGATTTCGTAAAGCCCAAGGTAATATACCTTCTTGGAATTCGGTTACTTGTTTTCCATCTACTAATTTGATTGCGTCCTTACCAATCAGATCTATTCTTGAAATGTGGCTATCTAGGTTTACTCGCACTGTGGGCCAATTTAATTTGGCGCCAACTTGTTCTATATGGGTTGATTTACCTGTACCATGATAGCCTTGTATCATTACTCTTCTGTTGTAAGTATATCCAGCTAAAATTGCTAATGTAGTATCGTGATCAAATTTGTATGTACTATCAATTTCTGGAACTCTATCTGATTTATCTGGAAACCCCATAATTTCCATATCGCTTTCGATCCCAAAAAGATCTCTTACTTTGTATTTAACTGTAGGCTGTCCAATGTCTAAATTGCCATCTGCCATGTTAATAATCCTTTAATACTGTCTGAAATTAATCCAGTTTTTTTTATATAATTAGAACGAAATATGCTATTGGAAAGTATTTAACCGACATATTTGTCGCGTATGTACTTAGTCTTTAAAATTTGAGCTATTTTTCACTTGATCCCAGGCCCATACAACTTTTTGAAGGAACTCTTCTTGTGATCTATCACCACCATTTAAGTCCGGATGAAGCTCTTTAATTAACGATTTGTATTTTTTACGTAATTCAGTTTTTGTCCAGTTATCTTTTGCTTCTAATGTGTCGATTGCTTTTCGCTCATCTGAGGGAAGGCGCTTTGATCCACCTAAAGCATCACCTTTACCTGGGTTTTTTGTTGCATTTTCACCCAGTACTTGATGTGGATCTTCAATTCCTAATCTAGCCCATGCTCTCTGTTCTGCGGTTTGCTTTCCTAGAGGTTCAGTTTTTCGTTCCCAAACGCGATCAGCAGCAAATTGTTCTTGCAGCTCTTCTTCTGAATGGGTTTCAAAAAAATTCCATTTTTGGTTAAATTGTCGGATGTGTGCTAAGCAAAACCATCTAAACTCATCAAGATTATCTGGGTTTAGAGGCGCACGATATTTACCAGGTTCTTGGCATTCATGATGTTGGCAGGTCATTTTGGAAGTTTCTGAAGCACCAGACATTCCACGTCTGGTTCGCGCACGCTTCTTTTTATCCGCAGATACAGAAATATCAAAATCAAAATTCATAGGAGGCCGTTCTGCCATTTTAAATCCTTTATTCACTTGCCCGAGTCAGGAAAGAAATATTACTATATTCTTGGCTGATGCCAAGGGCTAATTAAAAGGAAGTGACATGGAATCAAGAATAATTGCAGCATTAACACTTGCATTTGCTCCAAGTGAGTTAATTGTTGAAGACGATAGCGAGTCTCATAGAGGGCATGGTGGTTATAAAGAAGGTGGTGAAACTCACTTTAATGTAAAGATACGTTCAAAGGCTTTCTCGGGGATGTCACAAATTTCGGCTCACAGAGCTGTTATGTCAAAATTGAAATCAGAATTTAATGATGGCTTACACGCACTTTCGTTAGATATTGGTGAATGCTAAAATTTATCTATAGGTGGCGTTTCATATTCATCTTCCAAAGGTTGATCAATAATTTTTGAATCTTCAATTGACGAAAGTGTTGGTTCTTTTTTATTTGAAAAGCTTTTAAAAGGATTAAAACCTTGAGGTTTTTCAATACTTTCGGTGTTTATTTCAGTAGATGTTTCGCGTTTAAAAATTAATACATTTTGGTTCATTTCGCGGCGTTTTCTTGTTAAGCCTTGCCTCTCAATGGAAGGAAGGCTCTCAGCTTGCATATATTCCCATCCTTCATCTGCCATTAGATTTATTGCTTCAGTTAACGCATTTGCAAAACGCCCATCTGCTCCTTTTACTCCTTTTGCTTTTTTCCCAAAAGTAGGAGCTGGTATAACCTTGTACTCAAAAAACGGCATATTCATGTTCCAAACATTTTTTTTACATGTGCTCAATTCAGTAAATCCTAAATTCAGCATATATTAATATAATTTTATCTACAACTGACTGATAGATTGGTGTTTTATAATCACTTTCTCAATTCAGCAGTTTTTTTGCGATAATCTCATTTACAGCTTTTGGATTGGCTTTTCCACCTGTAGCTTTCATTACTTGACCAACAAACCAACCGGCTAGTTTCGGATTTTCTTTTGCTTTCGTTACTTGATCAGGATTTTCAATCATAATCTTATCAATAGCCGCTTCAATTTTCGTGGTATCAGTTACTTGTTTCATTCCACGCTTATCAACAATATCTGAAGGATTTCCACCTTCAGTCCATACAATTTCAAAAAGATCTTTTGCAATTTTACCTGAGATGTCACCTTTACTTATTAAATCTAAAATATCACCTAATTGAGTTGTGGAAATTGGACTCTCTTTTATTGTTAAATCTGCTTTGTTCAAGCGACCAAATAACTCATTTATTACCCAATTAGCAGCTTGTTTTCCGTCACGGCCATTAGCAATTTTTTCAAAATATTCAGCATCAGAAAGATCAGCTGTAAGAACACTTGCATCATATTCAGTGACTTTAAATTCCTTTATGAAGCGAATTTTTTTTTCGTCCGGAAGTTCGGGAAGATTTTCTGCAATTCCATCGACCCATTTTTGATCTATTTCAAGTGGCAAAAGGTCTGGGTCTGGAAAATACCTATAATCATGGGCTTCTTCTTTTGAACGCATCGACCTTGTTTCATTTTTCTCAGCGTCATAAAGACGTGTTTCTTGATCAATTGTTCCACCATCTTCAAGAATAGAAATTTGTCTTCTTGCTTCAAAATCTATTGCAAGTTGTATAAACCGCATTGAATTCATATTTTTAAGTTCGCATCTTGTCCCAAGATGGCTAAAATCACCTGACGCGCGAAATTTTTCATATTGGCCTGAGGGGCAAACGGAAACATTAACATCAGCACGCATGTTGCCGTTTTGCATGTTACCGTCACATGTCCCTAAATATCGTAAAATTTGCCTTAATTTTGTCACATATGCAGCAGCTTCTTCAGGGCTTCGAATGTCAGGCATCGACACGATTTCCATTAAAGCAACACCGGTTCTGTTCAAGTCAACAAATGACATATTTGGATCCATATCATGTACAGACTTGCCTGCATCTTGCTCCAAATGAATTCGTTCAACTCTAACGTTTCTTGCTATTCCTGCATCTAAATTAACCAATATTTCGCCTTCGCCAACTATTGGGTGATATAACTGACTAATCTGATAACCTTGTGGTAAATCAGGATAAAAATAATTTTTTCTATCAAATGCGGAATACAAATTAATTTTTGCTTTTAATCCTAAACCAGTTCTTACTGCCTGCTCTACGCAAAATTCATTTATAACTGGAAGCATTCCAGGCATTGCAGCGTCAACCATTGATACATTTGAATTGGGCTCATTGCCAAATTTAGTCGATGCTCCTGAAAATAATTTTGATTTTGAAGCTACCTGCGCATGAACTTCCATACCAATTACTAATTCCCAATCTCCTTTAGTGCCAGAGTATACTTTTGGTTTGGGTTCTTCATAAATGAGATCTAGCATAATTTATTTTCCTGAAATAACTGTGGTGTGTTTTAAGGTGACAAGATCAGATGAGCAAGTGTGAAAGGTCTTTCAAACTCTCAGACTATTAATAATTATTTACTCTCAATTTAGAAATATCCACATCTTTATTTAAACTAGAATTTTATTAACTATTTCTAGTGTATCCTTGGATAATTTGGGTGAAACTTGAATTTTACGAAGTTGAGTAGTGATTAATGTTTGGCGCTTTTTATCATAGCGTTTCCAAGTCTCAAATACTCCGCACATCCTGGCAGCAGTTTGAGGGTTTATCTGGTCTAATTTAATTATCCAATCTGAAACAAATTCATATCCGGAGCCATCTTTCATGTGAAATGCGGGTGGTGACATTGCAAACGAGCCAATAACGCTTCGAAAACGATTAGGGTTTCTCCAATTAAAATCAGCATGTGAAGATAACTCTTTTACAATATTTAGTGCATTTGATGGATTTGCTGATAAAATTTGAATTGCAAACCATTTATCAATAACAAGAGCGTCTGAATGCCATTGGGTATAAAAATCCTTAGCGCAGCTATTCTTAATATTCCCTGAAATGATAAGCCCAAGAGAAGAAAGCTGTTCAGTCATATTATCTGCAGTCTTGAATTGCTGAAATGCGGTCTTTCCACCGTCAATTCTTGTTATATATTTTAGTACAGTATTACGTAGTGATCTTTGACCCGCCGATTTTGCGTCTGGCCTATACTCGGTATGAATTGTTAAATCTTCATATAAATTTGTTAATTGATTTATTAAACTTTTAGCTATGCGTCGCTCCATGTCTTCTAGTGCTAAAAATATTTCGTCTGGATCAGGAACATTTCCGCTATCAAAAATTGTTTGAGCAATTGTTTCTTGTGATGGTAATGTCAATAAAAGAGACAGATAAGCTGGGTCTAAACTTTTATCTACTATTAACTTCGATAGAATTTCTAAAAAAGGTTTAGAATTAATAGGATTTTTGTTAATATTTGATATCAATAGTTCAATCGAAATATTACGACCAGCTTCCCATTTATTAAATGTGTCACTATCATTTTCAAACAAAAATGTTTGAGTTTCTATATTTATTTTTCTGTCTAATATTACAGGGGCAGAAAACCCACGCAATAGTGAAACAACTGGTCTTTGATTTATCTTGAACTGAAACGTTTGTTTTTTATTATGTAAATTTAATACAATCTCAGGTAATATTTCTTTTCCGTCCAAACCTATGAATCCAGTTTTAATAGGTATTACTTGAGGTAGTTTATCCTTACGGTTTGTTGATGGATTTTGATCTTGTATGAGAGTTAATTCAAATATGCCATCATTGAAGTCTTCTTTTACAGTAACTTTTGGTGTGCCACTTTGACTATACCAAAGTTTAAATTGTGTTAAGTCAATTTCACAACTATCTTCAAATACTTTGATCCAATCTTCAATTGTACAAGCCTCGCCGTCGTGTCTATTAAAGTAAAGATCTAACGCTTTATAGTAACGTATATCTCCAACTAATAATTTTAGCATTCCAATTATTTCAGAACCCTTTTCGTATACTGTTGATGTATAAAAATTATTAATTTCGACGTATTTTTCTGGCCTGCATGGATGTGCTAGAGGGCCAGAATCTTCTCGAAATTGTCTAGCGCGCAATTGAATAACATCTTCGATCCTTTTAACAGCATGCGAACGTTGATCGCTACTAAACTGTTGGTCGCGAAATACAGTTAATCCTTCTTTCAAGCATAATTGAAACCAGTTTTTACAAGTAATTCGGTTGCCGGTCCAATTATGAAAGTATTCGTGAGCTATGATTCCCTCAATTAGTTCAAAATCTCGATCAGTAGCTGTTTCTGGACTGGCTAATACATATTTTGAGTTAAATATATTCAGTCCCTTATTTTCCATTGCACCCATATTAAAATCATCAACTGCGACAATCATAAATAAATCCAAATCATATTCGCGCTTGTAAACTTCTTCATCCCATTTCATCGACCTTTTTAATGCATCCATTGCGTATTCACACTTAGATTGATCGCCGTCTCTAACATAAATTTGCAGGTCAATTTTACGACCGCTCATCGTTGTAAAAGTATCATCGAAAGACACTAAGTCGCCGGCAACAAGTGCAAATAAATATGCAGGCTTTACCCATGGATCTTGCCATTTACCGTGGCATATTTTGTTCCCATTAGAAAGTAGAGTGGGATGTTTGCTATCAATGGTAACGTTAAATAGAGCCATAACATCTGGTCTATCTGGGTAGTAAGTGATTTTTCGAAATCCTTGTGCTTCACATTGGGTGCAGTACATTCCGTTCGAAATATACAATCCTTCTAATGCTGTGTTGCCTTTGGGATTGATTTCAACTTCACAAGTCCATGTAAAGTTATCCTGTGGGATGTATTCTGCTGAAACAATTAATCCCTCAGAGTGTAGTGTCATCTGATCCGAGCTTAATTTTTTACCATTGATTTCAGCAGATATTAATTTAAGCATTCGTCCATCAAGCTCAAGTGCATGTGGAGCATCGGATCTTTTGGGATTATTTATAAACTTAATCTTAGATTTAACCCTAGTATTTGTTGGAGATAACTTAAAATCTAAATCGACACTTTCAACCCAGAAAGCAGGTTCTTTGTAATCAGAAAGTAATATTTTATTTGCTTTGTTTGAGTTCATTTTGTTATCTCCAAGACTAATATGTTTACCAGTGAAGAAATATCACTAGACTGCAAGAGAAATTTTTGTATACCGTTGTATACATGAAGGATTGGGTAACTTAAAGATTTGACTTGCCTTTTGTAATTGGTAATATTATTTGACCAATAGCTGTGTTTTAATCTGATATTAGATTTTTGTAAATTAATCTTAATATTTCGATAATGATCTGGTTGTTGAATGCCTTTAAAATTGGAGATTAGGATAATGCGAACTGAAAAATATGGATTAAAAGTAGATGATAAATTAGTTGAATTTGTCGAAGCCAATGCATTGCCAGGTATTGATATCTCTTCAGATAATTTTTGGAAAGGTTTAGCTAGTATTGTAAACAATTTAGGTCCTAAGAATAGAGAATTACTTCAAAAGCGAAAAGAGCTCAAACAGAAAATAGATGGCTGGCATATTGAAAACCGAGGTAAACAGTTTGATGCTGCTAATTATAAAGAATTTTTAAAATCTATTGGTTATTTGGTTGATGAAGGTGCTGATTTTGAAATTGAAACGAGTAATGTTGACGATGAGATTGCAAATATAGCTGGCCCACAATTAGTTGTTCCGATTACTAATTCTCGCTTTGCTTTAAATGCAGCAAATGCTCGCTTTGGGTCATTATATGACTCAGTATATGGAACTGATGTATTGGGTAGTATATCTCAGTCCAAAAGTTATGATCCAGCACGAGGTGCAGAGGTTATTGCTTATGCTAAGAATTTTTTGGATGAGACTTTTCCCATTTCTGGTCTTTCTCACGCAGATGCAACAAATTATTTAGTCAAAGACGGTGTGCTCTTAGTAGATGGAAAAAAATTAAAGGATACTGAACAGTTTGCTGGCTTTCGAGGGCCAGAAAATTCTCCAGAAGGCATTCTGTTAAAAAATAACAATTTACACGTTGAATTATACTTTAATAAAGAATTACCAATTGGTCAGGCTGACAAAGCGGGTATTGCAGATGTTATTTTAGAAAGTGCACTATCAGCAATAATGGATTGTGAAGATAGTGTGGCAGCTGTTGATGCTGAAGATAAGATATTGGCTTATACAAACTGGCTTGGATTGATGAAGCGTGATTTGACCTGTAGTTTTACAAAAGCTGGAAAAACTCTTAGACGAAGATTATTACCTGATCGTAAGTATATTTCACCAAATGGAACACAATTTCAACTTAAAGGTAGAGCTTTAATGTTGGTTCGTAATGTTGGTCATCTTATGACAAATCCAGCTATTTTAGACTCTGATGGTAATGAAATTGGTGAAGGCTTCATGGATGCGATGTTTACAGTCGCAATAGCGATGCATGATCTAGATCGAAAATCAGGTAATTCTGTTACTGGATCAGTATACATAGTTAAACCAAAAATGCATGGGCCTGAAGAAGTTTCCTTTACCGATGAAATTTTTACTGAAGTTGAAAAAGCCCTAGGTCTACCACAATACACTGTTAAAATTGGTATTATGGATGAAGAAAGACGTACAACTGTAAACTTAAAAGAGTGTATTCGAGCAGCGAAACATCGCGTGGCATTTATTAATACTGGTTTCCTTGACCGAACAGGCGACGAAATCCATACTTCAATGGAAGCTGGGCCATTCTTACGGAAAGATGAAATTAAAAAACAACCTTGGATTGCTGCTTACGAAGATCAAAACGTTGACGTTGGATTAGCCTGTGGCTTGCAGGGAAAAGCTCAAATTGGGAAGGGAATGTGGGCAGTTCCTGATAACATGGCCGATATGATGGATCAAAAAATATCTCATCCTGATTCTGGAGCGAATTGCGCTTGGGTTCCGTCTCCAACCGCAGCAACTCTGCATGCCATACATTATCATAAAATTGATGTTTTTGCGCGCCAAAACGCAATACAAAAAAGTGGCAGACGTGCTTCTGTTGATACGATTTTACAATTTCCTGTTTCCCAGGGGCAAAATTGGTCAAATGATGAGATAACACGTGAAATAGAAAATAATGCACAAGGCATTTTAGGATATGTTGTTCGATGGGTTGACCAAGGTATTGGTTGTTCAAAAGTTCCAGACATAAATAATGTGGGTCTAATGGAAGACCGAGCAACTTGTCGTATATCAGCGCAACATATCGCTAATTGGCTTCATCATGGTATTGTTACACCTGAAGAGGTAATGCAAATTTTGCAAAGAATGGCAGGAGTTGTGGACTCTCAAAATGCAAATGACCCAGCTTATAGTCCAATGTCACCAAACTTTACCTCTATTTCATTTCAAGCGGCATGTGATCTTGTGTTTAAAGGTGCAATACAACCATCGGGATATACTGAACCTGTATTACATGCGCGAAGATTAGAACTAAAAGGTTAAATTAAAATGACATCTATATCGTTGGCGAAAGCTAAAGAAATTATTGATAATATTCTTCAAGAAGGAATAAAAAAAAATATGCAACCTTTATCGGTTGTTGTTTTAGATACAGGTGGGAATATCAAAGCATTTGAACGTTCAGATGGGGCATCTCCAGGACGCTTTAAACTTGCTGATGGTAAAGCTCATGCTGCAATCATGATGGGAATTCCATCATCCGCAATAATGCAAAGAGCCGAACAACAAGCGTATTTTGTAAATGCTTTGAGCGTTTCTTTTAATGGCCGGTTCACTCCAGTAAGTGGAGGCGTTTTGGTTAAGGATGATAATGATATTACAATAGGTGCTGTTGGTGTTACAGGTGATACATCTGAAAATGATACAATTGCAGCTGTAGCTGGTATTAAATTAACTGGATTTAACTTTTCAGCCTGAGCCTAATTAGTTTGTTTTTTATAATCAAGATAACTAAAATTATCTTGATTATTTTTTATACTGTAATTTTTTAAATATAAGTAATATGTAGTATAAAATAATATTTATATTTAACAGGATTACTTATGAAACGTCCTATTGTTGGGGTTATATCGAACTCTTATCTCGTGGATGACTCCTATCCAGTACAGTTAGCAGGAACTTCAAACTTAGAAGCTCTTTATAATGTATCAAAAGTTTTACCTGTAATTTTCCCAGGTACGCCTGCACTAAGTGATACCAATGAAATTTGTGAAAATTTTGATGGAATTCTTTTAACTGGTGCAAGACCAAATATTCATCCTGAAGAATATGGAGAAGAAGAGACTTTAGAACATGGCCAATTTGATGTTAACCGTGACGCTGTCTCTCTCCCTTTAGTGCGTGCATGCGTTGAAAAAGGAATACCAATTTTGGGTATTTGTAGAGGGTTCCAAGAATTTAATGTAGCATTTGGTGGTTCACTCTATCCAGAAATTCAAGATTTACCTGGTAGAATGAATCATCGCATGCCTCCAGATGGAACAATTGAAGAAAAGTTTGCAATGCGTCATGAAGTGAATTTATTGGAGGGTGGACATTTTGAAAAAATCTTTGGTGCAAGAAAAATTGTAACAAATTCTCTACATGGCCAAGGCATAAAAATAGCTGGAGAAAGAGTAATTATTGAAGGTCATGCTACAGATGGAACTCCCGAAGCAATTAGGATAAAGAATGCAATAAACTTTGCTTATGCTGTTCAATGGCATCCTGAATGGAATGCTTTAAAAGATTCCGTATCTAAGCCTCTTTTTGAAGCATTTGGGCAGGCAATTCATACAACAAAGTTATAATTTTGAAAAACATAAATTTTATGAAACTTCGCTTGTATAGCATATTTAATTTTATGGTATTATTAAGATTATAAACATTTTAAAATAAAACTATTTCAAGTAGGTTTGATGTGAAGCGAATAAATAGAACATTCTCTGTAGCTCCAATGATGGATTGGACAGATAGGCATTGCCGCTATCTACACAGATTGATTTCAAAAAATGTATTACTTTATACTGAAATGGTAACAGCACCTGCGTTAATCCATGGTGATGCTGATAGATTACTAGAGTTTAACCAATCAGAACATCCTATCGCTCTCCAGATCGGGGGCTCACATCCTAATCAGCTTGCTCAAGCCACTCGACTAGGTTGTGAAGCTGGATATGATGAGATAAATATTAATATTGGGTGTCCATCAGATCGTGTTCAATTTGGTAGATTTGGTGCATGTTTAATGAAAGAGCCTGAATTAGTCAGTGAATGTGTAACTGCTATGAAAGAAGCGTCAACGGGTGCAGAAATAACTGTAAAATGTCGAATTGGTGTTGATGACCAAGAACCAAAAAGAATATTGCCTGATTTTATAGATAAAGTTTCCCAAAACGGTGTAAGTTCTTTTACGATACATGCCCGCAAAGCATGGCTGAGTGGGCTTTCACCTAAACAAAACCGTGATGTCCCACCACTAGATTACGAACTAGTCCATGAAATTAAAAAAGAGCGCCCAGAATTAGAAATTATTTTAAATGGAGGTTTGCAAACTTTTGATCAAGCGGTTCATGAGATTAATAAGGGCTTGGATGGTGCTATGATTGGTAGAACTGCATATCATAACCCAATGGAAATTTTAGCAAACGCTGATAGTTTATTTGAGACAAATACAAATAAAAAATCAGTTAATAAAATTATAGATGAAATGCTTCCATATATACAAAATCATTTAGACACTGGAGGGCGATTGAATCAAATAACACGACATATGCTTGGACTGTTTTCGGGTCAAAGTGGTGCAAAAATTTGGAAAAGAACTTTGTCAGATGAAGCACATAAAAAAGATGCAGGTGTTGAAGTAGTTCAAAATGCATTACGAAATGTCTTAGAAAAACAGAACAATTCAGAATGAGAATTGAACAATGATTAGGATGGTTTTTTGGAATATATCTTAATATTTTTACCAACAATAGTTTTATTATTAATAGTTGGTGCATTTGCTGGAATATTAGCAGGGTTACTTGGAGTGGGAGGTGGAATAGTTCTCGTTCCAGCCTTTTTTTACGCATTCACTAGTTTAGGTTATGTGAACGAGCAACTAATGCAAATCTGTGTTGCTACTTCACTCGCTACAATAGTTTTCACATCCATTAGATCAGTTCTAAGTCATAACAAAAAGAATATGGTAGAGTGGCAAATATTAAGATTATGGTCTGGTGGTATTGTATTTGGAGCAGTAATTGGAGTTTTTATTGCAGCCAAGCTTCATACTGATACTTTAACCATTATATTCGGCTTATTGGGGATTTTAATTGGTCTATATATGGCATTTTCTAAGAGTGATTGGAGCTTGGGAAATCAAATGCCAGTTGGATTTGTTCGTACAATTATAAGCACGTTTGTTGGATTTTTATCAGTTTTGATGGGTATTGGGGGCGGAAGCCTAGCTGTACCTTTAATGACTTTGCATAGTATTAAAATCCATAAAGCTGTAGCCACAGGTGCGGGCTTTGGTCTTGCAATAGCTTTTCCGAGTACTTTTGGGTTTCTTTTTAGCAATCCACCTTCAGCTGGTCTACCACCAATGACAATAGGGTATGTTAATTTTCCGGCATTTATTATTGTAATTTCTATGACAATGTTAACTGCGCCAATTGGAGCAAATTTAGCTCACAAACTAAATGTCATCGTTTTAAAAAGAATATTTGCATTTTTTCTAATAAGTGTTGCATTTAACATGCTTTATAAAATTTTTATTGCTTAATCTTTATTAATTGCTCGCCTTTTTCCCCGAACTCTATCAGCTCTGCTATGCAATTCTTGCATAATAATTTGTCTCTCTGTGGCAGTCATAATCGACCATTTTGAAATTTCTAATCCACTTCGATAACAGCCCATGCAAAGTCCACTTTCTGTGTGGATGATGCATAATTTTACACATGGGCTTTCAACCTCTTCTCGTTTCCAAACCTCATCCATCATAAAATATTTCCAATACGGTCTAATGCACCCTGTAAAATGAAACTTGCTGCTACGTGGTCAATATTATCTGCACGTTTTGCTCTACTCATATCGGCTTCTAACATAGCTCTCTCGGCTGCTACACTAGATAACCTCTCATCCCAAAAAGTAATTGGAATGTCACATCTGGAAGATAAATTTCTTGCAAAAGCTCTAGTCGCTTGGCACCTTGGCCCTTCGCTACCGTCCATATTCATTGGAAGTCCAAGTATTATTCCGCCTGTATCTGTTGAATTGAAAACAGTTTGTAAAGCATCGCAATCAATGCCGAATTTTTTTCGTTTAATTGTTTCTCTTGGTGTTGCAACTGTCCAGAGTGTATCTGATACTGCAATACCAATAGTTTTAGTGCCTAAATCCAATCCAATTAGTGATTTGAACTTGGTTAATTCAGATGCAAATTCTAAAAAATCATTATAGCAACTCATTGAGAAACCTTTGCAGCTTTTGCTGCTTTTTGTAAAATTTCCATGTTTAAACTGCTGTTGCCAAAAATAGTCTGTGCTTCTATCCATATTTTAGAGGCATTTGCAGTTTCGCCCAAAACGCCTAATGCACGAATTAATCGAGCCCACTCATTTACTGTCCCACCTTCATTGGCTAGCCTGTTACTCAAACTTGCGACCATACCTTCTATCATGTCTTTACGATCTACATCAGATATATTTTCTGCAGACTTTATTTGATCTGATGATGGGCCAGGTAATTGATCTTGAGATAAATTTACACCGGCTAAGCGAGCAACATCCATTATTTGTTCTTTAATTAATGGTATCCAAGGTGCATCGTCTGGTCCTTCGCTTAAAAGATTTTCCCAAAGCCGAAGTGTAACGTCGGGCCGACCACTTTGCATCATGGAAAGACCTGAGTAATAACGAGCACGGCCATCTTTTGGCTCCATCTCTAATCCACGTCTTAGTGTTAATTCTGCTTCTGGTGAAACATATCCATTGGTTGCAACAATCATAACTTCCGCAAAATCAATCAAATCTTCCGCGGATGCGTTTTCATCTAGAGTATCAATTATTTTTAAATGTGCTTTGCGGGCAGAGCGGTAGTTTCCTAATTTAAACTCATGTAAAGCAAGTAATCTTAATCCTTGCATATCGTTTGGCCGTTCTTTCATGGCATCTCTTAATTTTGAAACTAAAGCTAAGTAATCATCAGGAGCTTCAATAACTTCATCTGGAATAAGTAACTCTGCTTCCTCTTGGCTAATTCGCTGCGAGCGAATTTCTTGTGTTTTAGCCAATCTTGATTTTAAAGGCATGTCGGGAATGTTAGGATTGCCCAAAAACGCATACGTACCAAAGGATCCAATCAAAATAAAAGTCAAAATGATAAAAGCAATTGATTTGTTAAGGTTTGGAGAATTTTTTGGTTTTTGCCTTTCTGATTTTGACCTTTTATCAGCTAAGAGGATTCTTCTAGAAACTTCAATTTTTGCGGCTTCACTTTCGGCTATGCTTAAGACACCTTTTTCTAAATCTTTTTCAACTTCAACCAATTGATCTTTATAAATAAGTAAATCTTTAGATGCGACACTTAAATCCAATTCACGTGGTGCTACTATTGATTTAACAATCAAACTTATAAAAATAAAACAGGCTAATAAGCCTAAGATCCAAATCATGTATTTTTCCTTTTCCCCATATTATCTAAACTTGCTTGAAGATAATGTGGAGTCATTAATAATATTAATTATCGTATGATTTGTTTAAATTTGATCATAGATTTTTTCCCGCCTACAAGACTTTAATTGAAATGTCGGTTCTGGAACAAATCAACTCGTATTTTCAATTATTTGATTTATATTATCATGTAATACACCAATATCTTTTAATACGCTCGGTCATAGGTAAATAACAATGTCTCGCTACTCTGCTTTTGCTATCGCTAAAAATGCTCTTTCATATCATCAAGGTTGGGAGCGTGCTTGGGCAAAACCTGAAATGAAAAAAGAATATGATGCTGTTATTGTTGGAGCAGGTGGCCATGGCTTAGCAACAGCTTATTATCTTGGAAAAAATTATGGAATTACTAACGTTGCAATTCTTGAAAAGGGTTGGCTTGGTGGGGGGAATACTGGGCGTAACACAACAATTATAAGATCTAATTATCTTCAAGACTCATCGGCGGCCATATATGAAAAAGCGCGATCATTGTATGAAACCATGTCTCAAGATTTGAATTACAATGTTATGTTCAGCCCCCGTGGTGTAATGATGTTGGCTCAAACTGAGGCGGAGATTCGTGGTTATAAACGGACTGCACATGCAAATAAATTACAAGGCGTAAAAACTGAATACATCGGTCCACAAAAAGTAAAACAGTTATGTCCAATTATTGAACTATCAGGACCACGGTTTCCGGTACTGGGAGCATTATGGCAACCACGTGGTGGTACAGCGCGTCATGATGCTGTTGCATGGGGTTATGCACGTGCTTGTTCAGACATGGGAATGGATATTATTCAACAATGCGAAGTAACTGCCGTAACGCAATCAAATGGTAAGGTTAGTGGTTTGCAAACAACTAAAGGGTCTTTGAAATGTAAAAAATTGGGCATAGTTGTAGCTGGTAATTCTGGGCACTTAGCAGATATGGCAGGATTTAGGCTTCCTCTTGAGTCAGTCTCTTTGCAAGCGTTAGTATCAGAGCCAATAAAACCATGTATGGATGTTGTCGTAATGGCAAATACTGTTCACGGATATATGTCTCAATCTGATAAAGGTGAAATGGTGATTGGCGGTGGAACTGATGGATTTAATAATTATACGCAAAGAGGATCGTTCCATCATCTAGAAGAAACAGTCAGAGCATTAATTGAAACTTTTCCTATGGTTAGTCGTCTGAAAATGTTGCGCCATTGGGGCGGAATTGTTGATGTAACTGGAGATCGCTCTCCAATTATTTCAACAACACCTTTATCGGGCTGTTTTATCAACTGTGGTTGGGGAACAGGTGGCTTCAAAGCCATTCCAGGATCTGGTTGGGCGATGGCTGAATTAATGGCAAAGGGTGAGCAAATTGGTTTAGCAGCAGAATTTGGATTAAATCGTTTTCAACAAGGACGCTTCATTGATGAGAGCGTTGCGGCAGGAGTAGCACATTGATAAAGAATATTTTAATAATTTTAGGTTTAGTTTTAATTGGTACAGCACCATCTGCCCAAAATAGTTCAATGGAAATTTTTAAATCTTCTGATGAATATCAAATAACAAAAGTCGAAGCATCTAGAGTTTGCTGGGCCACAATAAACACAACATCATTAAATGATGTGGCATCTTTTTTTGCATCATATAAACGAAAAGATGGGGATCGATGGCAAGTTACAGGCTACTCAGGTAAAAAAGCAGAAGACGCTGATGACATTCTTACAATTAAATTTGATGGAGAACCTTTTCTAATCAAAGAAATGCAGCATTCTGATAATATTTTTCCATTACCATTTACAGAAGATATTGATTTGACAGGATTTGATAATCGAGTTGAAATTAGTAGTATTGTCAGCTTTGATTTAATCCGATTGAAGGATGAAATTATTGTCGATTTAAGTATTCTTAGATCTGCAAAAAAAGAAATTGAGCAGTGTTTGAAGTCAATTAAAGAATAAAACACAAATAATAGAAATACATACTCTAGAGGTTTAAAAATGCTACATCTTACATGTCCAAATTGTGGTATTACTGCTGATGAAACTGACTTGCACTGTGACGGTCAGGCTCACATCGCTCGTTCTGGTATAGACGCAAATGATGATGAATTAGAAAACTATTTATTTATGAGGCATAATCCAAAAGGTGTACATTTTGAGCGCTGGCGGCACGTATATGGATGTGGAAAATGGTTTAATGCTGCAAGATGTACAACAACTTTAGAAGTTTTTGGAACATATTCAGCTCAGACTACAACTCCACCAAAATCATTGCTTAATAAAATTAAAAAGAAACGTCCTGAATGGGAGGGTTTTATTAAATGAGTACAAGATTATCAAAAGGTGGGCGTTTAATTAACAGATCAAAACCTGTAGAGTTTTCTTTTGATGGGAAACGCTTGAATGGCTATGAGGGTGATACATTAGCATCTGCACTATTGGCGAATAATCAAACGTTAGTGGGTCGCTCTTTCAAATATCATCGTCCCAGAGGTATTGTGGCATCTGGCCCTGAAGAGCCAAATGCACTTGTTGGCTTGGGTAAGGGGGATAAATTTGAACCTAATCAAAGGGCAACAACAACTGAGTTATTTGATGGACTTCATTCAAATAGTCAAAATGCCTGGCCTTCATTAGAATTTGATATTGGTGGTGTTAATCGTATTATGAGTCGAGTATTTCCCGCGGGCTTTTATTACAAAACATTTATCTTTCCAAGGTTCGCTTGGAAACATATTTTTGAACCCATAATTAGAAAGGCTGCTGGTTTAGGCGCAGCTCCTACTGAAAAAGATGCAGATAAGTACGAGTATTTTTATGCCCATGTTGATGTTCTAATAATTGGCGGTGGAACATCAGGACTTGCTGCAGCCTTAGAGGTTGGTAGATCTGGAGCAAAAGTATTGGTTCTAGAGCAAAAAAATACTTGGGGCGGTAGAGCGCCAGTTGATGGTGTTTTTATAGATAATCAAATTTCTGAAGAATGGATCGATGATGCTATAACTGAATTACAGTCGATGCCAAATGTTACTCTTAAAAACAGAACAATGGGAGCTGGAGTTTACGACCATGGTTGGGCAACCGGCTATGAGTCAATAACAGATCACATGCCAGGAAAGAAAGGTCCAAGGCAAAGATTGTGGCGGATTCGTGCAAAAAGAATTTTAACTACAACGGGTGCTATTGAGCGCCCACTTTCATTCGCGGGCAACGACCTTCCAGGTGTGATGTTAGCGGGAAGTGTTAGAGACTACTTAGTAGATTTTGGCACTTCATGTGGTGATATTATGGTCCTAGCAACCAACAATGATGATGCATATCGCACTGCAATTAAGCAGAGTGAAGTAGGGTTGAAAGTAGCAGCAATTTTAGACGCCCGTACTAGTGTGACAGGCGAACTTCCAAATAAAGCACGCGAAATGGGAATTCGAGTTGAAACCGGAATGGCAATATCAAAAGTTAAAGGCTCGAAGAGTGTAAGTGGCGTTTCAATTTGTTTGCAAGCTGGTGAGGGAGTTCCACTTGAAGAAATAAAATGTGACGTCGTAGCCATGTCAGGTGGTTGGTCACCTATTGTACATCTTTGGTCACATTGTGGTGGCAAATTAAATTGGGATGCTGAAAATGCAATGTTCCGCCCTGATCCTGAACGTCCACCCCTCGGTGACGACGGTTCAGGATTTGTTGCAGTTGGTGGTACAGCCAACGGTTACATGATTGCTAATGAAGCAATGCAAGATGCAATATCACAGGGGAAATTGGTCGCTAAGCAAGTTGGTTATAAACCTGTAAATTCAAAATCAAGTATTGTTAATGTTGAAAATGAGTCGCCAATCGAACAAATTTGGCAAATGCCACAAGGAATGTCTGTTAAATTACAGGCTAAAACTTTCTTAGATTATCAAAATGACGTTAAAGTATCAGATGTACGTTTGGCTGCACGTGAGGGTTACGAGAGTGTAGAACACACAAAAAGATATACAACTCTTGGTATGGCAACAGATCAAGGAAAACTTTCAAATATAAATGGGCTAGCAATCCTAGCTGATAGTTTGAAAGCAGAGATACCAAATGTAGGCACTACAACCTTTAGGCCACCATACCATCCAATCTCAATGGGGTCTATTGCTGGTGATGCGCGGGGAGAACTTTTCAAACCAATTCGAAAGTCTCCAATTCATAATTGGATAGAAGAAAATGGAGGTTTTTTCGAGCCAGTTGCAGATTGGCGCCGCCCGTATTGTTATCAGAAAAATAATGAAACTGTAAAAGATTCAGTTCAACGAGAAATTTTAAATACTAGGTCAAATGTTGGTTTATTAGATGCATCTACTTTGGGGAAAATTATTGTCAAAGGATCAGATGCAGGTAAATTTTTAGATATGATATACACGAATTTAATGTCCAATTTAAAAGTTGGGCATTGTAGATATGGGCTTATGTGTACTGAAAATGGATTTCTATCTGATGATGGAGTTGTTGCTAGATTAGATGAAAATACATTTCTCTGCCATACAACATCTGGAGGGTCTGACAGAATTCATGCCTGGATGGAAGAATGGCTTCAAACAGAATGGTGGGATTGGAAAGTATACACAGCAAATGTAACTGAGCAGTATGCACAAATTGCTGTTGTTGGGCCAAACGCAAGAAAATTATTAGAAAAACTTGGTGGTATGGACGTTTCAAAAGAGGCTTTGCCTTTTATGCGTTTTTCCGAGGGAACGATTGGTGGAATAAGGGCGCGGCCATTCCGAATATCGTTTTCGGGAGAACTTTCATATGAGATAGCTGTACCAGCATCAGATGGTCAGGCATTTTGGGATATGTGCATAGAGGCTGGCAAGGAATTTGGCATACAGCCATATGGCACAGAATGTCTGCATGTTATGCGTGCAGAAAAAGGCTTTATAATGATAGGTGATGAAACTGATGGAACAGTCATTCCTCAAGATTTAAATATGGAATGGGCTCTTTCAAAAAAGAAAGAAGATTTCTTAGGAAAACGTGCTCATCTACGTTCGCATATGTCTGATCCGTCACGTTGGAAATTGGTTGGATTAAAAACTGTAGATCCAAATGTAGTTATTCCTGATGGTGCGTATGCTACAGACGGTACAATTCGTGAAAACGGTGTAAAAAATATGATTGGCCGAGTAACATCGACGTATTTTTCACCAACATTAAATAGATCAATTGCGATGGGGTTGGTTAAGTTTGGGCCTAATAGGATGGGAGAAATTATTGATTTCCCAACTTTAGAAGGAAAAATAATTAAAGCTGAAATTTGCAATCAGGTATTCCTTGATCCAGAAGGAGAACGCCAAAATGTCTAGTATAACAGCACTAAACGGTGCATCATGTAATGGTATAATTAATGTAAAAGATGCTGGTTTGCTTGGGATGATTACTTTACGCGCTGATCTAAAATCCAAAGCACTTGCAAAAGCATTGGATGTGGAACTGGGCAACGTGATCCCTGATCAACGCAAAGTTTCATCGACTAGTAAAAACACAATAGCTTGGATGTCACCTGATGAGTTATTGATTATTACCAATTACAAAAACGTATCTAAAATAATTTCTAATTTAAATAAAAGTTTAACTGGTACACACAGCCTTGTTGTAGATGTATCTGATGCAAGATCAGTATTTTCGTTAGATGGAACAGCTATTCGTGATGTATTGTCAAAAGGTTCGCCTGCGAATATGTCTATAGATGCTTTGCCATTGGGTGAAGTGCGAAGAACAAGAATAGCTCAACTTGCTGTTGCGTTCTGGTTTACTGATGAAATGAATTGTCAGCTAATATGTTTTCGATCTGTTGGTGGATATATTATGGACTGGTTGAAAAATGCTTCTGAACCAGGTTCTGAGGTCAATTTTCATTAAAGTTAATTTATGCATAGCTTTGCCCTTCAGCTATGCATAAAACACATAGCGCTAAGGCGATCTTATCTGATGTAATGATACTCACTTCATCCTATTCAATACTTATAGAAAAAATGGAGTTTATCATGGTTAATTCATACGAAAATATAGATTTGTTCAAAGTGCGTGAAGAAGCATCGCAAATGCGTTCTGAATTTATTTCTAAAATATTTGTAAAAATGTTAACATGGCTTAGGGCTAGTTTGTCTTTATCAAATTTCAAACACGCATAATTTCAAATCATAAACAAATATTTCTCCCAATTTTTGTTTCAGCGCCCATGTATTGTCTTGGGCGCTTTTCTTTTGCTCTGAAGCAATGTAAGCGAACAATATGATAGATATACCCACACTTCGATTTCGTCCCAATAAATCACCTGCTCGTGTGATGTTTGGATTTCCATGGATTTATTCAGATGATGTTATTTTAGATAGGCGAACAAAAAAAATTGCTCCTGGGACATTTGTGAAGATACAAACTAACGATAAACAAGATATCGGTTTGATTGCGTTTAATGGCGAAAGTAAAATTACAGGACGCATCATGGATCTCGATGTTAACGCTATTATCGATATCAATTGGATTGTAAAAAAGTTGGAAAGTGCATTTGCCTTGCGCAAAACTTTATATGATGCACCATTTTACCGTTTGATACATGCGGAAGCAGATGGTTTGCCAGGTGTCATTATAGACCGTTTTGGAGATGCTTTCGTTGTTCAACCAAATGCTGCTTGGGCTGATAGGATGATGCCAGAAATAACATCAGCATTAGAGCAATTATTTTCACCTAAAATAATATTAAAAAACGCTTCAGGGCGGGCTCGTTCACTTGAAGGATTAAATGACGAAAATATTTTCATCAAAGGGTCCTCTGATGCACCACTAGAAGTCAAAATGAATGATGCAATTTATATGGCGGATATATCTGGTGGCCAAAAAACTGGTTTATTCTTTGATCAACGCGAAAATCATGCTTTTACTGCCAAATTAGCCAATGGTGGTTCAATAATTGATGTATTTAGCCATGTTGGTGGATTTTCGTTAGCTGCTTTAAGTGCAGGTGCGACTAGTGCTATTGCTGTGGATAGCTCACAACCAGCGCTTGATTTAGCGATCAAAGGTGCTGATGCGTCTGGGTTTTCCAAATCATTTTCAACTCGTAAAGGTGATGCTTTTGAGGTTATGGCGCAACTTTTTGATGAAGGTGAAAGATATCAGGTGGTAGTTTGTGACCCTCCTGCATTTGCTCCATCAAAGCCTGCATTAGAAAGAGGTCTTCGAGCATATGAGAAAGCAGCAAAAATGGCCTCAAAATTAGTCAAACCGGGTGGTTATTTAGTCTTATGTTCTTGTTCACATGCAGCTGACATGCAAAAATTTCGAAAAGCTTCTCTTGTTGGTATGGGTAAAGCTGGCCGTAAAGGTCAAATTATTCATTCTGGTTCGGCAGGAATAGATCATCCTGTTCATCCTCATCTTGCTGAGTCTTCTTATTTGAAATCAATTTTCTTAAGATTAGATTGATGAGAGTTTTATTAGACACATGTGTTCTTTATCCTTCTATTTTGCGGTCAATTCTATTGGGGGCTGCACAAAAGGGTTTATTTGAACCGATTTGGTCTGAAAAAATAATTGAGGAATGGCGCCATGCAGCGCAGCGTAACCACGATGAAGCTGAGGCAACTATTGTAATAGCGCTTTTAAGGGTTAATTGGCCAAAATCTCAGGTGGAGATAGGTCCAGAGAATAAAAATTTATTTTTACCAGATGAAAACGATATCCATGTATTACAAGCGGCTATTGAAGGTAATGCTGATGAATTGCTAACAGCAAATTTAAAAGATTTTCCAACCAAGATACTTTTGGGCCATGGTATCGTGCGTCGTACTCCAGATGATTTCTTGTTAGAATTAGCAACATCACATCGTTCTGAAATTCTAGAAATAATTGAAACTGTAAAAAAAGAGGCAATAAGAAGATCTGGAATTAGTATAAATAATCGCAAGATGTTGAAATCATCTCGTTTAACAAAGTTAGCAAAGTTCATAGCTAGCTAATTCAAAATAAAGACTTAGGAATTTTATTCCCATTCATTCTTTAACTTTTTAATTGCAATAATTCTATCCTTTGTCTTTGGATGACTCATCATCCAAGCCATTGAATTGTTTCCTTCACTGCTAATTTTTTCAAGCTTTTCGAACATTGAAATTTGAGGTTCAATACCAATATTTGCCTTAATTAATAGCGCAGCAGCATAAGCATCAGCTTCATATTCGTCTTTTCTAGAGAGGCGTGCAGTCAAAAATTTAGTAAGTGTATTAGCAATCAATGTCCCAAACCCACCAAAAAATCTGCTCAAAACCATTGATAATGCAACTCTAATGGCATTTTGGCTTGAAAAATCTATCATTCTTCTTTTTGTGTGGCCTAAAGCGACATGCCCCAATTCATGAGCGATAACGCTTGCTAATTCTGGTGCTGTTATCTCTCCGTCATAGTATTTTTTCATAAATCCTCTTGTGATAAAAATACGCCCATCAGGTATAGCTAGTCCGTTTATTGGTTCGATTTCATAAATATTCACCTTTATTTTTTGCAAATCTAAAGTATCTGCCATCTGATCTGTTAACTTTTCAAGAGGTGGATCATTTAATATAGTTGATTTATTATCCATTTCTGATTTTGTGCGCCATGCAGATACATAATACATAATTACAGCCCACAAGACGGCGAGTAAAATTGGTGAAAATTTTAACATTTTATTATTTTTTACCCTGTTTTATAAATGCTTAGTATAATAGATATACCACATTATGAATCATACCCACCATATATGATTATATACATAAATATTATAAGTATTCTAATCATTCAAAAGAAGGACGTGACATCTATAAGATTCTAATATACGGATCAATAAAATATAGATTACCTGAAGAAAATTAGGTCTTATTATGAAAGTTAATAAAGTGTTAGATACTGAATACCATCCAACTGACAACGAAGAATTTATGAACGATCGTCAAGTAGAGTACTTTCAAAAGAAATTATTGGATTGGAAAGCAGCATTGCTTGCTGATGGCCGAGATACCATTGAAGGTATGCAAGAGGGCACACGTAATATTCCAGATGTTGCCGACAGAGCTTCTGAGGAAACAGATAGAGCGCTAGAATTAAGAACGCGCGATCGTCAAAGAAAACTTGTTTCAAAAATCGATAGTGCACTTAGAAGAATTGAAGACGGTTCCTATGGATGGTGCGATGCTACTGGTGAACCAATTTCTTTGAAAAGACTTGAGGCAAGGCCGACAGCGAATTTGTCGCTTGAAGCTCAAGAGCGACACGAACGAAAAGAAAAAGTTCATAGAGACGACTGATATGAATGTATGAATCAAATAAAATTAACACCGCGTCTAATCCCGCGGTGTTTTTGTTTGGAGTTAAATGACACTATTAAATAAAAAAATTGGAGTTATTGGCGGTGGAATTGGTGGATTAGCTTCAGCGATTGCCTTTGCGAAGTTCGGTAGCCAAGTAACTCTTTATGAAAAAGCATTAGTGATATCTGAAGTAGGTGCAGGCATTCAAATAAGTGCAAATGGTATTAATGTATTAACAAAGCTTGGTATATATCCTGATTATTTGAAATCAGTGGGTTTCCCAAAAAATATTATATTTAAAGATTATAAAACTGATAAAGCCATCACAGAAATCCAACATAATCAAGATTTAAACTTACCCTATATGCAATTACATCGCGCTGATTTAATTGAAGCATTAGTTGCTCGTGCAAAAAGTTTAGGCGTTAATATTGTTCTAGGATCCAAAGCTAAGGTTATTAATTCTGGTGATTCTGGGTCAAAAATAAAAGTAAATAATTCTGAAGTTTTTGATTTTGATTTAACTGTAGCAGCAGATGGTATGAACTCAACGGTGAGGCAATATTGGTTTGGTCAACGCCCCTCAGTTTTCATGAAACAAATTGCTTGGAGAGCCCTTATTCCTTCTAACGGAATGTCCATAGAGCCAACAGTATATATGGGAATTAATAAGCATTTGGTAATGTATCCACTCAGAAATGGAAAGATTATAAATATCATCGGCGTTCAGTCGAATAAAAATTTAGCACCAGAAAGTTGGACTAATGATGGTTCTCCAGAAAAATTCTATAATGAATTTTCTGATTTTAATACAAGTGTTACTAATATTTTGTCTGATATAACTGAAGTAAAGCTTTGGGGTTTATATTCGCATCCAACCTTAAAGTCATGGTCTCATAAAAATGTTGTATTGCTTGGCGACGCAGCTCATCCGATGCTGCCGTTTATGGCTCAGGGATCATGCATGGCTTTAGAAGATGCAGCAGTTTTAGCTCGTGTTTTAAATAAAATTAATAATATCGATACTGCATTAAAAAAATATGAAAATATTAGAAAAAAACGAGTAACTGCTGTGCAGAAAACATCTATTAAAAATGGAAAGTTTTTTCACATTAATAATTTAATACTTAGGAAATTTTTCCATATTACTATGCTTTTTATAACAAAATTTCATCCTTCATTTTTAAAAAGCCGATATAATTGGATTTATAATTACAAAGCTTAAATATCGAGCTCTACCCAAACTGGCACATGATCAGATGGTTTATCTCTTGCTCTACATTCACGATCAGATTGGCAATCAATTAATATATCAGCACACGATGATGATAATAAAAAATGATCTATTCTTATGCCATTATTTTTATTCCAAGCACCTGCTTGATAATCCCAAAAAGTATAGTTCATTGCAGATTTATTTTTTACTCGGAAAGCATCTGTTAAGCCTAGATTTAAGATTTTTCTATAGGCAGCTCGACTTTCGGGAAGGTATGCTGCATCACTTTCCCAAACTTTTGTATCCCAACAATCTTCAGCTTGTGGAATAATATTAAAATCACCTGCTAATAAAAATGGTTCCTCTAATTTTATCAGTGCGCATGTTCGTTCATATAAACGCTTCATCCACTTTAGTTTATAATCAAATTTTGGACCAGGAGTTGGATTGCCGTTGGGTAGATAGAGATTGCATAATCTAAGCGGACCTTTGTTCGTTATAACTGTTGCTTCAATATATCGAGTTTGAATATCATCACTATCACCGGGTAGTCCGCGCATTATATCTTCAAGAGGGTATTTAGATAATATAGCAACTCCATTAAATCCTTTCATCCCATGACTATGTATTTGATATCCTAGCGCTTCAATTTCTTCTCTTGGGAAAAGTTCATCAACTGATTTTATTTCCTGCAACATTGCAATATCTGGCATAGTTTCACTTAACCAGTCTAACAAAGCTGGCAGTCGAGCTTTAATGCCATTTATATTAAAAGTTGCAATCTTCATTTAATGTTATCCTTGAAGTTGGAGTTTTTGGTAATCTAAATAAATTTTATCGTTATTTTTAAATGTAAATTGAAATTTTAACTAAATTGAAAAACTAATTCCACACCCACAGCTTGAAGTAGCATTTGGATTTTCAATTACAAAACGTGCCCCAATTAACTCTTGCGTATAATCAATTACTGCATTTTCTAAAAAGGGGAGTGATACTTTATCTATTAATACCAGTTGGCCATTCTTCTCTAAAATTAAATCGTCATTATTAGGCCCATTTTCTAATTTTATTTCATATTGAAATCCAGAACACCCACCACCCTCAACCGCAATCCTTAATGCTTGAGAGACTTCAACATGTTCATTTATTTCTGCTAAACGATCAAATGCTCTATCAGTTACTGTTGGGGGTAAAGAAAGATCCATCTTTTCCGGCTTTCATAATTAATATATAGACATAACATAAACCTGCTTTACGCTCGCGGCAATATGTAAAGGTTAACTAAATCATGCAAAGTGTAATTGCTTCAAACCCAGAAGCTTCCCGAGGTAGATTATATTCTGAAGAAGAAAGTAAATACCGCTCACCATTCCAGCGGGATCGTGACCGTGTAATTCACTCTAAAGCCTTTCGGCGTTTGAAACATAAAACGCAAGTTTTTGTAGCGCATGAAGGAGACCATTTTCGCACTCGGCTATCTCATACTATTGAGGTTGCGCAAGTCGCCCGTACAATTGCAAAGACATTAAATCTAAACTCAGAATTAACTGAAGCTATTGCATTAGCACACGACCTTGGTCATCCACCTTTTGCCCATGTTGGGGAAGATATTCTGAAGATGAAAATGAAAAATTATGGTGGATTTGATCATAATGCACAGGCAATAAAAATAGTAACATCATTAGAAAAAAATTATGCTGAGTTTGATGGTTTAAACCTTACCTGGGAAACTTTAGAAGGAATTGCTAAACATAACGGCCCATTAATAAATCCTATTCCATATACGCTAAATAATTATACTCAAAAGCATAACCTAGAGCTTAAAACTCATGCAAGTGCAGAAGCTCAAGTTGCTGCTATATCTGATGATATAGCATATAATAATCATGATTTAGATGATGGGTTAAGGGCAAATTTATTTACAGAAAATGATATTTTTGGCCTTCCTATAGTCGGTGAATGCTTTTCACTGGTAGATGTAAAATATCCTAACTTGGATCCTATAAGGCGTCGGAATGAAGCATTGAGACGAATTTTTAGCGCAATGGTGGAAGACGTTATCACATATTCGCTATATTTAATAAAAGGCACTCCTTTATATTCCTCAAGGGATGTTAGAGAGCTTGGGAGTCAACTTATTCAATTTTCACCAGAAATGACTGAAAAAATAAATGAAATTCGCACGTATTTATTTGATAATATGTACCGCTCAGATCGTGTAAATATAATGCGAGAACGTGCAAGCCTAGTAGTCAACGGATTATTTGATTTTTTTATGAACGATAGTAAATTATTGCCAAAACAGTGGGCTCATGGCGAAAATGAATTGGAACAAGCGCGATTGATTTCAGATTATTTGTCAGGAATGACAGATGGGTATGCAGAGCTGAAATATACCAAACTCACCTCTGGAACATAATTGAACCATGTGTTAAATCGCAAAAATATAATTACTGGATGAATTAATGAACTTATTTTCTGATATTAGAAATCTTGTTTTAGCCTCATTAGAGATACTGCAATCTAATGGTACTTTGCCCAAAGAATTGAATTTTTCCAATGTAACAGTTGAGCCTCCTCGAGATGCATCTCATGGAGATATGTCTACAAATGCTGCAATGGTTTTAGCTAAACCAGCTGGAATGAATCCTAGATTGATAGCTGATGCGCTATCATTATTACTAGTAAATGATGAGCGTGTGATTTCTGCAGATGTTGCTGGACCTGGTTTTTTAAATTTATGTCTTAAGCAGGACTATTGGACTTCAATTATACCTTTTGTACTTAATATGGGTACAAACTATGGGCGTGCAACAATTGGCACTGGAATAAAAGTAAATGTAGAGTATGTGTCAGCTAATCCTACAGGACCATTACATGTTGGGCATACCAGAGGAGCAGTATTTGGCGACGCACTTGCGAGCCTTTTGGATTTTGCTGGTTTCGACGTAACTCGTGAATATTATATTAATGACGGTGGTGCACAAGTTGATGTTTTAGCGCGCTCTGTTTATCTGAGATATCTTGAAGCCAATGGTCAGGCGGTTGAATTTGTTGATGGCACTTATCCAGGCGATTATTTGGTCGAGCTTGGTGTAGATTTAAAAAATAAATATGGTGATAGCCTAGTAGATAAACCAGAGACTGAGTGGATCGCAGAATTAAGATTATTTGCAACTGAAAAAATGATGGATCTTATTAGATCAGATCTAGCATTGCTGGGTATTCGAATGGATGTATTCTTTTCAGAAAAATCATTATATGGCACTGGTTTGATTGAAGCTGCTTTAGCTGATCTAGATGGTAAAGGACTTGTATATCAGGGTGTACTAGAACCACCAAAAGGTAAAAAGCCAGATGATTGGGAGCCAAGAGAGCAGACACTTTTTAAATCCACTGAACATGGTGACGATGTGGACAGACCTATTGCAAAATCAGATGGTTCATGGACATATTTTGCCCCAGATATAGCTTACCATTTTGACAAAGTTCAAAGAGGATTTGACCAACTAATTGATATATTTGGTGCAGACCATGGTGGGTACGTAAAGAGGATGAAAGCAGCAGTATCAGCTTTATCCAATCAACAGGTATCACTTGATATAAAGTTAACTCAATTAGTGAAGTTATATAAAAATGGTGAACCGTTTAAAATGTCCAAACGTGCAGGTACATTTGTTACTTTGAGGGATGTTGTTGAGCAGGTTGGTCCTGATGTTACTCGTTTTGTAATGCTCACAAGAAAAAATGATGCACCATTAGATTTTGACTTTGCTAAAGTACAGGAACAATCCAAAGATAACCCAGTATTTTATGTGCAATATGCACATGCACGAATTAGTTCTGTTTTGTCAAAAGCAAAAGATGCTAATATGAAAATTGATGTAAAAACATTTAAATCTCTAAAACATCCTAGTGAAATAACAGTAATCAAGAAATTGGCAGAATGGCCAAGATTACTGGAATTGGCCGCGAAACATAATGAACCACACCGTGTAGCGTTCTATTTATATGAGTTAGCTGGTGATTTTCATGCATTATGGAATATTGGAAAAGAAGCCCCTGAAACTCGATTCCTTCAAGAGGATAATCCAGAATTAAGTGCTGAGAAACTATCCATGGTATCTGCAGTGCAACTTACAATCGCTGCTGGGCTGACTATTCTAGGAGTGGCACCGATTGACGAAATGCGATAATTGAGCTTAAAATGATACTTAAAGCTCAATAAAGGGCAGGGCAAAGACCCAATTTGGAGATTACATGAGCAGGTTCTTAAATATTCTGGCAACAGTTTCGTCAGTCTCTGTATTCGGTGTCCTGGTTTGGTGGGGTTTAACTCTTTCACAATTAGACCCAAATGATATTCCTGTAATAAAAAAAGCTAATGGCCCAGCTAGAGTTTCGCCAGAAGAACCAGGTGGAAAACAAGCAGATCATCAAGGATTATCTGTAAGTGAAGTTCAGACAGCTAATGGAATTTCGAAATTAGTGGATAAAGTTTATCTCGCGCCCAAACCACGCCCGTTGCAAGCTGAAGACATTGCTGGGTTGGATACGCAAAAAAAACCAGCAACAAATATGAAAATTGGACAAGCACCTATTTTGAAAGATAAAAGCTTAAATTCAATAATTGATCCAATACTTGAACAAAATGATACAAAATCAGATTTAGTAGATCTTAAAAAACGATTAAAGAAAAATAATGAAATTGTTCCACAAATACGGCCAAAAAATTTAGAATTGAATTTGAATAATTCTATTATGACTGATGCAATGGCTCAATTAGGAGGTTTTGACGAAGACGTGGTTGCTACTATTCAATTGGAAAATCTAAAAAAAATTCATTCAGATCTTTTTTTAAGTAAAGATTTGTTTATTGATGAAGTAAATAATGGTGCTAAAATTAAGTACATTCTTAAAGTGAAAAATTTTATTGATATTAATGATGTGGAAAGTTTTTGTATGGCATTAAAAAAGCGCAACACCTTCTGTGCCCCATTAATTGCAAGATAATGATTTCAAATTCTATAATATTTGGATGTGAAGGAACATATCTTACTAAAGAAGAACGATTTTTTTTTAAAGATGCCAACCCATGGGCATTTATCCTATTTTCACGTAATTTAGATTCTCCTAATCAAATAAAAACTCTTTGTAATGATCTCAGAGATTGTGTCGGAAGTAATGTCCCTATCTTGATTGACCAAGAAGGTGGCCGTGTAGCACGTCTTAAAGCACCTATATGGCTTGATTGGTTGCCACCTCTTGATCAAATGCAGAAGGTTAAAGATGAAAAACAATATGAAGCAATGTTTTTACGGTATCGATTAATTGCTCACGAACTCCATTCATTAGGAATAGATGTGAACTGTGCCCCAATGGTTGATATCCCAAATATAAATTCACATGAGATCATAACTAATAGGTGTTACGGAAAAACTCCAAAAATTGTTTCAGAAATGGGAAGAGCATGTGCTGAAGGCCTTTTATCAGGTGGTGTATTACCTGTCCTTAAACATATTCCTGGACATGGTAGAGGTTCATCAGATAGTCATTTTGAATTACCAATTGTTAATACATCATCAAGCTCTTTAAATTCCATAGATTTTGCACCATTTAAGCATTTATCAGATTTACCAATGGCGATGACTGCACATATTATTTATTCTTCATTTGACCGTAATCGTTGTGCAACAGTTTCACCAATAATGAATAAAATCATTAGGCAAAATATTGGTTTTGATGGTCTTTTGATGACAGATGACATCTCAATGAAAGCTTTGAGTGGATCTTTGTCTTCTAGAGCTTCTGCATCATTAAAAGCAGGCTGTGATGTTGTCTTGCATTGCAATGGTCAGATGAAAGATATGATTGAAATTATGACAGAAATACCTGTTTTGAGCTCAAAATCCCAGTTGCGTGCGAAAAATGCCAAAAATTTGAGATGTGAACCTAATAACTTTGATTTTAACGCTACTCTTAATACCTTTGTTTCCTTGATGTAGGGCATTGTTTAGCGCAATATATTAAGTATGGAATCACAAACAAACTTTGAAATGAATCTTGAACAAAGAATCTCAGCTGAAAATTTAGTAATTGATATTGATGGTTTTGAAGGTCCGTTAGATTTATTGCTTACTTTAGCGCGAACTCAAAAAGTAGATATGCGTAAGATTTCTATTTTACAGCTAGCTAGGCAATATTTGAAATTTGTTGAGGAAGCAAAACGCATTCGCCTTGAACTAGCGGCTGATTATTTAGTGATGGCTGCTTGGCTAGCCTTTATTAAATCACGCTTGCTATTGCCGCAAGAAGCATCAGAAGATGGCCCATCAGGAGAAGAACTTGCAGCACACCTTGCCTTCCAATTGGAACGTTTGGAGGCAATGAGAAGGTCAGCAGCTCAGTTGATGGCAAGAGATCAATTAGGTAAAGATTTTTTTAGCAGAGGTATTCTTCAAGATGTGACGTTAAAGAAAAATATAGTTTATAAAGCGACTGTTCTTGACTTAATGCAAGCTTATGCGCGCCTCAGAGTTAAGGAAAATTTTAAACCTTTACACATAGAAGAACGTGATAAAATTTTTTCTATGGAGCAAGCATTAGATCGTATGAAAAGCCTTATAGGGCACGCCATTGAGTGGGGCTCACTTGAACAATTCATGCCAGAGGGTTGGTTGGATGACCCTAAGCGTAGGCGGTCTGTTACTGCTTCTACTTTTGCTGCAATGCTGGAGTTAGTTAAACTTGGAAAACTAGACTTGAGGCAAACTGGTACTTTTTCACAAATAGAAATAAAACAAAAAGAAAATTGATATGGATAATAATGAATCCCAAATTGAAAATTTATTTGAAGCTCCTCCATTATTAGAACAAGAAAGAATGCTTGAGGCAATACTGTTCTCTGTAAGTGAACCAATATCTAAGCAACAATTAGAAAAACGCATGCCAATTGGGAGTGATGTTTCAGAAGCCTTAGTCGCCATGAAAAATAGATATTCGACGAGGGGAGTTAATCTGGTTCGGGTAGGAGAAGGATATGCACTCCGTACAGCTCCAGGATTGGGATTCCTGATGCAAAAAGAAAGTGTGGAAACTCGAAAACTATCACGAGCGGCAATTGAAACTTTAGCAATTATTGCTTACCATCAACCTGTAACGCGATCTGAGATAGAAGAAATTCGTGGAGTTTCTGTTTCTAGTGGAACTATTGATATTTTACTTGAATTAGAGTGGATAAAGCTTGGCCGAAGACGCCAATCCCCAGGAAGGCCAGTTACATTTATTGTTACTCAGGTATTTTTAGATCATTTTGGCATGGAAAGTTCAAAAGACTTACCTGGTATTAAAGAATTACGTGATGCAGGGTTATTAGATAATCGTCCTCCACCAGGATCAATGACAGAGTCAAATATAAATGACTTTATAGAGGATGATGATCAGGAAGATATGTTTGAATGATTATTGATTATTTTGGATATTTTTTGTGAAAACTGATCATTTATTTTTTTTAAAGTGTTTTGACAATTTCAAACCCTGACCTTGATAGTTTGATTTCAAGTCAGAACCATATAGAACATCTGGTATTTCAGACATTTTTTCATAGACTAATCTGCCAACAGACTGCCCATGCTCTAATGCAAATGGCGCTTCGTGGCATCTCACTTCAAGAACTCCACGTGATCCTTTTCCACCAGCATCAGCATTTCCAAATCCAGGATCAAAAAAACCTGCATAGTGCACTCTAAATTCTCCAACCATCGCAAGGTAAGGTGCCATCTCAGCAGCACATTCAGGTGGAATATGCACAGCCTCTCTACTGACTAAAATATAAAATGCACCTGGATCTAAAATAATTCTTTTATTACTAGCAAAAACTGGTTCCCAGTAATCATCGATGTCATAATAATCAATATTATCAAGATTTATTAAACCAGTATGTGGTTTGGCTCTGTATCCAACCAAGCCATTTGGCAGATCTAAGTCTACGGAAAAACCTAATCCTTGGTCAATTTGGGCATGGCTATCAACTAAGCCAATACTTTTATGCATTAGGGAAAGCTCATCATCAGATAAAACTGATTTTCCTTCTCTAAATCTTATTTGGTTTAAACGCATTCCAGGTTTGACTAAAACTGAGAAACTTCGGGGAGAGATTTCTGCATATAACGGCCCTTTATAGCCTTTTTCTATCCTGTCAAATTCAATACCATGATCAGTAATACATCTTGTGAATAAGTCTAAACGACCAGTTGAGCTTTTTGCATTTGCAACTGCATTTATACTTTCTGGTAACGATAGAGACTCCATTAAGGGAACAACGTAAACGCATCCTTTTTCTAAAACAGCACCATTCTGAAGATTAATTTCATGCATTTTGAAGTTGTTTAAACGATCTGTAACTGTGTTCCCAGAACCTGCCAAAAATGACGCGCGAACTCTATAAGCTTTATTACCAAGACGTAGATCTAGACTAGCAGGTTGAATTTGATCTTCATCGATAGGATTAGAAAGAATGATTTGATTAGTATCAATCATAGTTTTTATTTTTTGGCTTGGTAAAACGCCTGTCATTAACTTTTCTTTCACGGTGGGCACAATTAATGGCCATATTTGGTCGGGCTAGCAGGATTCGAACCTGCGACCTCTCGTCCCCCAGACGAACGCGCTACCAGGCTGCGCTATAGCCCGACTCGATGTTGTTATATATCTGATTTTCAGAGGTGCAAGTATGAATATTTAGATTCCCTCTAATCGACGTTTCATTCGATTACGTATACGTTTTAATTGAAAATATAGTTCTTCAACTTTAAGTTCATTATTCTTTAATAGATGGGGCAGTATTGTTATTTTTTCAAAACTGTTCGTTTGATTATCAATTATGTGCACATTTTCTTTTAAATCATATTGATTTGCATCTACGTGAATATTATTCGCGATTTTTTCATTAACAGTTTTTGATTTACGTGATGTTTTATCTGGAAAAATAGGCTCAATAGAATATTCTTTAATATGTTTTTCACCTTTTGATTTGAAAAGTTCTTTAACTGCAGCAATGGTTGTTCCTTTATCGTGTAATAAGTATTTTATACCACCGATAACTTTTAAATCTTCTGGCCTGTAGTAACGCCTACCTCCAGCTCTTTTAACAGGTTTTATTTGTGTAAATTTGCTTTCCCAGAAACGAAGTACGTGAGAAGGGGTCTTCAACCATTCTGATACTTCAGTAATTGTTCTAAAGGCTTGTTCTTTTTTACGTGCCATATTGGCCTACTTATTTATTTCCCGCGCCAACTTTATCCTTCATCGTATGAGATGGTCGGAATGATAGAACGCGACGAGGATTGATGGGAACTTCTTCACCAGTTTTTGGATTACGTCCGATGCGAGCATTTTTATCTCGAATATTAAATGTGCCAAAGGACGAAATTTTTACATTTTCCCCACGAACAAGAGCATCAGATATATGCTGGAGTACACTTTCCACAAGATCTGCTGATTCATTGCGAGAAAGTCCAACTTCTTCAAAAACAGCTTCAGCTAAATCCATGCGTGTAAGTGTTTCATTTGTCATTAAGCTTCTCCTAGATTCTACAAAATATTATTGTTTTATATATTCACGAGTCAACATAAACAGAAAAAATAATGTCTAAAACTCTTTTACCATCTAAAAACAACGGCTCCCCATGCCAATCCACCACCGATTGCTTCAGTTAAAATGAGATTATTCCTTTTAATTTGACCTTTTTCTACAGCAACGGACAGTGCTAGGGGAATCGAAGCAGCTGATGTATTGCCATGATCCTGAACTGTTAGAACTACTTTTTCCATTGGAACAGCCATTTTCTTTGCAGTGCTTTTTATAATTCTAAGGTTCGCTTGATGAGGTACTATCCAATCGACATCTTCACTTGTAATTCCAGCTTTTGACATAGCGTTCTCACCTGATTCTGCTAGTTTGCCTACCGCATGTTTGAAAACTTCTTGGCCTTGCATCCGCAATACACCTGTTGTCTGGGTGGTTGACACACCTCCATCGACATATAGGAGATCATTATATTTTCCGTCAGAACTTAAATCGCATGAGAGAATACCGCGATCTTGAGAGGTTCCTTCACATTCTTGTGCTTCCAGTATCAACGCTCCAGCACCGTCTCCAAAAAGTACACATGTTGTTCTATCTTCCCAATCCATAATTCGGGAAAAGGTTTCTGCACCAATAACAAGAATTTTTTTCGATTGACCTGATACAATTAAAGAATTTGCAATAGTCAATGCATAAGCAAACCCTGCACATACTGCTTGAACATCAAAAGCAAAACCTGATGTCATGCCTAAACCAGTTTGTACTTTTGTTGCTGTTGAAGGAAATGTTTGGTCTGGAGTAGAAGTTGCAAGTACGATTGTATCAATGTCATTTGCCGAAATGTTTGCATTTTTTAAGGCATTCATGGCCGCTTTAATGGCAAGATCAGAAGTGAACTCATCATCTGCTGCAAAGTGCCGCCGTTCAATTCCTGTGCGTGTCTTTATCCATTCGTCACTGGTATCAACAGTCTTTGCTAATTCACTATTGGTAACTATTCTTTTGGGAAGAAAATGGCCCACTCCAATTGGAACTGCTCTGATTGTTGGCATGTTTTATCTCTTATTGTTTCTCGCTACCATCGCTTCCAATTGCAGCAGATGCAACCCGCGCGGCAAGTTTTTCATTAAAACTCATTTCTGCTAGCTGTATTGCTAGGTTTATAGCCGCAGTTATTCCCGTAGCATCAGCCGCTCCATGAGATTTTACCACAGTGCCATTAAGGCCTAAAAATACACCACCATTTTTTCGGCGTGGATCAATTCTTTTACTAAATCTTTTTAATGGAACAATTGCAAATATTGCACACAGTTTTGATAAAAATGTTGCTTTAAAACTTTCACGCATTGCCGCACCAATCATGCTGGCAGTACCTTCACCAGTTTTCAATGCTATATTTCCAGTAAAGCCATCTGTAACTATGATATCAACACGATTTGAGGGAATGTCATTTCCCTCAACGAATCCTACATATTCATACTCACCATTTTCCACGCTTTCAGATATTAGATCATTTGCTTCTTTGAGCTCAAGGCGACCCTTATGTTCTTCTGTACCAACATTTAGTAAACCAACCCTAGGACGTACTAATCCAAAGCCATTGCGAGCATATGAGGCACCCATAAGTGCATATTTTAATAAATCAGGAGCATCTGCTCGAATGTCTGCACCAACATCTAACATGAAATTAAACCCAAGACTATTTGAAGATGGCCACAGAATGGCAATAGCTGGGCGATAAACACCAGGTAACTTTCTCAATCGTATAGTGGAGATTGCCATTAATGCACCAGTGTTACCACACGAAACAGCTGCATGAGCATCTTTATTTTTTACGGCTTCAATTGTACCCCACATAGAACTTTCTTTACCATTTCGCATTGCGTGTGTGGGTTTATCATCCATACTGATAATGTCTTTAGAATGACGAATTTCGCAAATATTTTTCAAAATTTTACGTTTTGAAATTAGCTGATTTAGTATTGTCTTGTTACCATTAACTATGAAACGTAAATTGGCATTAGTTTTTGCCGAGTTTGCCATACCCGCTACAATTGCTGCAGGTCCGTTATCACCGCCCATAGCATCGACAGAAATAATAATACTTTTGTGATTAGATGTAATCGGACTGATCCTGTTGGCGATATCGCTCATAGTGGATCAGTCCTTAATTTTATGCTGCGTCGTCGTCTAGGTCGATATCATCGGCCACAGATACAACTTCACGATCATCATAATGACCGCATGCTCCACATACATGGTGTGGACGCTTTAGTTCGCCGCAATTTGCACATTCATTTGGATTATCTGCCACTAATGTGTCATGTGAACGTCGGTTTCCACGACGTGAGCGGGTAATTTTACTTTTAGGGACAGCCATGTCACTACCTCGAATTAAAAGGCTTTCGCCTTGTGGAACCTAGAGTTTTAGCCAATTTGAATGGCTACGACTCTGCTTATATAAAGAGCCGCAAAATACAAAGATTATGCAAATTCGCAAGCCCTATTGTGAAAAAATATTACTCTTTTAATTTATCCCTTAAGCCAGCTAGTCCAGCAAAAGGTTTTACTGCATCATCAGTCAGTGGTTTTACACCTTCTGGAGCTGATAACACAGGTTCAATTACAATACCATCCTTTCGTGGAAAATCATTGATATTGAGAGTTATCGTCTCCAATGTAATATCTAAGAGGTTAATTTCATCAGGTATGTGTTCTGCATCAGCGTCTAAATCCTCTTCGCCTGAGAAGTTTTCCTCGTGTGTTTCTAGGTCAGCAAAATAGTGTCTGACAATATCTTGGTCTATTCTTGTATTCACATCATCTGTGGTTACCACACACGCTTGAGTAATACTGGCTCCCACTTTTGCATTTAATAACCAGTTTTGAGAACCTTCTGCGGATATCTCGCCGGAAATAGTAACTTTAGATATTTTACGTAAGTCTAATAAATTTTGACAATCTAACATGTCTTTATTGTCAAACTTTATTGAAAATTTATGAATTCTATTCTGTGATAGTTGAGACATTACTATTAAATGAGATTTTATTGACAATTTTTCTGAAATATCGCTCATTGTGCGAATTCCTTTGCTTATTTTAGTTGTTACTTTACAAATCAATTAAATGTGTATGATACACGATGTATTGGATCTAATGATCAATTAAGGATGAATAACTCGAATGTCAAAATTTGCTTTTAAATACCAAACTATAATTTTTTCTACTTTTTTATTGGCAAGTTGCAGCACAATATACAAAGACCATGGATATTTGCCATTAGATACTGATTTAAAAAGTGTTGTGGTTGGTAAAGACACACGTAATTCAGTCACAGAACTGCTTGGATCACCATCAGGCTCTGGCGTGTTAGAAGATGGAGCTATTTTTTATATTTCAACAAAAATTAAGAATTTCTTGTTCTATGAACCTAAAGTTGTATCAAGAGATATGATAGTTGTATCCTTTGATGAAAAAAATCTTGTTGAAAATATTGAGAAATTTACGTTGGAAGATGGAAGAGTTGTCGTGTTGAGTCGCAGGGTAACATCTGCGCCAGTGAAAGGGCCCAGAATTTTGTCACAAATATTTGGCAACTTAGGTAATGCTGATGCTGGAACACTATTAGGCCAATAGAAGTCTTTATTCAGTTTCTTCAAATACCATTGCTATACCGTTCATACAATATCTTAACCCAGTTGGAAGTGGACCATCTGGGAAAACATGACCTAAATGAGCGTCACATTTAGAGCACAGCACCTCAGTTCGTTTCATAAATAAACTTCGGTCTGATTTTTCTTCAATGTTGTTTGGATTAATAGGCTCAAAAAATGATGGCCAACCCGTGCCACTATCAAACTTTGAATTGCTATCAAAAAGAGCATTTTTACAGCATACGCATAAAAATATCCCATTAACTTTTGGAAAGTTATCATTGCTAAATGGGCGTTCAGTTCCATGTTTGCGCGTTACTTTATATGCAAGTTCAGATAACTTTAATCGCCACTCGGCATCAGTTTTAATAATTTTTACCATAGAATACTATCCTTAAAGCTTAGTGATAACTGTTCTCATTATACAGGTAGCTTTTATTTTTTTTGATGCAATTTAAAAATTACCCACCTGTATGGCTCATGTGACGAGACATTTGCCCTGAAATTGATTGTCTAGAATAATCAAAATCATGGCCTTTTGGCTTTTTAGATATTGCGTTATGGATTGCTTCTAACAATGGTTCGATTTCGGAATTTTTACGTAAAACTTTTCGCAAATCTACCTGGTCTTCTTGACCTAAACATTGATACAATTCACCAGTACATGTTAATCTGACTCTATTACAGCTTTCACAAAAATTATGTGTCATGGGTGTTATAAAGCCAATTTTTTGCCCTGTTTCATAAACTCTTACATACCTGGCTGGCCCGCCAGTTTGTTCATCGGTATCTTTAAGTGTCCAAGTTTTTGTTAGCCTTTTTCGCAAATCAGAAAGAGGCCAGTATTGATTAAGACGATTCTCGTTTCCTATATCTCCCATGGGCATAACTTCAATAAAAGTTAAGTCCATTTTGCGATTAGCACACCACTTTACTATTTTCTCTAACTCATCTTCATTAAAATCTTTAAGAGCCACTGTATTAATTTTTATTTTGATACCAGCCGCCAATGCTGCGTCAATGCCTTTTAATACTTGTACTAATCGACCCCATCGAGTGATTTGAGAAAACTTTTCTTCATTAAGTGTATCAAGAGAAACGTTTATTCTTTTAATGCCTATTTCTGCTAATTGTTCGGCGAAGCGATGGAGTTGTGACCCGTTAGTCGTTAAAGTAAGCTCTTTTAACGCGCCAGTCTTAAGGTGTCGCGAAATTGAATTGAAAAACTCCATTATATTTCTTCGAACCAAGGGTTCACCCCCGGTTATACGTAATTTTTCGACTCCTTGAGAAATAAATGCAGTGCACATCTTATCAAGTTCTTCTAGTGTCAATAAATCTGCTTTTGGTAGAAAATTCATATTTTCAGACATACAATAAACACACCTAAAATCACACCGATCAGTTACCGACACTCGAAGATATGTTATGGCACGGTTGAATGGGTCAATTAGTTTAGGTATATTGTTCATATTAATACGCTATTCTCAGATATTGTTTGTTTCAATAGGGATTATAAAAATTTACAGGCCTCATTAATAGCAAATGGTTTCATTTTGGCCCCATGTGTCTCAAGGAATAATAATACTGCAGGAGTATCATGTTTTGATAAGCTTGATAACCAATTTGCTAAAGCCTTTTGGATTAGCCACTCTTTATCATTTGATAGTTCTCCAGCCCACGATAATATTTGATTTCTTTGTCTTAGTTCAGCTATTTTTGGATTATTTAATTTTGTCCATTGCATTGTGAGTGTTAAAACTGATTGCCTCATCCATATGTTTTCATCTTTTACCCAATTTGAAACCTGATTTAATCTTGTTGGATTTTCTTTTAATCGCCTTGATCCAGCACTACATACTTGATTCGCAATGGTTTGATGGTCTAGTTTAGGTATCCATCTGACAATTTCTTCCCACACCAGTTCGTCGTTCTTAATTCGAGCTTGTGTGAGCAATTTAGCTGCAACTATTCTTGCTTCATATATGTTTGAATCCCAAAGATCAGCAGCTAATCTTATTCTATCATCAGTACTAGTACTGGCGCGCCAACCTTTATAAGTATTATTAAGCTCTTGGTTTGATATTCCAAGGTAAACTCGATCAATTTTAATTGAATTTTTCATTTCAGCAGCTTTTTTTGGATTAGCTTTCGCATGCAGCTGCTTTACTGCGTCAGTGAATGAAATCATTTCATCTTCTTTGCTTTGTGTGTCAAAATAATTCAGAAAGAGAATATTCTAAAGTTAAACTTTTAACTTCAACTAAAAATTGCTCTGGTTTTCATTGTTGTGCTTACTCAACTGTTACAGATTTCGCAAGGTTCCTTGGTTGATCGACGTCAGTCCCTTTAGATACAGCGGTATGATAAGCCAATAATTGTGCAGGAATAGAATATAATATTGGTGCTAAATCATTTGCTATCTTTGGCATAATAATAGTTTTCCATGTACCTTCTTGAGCTTCAGATGCACCTTCAGTATCAGTGATAAGTAAAACTTTGCCACCACGAGCCATAACCTCATGCATATTAGAAACAGTTTTATCAAATAATTCATCTTTTGGTGCTAATACAATTACAGGCATGTTTTCGTCCACAAGAGCAATAGGCCCGTGCTTTAACTCTCCACTAGCGTAGCCTTCAGCGTGAATATAGCTAATTTCTTTTAACTTTAAAGCGCCTTCTAAGGCTAATGGGTACATTGCACCCCTACCTAAAAATATTGCGTTAGATGCTTTTGATAGCTCTTGCGCGGCAAGTTTAATTTCAGATTCTAAGGACAATGCGTCAACAATTATTGAAGGCAATTGTAAAATTGATTTTACTAATTCTGCTTCTTGATTGTTGTCTATGATATCTTTCTCTTTAGCAGCTTTAATCACTAGAAAATAAAGTATGCTTAATTGACAAGAAAATGCTTTGGTCGAAGCAACGCCAATTTCTGGCCCTGCGTGAATTTGCATCGACATGGAGGCTTCACGTGCAATCGTACTTTCATCAACATTTACAATTCCAAGTGTTTTCATTTTATTTTTGTTACAATAACGAAGTGCTGCAAGAGTATCTGCAGTCTCACCAGATTGACTTACAAAAATTGCTAAATTGTTTTTTTCCACAGGCGGTTCCCTGTAACGGAATTCAGATGCAACATCCAAGTCAATAGAAATACGTGCAATTTTTTCAAACCAATACTTTGCAACATTACATGCTAAAAAAGCTGTTCCACATGCTACTAAAGTAATTCGATTAATATTTTTAAAATCCAATTCCAAATCCGAAATTTCTAATTTGTCACGACTGGTATTTAAATTGTGTTGAATTGCGTCTGCTAATACGGAGGGTTGTTCGGCAATTTCTTTTGCCATGAAATGTTTGTGATTTCCCTTGGCAACATTTTGCGTGTTTAAATCTAAAGTCTGTTTTGATCTTTTGATTTTTATTCCATTGGTATCACGAATTTCCAGGGATTCCCTGGTGATTACTGCCCAATCGCCTTCTTCTAAGTAAGTAACTTGATTAGTCATTGGAGCTAAAGCAATGGCATCTGATCCAACAAACATTTCTCCGTTTCCATGGCCAATTGCTAAAGGTGAGCCTTTTCTAGCAGCAATTAATAAATTATCGTAACCATGAAATAGGAAACATAATGCATATGCACCCTCTAATCGGGCTAATGTTTTTTTTGCGGCAATTTTAGGATCATCACCTCCATCAATAAAGCTCATGCATAGTTGAGCAATTGTTTCTGTATCTGTTTCTGATTGAAAATTGGCGCCATTTGAAATTAATTCATCGCGTAGCTTTTTGAAGTTTTCGATAATACCATTGTGTACAACTGCAACTTTGCCAGTTTTTTGAGGATGAGCGTTTGCCAAAGTTGGACTACCATGAGTTGCCCATCTTGTGTGGCCAATACCAATTTTGCCTTTTAGGGGTTGGTGTACAAGCTTATCTGCCAGATTTACTAGTTTGCCTATTTCACGCCGCCGCTCCAGCACTCCATCGTTGATTGTTGCAATGCCAGAGCTGTCATAACCACGGTATTCTAGTCTTTTCAGTGCATCAACAAGTATTGGTGATGCTTCATGATTACCTAATATGCCAACAATGCCACACATTTATAGATCCTTTTTATTAGCAAGTTTAATTGCTTTTAGCCGTTTGAAAAATTTAACAGCAAAGCCTTTTTTATTGTCCTGTGGGGCACGAGCAATGCCTAAATCTCCATTTGGGACGTCTTTTGTTATGACTGATCCAGAAGCAGTCATTGCTTTGTCCCCAACGCGGACAGGTGCAACTAAAGAATTATTAGAACCTATAAATGCACTTTCACCAATCTCTGTAAAATGTTTTGAAACACCATCATAGTTACAGGTAATAGTGCCTGCGCCAATATTTGCATTATCCCCAATTTTAGTATCGCCTATGTACGATAAGTGGTTTATTTTAGCGCCTTCACCAACTTGTGATTTTTTCACTTCGCAAAAGTTACCTACCTTGGAATTATTTGCAAGTTCAGCTCCAGGGCGTAACCGAGCAAAAGGACCAACTATTGCTCCTTTTGATATATGTGCGCCTTCAATATGACTAAACGATTTTATAAGTGCATGGCTTTCAACGGTGGCTTCTGGGCCAAAGATAACATTTTGTTCAATTATAGTATCTCGTCCCACAACTGTATCGGCAGCAAACCAAACAGTTTCTGGAGCAATTAACGTTACTCCATTAAGCATCATTTCTATTCTTTTTCTTGTTTGAAAGTAAGTTTCAGCATTTGCTAGTTCCACTTTAGAATTTATGCCCATTGCTTCATTTTCAGCACACTCAACTGCAGCGCATTTTAAATTTTTATTTTTTGCTAATTTTACTATGTCCGTTAAATAGTATTCATTATTAGCATTATTATTTTCTACTTCACCAATTAGATTAAATAAAAGTTTGCTGTCAGTGCAAATCACACCTGAGTTGCAAAAGCTTATTTTTCTTTGATCAGTATTAGCATCTTTATATTCAACTATTTCTTCAAGTGATCCGTCAGATGAAATGATTAGTCGGCCATAACTATTCTTTCTTTTTGTGTTAAATCCCAGGACAACGACTTTTGCTCCATCGTTCCGTTCTTTTGACATTCTAAGAAGAGTGCTTGGTTCAATAAAGGGTGTATCTCCATAAAGAATAAATACTTCGCCATCAAAATTTAATAATGCATTGCGTGTTTGATCTACAGCATGTGCAGTTCCAAATTGCTCATATTGATTGACTATTTCAGCACTCGGATCAAAAGTTGTTGCCACTTTCGCAACGTCTTTCGCCCCATGTCCAGTAACAACTATTGTTTTATGCGCATCAATTTGAGATGCTGTTCGCATTGAATGTATAAGAAGTGGTTCACACGCAACGTTATGTAATACTTTTGGTAAGTCTGACTGCATTCGTGTGCCCATGCCGGCGGATAATATGATGACAACAGATTGCATAATGATTGTACCTATTTTTTCTCTTTACTATAGGTTTCTTTAATGTTGCAAAAGGGGATAAGTATTCAAAATGTATTTCAATTTGTTACTAAATTATTTGAAACCTAGTCTATGAGGATTTTTTAATGAAAAGTGTGGTTTTTGATCTTGATGGCACCCTTGCTGATACTAGTAAAGATTTAATTTCTGCTGCTAATGCTTGTTTTGAAGCGCTTGGACTGAAAGAAATGTTAGATCCTATTAAAGATGCTTCAGTTGCATTCAAAGGTGGGCGAGCCATGCTCAAGCTTGGACTTGAAAGGGCAAATCGTTTTGATGAAAGTATAATAGATGAGCAATATTCATTTTTATTAAAACATTATGAAAATAATATTGATGTGCATACAGTATTATACGAAGGTGTTATCGAAGCATTATTGGAGCTAAAAAAAAGGGGTTACTTATTGGGAGTTTGTACTAATAAGCCAGAATTTTTAGCAGAAAAATTATTAAAAAGCCTTGGCATAAGAGACTATTTTTTAGCTATGCTAGGTGCAGACACCTTGTCTATTCGTAAGCCAAATCCGCTGCACCTTTGGACAACAATTGATTGGATGGGTGGAAGTAGAACAAAGGCTATTTTAATAGGAGATACTGCCACTGATTATAATACTGCAAAAAATGCTAATTTGCCATGCATCTTAGTTTCTTTTGGGCCCGAAGGAAGTGGTGTTGAAGATATGAAACCTTCGGCAATGCTGGATGCATATTTCGATTTACCTGATTTAATTGATACTATCCTTTAAAAAGATGTGAATTAATATTTAATAAGAGAATATAATTTTAAAGAGGCAACCATGGTTTTAAAATTTACAGGTAGTTTTACCCAACAAGAGGCTATCCCAGAAAAAGCAATTCAAGCTGCAATTGCAGTGATGCGACATGGAAGATTGCATCGCTACAATGTCGTAGCAGGTGAAACTGCTGAAACGGTTTTGTTAGAGAAAGAGTTTGCTGATTCTTGTGATGCTAAATATTGTTTGGCAGTTGCTTCAGGTGGATATGCTCTTACTACTGCTTTGCGTGCATCTGGCATCCAAAAAAATGATATTGTTTTAACAAATGCATTTACTTTGGCACCAGTTCCAGGTGCAATTCAGGGTGCAGGAGGTCGACCAGTTTTCGTTGAGATAACAAAAAACCTTGTCATGGATTTAGATGATTTAAAAAAGAAAATAAAATCAACTAATGCAAAATTTTTGATGTTAAGCCATATGCGAGGCCACTTGGTAGATATGGAAGCTCTCATATCCATTACTAATGAAGCTGGCATAAAAGTTATTGAAGATTGTGCACACACAATGGGGGCTAATTGGAACGGTATTCCAAGTGGTCGCTCAGGAGTTGTTGGCTGTTTTTCAACACAAACATTTAAACATATAAACTCTGGAGAAGGTGGTTTTCTTGTAACTGATGATGCTGAAATAATGGCTAAAGCTACAATGCTGTCAGGATCATATATGCTCTATGAAAGTCATTTGGCCGGTGCTCCTGTTGAAGCTTTTGAGAATGTTCGATTGGATACTCCAAATTGCTCTGGTAGAATGGACAATTTAAGAGCTGCAATTTTACGGCCACAACTTGCAGATTTATCAATACAAGCTGAGCGATGGAATAAAAGGTATCGCGCTTTAGAAATTGGTTTAAATCAAGTTGAAGATATTAGCCTTACATCACGCCCTTCTAAAGAATATTTTGTGGCATCGTCCTTTCAGTTTTGTTTGCCAAAATTCACACAAAATCAAATAAAGGATTTTGTGTTAGGATGCGATTTAAGAGGTGTGCAATTAAAGTGGTTTGGAGCTTCCATTCCAGTTGGGTTTACATCGAAACATGACAGTTGGAGATATGTTGATAAACAGAATTTGCCAGAAACTGACAAAATTTTATCGGTCTTATTAGACATGCGAATTCCATTGACATTCAGTTTGGAAGATTGTGATACAATTTGTCAAATAATCAAAGAAGAAGTCAAAAAGATTACTTCCTATCAAGTACTTGAGAGTTAATATTTTTTGATAATTTATTAAGATTGAATTTGTTTAAAGAACTGATGCTAAAATTTTCGCATAATAACCATTTTAAATATTCTTTTTTATCCTGAATTTATTGACGCCACCGGACACTAAGGGTATGAAACGGCAAATTTAGAGATAGCTGTTAACCTTCCAGGGGAATGCCGTGCAAGATTTGCTTATGAATTATTTACCTATACTCGTTTTTTTAGGAGTTGCTGCAGGCTTAGGTCTAGTCCTTATATTAGCTGCAATTATAGTAGCTGTTAGAAATCCAGATGCTGAAAAAACTTCCGCATATGAATGTGGGTTTAATGCCTTTGATGATGCTCGAATGAAATTTGATGTAAGATTTTATCTTGTGTCGATTCTTTTTATAATATTCGATCTTGAAGTTGCATTTTTATTTCCTTGGGCTACCTCTTTTCAATATCAAGGTATGTTAGGTTTTTGGTCCATGATGATTTTCTTAGTAGTTTTGACAATAGGTTTTGCCTATGAATGGAAAAAGGGAGCTCTGGAATGGGAGTAAGTACTTCTCTCAATACAGCGGGTGCTAATAAAGAATTGGCAACAAGTGCACTTAACCGTGAACTGCAAGACAAAGGATTTCTGCTAACTAGTGCTGAAGATATCATAAATTGGGCAAGAACAGGTTCATTGCACTGGATGACCTTTGGGCTTGCTTGTTGTGCTGTTGAGATGATGCACAGTGCAATGCCAAGATATGATTTGGAAAGATTTGGCACTGCTCCTAGAGCATCACCTCGTCAGTCAGATCTTATGATTGTTGCAGGAACTTTGACCAACAAAATGGCTCCAGCTTTGCGCAAAGTCTATGACCAAATGCCTGAGCCACGTTATGTGATTTCTATGGGTTCATGCGCGAATGGTGGCGGTTACTATCATTACTCATATTCAGTTGTGCGCGGATGTGACAGAATTGTTCCTGTGGATATCTATGTTCCAGGTTGTCCTCCAACAGCCGAAGCACTGTTATATGGAATTTTGCAGCTGCAAAGAAAAATGCGCCGCACAGGCACAATAGTGAGATAACCCAATGTCAAACACTTTAACAGACTTAGGCGAAGTAATTGCTTCAAAACTACCAAATGCCGTAACCGCATCTGGTGTAAATGATTTTGGTGAGCTGGTTTTAAATGTAAAATTAGAAAAGATTGTCACTGTTGTTGAGTTTTTGAAAACAAATTCAGCTATGAGGTTCTCAACTCTTATTGACATCACAGCAATAGATTATCCTTCTAGGAAAAATCGATTTGAAATGGTTTATCATTTTTTGTCAATGTATACGAATATGCGTATTCGTCTGAAATTGCAGGTTTCTGAAGATGGAATGGTTCCTTCAATATGTGAAATTCACCCGGGGGCTAATTGGTTTGAACGCGAAGTTTTTGATATGTATGGAGTTCTTTTTTCTGGGCATCCTGATTTGCGAAGAATTTTAACTGATTATGGTTTTCGTGGTCACCCATTGCGTAAAGATTTCCCGACAACTGGTTATACAGAATTGCGGTATGATGAAGTTGGCAAAAGGGTTGTTTATGAACCAGTTACATTGACACAAGAATACCGACAGTTTGATTTTATGTCACCTTGGGAAGGGGCTCAATACATTCTACCCGGAGATGACAAGGTGGAGGCAAAATAATGGCTGATGGTAGTTTTAATGATGTTCAAACTGGTGAACAAAGAATTCGAAATTTTAATATAAATTTTGGCCCACAACATCCAGCAGCGCATGGTGTTTTACGATTAGTTTTGGAGCTTGACGGCGAAATAGTTGAAAGATGTGATCCACATATAGGTCTTCTACATCGTGGTACTGAAAAGCTAATGGAAAGTAGAACATATCTACAGAATTTACCATATTTTGATCGATTAGACTATGTTGCCCCAATGAATCAAGAGCATGCATGGTGCTTAGCTATTGAAAAATTATCTGGTATTGAAGTTCCAAGACGCGCTTCATTAATACGCATATTGTATTGTGAGATTGGTCGTATCCTCAGCCATATACTAAATGTCACTACTCAAGCTATGGATGTTGGTGCTTTAACTCCACCTTTGTGGGGTTTTGAAGAACGAGAAAAACTAATGGTTTTCTATGAAAGAGCATCTGGTGCAAGATTGCATGCTGCATACTTTCGGCCAGGTGGGGTCCACCAAGATTTACCCCAGGATCTTTTAGATGATATAATGGCATGGACCATGGAGTTTCCCCAAGTTTTAGCAGATATCGATGGTTTGCTTACAGAAAATAGAATTTTCAAACAGCGAAATGTAGATATTGCCATTGTTTCTGAACAGGAAGCATTGGATTGGGGATTTTCGGGTGTTATGGTTCGTGGATCTGGCATGGCATGGGATTTACGAAGAGCACAGCCATACGAATGTTATGACGAATTTGAATTTGATATTCCTGTTGGAAAAAATGGTGATTGTTATGATCGTTATTTGTGTCGTATGCAAGAAATGCGTGAAAGTCTAAAAATAATTCAACAAGCTATTCATAAACTCGAAAGCACCACAGGTGATGTACTTGCACGAGGTAAATTGACCCCTCCAAATAGATCAGACATGAAAACGTCCATGGAATCGTTAATCCATCATTTTAAACTTTACACGGAGGGTTTCAAAGTTCCTGAGGGAGAAGTTTATGTTGCTGTAGAGGCCCCAAAAGGTGAATTTGGTGTATTTCTAGTATCTGATGGATCAAATAAACCATATAAAACTAAAATCCGTGCTCCAGGATATCTGCATCTGGCAGCAATGGACCATTTATGTAAGGGCCACCAGCTTGCTGATGTTGCCGCAATAATCGGCACATTAGATGTCGTATTTGGAGAGATTGACCGATAATGTCTATACGCCGACTTCATACAACTCAGCCAGATAGCTTTACTTTTTCAGACGAAAACCTGAAGTGGGCTCAAAATCAAATGAAAAAATACCCTTCTGGTCGTCAAGCATCTGCGGTCATACCAATTTTATGGCGTGCTCAGGAGCAAGAAGGTTGGTTGTCAAAGCCTGCAATTGAAGCTGTTGGTGAGTTGCTTGAAATGCCATTTATTAGAGTTTTGGAAGTTGCCTCATTTTATTTTATGTTTCAATTAGCCCCAGTTGGTTCGGTCGCTCACATACAAGTGTGTGGTACTTTATCTTGCATGATTTGTGGTGCGGAGGATTTAATTGGAATCTGTAAAGAAATAATATCTGAAAAACCCCACGAGTTGTCAGAAGATGGAAAATTAAGCTGGGAAGAAGTAGAATGTTTAGGAGCTTGTGCGAACGCTCCTATGGCACAAATTGGTAAAGATTTTTATGAAGATTTAACTGAAGCAAGTTTTAGAAATATCTTAAATCAATTATTAAAAGGTGAGGTGCCTACTCCAGGCCCGCAAAATGGACGTTATGCTTCAGAACCACTCTCAGGTTTAACAACTTTGAGTGACTTTAATTCAGGTAAATATGAAACAAACTCATCAGTTTCACGGGCTCTTGAATATGGAGATACTATTAAACGGATTCAAGGTAATGAAGTGCCTATACTATTGGCTAAAAAAAGGTCAACTAAATCAAGTTCTACACAATCGTAGGCTCAAAAATAGGAAAGTATTGAAATGACAAAAAAAGAAAATAATAACCAAACAAACCCGAGTTCACCAATTTGGTGGTTGGTATCCGCTATAGCAAGTGTTTTTATTGGTTCAAAACTAGTTTCCGGAATGGAAACGGCTCCTGCTGTTTTGATTTCACTTAGTATTTTCTTAGTATTGGGATGGGCATTACAAAAAATATTCGGTGCAAATGCACCAGTTGTAAATGAAACTAAAGTTGTAGCTAAAGCAGCAGCAGCTAAGAAGCCAGCGGCTAAAGCAGCAGCAGCTAAGAAGCCAGCGGCTAAAGCAGCAGCAGCTAAGAAGCCAGCGGCTAAAACAGCAGCAGCTAAGAAGCCAGCGGCTAAAGCAGCAGCAGCTAAGAAGCCAGCGGCTAAAGCAGCAGCAGCTAAGAAGCCAGCGGCTAAAACAGCAGCAGCTAAGAAGCCAGCGGCTAAAGCAGCAGCAGCTAAGAAGCCAGCGGCTAAAGCAGCAGCAGCTAAGAAGCCAGCGGCTAAAACAGCAGCAGCTAAGAAGCCAGCGGCTAAAGCAGCAGCAGCCAAGAAGCCAGCGGCTAAAACAGCAGCAGCTAAGAAGCCAGCGGCTAAAGCAGCAGCAGCTAAGAAGCCAGCGGCTAAAGCAGCAGCAGCTAAGAAGCCAGCGGCTAAAGCAGCAGCAGCTAAGAAGCCAGCGGCTAAAGCAGCAGCAGCCAAGAAGCCAGCGGCTAAAACAGCAGCAGCTAAGAAGCCAGCGGCAAAAGCAGCAGCAACCAAGAAGCCAGCGGCTAAAACAGCAGCAGCTAAGAAGCCAGCGGCAAAAGCAGCAGCAGCTAAGAAGCCAGCGGCAAAAGCAGCAGCAGCCAAGAAGCCAGCGGCTAAAAAACAAAAAAAATCAACTGCTAAAAAATAGTAACATAGTATTAAAAAAAATAAGATTGGGCTGAAAGGCCCGATTAGAATTGGAGACCATATTTGAAGCTCGTTGACACAAAAAGTCGAAGCCAAACGCGATTAGCCTCTGTAGTTATTCTAATTACGATGGTTTTATGGATGGCTTTACAATGGGCTGGTGGTCTTATTGGATTAGAGGCACGCTATGTGTTTCTTTTGGATTTTTTTGCATTAGCGGCATTTGCCTGGTCTCTGATGGTATTAATAAGAGTTTGGCTCAGGCGCCAATGACTAAGAAAGTTATAAACTGATGTTAAAAGACGAAGATCGCATCTTTACTAATCTTTACGGCATGCATGACCGATCATTGAGAGGTGCCCAATCTCGTGGGCATTGGTCTGAAACGGCTAAAATTATTAAAAATGGGCATGACTGGATTATTGATGAAATGAAAAACTCTGGTTTGCGTGGACGCGGCGGAGCAGGTTTTCCAACAGGTTTGAAATGGTCTTTTATGCCTAAAGAGTCTGATGGCCGCCCAGCGTATCTAGTAATTAACGCCGATGAGTCCGAGCCTGGAACATGTAAAGATCGTGAAATAATGAGAAATGATCCACATGCTCTGATTGAAGGTGCGTTAATTGCATCATTTGCGATGAGCTCAAACGCTTGCTATATTTATATCCGTGGTGAATTTATTCGAGAACGTGAAGCACTTCAACTGGCAATAGATGAGTGTTATGATGCAGGCTTGCTAGGGAAAAATGCTGCTAAATCAGGCTGGGATTTTGATATTTATCTGCATCATGGAGCTGGTGCTTATATCTGTGGTGAAGAGACAGCTTTACTTGAAAGCCTTGAAGGTAAAAAAGGTATGCCTCGAATGAAACCTCCATTTCCTGCTGGAGCTGGTTTGTACGGCTGCCCGACTACTGTTAATAATGTTGAGTCAATTGCTGTTGTTCCAACAATTTTACGCCGAGGAGGAGACTGGTTTAAATCCTTTGGCCGTGAAAACAATTATGGGACAAAGTTATTTGCCATATCCGGTCATGTTAACAATCCCTGTGTTGTAGAAGAGGCCATGTCTATCCCCCTTCAGGAGCTTTTAGATCGGCATTGTGGCGGTGTTCGTGGTGGATGGAAAAATCTAAAAGCGGTTATACCAGGCGGGTCTTCAGTGCCGTTGTTGCCAGCAGATATTTGCAGTGATGCCATAATGGATTTTGATTGGTTGAGGGAGCAAAGGTCTGGATTAGGAACAGCAGCAGTTATTGTTATGGATCAAAATACTGATATCATAAAAGCAATATGGAGATTATCAAAATTTTATAAACATGAAAGCTGTGGTCAGTGTACTCCATGCAGAGAAGGTACAGGCTGGATGATGCGTGTAATGGATAGATTGGTTAAAGGTGATGCTGAACCAGATGAAATTGATATGTTGTTAGATGTCACCAAGCAAGTTGAAGGTCATACAATATGTGCTTTAGGTGATGCTGCTGCATGGCCTATTCAAGGATTAATACGCCACTTTAGGGATGAAATTGAAGACCGTATTAAACATAAACGTAATGGCCGAGTTTCACAATTTGCTGCAGAATAAAAAGGATTTATGAATGCGTTTGGCGACATTTACATTATTTGGATTTATAATGATATATCCTGTGAGTGCTTTTTCACAATCAGCTCTATGGGATGTCGCCACAATAAATAGGGGTTTATTTAATATTGGAATTGCTCATGGTATTAGGAAAAACTGTTCCTTTATAAAAGCAAATACTTTGGTCGGAATAAGTTATGTTTGGAGTCTCATGGGCCATGCAACAGACGCTGGCTTCACAATGAAAGAAACACGTGAATTTATAGATAATGATGCTGAAAAAGAAATATTAAGATCAAGAGTAAATAAATATTTTCTTTCATTAGGAATAAACCCAAGAAAAAGTAATTCTCTTTGTGAGCTTGGCAAAGAGGAAATTGTTAACAAAAGCCAAATTGGCAAACTACTAAGGATGAATTAGGCACATGTCTGATCTAAGAAAAATCATTATTGATGGGCAAGAAGTTGAAGTTGATGGGGCTATGACACTCCTTCAAGCTTGTGAAGTTGCAGATGTTGAAATTCCAAGATTTTGTTATCATGAGCGACTAACAATTGCTGGTAATTGTAGAATGTGTTTGGTCGAAGTCGTTGGTGGTCCTCCTAAACCTGCAGCATCATGTGCAATGCAAGTACGCGATGTTCGAGGTGGGCGTAATGGTGAACTGCCAGAAATCAAAACAACCTCACCAATGGTAAAAAAGGCCCGTGAAGGTGTCATGGAGTTTTTATTAATTAATCATCCATTAGACTGCCCAATCTGTGACCAGGGTGGTGAATGTGACCTCCAGGATCAAGCAATGGCATATGGCGTAGATTTTTCACGCTTTAGGGAGCCTAAGCGTGCGGTAGATAACCTTGATTTGGGCCCTCTAGTAGAAACTACAATGACGCGATGCATTTCATGTACAAGATGTGTGCGTTTCACTACAGAAGTTGCTGGTATCACCCAGATGGGTCAAACAGGTCGTGGTGAAGATTCTGAAATTACATCATATCTTAACGAAACTTTAGATAGTGAATTGCAAGGAAATATAATTGACTTGTGTCCAGTTGGCGCATTAACTTCAAAGCCTTACGCATTTACTGCTCGTCCTTGGGAGCTAATGAAAACGGAAACCATTGATGTAATGGATGCCTTGGGATCAAATATTCGTGTTGATACAAAAGGCCGCGAGGTTATGCGAATTCTTCCAAGAAATCACGATGATGTAAACGAAGAATGGATTTCAGATAAAACTAGATTTGTTTGGGATGGTTTACGCCGTCAGCGACTTGATCAGCCGTATGTTCGTAAGGGTGGGAAATTAAAACCTGCGACCTGGGACGAAGCTTTTTCCACAATTAATAAAGCATTGGACGGTAAAAAAATTGCAGCAATTGCAGGCGATTTAGTATCTGTTGAAGCAATGTATGCGCTTAAGAAAATGGTCAAAGATCTGGGTGGTATTACGGAGTGTCGAGTGGATGACGCTAAGCTGCCAATTGACAATAGGGCAGCATATGTGGGGACTGCAAAAATAACTGATATCGATGATGCAGAAACAATTTATCTAATTGGAACTAATCCTAGAAGCGAAGCACCTGTTTTAAATGCAAGAATTAGAAAAGCATATATGAATGGTGCTAACATAAAATTAATTGGTGAACCAATCGATTTAACATATTCTTACGATCACATCGGTAATGATCGAAAATCATTGGATTTATTGTTAGCTGATGAGATTTCAAATAGTTTGCCAGAAAAAAAATCTATTATTGTACTTGGCCAAGGTGCATTATGTGAAGCTGATGGTGAAGCAGTTTTAGCATCTGTGCAAAATCTAGCAAAGAAAACAAATTCAAAATTACTGATTTTACATACTTCTGCTGCACGCGTTGGAGGCATGGATATTGGATTTAATACAAAAGGTGGAATTAATGCTGCATTAAAAGGTGCTGATGTTGTTTTTAACCTAGGGGCAGATGAAATACAGCTTCCTAATGAGAATGTGTTCGTTGTATATCAAGGTTCACATGGGGATCGTGGCGCGCACGGAGCGAATGTCATTTTACCTTCTGCTGCATATACTGAAGAAAGTGGTATTTTTGTAAATACAGAAGGTCGGGTTCAAATGGCTGAAAGAGCTAGTTTTCCTCCTGGTCAGGCAAAAGAAAATTGGGCAATATTGCGAGCATTATCATCAGTTTTAGGCGTTAAATTACCTTTTGATAACCTAAATTCTTTGAGAACTGAATTGTTTAAGGAATTTCCTGAAATAAATAACTTTGATCAAGTTACAGAAAATTCAGGAAAAGCTCTTAAAGTAACTAAGTTGGGTGACGCCACATTTAAATATGCTATTTCCGATCATTATTTGACTAATCCGATAGCGAGGGCCTCAGAAGTTATGGCTGAATTATCAAAAAACACAAAAGAACGCGCCGCTTTGGCCGTTGCCGCTGAATAGAGGGTTTAAAAATGGATTTTTTCCAAACTAATTTGGGTATATTCTTAACTGTTTTAGGGCAAACTTTACTGGTTCTTGGGTTTGTAATGATTAGCCTATTACTATTGGTATACGGTGATAGAAAAATTTGGGGAGCAGTGCAAATGCGACGTGGCCCTAATGTGGTTGGTCCATGGGGTATATTGCAAACCATAGCAGATGCATTGAAATATGTTGTGAAAGAAGTTGTCGTTCCTGCTGGTGCAGATAAGACAGTCTTCTTTTTAGCACCATTAGTCTCATTCATACTTGCTGCTATAGCATGGGCGGTAATACCATTTAATGGCAGATGGATCCTCGCTGACCTTAATGTTGCTGTATTGTATGTATTTGCGGTGTCTTCATTAGAGGTTTACGGAGTTATAATGGGAGGTTGGGCCTCTAACTCCAAATATCCGTTCCTTGGGTCATTGCGCTCAGCAGCCCAAATGATTTCATATGAAGTTTCAATTGGCTTCATAATCATAGGTATCATTATTTCAACGGGCTCATTAAGTTTTATAAATATTGTTGAGGCTCAATCTGGATCTTATGGATTGCTGAACTGGTATTGGTTACCACATTTACCGATGGTTTTTTTGTTTTTCATATCGGCTCTAGCTGAAACTAATAGACCACCTTTTGATTTGCCTGAAGCAGAATCTGAACTTGTTGCAGGTTATCAAGTTGAGTATTCTTCAACACCATTTTTATTATTTATGGCAGGAGAATATATTGCAATTTGGTTGATGTGTGCACTTACTACAATATTATTCTTTGGTGGGTGGTTATCGCCACTTCCAGATGCATGGATAGAATATATACCATTTTTAGGTCATGGTGCTCTTTGGATGGTTCTTAAAATGGGTTTCTTCTTTTTCTTATTTGCTATGGTTAAAGCTATAACCCCACGGTATCGCTATGATCAGTTAATGAGGCTAGGCTGGAAAGTATTCTTGCCATTTTCACTTGTTTGGGTCGTAATCGTTGCTTTTCTTGCTCAATACGGTGCTTTTGGAGGTGCTTATGCACGCTGGACAATTGGTGGTTGATGCGGAATTAAAATGAATAAAACTACTAACAATTTTACTATTGATGATTTTGACTGAATTTTTGTTAAATAATTACTAAAGTTTGTTAATATTGAGTGCTTTTTTGTTGAAGAAAGCTTGAATTTATATAATTACGGCACTGTCGCGCTAGCTCATAAAAAGCATGACATGTTTTAGAGAAGAACGCTGAGGAGATCAAAATGTCATTTGACTATGTACGTGCTGGGAAATATTTTTTATTAGCGGACTTTTTTATTGGCATGAAGCTAGGCCTTAAGTATTTCTTTAAACCAAAGGCAACTTTAAATTATCCACACGAAAAAGGTCCATTGTCACCTCGTTTTAGAGGTGAGCATGCACTACGAAGATATGCTAATGGTGAAGAAAGATGTATTGCTTGTAAATTATGTGAAGCAGTTTGTCCTGCTCAAGCAATAACAATCGATGCAGAGCCACGTGAAGATGGATCTCGAAGAACCACTCGTTATGACATCGACATGACTAAATGTATTTATTGCGGCTTTTGCCAAGAAGCATGTCCTGTAGATGCTATAGTAGAGGGGCCAAATTTTGAATTTGCAACTGAAACACGTGAAGAACTCTTCTACAATAAGAATAAATTACTTTCCAATGGAGATCGTTGGGAAGCTGAAATATCTCGCAATTTAGAACTTGATGCACCATATCGCTAGGAATAATAATGACCATTACTTTATTCGCATTTTATCTTTTTTCGATTACGGCCGTAATGTCCGCACTGTTCGTTGTGGTTGCGCGTAATCCTGTCCATTCAGTTTTATGGCTTATCCTTACATTTTTTTCGGCTGCATCTATGTTTGTTTTAATGGGTGCTGAGTTTGTTGCTATGCTTCTAGCAATTGTTTACGTCGGTGCCGTAGCTGTACTTTTCTTATTTGTTGTGATGATGTTAGACGTTGATTTTGTTGAATTGAAATCGGGTATGCAGAAATACTTTTTGATTGGCTCATCAATAGGATTAGTTCTCTTAATGGAACTTGGTCTTGTTATTAGCCACTGGAAGGTTGCTCCTGAAGCTGGGAGTTTGCTACAATCTCCCACTCCACCCATCGATACAACCCATAATACATTGGCACTAGGCCAAATACTTTACAGTGATTATATTTATTTATTTCAAATCGCGGGCTTAATTCTCTTAACAGCAATGATTGGGGCAATTGTTTTAACACTTCGTCACCGCACAGATGTTAAAAGGCAAAGCGTTGTAGATCAAATGCAGCGTGATCCAGCCGATGCAATGGAAGTTATAACGGTTAAGCCGGGGCAGGGATTATGATATCAGTTGAACACTACTTAACGGTTGCAGCTTTATTGTTTGTTATCGGAATTTTTGGAATATTTTTAAATCGTAAAAATGTTATTGTTATACTCATGTCGATAGAATTAATGTTATTGGCTGTAAATATAAATTTTGTAGCCTTTTCCACGCATTTAAATGACTTAGCTGGACAGGTATTTACACTGTTTATTTTGACTGTTGCCGCCGCAGAGGCAGCAATTGGATTAGCAATTCTAGTCTGCTTCTTCAGGGTTCGAGGAACCATAGCTGTAGAAGATATTAATGTGATGAAAGGCTAACTCATGGAAATTGTTTTATTATTCGCCCCGCTAGTCGGTTCCATCATTTGTGGGTTTGGTCATCGTATTTTGGGTGAAAAAATATCCATGATGGTGTCAACTGGAGCTCTTTTCATATCTGCAATATTATCTTGGGTTGTATTCATTAATTTTCATGGTGATGGCCATACAATTTCTCTTTTCCGTTTTATAGAAAGTGGAAGCTTATCAGCTGATTGGGCCATTCGAATTGATCGATTAACTGCTATAATGTTAGTTGTCATTAATACTGTTTCTGCATTAGTTCATTTATATTCTTGGGGATACATGGATAAAGATCCACAATGGAAACAAGGTGAAAGCTATAAACCCCGCTTCTTTGCTTATTTGTCGTTCTTTACATTTGCTATGTTGATGCTGGTAACGTCGGATAATTTATTGCAAATGTTTTTTGGATGGGAAGGTGTCGGTGTTGCATCCTATCTTCTTATTGGATTTTATTATCGTAAGCCTTCCGCTGGTGCTGCAGCTATGAAAGCATTTATTGTAAATAGAGTTGGTGACTTTGGTTTTGCATTAGGTATATTTGGATTGTTTTACTTATCAGGAAGTATAAATTTTTCTGAGGTTCTAGATCCACATAATGCTAAAGAATTAAGTAAAACTTCATTCCAATTTTTATCATGGCAATTAAATGCTCTAGAAGTAATTACAATGCTATTGTTTATTGGCGCAATGGGTAAATCTGCACAGTTGATGCTACATACCTGGTTGCCTGATGCGATGGAGGGACCAACACCTGTATCTGCACTAATCCATGCTGCAACCATGGTAACAGCGGGTGTATTCATGGTATGCCGGCTTTCTCCATTAATGGAATATGCAACATTTACCCCAAATTTTATTGTTTTAATTGGTGCAACAACGGCATTTTTTGCAGCAACAGTTGGGTTGGTCCAAAATGATATTAAGCGTGTTATTGCATACTCAACTTGTTCACAATTAGGTTATATGTTTGTTGCCGCAGGTGTGGGTGCTTATGGTGCTGCAATGTTCCACTTATTCACTCACGCATTTTTCAAGGCAATGCTGTTTTTAGGTGCGGGGTCTGTAATTCATGCAATGCATCATGAACAAGATATGAGAAACTACGGGGCTCTTAGAAAGAAAATACCATACACATTTGCGGCAATGATGATTGGAACTCTTGCAATCACTGGAGTTGGCATACCATTGACGCACTATGGGTTTGCAGGATTTTTATCTAAAGATGCAATAATAGAAAGTGCTTATGGGGCAGGAACTGGTGTCGGACAATATGCATTTGTTATGTTAGTTGTAGCTGCTGCGATGACAAGTTTTTATTCATGGCGCCTAATATTTCTTACCTTCTATGGAAAAGCTCGGGGCAATTCACACACACATGATCATGCACATGAGAGTCCACTTGTAATGATACTCCCACTAGCTGTCCTAGCTCTAGGGGCAGTTTTTTCTGGAATGATCTGGTATGAAGATTTCTTTGGCGATCACTGGGAAGAATTTTTTGGTTCATCGCTATACGCAAATCATGACACTAATCATGTTGTACATGATGCACACTATGTTGCTAATTGGGTTAAAGCTTCTCCTTTCTTTGCTATGTTGTTTGGGTTCATCATGGCGTTGTGGTTCTACATTTGGGCTCCAGAAAATCCTGCAAAGTTGGCAAAACAACAAAATGCAGTTTACTTATTCTTTTTGAATAAATGGTATTTTGATGAACTTTATGAAATTATATTCGTACGACCATCTAAATGGTTAGGTAATTTCCTTTGGAAAAGAGGAGATGGTAGTTTAATTGATGGCGGTATTAACGGGATAGCGTTGGGAATTATCCCACTTTTAACTCGTAAATATCAGGGAATGCAGTCGGGTTATTTATTTCACTATGCGTTTACGATGGTTATTGGTGTAGCTGTGATTGTTACATGGTTTGCTCTAACTGGAGGGTCTAATTAATGGATAATCTTCTATCAATTGTAATTTTCCTTCCATCCTTAGCAGCACTAATCTTAGCTGTTATTTTAAGAGGTGAAGATGAACTATCGCAAAGAAATGCAAAAATACTAGCCTTAGTTGCTACATTAGCTACTTTTGTAATTAGTTTGCCATTGTTAACTCAATTTGATCCAACAAATACAAGTTTCCAGTTTGTGGAAGAATATAATTGGTTGGCAGGATTGAAATACAAAGTTGGACTTGATGGTATTAGTATTTTATTTGTGATGCTAACAACGTTCTTGATGCCTATTGTTATCGGAGCATGTTGGACTGTTTCAAGCCGGGTTAAAGAATATATGATTATGTTTCTATTACTAGAAACAATGATGTTAGCTGTTTTTAGTTCTTTAGATATAATACTTTTTTATGTAGTATTTGAAGCTGGCTTAATTCCAATGTTCTTAATTGTAGGTATTTGGGGTGGTAAGGATCGCATATACGCTGCCTTTAAATTATTTTTATATACATTACTTGGTTCAGTTCTAATGTTGATCGCAATAATTTATATGTGGTTTGAAGCTGGTACTACGGATATACCTACATTGATGCAGCATCAGTTTTCATCTGAAAATATGATCATATTTGGAATAACCATTATAGGTGGTATACAGACACTATTATTTTTAGGATTTTTTGCTTCGTTTGCCGTTAAAATGCCAATGTGGCCTGTTCACACTTGGTTGCCAGATGCGCACGTGCAGGCTCCTACTGCGGGGTCAGTTGTCTTAGCAGCTATATTGCTCAAAATGGGCGGATATGGATTCTTAAGATTTAGCTTACCAATGTTCCCTGTCGGATCAGATGTAATGGCAACTTTTGTGATGACACTTTCTGTAATTGCAATCATTTACACATCCTTAGTTGCACTTGTTCAAGAAGATATGAAAAAATTAATTGCGTATTCTTCTGTAGCCCATATGGGGTTTGTAACAATGGGTATTTTTGCGCTTAATAAGCAAGGTTTAGATGGAGCCATATTCCAAATGCTTAGCCATGGATTTATCTCAGCAGCTTTGTTTTTGGGTGTAGGTGTAATCTATGATAGAATGCATACTCGAGATATAGATGCTTATGGTGGTCTAGTAATTCGTATGCCAGTTTTTGCATTAATATTTATGCTTTTTACTATGGCAAACGTTGGTTTGCCTGGAACATCTGGTTTTGTAGGTGAATTCTTAACTTTAACTGCTGCATTTAAGGCAAATACATGGATCGCATTTGGTGCGACGACTGGTGTTATCCTATCAGCTGGTTATGCATTATGGTTATATAGAAGGGTTGTTTTTGGAGATTTAGTTAAAGAAAGTTTAAAGGGTATATCTGATATGGATGTACGCGAAAAACTTTTAATGACTCCATTAATTATAATGACAATTCTATTAGGAATTTATCCTGCATTAATTTTAGATTTAATAGGTCCATCTGTTAATGCTTTATTAGAGCAAGTACATGCCGCGCAGGGAGTTGTATCTGATGCATCTTCCAAAGTCACACATTAAAGGGTTATCAAAACTATGATCAGCACGGATATCAATATAGTCTTACCAGAAATTACTTTAGCTGTATTCTCGATGGCGGCACTAATGATTGCGGTTTATGGTGGAAAAGACCGATTAGCAGGACTAATGTTCTGGGCAACTTCTGGAACTATGGGCTTACTAGGCTTATGGCTAGCATTTTTAGAACCTGGTTCAGCATCAGCATTTAACGGTTCCTTCATAAATGATGGATATGCTCGTTTTGCTAAAGTTGTAATATTGTTTGGCGCTGCTGCAATGTTATTATTGTCTCAAGATTATTTGGAAAAAAATAAATTATTAAAGTTTGAATTCCCTATTTTAATTGCTTTGGCAACGCTAGGTATGATGTTGATGGTATCTGCTGGAGATTTGATGGCATTGTATATGGGATTAGAGTTACAATCTCTTGCACTTTATGTAGTTGCATCATTCCGTAGAGATAGCATTCGTTCAACAGAAGCTGGGCTGAAATATTTTGTTCTTGGGGCTTTGTCTTCTGGGTTATTACTTTATGGTGCATCATTAGTTTATGGGTTTTCTGGAACGACTAATTTCGCTGGTATTTCAGAAACAATAAATGATGGTGATCTCGGATTAGGTATGCTTTTTGGATTAGTTTTCTTGTCGGTTGGTATGGCTTTTAAAGTCTCTGCAGCTCCATTTCACATGTGGACACCAGATGTCTATGAAGGTTCTCCAACTCCTGTTACTGGATTTTTTGCAACGGCACCAAAAGTAGCTGCTGCTTGTTTGTTTGGTAGGGTTGTTCACGATGCATTTGGTGCTGCAGTTTCTGATTGGCAGCAAATTATTGCATTTTTATCTTTTGTTTCAATGTTTCTTGGTGCAATTGCCGCTATTGGGCAGACAAATATTAAACGCTTGATGGCATATTCATCTATTGCTCACATGGGGTTTGCTTTGCTTGGATTATCATCTGGCACACAAGAAGGTGTTCAAGCTTTATTAATTTATATGGCAATATATGTGACTATGAATATTGGTGTTTTTGCTTTTATTCTAAATATGGAACGTGATGGACAACCCGTAACGGATATTAGGTCTCTTGGTTTGTATTCTCGTGTTGAGCCATTGCGAGCTGCTGCATTGGCAGCCTTAATGTTTAGCCTTGCTGGTATTCCACCTTTAGTTGGATTTTTTGGCAAACTTTATGTTTTAAAAGCTGCAATCAATGCTGGAATGTCATGGTTGGCTATATCTGCTGTTATAGCTTCAGTAATTGGGGCATTCTATTATTTGCGTATTATCTATTTTATGTATTTTGGGAATGAGGTGGATAAAATGACTGGTAAAATGCCAATATTACATAAAATAGCATTATACGGAGCAACATTAATAATGCTGATAGGATCAATAAACTTATTTGGAATTGAATCAGTTGCTGCGGATGCCGCGGCGTCACTTTTTAAATGATGGAATGGCCAGATGGTTTTGGCCGCATTACCCTTGATACGATCGATAGCACGAACAAAGAAGCTTCTAGGCTTGCAAGTGATATAACCCAACCTACTTGGATTTTGGCTGAAGAACAAACATCTGGTGTCGGCCGTCGCGGTAGAAAATGGTCAAGCCAAAAAGGTAATTTTTCATCAACACTATTGATGCCAATATCAGGGGATTTATCATCTGTTGCTCTCCATAGTTTTGTTGCAAGTTTGGCCTTAAGAGATACTTTTCTTCACATAACCAATGAGCCAAATAAATTTAATTTGAAGTGGCCTAATGATGTCTTGATGGATGGGTGCAAAGTCGCAGGAATTTTATTGGAAACATGTGGGATTGGTCCAAGTCATTTAAATATTGGTATTGGGGTAAACTTATCTATTTTGCCTGAATCTGATAAGATTGAAACATTATCAACCAAACCAATTTGTCTTGGCATTGAAATTTTACCAATAGATTTTTTGACAATATTAGCTAATTTTTTTGCCATTAGGTTAGAACAGTTTGATACATCTGGATTTAGACAAATACGCTTAGATTGGTTAAAAAGTGCTGCAAATATAGGAAAAGTAATTACTGCAAGAATGCCAAATTCAGAAATTACAGGAAAATTTGTAACTGTAGACGAACAGGGTGCTGTTGTATTACAAGCAGACGATATGAAACATACAATTCATGCAGCTGATATTTTTTTCTAGGGGATCGATATGTTATTAGCAATAGATGTTGGCAATACTAATACTGTCTTTGCGATTCATGATGGTAAAAAATTTGTTGCTTACTGGAGGTGTGAAACTTTAGTTGGGCGAACAGCAGATGAATATTTTGTGTGGCTCAACCAACTAATGAAATTAAATAAGATTGTTGGTGATATTGATCGAGTTGTTGTGAGTTCGACAGTACCTAGGGTTGTATTTAATTTGCGAGTATTATCAGATCGATATTTCAATTGTCGTCCTCTTGTTATTGGCAAACCTGATTGTTTTTTAGGAATTGATGTGCGCGTTGACTCTGGCACTACAGTTGGTGCAGATCGACTTGTTAATACAATAGGTGCGCATGATCAATTTGGAGGTGATTTAATAGTTGTGGATTTTGGTACAGCAACAACTTTCGATGTTGTTGATCAAGATGGCGCATATATAGGTGGGGTTATAGCACCAGGAGTTAATCTTTCTTTGTTAGCGCTGCACGAAAGAGCAGCTGCTTTACCTCATATCGATATTGCACAACCCGAAAATGTTATTGGCACTAATACAGTTTCTTGTATGCAATCTGGAATATTTTGGGGGTATATTGGTTTGGTTGAGGGTATTTGTAAAAAAATTAAATTAGAGCATCCGCGACCAATGAAAATAATATCAACAGGAGGTCTCTCAACATTATTTGAACGTGGTACGAATACTATTGACCACATTGACCTACATCTGACATTACACGGACTATATCTGGTAGATCAGAGAAATCGGAAATAAAATGACATCTAAAAATAAATTGATTTACTTGCCTCTTGGCGGAGCAGGTGAAATTGGCATGAATATGTACCTCTATGGTTATGGTCCAAAAGGTAAAGAGCGTTTTATCTTAGCTGACGTAGGAGTAACCTTTCCAGCAATGGATGGTACTCCTGGTGTAGACTTAATCATGGCCGATACAAAATTTATTCAAGAACGAGCTGATCGATTAGATGGGATATTTATAACTCATGCACATGAAGATCACATTGGAGCAATAGGTCTGCTTTGGCCTCATTTAAATGCACCAATATATTGTCGTAAATTTACTGCTGCTGTAGCAAAGGCAAAGATGGAAGATCGAAATCAAAGTTCAGATATGATTGAAATTTTACCACCTTACCCTGAAATGAAAAAAGTAGGTCGCTTTAAAGTTGGAATTTTACCTGTACCACATTCCATACCTGAAGCTTCTGGATTGGTTATTGAAACCCCTGATCAAAGGATTATTCATACAGGTGATCTAAAATTAGATCCCAATCCAGTTGTGGGAGAACCATTTAATCCTAAACTATTTGAAGATCTAGGCAAAAAAGGTGTCGATGTTCTTGTATGTGATAGTACAAATATCTTTTCCAATAGGCCTGGACGATCAGAATCAACCTTGGTTAAGCCGATTGCTGATATGATCAAAAGTGCAAATGGAATGGTTGTTGCAACAACATTTGCATCCAACGTAGCTCGATTGAAAACTTTAGCACAAGCTGGAATTGATGCTGGGCGCTCTGTGTGTGTTTTGGGAAGGTCAATGCAAAAAATGCTTGGGTATGCACATTCAACAGGTGTCCTTGATGATTTTCCCCCAACCGTTCAACTTGAAGATGTTCCAAATATTCCTCGCGAGAATTTAATGTTGTTGGTGACTGGATCTCAAGGAGAAGGTAGAGCAGCTTCAGCACAATTAGCTCGAGGTAAATATTTAGGCATAACAATGCAAGATGGTGATACATTTTTATTTTCATCAAAAACTATACCAGGTAATGAAGTTTCTGTTGGTCGGATTATAAATTCATTTGCAATGCAGGGCGTTAACGTCATTGATGATAGCGCTGAGATTTACCATGTTTCAGGACATGCAAATCGACCAGATCTTGAAGAAATACATCGATTATTAAAGCCTAAAACTTTAATTCCAATGCATGGTGAATACCGACATCTCAAAGAACATTCTGAATTAGCTGCATCAAAAGGTATTGAATCTTTAATCGTTCCAAATGGAAGTGTTGTTGAGATTGGCGATAAAGGTGCTAAAATTGTTGATCATATTGAGACTGGAAGAATATATTTAGACGGCTCACGGCTAATTGGTGCTTATGATGGCGTTGTTTTAGATCGTATTAGAATGGCAACTAGGGGTACCGTAGCAATATCACTAGTTATTGAAGGTACTGAAGTTTTGGGCGTTTGGGCGGAACCAATAGGATTGCCGGAAACGGAAATTTATGAAGATGGACTTGTCGAAATAATTGAAGAGCAAGTAGAAAATACTTTACTAAAATCAAAAGCTAAACTTTTAAAAGATGACCATGAAGTTGAAAAACTAGTTTCAAAAGTTGTTACAAGTGTTTGTAAAAATGAGATTGGTAAAAAACCTATAACAAGAATCTTGATCAATCGTCTTGAAAGCTAAATACTGGATAATTAATTTAATTTAAAAACTATTGTATTTTAACGCAACAGAAATGCTGGCACGTGTTCACCTAAGCCTTTTATCGGTGATTTTGTTTCTTTTACTGCATCACTAGGTGCTGGATTGTTTTTAATTTTAGTATTGTTGTTAGCTTTAGGATTACTCTTAGCCTCAGATTTTTCTTCTTTATTCTCTTGTTTTTTCTTAAGTGGATTAGTTTCTATTTTAGTGTCTATATTTTTTACACGGCTTTTGTTTTCTTGCTTTTTTAATTTTGGCAACTCAACTTCTAGGCGAGGTATTGGCTGTTTAACTAATTCTTCAATCTTATCTAGATGTTTGATCTCATGCGGTAAACATAACATAAAGGCCCAGCCTTTTCTTCCCGCCCTGCCAGTACGCCCAATTCTGTGAACGTAATCTTCTGCATGGATAGGAACATCGAAGTTAAAAACATGTGAAACTGCTGGAATATCTAGTCCTCTAGCTGCAACATCTGATGCTACAAGAAGTGTAATATCATTATTTTTAAAACCTGCTAAGACTTCCATTCTATAACGTTGATCAAGATCACCATGAATTGCACCGACAGAGTGTCCATGTTTTTTTAATGATTTCATTACTATATCCACATCGACTTTACGATTGCAGAATACAATTCCGTTTGTAAGTTTTTCACCTTCATCTTTTATTATAGTACGTAATAAATCACGTTTCTTTTTTGCTTCTAGCTTGCGATTTTCAGCTTTGAAGCAAATTACATTCTGAGTTATATTTTCAGATGTTGTTGCTTGGCGTGCAACTTCAACTAATTTTGGATTTTGTAAGAATTCTTGAGTAATGCGATTAATTTCTGGCGCCATAGTTGCACTAAAAAATAGTGTTTGGCGGGTAAATGGCGTTAGTTTAAATATGCGTTCAATATCTGGAATAAAGCCCATATCAAGCATGCGATCTGCTTCATCCACAACCATTATCTCAATACCAGTGAGTAATAATTTACCTCTTTCGAAGTGATCAAGAAGACGACCTGGAGTGGCAATTAATACATCAACACCTCTATCTATTAGTCTGTCTTGATCTTTGAATGAAACACCGCCAATTAAAAGAGCCATATCTAACTTGACATATTTAGCATATTGTTCAAAATTTTCTGCAACTTGAGCAGCTAATTCTCTTGTTGGTGCAAGAACAAGGGAGCGCGGCATACGTGCTCGAGCTCTTCCCCTTGCTAGTTTATGGATCATTGGAAGTGTAAAACCAGCTGTTTTTCCAGTTCCAGTTTGTGCAATTCCCAATACATCTCGACCTTCAAGGGCATGAGGAATCGCTTCTGATTGAATGGGTGTGGGGGTATCGTAGCCAACGTCATTTATGGCTTTCATTACTTTTGGACTTAAACCAAGATCGATAAATTTTTTCATATATCCTGCATGTTTTGCGGCGTTAAAATTTGCCGTTTATAACACGGCTCGGCAATCGAAATATTACCAGTACATCATTGACTTTTATTTAACCTATTTGAGCTTAAAGTCAATTCAGACACAGGTTTGACAGATTAATAAATTTTTTTAAAAATTTGATTTGGTATAATATTTTCTGTTGTGATATACATTCACTATATTGAATTAGTTGGATTGTATTAATGAGTTTAAGATTGAAGTTATTGTGTATCCCAATATTTATGACCTTTGGAACAAATCTTTTGTTTGCAAACGAACAAATAGCAGATCAGTATCCTGGATCTGATTTATATTCTAGTCCTTACGAAGTTATACCTAATGTATTTAGTGCTATTGGTGCTACTGCACCTCCTACATTTGAAAACACAGGTCACAATAATAACTTAAGTTTCATAATTACTGGAGATGGTGTGGTAGTTATAAATAGTGGTGCAGCATTTGTTTTGGCAAAAGCAATGCACGAGGAAATAAAAAAAGTTACTGATCAACCTGTTAAATTAATCATAAATGAAAATGCACAAGGTCATGCAATGCTTGGCAATAATTATTGGGCTCAATTAGGGGTGCCTATATTAGCACATAGTCAAGCCGCACATGAGTTTGAAGAACGTGGATATAATATTTTAGAGCGCATGAAATCCTATAACTTAGAAAAATCAAAAGATACTATACTGCAGGGTCCTACAGAAACATTTGAAGATAAATATGTCGTTCCATTTGGCAATTTCCCAATTGAAGTGCTTTACCTTGGTCCTGCTCATAGTACAGGTGATATTTCCGTTTGGTTGCCTGAGCAGAAATTAGTTGTGGCTGGTGATATTGCTTTTCATGAGCGAATGCTGCCAATTTTTTCTGATACAAACACAGCAGACTGGCTGCAAACTTGGAAAACTAAATTCGAAAAATTAAATGCATTGTTTGTTATACCTGGTCATGGGCATCCAACTAATATGCAACAGGTAAAGCGCTATACATATGATTATCTAATGTATTTACGTAATAAAATTTCGATACATCTCGAAAATGGTGGGGAATTGAAAGATGCATATTATATAGACCAAACTCCATACAATAAATTAGATACATTTGATGAATTAGCAACTAAAAATGCTGGACGTGTTTTTCAAGAAATGGAATTCGAATAGAAAAATTATAACTTATACCATTATATCTTTTGTTGATGTCAAATTAAGATTTGGATAATCACGTTCTACTCGATCGATATCCCATTGTAATCGAGTCATGTATACGGGGTCGCCATCATGATCCATCGCCATATGGCCTTTATTTACGTTTACGAATTTTTCTATTTCGTCTTTTTCACCAGAAAGCCATCTGGCTGAATTGAATTGAGACTGTTCAAACCTTACTGGAATTCCGTACTCTAATTCTATGCGAGATGCTAAAACCTCAAATTGTAATGCACCAACAACACCAATTATCCAGCCTGCACCAATCACTGGTTTAAATAACTTTGCAGCACCTTCTTCAGCAAACTGATTTAGAGCCTTGTCTAAATGTTTAGCTTTCATAGGATCAGTTGCACGAACTGATTGTAATAGTTCAGGCGCAAATGAAGGTATACCAGCAAATTTTAAAATCTCATTTTCTGTAAGTGCATCTCCTATGCGTAGTTGGCCATGATTTGGAATGCCAATTATATCGCCTGCCCAAGCCTCTTCAGCCAATTCTCTATCAGCGGCTAAGAAAAGCATTGGTGATGCAATAGCCATTATTTTTTTTGTTCGTACGTGAGTAAGTTTCATTCCACGTTTAAAATGTCCTGAACATAATCTTACAAATGCAATACGATCTCTATGTTTAGGGTCCATGTTGGCCTGAACTTTAAAAACAAATCCTGTAACTTTATTTTCATTTGGGGAGATTGGTCTGAGATCAGATGGGCGAACTAATGGTTTTGGTGCAAAATTACCAATACCTGTCATAAGTTCTTGAACGCCAAATGAATTAATAGCAGACCCGAACCAAATTGGTGTCATAGTTCCATCCATAAAAGATTGATGATCAAATTTTGGCATTAACTCTTGTGCCATTTCGATTTCTTCTAAGAATTTTTCTAAAAGGTTTTCTGGTACCAACTCAGCTAATTTTGGATCATCTAAGCCAGATATTTTTATACTTTTTGCAACAACGTTACGATCAGCACGGTCCATTAATTCTAACCGATCGTTAAGCATATCATAACAGCCCATAAATTCACGACCTACGCCAATTGGCCAACTTGCAGGTGTCACATCAATTGCCAAATTTTCTTGAATTTCATCTATGATATCAAATGTATCGCGACTTTCACGATCCATTTTGTTGCAAAAGGTCAAAATTGGCATATCCCGCATACGGCATACTTCAAATAGTTTCTGAGTTTGGCTCTCTACACCTTTTGCTCCATCAATTACCATAACTGCTGCGTCTACAGCTGTAAGAGTGCGATAGGTATCTTCTGAGAAATCTGAGTGTCCAGGTGTGTCCACCAAATTAAACCAATAATTATCATATTCAAATGACATGGCTGAAGCGGAAACTGAGATTCCACGATCTTTTTCCATTTGCATGAAATCTGAACGAGTTCTTCTGGCTTCACCTTTTGCTCTGACTTGGCCTGCCATTTGAATGGCGCCACCATAAAGTAAGAATTTTTCTGTTAAAGTGGTTTTCCCTGCGTCTGGGTGAGAAATAATCGCAAAGGTTCGCCTGCGATCAATTTCTGGCTGGAGAGCTATATTTTCATCTGAACGAATAATCATTAGGTTTCTATATGCAGGCTTTAATAAAAGGGCAAGAATAGTTAAGAAATAATTAGTTTATTTTCATTTCAAACAATAAAAGCGGTGGAAAATAAAAAAATAAATAAAATAATTTTTTTGCTAATTTTTGTTGATGCTACTTTAAATATATTTTACGAAACCTAAATAATGAATATTAGTAAATTAGATTGAAATCCAATATGCGTGTTTACAAAGAAGCAATTGCAGCATTTTCTGTTGGTCCGATAATGTATATTCAGGGTATGCTAGTTCGCAAGTATGCGGCTGAATTACCTGAAGCAATTGGCCCTAGAACAGGAATCATAGGGGAGGGCAAACCTCTAAGAGTACTGGTTCTTGGAGATAGTTCTGCTGCGGGAGTTGGCGTTGAAACGCAAGATGAAGCAATTGCAGGCCAGTTGGCTTCACAGCTTTCAGATAAATTTCAAGTCAGTTGGAAGCTTCTTGCAAAAACTGGAGCTACTACAAAATCACATACACAGGTGTTGTTAGAGCAGGTTGAAGGAAAGTTTGATGCTGCAATGATTTGTCTTGGCGTAAACGACGTTACGCATGGAGTAAATTTAAAGGTATGGCTTAAACAACAAACCCGGTTATATGATATCTTAGAGTCACATTTTGGTGTTAAAGATATATATGTGTCAGGCATTCCACCTATAAAATATTTTCCACTCCTACCACAGCCACTCCGTTGGTTTCTTGGGCGCCGTGCAGACAGATTTGATCATTGGTTAGCTGCATTAATAAATAATCGGCACAATTGTTTTCATATTCCTATAAACTTCCCTCATGACAGTTCGCTAATGGCATCAGACGGTTACCATCCAAAAGCTGGTGTATATGCTCAATGGGCCAGTTGGGTTGCAGAAAAAATTAAAAACAGACATTAATTATAATCACTATAAGGATGTGATTTTTTACATATACGATAGCTATTATGCTTAGACGTATGTAATAGATGAATTTTATATTATCGGAAAATAAAATGTCATTTTTAGCAAATCCAATTGCTCTAGTTATTTTTGTTATGATTACTGGTTTTATCAGTTTAATTATATCAAATCGGTCTGTAACTGTTGAAAGTTTTTTTGATGGTAAAGATGTTGGTCTTGAACCCAGCCTTTGGACTCTAGTTTTAAGCCAAGTCACAACATGGATTTTTGCAAGATCTTTGATGAATGCTGCAATACTGGGATTTTTTTATGGTTTAGCAGGAACGTTAGCCTACACATTTTATTATATTTCATTCCTAACTGGTGGCTTTATTGTTGCACGAATTCGTAAAGAAAAAGCTAACTCTGTTCAGCAATGGATTAGGAATTATTTTGGAAGAGTTGGCTCTTGGACTTACAATTCATTGATCGTAATGCGCTTATTATCAGAAGTATTTGCAAATTTAATAGTGATTGGGCTTATCTTTTCGGCAGCATTTCCAGATTTTAAAATGTCAGGCCAAATTTCAATTATCATACTTGGAATTGTAGGCTTGTTGTATTCATTAAAAGGTGGATTACAAGTAAGTCTGAGGACTGACGTATTTCAAATGGCAGTATTTCTAGTAATTTTTAGCATTGCTTTTATTTACATGATTTTTGGCTCTGATTTCTCCTTCAATTCTATTTTGCAGTCTACTGGAGTCCATGAGCAAGCTGCTAGACCAGGTTACGTTTTGATTTATGTTGCTTTACTACAAGTTTTTTCATATCCAGCACATGACCCAGTTATGATGGACCGTGGATTTATAGCAAATCAAAATAAAACTAACTATAGCTTCATTTTAGCTTTTCTACTTTCAACATTTTGTATTTTTGGTTTTGGTATGTTTGGAATTCAAGCAGGTTTAATTGGGTATGCATATGAAAATCAACTTCTGGGAACTTGGCAAAATATGTTTGGGCCTGGTGTATATTTTTTATTAATATGTTCATTATTAGTATCTGCGATGAGCACCTTAGATAGCGCTTTGGCTTCATCAGCAAGGCTTGTAATAGATGAATTTTACATTTTTAAACGTAGTATAAAAAACGGTCGAATTGCGATGAGTACATTCATGGCCTTTGGCCTATTATTTACTTTATTTCCAAGTCAAAGTTTATTTGATGCAGTTGCTGTCACAGGAACTGCATCAATGTTTCTAACACCTGTTATGATTGTAACTTTTTTAGGGGGCAAAATACCTATTTGGGCTTATACAATTACATGGTTTTTTTCTATGATTGGAGCCTTTGCATACATTTTTCGAGATATTGAAACAATTACGTATTTATTGCCTGGTCTGCACAAATATGACCAACTCCTCTCGATTTGTTTGTATATCATTGTATTTGGGTTTTGCATTTGTTTTATTGGGGCCCTTTCAAATCGATTTCTTGCAAAGGCTTAAGCTGATTGATAAAAAGTTATATTCCTGATTAATTCACTCAGAAAATTACATAAGAGGTCATATTGGACAACAAAGAAGTACAATTAGAATTATGTAATATTGTTCGCAATTTTGATGGCCGCATTGTAGTTAATGGCGTTTCATTAAGTTTACGTGCAGGGGAAGTTACATGTTTATTGGGACCTTCAGGTTGTGGTAAATCTACAAGCCTCAGAATTGCCGCCGGCGTAGACCGACAAAATAGTGGACAAGTAATGGTTGCAAATGAAGTGGCTAGTTCAGATAGTTTGCATCTTCCACCTGAAAGTCGCGGTATAGGATTAATGTTTCAAGATTTTGCATTATTTCCCCATCTCAATGTCATGAGAAATGTAGCTTTTGGTTTAAGTGGTTCAAAGGAAAAAGTAAGATTAAGAGTATTTGATATGCTTAAAAGAGTTGGTATGACTGATATGGCAAATCAATATCCTCACCAATTGTCTGGAGGAGAACAGCAAAGAATTGCATTAGCGCGTGCTTTGGCTCCTAGCCCACAAGTATTACTTATGGATGAGCCATTTTCAGGGCTAGATAATAGATTACGTGATGAAGTCAGAGATAGTACCTTGGCTTTATTAAAAGATGAAGGCACTGCAGTATTACTAGTTACTCATGAACCTGAAGAGGCTATGAGGATGGCTGATCAAATAGCTTTAATGCGAGATGGTCAAATTATTCAGGTTGGTGCACCTTATAATATTTATAATGCCCCAATAGATCGTGGAGCAGCTGAATTTTTTAGTGACATTAATGTTATTAGAGGTGAAGTGAAGGGATCTTTGACTAAAACACCTTTTGGTGAATTTTTAACCCCTGGCTATAAGGACCAAACTAAACTTGATATTGTAATTAGGCCACAACATTTAAAAATTGATTTTGATAGAGCTGGCCGAGGGCCCAATCCAACACTTGAAGATGGTACCCCCGCTAGAGGAATGGTTATAAGAGCTCGATTTATGGGGCAGAATTCATTAGTTGAATTTGCGATGGATTATGAAGATGTTTGTTTAAAAGTAATAGTCCCAGGAGTATTCCTTCCTAAATCTGGCACGCCTTTGTGGCTGTCGGTTCGTAGAGATAGATGTTTTGTCTTTGCTAGTTAGATAATAAGTATAAATTTTTATTATAAAATTTGTAAATTTCATATTATAATAATAATTAAATGAAATATTGGTAATTATATTGCATATAAGATTTGAACTTTGATAAAAAATCACTCATTGTCTAAAACGAATATGATTGCAGACTGATTTACTGATTCACTTATACTGGAGTATTTAAATGTACATGACTTTAACACCTTTATTCATCCAAAATATTGGCCTACCTGGAATATTACTCATTGCAGTTGTCGTTCTGGTTATGTTTGGGCGAGGAAAAATTTCGAATCTTATGGGTGAAGTAGGTAAGGGAATTACTGCATTCAAAAAAGGAGTATCTGAAGGTAAAGAAGGTTTAGAAGAGTCGATAGATGAAGCTGCCGAAGCTGCCAAAGATGTAACTCCAAAAGATAAAAAAAATAAAAAATAAATTATTAATGATAAGATTGAAATCTGATGCTTGATATTGGCATGTCTGAAATGGTTATAATTGGTGTCGTCTCGTTGATCGTTGTCGGCCCCAAAGATCTACCCCAGATGTTTAGAAAAGTTGGTACTTTTGTTGGAAAAGCGCGAGGTATGGCTCGTGAATTTCAAAGTGCAATGCATGAAGCTGCAGAAGATTCAGGTGTAAATGATATTAAATCTTCTTATGATAAAGCTACAAACTTTAAAAATTTGGGACTAGATAGTTTGGAACTTGCGCCTGAATATTCTGCTGATTTAAAGCCAGCGGCAGACGTTCCTTCCGTGAAACCTCCTAAAACTCCAAAAAAACAAAATAAAACTGCATCAATGAAGCCAACTGAAAAAAAAGCTTCATCAAAAGCTGCGAAAGATAAAAGCGTAGTTAAAAAAACAACAAAAGAAAAAGTTGTTAAGAAAGCCAAATAAATGAGTAATGATGATAGTGATGAGCATATAATAGAACACAGTGCTGCACCATTAATTGAGCATTTAGCTGAACTTCGTACAAGGTTGATTTATTCAGTTCTAGCTTTTGTTGTGGCAATGCTTTTATGTTTTAGTTTTGCTCGCCCATTATTGTTTTTTTTATTAGAACCTACAGCTAAGATTTTGTTAAGTTATGGTCAGGCCCCTGATTTTACTACCTTCGCTGCTCAAGAAAACTTTTTTGTGTACTTTCGAATTTCTGTTTTGATGGGTTTTGGGCTATCTTTTCCGATAATAGCATTTCAGCTATGGCGATTTGTTGCTCCTGGATTGTACAAGAATGAACAGGGAGCTTTTTTACCATTTATCATAGCATCTCCATTATTGTTTTTAGCGGGTGCATCTTTTGCGCATTATGTAGTAAGTCCTCTAGCAATGAATTTCTTTATTGGATTTTCTGACTTTGGAACAGATGGTACTAAAGTTGCAATTGAAGGTACTCAAAGAGCAGTTTTTGTTCCTCGAGTTACAGACGTTTTAGACTTAACACTGAAATTTATTTTTGCTTTTGGTCTTTGTTTTCAATTACCAGTCCTGCTCACTCTCTTAGGAATGGGTGGTATAGTTTCGAGCCAAAGTTTAAGAGATATGCGTAAATATGCTGTTGTTGGAATACTTGTTTTAGCAGCGATAGTCACTCCGCCTGATGTAATTACACAAGTTATTTTGTTTGTTGTTGTCTATATGCTTTATGAAGTTTCGATATGGTTGGTGCGTATGGTTGAAAAAAAACGAGATAAGCAACTAGCTGAAGATGGTTATTTTGATAATGATCTGGATGATGAATAGTGGATGACACTTTAGAACGGATTGCTGATGCACTTGATCGTTTATCACCTATCCCCCTCGATCCTCCAAATTTTGATCAATGTGATGCGTTTCTATGGCAGGCTAACCCAATAGGACTAATTCCAGTCAGTAATGTATCATGTGTTGATATTAATTTATTATTAGGGATAGATAATTCTCGAGATACTCTCAGGGCAAATACGGAGCAGTTTTCTAAAGGTTACCCAGCTAATAATGCTCTTTTATGGGGTGCTAGGGGAATGGGGAAATCATCTTTAGTAAAAGCGGTACACCAAGATGTTGGAGGGTTAGTCTTAATTGAGATTCAGCGTGAAGATTTATCTTCGGTTGGTGAATTATTAAATTTATTACGTTCTTCAAGTAGAAGGTTTTTATTATTTTGTGATGATCTGAGCTTTGATCATGATGATACCACATACAAATCTTTAAAAGCTATATTGGATGGAGGAATTGAAGGCCGGCCCGAAAATGTTTTGTTTTATGCTACTTCGAACCGTAGACATTTAATGCCGCGTGATATGATAGAAAATGAAAGCCAATCTGGCGTTAACCCTGCTGAAGCCGTTGAGGAAAAAGTTTCACTCTCCGACAGATTTGGCCTCTGGTTAGGATTTCATGGTTGTTCACAAGACATATATCTAGCTATAATCAAAGGATATTGTAAAAAATATTCAATCAAGATTACTAATGATGAACTAAATGCTGAAGCAATTGAATGGCAAGCAACAAGAGGATCAAGATCGGGAAGGGTCGCTTGGCAATTTTTTGTAGACCTTGCTGGCCGTAAAAATATCCGTTTTTGATATACTAACTACCGGATAAATATGGTGTAGGATCAACGGCCTGAGTGCCTTTTCTTACCTCAAAATGTATAAATGAAGGATCTCCACCTGCAGCTAATCCAATAGCTTGGCCTGCCTCAACATCAATATCTTTTGTAAGTTTAACATCAGTAATATTGGAATATACTGTATATAAATTATTCTCATGCCTTAAAAGAACAATTGTTGTATCCCCAACAGATTGAGAAACTAATGCGACTGTACCTTTAGCTGCAGCTTTAACTTTAGTGCCTTCAGCTACTTTATAATCAATGCCTTCACTTCCACCTGATTTATTTGAGAAATTTCGTATGATTTCTCCATTCACAGGATTAACCATTTTACCAAATTCAATTTTTATTTTGCTATTTGATTGTTTTATTGAGGGTATGATCTCTAAAGTTTCGGAATTTTCAGATTGTTCAATATTATTTGAATTTTCAGGTTGTGATCTCGTATCTGCAGTAATACTTGTAGTTGGGATTAAAAGCTGTTGACCGTCTCTGACAGCCAAATCTGGGCCTAATCCGTTCCATGAAGACAATTCCGTAACTGACACATTGTACATAACAGCAATGCTTTGGGCTGTTTCTCCAGATCGAACGGTATGTCTTACAGGTTCATCACCTTGTTGTATTTTAGGAGACAAGGAGGGTGCGCTATCTAAAGCAAATGTTGCAATATCCTCTATGGCACCAGTAGAAGATAAAATTTCACCTGTTGGTATTGCCAGTATTTCACCTTCTCTTAGACGTGCTTCTGATTTTAAACCGTTGTATCTAGCTAATTTTTCAACAGGTATACCTACTCTCAGGGCCATTAATTTCACTGTGTCGAATGGCTTTGCGACTGCAATTTGGTAGTTTGGATAAGTAATAACGCCATTTTTATCTGCAGCTGGCCGTTCAAATGTTTTGGTTGCTGGAAGAGATGGTGGCTTGTCTATTTTATCACCTATTGATGTTAATGTAGTGTTTCCATCGCATGCTGATAGCAGTGTAAAAGATAATAAAATCAATGAAAAATGTTTAAAATTAAAAATTACTTTAGACATATGTTTACCTTTTAATTTATCTTTATTTATATTCATCTCAAGCAAGGCCAGAAAGTAAAGGAACAAATCTTACTTCTTGTAATTCATCATATTCTAACCCAGTCGTTGTTTTAGTAATTTTTATTAACGTTTGAACTGTGCTAGATTGTCCAACTGGCAGAACCATTATTCCACCATCTTTTAATTGTGCCAATAAATTAGATGGTGGATCTTCTGCTGCTGCAGTTAATATTATTCGATCAAATGGTGCCTGATTTGGCAAGCCCATTGATCCATCTGCAGTAATTACAGTCACATTCACTAACCCTAGACTATTTAATGTTTTGTTAGCAGATTGTGCTAGTTTTGAAAATCTTTCAACTGTATAAACACGTCGAGCTAATTGTGATAAAACAGCTGCTTGAAAACCTGTGCCGGTGCCTATCTCTAAGACTTTATCTCTTGGACCCGGGTTTAATGCTTGTGTCATTTTTGCTACTACTGATGGTTGGCTTAATGTTTGACCAGATGCAATTGGAAGTGCAATATCATCATACGCCCTTTCTTGAAATGCTCCAGTAGCAAAGGGATCTCTAGGTATCAATTCCATGGCATGAAGAACGCGTTTATCTGTCACGCCACTATTACGCAGCATGAGTAAATATTGCATCAACTTTTCTGGTGTTGGACTCATAGTTTGAGTAATTCCCGCAAAACAGCATGGTTTGTTAGGTCAACACTACATGGCGTAATAGATATTTTTCCGTTTATATTGGCATTTATATCTGTTCCTGATCCAGTATCTTCTTGTTGTTGTGGTAAACCTTTTATTTTTAATAACTCATTTGAAGTCTCGGTACTAAATGGAGCACCAGTTCTATATCCCTGCATTGTGAATGAAGTGCCAGTTACATCAATTCCTAAACACGGTGGAAAATTTACATTGTAATGTATGGGTGCTGAATTGTTATTCCATATATTAATTGAAAGAATATTTTGTATGGTCTTTAACCCATGCATACTAACTGCATCAAATATGTTTTCATTATCTAGTTTAGGACCAAAGAATTGTGACAAAGCAATAGCAGGAATTCCGTTCATGGCCGCCTCGATAGTTGCACCAACCGTCCCAGAATACATAGTATTTTGACCTGCGTTATTTCCGCGATTAACTCCAGATAAAACCAAATCAAATTTTTGATTATATTCAGAAATTCCAACTATCACACAATCAGCGGGTGTTCCATGACACGCCCATCTATTTTTAGTAATTTTCTCTAAATTTATAGAGCTATGATAACTAATAGCATGGCTTACACCTGATTGTTCTGTTGCTGGTGCTACTGTTAGAATTTTCTCAGCTGAAGTTAATCCCAATGCAATTTTATAAAGTACTGCAAGACCAGGTGCATCTATTCCATCATCATTAGTAATAAGTATTTTCATCTTTATTTGCCTAATCCTTTTGTTAACTGCTCATGTATGGGAAATGTATTTTAACAATATGAGGCTGTTTGATCTATGAAGCGATTAATATGCAATATTCACTAACTTTAATAGAAATATCCATGAGTTAATTTTTATTCCAATATACCTTTTGTATTTAATCTTGTTTTTCCACCTAAATGTTGCGTTAGTACTTTGGGTAAAATGACTGAACCATCTTCTTGCTGACCATTTTCGAGAACCGCAATCAAGCATCTACCAACTGCTAAGCCAGAACCGTTTAGAGTATGAACAAATTCAGGTTTCTTTGCACCAGTTCGTTTAAATCTAGCATTCATGCGTCTTGATTGAAAATCACCACAAGTCGAGCATGAACTAATCTCACGGTAGGCATTTTGTCCTGGAAGCCAAACTTCAATATCATTTGTTCTTTTTGCACTGAAGCCCATATCGCCAGTACATAATTTAACTGTGCGATAAGGAAGTTCTAATTTTTCTAAAATTCCTTGAGCGCATTTAGTCATTCTATCTAATTCTAAGTCAGAGTCTTCTGGCTTAACAATTGATACCATCTCTACTTTTTCGAATTGATGTTGTCTAAGCATGCCTGATGTATCACGACCAGCAGAACCTGCTTCTGAGCGAAAACATAATGAGTGTGCTGTAAAGCGTCTTGGTAAGTTATCTTCAGTTGTAGTTGTGTCGGCTGCAATATTTGTCAGTGTAACTTCTGATGTTGGAACTAACCACCATCCATTTGAAGTTTGGTAACTATCTTCAGAAAATTTAGGCAGTTGGCCAGTTCCAAACATTGCTTCATCTCGAACTAACACGGGAGTATTTACTTCTGTCAGCCCATTCTCGGTTGTATGCGTATCAAGCATAAACTGTGCAAGTGCACGGTGAATCCTAGCAATTGCTCCTGATAATATAACAAATCTAGAGCCTGACATTTTGGCTGCAGTCTCAAAATCCATACCTTTTGAGACCGATTTAATGTCATAGTGTTCAAGTGCATCAAATTCAAAAGCAGGAAGTTCTCCCCATTTGTGGACTTCTACGTTATCATTTTCATCTGATCCAGTAGGGACATCATCATAAGGTAAATTTGGGATCGTTAGAAGTAGATTTCTTAATTTATTGTCTATTTCTTTTGCTGACTCTTCTAATGATGCAATTTCTGCTTTTTTTTCAGAAACGAGATTTCGCAGTCTATTAAACTCAGTTTCATCACCTGATGCTTTTGCTGCGCCTACCATTTTTGAAGCAGTATTACGTTCTGCTAAGGCGGCTTCTGCACTTGTAATTTTGGCTCTTCTATCAAGGTCTATATCTAAAATAACGCTAGAGATTGCTTCTGCGCCACGGCGTTTTAAAGCTGCATCAAATTTATTTGGATCATCACGTATTGTGCGAATATCATGCATAGAAAACCTCATACTTTTTTCGGCTTTATGCACGAAAAACGTTGTAAGGTTAAGAGGGAAATAATAACTTTCTTATTTTAGTTAATATATTTATCTAAATATATTTTAATTTAAATATATCTAACTTTAGTGGGTTGTCCTTGCTTATTGATTTGACACCCGTTAGGTATCGACGCAAAGAAATTACGGGTAATTTTATGCCCCTTAACATTGAGGATTTTGATATGTTTGCAACTCCTGCATTTGCACAAGCAGCTGGTGGCGGTTTCGCCGGTGGATTAGGTGGCTTTATGCCATTAATTTTAATTTTTGGGATCATGTATTTTTTAATGATTAGACCACAACAAAAAAAAGTTAAACAGCATCAAGCTATGGTTGCCGCAGTACGTAAAGGTGATCAAATTGTAACTGCTGGAGGTTTAATCGGTAAAGTAACAAAAGTTAATACTGACAACGAAGTAGAAGTTGAAATATCTTCTGGTGTAAAAGTTAAAGTTGTACAGCATACGATTTCACAAGTTTTAAATAAAACTGAACCTGCAAAATAAATAACTCTAGGTATCTATAAATGTTGCAATTCTCTCTAACCAAGAAAATTCTAATCTGGGTTGTGGTAGTTCTCGGCTTTCTTTTTGCTATGCCAAATGGATTTTATAATCGTGTTGAGAGTGTAAATGATGCTCGTATGCAGTTGGAGAATGGTAATGATACACCTGAGATAATATCCCAAGCATCAAATTGGCCATCTTTCTTACCAAGTGCTTTGGTCAATTTAGGTTTAGATTTACGTGGTGGAGCGCACCTACTTGCAAGAGTGCGCGTTGATCAGGTGTATGAAGCTAGAATGGATGCTTATTGGCCAGAAGTCAGAAACGCTCTACGAAAAGAACGAGCATCAATTGGTACTATACGTCGAATTGATGGTGAAAATTATGATCTGCGAGTGCGCATATCAGAACCAAGTCAGATAAATCATGCGGTAGAAGTTGTTTCAGCATTAGCAAGGCCTGTGACAACTTTATCAGGAGCTGGATCGAGAGATATTGTCGTAACTTCTATAGAAGATACAATCATTATTGAGCTATCTGAAGCTGAAAAAATAGCAACTGATACTCGAACAATGGATCAATCTTTGGAAATAATCAGGCGACGAGTTGATGAAGCTGGTACACGGGAGCCAACCATACAGCGTCAAGGAACAGATCGAGTTTTAATACAAGTTCCTGGGATTGGTTCAGCTGAAGAGTTGAAGAGTATTATAGGTAAAACTGCAAAACTTACTTTTCATAAAGTCATTCAGAGAACGTCAAATTCTGATGAGCGTGTAAAAAATAGACAAATACTTTTACCAGCACAAGATGAAGAAGGTGTATTTTATGTTTTAGAAAAAACTCCTGTTATAAATGGTGACCATTTAACAGATGCTCAACCTGCTTTTGACCAAAATAATCGCCCAGCAGTTAGCTTTAGATTGAATACAACTGGTGCAAGAATATTTGGGCAATACACAGCAGAGAATATAGGAACACCTTTTGCTATAGTTTTAGATCAAGAAGTTGTTTCTGCTCCAACAATACAAAGTCATATTTCTGGCGGTTCTGGAATTATAACAGGTCAATTTGGTGTTGAAGAAACAACGCTTTTATCTATACAACTCCGCGCTGGCGCATTGCCAGCAGAATTAGAATATTTACAAGAGTCAACAGTTGGACCAGATCTAGGACAAGACAGTATTGATGCTGGTACTTTAGCATGTATAGTTGCATTTATTGCGGTGCTTGTATTTATGAGCTTGAGCTACGGATTGTTTGGAATTTTTGCTAATGTTGCATTGATAATAAATGTAGCATTAATTTTTGCTGTTTTAAGTGTAATATCTGGAACACTTACTTTGCCTGGAATAGCAGGCATAGTACTAACTGTAGGAATGGCAGTGGATGCAAATGTACTTGTTTTTGAACGTATTCGAGAAGAACTTAAAAAAGCAAAAAATCCTCGAAAAGCAATTGAATTAGGCTATGAGCGTGCTTTCAGTGCTATAATAGACGCGAATATTACTACACTCATTGCTGCAGTAATTTTACTTGTATTTGGCTCTGGCCCAGTTAAAGGATTTGCTATTACATTGGGAATTGGGATTGTAACATCTGTATTTACAGCAATTTGGGTTACAAGATTATTAATATCAATTTGGATAGAACGTAAGCGTCCAAAATCAATAGAAATATAGGAGATTGGAATGCGTTTAAAGTTAGTTCCAGACAATATTAAAATTAATTTTTTTCAATCTACTAGGCTTACTTTTGGTGCTTCAGTTTTAGCTATGGTTATTTCCATATTTTTATTCTTCTTTAACGGCTTAAATCTAGGTATTGATTTTTTGGGTGGCACCACAATAAGAACTGATGCACAAACGTCTGTTGACGTAGGCGCTTATAGATCTGCTTTAAAGCCGCTAGATTTAGGTGATGTTACGGTAACAGAAATTTTTGATGTAACAAAGCCAGATTTGAATGCTGCTCAAATCAGATTTGAAGCACAAAGTGGAGAAGAAGCTGCAACGGTTGAGGTCATTCGTGCAGTAAAAGCAGCTTTGCTTTCACTGGACGAAACAATAACATTTCCTCAAGTTGAAAGTGTTGGGCCTGAAGTTTCTGGAGAATTAGTTCAGGCAGCTATTACAGCTGTGTTGGCTGCAATTGGTGCTGTGTTATTTTATATCTGGTTGAGGTTTGAATGGCAGTTTTCTGTTGGTGCTATTGCAGCGCTAGTACATGATATTGTAATAACAATAGGCATTTTTAGTCTTTTGCAAATTAAATTTGATTTAGCGATAATTGCTGCTTTATTGACTATAGTTGGGTATTCGCTCAACGATACAGTTGTTGTTTTTGACCGTGTTCGAGAAAATTTAAGAAAATATAAGAAAACCTTATTAAAAGACCTACTAAATATGTCTATAAATGAAACATTATCTCGTACTGTAATGACATCTTTAACAACACTTATTGCATTGATTAGTCTATTTATTTTGGGCGGTGATGTTATACATGGATTTGTTTTTGCTATGATCTGGGGCGTTATAATTGGAACGTATTCTTCAGTGTTTGTAGCGTCATCAATTTTATTGCGTCTTGGAGTTAAGCGCGATTGGGATAAAACTAATGATGGTAAAGCCGGCACTCAGTTTGCAGGCATTGATGCATGATAGCTTTAATTGAGCAAATTCTTTTTTTTGATGGGTTAGCTTGGTTAATAATTACAGTAGTTTTTGCCGGATTGGTTCGTGGCTTTGCAGGATTTGGTACTGCTCTGGTTTTTATGCCAATTGCAGCTGCAGTTACTAGCCCTGTTTGGGCGATTATCATAATGATGTCATTTGATATTTTTGGTCCTATTGCATTATTGCCAAGAGCATGGCGTGATGGTGAGCCAACTGAAGTCTCATTGTTAGTTGTTGGTGCAATTCTAGGTTTGCCAATTGGAGTATATTTCCTTACTCAAGTTGATCCAGTTTTATTTCGCTGGTTAGTATCAATATTATCCATGACAATGTTAATTCTACTTGCAAGTGGCTGGCGCTACCAAAACCCATTAAACAAAATCATGCTTATGGCAATTGGTTCTTTAGGTGGTTTTATGTCTGGAATTTCAGGTATTTCTGGGCCTCCAGTCATTTTGACTTATATGTCTAGCCTAAAACCAGCATCAGTAATTAGAGGAAATACTATGTTGTATTTGTTTTTTGTTGATTTAGTTATGTTTGGTGTTTTCTTACTTAAAGGATTATTGGTTTTTATACCTTTAGTAATAGGTTTGTTCCTATCTGTTCCGTATACATTAGGTGGATTAGTTGGGCAAAAAATTTTCAACCCAAATAAAGAAATAATATATCGTAAAATTGCATACGCGTTAATTGCACTTAGCGCGATAATAGGATTACCAATTTGGAGTTAAAAAAGTGGAAATAAATGAAGTTTCTTTTAATGGACAGCCACCTGTAGATTCATATGGGCCAGGGTTTTTCCGTGTTTCTAATATAATTCACAAAGGTGCACTTTTTTTGACTTTAAAAGGATCTATTGACTGGACTGGATTAGATGATCTAGCTGCTATTATTGAAAATAAAGACGATTATGATGTTGTTTTTATCGGTATGGGAAAAGAAATTTCTCCATTACCAAAAGCCATATCTAATAGACTTGAAAAAGCAGGTGTTCCATTTGAAGTAATGAATAGCCCAAGTGCATGTAGAACTTATAATGTATTATTATCAGAAGAGCGACGAGTTGGATTAGCAGTTTTGCCAATTTGAATAATTAGAATTAAAACTATTTAGGCTTTCCCTATTTGATACAAAAGCTATATTAGAAATTGAAAATTAACTTTATCTATGGAGGCCCAACATGGCTTTTGAACTTCCTGAACTACCATATTCACATGATGCCCTTGCAAAAGGTGGAATGTCTGCTGAAACATTAGAATTTCATCATGATTTACATCATAAGGCGTATGTTGATAACGGCAATAAACTTATTTCTGGTACAGAATGGGAGAATAAATCCTTAGAAGAGATAACAATTGGTACTTACAATTCAACAAGTGTTTCTCAAAATGGAATATTCAATAACATTTCACAACTTTGGAATCATAATCAGTTCTGGGAAATGATGGGGCCTGATGGTCGAGCAATGCCAAGTGAATTAGAGGCTGCTATTGTTGAAAGCTTTGGTTCAGTTGAAGCATTTAAATCAGATTTTGGTGCTGCTGGTGTTGGTCAGTTTGGATCTGGTTGGTGCTGGTTGGTTAAAGACACTGATGGTAGCCTAAAGATAACCAAAACTGAAAATGGCGTTAATCCTTTGTGTTTTGGGCAAAAAACATTACTAGGTTGTGATGTTTGGGAACATTCATACTATATAGATTTTAGAAATAAACGCCCTGTTTATATTTCTAATTTTTTGGATAATTTAGTTAATTGGGAAAATGTAGCTGCAAGATTAGCTAGTTCTTGATAAAATAAATTAATTGTATTTGTCTTGATATTTGATTGACTCTTATTTTAAAATTTGCATTGTACATGTAACAAACAAAGCAATGTGACGGGAGGACTAGATTTCATTGGAATCTAGGTCACATAGCAAAAAGGCCCCGTTGAGAATTTCAACGGGGCTTCTTTTTTAGATTGGACTTAATTTGAAGCGAGAAACAGCAGGTGTTTTGGCTATGTTTTTAGCCTGTTCTATTTGGGGGTTCTCTGCGTTTTATTACAGCTATATTTCGCAAGTACCACCATTAGAAGTCCTCTCTCATCGGACAATCTGGACGTCTGTATTCATTGGTTTAATTTTATTAGCAAGAAGGGGATTAGTTGTAATTCCTAAGGAATCATTTTTGCGTGTTTGTTTTGCTGCAATTTTTATAAGCATTAATTGGTTTTTCTTTATTTATGCAGTTCAAATCGGCAAAGTGGCACAATCAAGTTTAGGCTACTATATTTTTCCATTAGTAGCTGTTGCATTTGGAGCCATTTTCTTAGGTGAACGCTTGAGTCCATCACAATGGTTTGCAATCAGTTTAGCAGTTATTGCTGTTGTCTTATTAAGTTTTGGTGTTGGAGAGTTTCCATACATTTCAATAATGCTTGCTGTTACATTTGGGTTGTATGGACTAGTAAAAAAGCCTTTAACTATTGGCCCTATGAGGTCAGTCTTTTGGGAGGTAGTATGTCTACTCCCGATTGCTTTAATATGGCTAACAGGAACACATTTCTTTGGGTGGCAAGGAATTGTGGGGCGTGATGGTGGTTTCTTTGGAAGTGAAATTAAAGTGAGTATAGCCCTTATATTTACAGGAATTTTAACTGGAGTACCTTTGATACTTATGGCATTTGCAATGGAAAGATTAAGGTTGGCTACTGTTGGTTTAGTCCAATATGTAAATCCTACATTGCAATTTCTATTAGCAACATTCATTTTCTTGGAGCCAATAGGTAGGATACATTTGATAGCATTCGGTTTAATTTGGACAGGTTTAGGAATATATTCTTACTATGCTATCCGTCATGAGAGAGCTTGAATTAATTTAGTTTCCAGCTCATCAATAGTGTTCACAATTGAATAAAAATTTTTATTATTAGATTGTACAAACCCTTGTGAAATTTGGTTCTCAATTAATTTCAAAAGTGGATCCCAATAACCGTTTACATTAAATATAAAACATGGTTTGGAGTGCAATCCTAATTGTCGCCAAGTTATCAATTCAAAAAATTCATCCAAGCTTCCAAACCCACCGGGTAAAAGGATAAAAGCATCAGAATTTAACACCATTATTTTTTTTCTTTCGTGCATATTCTCAGTGATTATAAAAGTGTCTATATCTTTTTTGCCAATTTCTTGTTCAAGAAGGTGTTTTGGTATCACTCCAAATACTTCTGCACTCCCTGATTGAGCAGAATTTGCAACTTCACCCATTAACCCAACGTTTCCTGCACCATATACTAAGCGCATACTATTACGCGCAATCATATTTCCGGTGTCAGTGGCTGCTTGTAAATAACTAGATTTTGTACCATCACGATGTGCGCAATAGACACATATGGATTTTTTGCGTTGTAAATTCATTGTTTATACTTACAACTATTATTAACTACCGCCAAGGGGGCAAGAGAATATGAATGCTAAAAAAACTGAAATCCTCAAATTAAAGGAGTCTTCACGTGTCAAAAAGACATTTGGAAATCGTTCAGAAGATAAAGTTATTCTTTCTTTTGCAGCTGCATTTGCTGTTTTAGCAATATTCTTTATTGTAATGGAAACTGTAGATGAAGATAATCTTGATATTGTTAAAGTTGAGGTGAATGAAGCTGTTTCCAATGAGGCAGGGCCTGCAGAGGTGAAATCAATTGACCAAAAAGAAATACCTGCAGTTAAAGGCAGTATAGATACCAAAGAAGAAATAAACAAATCTGAAGAAGTGCCCACTACTAAAGAAGAGGTGGTTGAAAGTGTAGAGTTGCCTGTCACCAAAAAAGAAGCGTCTACAGTTGTAGCGGAGCCAATTGTTAAAGATAATGTGACTACAGAGAAAGAAGAGCCAGTTACTAAAGATAAGGTGACTACAGCGAAAGTAGAGCCAGTTACTAAAGATAAGGTGACTTCGTCCGAAGAAGAGGCAGCTACTATGGAAGAGACATTGGTAGTTACTGAAGAAAATATAATAGCAGAGACTGAAGCTGTAATTGAAAATAATCCAGCATTTGATTTAGTAAGAGTAGATGAAGATGGATCTGCTATTATTGCAGGTTCAGCTAAGCCTAATAGTGAGGTAAGATTGTTGGTAGACGGAAAAGAGTTGGAGACTGCTGAAGCTGATGCTTCAGGTGCTTTTGCTATATTAACCACGATCCCTTCTGGTGAAAAACCACTTGAGTTACAATTAGAAGATGTAGATGACAGCAACATTAAATCTGCTGATACAGTCTTGATAATCCCAAATAAAGAGGCTGAAGGGAGTGGCCCAAAAATTATTATTGCTGAATCTGATGGTAAGATTATTGTTCAAGAACAAAACGATATAGCTCCAAAGATTCAACCTCTTTCATTAGATACAATTAACTATGCTGCCAGTGGCGATGTAATTCTTGCTGGTAGGGCATCATCTGAGCAGATAGTTCGGGTATATGTTGATAATAAACCAGTTGTTTTAGGAGAAGTTACTGATGGAAAGTGGAACTTTGAAATACCTAACATTGAAGAAGGTATTTATACGCTAAGAGTTGATGCAATCAATAATGAAGGTAAAGTTGTAGATCGTGTAGAGAGTCCTTTCCAACGTGTAATTCGTGAAATGGAAGATGGTCAGGCCACAATACAACCTGGCTTTACGCTGTGGAAGTTAGCAGAATTAAAATATGGCTTCGGTATGAGATATGTTCAAATTTTTGAAGCTAACCGAGATTCAATAAAAGACCCAGATTTAATTTATCCAGGTCAAGTGTTCCAAATACCTGAAAAATAATATTCACAAAGTTAATTTTGAATTAACTAGTCAAGTTTGAAGCATAATACTATGTTAAGACTTCAACGGAGATTAATTACATTGAGACCCACTACTTCATCAGCAAATTTGAAAAGCGGACAAGCAATGAACGTGATCAAATCTGTTTTACCATATTTGTGGCCAAAATCGCGAAAAGATATACAATTTAGAGTTGTTCTTGCAATGCTGGCATTAGTACTTGGTGAAATACTAGGATTACTGGCACCATACTTTTATGGAGTATCTGTTGATGCCCTTGCTCCGGGAGCGGATGAAGATCAAACTATATTTATGTTGACTGCAGGTGCACTCGGTATGGTTGTTGCTTATGGTGTTATGCGCATTTTGTCAGTTGGATTTAGCCAACTTAGAGACGTGATATTTGCACAAGTAGGTCAACGTGCTCTACGCCAACTAGCTTTAGAGACATTTAGGCATATGCATCGATTATCTCTCAGGTATCACATTACACGCAAGACTGGTGGATTAAGTAGAGTAATGGAGCGTGGTGTTAAGGGGGTAGAGTTTTTATTAAGGTTTATGCTTTTCTCAATTGGACCACTAATTCTTAAATTGTTAATTGTTGCAGGTATTTTTTATCTAGAGTTTGGTTTTATCTATATGGCAATCGTTTTGATTACGATTGTCTTATATATTTGGTTTACTTTTTCCGTCACAGAATGGCGGGTGAAAGTACGTAAAGAAATGAATGATAAAGATACTGATGCTAATCAAAAAGCTATTGATAGTTTATTGAATTTTGAAACAGTAAAATACTTTGGTGCTGAAGAAAGAGAAGCACTAAGATATGATGAAAGTATGCGAGGTTATGAAGCTGCTGCATTGAAGACCAGTTATTCATTAGCTTTTTTAAATTTTGGGCAAACACTTCTTATCACTGGGGGATTAATTACAGTAATGATATTGGCTGCTATGGCTGTTCAAAGGGGAGAATTGAGTGTTGGCGATTTTGTTATGGCAAATGCCTATATGATTCAAATAACAATGCCTTTGGGATTTCTGGGAACAGTATATCGTGAAATTCGACAAGCATTAGTTGATATGGGGGAAATGTTTGATCTTCTTGGTCAACCTCAAGAAGTAATTGACGTGGCAAATGCCGAAGATTTAAATATAAAAGGTGGTCAAATTGAATTTGATAACGTTACATTTGGCTATGATCCAGAAAGAACTATACTATCCAAGTTATCGCTGAAAATAAAAAAAGGTGAGACAGTTGCCATCGTTGGCCCCTCTGGTTCTGGTAAATCAACTATCGGGCGTCTTCTTTTTAGGTTTTATGATGTAAATTCTGGAAGTTTAAAAATTGATGGACAAGATATTCGTAACGTAACGCAAGCATCTGTTCATAACTCTATAGGGATTGTTCCCCAAGATACTGTTCTGTTTAACGATACTATAGGATATAATATTGCTTATGGTCGGGATGGTGCGTCGGAAGATGAAATAATAGCTGCTGCCAAGTCAGCAAAAATACATGATTTTATAATTAGTTTAACTGATGGTTATAATACAACTGTTGGCGAAAGAGGATTAAAGTTATCTGGAGGCGAAAAGCAAAGAGTAGGTATTGCACGTACCTTGTTGAAAAACCCTCCCATATTAGTACTGGATGAAGCAACTTCGGCGTTAGATACAGAAACTGAAAGAAACATCCAAGATAGTTTACGAGGATTAGGTTCGGGAAGATCTGTTATAACAATTGCACACCGTTTATCGACAGTTGTTGATGCTGATCAGATTATTGTTTTGGAACAAGGTTGTATTGTTGAAAAAGGCACACATGACGAGCTTTTAAATCTTAATGGCCGATATACTAAAATGTGGCATATCCAAGAGTCAGAAGCCGAGCTGGCAGTCTAATGCCAGTCTCTTCTAATAATTAATTAGATTAGCGTGCAATAGATTTAAGCCTCAAAAGCCTTGTAAAACCAGCATAGGCACCTCTGCTAACCCAAACTCTTAGTGCTAACAATGATGGTGTCAGAACAAGGGTTAAAACAGTTGCAATTCCCAGCCCAAAAACTACTGCAGTTGCAAGCTGTTTCCACCAGAGCGCAGTTGGCTGATCTATAAAATATCCACCATTTATAAAATCAATTGAAATGCCCAGCATCATTGGTGTTAAACCAGCCATAGTTGTTATTGTAGTTAAAAGAACAGGTCGAATTCTGGCTTGTGCAGTTTTTGAAATAGCTTCAAGTGCTGGCATGTTTTTTGAATACTCTTGATAAGTATCTATTAAAACAATGTTATTATTAACAACAATTCCTGCCAAAGCCACTATTCCTGTTCCAGTCATAATAACACTAAATGCTTGGTTCATGACTAGCATTCCGATTAAAACTCCTGCAGTTGAAAGAACAACGGCTATTAAAACAAGTGCAGAGTTATAAAATGAATTAAATTGTGCCAACAAAATTACAAACATTAATCCTAAAGCGCCAAGAAAGGCTTTACCTAGAAATGCTGAACTTTCTGCTTGCTCTTCTTGATCACCTTTCCATTCCCACTCAATTCCATTTGGTAAGCGTTCTTCTTCTTCAAGCCATTTTGTTATTTCTGCAATTTTTTCGCCAGCATTAATTCCCTCTGCTACATCGGCTTTAATATCAAAGTACCTTTTGCTGTCATCACGATCAATTTGGCCAAGTTTCTCAACTGGTTTTAAAGTGATGAAGTTTGATATTGGAATTAAACCAGAGTTTGTCCTAACGCGTAATGTTTCTAGAGTAGAAAGAAGTCTATCCTTTTTTGGAAGTCGTACGCGAATATCAATATCTTCATCAGACGTATCTACAGTCATATCCCCAAGTTTCAGACCACGTGTAACAAGCTGTACCATTGCCCCAACCTGTGCAACATCCGCTTTGTATCTACCTGCTTTTTCAACATCAACATCTACTTGCCAATCAATTCCAGGAAGTGGCCGTGTATCTTCAATTTTAATTGGACCATCAATAGATTCATAATGATTGCGAATAATTCCTGCTGCTGTCTTTAAGTCATCAAAGTTTGATCCTTTAACTCTAAGAGTTAATGGTTTGCCAGAAGCAGGACCTTGTGCAAGTTCTAAGATTTCCACTTGAACACCAGGAACATCTGCAATTCTTGCCTCTACTGCTTTAAGAATATCAAAACCTGATGGTGAGCCTTGCCGCGCTTCCCAAGGTGTAGTTTCAATTTGGATTTGCCCAATCGTATCTAGTGGAGCAGTAGCTCCACCAGTGTTATTATCCAACCCGCCATCTCCAGCAAATGCAAATGCACTTTGTATGCCATCGATGTCTTTGATTAAACCTTCAACGTTTTCAACTAGGATATCTTTTTCAGCTAAGGATAAATTGCCTCGAGCACGCACATAAACTATGGCGTTCTCTGGCTCTGTGGTAACAAAGAATTCTACACCATTATTATTTTTTCCAAAAACAGAGAAAACTGTTATTAAGAAAAATATTGTTAGACCTATCATTACAGCTGGCATGTACCATTTACTAACAATTAAAGTAATCAGACGTGCATAAAGGTTTGGCTTTAAATCATTATTACTTTTTGATATGGATTTTAAAGAATTTGTTGTGGCTGAAGTAGCCATGCATCCAGTGAAAAATAATACTGCACCAATAACAGCAATGCCATTTACCAATTGAATTACACCAGTAAAAATGACTGCAATTGATGCCATTACTAACAACAAGCGCACTATGAGTTTTGAATTATTTCTCAAACTGTTAGAAATGTTCTCTAAAATACGTGTTAATCTTCCAGCTACTCCACCAATTACTGGTAGATAAATAAGAGCAACAAGTAATGAAGCTGATAAAACGTATATTAATGTTATAGGTAACATTCGCATAAATTCACCAGGCACACCTGGCCAAAATAACATTGGTAAAAATGCACATAATGTAGTTGCCGTTGAGGAAACGATGGGCCAGAACATTCTTTTGGCAGCTGAACCATATGCTTCCATTGGGCCAGTACCTTCAGCTATGCGTTTATCTGCGTATTCGACAACAACTATGGCACCATCAACTAACATCCCCACTGCGAGTATTAACCCAAACATTACCATATTGGAGATTGTAATTCCGGATATTCCCATTAGTGCAAAGGCTAAAAGAAAAGAAGTGGGGATTGCAAAGCCAACAAGAAGGGCAGATCGAATACCCAGCGCGGCTAAAACAACAATCATAACCAGAGCAATGGCGGTCAAAACTGATCCTTCAAGTTGGCTTACCATATCAGAAACTTGTCTAGATTGATCAGATGAAAAATCTATCGTTATTGCGTCCCTAAGTTCGGGCTCCCATTCAGAAATTATTTGTTCTACTTTAGCTTTCACTAAACTAACTGTGCTTATTAAGTTTACACCTTTTCGTTTAATTATTTGCAGAGTAACAGTTGTCTCACCATTAAATCGAGCCGTGCCAACTCTATCTTCAAATGTTAGCCTAATATCGGCCAGATCTTCGAGTGTAATAACTCTGTTACCGTTAACTTTTACTGGCAAATTATAGACATCTTTTGGTTCATTGAACGACGAAGGGATCTTAATAGCAAAGGCGCCTGCTTCGTTTTCTATTTCACCAGCAGCAATTAATAAGTTATTATTTGTAACAACATTAATTAATTCACCAGCTGTGACATTGTAAGCTTCAAGCTTTAATGGATCGATTAAAACTTCCAACATTTCATCACGCTGGCCAGCTAAACCAACTTCCAGAACCTCTGTCATGGATTCTATTCTATCCTGCAGGTTTTTTGCTACTCTGGTCATTGTTCTTTCAGGTAACTGCCCTGACATTGAAACAACTAATATTGGGAACCTTGAAAAATTAATTTCATTTATTGAGTACTGGTCAGCACCGTCTGGAAATTCAGCTTGGGCTTGATTTGCTTTATCTCGGACATCTGCAATTGTAGCAGATTTATCCCAACCAAATTCAAATTCAAGTGCTACACCACCATATCCTTCTGAGGCAGTTGATGACATGGTTTTTAAACCACTTATGTCACGTAACTTATTTTCTAATGGTTTAACAATTAATTTTTCACTGTCTTCCGCAGATATTCCAGGGAAAGGTACTGAAACAAATAATGCGGGAATATCAATATCTGGTTCACCTTCTTTTGGTAACCCTGTGTATGCTAAGATACCTGCTGCAAGAGACATTGCTACAAATACTAAAATCATTCGGGCTCTGTCGGTAGCCCAGTCAATCATTCCAGTCATTATTGAGAAACCTTATATGATACTTTTATATTTGAATTATCTGTGACATATTCTTGCCCAACAATTATCACGTCTACTGTATCCGGAAGGCCTGTAACCCAAACGCCTTCTTCAGCATCTCTTATGATATTTATAGGAATAAACTTAGCCTTATCATTTAAGGCAATTCTTACTCCAAGTACTCCTGAACTGTTTAAAGTAAGTGATGATTGTGGAAGCAAATGTCCTTTTGCCCCAGAAAGCGATATATATATATCTGCTGTTGAACCCTCTCGGATTTCATAATTCTCATTTGGAACAGTAGTCTCAACAAGGAAAGTACGTGTGGTAGGATCCGCTGACCTAGAAATAAAACTTACCGTTCCCGATACTGTATCGCCACTTATCAATCTTGCACCAGCCGTTGTATTAACTTCTATTTTGGATACTTGTGTCTCGGTCGCATAACCTATTAATTTAATAGGATTGAGTGCTAAAAGTGTGCCACAAGGAGCGCCGGTTTGCATAAAATCACCGTATTCGGCCGTGTCTGACTCTAATAGCCCGTCAAATGGGGCAATGATCTTTGTATTATTTAACTCGGTAGTCGCTCGATTTATTCTTGCTTCGACATTCGCAACAGCTTGGCGTTTGCTTAGTGATTGTGTTTCTGCACTAGAGGCAGATAATTCAGCGGCTTCTACGGCTGCTTCAGTCCCAACTCCTCGTTTTAGTAAAGACTTTTGGCGCTCTGCAGCTTGAACACGTAATTCATATTGATGTATTGAAGCATCTAATTCATCTAGAGACAGAGCTAGAGCTACCTTTGCTTCTGACAACACATCTGATTTTGTACCTACTTCAAGCTCACAAAGAAGTTCACCATTTTTTACAAATGTACCTTTTCGTATAGGTTGTGATATGACTGAACCTGAAGTTTCAGCTTTAACTTGAACCGATTTAAATGCTTCTGTTTGACCGCGCAGTAAAATGCCATTCGTTACTTCTTGCTCATTTGATTTTTGAACCAGAACAGAAACAGCTTTTTGCTTGTTGATCTTCTTTTCTTTTAATTCAGAGGATATTTCGTTGGTTTCTTCTATTATAACATCCTGAGTATTTAAGTATGCATTAAAATCATTTCTAAATATAAATCCTGCAATCCCAGCGCAGACTATGATTGCAATAATTATTGATGAAATACGCATGATAAACTCCGATATTTAGTAGCCAAATTATTGAAATAAATAATAATTCTAGATTCGTGCACTCTTTACGCCTTAATAACGTTCCTTACAACTAGAGCGTAAAGAAGATTTTGCTAGCCTAAACGTAGACTTATTCTATTGGGTTATTATTCAGTCTCGTATTCTGACAAATAATGCTTTATTAAATATTATAAAGACAAGCGCATGGGAACTAATGGATATGTCAACAATTTCAAAAAAAATAGGTGTGACAGATGCCGAGCAATCAAAAAACATTTTGAATGATCGAAAAGTTATGACTGTTCCTGATTTCCGGGCACGAAAAGGGACTCAACCACTTGTTTGTTTAACGGCCTATACTGCTCATGTAGCTCATTTGGTTGATGCTGAGGCAGATATGATCCTTGTCGGGGATAGTCTTGGAATGGTTATTCACGGTATGCCAAATACTCTAGGTGTAACAATCGAGCATATGATTATGCATGGTCAAGCAGTCGTACGTGGTGCACAAAAAGCATTAGTGGTAGTTGACATGCCCTTTGGAAGTTACGAAGAAAGTCCAGAGGTTGCATTTCGAAACGCTAGTAGAATTATAAAAGAAACAGGATGTACAGCAGTAAAGCTTGAAGGTGGACAAGAGATGGCTTCCACTATTCAACATTTAGCTGCGCGTGGAATTCCTGTAATGGCGCATGTGGGGTTAATGCCTCAACAAATGAATACTGCTGGCGGTTTCAAAGCCGTTCGAGACGAAGATTCCTGGCAAGCGGTCATTTTAGACGCAAAAGCAGTTGAAGCGGCGGGTGCATTTTCTGTTGTGATCGAAGGGGTTGCAGAAGAACTTGCACAAAAAATTACAAAAAGTATCCTAATACCAACAATTGGAATAGGAGCATCTGCGCATTGTGATGGCCAAATTTTAGTTTTTGAAGATATGATTGGATTATTTCCACGTGTTCCAACTTTTGTTAAAAGGTATGGAAATATGGAAGAAATGATGATTAACGCAATAAACAGATATTCATCAGAGGTTCGGGACCGTAGTTTCCCCGCAGCTGAACATACATATAAACCAAAAAAAAACTGAACTGACTGGAATTGATATCATATTCAGTTTAAATGAACGTAACAATAGTATTTGGAGGCTCTCAAGTGAGTAACACAGACGGTTTTATCGAGGAAGTATCAGAAGAAGTACGCAAGGATAAGTTATTTGCATTATACAAAAAATATGCATGGATTCCTGTAGTTGTTATTTGTAGTTTAGTTGGTGGCGCTGGATTTTTAGAATATCAAAAATCTGCGAAAGCAAACGCTGCTTCTGCGCGCGGGGATGCTTTGATCGCTGCACTTAACCAAGACGACGCAAGCATCCGTGCTTCTGAACTAGCATTAATTTCTGAAAATGGTGGAGATGAAGCTCCAATTGCTAAATTGCATCGTGCAGGTGTTCTCTTAGAGCAAGATGACATAGCTGGATCTCTTGCTGTATATGATTCCATGAGTGGTGGAGATGATATTTATTCTCAAGTTGCAATGCTTAAGGCAATTATGATCCGTGGAAATAAAATGGATAATGATACTAGAATGCAAGCGCTTGATGCCATTGCTACACCCGGTAATGCTTTTAGGGTAATTGCCATGGAGCAGAAGGCAATTGCTTATATTGATATGGGAAATTCTGACAAAGCCATTGAAATATTCTCAACCTTAATTGAAGAGGCGGACGTTTCTCAAGCTTTGATTGCTAGAAGTAAACAAATGATTTTAGCCCTTGGAGGTGAATTGGCCAATTAGGCTATTTTGTACTTTTAAAATATATATTCAATTTAGAATCTGTTTTGTGCTTGAGGATTAGATGCCATGCTAGATAAAATAAAAGCTTTAACTTTTATAGTTATACTGTTTTTGGCCGCATGCGGCGAAAAGGAAGATATTGTTCCGGGTGTACGTCTAGATCTTAGGTCAGTAGTTGATGCGCCAGTTTTAGCAAATAAAGATTTAACTCTCTCAAAAGCTATGATTAATAAAGAATGGACACATAGAAATGGAAGTCAAAGTCATTTTATAAAGCACCCTTCTTTATCGAACGAGCCTTCTGAGATTTGGTCCAAAAAAATTGGTGTTGGTAATAAAAGACGTCAAAGACTTGCAGCTGACCCAATCATAGCTGAAAATCGTATTTTCACTCTAGATTCAAATTTTGGTGTTAGTGCATTTGATGAAAATGGTGAAAAAGTATGGGCGGCTGATTTAACTTCAAGCAAAAGTCCAAAAGATAAAATTTCTGGTGGTGGCCTTGCGTATTCAAAGGGAAATTTAGCTGTATCAACTGGTGCAGGAGAAGTAGTTTTATTAGACGCAGCTTCAGGAATTATTCGATGGAGACATGATGTCCAAGGTTCAATATCAGCACCTCCAACATATGCTAGTGGAATAATTATAGTTATGACTGGGGGAAACCAAGCCATAGCACTAAATGCAAAAAATGGCCGTGTTGTCTGGACCCAAGAATCGAACACAACTGGTGCAGGTATCTTAGGTGCGGGTACTCCAGCTGTTAGTGGGAATCTGGTCGTTCTTCCATTTACATCAGGAGAAGTGTTGGGCGTTTCTTTAAATGAGGGGCTTCAATCTTGGAGCCAAGTAATAAACGGTAAACGTGTTGGATCAGCAAATGGTTATGTTAAGGCAGTATCAGGTGATCCTGTAATTGTTGGGAAAGTAGTTTATGCTGGAACTAACTCTGGTAGACTAGCGGCAATTGATATCACATCTGGAATGAGGGTGTGGACAAAAAAAGAAGGTGCTATTGGCCCAGTTTGGATAGAAAATAACGCCTTATTTGTCTTAACTGATCAGCAGAAGCTCAAACGCTTAGATCGTAAGAATGGTGCTGAGGTTTGGTCTTATGATTTACCAGTTTATAAAAACCCAAAAAGGTCTACTGGGAAATATGGACATTTTAGTCCTGTTCTAGCAGGAAATAAATTATATGTTGCTGGTACTGATAAGAAGATACGCGTTTTTGATCCAAAAACAGGAGAATTATTAAATTCGATTCTTGTTCGAGGCGGAGCGGCCTCACAATTGGCTATAGCAAATGAACGTATGTATATTCTATCGGGTTCTGGTAAACTCATAGCTTTCCAATAGGGATTTTATTGGTTAAAGGCTCTCAGAGATCATAGTGTATTTAAATAAATTGAATGCATTTTTGCAAAGGCCAAGAAAATGACTTTTACTGTCGCACTTGTCGGACGACCAAATGTAGGAAAATCTACACTATTTAATCGCCTGGTAGGTAGGAGATTAGCTCTAGTTGATGACCAACCTGGTGTTACTCGTGATTTGCGTGAAGGTGATGCTAAAATGGGCCCTGTAAAGTTTACAGTCATAGATACTGCAGGTTTAGAAGAGGCAACTGATGAAAGTCTTCAGGGTCGAATGCGCATGTTAACTGAACGCGCAGTTGATATGGCTGATGTTTGTATTTTTATGATGGATGCAAGGGCAGGTGTCTTGCCAGCAGATAGAGTGTTTGCAGAAATTTTGAGAAAAAAATCAGCTAAGGTGATTTTGGTAGCAAATAAAGCTGAAGGTAATGCAGGCGAAGTTGGCTTCTTTGATGCTTTTAGTTTGGGTTTAGGTGAGCCTGTCCGCCTTTCTGGTGAGCACGGAGAAGGAATGGTTGATCTCCAGCATGTGCTTATGCCTATATCAAAAGAGTTTGAAGAAGATGAAGACCTTTTAGAACCTGAAACTGATATTGATATAGAAGATTTAGATGATGAAGATAGTGGTTTAGAGATTAGTTACTCAGCTGAGAGGCCTCTACAAATTTCTATCATAGGCAGACCGAATGCTGGTAAATCTACTCTAGTAAACCAAATATTGGGCCAAGAAAGAATGCTCACTGGGCCTGAAGCTGGTATAACTCGTGACAGTATTTCTATTAACCATGATTGGGATGATGTTCCCATGCGATTATGGGATACGGCAGGGATACGAAAAAAAGCAAAAGTACAAGAAAAACTAGAAAAACTTTCAGTTTCTGATGGTTTACGGGCAGTGAAGTTTTCTGAGGTAGTAGTTGTTCTTTTAGACGCAGCAATTCCATTTGAACAACAAGATTTGCGCATTGCTGATTTAGCAGAGCGGGAAGGTCGCGCTGTTGTTGTTGCGGTTAATAAGTGGGATGTAGAAACAGAGAAACAAGAAAAATTAAAAGATATCCGTGAGAAATTTACACGTTTGTTACCTCAACTTCGAGGTGCACCATTAGTGACAATTTCTGCAAAGACTGGTCGAGGATTAGATAGACTCCATGCGGCAATTTTAAGTGCGCATAAAGTATGGAATAAACGTTTATCGACATCTCAATGTAACCGTTGGCTTATGGACATGACAGATGCTCATCCACCACCAGCACCTGGTGGCCGCCGCATTAGATTGAGATATATGACACAAGTTAAAGCAAGACCACCAAGTTTTGTTGTAATGTGTAGTCACCCAGATTTACTTCCAACTAGTTACAATAGGTATCTAGTTAATGGCTTGAGGGAAGACTTTAGCATGCCAGGTACCCCAATAAGAATATTTATGCGATCTCAATCTGATAAGAACCCATACGCCGATAAAAAAGAAAAGAAAGTCACGAAGTTGAATAAACACCAAGAAGGACGTTATGTTAAAGCTCTTGGTCGTGGTGCAAGAAAAAGTAGATAGCTTTGTTTAATCAAATTTTAAGTAAAGTTATTTAAATATATACTTTTTATCTAGAAATCTTGATCACGTGTACTGGTTTGCCAAGGCTTTACTAAATTTCCAAAACGTGTGAATTGACCTTCAAATGATAGGTCGACAGTACCTATTGGTCCATGGCGCTGTTTGCCAATGATTATTTCAGCTTTACCATGTAAGGCTTCCATTTCTTCTTGCCACATCATCATTTTATCTGCTTCATGATCCCCGGGCTTCTCACGTTCTTTGTAGTACTCTTCTCTAAATACAAACATTACAACATCAGCATCTTGCTCAATTGACCCAGATTCGCGCAAATCTGATAGCTGTGGACGTTTATCTTCTCTGCTTTCTACTGCACGCGATAATTGTGAAAGTGCTATCACTGGAATATCCAATTCTTTCGCAATTGCTTTCATTCCTTGAGTAATTTCTGAAACTTCATTTACTCGGCTGTCTTTAGCAGATGCAGGACGTACGAGCTGAAGGTAATCAATTATAAGAACATCAAGGCCATGGGTGCGCTTAAGTCTTCTAGCTCGTGCTGCTAGTTGGCTAATAGGTAACGCCGGAGTATCATCAATGTAAAGTGGACAATTTTCTAATTGTTTGGCTGCTTCAACAAAACGTCGAAACTCAGATTCAGTCATGTCGCCAGATCTTATTTGTGTCGATGGTACTTCTGATGCCTCAGACAAAATTCTTCCTGCAAGTTGCTCTGCAGACATTTCAAGTGAATAGAATCCCACAACCCCACCTTCAACGGCACCTTCTGTTCCATCGTGGCGTTGGCCTTTTTTATATGCCTTGGCAATATTGAAAGCTATGTTCGTTGCTAAAGATGTTTTACCCATAGATGGGCGGCCTGCAAGAATAAGCAAATCTGAAGGATGTAGCCCACCGAGTTTTTTATCCATATCTGTTAAGCCTGTTGAAATTCCCGCCATTCCACCATCACGCTGGTAAGCTTGGTTTGCCATATTTACTGCGTCAGTTACTGCCTTTAGAAATGATTGAAATCCGCTATCTACTTGGCCTTGTTCTGAGAGAGCGTAAAGCTTTTGTTCTGCTTCAACAATTTGTTCAGAGGGTTCAGATGAAATATCAATCAACCGTGCTTTATCTGCAATATCTTCTCCAATAGCCATGAGATCACGTCTGATAGCCATATCATAAATCATTTGAGCATAATCACGTGCAGCGAAGACTGATACTGAAGCGCCAGCCAAGCGGGCTAAATATGAAGGTCCACCCAGTTCATTTAGTCCTTCGTCATCTTCAAAAAATGCTTTGATTGTGACTGGAGAAGCTAAGGCATTTTTTTGTATGCGGTTTGCTATAGTTTCGAAGATACGAGCATGAACTGGATCAAAAAAATGGATATCTTTCACAATTGAAGCAATTTTGTCATATACATCATTGTTTACTAACAAAGCGCCTAATAGAGCTTGTTCTGCTTCAATATTGTGGGGCTGTAAATTTGATTCTACTTCTTCAGGGGCTTGTGAATTGCCTAAAGGACTAATCTCGTTCATTAATTCACCCGCTTATCTAAATAATAAAATTTTTGTTATTAATTACTATGACACAGATGATTTTAATATTCTATCTGGATATCCTGTGGATAAGTATGTTTTTTAAATTAAGATTATTAAACCTAGTAAATGAAATTAAGTTTTTTGACTTTCCAAAATATTTCTTGCCCCGGATTAAATACCGTAACAGGACCATCATTTGTGTGTATTTTTTCAGGAAATTGCACAGGTTCATCAGATTTTTCTAGTGTAATCGTGTCATTGTTTGGTTTTAGATTGTAATGCTTTGGTCCATTAAGTGATGTGAATTTTTCCAAGTTTTCCAATTCATCATCTTGATCAAATACATGAGCCAACAAAGACATTGTATTTGTCGCAGTAAAGCATCCTGCGCAACCACACCCAGACTCTTTATTTGGATCTATATGCGGTGCACTGTCTGTCCCAAGAAAAAATCGATTGTCTCCAGAAGTTGCGGCATTTCTAACTGCTAGTCTGTGTTCTTCTCGCTTTGCTACAGGTAGGCAATAATAATGTGGTTTGATGCCTCCAACTAATAAATGATTTCGATTTATCATTAAATGATGAGTTGTTATTGATGCTGCATGATTTTTTGATTGGCTTTTGACATAATCTACACCATCTTTAGTTGTGATATGTTCAGATGTAGTTTTCAATTCAGGTAATCTTAGGCGTAATGGGTCTAAAATTTTATCTATAAAAACAGCTTCACGATCAAAAATATCCACTTCAGGGTCTGTAACTTCACCATGAATACAAAGTGTGAGCCCAATTTCAGCCATTTTTTCTAATACTGGCATAACCGTTTTTATGTTGGTAACGCCACTATCTGAGTTTGTTGTTGCTCCCGCGGGGTAATATTTTACAGCATTTATCAACCCATCTGCAAATGCAGCTGCAACATCATTTGGGTCAGTTCTATCTGTCAAATATAATGTCATTAATGGTTCAAAATTAGAGCCAGAAGGGCAAGCAGTTAAAATTCTATCGCGGTATCTTTGTGCATCAGATGCCGTAACTACAGGTGGCACAAGATTTGGCATTATTATTGCACGCCCAAAATGTCGGGTTGTTTCAGGAAGTATACCTTTTAGCATATCTCCATCACGTAGATGAAGGTGCCAATCGTCAGGGCGGATTATTGTAAGTGAGTTGTCCATTTTTTTTGAATAACCTTTTTTTTTGTCCTTATCTACCGCTGAATGCATCTGGACGTTGTTAATTTTCATGTTTATATTTGAATAATTCTCAGGGCGGGGTGTAATTCCCCACCGGCGGTGATAGCCCGCGAGCGCTCTTAATATAAGAGGTCAGCAGAGTTAGGTGAAATTCCTGCGCCGACAGTTATAGTCTGGATGATAGAGAAGGGGGGTGGGCTAAATCTACACCTCTAACGCTCTGGGGCTTTGTCTATTAATAGGAGACCCAAAATGACAAGACCCCTTAAAATCGCAATTATAAAAGCGCGTTGGCATGCAAATATTGTTGATCAAATTCAAATAGGATTTGAAAATGAAATGAAGCACAAGCATCGCAAATATAATTTAAAAGAAGTTAATGTACCTGGAGCACTAGAAATGCCTCTTGTAGCAAAGAAATTAGCCGAAACTGGTAAGTATGATGGTATTATTTGCGCTGCTCTAGTGGTTAACGGTGGAATCTATCGGCACGAGTTCGTAGCCCAAGCTGTTTTAGATGGTATTGTTCGAGCAGGAATGGATACAGGTGTACCTGTATATTCAGTATCGTTAACCCCACATGAATTTCAAGAAACCCCAGATCATATTGAATTTTACACTAAGCATTTTTTCAAAAAAGGTTCTGAAGTAGCTAATGCAGTCTTAATGATGGACGAACTGGATATTTAAAAGACATTAATATTCTTTCATTATCTGATGTGAACTTATTTAGTTGCTACTAATATATTTGGATATATATTTAATTATTATAAAATAAAAAAACTTATTGTTCTTGGAGGAACTCATGAAAAATATTTTTAAAGTAGGTGTTATGGCTGTTGTAGCAGCATCATTTACTGGTGAAGCAATAGCTGAAACAACCTGGAATGTATCCCTTTGGGGTAAACGTCGCGCCTTTACTGAACATGTTGAAAAATTAGCAGAATTAGTCTCAGAGAAAACTAATGGTGAGATGAAACTAAATATTTCTTACGGTGGGTTATCTAAGAATAAAGAAAACTTGGATGGTATTTCAATCGGTGCATTTGAAATGGCCCAATTTTGTGCGGGATATCATCGTGATAAGAACCCGTCTATTACTGTTTTAGAATTGCCGTTCCTTGGCGTGTCATCACTTGAAGAAGAGCGTAAAGTTAGCCAGGTGATTTATGCTCATCCAGCAGTACAAAAAGATCTTTCAAGATGGAATGCAACATTATTAATGCCTTCACCGTTACCACAGTACAACTTGGTTGGAGTCGGAGATGCTCCAAAAACTTTGGCTGATTATAAAGGTCTTACCGTTCGAGCCACGGGAGGAATTGGCAAAGCGATGGCTGCAGTAAACGCTGTTCCAACATCAATGTCAGCGACTGAAGTACGTCAAGCTCTTGATGGTGGAGTTGTAAAAGCTGTTGCATTTGCTCCTCATGCTCATATGTCGTTTGGGACAGTTGAAAGTGGAAAATGGTGGACAACTAACTTAAATCCAGGAACAGTAAACTGCCCAGTTGTTGCGAATACTGATGCGCTTGCTGCATTATCAGAAGCAAACAGAAATGCACTCCTTGGTTCAATTGATGAGTCTTTAGATTATTATATTTCAACATATAATGGCAAAACAATGGATGCATGGGGCCCTACACTAACATCAAAAGGTATTGAAAGCATATCTTATGGTGCTGATGAATTGGCAGCATTTAAAGAAGCAGTCGCTGGCCCAGCTGCAGCGGCATGGATTGCTGATAACACTGCAAAAGGTCTTCCTGCTCAAGAATTGTACGACCTTCTAACAGGTATGATTGGAAAGTAATCATAATCCTGTAATTAAATTATCTGCCGCATAAAAAGTGTGGCAGATAACAATCCTAGGATAATATTATGGCTTCAAATTCATCTGTTTTGGTTGATAAAAGTTTACTAAGTAAACTAGATCAAAGTCTTCATAAAATTGAAAGCTTATTTGCTTTAATCAGTGGGCTAGCAGTTTTTTCGCTTATGATGCTTGCGGTCATATCAGTAACTGGGAGACATTCCATTAATCAACCACTTCCTGGATATGTGGATTGGATTGAGCAAGCTATGCCATTAATTGCTTTCATGGGTATTGCATATACTCAACGAAATGGTGGGCATATAAGAATGGATATTCTTGTTAGTTTTTTAAAAGGTAGAAGCCTTTGGGCCGTTGAGTTTATTACGGTCCTGTTTATGTTATTAGTAATGATATTAATTATATGGGGATCTTGGGCACATTTTGCACGGAGCTTTGATTTCAGCGCACCAATGTGGAGTCGTGATAGCTCAATGGACATTGCCATACCTTTATGGCCTGCAAAGATTTTGGCCCCTGTAGCATTTAGTCTTTTGGCAGTTCGTTTAACGCTTCAACTTATATCGTTTGGAAAAGCATTTGCATATAATGAGACAAGACCTATGGCCGTTCCACTTGTTGAAAGTGCGGCAGCTCAAGCTGCAAAAGAAGCCAGTACTGTGTCAGGCTAGGAAATTAATATGGAACCTATTGAAATTGGAATTGCCGTCAGTATTGGCCTTTTAATATTTGTAATTTTAGGCATGCGAGTTGCATTTGCGGCCGCTATAGCGGGTGTTGTTGGCTTGATATGGATATTTTGGGCAAAAAAAGGGTATACAGGTGATAGTTTTTTATGGGCATTAACTGTTGCATCAAAAACTGCCGGTCAAGTACCGCATTCAAAGGTATCTTCACAAGCATTGTCTCTCATTCCAACTTTTATTCTTATTGGATATTTGGCCTATTATGCTGGTTTAACCAAAGCATTATTTGTTGCTGCTAAAAAATGGGTAGCTTGGTTGCCGGGAGGGTTAGCGGTTTCAACAGTTTTTGCTACAGCAGGGTTCGCAGCTGTATCAGGTGCATCAGTTGCTACATCAGCTGTATTTGCAAGAATTGCAATTCCAGAAATGCTTGCGATTGGATACGATAAAAGATTTGCTGCAGGAGTGGTGGCTGCGGGAGGAACGCTTGCTTCTCTCATTCCACCATCTGCTATATTAGTTATATATGCTATAATTGTTGAACAAGATGTTGGTATGTTGTTACTGGCAGGGTTTGTCCCAGGTGCATTTTCAGCGCTAATTTATGGTCTTTTAATTGTTTGTCTTGCTTTGAGTTTTAAAGATTTTGGTCCTCCTGTCTCGGGGTTTACTTGGCGCGAGCGGTTTGCTTCTTTACCACCTGCAATGCCAATTTTTGCAGTAGTCGCAATTATTATATTATTTGTTTATAATCCATTCGGTGGCGATGCTTGGGGTACACCGACTGAAGGCGGGGCAATTGGAGCCTTCATAGTTTTTTGTATGGCGCTTTATAGAGGTATGCGCTGGGCCCAGTTGAAAGATGCACTTATTGAAACAGCTAAATTAGCTGTAATGATATTTACAATTATTTGGGGTGTTCTAATCTATGTCCGCTTTCTTGGATTTGCAGATCTTCCAGCTGCGTTTTCAGATTGGATTACATCGCTTGACCAAAGTCCAATGCTGACGCTTGTATTTATATTATTAGCCTATGCAATTTTAGGCATGTTTATGGATGCAATCGGTATGTTGTTATTAACTCTTCCGATAACATATCCTGCTGTTATGGCTCTAAATGGAGGTGAATATGTAACTGCTGCAGATAGTGCATTTGGTATGTCAGGCCCAATGGCAGGTATATGGTTTGGTATTCTTGTTGTGAAGATGGCTGAATTTTGTTTGATAACACCGCCAATTGGATTGAACTGCTTTGTGGTAGCCGGTGTAAGAGATGACTTAAGTGTTCAAGATGTATTTAAAGGTGTTACACCATTTTTTATTGCTGATGCGTTTACCATTGCTGGCTTGATAGCTTTCCCAAGTATAGTTCTTTGGTTACCGTCACTCGCAAGTTGATACCAAAATTGATCAGTAATTATCTAATATTCAATCTATCAAATATATTTTAGAATTATTTATTTAAAAAGTATGTTGAAGTTTGTTAAATTGTTAACTTAGTATGAATTAAAATTTAAAGATATTTTATGGGATACAATACGATGAGCTATACGCCAAAAAATGATCGATATGAAAAAATGGTTTATCGAAATTGTGGTAATTCTGGATTAAAATTGCCTGTAATTTCACTGGGTTTATGGCATAATTTTGGACATGATTTTCCACATCAAATAAAAAGAGAAATTTGCCAGACTGCTTTTGATAATGGAATTACCCATTTTGATTTAGCTAATAATTATGGCCCACCACCTGGAAGTGCAGAAGAGGCATTTGGTGAAATATTAAAAACAGATTTTCATGGTCTCAGAGATGAATTGATTATTAGCTCAAAGGCTGGATATGATATGTGGCCTGGTCCTTATGGTGAGTGGGGAAGCAGGAAATATTTAATTTCATCTTGTGATCAATCATTAAAGAGAATGGGCCTAGATTATGTTGATATATTTTATTCGCACCGTTTTGATCCAAACACTCCTTTAGAAGAAACAATGGGCGCGCTTGATCATATAGTAAGGTCGGGAAAAGCCCTTTATGTTGGAATTTCAAGCTATAACAGTGAAAAAACTCGACAGGCAGAAAAAATTCTTAAGGAATTAGGCACTCCATGTTTAATTCATCAACCTAGTTATAATCTATTTAATCGTTGGGTCGAAGAAGATAATCTTTTAGGGACACTCAATGATCTTGGCATTGGTTCAATAGCTTTTACGCCTCTTGCACAGGGAATGCTTACAAACAAGTATTTAAATAAAATTCCAGCTAAAAGCCGTGCTAATCAAGGAAAGAGTTTAGACAAAGATAAGATCACACCTGAACTTATCCAGGCATTGAATGAATTAAACGATATTGCTGCAAATCGTGGCCAGTCATTAGCGCAGATGTCTATTGCTTGGGTGCTCAGAAATGGCAACGTCACAACTGCATTAATCGGAGCTTCAAAGTCAGAGCAAGTAGAAGACTGTGTTGGTGCAGTAAAAAACCTAGATTTTAACGCTGCTGAGCTTTTACAAATAGATGCTATTGCTTCAGATCAGGGTATTAACCTTTGGGCAAAATCATCTGAAAATAATTAAAGATTTATAGCGAGCATTTTATTAAAACCTACACGCTTTTGAAAATTATATTCTTTCCAATTTGATCTAAAAAGCCACTCAGCTTCCGGTTGACGGTCTGCAAGATCTTGAGAAATCTCAACATCATCAAAGCCAGACCTTCTGGCCATTGCATATTGGTCAGAAATAATATGTCCTTTTGCACGTAAATGCCCTTTAAAGCCTCGAATGCGAACTAGTTTTGCAAGAGTAAAGCCACGACCATCTGCAAATGATGGAAAGTCTATTCGTATAATTTTTAATTGATTTAAATCACCTACAAATAATTTCAAATCTGCATCTGAGGGTAAATCTATTGCTTTAGTTGTTTCCGAAGCTTTATCATAAAATTCATAATTTATTACTTTATCTAATGGACTGAAACCAAAGTCTGAAACTATTTGTGTCATTGTTTATTCCTGATATGTATTATCATCTTTAAGCATTTTTTGACTTATATGGTTATGCTGCATATGTTTTCTTCTGAATTTTTGGAGATTGAGATTCCTTAGGGTATAAGGCTTGTTTGAAAGGTGCTATACCCAGGCGCTGATATGTATGAATGAAATTTTCATGCTTATTTAACCGAACTTTTAGATAAGTTAATATTACTCGTTCGATAGCTGGAACTATCTGAGTTGCTGAAAATCCAGGCCCAGCCCGGTCACCGATCCTAGCAGTCTCTGTTGCATCCCCGCCGAGTGTTATCTGGTAATTTTCAACACCGGCACGGTCTAATCCTAAAATCCCAATATGTCCAACATGGTGGTGTCCACAAGCATTTATACAGCCAGATATTTTGATTTGGATATGACCGACTTCATGTTCCAGTTTTAATTCATCAAAACGCATGGAAATTTCTTGTGCAATGGGGATTGATCGAGCAGTTGCTAATGCACAATAATCCATTCCTGGGCATGCAATTATGTCAGATATTAGGCCTATATTTGCAGTATTTAATTGTTTTGATTTTAGTAAATTGTAAACTTTGGGCAAATCTGATTTATGTACATGAGGTAAAATAATATTCTGCTCATGGCTAATACGGATTTGATCATGAGAGTAGTGTCGTGCGATATTTGCAATTTGCCTCATTTGATCTGATGTTGCATCACCAGGTGTTTTCCCATGTGCTTTTAAACTAACTGTCGCAATTGAGTAATTTGATATTTTATGAGTGTGAGTATTTGTATCAACCCAAGATCTGAATGCAGCATTTTCTTTGTAAGTAATGTCAAAGTAATTGGTTCCCTTCGACTTAAAGATTGGAGGTGCAAATGCAAATTTAATTTCTTCTAATAGTTCGTGATTGACCCCAGAAAATGTTGATAAAATTTCACTATACCGATCTTCAACCAACTGTTTGATTTTCTCTACGCCGTGTTCATGGACGGTAATTTTTATTCTTGCTTTATATTTATTATCTCTGCGTCCTAATATGTTCCAAACACTAACTACTGCTTCAAGATACGGTAATAAGTCAGCTTCAGGCAAAAAAGTATTTATTACCTTCCCGATCATTGGACTGCGCCCTAAACCACCACCGATTATGACTTCAAAACCAATTTTTCCATTGCGAAGTAAAGCTCGTAATCCAATATCATGTGCACGAATAACTGCTCTGTCATTTTTTGAACCTGTAACTGCAACTTTGAATTTTCTTGGTAAAAATTGGAATTCTGGATGGTCAGTTGACCATTGACGGATTAATTCTGCATATGGGCGTGGATCTGTAACTTCGTCGGCTGCAGCACCAGAAAAATGGTCTGCAGTTACATTTCTGATCGTATTGCCGCTGGTTTGAATGGCATGCATTTTAACTTCTGCTAATGCATCCAATATATCTGGAACATCAGTCAATTTTGGCCAGTTAAATTGAACATTTTGACGTGTTGTGAAATGCCCGTATCCTTTATCCCATCGGTCTGCAATCAATGCAAGTTTTTCCATTTGAGCGCTATCTAAAGTGCCATATGGAATTGCTACCCTTAGCATATATGCATGTAATTGTAGGTATAATCCGTTCATTAATCGGAGTGGTTTGAACTCATCTTCTGTTAAATTACCATTAATACGTCTTTTAACTTGATTGCGAAATTGTGAATTACGAGCTTTAATGAAAGCATCGTCAAACTCTGTGTAATTATACATTATAAAACTTCCGATTGTTTGCCGTGATTGTAGTTAGATGGGCCTTTGACTCTAAATTGCTCTCGAAAATGTTTTGATTTAATACCTGCGTCTGTTTGATCTACTCTGATCGAATAAACTCCTACAATTTCATCTTGTTGTTTATTTGCATGTACTAGTGCTTTTTCAATTGATGAATCATTTGAAAAAACCTTTGCATTATTTATGTTGAGAACCCATTTAAATTGTGAACTCATATAAACAACGGCTCCGTCTAATAATTTGTTTGCAGTTATAACATTACCTGAAAGATCTTTTGACATTAAGCAAACTCCTTTCCGTTTTGCATGGCATTTGGGGTATCAATTACCTCAGCTATTTCCGAGGCAGATCGAGGGGCTAGGCCATAAAGCATAATCGTAGGTCCTTTAATTTTATTAATGGAGATACATGTTGGTAATTGTGACAAAACAGTAGAAAAAATTCTTTGATTGTACCGAGTAACATTTTCTATCAAAGTAATTGGCTCTTCTGGATTTGCGCCGTGCATAATAAGTCGGCCTTGAATGAAGCGTGATGCTTTTTTTCCCATATATATAGCTGCAATTGAGTTCTTACTTGCCAGCTCTTTCCAATTCTGATCTGCAAAACCTTCCATGTCATGGCCTGTTATGAAGCGTATTGATCCATTGCGCTTACGCTTAGTTAATGATTGTTTTATTGTAGCTGCAGATGCTGAAGCAGCCGTGATTCCTGGTATAATATGATAATCAATCCCAACTTCATTAAGTGTATCAATCTCCTCGTCCAGGCGCCCAAAAATAGTGCAATCACCACCTTTTAGGCGTATTACACGCGCACCAGTTTTTGCATGTTCGACAATTAAATCGTTTATTTTATTTTGTGATGTGGATGGCCCAAATCCCTCTTTACCAACATTAATTATAACTGCTTCACGCCTTGCAAGTTCAAGAACCTCTTGCCCTATTAAACGATCATGAATTATCACATCTGCAATATCTAGTTCCTTTCGGGCTTTTAGGGTTAAGAGGTCAGGATCTCCTGGTCCAGCACTAACGAAAACAACATATCCGTCTGTTTCTTTTTTTGATTTAAATTGGTTTAAAAGAGAATGTAGCGATGTTTTAACTCCAGAAATGCCATTTTCTGCAAGTGCAGGTGGGCCTTTTTTGAAATAAAACTCTGTCCAAAAATCGCGACGGGTGCGACCCATTGGTAGAATATTAACAGTTTTTCTGAAAGATTTTCCAATTTTGGCAAGTATTCCAAGATGTGTTGGAAGGATATTTTCAAGATCTGCTTTTATTGCCCTTGCTAAAACTGGTGCTGCTCCTTCTGTTCCAATAGCAATGGTCACAGGGTCACGATCAACGATAGCTGGCGTTATAAATTGACTATCTTCTAAGTTATCCACTATATTGATTAGCGCACCTTCTTCACGAGCAATCTTAGCGCTTCGAGCATCTTCAACACTATCTTCGTTTGCCCCGTAGAATAAAGTTGCACATATTGCGTCACCCCTTGCCAAGGGTCTATTTACCAATTTAATTTTACCTTTATCTGCGAGTAAAATTATATCTTTGTGAACATTCTGAGCGTAAACTGTAATAGAAGCAGTTGTTTTCAATAGTAATCGTAATTTGGCTAAAGCTGCTTCTTGGCCCCCAGATACAATAATTCGCCTACCTTCAACTGAAATAAAAATTGGGAAGTGTTTCATTTTATATCCTAGTGAGTTAATTACTTGCTCAATATAGAATATTATTCTGTTTTATTGCTATAGTACTTTATAAATAAGAATATAAGTCTATCAAATAATTCATTCATAGGACATTTATATAAATATATAGTTTTTAATAAAAAACTGATTTTGATCTTAGTCTCTAGCCTAGTAAATTTTTTTATAAATAAAATAGTCTTAACTGTGCATACGAGTTATTAATATTACTGGCTTGCCAATAATGGCAAGATTTCATTTGTCATAATTTTGTTTGTTATTGGTCCAGCATGTCGCAAAATAACTTTACCTTGTTTATCTATTATAAAGGTCTCTGGTACACCATATAAACCCCAGTCAAGACCTGTCGGGCCTTCATCAGTTCCAATACTTTCATATGGGTTCCCGAGATTGTTGAGGAACTGTAAGGCTTGTCTGGTCGTATCTTTGTAATTAATACCATGAACCATAAAACCAAGGTCCGATAGCTGCTGAATATTGGGATGTTCTACTCTGCAAGGAGCACACCAACTAGCCCAAAAATTTACAATTTTAATGTTAGGTGCTTTCAGATCAGTTTCGTCAAAGAACGGCAATTCTGATAGTGGAGAAATGGTTAAATTAGGTGCAGATCTACCAACCATTTGTGATGGAAGTTCATTTGGGTTTTCTCTTCCAAGCCCAATAAACATAATAATTGCTAAAATAAAAAATATAATTGGAGGCAATAGGTAGAGTGGCTTAATGTTTGTCATTTGATTGGGTTTCTTGTGAATTTAATGCGTTTTTTATTTTTTTTGATTTTGACAATGTCAACCAAATCAAGACACCTAGAAGTATCATAGAAACAGCATATGCTGTAAGAACAGTGTTTGCATATTTATCAAGTTCAAACATATTAATTATTCCTCAATCGGAGGGCTAGTAACCGACGTGATCTAATTTCTGTTCTAGTTCTTATTAAAACCAAAGTCATAAATAATAAAACCATTCCAGCAATGCATATCAGCAGTGGAAAATAAAATGTGTTATCGACATGTTGTTCTTTATCAAGAGATAAAGATGCGCCTTGGTGAAGGCCTTGTGACCAAAAGTTTACTGCATATCTTGATAATAGTGCAAAAACTGACCCCACTATACACAAAATAGATGTTAGATCTGCAGCGGTATCTTTATCTTCAATTGCTTCCCATAATGCTAAATAGCCAAAGTAAAAAACTAACAAGATCATAAATGATGTTAATCTTGGATCCCACGCCCAATAGGTTCCCCACATAGGTTTTCCCCATATGGCGCCAGTCGCTATGGCTATCAATGTCATTGTTATGCCAATTGGAGCCGCGGCTTTTGCAGCTAATGCTGAAACATGGTGGCGCCTTATGAGCCATATCAAAGATGCAACAAGCATCATTAACCAAGCGTTTATTGCCATTAAAGCAGAAGGAACATGCAAAAAGATAATCTTAACTGTAGAGCCTTGTTTGTAATCCGAAGGTGTTAGAAAAAACCCCCAAAATAGTCCAACCAGTAATAAACAACACGAAGCAATTGTTAATGCTGGTAAAATTCGAGCTGATAAAGCCATAAATTTTGCTGGATTGGCGTATTCCCATAAAGACATTTTGAGTACTTATCCTATTTTAAATTTGCGCGTAGTGCTATTGCACATGCTAAAGGTAATAGAGCAATACATAAAAATGATATTGCGGTTATTAATGCTAGTAATTCCAAGTGATTATTAGTTCCTTTACTTACACATTGTGCACCCAGCATTAACGTAGGAATATACAATGGTAAAACTAAAAGAGAAAGCAAAAGACCGCCTCTTTTAACGCCAACTGTTAAGGCCGCACCAAAGGCCCCAATGAAAGAGAGGCTAGGTGTTCCCAATGCTATGGAGATGAAAAGCCACATATAAGAATTTATATCTAAGTTTAATAGATAACCTAACGGAATAGAGGCAATAGTTATTGGAAGACCTGTTGTAATCCAATGTGCAGTTGCCTTAGCTGTAGCTATTCCAGAAAGAGGAATGGGCGATGTTGCTAGTGCTTCAAGGGTCCCGTCCTCCCAATCTAGTTGGAAAATTCTATCAAGAGATAGTAAGCAAGATAACAGTGCTCCTATCCAAAGTATTCCTGGAGCAATTCGTGATAATAAATCTAGGTTTGCACCTACACCAAATGGTACAATCATTACTACGATTAAGAAAAATGATAATGTCAAAGCAAAGCCACCACCAGATCGAATGGCTAGTTTAATGTCACGAAAAATTAGAGGCCACATTAAAAATTTCCTTTGAGAAATGGATCTATTTCTTTACCAACAGACGGCTTAAATGAATTTATATCTAAAATTGTAGATTTTGGTAAATTCAAATCAACATGTGTGGAAATTATTGCTGCACCACCTTCATCGCAATGATTGACAATTATATCTGATATTATTTTTGTTGTTTTTTCATCTAATGATACAGTTGGCTCATCCATGAGCCAAATTTTTGCGTTTGTTAATAACATTCTTGCTAGGCCAAGGCGGCGTTTTTGGCCTGCAGATAATTCTCCAGCCATTCTATTCTCTAAATCACGTAAGTTAAGTATTTTGATAATGTTATCGATGTTATCAGTGTTGTATACGCCTGCCCAAAATTTTAAATTTTCATTAACAGTTAAAGTAGATTTAACTCCATCTAGGTGTCCTGAAAACGCAATTTCATCATTCGATAAGTTGTTAATATTATTACTGTTTAGGCCGGCGATATGTCTTAAAAGTGTTGTCTTCCCAGATCCGTTTGGGCCTTTTAAAATTATGCACTCACCTGATTTCAAATTAAATGTTACATCTGCGACCACAAGCTTGTGGCCACGTCTGCAGTCTAAATTTTTAATTTCTAGTAACATATAAAACAAGTAACTTAATCTTAAGGTATAGGGAAGTGATGTAATTATGGATATTTAACGAAATGAAAATTTTATTTTTTATTTTAGTATACAATGGCATACAAATAAGTACTTGCTCGACTCGTTTTTTTGACGCATAAGCTCAATAATTCCAATAATTATCCAAATCGGAGAACCGAAATGACAGTTCAAGTCGGCATAGATTCTAGTAAAACGCGTAAAACACTTTCAGTGGGTGGAAAATCAATTGATTATTACTCAATACCAGCTGCAACTGCTGCTGGATTAGGTGATTTTTCAAAATTACCAGCTGCTTTAAAAGTTGTATTAGAAAATATGTTACGCTTTGAAGATAATGGACGAACTGTTTCAGTAGAAGATATCAAAGCATTTTCTGAGTGGGCGACTAAAGGTGGAAAAAACCCACGTGAGATTGCGTATCGTCCTGCAAGGGTGTTGATGCAAGATTTTACCGGAGTACCAGCAGTGGTTGATCTTGCTGCAATGCGGGACGGTCTAATGGCTCTTGGCGGAGACCCAGAAAAAATTAATCCTTTAAATCCTGTTGATTTAGTAATCGACCATTCTGTTATGATAGATGAATTTGGTAATCCCCGTGCTTTTAAGATGAATGTTGATAGAGAATATGAGCGAAATTTAGAGCGTTATACTTTTTTAAAATGGGGCCAAAAAGCATTTAATAATTTTCGTGTTGTTCCTCCAGGTACAGGTATTTGCCACCAAGTAAACCTTGAGTATTTAGCACAAACTGTTTGGAAAGATGTGGATCAGAATGGCGTAGAGATAGCTTATCCTGATACATTGGTGGGCACAGATAGTCATACTACAATGGTCAATGGAGCCGCAGTTTTAGGTTGGGGTGTTGGTGGTATTGAAGCAGAAGCTGCAATGCTTGGACAACCAATTTCTATGCTTATTCCAGAGGTGATTGGATTCGAATTGACTGGTGCAATGATGGAGGGAACTACAGGAACTGATTTAGTTCTTAAAGTAGTTGAAATGTTACGTGAAAAAGGTGTTGTTGGTAAATTTGTTGAATTTTTTGGCTCTGGCTTGGATACACTGCCATTAGCAGATAGGGCAACAATTGCTAATATGGCCCCAGAATATGGTGCAACATGTGGTTTTTTCCCAATTGATAATGAGACTATACGTTACCTCAACACAACTGGGCGAGATGAAGACAGAATAGCCTTGGTTGAAGCATATGCTAAGGAAAATGGTTTCTGGCGTGATGAAAATTATGCGCCTGTATATACCGATACATTGGCTTTAGATATGGGGACTATTGTTCCTGCTATTTCTGGACCTAAAAGACCACAAGACTATGTTGCTTTAACAAATGCAAAACAAGCATTTGCAAAAGAAATGGAAGAAACTTTCAGAAGGCCATTAAATAAAGAAGTCGCTGTAAAAGGTGAAGACTATGCAATGTCTAGTGGTAAAGTAGTAATTGCTTCAATAACTTCATGTACGAATACGTCAAATCCATATGTGATGATTGGTGCTGGGTTAGTTGCTCGTAAAGCTGCAGCATTGGGGTTGAACAGAAAACCTTGGGTCAAAACATCACTCGCACCTGGTTCACAAGTCGTTTCAGCCTATCTAGAAGCTGCAGACCTACAAAAAGATTTGGACGCAATTGGTTTCAATTTAGTAGGATACGGTTGTACCACTTGTATAGGCAACTCGGGTCCAATTCAGGCTGAATTATCGGAAGCTATATCTGAAGGCGATCTAGTCGCGACTGCTGTTCTTTCAGGTAACCGAAATTTTGAAGGAAGAATTTCACCTGATGTTCGAGCAAATTATTTGGCTTCACCTCCATTAGTTGTGGCTTATGCTATCGCCGGTACAATGGATATAAACCTCGCCTCAGATGTTATTGCTACAGATAAAGATGGCAATGAAGTTTACTTGAAGGATATTTGGCCAACAACGCAAGAAGTTGCAGAAATGGTTGAAAAAACAGTTACTAGAGAAGCATTTCTATCTAAATATGCAAATGTATTCGAAGGCGATGAAAAGTGGCAGAATGTTGAGACAACTGAGGCTAAAACCTATGATTGGCCAGCAGCATCTACATATGTCCAAAATCCTCCTTACTTCCAAGGTATGTCTCAAGAACCTGGTGTGATCTCTGATGTGAAAGACGCAAAAGTATTAGCAATCCTAGGTGATATGATAACTACAGATCATATTTCGCCTGCAGGAGGGTTTGCTGAAAGCACACCGGCGGGTCAATATTTGACAGATAGGCAAGTTCCAGTTCGCGAGTTTAACTCTTATGGATCTAGACGGGGCAATCACGAGGTTATGATGCGTGGTACATTTGCAAATATTAGAATAAAGAATGAAATGTTAGATAACATTGAGGGCGGATACACAAGAGGACCTGATGGTTCTAAAGCTTCTATTTATGATGCAGCTATGGCATATAAACAGGCGGGTATTCCTTTAGTCATCTTTGGTGGGGAGCAATATGGTGCAGGATCTTCACGTGATTGGGCAGCAAAAGGCACAAACTTGCTTGGTATATCTGCTGTAATTGCTGAAAGCTTTGAGAGAATACATCGTTCAAATCTTGTTGGTATGGGTGTAATTCCATTTGAGTTTACAAATGGTGATACTAGAAAATCACTCGGATTATTAGGTTCTGAAACAGTATCAATCGGAGAGTTGGAGGGTGATATTACGCCTCAATCGATGGTTCCTTGCAAAATCACTTTCTCAAATGGCGATGTGAAAGAAATTACATTGAAATCTCGAATAGATACAGCTGTTGAGATAGAGTATTTAGAGCACGGTGGTGTACTTCATTATGTTCTTCGAAATCTGGCTAAAGCTTCTTAATTACTAACGCAAAAGAATATATTTATTAATAAAAAGGCCAGATATTATCTGGCCTTTTTATTTTTGGGGAACTAACTTTTAATACATTAGAACATTTTGATTTAATAATATGATGGTTTGGATAAGAAAAATGAAAAATTTTAATATACCTCCTGTTTGGACATTACTTGCTATTGTTTCTTCTGGATTGTTGCATTTTGTTTACCCATTAACCTTATTTCAATTTCGTGCAATTGATACTGGAGTGATTGCAATAGGTGTATATCTAATTTTAGCTACTCCTATTTGGTTTAAACGTAAAAGCACAACAATTATTCCGCGAAGAAAGCCAACTACTTTAATTGTTGATGGTCCATTTAAAATGTCACGTAATCCCATGTATCTAGGCATGGTCATGTTGTCTTTTGGTATTGGATTAAGTCTAGGATCTATCCAAGCAGTTATACCATCAATTTTATTATTTTTCTTTCTGAAAAAAAATTATGTTTTACCTGAAGAAAGAAAATTAGTTGAATCTATGGGAAAAGAAGCTGAGCAATATTTTCAAAAAACTGGAAGATGGATTTGGTTCTTATAATACTTTTTGAAGTATTATAAGATAAAAAAAGACCACCTATTAGATGGCCTCATAGTTCTATTTTTAAATCTATTTTGTGTTGGGTCCAATAAGCATAGTCATTTGACGACCTTCAGATTTTGGATGGTTTTCAATTTTTCCAGCTTCGGCTTCAACTACCACACCTTGAACGCGTTTCAATAACTCTAAACCAAGATTTTGGTGAGCCATTTCTCTACCGCGAAAACGCATAGTAATTTTCACTTTGTCGCCATTTTCAAGGAATTTAAAACACTTCGCATTTTACATCGAAATCATGAGTAT
>DS022282.1:2102782-2229009 GCA_000153745.1 Rhodobacterales bacterium HTCC2255
GAGCTAATTTTATGCAGGGCCTGAAGACGGTATTTATGGAAAACAAACAAAGGCAGCACTAGTAAATTTCTACAGAAAAAATAACAAGATTTACGATGGTAACGTGAGCAAAAATGAATTTACTGATCTTTCAGCAAAAATGCCAAAGAGCTTTTCTAAGGATAATTTAATTCTAGAAGTATCAAACACACGTCTAAGAGATAGCTTCATAAAAAATACTTTAAATTTAAAAGATTACAGTAATGACATTAAGTCGCTGAATGCAGTCTTTGAAAAAAACGATCAAGGTAATGCATGGCTGCAAAAAAATGTAACTTTCGAAGATGCAAGACATTTAATATCCAGAACAGGTATTGGAGCGCACCCCACTGAAATTTTTAAAATCGTTGGATTAACTCGCAGTCAAGCAATAAGCCAAATTATTGAAAATATTGATAGCAGAGTTACCAATACAAAAACTCCTACATTTTTTAATGAACCATATCCAAATTATTGGATACAAGGTGACCTCGATGAAAATGATCAACAAAAATTTAGAGTAGCCCGCGACAAAGAAATTGAAGAGTTGAGATTATGGTGGGTTAGCGAAATGTTAACAACACAGAGCCCCGCCGCCGAAAAACTCATAATGTTCTGGCACAATCATTTTGTTTCGTCTTATTCAGGCATAAACCAAAATGTACACTTAATTGCGAAACAACATTGGACTTTTAGACAACTCGGCCACACAAACTTCAGGGCACTCGCGAAAGCGATCATCAAAGATGCCGCAATGCTTGAATATCTTGACAATAAACAGAGTAGAAAGAAAAATCCAAACGAAAACTTTGCCCGTGAACTGCTTGAGTTATTTGTAATTGGCGAAGGAAATTATTCAGAAAAAACTGTGAAAGAAGTTGCCAGGGCATTTACTGGCTATAGTTCGAATGGATTACGACAAGATGAGTTTAGATTTAACCATTGGGACCATGACAACGGCTGGAAAATAATATTTGATAGAAAAGGTCATTTCGACGGGGATGACGTAATAGATATTCTCTTAAACCAATCTGAAACTGCTGAGTTTATAACAAGAAAATTCTGGAAAAATTATGTATCTGATTTCAATTTTAATGATGATGAAATTAAAAAAATTGCCATAATGTTCAAAAGTAGCGACTATGATATAAAGACGCTTTTAAGATCAACTCTTAGTTCAAAATCATTCTGGGCAACTCAAAATCGGGCCACAATAGTAAAATCTCCAATAGATTTCATAATAGGAACTATAAGGTCTACGGGTAGACTGCCTGATACTTGGCCATCAATTCCTAATGAATTATCAACCCTAGGCCAAAACATTTTTGAGCCCCCAAATGTCGCGGGATGGCCAGGAGCTGGGGACTGGATAGTTCCCTCTCGCCTATTGATGCGAAGGGGAATGTTATCAAGTCTAGCGAATCCACCACAATCTGAAAATTTAAATCTATCAGATAACATGATGATGAATATGTTTTCTAATGCAAATATGGATGCCAGTGAAGATCCAAATCACATAAATAATATATACCTGAGGTATGCCGCAGAAAATTTTGAAGGACCACCAGAATACATTCTACAGGCAATCGATAAAAATAATAAACTCATCTGGAGGAGTGATAGAACCAAAGCAAAAGGCGGAATTGACACTTCATTATTTGGAGAAAATAATAATCAAAATAAGAACTGGCAAATCCAACACTTCGAAGTGCCTGGCGATCTAAATCCAGAGTTTTTTAAACTTTTCTTCTTAAATGATCGTGCTGGACCTAGTGGAACAGGAGATCGGAATTTATTTATTGATTGGGTCACAATACCAGGCAAAAAATTCATGGCCTCAGATGGCTACCAGTCAACAAACTGTTCAAATGCAAACCAGAACCCAGGTGCATTGTATTGTGGTGGTTTTTTAAAGTTAAAAACATTTAAAAGCTTAGTTGGTCGTCCCAATACACAAAAATTAAACACACGAAATTATAATGGATTAAGCTTTGAACGCATTACTTTTGATTGGGCTAATGATTTAAAAGAAAATAATTATAATAGATGGGCAAATTTTAACATATCACTATCAAAGCCCAAATTTAAAAATATAGAATTAGATGCCATCAGAATAAGTATTGTTCGCAATAGGGATAACATGGGCGAAAAAATATTTATGCGACTGGAAGAACGCAACTGTTTTCCAAGTTGTATTGGGGGGCCCTTACCAAGATCCGCATTCAGAGACAATAAATCGAAAAATCTATCTGTAAATTATCTCATATCTGGAGCAACAGATCATAAAGAAAGCAGGCAATGGTATGACCTATCAAAGGAAAGCAAAGAATTTGTTGCAGAATTAGTTATGGCGATCCCACAGATGCTGACTGAAATGAAGAAGGGTCGGCATTGGAAAAATAGGAATGGGATAAATAAATTTGATGGTTGGAAGCCTGTTTTTAAACAAATAGAATTGAGACTCCCAAAAAGTAAATATGCAAAAACAGCAAAAAACCTTCCAATCAAGGTTTATAAATCAAAAAATAATAACAACGAAATGATGCAAATGATGTCTGATTTGAAAAGTGTTAAACCACTTAAAATGCATGGCAGAAACTCAAGTGACGTAAGTTGGGTAAATTACATTGGAAGAAATAATGCGAAAAAACCTGCGGAATTATTTTTAGCCCAAGCCCCAGTTTCAGTTTCAATGGAATCTCAAGCACTAGGTGAGATTTTTTCTGACCCCGTATTTAACTTAAAATAAAAAGGAAATGAAATGAATAGACGAGATCTCATAAATTTTCTTGCTGCAGGAATTGCTATTCCTCTAGCACCCATTTCTATTTCAGCGGCCAGTATAAAAAGTGGGAAACGATTAATCCTTGTCGAACTGTCTGGAGCGAATGATGGCTTAAATACGGTCATACCAATCAAGGATGAAAGATATAGCGAACTTAGGCCAAGAATTAAAATAGATAGATCAAAAGCATTTAATCTTGGGAATGGCCTTGTTTTAAATAGTGCCATGAGGAGCCTAGATGGCGCCCTGCAGGCTGGTGATTTAGCAATCATGCAAGGCTTAGGATATCCCGGACAAAACAGATCACACTTCAAATCGATTGCACTCTGGGAAACAGGCGGCGATGGAACAAAATCAGGAAAAAATGGTTGGCTCACCGAAGATATAGAACAAATGGCCGGCAGCAACCAATTAGATGCACACGGAATAAGCCTTGATGGGGGAATGGGTATCTTTGCCTCACCCTCTGGTGTTTGGCTATCAATGACTTCCTTGGGTCAGTTTTCAACACTACAAAATAAATTGGTCATGCCAAACCAAACATTAACAAATAACCCCGCGCTCTCATTTGTTTTAGACAGAGGGCAAGCTTTAAACTCTTCAATGCAGAGTATTTCATCTAAATTATCCAGGTTACGTAATAAAAACTTGAACATTAATGCAGGCGATTTTGGGAAACAGGCAAGTATGGCAGCATATTTGATCGATGCAGGTATTTCAGCCCCTGTCCTCAAAATTAAGATCGGCAGTTTTGACACTCACGAGAACCAGACTTGGCGTCACAGAAGGTTACTTCAAGATTTAAGTAAGGGCTTGAGTGGCCTTCGCCGCGCATTAAAACAAAGCGGGCATTGGGAAAATACGTTGATTATGACATACTCCGAGTTTGGAAGGCGAGCAAAAGAAAATGAATCAGGCGGAACTGATCACGGCACTGCAGCTCCCCATTTTCTGATGAGTGGATCGCTTGAGGGGGGATTATGGGGAATTCATCCAGATCTAGGCAATTTAAAAGATGGTGATGTCCAATTCACAACTGATTATAGGGTTGTTTACGATAAAATTTTATCAGACTGGTTTGGATTGGAACAAAATAGATTTAAAAATTATCGCTCAAAAATTACTGATGGATTATTTTCTTAATATTTAAATATTAATCACCAAATCTACTTTAATTTTCTTAATATAGTATTAAATCGATATCTTATAAAAAACTTACCGGTGTGTGACCCCAGCAATGTCAATGTGTTCTACTGGGAGGCATGTATGGGGTGCTGATGTTATTATATTATGAATATATGCACTCTTGAAATAATTTATTCTTTGTTGATGAGTGTGAGGCTTGTCTTTTAGTTATTATTGTAAGAGTATTATTATGATATGATGATAACTAAAAATAATTGGGGTAATTTTTATGTACTTTTATTTAAAACAGCTATTTCAAAACATAATTTTATTAACTCACTCAAGGCGACCACCAGATGCCATAAGTCAAAAAGTATCTTCAATATTATTAATTTTACTTCTTCCTTTTTCACTATTCATGACGGGATGTGGGGGCGGTGGAACTACTACCGCGACATCAACTTACAGAAATACAATTGAGGGTGTTTACGGCACCGAATATAATGACCAAGTTGGATTGGCGCAGATAAACGCAGTCACTCTAAACAACTACGGCCACAATGGCTCAGGCGTAAAAGTTGCAGTAGTGGATTCTGGAATTGCGTCATCACACGCAGAATTTGGCCGGACAGTTTATGGTAGGGATTTTGGAGGCAGCACCAATGGCTATGGAAGTGACGAGGATGGACACGGCACTCACGTTGCCTCTATAATAGCTGGCGACAGGGATGGCTCAGGCATGAGGGGGGTTGCATATGAGGCAACTCTATATGATTATAGGGTCGCAAATGATGCAGGATCACTTGTTGGTTTGAACAATAAAATTCCAGTTTTTAATCAACATGTTACAGATAATATTAAAGTTTCCAATAACAGCTGGGGCACCCCAAACGCAGAAATTAACGAATATAGTGAAGCAACTATAAGAGCTGCTATCCCTAATACAATCCTAGCCGCAAAAAATGCCGTTGATAATGGGACACTTTTTGTTTTTGCCGCGGGAAATGACGGTGCATATCACTCAAATTTATGGGGTGGTTTAGGTTATAGAATTTCTGAGTTAACTGATGCTTGGCTAACCGTTGTGTCAGTTGATCCTAATAATAAAGAAACTATTTATACAAATAGATGTGGTATTGCCGCATCTATTTGCGTGACAGCCCCTGGTGGAGGAGATAGCCAATCAACCAAAGGCATTTATGCAGCTGACAATGACGGAGGATATATACGCTTATCTGGCACATCTATGGCAGCACCCCACGTAACTGGCTTAGCCGCAGCACTGATGAGTAAATTTCCAAGCCTCACAAATAAACAAATAGCTACACGTATTAAAACTACAAGTTCTCTGGAAAATCTTACCAGTTCCTCAGGTAGAACTTTAGCATCTCATGGTGAAGCTTACATGCAGAGTGTATTTGGACATGGGTTAGTTAATGCAACCGCGGCAAGCGCATCAATAGGCTCACTCAATATGGGAACAGACTCAAACCTATTTTCAGGCTCTAAGATTGATTTGAGTAAATCCAAGATGCAGTTACCCTCTGGATTATCTGCAAGTATTAAGCGCGCAATATTGGCAGATGAATTTGTAGCCTTCGATAGCTTTGATGGCGCTGAATTTATTGTTACGGGAAATACGGTCTTTGAGGATAAGTATAATAATCAAAATATTGTACTGTTGGGTTACTTTGCTGACGCTCGTGATGAAAATGTACAAATCGGGCAGAAGTTTTCATTTACAAATACTTCACTAGGTGAGCTTCGGGGAATGAATTGGAATATATCTCAGGGAAACTCTGAGGTATCTCTGGCACAGACAAACTACTGGGGTGAAAAGGCTAGCCTTATTGCAAGACCAAACTTCTTTACATCTTCACCAACCAGTCAATTCAACATGAAAATACCTTATTCTGAGACACACAGTCTTAGCGCATTTATTCAGGCTCCAGATATGCAAGGCGACATTCGTGATCGAACTGGGTTTGGTTTAGCATTAGATTGGGCACCAACTGACCGAAGTAGTCTACACTCTTCGATTTCACATGTAGATACAAATGTATCCCTCGCAGCAACAAATAACTTAGCTAGTCAAATGACAAATGCTGATATTTTGAATTTAAGCTTTAAACATAAAGTTAACAAAGGTTTTGAAATTTTTGGTAGTTTATCTCACTATGGGATAGGAGACATAGCAGCAAGTCCAACAGCATTTGGTATAAGCAATGCAGAGTATACCAGCAAAACCCTTGGCGCAGAGTTTGTAAGTGAGAGTGGATCTAAATACAGTATAGGCGTGTTCGATAGCGCAACCATGGCAAAAGGAAGTGTGGCATTCCAGACTGCTACTGGACGTTCTACAGATGGCACAATATCTTATCAAACAAAAGAATACTCTAATGGCAGTGGATACTTTAACACGGATAACTTGGCATTGTTTTTTGCTGGATCAATACCAATAAATTATAAAGGTTCTAAAAATTCTATATTCAGCTATAACTATCAATCAATTCCGAGTAATTCACTTGGTAGAGGTCAGATAGGAGTTCAAATATCACACGTATTCTAAAAGTAGTTTTCCTAGGCCTTTTTGGGCTAGTAGGTTGCACCCAAACAGTAAGCCCAACCGCTTCTGTTGACACAACAAAGTGTGAAATTATAAGTGAATATGCTGGGAGGTTTACCAGCGAGGTTGGCAAACCTAATCATTACTTTGATAGAGATTACATTGAGAGTATATTTCTAGAAAACCAAACTTTTGGTGCTTCCACATCTCATAATATTTCAGCCAGCGCATCTGTATTCCTTGCACTTGCAGCCTATCAAGGAACTGCCGGCACAAATATACATATAGAACATAAAATCATAGGTAATGCACTTAATTTAGATATCACACATAAAACTGACTTGATTGCTGCAGCAGTGATGAACCAACCCTTTTATTTGATTACAACTTCAGCAAACTGTAAAATAAATGTAATTTCAGAACAACATTCAAATCCAGATGACATAGGACAAGGCCTAGTTAAAGAAACCCCAATCAAAGAATAGGATTCTCTGTAACTTTTGAACATAAATGACTACTTTTGGATTGAAATCTGTTATACGCTCTCTTCATTCAAATACTGGGACAAGGCTAATTATGTGAATGTAATCAACAGGCAAATGGAATTTATCAAATATTTGGTGCGGCCGAGAAGACTCGAACTTCCACGGGTCTTACCCCACAGCGACCTCAACATATGTACATTAAGATCATACTTTCAATTACTTATAGTAATTCCCTGCATGTAGATTCACACAGTAAATACTGCCTGTCAACTCACGACCTATCCCACGATGTGTGCCAATGTGGACCAAATGTGTGACATAATGTTGGTACGACAGATAATTACATTATGTATTGCCCCGCCAGTACTCACACAGCAGGATAAAGCCAGTGCAGCTACACAATATTAATCATATCAAGCTGTAACTTAAGGTACCCCCACCTGGGCCACAGGGGGTGTATACGTTATTATTATTGACGCTTGCCAGATTAGTTTAATTACAAGTTGTTAAGTACATAAACTCAAAAAATATTTAATTTAAGATAACATTACTTTTCCCCATATTACAATCTGCACAATTTGTAATAAGATTTTCGAGATTATTTTGACCACCATGTGAAGCCGGAATTTTATGATGGACATGTAATTTACATCCATCATCTACAGTTCTTCCACAATCACTACATTTATAATTATCTCTTGCCAAAACTTCAGCTCTACTCCTTTTAGAAATAGCCTTCCTTCTAAGAGATTTCTTTGATGCATCTATTAATTCATGTTTTGAAATTTGATTATTTTTAAACTGTACAAAGACTTTAAGGAAATTTTTCCAGGATCCCCAGCGTCTAGCATATGCATCATAAGTTAATGAAGTATTATGTTTTTTATTATATTTTTTCAAATCACCTATTGAGGGTATTTGATTACGCCACTTTGCAACATTTTCAATATGCTCAAAAAGTTCATCAAATGAATAGATATGCTTTTTTTTAATATTAACACCTGCTGCAATACACGCCTTTGAAAAACTACCATCAAAAATGCGTTCTATAGAACAACTGCTATAATATTTAATTCTATGCTTCCAATTATTATATCCGTCTTTAGTAACAAAAGCACCGTCATTCAATGATTTAGCATATATCTGAATTTGAAGAATAGCTGTATCTTGATTTGCTAATCTACGTGGTTTACTTAAATCCCATATATTGTTTTTCATAATAGTTTCTCTTTTATCATTATTTAATTTTTATTGGCGCAACCACATCTAGGTATGCTTCAAAATTTGGATATTCAGTATATTCTTGTATGATCCCATCAAACAATACTTTAACTTGCTTTGGAGAGAGAACACTCCCAATCAACATATAAAATATAGCTGCTGCATTATCATCATGGCGGTCAATAAGCATATCCCAGCCATTCTTATAGCCTTCTCTTTTTGCCTTGGGATGCTCGAAACCACTAATAACAAGTATTTTATAAGCCATTGATTTTAAATTATTTAACATTAACATTTTCCTTATATAATTCTCTTAAGTCTATTTTCTATTTCTCTAGGATATCTAAAGCTTGAAATCTTTTGAGTTTTGCTTTTGGAACTTCAATTAAAACAATATGTTTTTGGTTAATAAAAATAGTCCTGCCATCTTCGACGCCTTCTGAAGCCATAAAAAATCCACCAATATCACCAGAAAGATTAAGTAATTTATACCAATTATCATCCCAGAGAAGCATACCTCTTTCTGAACCTTCATTCGTAATGACTTTAAAATCATCTGACATAAAAGATTTCTGGTCTTCTGATAATTCTTTAAGAATATGTATAACTTCTGATTTGATTAAATTGCCATCATATGAATTAGTGTCTTCATTATTTGGCTCGGAACTATATATCTCTAAATCATCAACATCTAAGAGTTGATTATAAATTTCTTCATTTTCAAAAGGCGGAGCAGCTTCAGCATCATCATCTACCATTTCAATGTTAATTAAATAGTTTGGATTAATAATCAAATATTTATTGTCCAAGGTTTCTACGTGTAACCATCTATTTTTTTCTGAATTATTATACGGATCAATACTGTTAAAAACATTTTCAAATTCTTTTGGGCTGATAGGATATGAAAATTCGCCAACTGTAGTAAATAAATCTAATGAAAATATTTTTGGGAAATTATCTACAATAAAATTTCCAGTTAACTTATTTGGATTTATTCCATTTAGATCATTTACAGTACAGCCAAATAAAAGTGCAAGACTACGTAACTGTTCTTCATTAATTTTACCCTTTCCTGATTCCCATAAGTATATCGTTGATTGACTAACTTTTAATATCTCAGCAACTTCCGCCTGACTAAGCCGTTTACTTTTTCGGTATTCTTTAATTCTCATTTTTACACCATTGTTAACTATAGCCTAATCTAACTAATAAAATTTATTAGTCAAATACTTTTTATAATTTTTTTTATTAGTTATAGTGTATTTGAAAAAAGTAATTATTTAATTATTTAAAATCAGCATCTTATATTATTATATTAATGTTGTATAAATCCTACTTGCCTTAGTAGTGTATTACTTAAAGTATTACTTCTAGTATACTTTAAGTATTTTTAAGATGGAGACTTAATCTCTATCTCCTCCATTCATTAAACTTATCCAAGTTATCCTGATACCTAGTCGTAACTCCACTAGGATACTGTTGTATAAATGTCTCCCAATAGGAAGCAGTAAACTCTGTGTCATTAAAGCCACGAGTACCATCTACTAAGTCTTTAGTTACTCTATTCTGATCAAAGTCTAACTCTACACCTAAGAGCTTCACCGTAGCTTTCTTCATCTCTTCTCTAGCTAAGTCTAAATACTTTTCTTGTACTATGATTGAATCATGAACACAGAGAATGGGTATCTCTTTAGCAGTGAAGCTTTGTATCAACTCCTCTACTATAAGACTATCTTGATACATGAGTTTTATACCTTCATCTTTACCCATGTACTTCTCTAGTGATGGGTGGTGCATAATGAATGCATCTAAGTAACTGTCAAACTCTTCTCTCGTTAAATCAGCTCTTATATCTATTGGCTCTCCTGGAGGTGTAGTAAACTTAGCTATTAATGCGTTGTATGCTTTATCAATATCATCTGCATTAAGTAGCATTAGTACTACCAGCTTAACTATGCTTCGCTGTGTATCGAGATCATATCTATCAACTATAGGTGTATCCCCTAATCCATAGACATCGGTGCTAGGTTCTAACCCTTCTTGTATGAGCAACAGGTTCGGGTGAAGTGATTTGTAGTCTAGCTCTACTGTAGTCTCACCATTAATCCTTATGTGTTGCCTATAATCAGAGCCTACAAGCTGCCAGAAACCCCCGTAGAACCTTCCATTAGCCTTCCAACTGTTACGACTAAACACCCTCCTCACAAACTTCTTTGACTGATTTATGGCTATCTTGGTCTCATCGTAGGTCTTTGTAATCTTATTATAACGTTTCCTAAGTACATGAGGCTCTTCTAAGTTAGCTATATCTATATGTGTTTGTGATAGTAGCCTGTTGTACTCTTTAAGTACTTTAAGCTTCTCAGCTATGTGAGGCGTATCCTCGTTATACTTAATGTATGTCTTAGCCCGTTGTTTGTTTTTGCTGTATAAAGAACCTGTACTTACCTCCACATCATACTCAGTAAGGTGAAGCTGTTTGCTATCAGCGTTTAAATCTACATCAAACTCTGTTGTGCTTATGTTAGTAAACATATCTTGAAGCTTAGCGCTGGGCATTACTCGTGTTGTTGTGTTCTGGGCATTAGGGTTTTCTCTGTCATAGCTATGGTTAGCCACAATGATATACTCGTTATGCTCTAAAACGTTCCAAACCCTTACAAGTTTCCTCATATCAACCATCTTGGTGTTATAGAAATCACGAACTTTTATTACGTTATTGTTACGTATTGAAGCTATACAAACAGTTGGATCCATCACCCATTGATGTAACATTTGAACAACTACTAGCTCTAGGTAATGGATACCAAGTACACCCTTGTTGTTAGATGTACCATCTATATCAAGCTGCTCATCATAGCTAAAGTTATCCCAGATAGACTGTATTAGCTCTTTAAGCTCTGTATTCTTAGTAGATGCGTGAAAGCTAAACTCTACGGAGTTACTTCTATCGATCTGTATGGTTGATAATGATCCACATCCACTGCTTTGATCAATGGGCATTTCCATAGACAAGTCCTTTGGTTAAATATTTTTCGGAATTGCCTGTGCATTAGCTGGCACTCGCAGATCATTCATATCAACATGAACTTATGCTTAGGTATAATTATATCATAAATGCAGGGGTATAAAAGGATATTAAATATTAATTTGACTTTAAAACAATATTAAAAATTATAATTTATTACTCATTTAAAAATCTATATAATTTTAAAACTTTCAATCATTTTCACAGATGTGAGTTGATCTCAAAGGGCGTTCATGATTACACGGTTCTTTTTCAACTTCTGTGGATACTAAATCATCCGAAAAGTATGAAGCTGCAATAATAAAGATTACTAAAAGAGAAGTCAGATGAAGTAATTTGATTTTATTATTTCTAATCATAGTTTACTTGATCAATCTTATGAACAATGTCTTGATCTAATCTTAAAAGAATTCTGCTTTTCTTTATTTTGCTTGACTTACGAACGACAATTTTTTCAGCTTCGAGATACCTGATAAAGCTTAAGAATGCTGGCCTTTTACACCTATTATATTGAATCATTTCGAAAGTTTCCTCAATTCCATATTCATCATTATTCTTTGTAAAATCATAAATTATTATCAGCAATTCAAAGCCATAAGGTTTAGAACATATCTTACTTATTTTCTTATTCGATAATAATTTTACATAGCTCTTGTTAAACATCGGTCATTCTAGATTGATTGTACCATTATATTTCAAAGTTATATTATCACATTTCTCTTAATAAGTAATAATTTAATATATCAAATTGATACATTAAATTTCATTCTTTTTTAATATATCAATTTGATACTTAAATCCATTTAAGAATACTTCTAATTTAATCTTGTTGAAAATAAAATAGGGTTCATTAAGTTGAAATTTTCTAAATTAAAAATCCTCAATTTGAGAATAATTCAGTATTTTTTATTATTTTTAATGCCCGCTTTTCTCCCAGCATGTTTCCAGACAAATTATCTGGACAATGATTTAATTCCATCTGGAAAACATACGATTGTTATTATGCCAGAACAAACATGTGCAAAAAAAGAATATGATCGAAAGTTAATTGACGAGAAGGTTTTAAATCCGTCACATAAAGAATGCTATTATGAATAATCAAATTTCATAGATTTTCTAAAACTATTTATAACTTTGCCATCACCGCCCTAATAGCATCCAAACTATAACCCTTTCCGTACCCTACCCCTATGGTTGCTACTGATCTCCATCCACCTATCTGATCAATCATATCCATAGGGCACTCCACTGCCCTGAGACGGTCTCTCATAGTGTGCCTTAAGCAGTGTGCAGTTAGACCATCAAAGTCCCTCTTAAGCCACTTATTAATGCTTGCTGAGACGCTGTTAGCATTACACTTACCAGTCTTCATATACCTTGGGTAAAGCCACTCCTCATTAGCCTGAGAGAGCGTCTGGAGCATTGCTAGCTTAGCATATCCAACCATTGGCAATGTCCTTTCAGAACCTCTTGTCTTTAATCTCCTGGCTGCATTTGGTCTGATATGAATGAGATCATTCTCCATATCTATATCTTCTATTCTCAGCCCTACTATCTCTGACAATCTACAACCAGTTTCCCCAAGCAAAGGCATGAGGAGTTTAACTGTACTTCCTGATTTAAGTGCCTTGTCGTATCCAGCCGTGAGTTGTTCCTTCGAGAATGTACCTCGTTTGAATACATCGTGTCCCTCATTACGAATAAACAATTTGGTAAATGGATTACGTTTATCTAAATCTAATTCTGAATAGGCATAGTTAAGAATAGCGGAAAGACTATTAATACGTCTGCGTATAGTAGTGGTTTTGTTTCCTTTAAGTTCAAGGTGATGAATAAGTAACTTAGCATCTTCACGTGAATACAAGCTGACATCTCTATCACCAGCTAATGATATAAATGTAGCCAATGCACTCCTTGGTGACTTCTCATCTATCTGTTTTAATGATATGTATTCTTCAGCCAAGTCAGACAAAATATCAGAAGTAGGTTTAAAGCTATTAATGATAGCTGGAATATCTACCTTATAGTTGACTGAGGAGCCACTCCATGAACCCTCCAGTACAAAACTCAGACGATCTGCATAAGCTTTAGCTTCATGAATATCAGTTGAAAGTATGCACCTAATAAACTGCCCATAAGATTGGACTGCATGATTAGGCACACGTCTATTGTAATAATAACTGCCTGAACGACAGATTGTGTACTTAATGTGTGACACGATAATACCCCTCGATGATTAAACTCGAAGGAATCACAATATGTTTACTTAAAGTATTGGTGCGGCCGAGAAGACTCGAACTTCCACGGGTCTTACCCCACAGCGACCTCAACGCTGCGCGTCTACCATTCCGCCACGGCCGCACATTAAGGTACCCTGCCTATATATAGTGGTTTTATAATTGTGAAGTATCATTATGCATATTATTAATTTTTTAATCCCAGCCTATAGACCTAAACACTTCAAACGCGCATAAAGCATTATGGTAAACTGGGTCAAAACTGACGAATTTATAGCCTACCCCGATGCATTAGCACGCATGGAGCAAATCGTTTCTGGATTGATTTCTGGAGATGAGAATGAACATATATGGCTTCTCGAGCACCCAGAATTATATACCGCGGGAACAAGCGCGAATTTGTCCGACTTAGTTGATCCTGATTTATTTCCTGTTTACACCTCTCAACGTGGTGGGCAATACACTTACCATGGCCCAGGGCAACGCATTGCGTATGTAATGTTGGATTTAAACAAGCGTGGCAAGGATGTGAGAAAATATGTTAACTCACTTGAAGAGTGGATAATACAAACCCTTGCTGAATTTGATATCAAAGGCGAGCGTCGAAAAGATCGTGTCGGCGTATGGGTTGTCCGTAAGGACAAACCACTTTCGTCATCTGGTGACTTCTTAGAAGACAAGATAGCTGCCGTGGGTGTTCGATTGCGAAAATGGGTCAGCTTTCATGGTATTGCCATTAATGTTAATCCAAACTTGGAACATTATAAAGGTATAGTCCCCTGTGGAATTCAACAACATGGGGTAACATCTTTATACGATCTTGGACTGGAAGCTTCTATGGATGACTTGGATAATGCACTTTCAGAAACCTTCAAGAACGTTTTTGGCACAGAATGGTCCAGATAAGTATTAGCCTAAGGATTAACACTTCATCCAAATGCTAAAAATTACATTTAACCAAACTGCGACACGGGGTCTCTTTTAGTCATTTATGGATTTGAAACAGTTGTTCCCAAATAACAAAACCGCTAGGTAACAAGTAATAAAAAGCTTTTCTAATGAGATTCGCTTTAAAAATGACGTGTCAGGAGAATACACATGGCAGATGCAGCAGCGCATGACCACGCCCGACCAGGGTTTTTTACTAGATGGTTTATGTCAACTAATCACAAGGATATTGGTATCCTTTACCTTTTCACAGCAGGACTTTTAGGTTTTGTCTCTGTTTCATTCACAATTTACATGCGTTTAGAGCTTATGGAGCCAGGCGTACAATATATGTGTATGGAAAATTTAGATAAAGTTGCAAATGCTGCAGCTTTGGCAGCAGGTGAATGTACACCGAATGGCCACTTGTGGAATGTTCTAATAACTGGCCACGGTATTTTAATGATGTTCTTTGTTGTTATTCCAGCCATGTTTGGCGGATTTGGTAACTACTTTATGCCGTTGATGATCGGAGCGCCTGATATGGCCTTCCCTCGTCTAAACAACTTATCATTTTGGATGTATTTTACTGGTTCTACTTTAGCTGTTTTATCAATAATCACACCAGGTGGAAACGATCAGGCGGGTTCTGGAGTTGGTTGGGTTTTATATGCACCTCTATCAACACGTGAAGGTGGTATGTCTATGGACTTTGCAATATTTGCTGTCCACGTATCTGGCGCATCATCTATCTTAGGTGCAATTAACATGATTACAACATTCCTAAATATGCGTGCACCAGGAATGACACTTCATAAAGTTCCATTATTTGCATGGTCTATTTTCGTGACAGCTTTCTTGATCTTGCTATCATTGCCCGTACTGGCTGGCGCTATTACTATGTTGCTTACTGATAGAAACTTTGGAACTACATTCTTTGATCCAGCTGGTGGTGGTGATCCTATTTTATACCAACACTTATTATGGTTCTTTGGGCACCCAGAAGTGTACATGATTATTGTTCCAGGCTTTGGGATTGTATCACACGTGATATCAACATTCTCTCGCAAGCCTATATTTGGATACCTACCAATGGTTTACGCAATGGTTGCGATTGGGGCATTAGGCTTCGTAGTTTGGGCTCACCACATGTATACAGTGGGTATGTCGTTAACACAGCAATCATATTTCATGCTGGCTACTATGGTAATTGCTGTACCAACAGGCATTAAGATCTTCTCCTGGATCGCCACGATGTGGGGTGGCTCAGTAGAGATGAAGACACCAATGCTTTGGGCATTCGGATTTTTATTCTTATTTACCGTTGGTGGAGTTACAGGGATTGTACTTTCACAAGCTGGTGTAGATCGCGCATATCATGATACATATTACGTAGTTGCTCACTTCCACTACGTTATGTCACTTGGTGCAGTATTCTGTATCTTTGCGGGAATTTACTACTGGTTCACTAAAATGTCAGGCCGTGCATATCCAGAGTGGGCAGGAAAATTACACTTCTGGATGATGTTCATTGGTGCAAATATTACATTTTTCCCACAGCACTTCCTTGGACGCCAAGGAATGCCAAGAAGGTACATTGATTATCCAGAGCAGTTTGCATACTGGAACGAAATCAGTTCTTACGGAGCATTCTTATCCTTCGCATCATTTGTATTCTTTATTGTTGTGATATTTTATTCACTAATATGGGGTAGAAAAGTAACTGAGCCTGCATACTGGGGCAAACATGCTGACACATTGGAGTGGACATTACCAAATCCACCACCTGAGCATACTTTTGAGACGCTTCCAAAACAGTCTGATTGGGATAGAAGCACACATTAAGATTGAAAAATCTTACAAATAGAAAAGGCCAAAGCGAAAGCTTTGGCCTTTTTAAATTTAAATCGTTTGGTCGTAAAATCTAACCTAATAAATTTTTAACAACACCACCCGCTTTACCAAAGTCCATTTGACCTGCGTAAGTACTTTTCAGAAGCCCCATAACTTTACCCATATCCCTTATTCCAGAGGCACCTGAGACACTAATTACTTTTTTTACAACATCTTCAATTTCATTGTCGTTTAATTGTTTAGGTAGGAAATCAGTAATGATTTCGATTTCAGACATTTCCTGCGCTGCTAATTCATCTCTACCTGCACTATCATAAGCTGCGGCACTGTCTTTACGCTGTTTGATCATCTTGCCCAATATAGCTAAAATTTCATCATCACTGACACTATTATCTACACCATCTACACGAGCTGCAATGTCTCTATCTTTGATAGCTGCCATAACTAATCGCAAAGTAGACAGTCTCAAAACTTCTTTATCACGCATAGCCTGCTTCATGGCAGAATTTATTCTATCACGCATTCACTAAACTCCTGTAGCTTTAGTATCCAAGACTTTTAAAATATAGAAGATTGGAGGTTTATTCAAGGAAATCACAAACATGCAAGAGATTGAAATTTATGTATAAATGAAATTCCTTATTCCTTGACCTTAGACACTGACCATCGTAATTGTCTAAAAATTTTGAATCAGGATGAGTCTTATGAACACAGTTGACACCCCTTCAGAAAATTCCAAAAAAGTTACAGCCTGTATAGTACTTGCAGACGGCACAACTTTTTACGGTCAAGGATTTGGTGCAACAGGCCAAATAGAGGCAGAGCTTTGCTTCAACACCTCGATGACAGGTTATCAGGAAATAATGACAGATCCATCATATGCTGGACAGGCCGTTACATTTACTTTTCCCCATATTGGAAACACTGGAATAACTTTTGAAGACTCTGAAACTGCTAATCCCGTTGCTAGGGCTATGATTGTCAAAAGCTTCCCAACAACGCCATCAAACTATCGCTCCGAAACTACACTTCCTGACTGGCTAGAAAAAACTGGACGTATTGGAGTAAGTGGTATTGATACTCGAAGGTTAACTAGAGCTGTACGTCAACAAGGCGCTCCTCATGTAGCTATAGAACACAATCCTAAAGGTAATTTTGATATTCCAAAATTACTAGAAGCTGCCAGAAATTTTGTTGGCTTAGAGGGACTTGATTTAGCAAAAGATGTAACAATTGAGCATAGTTATGATTGGGACGAAGAACGATGGGCGTGGCCTGAAGGCTATACAAACAACAATGATAATACCAAAAAGGTTGTTGCAATTGATTTTGGCGCTAAACGTAATATCTTACGCTGTTTAACTTCAGCTGGGTGTGACGTAGTTGTATTGCCCGCTACAGCAACAGCTGAGGACGTTTTATCTCATAATCCACAGGGTGTTTTTCTTTCCAACGGCCCAGGTGATCCTGCCGCAACTGGGAAATATGCAGTACCTATGATACAAGGCATATTAGAACATAAAGAAATTCCAATTTTTGGTATATGTTTAGGGCACCAAATGCTTGCACTAGCTCTCGGAGCAAAAACTATAAAAATGAACCACGGACACCACGGGGCCAATCACCCCGTTAAAGAACTTTCAACAGGAAAAGTAGAAATTACATCCATGAACCATGGATTTGCTGTTGATACACAATCTTTACCAAAAGATGTTAATGAAACACACGTGTCACTATTTGATGGGTCAAACTGTGGAATAGAATTATCAGATAGGCCTGTTTTCTCAGTTCAGCACCATCCAGAAGCTTCTCCAGGACCCCAAGACAGCTTTTATTTATTTGAAAGATTTGCAGCCGCTATTTCTTAAGTAATTACGTATTCTTCAACGTCTTGCTTAAGTCTAGTTTCAAATGCGAATGACAGATGTTGTTTAAGCGCCTTACGCGCTCTTTCCCCGTCTTTAGCCTCTATAGCGTTAACAATATCAAAGTGCTCCTGTAATGCACTCTCGCCACGCCCATCAGCCGCTAGTGATGTATTTGCTAACAGCGCCATAGTTCTGTGAACTTGCTGAAGTTGCTCAATCAAAAAATTATTATGACTTGCTAGGTGTAACTGATTGTGAAACCTACGGTTCGCTCGCGATAATTTCTGTGGGTCATCGATATATTCTCTATCACTTTCAATCATATTATATAAAACACGTATTTCTTCAGGACCCGCGTGTTGCGCTGCCAAAAAAGTTGCTAACCCTTCTAACTCCGCTCTAACTGTATATAATTCACCAACTTGATTATGATTAAGCGTTGCAACCATTAAAGAACGACCATCCCTGTGCAAGAAAGATTGTGTTTCTAAGCGTTGCAATGCCTCGCGAATTGGTGTTCTAGATACTCCAAATCTATCCGCTAATTCTGCCTCAACCAGTCTATCACCTGGTTTGTATGCTCCATCATCTATAGCATCAATAATTAGCTCGTATGGATCTTTAATTTCATTTTTCTGCCTACTCACAGCCACTCACCTTCACACTAATTATGCAAGAATATTAACTTGCATTAGATATATTGTCACGCATGTTGCTCAAAGGTTTACCTATCTTCTTTCTGGCTGTAAATTGAAACCATGCAAAGCAAATTATCTCATATAAAACATTGGGTTTTTGATTTAGATCACACTCTTTACTCGCCCAAAATTAGGTTGTTTGATCAAATAGAAGTATTGATGAACACTTATCTAAAAAAAACATTAAATGTAACTCAAGAGAAAGCAGTTTATTTACGTAAATATTATTGGGAAGAGTATGGAACAACACTAGCAGGTTTGATGGCAGAACAGCATGTTGATCCTAAGTATTATTTAGAATTTGTACATAATATTAATTTAGATAACCTTGAAGAAAACTCAGACCTTGCTGCTCACATAAACTCATTACCTGGAGATAAAATTATATTCACAAATGGATCAAGAATGCATGCAGTAAATGTTTCAAAAGCTCTAGGCTTGTATGAATGCTTTTCAGAATTTTATGGAACAGAAGATGCCATGTTAATTCCAAAGCCTCAAAAAAAAGCATTCGATACCATCTTTGAACTCTCTAAAATAAACCCAAAACAAGCGATCATGTTTGAAGATGATCCAAGGAATTTAGTAGAGCCATTTAAGATGGGTATGAAAACAGCTTTAATAGGCGACTTTTTACAAACTGAATATATCCACTTTAATGCACCTGATTTAAATACATTTTTTGCGAATGAACTCAATGGCTAGGCGCATATGATACGCAAAACAACAGAAGTTCTTATATCAGGCGGTGGTATTGCTGGATTAACTTCGGCATGTGCATTTGCAAAAGCAGGTTTTGATGTTGTTTGCGTTGATCCACTACCTCCAATTACTAATTCTGAGAACATTAATTCAGATCTTCGCTCTACTGCTTTCCTTCAACCAGCAAAAAATACTTTAAAAAATGCAGGTCTCTGGGAAAACTTTGAAAAATTCGCCACACCCTTGGAAGTAATGCGATTAGCAGATGCAGGCGGCATTAATAATGAAATTCGAACTGTAGCTGACTTTAACGCTTCCGAAATTTCAGAAGAACCATTCGCATGGAATTTACCTAATTGGCTACTACGCAGAGAGTTAGTAAATCATATTCAGTCACTTTCAAATGTAACATTATTATTTGGGCAAAAGACTGGTCGTATTACCTCTAGAACTACTGAAAATTTAGTCATGGTTGGCAATGAACAATATAGCTGCCAATTATTAATTGGAGCAGATGGTCGAAACTCTTCGACACGTCAAGAAATGAAAATTCCAATTAAAACATGGAGATATGGGCAAAAGGCAATGGCAATGGCCGTATATCATTCATCTCCACACAAAAATATTAGTACTGAAATTCATCGTTCAGGTGGTCCATTTACTTCTGTGCCATTACCCGACCATAATGGCAAACACATGTCTTCTATAATTTGGATGGAAAAAAGTGACCGAGCAAATACACTACATAAAATGGATGAGGAGCAATTCAACAAAGAATTAAATGCAAGATCATGTAATATATTAGGGGAAATAAAATTAGCATCCCAAAGAAACCTCTGGCCTATAATAAGCCAAAAATCTTCAGAAATTTATGGCCAGAGATTTGCGCTAATTGCTGAAGCCGCCCATGTAATTCCACCTATTGGTGCGCAGGGGTTGAATATGAGTTTAAGAGATTTAGAGGCCTTATTAGGCTTAACAAATTTACATGAGATTGGTAGCAAATCCCATTTAGAAGCCTATCATGCAGAGCGAAAAAGCGATATAGATCTTAGAATTCGAGGTGTAGATGCTTTAAACAGAGCTGCAATGGCTGAAAGCCAAAACCTGAGAACTTTAAGGCTGAAAGCACTTCAAACACTTCATGGCTTAACACCACTGAGAAAAACATTAATGAAAAAAGGTTTAGGCGCTTAAACTATATCATCTAAAACAGCTTCTAACCGATTAACTGTTCCATCAATGTCATATAACTTGTCTAATCCAAACATACCCAGACGGAAAGTAGAGTAATCATCAGGTTCGTCACATCTTAGTGGAACACCTGCCGCTATTTGCACACCTTTTTTAATAAACTTAGATCCATTTTGCATATCGGGGTCAGTTGTATAACTTACAATTACTCCAGGTGCTTCAAAACCGGGTGCAGCAACAGATTTGATCTGTCGGGCCTTCAAACAAGCCCGTACTTTATTTCCGAGCTCTTGCTGTGCATCTTTCAAGCGATCAAAACCAAATATTGACGCTTCATTTATTGCATTTCTAAATTCTTTCAGAGCATCGGTTGGCATTGTTCCGTGATAGGCATGTCCACCGTTAGTATATGAGTCCATAATACCAACCCAAGTTTTTAAACTTAAGGCAAAACTACTATTTTTTGTATCTTCCAATTTAGATCGAGCAAAATCATTTATCATCACAAGACCCGCACATGGTGATGCAGACCATCCTTTTTGGGGAGCTGATATTAAAACATCCACGCCATTTTTTTTCATATCGACCCAAATACATCCAGAGGCAATGCAATCTAATACAAAAATACCACCTATTGAGTGAACTGCCTCAGCAATTGATCTTATATAATCATCAGGCAGTATTATCCCACTTGAGGTTTCAACATGTGGAGCAAAAAATACTGCAGGTTTTTCAGTTATTATACTATCTACAACATCTTCAATCGGTTGGGGCCTAAATGCAGATTGAGTGTGGTCTCCTTCTCTTTTAGCTTTGAGAATAACAACTTCTGATGGAATATCACCAGTTTCAAATATTTGCGACCACCGAAAAGAAAACCATCCATTACGTAAAACCATGACCTTTTTGTCAGTTGCAAATTCCCTAGCAACAGACTCCATTGCAAAAGTACCACCTCCCGGAACAATCGCACATGTATCAGTATTATATACAGAAGTTAACATTTTAGAGATATCACACATCACAGATTGAAAATCTGTACTCATGTGGTTTAATGATCGGTCAGTAAAAACAACTGAAAATTCCAATAAACCGTCAGGATCAACATTAGGGAGTAAAGCAGTCATGATATTTTCTCTTTCGCTTCTATAAATATTAAACTTCAATAGACATGATAATTATTATCTCAAAGGTACTAATTCAGTATAAACTAAACGACATTAAATAACAAAATTACGTTTTTCTTCAGACAAAAGGACATTTGCTTCCACATCACCAACACCAGGTAATGTCATTATGCGGCGGCGCAGAACCCTTTCAAAGTCACTTAGATCAGTTGCAACAACTTTCAACCTATAATCATACATGCCCAAAACATGCTGTACTAATTGCACCTCAGGAACTGCAGATACAGCACGTTCAAAATCTTCGAGGGAAACTCGCCCCTTAGCGGCCAATTTTACACCTAAAAATACAGTCACACTAAAGCCAAGTTTTACTGCATCAAGAACAATTCTTTTTCCATTTATTACCTTAGCATCTTCTAATCGCTTTATTCTTCTCCATGCAGCTGATTGTGATAATCCAACTGCCTTACCAAGATCAGATGCCTTTGCAGAGCCATTTTTTTGTAGCTCTCGCAACAATGCACGATCAATGTTATCAATACCAATCATAGCGGCACACCATCTTTTGTCATAACGTTTGTAATTACCATCAAAGCTTCAATGTCAGAAATGTGGGGTAATAAAAGAATTTGGCTACGGTAAATTTCTTGGTAGTGAGCCATATCTCTAGCTAAAATATTTAATCTAACATCAACTCGCCCAAGAAAAGTTTGTATTTCATTAACTTCTTTGACTTTGCGAGCGGCCTCAATGAAACGATCAAAGGCATTCGTTTGAGTTTTATCTAATGTAATGCGCAATGACACTTCCACTTCTAGCCCTAGCGCTTTTGGATCAATCACCGATATTTGGCTTTTAATTATGCCACTTTTTTCCATGCGCCCAATTCTTCGCCAACACGAAGCGGTTGCGACGCCAACTTTTTCCGCTATATCAGCCACTGACAATAATGCGTCGATTTGCATCAATCTCAGTATTTTTTTATCTATAACATCTATATTGTGCATGTTTATTTCAATTAATTATATTATTTGCATGATAATTATAAATAAAGATAAAAAATGTCAATAAATGAAACAAAAACACAAGAATTATCTGTATTTTAACTTCAGTACATGAAAAAGGAGAAAATCATGCGAGTTTATTATGATCGCGATTGCGATGTAAATTTGATTAAAAATCTAAATGTTGCCATCCTTGGCTACGGGTCACAAGGGCATGCACACGCATTAAACCTTAGAGATTCTGGCGCTAAAAATGTTGTAGTAGCATTACGAGAAGGTTCACCTTCAATAAAAAAAGCTGAAGGCGAAGGTTTAAAAACTATGGGCATAGCAGAAGCAGCAGCGTGGGCTGATGTAATTATGTTTACAATGCCTGATGAATTACAAGCAGATACTTACAAAAAATATGTGCATGATAACATTCGTGAAGGTGCTGCAATAGCATTTGCTCACGGCTTAAATGTTCACTTTGGTTTAATTGAACCAAAGGCTGGTATTGATGTAATAATGATGGCTCCAAAAGGACCAGGGCACACTGTTCGAGGAGAATATACTAAAGGTGGCGGTGTTCCTTGCTTAGTGGCTGTGGACAAAGATGCTTCAGGCAATGCTCTAGAAATTGGTAAGTCATACTGTTCTGCTATTGGTGGCGGACGTTCAGGTATTATTGAAACTGATTTCCGTGAAGAGTGTGAAACTGACCTATTCGGCGAACAAGCAGTCTTATGTGGTGGCATAGTTGAATTAATTCGTATGGGATTTGAAACATTAGTTGAAGCTGGGTATGAGCCTGAAATGGCATATTTTGAGTGCTTGCACGAAACAAAACTTATCGTAGACTTAATCTATGAGGGTGGTATTGCAAATATGAACTATTCAATCTCAAATACAGCTGAATATGGAGAATATGTATCTGGCCCACGCATTCTTCCGTATGAAGAAACTAAAAAGAACATGAAAGCAGTATTAGCCGATATTCAAAATGGTAAATTTGTTCGCGACTTCATGCTTGAAAATCAAGTAGCACAACCAACATTGAAAGCTTCTCGCCGCGCAAATGACGAGCATGAGATTGAAATCATTGGCGGTAAATTACGTGCAATGATGCCTTGGATATCTGAAGGCAAAATGGTTGATAAAGAACGCAACTAATAAATACAGTTATATATTTTATTGGCCAACCCATTCAGGTTGGCCTTTTTTTGTCTTTCATTCATATTTGCACATATTAATGATTATTTATTTAGTTTACTTTTAGAAATTAGATTTGTAGGAAAATATGTCTGTTATAAAAATTATATTTTAGCATACACAATTAATTATAAAAGATTTGAAAATATGACAAAGCCAACAATTGCTAATTGGATTGCATTAATATGCCTAGGGATTATCTGGGGTGGCTCTTTCATGGGAGCTAAGCTCGCACTTATTAGTTTTGGCCCAATGACTGTGGCCCTATTGCGCGTATCATTAGCTTCTATGGTCTTATTAATTATTACAATAGCTTCAGGTAGAAAATTTCCTAAATTTTCAACTCCAACTGATCGCCGTATCTGGCTTCATATTACTCTGATGGGCCTTTTAACGAATTCAATACCATTTTCTTTATTAAATTGGGGGCAACTTTACGTAAGTTCTGGCTTTGCTGGAGTAACAATGGCTGTTGTTCCATTATTAGTCCTACCACTATCACATTTCATTTTAAAAAGTAATGAAATGGTACCTCGAAAGATATTTGGCTTTATAATTGGATTTATTGGGATCATCGTATTAATTGGCCCAACCCAATTGATAATTAATACTGGTGCTTCACTTGAGCCACTAGCACGAATTGCATGCATTGTGGCCGCTCTATGTTACGGCCTTGGTTCAATCAATACCCGACTTTGCCCACCTGTTTCAATTATGGCATATTCTACAGGCGGATTAATCATTGGCGCAATCTTACTAGCACCCGTTGCATTATTCATTGAAGGCATTCCACAGTGGCCAGAAACAACTGCTTTAGTTGGAACAATTTACTTAGGATTATTCCCTACTGCATTAGCCACCATACTTTTAGTAAGCATCATTAATAGTGCAGGCCCTGCTTTCATGAGCATGGTTAATTATCAAGTACCTCTTTGGGCAATAGCTTTTGGTGTATTTTTTCTTAGTGAAGAAGTTCCAACAAGTTTTATAGCAGCTCTTGGATTAATAATGATTGGATTAGCAATAAGTCAAAGCAAGGCAAAACAAAAAACTAGTTTATAGCATCAACTGTTTCGACGATATTACCAATAACAGCTTTTAATAATTTAGGGTCTTCACACTCTCCCATTACACGTAATAGTGGCTCTGTACCTGATTTTCTTATTAATATACGTCCAATATCACCAAAAGCATCTTCCCCAGCTTTTATTGACTCTTTGACTTTCAAATTATCTAAAGATTCTGAATTGTTAAGTCTAACATTTCTTAGCAATTGTGGCATAGGTTCAAAAACCTTTATTAATTCACTTGATGTACACTTACTTTCCACAAGCGCATTCAAAAATTGTAGTGCAGCCATTAATCCATCACCCGTAGTCGCATAATCAGTCATGACAATATGACCTGATTGTTCACCACCAAGGTTATAGCCAAACTTACGCATAGCTTCGACTACATATCTATCTCCAACATTTGTGCGTAATAACTTAATATCAAGTGTATTAAGGTATCGCTCTAAACCCATATTAGACATAACAGTTGCAACGAGCGTATTATTTGCCAAATTACCTTTTGAAGACCATTGAGATGCAATTAATCCCATTAGTTGATCACCATCAGCGATGTTACCCTTATTATCAATCAGTATAAGCCGATCAGCATCACCGTCTAAGCAGATACCAACATCTGCATTATGTTCTAGTACAGCTTTAGCTGCATTTTGAGGGTGAGTAGATCCACAGTCTTTATTAATATTATAACCGTCAGGATTTACTCCTATAGATATTACCTCTGCCCCGAGCTCCCATAATACAATGGGAGCAGCTTTGTAGGCAGCACCATTCGCACAGTCTACTACCACCTTCAAACCGTTTAAAAGTTTTTTACGTGGAAAAGCTGATTTTGCAAATTCCATATATCGACCGAGAGCATCATCAATTCTTTTAGCCATTCCAATATTTTGCGATGCAGCATATTCAATTTCATCATCAAGCAATTTTTCAATCTCAAGTTCGACCTTATCTGAAAGCTTAAAACCTTCAGGACCAAAAAATTTAATTCCATTATCTAAATAAGAATTATGTGAGGCAGAGATCATTACACCTACATCTGCTCGCATAGATCTGGTTAAAACGCCAACAGCGGGGGTTGGTACAGGTCCTAGTAAATACACATCCATACCAGTTGATGTAAAACCAGCTGTTAGTGCATTTTCAAACATGTAACTTGAGCGACGTGTATCTTTGCCAATAACAACACGGTGTTGCTTTTGATCTTTCCTAAAGTGGCGCCCAGCCGCAGCCCCAAGTTTTAATGCTATATCTGGTGTCATAGGAAATGCATTTGCTAGTCCTCGAACACCATCAGTTCCAAAATACTTACGCTTTATCATGTTATGCCATTGCCTCAAATAACCGAACAGCTTGTACTGTTTCTCTTACATCATGAACTCTTAACATTTGTACACCTTGCCGCAAGCCCTCTAAACCTACTGCGATGGATCCACCAAGACGGTCAGCGGTATTTTGCGATTTTCCTATTTCTCCAATAAATCTTTTACGTGAAACACCTAATAATATGGGGCATCCTATCCCATGGAATAATGACATTCCCTTAATCAGTAACAAATTGTGTTCAATTGTTTTTCCAAATCCAATACCAGGATCAATAGATATCTTAGAAAGGTCAATTCCTGCTTGTAGGCATAATTCAACTCGTGACATCAAAAAATCATAAACATCGAGTAACACATCGTCATATGTTGGATTATCTTGCATAGTTTGTGGATCACCACTTGCATGCATTAGACACACAGATGCTCCAGATTCAGCTAGAACATTCAAGCTTCTTGGATCAAAGCTTAGTGCTGACACATCATTAAATATCATTGCACCCTGTGATATTGCTTCTCTAGCAACATCTGCTTTTCTTGTATCAACAGAAATTATACCTAATTCTGCCAATGCATCTACAACTGGAGAAACACGATTTAGTTCAGAAAACCTATCAACAAAATCAGCTCCTGGGCGAGTACTTTCACCTCCAATATCAACGATGGAAGCGCCCTCATCTAACATTTCTTTGCCGCGCCTAACAGCAATGTCTACATCATAATGCTGCCCGCCATCTGAAAAACTATCTGGGGTAACATTTAATACACCCATTACATGAGCATTTGACATACTTAAGCCAGAAAAATTAGATCTCTTGCGAGTAATATTATTGAGAATATCACCAGGCACATCTTTTAAAGTAATGATTGTAGAGTTTTCATTACGTGACAATTTCTCTACCTCTGAAAACCAGGCATTTCCACCCGCAATAGGCATTGCGTGTTTAGGCCTATTCTTCCCGTAAGATACAATTGGTCTATAATAATTCATAAAAGTCCCTACTTAATTTTTGCTTGTTATTTAAAAAAATCTGGAGATGAAATTAATTGCACATTTGGGTAATCACATTCAGGGCCCACATGATAAATATAATCCGTGTTAAATTCATCTGCGAGCCAAATAGCTAAATCTAATGGTTCAGACTTTAAACTTGGTTTATTTACCGCATCTAAAATCATCTTAGATGGAGCCCATACTGTTACTTCATTGTTTTTCATCGACCAGTCTAATTCAGTCCAAGTATCGACAACGACACAGCGGTTGTCTTTGCCAGCCAAATCCCATGCAGCTTGTTCTATTGCAAGTAATTTAATTCGATGATGTGAATCTATTTCCAAGGATATTTTTTGTGGAATGAAAAAGTTTTCAAGGCAAATAATTGTAGGTTTTTTATACTGCGCAATAGCATCAAGCCAATCCTTTAAATCATTAGATTGAATAATTTCATTTGGAATGAAGACTATTGAAGGTGTGATAATAGATTTATCTTTATCATGTTTAGAATTTTTACAATCTCTAACAATTTCAACACCCAAGCTTCCGGGTATACGATCTAATTTTTCGATGCGTATGAAAACTCTAATAGCTTGCTGATGCGAAAGTATTTGTTCAGATACTCTATCTGCTAAAGTTTCTAGCAAATTTAATCTTTCAAAGTTAAGTTGCTCATCGATTGCTTCAATAATCATATCATAAGATAAGATGTCATCTACATCATCCGATGAAGAGCTTGAAGAATCAGAGACCTCAACTACTACGTTGAATTTTACACGCTGAGTTAAATCTCGCTCAACTTGAAATGCACCTATCTCAACTTCTTTAATATAATCGCGAATTGAAATACGATCTAATGCTGGGTTTGATTGTTCAGATTTTGCACGGATTTCAAGCTTATCAAAGACTATAGATGGGTTATTCATTTTATGTTTTATCTCTTTGGATTAGAATTTAATTCTAATATATCTATGATATTTCTACATTAATAAACATAAGTTGGACATACAAAGTTTTCACTAAATCAATACTAAAGCAATTAACCTCTGTAGAAGTGATGTTTTCCAATTGTGGCGGTACGTTTAAAAGCTTTAGACCATTTTGGACGTACAAAGTTTGCATGATAATACGTTGCGCCAGCTGTAATGTTTGGCACTCGCGATTCAAGTGAAATTTTTGCGATTTTTGCAACAAACTCTTTTGCTTCTTTGTCTCGTATTGTTTCTTTTAATCCATCACACATATAAGAAAATTGACATGCATGTCTTCGGTGCGAACCCTGGTTTATTACATCACAAACTGAATTTGGAAACTTTTTACTATCACGACGATTTTTAATCACTTCCGCCACTGCAAAAATTCCACGAACTTTCTCACCCCTAGCTTCAAAATATAAAGCCTCTGTCATACATTTAAATTCTGTATCGCCACTTACGTTAGGCATTTTGTGCAAAACTGATCGTGATGGCACGGTTTTAAAAATAAAAGGCCAAGTTAATTTATCTAAAATAGATACTTTTACTTTTTTAAGAAAAATATTCACATCAACAGGTGAAATTAATGCAACATTAGCAACGGTACTAGTAGGGTTTAACATGTCTGAAAAAGTAGTCCAAGTCCCAGTTAATGGGTCTGATGTTTTCACATTGTTATATGCTAATCCATAAGAAGCTTGCACATTGTCAGCCACCACGGGAGTGATAAATGTGGTATTAAACAATATTACAGCCAACAGACAAAATCTAAACATACTTTTTTCCATTATTGGGCTTCAAAACTATTCATAGAAATCTCACAGGTGGCCTTTTAAATTGCTAAAAACGTTCAGTCTAGCCTTTTTATTTTAAAAAAAATTGATATTTTCCAAATTTTACTTAACTAATTAGAATAATTAGTCTTTTTTTGTAATTATTTGTTCATTAATTCTGCCTGAGCGGCAGCTAATCGTGCAATAGGTGTTCGAAATGGCGAACATGAAACATAATCAAAGCCTGCATCATGACAAAATATTATTGATTCAGGATCACCACCATGTTCTCCGCACAACCCTAAAAGTATATCTGATTTAACGGACCGACTTCTATCTGCAGCAATAGATAACAATTCTCCAACACCATATATATCTAATGTAAGAAAAGGATCTTCATCATAGATTTCTTGATTTACATACTCCCTCATAAATCGCCCTGCATCATCTCGCGAAAGACCATATGTCATTTGAGTTAGATCATTTGTCCCAAAACTCATAAAATCAACTGTTCGAGCTATGTCATGCGCTCGCAAAGCAGCCCGAGGAGTTTCCACCATTACACCTAAAGAGTAATTTACTTCAATTCCTGTTTCCAACTGAACTGATGATGCAACAGCATCTACTCGAGCTTTTACTAATTCCACTTCACGATTGGCTGAAACTAATGGGATCATAATTTCTGGCTTAATCATTCGACCTGTATTTTGCTGAACCAGACAGGCTGCTTCAAATATTGCTCTAGCCTGCATTACATAAATTTCTGGCACGGTTATACCCAACCTTACTCCTCGAGTGCCAAGCATTGGGTTTATTTCTTCAAGTTCTTCAACACGGTTTATAACTTTTGACAATGGCAAATCCATTGACTCTGCTAAAGCAACAACCTGATCTCGAGTTTTAGGTAAAAACTCATGCAAGGGAGGATCCAATAATCGGATACAAACAGATTGCTCTTCCATTAAAGAAAAAATTTCATAAAAATCTTCTCGCTGCATTGGTAGAAGAAGATTTAAAGCATCTTGCCGATCATCAGTTTTTTCAGAAAATATCAATTCTCGCATAACATTTAGTCGATGTGTATCAAAAAACATATGTTCAGTTCGAACCAAGCCAATACCATCCACACCAAACTTTTGGGCTAATCGAACATCTTGAGGTGTATCAGCATTTCCACGCACACCCATAGTTCGCACCTTGTCAGCCCAACTCATAAACTTTTTAAAATTACCTCCGAGCTCAGGTTCAATTAATTTTGTTGCTCCGGATAAGATTTTTCCAGTTGATCCATCAAGAGTAATTAAGTCACCTTCAGATAGTGATGTGCCATTTTCAAGCTGTAATTTTTTATTTTTTTGATCAATATTAATATTACTAACACCAACAACACACGGAAGACCTAAAGTTCTTGCAACAACGGCTGCATGGCTATTTATCCCCCCACGTTCAGTTAAAATACCATTTGCAGAATGCATTCCACGAATATCGTCTGGTGTTGTCTCTATTCTTACTAAAATTGATGGCTCGCCACGCGCCTCTAATGCAACTGCACTTGAAGCATTAAAAACAATCTTTCCAGTTGCAGCACCAGGGCTTGCCCCAATTCCATCAGCTATTTGTACTGTTGTAGCTTTTGGATCTAATTGAGGGTGAAGAATTTCATTAAGGGTCTTTGGAGCAATTCTCAAAAGTCCTTCTTCAACAGTAATCAGTTTCAAAGACTGTAATCTAATTACTATTGCTACTGCTGCCCTAGCAGTTCTATCTGCTGGAGTTGCATCGAGCAGCCAAACAACGCCATTTTTTATTGTAAACTCAAGCTGCATGTCATCTCGATATAACCTTGTAACAATTTGAGCATAGTCTTTTAAATCTTTAAAACATTTAGGACAAATTTCTTCTAATGATGGCCCACGCTTATCTTTTGCTAAATACTGAGCACCCTCTTCTTCCTGCATAGCAGCACGGCCTTGAGACTGACTAAGATACCGGCCAAAAGCTTGCTCTTCTCCTGTAACTGGTGAGGCGAATTGAGCAACACCAGATCCAAATTCTCCATCACCAATACCCAAAACCATTTCTTGAACAATGAGGCCCAAACCCGCATTAACTGGCGCGCCTCTTGCAGCACGTAAAATTCTAGCACTTGCACTATTCCAAGCACTTGCCATTGATTTCAGGCTTTGATGTAATTGATCAAGAGGGTCTTGAGGAAATTCGTTTCCAGTCTCTTCTTGAAAAAGGCCCAATGCATTTTCTAATGCTTTACCATAATCTATAATATCATTATTTAATGAGTCATCTAACAATACATCAAAATCTTCCGCATCTAACCTCGCAACTTGCGTAGCAAAGTCTTGAATGAACCGAAAATATAAAGCGTCTACAGTATTTTTACCAAGTGCATTTTTTAATATTTCATGAATTTTCCAATTCATACCAATATTTAAAAGTGTTTCTGGGCCACCCCAATCTCTGGAAATTGGACTAGCACGCAGTGAAACTAATATTCCTTCATTTAAAGAGAGTTTTAGCCCTTTAATCTCTGGAAATTCATAGTCCTGAAACTTATGTACAGACTCACAAAGAAAAGCCCATGCTTTGGGAATAGGCAGATCAGCCTTTAATAAATTAACAATAGCATTTGCTCTTGCGCCATATTTTTCAATAGGCACATCCGCATCTGATATTAATTCAACACATTCAGGATATGTTTTTAATTCATCATCCAAGACTTTACTCCTTATTCATCAATCCTATGATCAATAAATTAATAATAATAGAGCAAAGAAGACATAAATTAAATTATCTTTGAAAATCTTTATTTAATCAATTTTCTATAAGCGTAAAATCTGCAGCACTTTTCATTATAAGTCTAATTCTGTTTAATAGGCAAAGACGGTTTCGCCTAACTATTTTGGAGTCAGAATTAATCTGTACATTTTCAAAAAACAAATCAATTGGTAATCGTAAGTTAGCTAAAGCACCCATTGCAGACTTAAAGTCCTGTTTGTTAATATAGTCGATTATATCAGATTCATTTTCATCTAATATTTTAAATAACGAGCGTTCTTCATCAATTTGTGCGTAATTAATTTCTGGCGTCCCCTCGTAAGAAACACCATCTTTCTTCTCTTCCGCACTCAGGATATTATTAGCCCGTTTAAATCCCTGCAATAAATTTTTACCATCATCAGAATCACAAAACTCCTGAAGGACTTTTGCTCTCTTGGCCAAAAGAGAAAAGTTAGTATTATTTGGCATAGCTAAGCACGCATCAATTACGTCATGGTTGATATTTTGATCACGTAAATAGACTTTTAGACGATCATGGAAAAATGATATTAGATCTCTTAATATCCCTTTTGTTTTTTTAGAATGGCCTTCACCAATCAATTCAAAAATTTGTTCTAAAGAGTTATTGGATAAATCAATATATTTTGTTTGAGACTTATCTTCTAAACTTTGAACAGCTATTGAATTTAAATAAAATCCATATGCCAGAATACATTCTAATGGCTCATTTATTTCATTATCGATAACTAATCTAATTATTCCAAGCGCTGCCCTTCTTAAAGCAAATGGATCTTTTGAACCTGTAGGTTTTTCATCAATTAACCAAAACCCAGTCAAAGTGTCTATTTTATCGGCTAATGCAACAGAGATTGAAACAGGAGCGGATGGTACAGCATCAGTTGGACCTTGTGGAGAGTAATGTTCTTTTGATGCATTACCTATTTCAATGGGCAAACCAGCTTCAGCAGCATAATAACTACCCATAAGGCCTTGAAGCTTAGCAAATTCACCTACCATTTCAGATGATAAATCTACTTTACATAACATTGCAGCTTTATTTGTTAATTCCATATCTGCATTAGTTAAACGTGAAGTAGCAGATGCAATAAAACTAATTCTTTTTATTCGTTCTGATTGGGAGCCTAGCTTGTTATGGAAAGTTACTTTATTGAGTTTTTCAGACCATTCATTCATACCAGCTTTTGCAATTCGTAAATCATTTTCCCAAAAGAATTTTGCATCAGACAATCTAGCAAATAGAACTTTTTGGTTGCCAGCAATAATAGTTTCACCGTTATCAGACGTAGCGCGGTTAGCAACTGTGATGAATTTTTCAATTCTATTACTTTTGGGGTTTCTTACACTAAAAAACTTCTGATGTTCTTTCATCGAAGTCATCAAAACCTCTGCTGGAAGCTCAAAAAATTCTTTAGATATTTCACCCATTAGAACGACTGGATACTCTACCAAACCAGCGACTTCATTTAATAAATTAATATCTTCAACCAACTCCAATCCTTGAGCAAATGCTAGGTTTTTAGCGTCCTCCAATATATGATCAGCTCTTTCATGAGCATCTAAAATTACGTAAGATTTTTTTAAATCTTTTTGGTACTGTTCGATCGAACTTACAGTAAAATGATCAGGGGACATGAAACGATGCCCCGCAGTTAAATTAGATGATTTAATGCCATCAATTTCAACTTTTACAGTCTCAACACCATCTTCAGCGGAAAGAATACACAGAATTGAATGAAGGGGTCTAACCCATTTTAATGATTTAGAGCCCCAACGCATTGATTTAGGCCAAGGAAAATTATTTACTGCATCATTAATTACTTCGGACACAATCTCAGAAGCAAATCGACCTTCTTTTTCAATAATAGCAAAATATGTTTTGCCTTTTTTGTCATCTCTTACTTCAAGTTGATCAATTGTAAGACCTACACCACGCAAAAAACCATTTAGAGCTTGTTCGGGAGCATCAACTCTGGGCCCTTTTCTTTCCTCACGCGTGTCTGGGCTTTTATTAATCAAGCCTTCGATCATCAAACATAAACGGCGTGGTGTAGAAAGCGACTTAGACGAATTGTAAGTCAAACCAGCTTCTACCAATGCATTCGTTACAACATTATTCAAATCCTCACAGGCTTTATTTTGCATAATTGCCGGAATTTCTTCAGAAAATAACTCTAGTAATAAATCAGCCATTATTTTGCCCTCTGGTGCCATGCAAGGGCACGTCCATCTGAATAAATAGCAACAATGCGATCGATGCCATCAATTATATTTTCTTCGCCAATAAAGCTGGTTGCCGCACCAGTTTTTATATCTTGTTCTAATTGATCAAAATTAAAACATGACATCTTACCTAGTGGTTTTGATGGCATTGGATTTTTTGATTGTACGTAAGTTGATAATAATTGATCCATATTTGAAGCAACATTAAAGCAAGAGTTGTAGAACTTTGCATCTGTTGAGAAGGCAGAAACTGGCTTTGAATCAATCAATATTTTTGTCGGTTGATTATTATTTTTTTCAGTTAACTTAATCTCATGTAGTACACTATTTGGATCTCGCATTATATTCTTCAAAATTGCATCTTTAGGTACAGGACAACCTAAAGGAAGTGGATCCCCTGCAAAATGTGCTTTTCCACATTCGTTTATTTGTCGCCACATATAGGATTTACCATTTGGATATTGAACAATATATTTATCAAATCCAAATGGAACATTTACATCTGCTAAGATGACTGATGCATTTTCAGCTTGAATATCTGCCCCAATTTTTTTTGCATCAAAACAATTAAATGCCTTTGGTGCAATTAAAGGAGTGGCTATATTTTTGTAGTCAGAATTTAAATTATATTCCCAATCAACATTAAAACATGCACGTAATTTTAATGGAGATGTTTCTGCATCTATTCCATTATAGTCTTTCACTTCACGAAGTGTTCCAGCAACGTTTATTTCATTAACATCAATTATATTTACGTAATATGCCTTTTCTATAGTATACCAAAGGCCAATTCCCATTGCACCTGCAATAATTAAAAGAATACTAATTAAAACTGATCCCTTCATTCAGAAGACCCACCTGCTTCAGTTTTTAAGAATGAATCTGCACAAGTTTTTGCAAGCGACCTGACACGACCAATATATGATTGGCGTTCTGTAACAGAAATAACTCCACGCGCATCCAATAGGTTAAACAGATGAGAAGCTTTGATACACTGATCATATGCAGGATGCGCCATAACAATTTTATTTCCCGTTTTAGGATCAACATCTGGTTCATTCAAGATGCGCTTACATTCAGCTTCAGCATCTTCAAAATGTTGTAGTAAAATATTAGTATCAGCTACATCAAAATTCCAACGTGAATATTCTTGTTCAGTTTGACGAAAGATATCTCCATATTTTAATTCAGTTATTGAGCCAGGAGAGTTAAAAGGCATGTCCATTACATGGTCTACACCTAAAACATACATAGCCAATCGCTCAAGCCCGTATGTAAGCTCACCAGAAACCGGTTTGCAGTCATGCCCACCTACTTGTTGAAAGTAAGTAAATTGAGACACTTCCATACCATCACACCAGACTTCCCATCCAAGGCCCCAGGCACCTAAAGTCGGGCTTTCCCAGTCATCTTCAACAAAGCGTATATCATGCAATTCCATATCAATACCGATTGCATTTAATGAACCCAAATATAATTCTTGGAAATTTTCAGGGCTAGGTTTAATTATAACCTGATATTGGTAATAATGCTGGAGTCTATTTGGGTTCTCACCATATCGTCCATCAGTTGGCCGTCGAGATGGTTGCACGTATGCAGCAGCCCACGGTTTTGGGCCTAAAGCTCGAAGTGTAGTAGCCGGGTGAAAGGTTCCTGCACCGACCTCCATATCATATGGTTGCAGAATAGCGCACCCTTGCTCTGCCCAGTAATTTTGCAGGCGTAAAATAATATCTTGGAAACAATTTGGTTTTACAGTTGCCACAGCTCAGCCTTTTTTAAATCAGTTGTGCCTTCAATATGAAATTCAATCGTTTAGGTCAATTAAAGTATCATTTTAAATACTCAAACATTTAAAATAAAAATCATTTTTAGGATAAAAAAATACTAGAAAACTTTATTTCTTATCAACTCTTCACCAATTTCCAAAATAGCATCAACCAAAAGATCCAAATCGCTCTCTTGCGTTCGATGATTTGTAATATTAACTCTTATTGCTAATTGATTATTTATTCTTGTTGTTGACGGGACAGCTATACCTCTCTCTTGGAGAAGTATAACGATTTCCTCATTTAATGCATCTAAATTGCTACCAATCAAATTAGAACTTGAGGCAAATCTAAAACAATTAATATTTAACGGCGTTGGAGCCATTGATTCCAAAGATTTTTCACTCTTAATTCTATTTTCTAGATATTGTGCTAGTCTAATATTACGATCGATCGAATTACCTAAAGCTTCAACACCATGCTCTTTTAAATGCGCCCAAACCTTTAAAGATCTAAATCCTCTTGATAATTCTGGGCCATAATCTACTGCCCAAAAGTCTCCACCAGCAAGACCTCTCTCAGAACCTCGTAAATATTCAGCTCTATCCGCAAATGAAGATCTATGGCCAGCTTCACTTTTAAACAAAACACAGCCAGCTTCGTAATTAACTTGAAACCATTTATGAAAATCAAATGCTAAACTATCAGCATGCGATATGCCTGACAAACGGTCACTTGCTAATTTACCAAGTAATCCCGCTGCACCAAAAGCACCATCAACATGAAACCATAAATCTTCAGATTTTGCTATAGTAGCAATGCCCTCCAGATCATCAATAGCACCCACATTTACTGCGCCAGCTGTCCCAACTACACAAAGTGGCGTAAACCCATTTGCCCGGTCTTGAGAAATCATTTTTCTTAGAGATTTCAGGTCAATTTCAAAATTTTCATCACATGGAACAACTCTTAAAGCATCTGTTCCTAGGCCTAATACATCAAAAGCTTGCTTAATACATGAATGAGATTGCTCTGAGGTGTATCCGACAAGTTGACCCTGAATTATTCCTTTTTCTCTTGAATTCTTAATTTTTTGATCACGCGCCACTTTAATTGCTATTATTGTTGCAACTGAGGTACCTGAAACAATTAATCCAGAACCATCTATTGGCATTCCCATAATTTCCAGGCACCACTTTAGAACTTGCTTCTCAATAACAGGCGCAACATGATCTCTCCCACCAGCGTTAACATTCATAGAAGCAGACGCAATATCTGCAATTATTCCAGAAGGTGTACCGGCACCATGAACCCAGCCAAAAAATCTAGGATGAGTATTTCCGACACCATATGGTAAAATTTCATTAATAATATTATTTGCCGTTGATCCTTCAACAGGTAATTTTTCCTCAAATTTATTGCGAAGATTAGTTGGAACTGGAGACCAAACTCTACCCGAATTAACATTCTCCATTTTATCTATACTTTTATCCAACATTTTATGAGCATTAGCCCTAAACAAGTCCCAATCTTTGGGATCTAAATCACCTCTACTCAATCTTAACCCCTCCAGAAGGTTGCAGTTAATAAAACATAAACTGCCATTAGTTCTAAACGCCCTATGAGCATTCCTGCAGCCAATAACCACTTTGCAACATCATTCAACCCTGAATAATTACCATCTGGCCCAATTTCTGCACCTAAACCAGGACCTATATTTGCTAATGAGGCCGCAGCTCCTGAAATAGAGGTTACTGCATCTAATCCAGTCATTCCCAAAGCGACTGACAAAATTGCAAGTGTAACCATAAATAACACAAAAAATGCCATCACTGAGCTAATAATATCTTCAGCTACAGGCTTCTTATTATATCGAGGCTGAAAAATACCATTTGGGCTATGAATTCGTTTTATTTGTGCACTTACTGATGCAAATAGTAATTGAAATCGGAATATTTTAATTGAACACGTAGTTGAGCCAGCACAACCACCAATTAATCCTATCAAGAAAAAGAATGTAATTGGAAAGCTTCCCCATTGTAAATAATTGTCGCTAGCAAAACCAGTCCCAGTCAATATTGACACACCATTAAATGCTGCTTTTCTAATAGCAAATTCATAGGAATTGGTGACAAAGTTAATTTGCCATATAATCAAAATAAAAGTAACTATTCCTGCAGTAATCAAAAAAGTTCTTACCTGTGAATCAGAAACAAAAGACTTCAGAGAACCACCTATAAGCTGCACATATCGAACAAACGGCAATGCCGCTAATATCATAAATATTACTGCAACATACTCAACAGCGACACCCATATTGCCAAATGAAGTGTCATAATTTGCAAAGCCACCAGTTGCGATAGTCGTCATGGAATGAACTAGGGCATCAAAGAATGACATTCCTGCCATTGAATAAGCAATCAAGCATAATACTGTTAATGTTAAATAAATTGATGAAATAGATCGCGAAATTTCAGCCGCTCTTGGTAGTATTTTACCAAATGTATCGAAACCTTCTGTTCGAAATATTTGCATACCCCCAACACGCAATACAGGCAAAAAAACCATTGCAACTACTACAACCCCTATTCCTCCAAACCATTGCATCATTCCTCGCCATAAGAGCAATCCACGTGGCAATGTATCTAATGAGGATAACACTGTAGAGCCTGTTGTAGTAAAACCTGACATCGCTTCGAAGAACGCATCTGTAAATCTTGCTTCTGTTTCACCTAGGATAAAAGGCATGGCACCAAAAATTGGAAGTACTAACCAAACACTTGTAGTTAAGAAAAAGGTTTGTTGTATATTTAGATTTACTTTTATTCTGTTCTGACAAGATAAGCATACGACTGATCCTATGAGCAGTGTAATAAATGATGACAATGCAAATGAGATCCAATTTGTGGATTCATCCATCCAGTCCAAGCCCATAGGAATAACCATAGTTAACCCAAGAACCATTAACAATAAACCAATAACATAGCCCGCTGGGCGAAGATCAAACATAACTGCAGATTTGGCGAATGCCTACCTAAGTGTCAAGAAATCTCTGTAAATTCTGATTTCTAATAAATAATATTTATTTAAATTGATGAACGAGGATTGCCTATTATTCCCATAAAATCTCGCCTAAGTTCACGATCTTTTTGAAAATCTCCACGCATTGCAGATGTTACCATAGATACTCCGTGCTTGTTAACACCACGTGTGGACATGCAATGATGCTCTCCCTCCAAAACAACTGCGACTCCTCTTGGGCGAAGAACTTCATCAATTGTATTTGCAATTTGAGCGGTCATTTTTTCTTGAACTTGTAACCTTTTAGCAAAAGCATCAACAACTCTGGCTAGTTTTGAGATACCAACTACTCTGTCAGTTGGAACATAAGCAACATGTGCAGTTCCAATAATTGGGGCCATGTGGTGTTCACAATAGCTTTCAAAGCGTATATCTTTTAATAACACCATCTCATTATAGCCTTCAACTTCTTCAAAAGTACGCTGAAGCAAAGCTTGTGGATCTTCTCTATAACCTCTGAACCATTGGCTGTATGCTTTGACAACTCTACTTGGTGTTTCTAATAAGCCTTCTCTTGAAGGATTATCTCCTGCCCATCTTAATAGCGTTTGAACAGCAGCTTCAGCTTCAGCTTGGGAAGGTTTAATAACTTCTTCTTGGGTCTCAATAGCTGGATCGTGAATATTCATCACTTACTCCTTGGTTTAACCATCTTTATTGTTTTTAAATGTTTAACATGCAGATTACCAGACCGTTCACGAATTAAACGGCAATTTTCATTATAGAAAAGACATAAGGTATTTTTTTTACTGATCTGCCACATTATTAAACTTTTTCAAGAGCTTCCAACAAATCAACAATAAGATCTTCTGGATCCTCTATTCCAACTGAAAGTCTTACAAATCCATCTGTAATGCCAGCAGCTTCTCTTGCTTCAGCTGCCATATTTTTATGTGTTGTTGTAACTGGATGAGTGGCTAAGCTTTTTGCATCTCCTAAATTATTAGAAATAGTAATAATTTCTAAAGCATTTAGAAAACTAAAAGCTGCTTTTTTTCCTCCGCTCAATTCAAATGATACAACAGTTCCACCTTTTGTCATTTGAGAGATAGCGAGCTCATATTGAGGATGTGAAACATCCGTTGGGTACAAGATTCTAGTAATATTTTTATGGCCTTTTAAAGCATTTACGATTTTTTCAGCATTTTCGGCCTGTGCTTCACATCGTAATGAAATAGTTTCCAAACCTTTTAGCATTACCCAAGCATTAAAAGGGCTCATTGCAGGCCCAGTATGCTTGTTAAATGGAATAAATACATCTTGAATATATTCTTCTGTTCCAAGGACAATTCCACCTAGACAACGCCCCTGCCCATCAATATGTTTTGTCGCTGAATATATTACGACATCTGCGCCTAATTTTAAGGTTTGTTGAAATAATGGAGTGGCAAACACATTATCAACAACTAGTTTGGCGCCACCTTCATGGGCAATCTTTGCAACACCAGCAATATCACAAACTTCCAATGTAGGATTTGAGATGGATTCAAGAAAACAAACTTTAGTATTTGGCTGCATTGCATCACGCCACTGATTTAAATCAGTACCTTCGACCAATGTAACTTCAATACCCCATCTTCGTAGTATATTATCAACTACAAACATACATGATCCAAACAATGCTTTTGAGGAAATTAGATGATCACCCTGCTTTAACATACAGAATAAAGCGCCTGACACAGCAGCCATCCCAGTGGCGGTCGCGAATGCGTCTTCAGCACCCTCGATCGCAATCATTCTTTCTTCAAACATTCTTACTGTAGGGTTTCCGTATCTACCATAAATATATTCATCTGGAGAATTATTAATAAATCGAGATTCGGCTTGCTCAGCAGTGTCGTAAGCGAACCCTTGAGTTAAGAAAAGTGCCTCGGAAAGTTCTCCGAACTGACTGCGCTTTGTTCCTGAATGTACTAATTTTGTGCGTGTTTTCCAATTTTTCATCATATTATCCTGGGATCAATCCCATAAAATTTAGCCGAAGTTGGATTAATTTGTCTCAACTTTTTAGTGGCATATTTAAAGTGGCCCACAATCCGGTTACAAATCGCCACAATTCGTCTCTACTCTTTGAAATTTTAGAGGTCAACAAGATCATTAGCTTTTAAATTATTTTTAGTCGTTTTCAGTTGAATACTTAGAAATCACTTTTGCCTGAGTAATAAAAAATACAAACATGGCCAATGGCAATCCAAAAGTTTTAAAGTTAACCCAAATATCAGTGGATAGACTTCGCCAAATTATTTCATTTGCAAGCGCTAATCCAAAAAAGAAATACATAAATCTTTTAGTTAATATCATCCAACCGTCACGAGACATTGGCAAAGCACCATCCATTACTACTTGTAAATAAGATTGCCCCTTAAATAATCCAAAACCTAATATACCTCCAAATAACAAATATATCATAGTCGGCTTCATCTTAAAAAATTTCTCATCATTAAACCAAATTCCCAAACCACCAAAAACAACTACCAATACTGCAGTAAAAACCTGCATTTTAGATAATTTTCCTGTTAGGAAATATAAAATAGCAGTGGCAATTAATAAAACCGGAATAAACAGTGCTGTTGCAACGATAAATCCCTCATATGTTTCACCTAAAAGCACATATTCGTTATTTTTTAACTTTGAATAAAAAATAAAAAATAAAATTACTGGTCCCATCTCAAGTGTGGTTTTAACCCAAGGTTGGATTGTTTTGTCGCTCATAATTTATTCTCCAAGCTCTACAGATAGAGCAGTAAATGCTATTAGACTTAATGTTAACAGATCATTTGGTTGATTTTATTGGCTCTTCATAATTTAATTACTTATTTATCACTTCCAGTTAAAGCTTTTGCGAAATCCTTTGGATCAAAAGCTTGCAAATCATCAATTTGTTCACCCACACCAATTGCATGAATAGGTAATCCAAATTTATCAGCCAATGCCACTAGTACGCCACCCTTTGCTGTACCATCCAGTTTAGTCATAACTAAGCCAGTGACTTTTGATACTTCTTGAAAAACTTCAACCTGTCTGATCGCATTTTGTCCTGTCGTAGCATCAAGAACTAATAACGTATTATGAGGTGCAGATGGGTCATTCTTCTGGATTACTCGAACTATTTTATCAAGTTCTTCCATCAAATCTTTGCGATTTTGCAAACGACCTGCAGTATCAATCATAAGTAAATCTACATTATCATTTTTACACTTATTCATTGCATCAAAAGCCAACGAAGCAGGGTCAGATCCCTCAGGCGCTGTCAATACTGGAACACCAGCTCTTTCACCCCATACTTGCAGTTGTTCAACTGCAGCAGCACGAAAAGTATCTCCTGCGGCTATTACTACAGATTTACCAGCAGACCGAAATTGAGACGCAAGCTTACCTATTGTAGTTGTTTTACCTGATCCATTAACACCTACGACTAATACAACTTGAGGCTTTTGAGAATATAGAGGCATAGGCTTTGCTACTGGCTCTAGAATTCGCGCCACCTCATTTCCTAATAGGATTTTTACTTCATTAACTGAAACTTTTTTGCCCAAATTACCGTCTGCCATATTGGCAGAGACACGCAACGATGTATCAACCCCCATATCAGCACTGATTAAAAGTTCTTCAAGACTTTCTAGCATATTATCGTCAAATAATCGCTTTTTCTCAGTTTTCTCAATTTCTTCTTTACGTTTAAATACCCTATCAAAAAATTTCTTTTTTACTGGCTTACTTTCTTCGGCAACCAAAGTTTCATTGTTCTTAGAAGTACTTTCTAAGCTTTTATTACTTTTTGCTATATTTTCTTTTGGCTCTGGCTCTGGCTCTGGCTCTGGCTCTGGCTCTGGCTCTGGCTCTGGCTCTGGCTCTGGCTCTGGCTCTGGCTCTGGCTCTGGCTCTGGCTCTGGCTCTGGCTCTGGCTCTGGCTCTGGCTCTGGCTCTGGCTCTGGCTCTGGCTCTGGCTCTGGCTCTGGCTCTGGCTCTGGCTCTGGCTCTGGCTCTGGCTCTGGCTCTGGCTCTGGCTCTGGCTCTGGCTCTGGCTCTGGCTCTGGCTCTGGCTCTGGCTCTGGCTCTGGCTCTGGCTCTGGCTCTGGCTCTGGCTCTGGCTCTGGCTCTGGCTCTGGCTCTGGCTCTGGCTCTGGCTCTGGCTCTGGCTCTGGCTCTGGCTCTGGCTCTGAATGCATTCCAATTTCTGTCTCTTGTCCAGTAATATCTTCATCATTTAATGAGATATTATCATCTACCTGCTCTTCATTATCGACAATAGCATCGAGACCTTCTTCAATCTTTGATGAAGATCTAAAAAGTTTTGATTTCAGTTTTTTGAAAAAAGACATTTTTTGGCCATATAATTTAAATTAATTTAATCTTATCATACATTAAGTTAAAGGCTTCAATAAAGCACATTCTAATATAATATAAAGATAAGTTTTAAATTAAATTACATAAGCAATAAGTATTGCTTTTAAATTTCATCATTAAAATGTTTTATCACCATTCTTATTGGATTAGGGGCTGCTTGACCTAACCCACAAATAGAAGCATCCACCATTGCAACCGATAATTCTTCTAATAAATTTTGATCCCATTTATCTTGGCTCATTAGCTTAACAGCTTTTTCACATCCGACTCGGCATGGTGTGCATTGACCACAACTTTCATCTTCAAAAAATCGAAGCATATTTAAGGCAGCTTCTTTCGCACTATCATGATTAGATAAAACTACAACCGCAGCGGAGCCTATAAACGTTCCATATTCTTGAAGTGTATCAAAATCGAGGGGAATATCTCCCATTGATGCTGGCAATAACCCTGAAGACGGTCCACCTGGTTGGTATGCTTTAAATGAATGTCCTTCAAGCATGCCCCCAGAATAATCTTCAATCAACTCTCGAACTGTTGTTCCAGCTGGGGCCAATTTTATTCCAGGATTTCTAACACGACCAGAAACAGAATAACTTCTCAAACCTTTTCGCCCATTTGCACCATGTGCACCAAATACAGCAGAGCCTTCACGCGATATTTTAGCAATCCAGTGAAGCGTCTCAACGTTATGAACCAATGTTGGCTTATTAAATATCCCAACACTAGCAACAAATGGCGGGCGATGTCGTGGTAAACCTTTTTTGCCTTCAATACTTTCAATCATGGCGCTCTCTTCGCCACAAATATAAGCACCAGCTCCACGGCGCAAATCAATATAGCCACTTTCAACTATACCTGAAGTTTCAAGCGCACTTATTTCTTTGGCTAAAATTTCTAAAACTGCTGGGTATTCATCACGCATGTAAATAAAACATTTTTCAGCATTTACTGCCCAAGCAGCAATCAGCATGCCTTCTAAGAAAAAATGGGGCTCTCTTTCTAGAAAATAACGATCTTTAAATGTTCCAGGCTCACCTTCGTCACCATTTACAGCTAAATACCTAACACCTTCATTCATTCTTACAAAAGACCATTTTTTTCCTGAAGGAAATCCAGCACCGCCCATGCCACGAAGACCGCTTTCAAGAATTTCATCTTGAATTTGGTCAGGTGTTCTTGATCCATTTCGTAAATTTTGAAGTTCGGCGTAACCTCCATTTGCAGAATAATCTTTTAAATTTTCATAGTTAGGGATCTTTGGATGAAAATCTTTTGTAATTATTGCTTTCTCTACTTTTTCTTCATTAGCATTATCAATGTGATTATGACCTATTTCCAATGTTGGTGCCGTGTCGCATCTACCCATACACGGAGCTCTAACTACGCGCACTTTTCCTCCACCATTGTATTTTTCACCTAATTTGAACAACAAATCCTGAGCACCAGCCAACTCACATGAAAGGCTATCACAAACCCGAATTGTGAGACTTGGTGGGATTTCCTCATCTTCCTTTACTATATCAAAATGTGCATAAAAGCTTGCAACTTCATAAACTTCAGTTTGAGAAAGTCGCAGCTCTTCCGCGAGGGCTGCAAGGTGTTGTGTAGATAGGTGCTTAAATTTATCTTGTATCAAATGAAGATACTCAATCAGGAGATCAGCTCTGCGTTCTCGATTGCCCAATAATGATTTTACATCTGCTATAGCATCTTCGCTGACCTGACGACCTTTTGGCGTTTTGCGCCCTTTGCCTTTGCCCGATTTCCATATGCCGTCAGTTTTTTGATCTAAAGCCATTATATACGCCCTGTTGATTTTATTTTTTCTAACCAAAAAAAATACATTTGTGACCTAAAAAAACGACTTCTAAGTCGAAAAATTCGTAATCATTTTATTTATATAGTGAAGTTTTACCATCTTGAAACTCAATTTCCAGTGATTTACTGACATCAGCAACTTTTACGCTAGTTACAATCCCACCTTTTTCATTACGGATAACTGCATAACCTCTTTGCAAAGTAGCTTCATATCCAAGTGTTTGCCGTAATCGTTCTAAACTTTCTAACGCACTTTGGTTGCGTTGAATTATTACTTTCATATTGGATTGTATACTTTTAACAAATCGATTTATTGCTTCAGATCTATCAACTAATTTATTTTTAAGTAAACTTCCCCTTAAACCAGCACTAGTTTGTAGTAGCATAGTTCGTTTATTATTACTTACAGTGATCAAAGCCCTTGGTAATCTTTCAGATATTGAATCTAAACGTTGAGTAGACATGGCTACTAGCTCATCAGGAGCTGGCAATCCTCGGCTAAGATCTTTTAATCTTTGTCGCTTTATCTCCAAACCGGCAGATAACGAACGAACTCTTCGTTCATCCATAGAAGAGAGCCAACCCATTAAGTCAGCTCTTACTGGTACGGCATATTCTGCAGCTGCAGTTGGAGTTGGTGCACGCAAATCAGAAGCGAAATCTATTAGTGTTGTATCTGTTTCATGCCCAACAGCAGATATTAATGGAATTTCACTTTCTGCTGCAGCACGTACAACAGATTCTTCATTAAATCCCCATAAATCTTCAATTGAACCGCCGCCTCTTGCTACAATTATCAATTCTGGTCTCGGCATTGCACCACCAGGTGTTAGTCGATTAAAGCCATTTATTGCAGCCGCTACATCAGGGGCACATCTCTCACCTTGAACGGCCACAGGCCATAAAAGAACTTTGCGTGGAAATCTATCACTCAAGCGATGAAGTATATCCTGAATTACGGCGCCTGATGGAGAAGTCACCACTCCAATAATTTCAGGCAAATATGGAATTTCTTTTTTTATACTTTTATCAAACAGACCCTCTGCTTCTAACTTCTTTTTCCGCTTTTCTAATTGAGCCATCAAGGCACCAATGCCTGCCACAGACATTTCGGATACTATCATTTGATACCGTGATTGCCCTGCAAAGGTTGTAATTTTTCCAGTAGCAACAACCTCTAAACCTTCTTCTGGCTGAGTTACTAACTTTGAGGCTTGGCCTTTCCAAGTAACAGATGCAATAACAGATTTATCATCTTTTAAATCAAAATACAGATGCCCCGATGCCGGCCTCGAAACACGCCCAACTTCTCCTCTTATACGGACGTTTGAAAACTCACCCTCTATCATCCGCTTAAGAACGCTTGATAATTCAGATACAGAAAATTCAGGAGCATTTTCCCCCTTAACTGGGCTGTCAATTAGATCTGACATTTATGCATCCTCTCTTGGCTTTTTGTGTAGCAAACAATAGAACCATAATTTTAAAAGGCCAAGGAAATTAAAAAATATGAATATACTTATTTTAGGCTCTGGTGGCCGCGAACATTCGTTGGCTTGGGCAGTTAATCAAAACCCAAAATGTGATATTTTATATTGTGCGCCTGGCAATGCTGGAATATCAAAAGTTGCACAATGCGTTGATTTAAATATTGAAAATAGTTCTGACGTATTAAAATTTTGTTTGGATGAAAGCATTCAATTTGTAATAATTGGACCAGAAGCTCCATTAGCAATGGGTATTGCTGATGATTTGCGCGCAAATAATATTTTAACTTTTGGGCCTTCAGCATCTGCAGCAAAATTAGAATCTTCAAAAGCTTTTACTAAAGGAGTATGTGATTCATGTAATGCACCAACGGCAAAATACGCCAGATTTACAGAATTAGAATCAGCAATTGAATATGTTCATGAACAAGGCGCACCAATCGTAGTCAAAGCAGATGGCTTAGCAGGCGGCAAAGGTGTTATAGTTGCAATGACACTAGATGAAGCAATCAATGGTTTGAAAGATATTTTTTCTGGGGCTTTTGGGAAAGCAGGAGCGGAAGTCGTTATTGAGGAATTTATGGAAGGTGAAGAAGCAAGCTTTTTCATCCTTTCAGATGGCAAAAATATTCTGCCAATCGGCACAGCACAAGATCATAAGCGAGTGTTTGATGGTGATACTGGACCAAATACAGGTGGAATGGGTGCATATTCGCCCGCTCCAATAATGACAAAAGACGTAACATCAAAAGCAATTTCACAAATCATACAACCTACCATAGACGAAATGGCAAAACGTGGCATACCTTACCAAGGTGTATTGTATGCGGGCTTCATGATAAAAGATGGAGAACCAAAATTAGTTGAATATAATGTAAGATTTGGAGATCCTGAGTGCCAAGCTTTAATGATGAGGCTTGGAGCACAAGCTTTAGACGCAATGTTAGCATGTGCCAAAGGTGAACTTAATAATTATAAACTAAATTGGGCAGATGATCACGCTTTAACAATTGTTTACGCAGCTAAAGGTTACCCTGGAACTTATGAAAAAGGCTCTAACATTCTTGGACTTGATACAATATCAGAATCAACAAATATCCAAGTTTTCCATGCAGGTACGAAAGAGGAAGAAAATAATATCATAGCCACTGGTGGCCGCGTGCTTAATATCACTGCCAGAGGATCAAGTCTCAAAGAAGCACATAGACTTGCTTATGAAACAATTGAAAAGATTCAATGGGAAAATGGATTTTATAGGAATGATATAGGATGGAGAGCTCTTTAAATTTGTTTTTCAGGCATTCTTACAATCAAACCATCAAGATCCTCAGTCACACGTATCTGGCATGTTAATCTTGATAATTCACTTGGCTCCCAAGCAAAATCTAACATATCTTCTTCCATTGCATCCTTAACTGGTAATTTTTCGTTCCAGCTTGTGTCAACATATACATGACATGTTGAACATGCACATGCACCACCGCAATCAGCCTCTATGCCAGGTACATTATTATCTCGAGCAGCTTCCATAACTGAAAGACCTACCGCAACCTGAACTTCATGATGAGTACCATTATGTTCAATAAATGTTATCTTAGGCATGAGTGTCTCCATATAAAATTTCGAGTGTGTTAACACAGAAAAAAAAGATAGCCAGCATTTTTTTTCAAATAAACTGTTTCTAATTTTTTTTGATTATAAAATCGCCCGAAACTTCTTTTTGTTAATTTAATTTTCAGGCGATTGAAATTTATTTTTCAGAAAGTGACAAACCTACAAACCGAGAGTTATCTCCTCTTAAAACTAATAGAAGAATAGATTTACGCCCAGCTTCTATAGCATCTTCAAAAATTTTGGATATATCATTTACATCAGCGATTTTAGTCCGCCCCGCCTCGACTATTACATCACCAGCTCTAATACCTTTTTCAAAAGCGTCTGATGTATCAGAGACATCTAAAACAGCAACACCTTCTAAATCTTCTGGTAAGTTCAATTTTATCCGAGACTCAGAATTTATTGTTAGTAACTTCATTCCAAACTTTTCTGTTTCTTTAATTTTTTCAGGAGCTTTTGTTACTGGTACTAGTTTTTCTTTTTCAGCAGCTTCACGTCTTCCAAGAGTAACTTTGATAGTTTTTGTTTTTCCATCTCTAAAAATAATGACCCTAACTACTTTACCAACATCTGCATTACCTACAGCTGTGACCAACCCACGTGTATCCTCTACTTCGACCCCATCAAAAGAGATAATTACATCGCCTGATTGAATTCCAGCATCTGCACCTGGACCTTCAGGCACCCCGCTAACTAATGCACCAGATACTTTATCTAATCCCAAAGCTTCTGCCATATCACTGTCTATATCTTGTATTTGAACACCTAACCAACCACGTCTAGTTTCACCATATTCTTTTAACTGTTTCACCACTCGCCCCACAACTCTAGACGACATAGAAAAGCCTAAACCTATAGATCCGCCATTGGGTGATATTATTGCAGTATTGACGCCAATAACTTCACCACTCATATTGAATAATGGACCACCAGAATTACCACGATTAATAGCAGCATCGGTTTGTATAAAATCATCATATGGTCCTGATCTAAGCGTCCTATTTCGCGCAGATATTATACCCGCAGACACAGAGAAACCTTGTCCTAATGGGTTTCCAATTGCCATCACCCAATCACCAACTCGAGCAATATCGCTGTCCCCAAAGCCTACAAATGGTAGAGGTTCAGAGGCTTCGACTTTTAACACAGCAATATCGGTTTTAGGATCACGGCCAACCAGTTTTGCAACAAGTTCTTTTCCATCAAAAAACTCTATTACAATTTCATCTGCTTTATCAATAACATGGTTATTGGTCACGATATATCCATCAGACGATACAACAAATCCTGAACCAAGAGCACTACTTCTTCTTGGCCTTGCTTGACCTCCTTCACCGTTATTAAAAAAATCTCTAAATAAGTCCTCAAAAGGGCTTCCCTCTGGGATTTGTGGCCTTGCTTGATCAGTCACACCAGCAATAGTTGTCGATGTAGTAATATTTACAACTGACGGTGATAGTTCTTCAGCAAGATCAGCAAAGCTCTCTGGAGCGCCTCTAGCATGTGCAGATACAGTTAATAACATTAATATGGAAAAAACAAAAAGCGTATTAATTATGACAGTGTGTATTTGTCTTATTGTTAGTCTTTTTGTAGTTGTGAAATTTTTCACGACATTTTCCTCCTGGAGATGTATTTTTTGTTCAGAATATTGAAATAAAATTTATGACTTCTTTATAAGTATGTTTTAATTAAATTCTGTCAAATTTTAATAAACAAATTGTTTCTTTATCAAATTAATATCAAACTAATATTAGTTATAGCGCCTTTACAGCCCATATTATTACAAGCCCTACTACTACGAAAATTAATCCTAAGTTACGTCTTGTTTCCAAACTCATTGAACCTAAGGCACGAATTATATCCTCAAAACGAGATGGGGCCAGTACAAGTACCAGCCCCTCAATAACAGCAACTAATCCAATTGCTGTCAAAAAATCATTCATTTAGCGAGTCTGAATTCAAATAGTCAAAGAATTCGCTATTTGGTGAAATAATCATTGTGGCATTATCACCGTTCAAGGATTTTTCGTATGCAGTTAGAGATCTATAGAAAGCAAAGAACTCTGGATCACGGCCAAACGCTTCAGCAAAGATGGCATTTCGCTTACCATCAGCTTGCCCTCGGATAATATCCGCTTCTTTTTGTGCTACAGATGTAGTCTCAACAACAGTTCTATCTGCAGATGCTCTAACTCTTTGAGCAGCTTCATTTCCTCGCGCTATCTCATCTGCTGCTTCTCGTTCACGTTCAGCACGCATCCTGCCAAAAGTTGCCTCAAGGTTTTGCTCTGGAAGATCAGCACGTTTTATACGAACATCAACTATTTCAACACCTAAAACAGTTGCTTGCTCACGAACTGCATCTCGAATCTCAGCCATTAAAGCAGTTCTGTCAGTTGATAGGATCTCATTAGAAGTTACACGACCAAGTACTGATCTCATTCCATCATTCATGATACCATCAAGTTTTTGCGTTGCAGATCTTTGTCCACCTGATCCAACAGCTCTTCTAAACTGAACAGGATCTTGAATTCGCCACAAAGCAAATCCATCAACAACTAATCTGCGATCATCAAGAGGCGTAAACTCATCAGGTTGAACATCGAGTGGTAAAATACGGTCTTCATATTTGACTACTTCATGTAAAAATGGAACTTTGAAATTCAAGCCAGGATCAACGATTACTGCTGTTACCTCACCAAACCATAACCTAAGTGCCTTTTCACGTTCATCAACCACATAAACTGAAGACATAACCAGAAATCCAACAGCTGCCAGAATTGGCAGTAATAAATTATTAAAGCGTTTCATTAGTTGCCTCCTGTCTTCTGTTTTGTCAGCTCATTTAATGGAAGATATGGGACTACACCCTGACCACTACTACTTTCATCAATTACTACTTTGTTAACACTTCCATAAACTTTTTCTATAGTTTCAAGGTACAAACGTTTTCGTGTTACTTCAGGTGCTTTTGCATATTCTTGGTACACAGAGACAAATCTCGATGCTTCACCCTCAGCTTCATTAATTGTTTGTGCACGATAACCTTCAGCTTGCTCCATCAACTGAGCTGCCTTACCCCTTGCTTCAGCAACCACTCTATTTGAGTATGCATCTGCCTGTTTTTCGAGTGTATCACGTGTTTGTTCTGCCGCTTGCACTTCACGAAAGGCATCGATAACTTCACGAGGTGGGTTTGCACCTAGCAAGTTCACACGAATGATATTAATTCCTGAACCAGTAACATTTCCATCACTATCAGAACCATAAATATCTAATGTATCCTGAATTAATTTTTTTAGTTCAGCTGTGATAGCTCCACGGTCTTTGTTCAAAATTGGAGATAAATTGCTTCTAGCAATAATTTCTCTCATAGCGGACTCAGAAACTGCTCGTATTGTTTCTTTTGGATCTTGTAAGTTGAACAAGAATTGTTGAGCATCTGTGATATTCCAAACAACTTGGAAATCAATATCAACTATATTTTCATCACCAGTCAGCATCAAACCTTCGTCTGCTCTTGCACCACGACCAACGCCAATATCTTCTGAGTTTTCTCTAGTTACTGGAAGTATTTGTTTTGTTACAACAGGCCATGGGGCAAAATTCAAACCTTCATTTCCTGTTTTGTAATACTCACCAAAAAACAACTCTACGGACTGTTCTGATGTGTCTACTCTATAAAAGCTATTGAAGACCCATAATCCAAATATTGCAATGAATATCAATCCAAAACCACCAAATCCAAATCCTGCTCCGCCACCTTTTGGAGGCTTATTTTTATTGTTAGCACCACCTTTGCCACCCATCAGAACACGTAGTTGCTCTTGCCCCTTTCGAACCAAGTCATCTAAATCTGGACCTTGTCCACCATTAGATGGTGGACGATCGCCGCCACCATTATTACCTGAGCCGCGATTACCGCCGCCATTACCCCATGGGCCACCTGTGCCATTACCAGCCATTTGTTCAAATTCCTCCTAAGAACTTGTATTTACTTTACTACTAATTGACATTTTTCGTAAAAATTTCAAGTCTCTATTTGTTTAAATCTTATAAACAGTCACAGATAATAATTTATATTTTATCTAGTAGGATTATTCATTGTTACTAATTCTTCCGCTGCTGTCGGATGAATAGCCATTGTTTTATCAAAATCTTCTTTTGTTGCACCCATTTTAATAGCAACACCTGCCAATTGAATCATTTCAGCAGCTGCATGTCCAACAATATGACAACCCAGTATTATACGACTCTCTTTTGATACTATTAACTTCATCAGCATTCGTTCATTGCGACCAGCCAAAATAACCTTCATTGGTCTAAATGTCGTAGAATAAATTTCTATATCACATTTTTTCAACGCTTCCTCTTCAGTCAGTCCTACAGTCCCAATTTCAGGTTGAGTAAAAACAGCAGTAGCAATAAGTTCATGATCTGGCATTGTGGGGTTTGATTTATATACAGTCTCTACAAAAGCAACAGCCTCTACTATAGCAACTGGAGTTAATTGAACCCTGTTTGTGACATCACCGATGGCGTATATGTTTTCGACATTAGTTTTAGAGTATTTATCAACTATGATCTCACCCTTAAGGCCCGTTTTAATATCTAAACCCTCAAGCCCAATATTCTCACTATTTGGAACCCGACCAGTTGCATATAATATTTGGTCAACAATGATTTCATTATTTAATTTATCTTTAACGATATATCCGTCTGCTACTTTTGAAATGCTTTCAACATCATTATTTAGGCTAAGGTTAATTCCTTTATTTTGCATTTCTTTAGAAACTAATTCTTGAACCTCTGAGTCAAATCCTCGAAGAATTTGATCTCCTCTATAAAACTGCGTTGTTGCAACACCTAAACCATTTAAAATACAGGCAAATTCACAAGCAATATAACCACCACCAACAATCAATACATTATTTGGCTTTGTTGGCAGATCGAAAATTTCATTTGAAGTAATTGCGTACTCACTTCCAGGAATATTTGGTATAAATGGACGACCACCTGTTGCTATTAATATAGTTTTAGCAGTGATAACTTCACCTGTTGAAAGTTCAACAGTATTATAATTCTTTAAAGTGGCACGAGAATTATAGTGTTTAACATTATTGTTTGTTAAAATATTAGAATAGATATTTTCTAGCCTGTTAATCTCTTTGTCTTTAGCAACAATGAATTTTTCCCAGCTAAATGAGTACTCACCAATTGACCAACCATAGCCGTTTGCATCATGGAACAATTCAGAAAACTCAGAAGCATAAACCATTAGTTTTTTTGGTACACACCCTCTAATTACGCACGTACCTCCATAGCGAAATTCTTCTGCCAAAGCTACTTTTTGTCCATTTTGAGCGGACAATCTTGCAGCTCTTACTCCACCAGAACCCGCGCCTATAACAAAAAGATCAAAATCATAATTCACTTAAACACCTCAAATGTCATTAATATTTTTTATAAATTGAGACAGGCTTTGTATGTCATAAGATGTATCTACCCAATCTAACGAACCAGTCGATTTCACTCGAGCCAACCCATTTTCATTACCCATTATAATAGAATGTGTCATTCCTAAAAAAAGGCCTGTTTCAACGACTCCAGCAATATTTAATAATGCATCTGAAAGTGCATTAGGATTTCCAATTCTGTTTAATTTTAAATCTAAAATATAATGATTTTCATCTGTAATAACTGGTGTGTGATTATTTCTTCTAGTGACAATCCGGCAATCGACATCTTGGTCAATTAAAACATTTTCTATGAGTCGCTTTGTAGTTTTCCATCCAAATTTCACAACTTCGACAGGCAAGTCAAATGTTCCCAGGTCATCGACTTGTTTTGATGCATCAGTAATTACCACCAATTTATTAGCAGCTGTTTCAACAATCTTTTCTTGCAAAAGAGCTGCACCACCACCTTTTATTAAATTCAAATTTTGATCAAATTCATCAGCACCATCAATCGCTAGATCTAATTGGCCCAATTCGTCTAAATTAGAGATTTTAATTCCTAAACTCTCTGCTAGCTTGGTTGTCTCCGAAGATGTAGCACATGCAGAAATATTTAAACCCTTGTTATTTATTTCATATGCTAAAAGTTTTACCAACCAGGCAGCCGTTGAACCCGTGCCTAGACCCAATTTCATATCAGATTCGACAAAATCTAACGCTCGATAAGCAGATGTAAACTTCCCAATTTCAGATGGGCTCAAATCAAGTGTCATATGCAAGTCCTTTTATTAGAGATTCTCGCTCCTTGTATCTTTATTAATTGAGTACTGCACGTTCAAATCGGAATATATGTCTAAAATCTCTCAAATATGACGTGTTTTATAATTTAAAAATTTATTTTTTTGATATGATAAATATAAATAGGATTTTTATTTATGTTTCTTTCAATCTTTGACATCTTCAAAATAGGTATCGGACCATCTAGCTCTCATACAATGGGACCTATGGTTGCTGCTGGAAAATTTTTAGATCAATTATTAGAACATAAAATAAAAGCTGTAAGTTTAAGTGCATCACTTCATGGCTCCTTAGCTTTTACAGGCAAAGGTCATCATACTGATTATGCTACGATTATGGGCTTGATAGGATTTAAGCCTCAAACATTTAATTCTAATGTCGCTCAACAAGCATTAGATGAGGTATCTCAAACAGGTAAGATCCAACCTGAAGGTCACTCTGAATATTTATTTAATCCAAATACAGCTATAAGATTCGATTTTGAAAAAAGTCTTGATGGGCACGCAAATGGCATGATTTTTTATGCTTATGACTCAATAGGAACCATTCTTTTTGAAGAAACGTATTATTCAGTAGGTGGAGGCTTTGTCCAAACAGCCTCTGAATTAGCATCAGGTATTTCTCATTCCAAACTAAAAAATACAACACCTTATCCATTTAAAAACGCATCTGAAATGCTTGAAATGTGCGTAAGTACAGGCAAATCTATAGCCGAACTAAAATCAGAAAACGAACAAGCAAATATAAATAAGTCTGATCTTTCACAAGGTATCAATAAGATTTGGGATGTAATGAATAATTGCATTGAAGAAGGCCTAAAAAAAGAAGGAATCTTACCTGGCGGATTATTTGTCAAGAGAAGAGCAAAGGGCATTCATGAATCTTTACGAAAAGAACAGAGCAGAAATATAGCACCACCACATATAATAAATGATTGGATGTCCTGTTATGCTATGGCAGTAAATGAGCAAAATGCTGCTGGGGCACAAATTGTTACTGCACCTACAAATGGTGCAGCAGGAGTTATTCCAGCAACTTTAAGATATTATCTTGATCATGTGCCTTCAGCTTCAATTTCAAAGATTCCAGAATTCTTGCTCACTGCTGCTGCAATTGGAGGCCTAATAAAAAATAATGCTTCAATTTCTGGTGCAGAAGTAGGTTGCCAAGGAGAAGTCGGTTCTGCTGCAGCAATGGCAGCTGCGGGTTTATGCGCAATCTTAGGTGGAACACCCCAACAAGTGGAAAATGCAGCAGAGATAGCTCTTGAGCACCATTTAGGCATGACATGTGACCCAATTAAAGGCTTAGTTCAGGCTCCCTGCATTGAGCGCAATGGATTAGGAGCTATCAAAGCCGTTTCAGCTGCTTCCTTAGCGTTACGGGGTGATGGAATTCATTTAGTTTCATTAGACGCTTGTATAGAAACCATGAGACAAACTGGCATAGATATGAATTCAAAATATAAAGAAACATCGCTTGGTGGTTTGGCTGTTAACTTACCTGAGTGCTAAAATGGCCATTGGTTTATAATTGTTGGTAAAGTATTCCTTGGAAATATAGCAAGTGCCAATCCATCATCTATCCATATTTCGATATGCTTTTCTATGCTTTCATTAGATGTAGATATTCTCCCATTAGGTGACATAAGTATACCGTCTAAATTCCACATTAAACCTTTGGACTTTGCGAATGTTTTATCCATAGGGAATAATGCAAACCTTGTACCAATTGGTAAATTTAACTTTAAATTTTTAGGACAAACCACACAAACATCTTCTTCGCCAATCAAAAAAACTACCTGTTTTGTCTTTGAAATAACATTAAATGAAGCCAATGAATGATCCAATCGGCCTCCAAGAAACCCATAGCATATTATATATTTGGCATTTATTGCATCTAATGACTTTTCCAGATCATTTGTGTCCTGGCTTTGATCAAAAATCACTGGATAGGTAGCATCTTTTTGACTATCAACACTGTCTAAATCTCCAATCAACCCTGATACTAAAAGATTATTTTTTAAGGCATAGTTTAGACCTGAGTCTGCACAAAATAAACTCTTACCACTTTTTCTGATATCATTTATGTCTTGCTCATTTACCAAACCACCACCTATAAGGTTAACGCCTTGGGTAACAGTAAAATGGCTACTATTTGTCATAATAATTTTGCTGGTTAATCTTCTTTTGAGGATTCATTTGGGTCAACTTGTCCAACGCCAAGGAATATTTTTTTAAATGGGAAAATCCATACAATTCCTAGGGCAACATAAATTATAAATTCCAAAATTATGTTAGGACGTGGGAGTAAATTAGTTAGTACTACACATAGTATGATATAGGCTGGAAGCCCTATTAAAAGAATAATTAAAGACCAACGTCTTTTTGCTTTGTATGATAATGCCATTAGTCTGCAAATGGGTCTGTGACCAGAATCGTATCTTCACGTTCTGGGCTTGTTGAAACAAGAGCAACTGGACAATCAATTAATTCCTCAACTCTTCGAACATATTTTATTGCTGCAGCAGGTAGGTCATTCCATGAACGTGCACCTTCAGTACTTTCAGACCATCCGGGCATATCTTCATAAATAGGCACACATCTTGATTGATCTTCAGCTGCTGTAGGTAAATAATCAAGTCTTTTGCCATCTAAATCATATGCGACACATATTTTTAAGGTTTCAAATCCATCGAGGACATCTAGTTTAGTAAGGCATATTCCTGTAATTCCAGATGTGGCACAAGTTTGTCTTAGCAAAGCAGCATCAAACCAACCACATCGGCGTTTTCTTCCAGTTGTGGTACCAAACTCATGACCTCTCTCACCTAATCTTTGACCATCATCATCATCTAATTCTGATGGAAATGGCCCTTCACCAACCCGCGTAGTGTAAGCTTTAACAATACCAAGAACATAATCTATAGCAGTTGGGCCCAAACCAACACCGGTAGCGGCTTGGCCTGCAATTACATTAGATGAAGTAACAAAAGGATATGTTCCAAAATCAATATCTAAAAGTGCCCCTTGAGCTCCCTCAAATAATATTCGTTTTCCTGATTTTCTTTTTTCATTTAAGACTTTCCAAACTGGCGCAGCGTAAGGAAGAATTTTTGGAGCAATTTCTTTAAGATCTGACAATAGTTTATCACGATCTATTTCATCAAATCCTAAGCCTTTTCTGAGTGGGTTATGATGCTGTAGAGCACGATCAATGCGTGCTTCGAGCGTTGTCATATCTGCTAAGTCTGCAACTCTAATTGCACGCCTACCTACTTTATCTTCGTATGCAGGACCAATACCGCGTCCAGTGGTGCCAATTTTAGTACCCTTGCTTGCAGCTTCTTCACGTAACCTGTCTAATTCACCGTGAAGAGGTAATATTAATGGCGTATTTTCTGCAATCATGAGATTCTCAGGGTTGATAGAAATTCCCTGCGACTCAATGGTTTTAATTTCATTTAATAAATGCCAGGGATCAAGAACAACCCCATTACCAATCACAGATAACTTTCCACCTCTAACAACACCTGAAGGTAAAGCATGTAATTTATAGACTTTCGAGTCTATTACCAAAGTATGGCCAGCATTATGGCCACCTTGAAACCGTGCAATAATATCTGCTCTTTCAGATAGCCAGTCTACAATTTTACCTTTACCTTCGTCACCCCACTGGGCACCAACGACAACGACATTAGCCATAAGATTATCTTTCTTTTTTAGAATCTTATGATCTCTATATAGTGCCAAATCAATGCATTAAATACCCAATTTGTCGCGACAATCATAATACTACTAGGTATCATGATGCATATCGATAAAATAACCCATCGACAGCCCCTATAGTTTACCCTAAAAAGCGACAAGTTATTTTGAACATATAGGCTTTGATTATGCAAAACGTTGTACTTGTTATTCACTTAATACTTTCAGTTTCATTGATAGGTATAGTATTACTTCAACGATCTGAGGGTGGTGGATTAGGTATTGGTGGCGGGGGTAATAATAGTGGCGGTGGTCGACCTAAAGCAGCCCCACTGGCAAAAGTTACTTGGATTATTGCAATCGCATTTTTAATTACTTCAATTACTTTAACTATTATTGCTGCAAAAAATTCAGGTGGAAGTTCTGTAACAGATGGTTTTAGTACAATAGAAACAGATACAGATACATTAGAATTACCAAAGTCGCTGGAAGGTAATTTGTTACCACCGTCAGCAGCAGACGAACCAGCTTTACCACCAAAAGCTGAATAAAGTACTTCAAACACAATATTATTAAATGCTTAAATCAATTTTGGTATAAGCATTTGTTTTTTACGCAAACGGCAAATAAATAAAATAATATAAATAATTATGTTTATCCTTGCCAGAATCATACAAATCTCGTATTTATCAAATCCCGTGAGTACAGTGTTTTTTACATCTGTAATTCATTATAAAATAGTAATAATCACGGGAGATTCAACACCATGGCACGCTATATATTTATTACAGGCGGTGTAGTTTCCTCATTAGGTAAAGGCCTAGCATCAGCAGCTCTTGGAGCATTATTACAAGCCAGAGGGTATTCAGTTCGCCTAAGAAAACTAGATCCTTATTTGAATGTTGATCCGGGAACAATGTCGCCGTTTGAGCATGGTGAAGTCTTTGTAACCGATGATGGCGCTGAAACTGATCTTGATTTAGGGCATTATGAGCGATTTACTGGCGTTGCAGCACGCCAAACTGACTCAATTTCATCAGGGCGTGTTTACACAACAGTCTTGGAAAAAGAGCGTAGAGGTGATTATCTTGGTAAAACTATTCAGGTTATTCCTCACGTAACAAATGAAATAAAAGACTTCATTGAAATAGGTGATGACGAAGTTGATTTTATGTTATGCGAAATTGGTGGAACAGTTGGAGATATTGAAGGTCTGCCTTTTTTCGAATCCATAAGGCAGTTCTCTCAGGACAAGCCGAGAGGCCAATGCATTTTCATGCATTTGACTTTGTTGCCATACCTTGGTGCATCAGGTGAACTAAAAACTAAACCTACACAGCATTCAGTTAAAGAATTACGATCGATCGGCATAACTCCAGATATTTTAGTTTGTCGTTCAGATAAAGAAATTCCAGAAAAAGAAAAAGCAAAATTAGCATTGTTTTGCAACGTTAGACCTGACGCAGTCATACCCGCCTATGATTTAAAAACAATTTATGATGCTCCATTGGCTTACCATAATGCAGGAATGGATAGAGCTGTATTAGAAGCATTTGGAATATTAAAAGATTCTCCAGAACCAGAACTTTCTGTATGGGAAGACGTTTCTGACCGAATGCACAAACCAGATGGAGAAGTAAAAGTAGCCGTAGTGGGAAAATACACTCAACTTGAAGATGCATATAAGTCAATCTCAGAAGCATTAACTCATGGCGGTATGTTTAATAGAGTAAAAGTTAAACTTGAATGGATCGATGCTGAAATATTTGAAAAGGCTGATAATGTGACATCTACACTATCAGGTTTTCACGCAGTATTGGTACCAGGTGGTTTTGGTGAAAGAGGTACAGAGGGTAAAATCAAAGCAGCAAAATATGCCCGAGAAAATAAAATACCGTATCTAGGTATATGTCTTGGTATGCAGATGGCTGTTATTGAAGCTGCCCGAAATTTGGCCAATATAGGAACTGCAGGATCAGAGGAGTTTGATCATGAAGCTGGTCAAAAACGCTTTGAGCCAGTGGTTTATCACTTAAAAGAATGGGTTGAAGGTAATAGAACAATTGAACGCGCAGTGAATGATGATAAAGGAGGCACAATGCGTTTAGGCGCATATAATGCTACACTTATGGAAGAATCTAAAGTTGCAAAAATATATGGTAAAACAGCCATATCAGAGCGCCATAGGCATCGTTATGAAGTTGACGTAAAATATAAAAAACAACTAGAAGAATGTGGTTTGGTTTTTTCTGGCATGTCCCCTGACGGCAAACTTCCTGAAATTGTTGAGATTGTTGACCATCCCTGGTATATTGGAGTTCAATACCATCCTGAACTTAAATCAAAACCGTTTGCTCCACATCCATTATTTCGTGATTTTGTTAAAGCTGCGCTTGAGCAAAGTCGTTTGGTGTAGTGATTTTATTAATTAATATCACTATATTTGGATAATTTAATTGAAAGTATAATTTATGCTTAAAGATATTCTAAATGCTTTTAAAACATCAGAGCCTTCAACTTTAAAAACTGAAGATGCTAGAATAGCAATGGCAGCGCTTCTTGTACGTATAGCTCGATCAGATGAAGATTATGATAATGATGAAAAAATATTAATAAACAAAATGCTTCAGTCCCGATATAATTTAGAAAGTGATCAATCTGAAAGTATAAGAAAAGAAGCAGAGGAGTTAGAAGCTAAAGCTCCTGATACAGTGCGATTTACACGCCTAATTAAAGACACAATACCTTTTGAAAATCGTAAATCAGTTGTTAAAGATTTATGGTCAGTTGTTTTATCAGATGGCAAGAGAGACGCAGAAGAAAATAATTCCATGCGGCTAATTTCTAGTTTGCTTGGTGTTAACGACAGAGACAGTGCGCTAGCTCGTCAAAGTGTTGAAAATAAAAATACATCATGAGTAGGCTATATGTATGAATAAATTGCGTCAAACACGTTGGCTAGAATGGCCCACTCTTGCACTCTTTTTTTCCACATATTTACTTTTTGCAATAGCAACAATTTATGCTCAATATTTACCGTCATTTGCGATTATTGTAATTCTTGCAATACTTTTAACTATACATTCTTCACTACAGCATGAAACAATTCACATACTTGAACCTCAGTGGCCTGTTTTAAGTATTTTGTTAGCATCACCGGCATTAGGTATGGTAGTTCCATATTCTCGATTTAGAGATTTACATCTAGCGCACCACATAAACGAACAATTAACAGATCCCTTTGATGACCCTGAAACAGGCTATTACGAAGCAACATTTTGGATGAGATTTCCAAATTATATTAAAATAATTTTACAATTTAATAATACATTATTGGGACGGATATTAATTGGGCCTTTAATTGGTACAATAACTTTCATTCAATCAGATCTGAATTTAATTTTTCAAGGCAACAAACAAGTCTTTTATGGTTGGTTGCACTTTATTCCTGCATTGATGATAGTGCTTCTTTGGTTGTATTATTTTGGAACTGTGCAAGTTTGGGAATATGCAATAGCAGCCTATTCTGCATTAAGTATATTAAAAATTCGCACTTTTATCGAACATAGGGCTCATTCAATTACAAATGCTAGATCAGTTATTGTTTGCGATAGAGGTTTATTATCAATACTATTTTTGAATAATAACTTTCATGCAGTACACCATTCATATCCCAGTGTACCATGGTACAATTTACCTTCAATGTTTAAGTTAAACAAAAACAAATTCCTAACAAGCAACGATAATTATTATTACAAAAACTATTTTACTGTCTTTAAAAAATATTTATTAGTAAAAAAAGAAAAATTAGTACATCCTTATTGGAATCTTCAAAATCGCACTGAACCAATCAGAAAAGAAGCAGGCAATTAAATGAAAATAGGCATATTACAAACCGGTATTGCAGCAGACGCTTTAATTACAAAACACGGTGATTACCCTGATAATTTTAAAAACTTTTTACAAAACCGTGGATTTGAGTTTGAAATATATGAAGTAATAAATAATATCTTTCCTGATGGTATTAACGATTGCGATGGCTGGTTAGTGACAGGCTCAAGACATGGAGCATATGAAAAGCATGATTGGATACCACCTTTAGAAAAGTTTATTTGTGATTTATATGAAGCAGACATACCTCTAATTGGTGTTTGTTTTGGTCATCAGATAATTGCTCAAGCATTGGGTGGTATCGTTGAAAAGTTCAAAGGTGGATGGACAGTAGGCCGCCAAGTATATGAAAGTGATAACGGAAATAAAATTAAATTAAATGCCTATCATCAAGATCAGGTGATATCTGCACCTAAGTGTGCAACAAAAATTTCTGGCAATGAAAATTGTAAAAATGCTATTATAACTTACGGGCAAAAAGCTTTCACAATGCAACCTCACCCAGAATTTTCAAACACATATATACGCGAATTAATCGATGCTAGAGGCATTGGATTAATCGACGACAAAATCTTAGAGAATGCCCGTAATAACCTAATGGAAGACCTTGATGCAAAAGAAATAGCTAATCAATTTGAAGCATTTTACAAAAGAGCCTAAGAAATCTTTTTATTTAAAATAAAATCAATCTAATAATCGAAAACTTTCTTTCAACCATGGCATTCTATTAGTTAGCGAAGCTACTACCTGTTCCTGAATAATGGGTCTAAGTATCTTTGCAACTTCTTGAGGCATTCTTACCATAGCATCCTTTCTTGCAGTTAAAGAAATCGTTCGGGACATTTTTTCAAATGGCAATGGTATTAATTCAACATTCTCTTGAAATCTTTGTGCTCTCAAAAAACCAAGAGGAGTAGTTATAGTCCACCCTGTTTTATCTGCAACCATCGATAAAATGGCGTGGTAGTTATTAAACTCAAATTGATTTGGTAATCTTATCCTCTGACGGGTCAAATGACTCTCAATTTGGCGACCCATTACAGTTCTTGCGGAGTAGTGGATAAATGGTAAATCAAATAATTGTTTTTGGATATTTTGATTGTGATCAATAGTACCTTTTGCAACAGCAACAACGAATGGTTCTGTAAGAACAGGGTGAACTTCCATCCAATCTGGCGCGCGTTCTAAATCTGCACAAATTACCATATCTAATGTTCTTGCATGGAGTTCTTCTGACAACGCGTAACTTTGACCACTTTGTAATAGGAATTGGCAATTTTTCATTCTTTTTGCTAAATTCTTCATCAAACTTGGTGTAACATCAGCATCGAAATCATCTATTACACCTAATCGCAACCGAACCATCTGACTATGATCAAATTGGGCTAATTCAGATTTAGCTTGCATAACTTCCGATAAGATAGCTCGAGCTCTATGCAAAAATAATTGCCCAGTTGGCTTTAACTTCATTGGCCGAGTTGATCTATCTAGTAACTCACTTCCCAGTGCAGCCTCAAGATTTGTTAATTGCTGGGAAATGGTAGAATTACTTGAATTCAACCTTTTTGCAGCAGCAGAGATAGAACCTTCCTCAACTGATGCTACAAATATTTCTATTGCCCAAAGAGAAAATTTGTTTGCAGTATCGACCAAAATAAACTCCTAATTTAATTTACAATATTATTATTAATTTATTAATGTAAATAACATCAAACTTATAAGTTAATAATGATTTGCTAAGTAGGTTTTATACTAATGATAAAGAATATGAAACAATCAGTTATAGTTATTGGCTCAGGGATTACTGGTGTGAGTTGCGCAGAGGAGCTTAGAAGATCAGGTGCCAAAGTAACATTAATTGATCGTGTTAAAGCAGGAGATCCATCGCAAACATCTTTTGGTAATGCTGGCATATTGGCTCGTGAAGGTATTATGCCAATAGCAAACCCATCAATGTTAAAAATGATACCTCAAATTTTATTATCTCCAAGTAGTCCTGTTTACTTAAAGTGGTCATACTTAGCTAAATTTTCTCCTTGGGCTCTTCAGTTCATAATGAATGGAACTAGGCCCAAAGCACTGCCAATAATATTAGCTTTGAACGAATTAATTTATGATACTGTTGAAAACCATATTCAATTGTCAAAAAATACAGACGCAGCTCGATTTATTGAAAAAGGTGATATGACTTTACTTTATAGAAACCGAAAGCAATTTAGTTCTGACAAATTTGCAAATCAAGCAAGAAGGAATTTGGGTATTATTTGGGAAGAATTATCACGCAATGAATTATTAGACCGAGACCCTCATATATCTAAACTTTATCAATTTGGCTTAGCCTATAAAAATCATGGTTGGATAACTAATCCTGCAGCATATGTCTCAAGCTTAGCTAAACATTTTCAAAAAAATGGTGGGAAAATTTTAATTGGTGAGGTTTCAAAAATTAATGGAAATAATGTTGAATTAAAGGGTGGCATTATACTTAAGGCAGAAAATATTGTTCTAGCAACTGGTGCATGGTCAAAGAATTTAACATCACAATTAGGCCATAATATTCCACTTCAAGCTGAAAGAGGCTATCACTTATCTTTAAAAAATGCTTCTCACATGCCACCAAATACCTACTTAATTACCGATAAAAAATTTGGATTAACTCCAATGGACGGTTTTTTACGCTGCGCTGGACAATCAGAGTTTGCACCACTTGAAATGCCGCCAAACCCAAAAGCAATAAAGAATTTGCGCAAATTTTTATTCAGGCTTTATCCAAAGCTTGCATATGAAACTGAAACAATTTGGCAAGGTACTAGACCCACACTACCAGATAGTCTTCCTGTGATTGGGAGAAGTAGTAAAAATCCTTCTGTTATATTTGCATTTGGAGGACAACATTTAGGGCTGACTATGGGCCCAAAAATTGGGAAAATGGTACGCGATATTATTTTTGAAAGACAAAGTAATATTAACATGAAACCATATTCATCTGACAGGTTCGGTTAGTTTAAATATCACACAATTTGATACTTATTAAATTCAAGGGTTTTCTCAATCGAAAACCCCTTATATAAGCAACATATCAACACAAGAGGAAAAGTGTGATGCGTACAGCAAATATTAGCCGCAATACGGCTGAAACAAAGATTTTGGTTGAAATCAACCTTGATGGAACAGGCCAATATGATAACAAAACTGGCATAGGTTTTTTTGACCATATGCTAGATCAATTATCACGTCATTCTTTGATTGATATTAAAGTACATGCAAATGGTGATTTGCACATTGATGACCATCACACAGTTGAAGATGTAGGAATTGCTTTAGGTAAAGCTCTTAGTAAAGCATCTGGTGAAAAACGTGGTATTAACCGTTATGGATCAAGCTTGTTAGCAATGGATGATGCATTAGTTAGATGCGCCTTAGATATGTCTGGGCGACCTTTTTTGGTATGGAATGTTGAAATTCCAAATTCTAAAATAGGAACTTTTGATACAGAACTTGTTAGAGAGTTTTTTACTGCTTTTTCAACGCAGGCTGGGTTAACACTTAATATTAATTCACTTGATGGCTTTAATAGCCACCATATTGTTGAAGCAATATTTAAATCAGTTGCGCAAGCATTAAGAACTGCGGTTGAAACAGATCCAAGAAAAGCAACCGAGATACCTTCTACAAAGGGCACACTTTCTGAATGACAACAGTTATAATTGATTATAATTCTGGAAACTTAAGATCAGCCGAGAAAAGTTTCCAGCTTATGTCTGAAGAACTTAATGTGGGACAAGTCAAAGTTTCCAACAAGCCTGAGGATGTCGTTAATGCTGATAGAGTTGTTTTACCAGGCGTAGGAGCATTTGCTGATTGCAAACACGAGTTAAGTTCAATTATGGGCTTATACGAAGCAATAGAAGCCCACGTAAAAACAGGCAAACCATTTATGGGAATCTGTGTGGGCATGCAGATGATGGCTACTTGTGGACACGAACATGGATATCACGAAGGTTTTAATTGGATACATGGTGACGTTAAGATAATGGAACCTAATGACAAAAATTTAAAAATACCTCACATGGGCTGGAACAATTTAAATATCTTAAATAGCCACCCAGTATTTGATAATATAAATGAAAATGATCATGTATACTTTGTTCATTCATATCATTTTGAGGTTGAAAATAATAATAATTTATTAGCAAGTGTAGATTATGGTGGCAAAGTAACTGCTGCTGTCGCCCATGAAAATATAATAGGAACTCAATTCCATCCAGAAAAAAGCCAGTCAGTAGGCTTACAGATAATTAAAAACTTTTTGCAGTGGAACCCTTAAAATATAATTTTTTACTTTTCGCATTGCTTTGCAATTTTTGCTCCACAAGAGTAAGCCCTAAATATAATTCTGATATGGAAACTGATTATGATACTCTACCCTGCAATTGATTTAAAAGATGGAAAATGCGTTCGGCTTTATAAAGGAAGAATGGAACAAGAAACTGTTTTTAATGACAGTCCTTCCGATCAAGCAATTAAATTTGCAAATGATGGATGTGAGTGGTTGCATTTAGTAGATTTAAATGGAGCCTTTGCAGGTAGTCCAATAAATTCATCTCCAGTTGAAGAAATCTTAAAATCTGTGGATGTTCCCGTACAATTAGGTGGGGGAATTAGAAGTCTTCAAACTATAGAAAGCTGGCTAAGCAAAGGATTATCACGAGTGATACTCGGGACAGTCGCCGTAGAAGATCCAAGCTTGGTAAAACAAGCAGCATCTGAGTTTCCTGGAAAAGTTGCAGTCGGGTTGGATGCTCGCAATGGAATGATAGCAACGCGAGGCTGGGCAGAAGAAACGGATATAAATATTATAGAATTAGCAAAAAAGTTTGAAGATGTTGGAATATCAGCAATAATTTATACAGATATAAATCGTGATGGAGCTATGCAAGGCCCCAACATAGAAGCAACTGCAGCATTAGCAAACGCTGTCCATATTCCAATAATTGCATCAGGAGGCGTATCCTCAATGGATGATCTAAAAGCATTAAAATCATGTGGTGCTAAGTTAGATGGCGCTATTTCGGGGCGTGCACTCTATGATGGTGTCATAAATGTTCCTGAAGCAGCCGCATTTTTAAAATCCTGACTATATTAAATATAATTTTTGATTTAAATTATCTCTATGTCTTTAGTATTAAGAAAGTTTACAAGATATCATGTTAAAAACTCGAATAATACCATGCTTAGATGTTAAAGACGGACGCGTTGTAAAAGGTGTAAATTTTGTAGATCTAATAGATGCTGGTGACCCAGTTGAAAGCGCAAAAGCCTATGATATCGCAGGAGCTGATGAATTATGTTTTTTAGATATTGCAGCAACTATTGAAAACCGCAGTACGATGTTTGACGTTGCAAGACGTACTGCAGAACAATGCTTCATGCCACTTACAATAGGTGGCGGAGTTAGGGTTCCAGAAGATGTCAGAAAACTCTTACTTGCTGGAGCGGATAAAGTTAGCTTTAATTCAGCCGCTGTTGCAAACCCAGATGTTGTATCAGAAAGCGCAAACAAATTTGGATCACAATGTATTGTTGTAGCAATAGATGCAAAAACTGTAAGCCCAGGAAAATGGGAAATATTTACTCACGGTGGGCGTAAAAATACAGGTATTGATGCTGTAGAATTCGCAAAACTTGTTGAAAGTAAAGGCGCTGGCGAGATTTTATTAACATCAATGGATCGTGATGGTACAAGAGATGGTTATAATTTAGCGCTAACACGTGCTATAAGTAGTGCAGTAAACATACCAGTTATAGCATCTGGAGGGGTTGGAAATTTGGACCATCTTGTAGAAGGTGTTAAAAAAGGTGGAGCATCTGCGGTTTTGGCTGCTTCTATTTTTCATTTTGGCGATTATACAATTAAACAAGCAAAAGCGCACATGCAAAATGCTGGCGTAGCAATGAGAATTTAAAATGACAGATATATTAATACGATTAGCGCAAACAATAGAAAATCGCAAAAACGGTGGTGATGAAAAATCATATGTGTCTGAATTAATCCAAAGTGGTTCTGAAAAATGTGCTGAAAAATTTGGTGAAGAAGCGGTTGAAGCTATCATAGCTGCAGCTAAACGTGATAAGAAAAATTTAACTGAAGAGTCTGCTGATGTTCTTTTTCACATGCTTGTCATGCTTTCATCATGTGATGTTGATTTCAAATCTGTACTAAAAGAACTTGAACGTCGCGAAGGAAAGTCTGGCTTAATTGAAAAGTCTGAACGTAAAAATTAATAATTATTATATAGTTATGCGATAAAGCTAATGTATTTACTGATCGTTAATCATTAATTTTTCTCATATATTACCGGAAACCAATCAGTTCTTATTTCATCACCTGCTTTCATTCCATGATTTGGAAATGGTGGGGATGTTGGACCTGGACGATCAATATATCTGGCATCATCACCTAGAAATCGCAAAGAAAATGCTCGGCGTCGCAAATTAGTTTTATTACCTCGCGCTCCATGTAATATTCCATAATTAAATGCGACCGCATCACCGGGCTCCATTTCCCATTCCTTAATATCCATACCTTCCACATCGGGATCAGGTACTTTCATATATTTATCATCATCAGGGTAGAAATTTGTCTCCGCAAGCCATCTGGTAGGTAAAACAGGCTTATCCCACAAATGACTCCCCGAGACGCATCTCAAACTTGCATCTTTGACGATATCAAGTGGTGACCAAAGACTAACATTCTGAATACCATCTATAAAGTAATATGGCCCATCTTGATGCCATGGAGTTGCTTTTGAAGTACCAGGCTCTTTAACCAAGACGTGATCATGAAAAAATTGCGCTCGATTAGATTCCATGAGGTTGGCCGCGATTTCAGCAGCAGGGGAATTCCAAATTACATCTTCAAATTCTAAGATACGGTTCCAATTGCAGTAATCATCAAAAAAACGTCCATCCTCGCCTTCTTTTAAGTTTTCTGCTGCATATGGCCCAGGAAATGACATGTTATACTCTATACCTGATCGAATTATATCAATATAATCAGCAAAAAGGCCTTTTATCAGGACAACACCATCTCTTTGGAAGCTTTGAACATGCTTATTTGTTATGAGTTTATGCATCTTTGAAATACCTATCAATTTTATATGTATTTATAACAAGATTAAAAAATATAGGAAGAGTAGTGGTGCCGTCAGACAAATAAGCTAGAGTAATTTATTATGAAAAAAATTGATATTGAATATGATTATATTATTGTTGGCGCTGGTTCGGCAGGATGTGTATTAGCAAATAGATTATCAAAAAATCCAAAAAATCGTGTCCTTTTACTTGAAGCAGGCAGGGAAGATAAATCTATAACTTTAAAAATGCCAGCAGCTTGTTTAATGAACCTAAAAAGCACTAAACATAATTGGGCATTTAAAGGCGAACCAGAACCTGAGCTTGAAGGTCGGCAACTGCAACATGACCGTGGTAAAGCTCTCGGTGGGTCATCTTCAATTAATGGAATGGTATTTATTAGAGGAAACTCACTAGACTATGAAGGCTGGAGGCAAATGGGATGTGAAGGCTGGGGATACGCCGATGTTTTACCTTATTTTAAAAAAATGGAAACCTATAGTGATGGAGGGGATGATTTTCGAGGTAAATCAGGCCCGTTAAAAGTGCATAGAAGCATACCTAAAGATCCACTTTCTCTAGCTTTTATCAAAGCAGGAAAAGAAGCTGGATATAAAGAAACCGATGATATTAGCGGGTTTTGCCAAGAAGGTTTTGGTATTTTTGACCGGACTGTATTTAAAGGAGAGCGTTGGAGTACATCACGGGGATATCTTGAACCAGTGCGTGATAGGAAAAATTTAACAATTATAACTAAAGCGCTTGTTTGCAAATTAATCATTGAAAACAAGACTGCAAAAGGTGTTTGTTTTAAAAATAATAAAGGTGAAATGAATAATATAAAGGCAAAAAAGGAAGTAATCCTAAGTGCTGGCGCAGTTGGATCCCCACATATACTCATGCTCTCAGGAATTGGACCAAAAGATCATTTAGGATCAATGGGAATTGAACTTAAAGCTGATTTGCCTGGAGTTGGTCAAAATCTTAACGATCACCCAGACTTTATGATTAAATATAAATGTTTAAAACCAGTTACAATTTGGCCAAAAACAAAAACCTTAAACAGCATAGGCGCTGGCATTCAATGGCTATTAACTAAAGAAGGTATGTGTGCATCTAACCATTTTGATGTAGTTGCGTGCGTAAGATCCGGGCCAGGCGTTGAGTATCCAGATCTACAATTATGTATTTCACCAATTGCAATGGATGATAATACTTGGGAGCCCTTGCAAGAGCATGCATTTCAAGTTCATGTAGGTTTAATGCGTGCTCACAGTCGTGGTAAAATTGAATTGCGCTCTAGAAATCCTGCTGACCCACCTCGTATTTTAGTGAATTATCTCAAAGACAAACGTGACAGAGAATTACTACGTAAAGGAATTCATTTGGTGCGCGAATTACTTGATCAACCTTCCTTTTCTGACTTAAAGGGCAAAGAAATTTTTCCTGGTGAAAGTTGTAAATCAGATTCTGACCTTGATAAAAAATTAAATTCCCATATTTCAAGTCAATGGCATTTGTCTTGCACAGCGCGGATGGGACTAAAAACAGACAAACACGCAGTCGTTGATAATTCAGGCAGAGTTCACGGTTTCACTGGTTTAAGAGTTGTAGATGCTTCCATCATGCCTTTTGTCACTAATGGCAATACAAATGCTCCTACAATAATGATTGCTGAAAAAATTAGTGATAAAATTTTAGGTTCTAAACCTTTGCCCAGAATGGAGTTGCAAACTTGGCAGAGCTCAAATTATCAAACTCATCAACGGTAAATCATTGCCTCAGCTGAAGCATCACACAAAACGCACGCCTGTATCTCGCTGAAACAACGCGTTTATTCACACAAATATGGGCTAGTTTACAATCTGGGGAAGCAGATGGCGGTGTCTTCTGACAAAATAAATCAAGCATTTCTTTCACTTTTTCGCTCAGATTTTGGTACCAGCTAGGTTGCCCGTCAAGTTTATCTGACAATACCATCAAAAGTATCTGTGACCTCATCGATACGAGGTATGATAGCTCCACGATAACCGATTACCTTCAACGAGCACTCATGCCCCGCTTTCATCGCCGCGCCATGATCATTATGTGTGAGGTAACTAGCCAAAAAAGCACCGTCAAATGAATCTCCTGCGGCTGTAGTATCGACGACGTGCCTTGCAACTGGATAATCTATTTGATCCATCCCTTGAAAGGAAATTGCCAACGGTCCCTTAGCCCCGCGCTTCAACGCACCCAAACGAACTCCGGACGCGCGCAGGCGCCCCAAAACTGCCTCTTCATCAATATCAAGAAATATACCCATTTCATCATCGACCGAGGGCAATGCAATATCAGTTACAGACCATGCACGCGTCACTTCTGTTTGAGTAGTTTCAATATTTTCCCAAAGCGATGGTCGAAAATTGCTGTCAAATGCGATGCGTCCACCGCGTGTTCGAAACCCTGAAATCCAATCAAACAAACCATCACGAACAGGTTGGGGCAAAATAGCCAATGTTATTGCCGAAAAAAATACCACATCGTACCCATTAAGTGATGAAAAATCTGGACCTTGTGGAGTGGAAAACATAGTACGAGCTGCTGAATCATTACGCCAATAACAAAAAGAACGTTCGCCATCCGCAGCTGTTTGGATTGAATAAATCCCTGGCACCTTGTGTGGATGACGCTGTAGGTTTTGTGTTGAAATACCCTCAGATTGAACCCGTTCAACAATATGATCTGACATTGTATCAGTACCAACCGTAGAAAAGAAAGAAACCGTGTGTTTTGCATCTAAGTTTCGGCGCAAATAAATGCTTACATTCAAGACATCCCCTGCAACATCTAAGTTAGCAGTGAACGTCTCTGGATTCACAATCATCTCGATCATCGCCTCACCAATGCAGGCAATTTTTAACGGTTTCTCATTCACAGACATCTTATTAATTATCTGAAAATATCAGGCATTATGGTTTTTGGTAACCACAGCGCAATTTCAGGGAACAATATAATGAGTATCAGGATAACCAGCATTGGGATTAAAATAATCACAACGTCACGCATGACCTGCACCACATTCAAACCACTGATAGAGGCGGCAATTAATAAGCAGAGCCCATAAGGTGGTGTCACCAATCCGAATGCCAGTGAAACGATACCGATGATGGCGAATACAACAGGATGAATATCTGCACCAGTAGCTACAGGCAACAGAACTGTCCCCAAAATAATAATGGTCGGAATAGCATCGATAAACAGCCCAAAGAATAAGAAGAGGCCTGCAATAACCAGTGCTGTTCCAAATGGTCCAAACTCCAACGCTGTCATCGTATCTACAATTAAACGTGGGACGTTATAAAACGCCAGCATCCAACCAAATGCGGATGCAGTGCCAATAGCAAACAACGAAATCGAAGCAAACCGTCCTGTATCATAGAAAATATGGCCCAAATCACGCACGGTCACGGTACGATACACAAACATACCCAAAATCAGTGAATACCCTGCCGCGATTATCGCGCTCTCGGTTGGGGTTACTAGACCTCCAACAATTCCACCTATTACCAGTAATGGGGTTAACATCGCGAGGCTTGCACCCTTTAGTGCGCTCCAGAATTCAGTCAAAGACGGCTTACCTGCAGTGGGGTAATCATATACTTTGGCATAGCCATATACAGTTGCCATTAGCGTCAGGCCAATCATCAAACCAGGAATGGCTCCTGCCAAGAACAGTGCACCAACCGACACCTGCATCACGCCGCCCCAAACAACCATCAAAATACTTGGTGGGATAATAACTCCCATCACAGAAGAGCAAGCGGTTATGGCGACGGCGAAACGCGTGTCGTACCCTTCTTTCACCATCGCTGGGATCAGAATTTTACCACAACCAGCCGCATCAGCAGTAGAGGAGCCAGAAATGCCTGCAAACAACATTGACACAGCCACATTCACATGTCCTAAGCCACCTGGCATCCAGCCGGTTATTACTCGCGCCAATTCGATTAACTTATCAGTAATTTTACCAGAATTCATTAGGTTGGCCGCCAATAAGAAAAATGGAACGGCCAGTAAGATGAACGAGTTGTATGATTGAAACATACGATCAAGGATGATGAACGGTGTAAGGCGTATATCAAACATTACAATCGGGATAATTGCGATACCCAATGCAAATGCAACGGGAATTCGAAGTATAACAAGCAACAGAAAGCCACCGACTAGGATAGCACATGCTAGACCCGTTGAAATAATCATTGCGAAACCTCATTTGTTGCGCGGTATTGTTCAAATGCCTCGTATAAACGATAGGTTGTGAAGGCCGTCCAGATAGCACCCGCAATTGGCACTGATACAAATGTTATTGCCAAATTGGCCCGCATCATAACCGAGTTTTGAAGATAACCAAATTTAGCATACTCAATGCCGTACCATGCGAACAGTACAGCGAAGACGCCGATCAAAATCAAGACCACTGCTTTTTGTAAAAAAATCATAAATGGTTGGTTGGCATCAGGAATTACACGCACATCAAAATGGGTCCCTTCCCAGACTGCGACCATTGAGCCAATCATCACAACCCAAACAAAAATAAAAGTTGAGAGTTCCTCTGTCCACAAATATACAGGAATGATCCCTGTATAACGTGCAATTACCTGCATACCAACGGGAATGGCCAGGATTCCAACCAGAAAACCCATCAAATATCTTAGCCCTTGGCAAAAGGTTTCAAGCCAACGTCCAATCATAATTGCTCCCACAGTTAATTATATACAGAATACACAAAACCATCAGCAGTCGGAACTGCTGATGGTTTGATTTATAATGATTACTTGACCCGGATTGCAGCCAACAAATCAGTGGCTTCTATAGTAGAAGCATAATCGTTTTGAACAGGGATAACCATTTCAAGCAATTTTTCGCGGTTTGCAAATTCTTGAACAGTCAACTGACCAGCGTCTACCATTTCTTGTAGTTTCACTGCATCTTCGCTTGATTCCAGCTCACGACCAAAAGCGCCTGCTTCTTTACCTGCTGCGAGAACGGCTGTTTGCAATGCCTCAGGTAATTTACGGAATGTTTTGCCGCTCATTACGATAGGACGCACAGTGATTGTATGTTTGGTCAACGTCAGGTGCGGAGCAACTTCGTAAAACTTCAAGTTTTGGATACTTGCAGCTTCGTTTTCGAAACCAGCAATAACACCTGTTTGGATCGCGTTGTATACTTCATTATACGCAATCGCAGATGGAGCAGCCGTCAAAGCAGCAAAGATTTGTGCTTGGATTGGGGCACCCATAACGCGCATTTTGTGACCCTTAAGCTCGTCCAAATTCCCAATTGGGTTTTTAGACAACAAGTTACGTGTACCACCACCAGTGTAGCCAATGATTTTGATGTCTGCTTTTTCCAAAAGTTCTATTTCAAGTGGAGCCATAACATCGCTAGACAATGCCGCATTCCAATGCGCCAAGTCGCGGAACAAGAATGGCATATCCATCAAAGGAATTGATGGTGAAAATTTGGCCATGTTGGACGGAGCCATAATTGCATAATCAATCGCAACACCTTGTTGTAGGAATGATACGTAATCTTTTTCAACACCTAATTCGCCGTTCAAGCGCATATCAAATTTTATTTCGCCATCATATTTTGCGGCAATTAATTCCTCGAATTTAACCATAGTTTTGGTAAATGCGTGGTTCTCATCAAACTGGCTAGCGCCGCGAAGTGTTATGTCCTGTGCAAAGCTGGCTGACGCACTTACGGCAACCAAACCAGACGCAAGCACAACAGTTTTAGTTAATTTCTTAACAGTGTTCACTAATGTCATAATTCATCCTCCCAGATGTTAAGTCTCCACAATCCGTTTAGTAATGGATGGTGGAATCGTTGGAACACCTAATTCGTAGGTCGAGAATTCTCTTGCGTCAAGTAAAATGTTGACTAGTATGGTAATTATAATTTACTTCATATAAATATGAATTATATGCAAGAAGTTGAGTCTTTAGGCAGAAGAGTATATTTACATATTAGATTGTGGTGATAATTTAGTGCAATGCATTTGTAAGGTGCATTCTGCGAAATCTAACATCAAGTGCAGACCAACACAAAGGACCGAAATGAATTTGAACGCGACAATTAAGAACCCTAAGCGACAAACCGTCGCCGAAGACATCTTTCAAGATTTGCGTGCGGATATAATCGCCTTGCGTTTGATACCCAACACCAAATTGTCTGAGGTTGAAGTTGCTAAAAAATTTCAAGTGTCCCGTCAACCTGTCCGTGAGGCATTTTTACGCCTTGGCGAAATGAATATGCTACAAATCAGACCACAAATGGCCACACGAGTTTGTAAGATTTCAATCCAAGAGATTCTAAACATTCGATTCTTACGCACTGCAGTAGAGGTAGAAGTTTGTCGTAGAATTTGCGAAACAGCTACGACCGAAGACCTAGAACCCATTCAATTAAATCTAGATCGTCAAAAACATGTCATAGAACATGGCACCTTTGACCAGTTTCAAGAACTGGATTATGAATTCCATGAACTGCTGTGCATAGCTGCAGGTGTTGGAGCCGCTTTTAAAATGATATTAGAAACCAAATCACATGTTGATCGATTGTGCACGTTGGCCCTGGCGGACATCGCCGGGATGGAAGAAATTTATAAGGATCATATTCAGATATTTAACGCTCTTAATTCTAAGGAGAGTGCAGATGCCATCAAATTAATGCGGTTCCATTTGGAACGTTTGAATGAAACAATCACTAAAGCTCGCGCATATCACATTGACTATTTTTTAGATTAGATTCTATCAAATGCGGGAATGGTCCAGACGATTGGTCTAGACGGGGTGCGTTCAGACAAAAGAGACTAGATATCAGCTTGCTGAATATTATTTCGGGTAGAAAAGAAGCGGCTATCTGAAGGCGAACCAAGTATTAATAAATTAAGACTTCCATATGAGTAAGATTACATATTAAAATTTAGTATGCAAAACAGATAAATTTTACACTTTTTTAATGAAAATTTCTTTTGGTTTTTATCTAAACCATCAAAATTTAACCGCCTGGGAGTAAGTGGTGGGCGACCCTGGAATCGAACCAGGCGTGCGTCTCCGCGAGGGAGTTACAGTCCCCTGCCACACCTTGCGGCCTGTCGCCCGTAGATATGTAAACATAGCTAACGAGAGACTGAATAGGCCTACATCAGACGTTCGTCAACATCAAAAAACAACAAAGTGAACTTGCAGTGTTAGCTTAAGCAGTGCAAAGAGGAATAAATTGATAAGGACATCCCAAATGGCACCAAGATCAAAGAAAAAACCACTTTGGATAGTGGAAAAAGAACGTCAAAAAAGCGCTGGCTCTGCTGACACGGTATGGTTATTTGGCTTACACGCAGTTCGAGATGCTTTGGAGAACCCATTGCGAGAACGAATTCGCTTAATGGTAACAAAAAATGCGAGTGATAAACTTTCTTCTTCGATTATAACATCAGGTATTGATGCAGAAATCATCGATCCTCGTAAATTTAATCCACCAATTGATCCTCAATCAGTTCACCAAGGAGCAGCGCTTGAAGTGATGCCATTAGACTGGGGAAATATGTCAACCGTTTGCGCTCCACGTAATGATAAAAAAGCTAGATTAGTAATATTAGACAGAGTAACTGATCCACATAATGTAGGCGCAATATTACGATCAGCTGAAGTTTTTGGAGCTCGTGCAGTAATTGCCACAGCACGAAATTCTGCACCAGAAACTGGTGCTTTGGCTAAAACAGCATCAGGCGCCCTCGAGCGACAGCCATATTTACGCGTAAGAAATCTTGCTACTTCAATTAAATCATTACAAGAAATGGGTTACTATGTTGTGGGCCTTGATGGAACGGCTAAAAATAGCATTGATGACATTGCAGAATTACATCAAAATTCTCCCCTAGCTATAGTACTTGGGGCCGAAGGACCTGGCTTGAGAGAATTGACCAAACAAACATGTGATGAACTAGTTAAAATTGACTATGCAGCCACATTTGGCTCTCTCAATGTTTCAAATGCCACTGCTGTTGCACTATACGCAACAAAGCCAAAGTAATCGCAAATTGTGTAACTTTATTTCTACGTTTAATTGCCTAGTAAGCTTATTTAAAATACAAAGGCTTGTTAAAAAAAAATAATTTAATAATCTAAAATAAATAATATGGTGACTTAACCAAATGAGCATTAAAATCTTTTATATTCATGAATTTAATAATAGCTCAAGATATATCTTATATGTGAAATCAAAATTTATTTTGAAAGTTATTCTTTGTATTCTAATTGCATTATTTATTTCAAGCTTTCCAAATAAAGTAATTTCCTCTGATCTTAATGCCTCAATTGTTTCCAATAATATATTCCCAGAAAATACAGATATTTTCGAGCCAAAGCTACGGCCAACAAATTTATCTTCTAGAAATTTAGATTTAAATTTAATTATTAATTCAAAAAACGATTTAATTTTACCTCCATTAAAACCAAGAAACTTTGATGAAATTGTATCACAAGCGCATAAATCACATGAAAATTATGACACAATTTCTTTTAATGGATTTGTTAAGACAAATAAAAAAAATGGTGTCTTAAAATTAAAAACAGATAATCAAAAATTTAATTTTATTAATAAATTTGATTTCAACCATTATGCTCTAGTAGCAACTTTTGGGCCTGACAAATATAGAACTGCATTATTTAGAAAAGCCAATGGGAGTTATCAATCCATTAGGATTAATCAAGAAATAGATGGATGGAAAATATTAGAGATAAATTTAAAAAACATAAAAATTCAAAAAGGTTTGCAATCAGAAGTAGTAAAAATATCAGGTAAATCTCTACAATAAAATAGCAGCGGCTAATCCTAAAAATGCAAAAAACCCAACTATATCAGTTACTGTAGTTACTAAAGCACTCGAACCTAATGCAGGATCTAAATTAAATTTATCGAGTAACAATGGCACCAAAATTCCAGCTAGTCCTGCCATTAATAAATTCAAAATCATCGCCATAGCCAATACAGCTCCTAACATTGGAAAACCATACCAATAGTACCCAATCAGACCAATAATGATTGCAAAAATTAACCCATTTAACAATCCAACTATTGCTTCACGCCTGATGACCCGCCATGCATTTGCGGATGTTAAATCTTTTGTAGCTAGTGCTCGAACGGCAACAGTTAAAGTTTGCGTTCCAGCATTACCCCCCATAGAAGCTACAATTGGCATTAAAACTGCAAGAGCAACAATAGCTTCAATAGTTGATGAGAATTGAGCAATAACAATTGATGCTAAAATTGATGTTAGTAAATTAAACCCCAACCATGGGAACCTTTGTCTGACAGTAACAAATATAGTATCAGTCAGACTTTCATCTCCAACACCACCAAGTAGCTTAATATCTTCATCAGCTTCATCACCTAAAACCTCCATAGCATCATCCATAGTAATAACACCAACCAAACGGTTTTCGTCATCGACAACTGGGGCAGAGACCATATTATATTGATTAAATGCGTATGCTACGTCTTCTTGAGATTGCGTTACTGGAATTGTTCTAAATTCATCATCAACCAATTCTATCAATGGAATTGACCGTCGCGCACGTAAAAGAGTAGACAATGTAACTTTTCCAATAGGTTTGGACATAGGATCAACGACAACAACATCATAAAATTGAGCAGGTAAATTTTTACTTTTTCTCAAATTATCAATTGTCTGACCCACGTTCCAATGCGTTGGTGCCATAACTAACTCTCTAGCCATTAACCGACCCGCAGTTCCTTCTGGGTATTTTAATGAATTTAGTACAGCAATTTGGTCAACTGCATCTAATGCTTCGATGATACGGCTTTGTTCATCTTTTTCTAAATCTTCAACTAAATCAACAACATCATCTGTTTCTAAATCTTTTAATACTGACGAAACAACTTCATCTGGCATTTCTTCAATTAGATCACCAGAAAGCCCCTCATCCATTTCTGCAAATACTTCCCCATCCATTTCTTTGCCCCAAAGCTCTATTAGGGCAGATCGACTATTAGGATTTATTTGCTCAAAAAGGTCAGCAATATCAGCAGCATGGTATTCATTTAACAACGCAATCAGACCACGTTTATTTTGAGATTCAATAAACGAAAGAACGTTATCTACTAAAGTAGAATCCATTTCATAGGCGCGATCTGTAAATTCTTTTTCGTTTTCTAGATTCTGATCCATAAAACGCCTCAAGTAATAAAGTGATTTAGATTAAAATTAAACTAAGGATTATTCCTTAAATTCACAACACATCAAATCCATAATGAAATTATCAAATATACTATAGTTTTGGATATCCAATATTTTTTAAAGCTAAAGTTATTTCCTCAAGTATCTTTGGATCATCTATTGTAGCTGGTGCTTTATAAGGATTTCCATCTGCAATTTTAACTATTGTACCTCTTAAAATCTTACCTGAGCGCGTTTTAGGAAGGCGATCCACTATGATTGCTATTTTAAAAGCTGCTACCGGGCCAATTTTTGTTCTTACTAGCTTAATACATTCATTAATAATTTCTTCATTAGACTTTTCAGTATCTACATTTGTACACATAATTCCAATTGGCAATTGTCCCTTAAGTGCATCTGCTGCCCCAATGACAGCACATTCAGCAATGTCGGGATGACTTGCTAAAACTTCTTCCATTTGACCTGAAGACAGTCTGTGTCCTGCAACATTCATTACGTCATCAGTTCGAGCCATGATATATAAATAATCATCATCATCTTTATAACCTGCATCACCTGTTTCATAGTATCCACTAAATGATTTCAGGTATGAGCTTTCATAACGGTGATCAGCATTCCAAATAGTACTAAGTGTGCCGGGTGGAAGTGGTAATTTTATGGCAATTGCTCCTAAATTTCCATTTGGGAGTTCTTTGCCAAATTCATCAAGTATCTGAATGTTGTATCCAGGCATCGAAACAGTTGGAGAACCTAATTTGATGGGTAATTTTTCAATTCCCCAGGGATTTGATGCAATTGCATAACCAGTTTCTGTTTGCCACCAATGGTCAATTACAGGAATATTCAAATGTAATTTCGCCCACTCAATAGTATCTGGATCTGCACGTTCGCCAGCAAGGAACAAACTCTCAAGGGAGTTCAGATTATATTTTTTTATATATTCTCCTTTTGGATCTACTCTCTTGATTGCTCGAAATGCTGTAGGTGCTGTGAATAATACTTTTATTTTATATTCTTCAATTACTCGCCAAAATGTACCTGGATCCGGAGTGCCTATAGGCTTACCTTCAAATACGACTGTCGTATTTCCATTAAATAATGGAGCATAGCAAATGTAAGAATGCCCCACTATCCAGCCAACATCTGATGCAGCCCAAAATACCTCACCTGGATTTACATCATAAACGTTCTTCATAGTCCAAGTCAGAGCTACAATATGACCTGCAATAGGCCTTAATACACCTTTAGGCTGACCAGTTGTTCCAGAAGTATAAAGAATATAGGCAGGATCTGATCCATTCATTTTTTCACATTCAGCAGGAATAATTCCATGCTGTGCTTTGACCCAATCTAAATCACGCCCTTCTATTAATTCTGCATGTAATATTTCACGCTGATATATGATACATTTTTCTGGCTTGTGTGTTGCTATATCAATCGCAGCATTAATCAATGGTTTGTATGCAATTATACCAGATGGTTCAACGCCACATGATCCCGCAAGAATGACTTTTGGGGTACAATCATCAATTCTTGTTGCTAATTCGTTGGCCGCAAAACCTCCAAATACAACTGAGTGAATTGCACCAATTCTTGCGCATGCAAGCATTGCTATAATGGCTTCAGGTATCATCGGCATATAGATTATAATTCTATCACCTTTTTGGACACCTTGGCTTTTTAACAACCCACCTAATTTCGCAGTTTTCTCTTTAAGCTCCAAATATGAAATTTTACTTTTTTTGCCCGTTATTGGGCTGTCATAGATAATAGCAGTTTGCTTACCATTGCCTGCTATTACATGGCGATCAACAGCATTAAAGCAAGTGTTCACTTCTGCATCACTAAACCACTCGTAAAAGGGAGCATTATCATCAAAAAGAGCTTTAGAAGGTGGGGTGATCCAATCAACTTTTTCAGCAGCTTCCATCCAAAATTTTTCTGGGTTTAATTTAGCAGCATCGTATGTGGCTTTATATGACATTTATACTCATTTATCCTGTCTTTTTTGAATAATACCTAGATGTTTAATAGTTTTTTATTCATATTCTTCGGTAAAAATTTTAGAAAAGCTAACCATAGTTTTACTAAGGTCAATCTTCATCCTAGCTTCATAATCACATGGATCAAATGGATCATCAACTGCTAGGACTTCACGTCCAAATAACCAGCTTAATCTTCCAGCATCTAAATTTCCTCTTACAAAAGGATCTTCTCCAAAATTTTCAATTAATGATAACATGAAAACTTCATCAGCTTTTCGATCTACGTTTCTTCTATCAGCATATCTTTCGCGACGGATTATAGGTGTTGGCCCTTTTTTATTAGGCCGCCTGATTGTAAACTGAAAATCAGATCCAGGTAATCTCGATGGAAATCCTCTATGTTTATGCATTTTAGCCCCGTATGATTTTTCTTTTTCAATGCAATGCACAATAAAACAACAATACTAAATGCATTCTGTTAATGGATTACTATTATATTTACTCCAAAAGTTGATTTATCGTCAATATCCTGATGATTAATCAAAATTAATTATTAGAAAATAATTTTTTAAATTATACCCAGTAAATAGATTTAAGAAACTAACAATAAATCATAAATAATTACTGCTAGGTTAAATGTTTATAAAAAGATTCCAATATAGACAAATTAAATGTTTAATTAAAAATTAACATTTCTTCGTTAACTAAGTGATTGTAATATTTGGTCCAAACTTGCCTTTGCATCACCATATAACATTCTTGTATTTTCTTTAAAGAATAATGGATTTTCAATTCCTGAATATCCTGTTCCTTGGCCACGCTTAGATACTATAACAGATTTTGCCTTCCAGCACTCAAGAACTGGCATGCCAGCAATTGGGCTATTTGGATCTTCTTGAGCAGCAGGATTTACAATGTCATTTGATCCAATCACAATTGCAATATCTGTTTCTGGGAAATCATCATTAATCTCATCCATTTCTAGGACAATGTCATAAGGAACTTTTGCCTCTGCCAATAAAACATTCATATGCCCGGGCAATCTGCCCGCTACTGGATGAATTGCAAAACGTACATTTTTTCCTTTATCTCTTAATCTTCTTGTTAGTTCTGAAACAGATTGCTGTGCTTGGGCGACTGCCATTCCATATCCAGGAATTATGACAATAGATTTAGCGTCATTTAATTGAGCCACAACTGTATTTACATCCGTAGCTATCATCTCTCCATCAATCTCCATGGCAGGACCTTTTGAGCCTCCAAATCCACCTAGAATAACAGATATAAATGATCGGTTCATTGCTTTGCACATGATGTATGACAAAATAGCGCCAGATGAGCCAACTAAAGCACCTGTTACAATGAGCAAATCGTTACCTAATAGAAAGCCTGTGGCAGCAGCAGCCCATCCAGAGTAACTATTCAACATTGAAACGACTACAGGCATATCAGCACCTCCTATCGCAGCCACCAAATGCGCACCTAATGCAAATGCAATTATCATCATTAAATATAAAGTCCACGATCCAGAATGGTTCATGTACATTAACAACAATATTAAACTGAATATTATTGCTGCAATATTAAGAAGATGCCTGAATGGCAAAACCAAGGCTTTACCATCAATTTTTCCCGCTAATTTTCCATATGCGATGATTGATCCAGTGAATGTAATCGCACCAATAAATACGCCTAGAAATACTTCAACTTCGTGTATTGCAATTTCAGCACCAACTAATCCGTGAGTGCCAAGAATGTCAGAGTTCAAACCTATGAAAACTGCAGCTAATCCTACGAATGAGTGCAATGCCGCAACAAGTTGGGGCATTTCTGTCATTTCAACTCTTTGGGCAACAACCATGCCAATAAAAGCACCTACCCCTAACAATGGTATTAGAAGTATAATAGACCAACCGCCAACTCCTGGGCCAAACATTGTTGCAACTACGGCTAAAGCCATACCAACAATACCATACCAAACAGCTCGTTTTGCTTTTTCTTGATTACTCAAACCACCAAGTGCAAGAATGAATAAAACTGATGCGGCAATATATGTAGCAGTCACAATACCGATACCCATAATTATCCCCCCTAAGATTTCTGAAACATTTGCAACATTCGCCTTGTAACCATGAAGCCACCTACGATGTTAATCATGGCAATAAGTACTGAAATACTAGCCAAAATAGTTATGATGAATCCACTACTGCCGATCTGAAGCAATGCACCCAAAATTATTATGCCTGAAATAGCATTTGTGATTGCCATCAATGGAGTGTGAAGTGAATGGCTCACATTCCAGATAACTTGAAAACCAATAAAACAAGATAATACAAAAACAATAAAATGCTGCATAAAAGATGATGGAGCATAAGCTCCAATTAAGAGCATGAGTAATCCCCCAAATACTAGCAATGCTGTTTGTTGCGAGCCAGCTTTCTTTAATTTAAGCGCTTCTAATGCTAATAACTCTTCAGCTGAAGGTTCTGGAGCCACTGGAGCCTTTGCTGCTATTGCTGCTATTTTTGGAGGTGGTGGTGGAAAAGTGATTTTTCCTTTATGAGATGCAGTAGCACCTCGTATCACATCATCCTTCATATCATGTTTTAGTTTTCCATCCTTATCAGGAGTTAGATCAGTCATCATATGTCGAATATTTGTTGAATATAATGTTGATGATTGGGCTGCCATTTGGCTTGGAAAATCAGTATATCCAACAATTGTAACACCATTTTCTGAAACAATCTTTTTATCCATAACAGTCAAGTCACAATTTCCACCACGCTCAGCAGCCAAATCGACTACTACTGACCCTGGTTTTTGTAAACTGACCATATCTTCGAGCCAGAGCTTTGGGGCGTCTCTTCCAGGTATCAAAGCGGTTGTGATTACGATGTCCATTTCGGGAGCTAACTCTCGAAATTTGGCAAGCTGTTTCTCTCTAAATTCAGGACTTGATGGAGCAGCATATCCACCAGTTTCTGCACCATCAGATTGTTCCTGCTCAAAGTCCAAGAACACAAACTCTGCCCCCATACTCTCAATTTGTTCTGCTACTTCTGGTCTGACATCAAATGCATAAACCATAGCACCTAGTGAAGTTGCAGCACCAATTGCTGCAAGACCCGCAACGCCAGCACCTACTATTAAAACCTTAGCGGGTGGAACTTTTCCTGCAGCAGTTACTTGTCCAGTAAAAAATCGTCCAAAATTATTTCCAGCTTCCATAACTGATCGATAGCCCGCAATGTTTGCCATCGATGAAAGAGCATCCATTTTCTGAGCACGGCTAATACGAGGCACCATATCCATTGCAATAATATGTGCACCTTTTTTATTTGCAGCCTCTAAAAGAGTCGTATTTTGGCCTGGATAAAAAAAGGAAATTAATGTTTGCCCCTTTTTCAATCGCTTTATCTCAATATCTTCCGGAGGTCGCACCTTTGCAACAATGTCAACTTCTTTGTACAAAGAAGCAGCACTATTTAAAACTTTAACTCCAGCATTTTTGTAGTCTTTATCAGAAAACCTAGCTGCTTCCCCCGCTCCCTTTTCAATGAAGCATTCATAGCCTAATTTTTGCATCTGAAGAGCCGACTCAGGCGTCATTGCCACTCGGTTTTCACCAAGGAAAATTTCTTTAGGTGTCCCTATGCGCATGACAAACCTCCTTTGTTCAAGCGTCGCCGGAATCAGATTCGGCAGATTTATACATTATAGGTAAATACATTAGCATCAATAAAAATTAACGCCAGATGTCATCAATAAATAATTAAAGGTTTAGATTACACAAAACTAAATTCCATTTTTTTGGATTTAGTTTTGTGTGATTAATAAAACATACTTGAGTATAGCAATAAAAATTTAGGATGAAAATTATAACTGAGACATGATTTCATCAGATACATCCATGTTTGTTGTTACATTTTGGATATCATCATCGTCTTCTAAGTTTTCAATTAATCTCATTATTTTTTCAGCACCACTTAAATCTAATTCAGTCATTGTAGTAGGCTTCCATATTAATTTTGTCGTTTCACTCTCTCCCAATGCCAATTCTAGCGCTTTTGACACATCATTAAGATCTGTTGATGCACAATAAATATCATGCCCATCTTCTGTTGATTCAACATCTTCTGCGCCTGCATCAATTGCATGTTCAAACATTGCATCAACATTGCCAGCTTCTGCGCCGTATACGACTAAGCCTTTTCGTTCGAACATAAATGAAACAGCTCCTGTTTCAGCTAAATTACCACCCGACTTAGTAAACAAGGATCGAACAGAAGATGCTGTTCTATTTTTATTATCAGTCATTGCTTCAACGATAACTGCTACTCCATTGGGGCCATATCCTTCATAACGAATTTCATCATAATTTTCGTCATCGCCTCCAGTCGCTTTTCCGATAGCTCTATCAATTACATCTTTTGGGACTGAATTTGATTTTGCTTCTTTAACTGCCAAACGAAGTCTTGGGTTTTTTTCTGGATCAGGATCCCCCATCTTCGCAGCAACAGTTATTTCCTTGGATAATTTAGAAAATAGCTTTGAACGGAGTTTGTCTTGGCGACCTTTGCGATGTTGGATGTTTGCCCACTTGGAATGGCCTGCCATAATATAAATCCTTTAAAATAATCATTACAATTGCTTCATACAAATAAGGTACATATTTTTCAATACCAAGCAGATCTATTTTAAAAATTCATATCAAAAAAATTTAGATATCTAATTTAATGAGTATCTACTCTTGGACGCACTAAAAACATTCCTAGACACATTATTATAAATGCTGCCCAAATAAAACTTGAGTAAGTTTCTTTTAACAAAATCATCGACCAAATAACTCCAAAAAAAGTTACTAAATACGCAACTAGCCCCGCAAACACGGGCCCACCTTTTCCAATAAGCCAAATAAATCCAGCATAAGCAAATCCAGTAGTAAAACCAATTGCTAGAATTGCATAGTCTGCTTGTTCAAGTCCGTCTTCCCAAATTGGAATAAATGACCCTTGCGATGCTACAAAAATACCAAGCACAATAGAACCTAACACTGCAGAGCCCAACAAAGTTTCAACCGATGTCATTCCATCTAAGCCGAAATATGCTATAAAATTATCTTCAAGCGCATAACAAAGTGGAGAAAGAATTGCTAATAATACAAATCCAGCCTTTGATTGGTCTGGTAAACTTGCTTCAGGCCCAATTAAAAGAATTATTGCTATAGCACCCATCAAAACACCTAATGCTCGCGTTTTTTGAAAAGTCTCGTGACCTATCAAAATTGCAATAGGCATAATAAAAATTGGAACCATTGCTATTGTTATTGCCATGACACCCGCTGGAAGATGAAAAGCGGCCGTGTAAGTTATTATTCCAGGTAATATTGTTCCAAATGCCATTATCCAACCAAATAAAATCAACCTTTTCTTTGTTAACCTTAAAGCACGTCGTTTTGGTAAAAAAAGGATTAAAGCTACAAATGCCGCAAGGAATACTTGCCAAAACAAGACCCCTAAAACTGGATAGCCAACTGATACAGCAATTTTAATAGCTGGAATTGTTAAACCCCATGTTGCGCCTATCACAACAAGCGGTAAAAATAGCCATGTCTTACTATTCATACTGGTTCCGATTGTTGCAATCTGCCACCATTACGTATTTGCACAACATTTTTTGCTAAGCCAGTTGCATTATCAGTTTCTACGAATATGCCACACAATGTTGCTTCATCTACTGCTGGCGTAAATCTTTCTTTGTTCATTCCCGTTATAAACCGGCGCAATGGCTCATCTTTTTGCATTCCAATAATACTATTATAATCCCCACACATTCCTGCATCAGATTGATGTGCAGTACCTTTTGGAAGGATCTGAGCATCAGCAGTTGGGATATGAGTATGAGTTCCAACAACTAATGAAGCGCGACCATCCAACCAATGTCCAATCGCAACTTTCTCAGAAGTGGCTTCAGCATGAAAGTCCACAATAACTGCATCAGCCATTCCACCCAATGGAGCATTTTTTAATGCTGTATCTAGTGCCGAAAAGGGATCATCAAATGGCTTTTTCATAAAAACTTGTCCTAAAGCCTGTGCAACTAAAACTTTTTTCCCATTTCGAGCTTTTATGAGACGAAAGCCTTTTCCGGGTGCAGTTTTTGCAAAATTTAAGGGGCGAATAATTCTTGGTTCTTGCTCGCAGAATGTTAACATGTCTCTTTGATCAAAAGCATGATCACCTAAAGTTATACAATCCACCCCAGAATCAATCAAAGCTTTTGCATGACTTGCAGATAAACCCATCCCACCAGTAGCGTTTTCGCCATTTACAACTACAAAATCTAAACGCCATTTTTCTCGCAAGCGATTTAATCGTTCACTTATAGCTTTACGGCCAGAGCGGCCCATGATGTCACCTAGAAATAAAAGTCTCATTTAACCCCGATAACGGCATTGTCTCAAAAGGACAAGATGCCCTGCTCCGTTATTATTTGGTCTAGCTTATAATCTGTTGGCTCACTTGGCACCGCCAAGACTTCTTGAGAACTATACGCAAAACCAACAGCAGTAATTTCTTTTAATTTTGTAATTTCTTCAAAAGAACGATCATAGAAACCACCCCCATATCCTAATCGATATCCATTCATATCAAACGCTGCCAATGGTGTGATTATTATATCAGGTATAAGTCGATTACTTTTTTCAGGAATAAGCGCACCAAAAGCACCAGAAACCATTTTTGTTTCAGGTGTCCATTCAAAAAATTTAAGTGGTGTGCCATCCTTCACAACAACCGGAACACAAATTTTATGACCACGCTTTGAAATTTTTGTCATTGCAGGTAGAGGACTTATTTCAGTCCGTATTGGCATGTACGCTGCAATGACAAGATTAGAATCTTGTGTTTTTAAATAATTATACAGTTGAGCATTAGCTTTATTATCATGCCCAGCCACGTGAGCTTCTGCTCTCGCCTTAAATGCTGCTTTTCTGCAAAGGGATTTTAGATTCTGTATATTTTTCATTTTTATATTTCATTCATCAGCAATGCTTAAACCAACTAATAGGCGGCGGGCCCACATCAGAACGCGATATCATTGCAATCGCATTCAACGCAGCGGTGGAAGGGGTTAATTTCCCGGAGCCTGTGTAATACAGGTGGGTACCGGATATGATATACCAGGGTAAGTCACAGAGCCAGTTCCCTCAAGAAAGCTTATCGGCCACTGAAATTGAGCTTCTCACAAGAAGGGCAGAACCCGCCTGATATGTAGATAGTAAATTTAAAACAAATCTTCAAGTAGCCAAGTTGCATATTTGAGGTTATTTCTTGGAATTTGCTCGAGCTGAAGCTGCAGCAGAACGAATCTCTTCCGCTATTTCATCTGCTTCTTCAGGATCAAAATCTAAAGGTACCTCGATTCCTTTTGCTTCAATAAACAATCTAACCATTCCATCACTGGTTGGACCAATTTGTAAATTAGCTTCAATTTCAACTTCTGAATTAATTCCCATGATTTATTACCATATCTGTTTTTATTTGTTTATTTTTTCTTGGCTATCAAGAGAAAGTCGTAATTTCAAGTATGATCGGACTTGCCAGCCCTGAATGCATAAGCTAAATGACGCAAAGTGCCGGCGTAGCTCAGTAGGTTAGAGCGCTTGATTGTGGATCAAGAGGCCCCCCGTTCGAGCCGGGGCGCTGGTACCATTTAAACTCAATATCATTTTTGTGATTCAAAAATCTGTTGGCGCTCCACCTTCAGATTTTCTTCTTGCTACAAAGCTTTTTAATTCTTCTTTGATGGCTTCATCTATTGGAGGAGGCTGAAAATCTTTTATTATTTGTTTATACATTTTATGAGCTCTTTGAGCCGTCCAGTTACCCCCATTCAAATTCCATGCCTCATAATTTGTCCAATCAGATATTAGAGGAGAGTAAAAGGCATTTTCATATCTTTCTTGAGTATGTTTAGCCGAAAAATAGTTGGCACCAGGTAAATGTCCAACCTCTTTTATAGCGCTAATAGCAATATCCTCAGTATTGGTTTCACATAAAGATGTATCCATATACCGCTGTATATGTTGTAATATTTCACAATCCATAATAAACTTTTCTGGACTTGCTATGAGACCTCCTTCAAGCCATCCAGCAGCATGATAAACAAGATTAGTACCTGATTGTACAGCTGCCCATAAAGAGTTGGACGTTTCCCAAATAGCCTGACCATCTGGTACATTTGCAGTACATACTCCCGATGATCTCATCGGTAACCCATAGAATCTTGCTAATTGACCAGTCATCTGAGTAGCTCTCATATATTCAGGCGTACCAAATGCAGGCGCACCTGATTTCATATCTACATTAGAAGTAAATGTGCCAATCATTGATGGGCAACCTTTACGGATCATTTGAATCATAACTATTGCCGCTAATCCTTCAGCTAATGACAATGTAACCGCACCAGACATTGTTACTGGTGCCATTGCACCTGCTAATGTAAACGGTGTCACTACAATCGGTTGACCACGCTTGGCCAAGCGAATCGTACCATCCAACATTGGGAAATCATGTTTCAAAGGTGAAACCGAATTAATATTTGTATACATTCTCGGCTTTTCCTCAAACTCTTCATGAGTTAAGCCTCCCGCAATTCTAACCATCTCCATGACATCCTCTACACGCTCTTTTCCAAGGGAATATGCATGAACAACTTTGTCGGTTAAAATTAACTTCTCGTATAAACAATCAAGGTGCCTAACTGATGCATGGATATCGACAGGTTCAACTGGATACCCACCTGCCACATGGATACAGTTAAAAAACTGTGTAAGCTTCATGAAATCCTTAAAACCTTCAAAATCACCTGCGCGTTTTCCTCGCTCCAAATCCCACATGTTTGGTGGCGATGATACGTTTACAAACGCCATATTCCTTCCGCCAAGTGTAATTTTTCGATTAGGGTTTCGTGGAGTTATGGTAAATTCTTGCGGTACGTAAGTCAGCATTTCTGCCAAGAGATCGCGACCAATACGGACATTTTCTCCACGAACACTCGCACCGCCTTTTTTTAAAATTTGCAGTGCTTCAGGATTCATAAACTCAATGCCTATATTCTCCAATATTTCCAAGACACCTTCGTGAATATTCTGAATACCATCTTCCGAAAGGGGTTCAATTGGATCATCAATATTTACAACTTGCTGCCAAGGCATCTGATTAATTGAAGAACTCGAATTACGGTGATTGCCAGCTCTACCACCAGATCTTTTTCGCCTAGATGCCATATTACGCTCTCCTATCATCTAAAGAATGCAATATAAAATAAAGTAGGCTTATTCATTTACGACAAAAAAGTCGGTCTTGTCTCTTTTTCTAATATTTCCGGTAGCCCCAATATATCATCCAAGATTATATCAGCTAAACCTGACATTTGATCAATAGTAGCTGGACCAGATAAGACACCGACATTCATACCTACTCCAGCTTCACGGCCAGCGTTTAAATCGTGAGTACTGTCTCCAACCATTGCTATTTGATCTGGCTTCAAACCTATTGCATTACAAAAACCTAAAATTGTATCCCCAGATGGCTTGGGGTTAAAACCACTATCACATCCAATAACTGCATCCAATAAATGCAAACAGCCAAGCTTTTCCAATTGTATTAGCGTCGGAGCTTCTGCAGCATTGGTAATTACACTTAAAAAATAACCTTTTTCCTTTAAATTCGACATAAAGATCTCAAGATTACACAATGGTATTGGTTCCAAATTTCTAAATGCCATTTCACTTTTCTGTTTAATGTCTTCTGTGATTAGTTCAGGAAAATGTTTTTTCCAAACATCAATAACATCATCAGTTGTACCGTTAACAAAGACTGATCCACCAACAAATTTTTCAAAAACTAAATTGAAGCCTATTTCTTCTGCCAAAACTTGCTGTTTATCTGTTTGATTAGGAAATATGGATTCAATCAACGAAATTAATCCTTTTGACCAACTAGCCTCAAAATCAATTAATGTTCCATCTTTATCAAAAGCTATTCCTTTAATTTTGCTCATTTTATGTCCAATTTGGTAAGTCTCCACCCGGTAAAAACTGCCTAGCTAGGAATGGTTCATTAAATTCAAAGGATTTTGACTCACAAAACGCTTTTACCCAATCATCATCCATAAGAATGAAATCAAGCACAGAGCCCAAGAACATATTATCCTTCGCTCCAGCTTTAACATCATTTAAATCTGCACCCGAACTACCTAAAAAAATCTCAAATAACTCATTATCAGCAGCTATCCAATCTATCGCCTTAATTGCTAAAATTTCAGCTGATGCTAGATCAAAAACCATTTATTTCTCTACGTTTAGTTACTTAAATAAAATTATTTGAACAAAACAATTAAGTTACAACAAAATTATGCGACATCCCGCCACTAGGTCAACTTGTCACTTTTAAATTTTTACTGCAATAAACTAATTATACAATATGGAATTAAATGCATCTAAATACGATAGACCCGTGAAACAAGCATTAATACATGGTTGGAAACGGAAATGTCCAAACTGTGGCTCTGGACCTATGATGGATGGATATTTAGCAATTAGAAACGAATGTGCATTTTGCTCACAAGCATTTCATCATCAAAGGGCAGATGATGGCCCAGCATATATTACAATATTGATTTCTGGTCACTTATTAGCACCATTAATGTTAATTATATTTGAATGGTATCGTCCCGACCCTTTAGTTTTAGCGGTCAGTTTCATTCTTATTTTTATAACTATTGCTTTATTTCTCTTACCCCGCGTGAAAGGTGCCTTCATTGGTTTGCAGTGGGCTAAAAGAATGCATGGATTTTAATTAAATCTATATTTAAAATGGCATCGGGTGTTTTTTGTGAACCATTTCGATAGCACGCAAACAATCATCTGATAAATCCACATTTACTGAAGCAAGTGCGTTTGATAATTGTTCCTTTGTTCTCGCCCCAAATATTGCCGAAGCCATAAAAGGACGCGTCCTACACCAAGCAAGTGCCATCTGACAGGTGTCTAAACCGTAATTTTCTGCAACTTCCATATACGCGCGTGTTGCTGCATCAATTCTTGAAGTCATCCTACCTGATAATCCATTTACAATAGAGCCCCTTGACCCTTCTGGTATGGCACCATCTAAATATTTGCCTGATAAAATACCTGTAGCTAATGGCGAGAATGACAATAATCCAACATTTTCATTATGACAAAGTTCAGCCAAATCAGTATCAAAAATTCTACACATCAAGCTATATTCGTTTTGAATACTATCCATTCGAGGTAAATCTTTCTCTTCTGAAATACGCAGCCATTGCGCTGTACCCCAAGCACTTTCGTTTGATAATCCAAAAGCGCGTACCTTGCCTTCTTTTTTTAGCGTATCACAGGCTTGAAGAACCTCATTCATGTGATCTAAAACTATATTTTTATCTTGGCTTGTTGGATCAAATCGCCAATTTTGGCGGAAATGATAAGAACCGCGGTTTGGCCAGTGAAGTTGATACAAATCAATATAATCAGTTTTCAAAAGATTCAGTGAAGCATTTATAGCAGTAAACAATGATTTTTTGGTAATTCCTTCACCATTACGAATATGCTTTGGCCCATTTCCAGCAATTTTTGTAGCAATGATTAGTTCGTCTCTACAATTTGATTTATTAAGCCATTCCCCTAAAATACGTTCACTTTCACCTTGCGTTGCTCCACTAATTGGGTTCACTGGATATAACTCTGCAGTGTCTATAAAGTTAATACCTGCATCTATTGATTTTTCAATTTGGTAAAATGCATCTTCAGCTGAATTTTGTGTACCCCAAGTCATAGTACCCAGACAAAGTTCACTCACAACCAAATCTGTTTGGCCTAACTTATTATATTTCATTTTTTTTCCTCGATTTAAACTGATCATTACTTATTTATTTAAAGTGTCAATAATATCGATACAAATGTTCTTAATAACTGCTCATGATTAGCTAATTATCAGAAAATTTCACATTTTTACTTAGTAATTATGAGAGATATAAATTGCTTTCAGTTTTCTATTTGCGTACTTAATTCTACAGCGAATCTAAGGAGCTTGTTATGTTTAAATCTTTTCAATTACCTCAAATTAATTTTGACTCTCATGACACCGTGACAGGTGACTTTGGAGACTTGCCAAATTGGGATTTGAATGATCTCTATCCATCACCAGATGGGGAAGAAATCACAAAAGATTTAAAAGCGCTTGAAAGTAACTGTAGTAGTTTCGCATCTGAGTATCAGGGCCAACTAGATGGTCTCACAGCTGAAGGCCTCTTGAACTGCATAGAAAGGTATGAAGATATTCAAAACGTTGCAGGACGCGTTATGTCTTTTGCTGGATTAAGTTATTACCAAAATACAAGTGATGCCAATCGTAGTAAATTTATGGCAGATATGCAGTCAAAAATCACAGACTTCACAACACCTTTGGTATTTTTTAGCTTAGAAATTAATAATATAGACGATGAACATATACAAAATTTATTAAATTCAAACCACAAACTATCACGCTACAAACCTATAATAGATAACTTACGCAAAATGAAACCGCATCAATTATCAGATGAATTGGAGCAGTTTTTACACGACCAATCTGTTGTAGGAACAGCTGCATGGAATCGTTTATTTGACGAAACAATGGCTTCTTTAAAATTTAATGTGGATGATGAATTGCTCAGCTTAGAGGCTACACTAAATTTACTTTCTGATAAAAATCGCGAAACTAGAGAAAAAGGAACACGCGCACTAATAAAAGTTTTTGGAGAAAATATTTCATTATTTTCTAGAATTACCAACACTTTAGCAAAAGAAAAAGAAGTGGAAGACCGTTGGCGCAAAATGCCTACACCTCAATTTAGTCGCCACCTTGCAAATCAAGTAGAGCCCGAGGTCGTAGAAGCACTTCGAAACGCAGTAGTTACTGCATACCCAAAACTTTCACACCGTTATTATGCATTAAAAGCAAAATGGATGAACTTAGATTCATTGGAAGTATGGGATAGAAATGCACCATTAGACAGCGATAATAGTTCAGATATTCAGTGGGAGGATGCAAAAAAAATAGTTTTGGATGCATATTCAGACTTTTCACCAAAGATGGCAAATATAGCCGAGCCATTTTTTACAAAAGGATGGATTGATGCTGGGGTTAAGCCTGGCAAAGCACCTGGTGCCTTTGCCCATCCAACAGTAACTAATGTACACCCATATGTAATGTTAAATTATATGGGTAAACAACGGGATGTAATGACTTTGGCTCATGAACTTGGCCACGGAGTACATCAAGTTTTAGCAGCATCTCAGGGCGAACTTCTTTCATCAACACCATTAACTTTGGCTGAAACTGCTTCAGTTTTTGGAGAAATGTTAACATTTAGAAAAATGTTGGATAAAACTACGGATCCAGTAAAAAGAAAACACTTACTCGCGAATAAAGTTGAAGACATGATCAATACGGTTGTTCGCCAAATTGCTTTTTATGATTTTGAATGCAAACTACATGCCGCAAGAGCTAATGGAGAATTAACTCCAGATCAAATAAACGAAATATGGATGTCGATTCAGGCTGAAAGTTTAGGCCCAATATTCAATTTTGTTGAGGGTTATGAGACCTTCTGGACATATATACCACATTTTATTCATTCACCTTTTTATGTGTACGCGTATGCATTCGGAGATGGGTTAGTAAATGCGTTATATGCAGTTTACGAAGAAGGGAATATTGACTTCCAAGATAAATATTTTGATATGCTTTCTGCTGGTGGCTCAATGCATCATAAAGAGTTACTTGCACCTTTTGGATTAGACGCAAGTGATCCTAAATTTTGGGATAAAGGCTTAAGTTTAATAAGTTCAATGATTGATGAATTAGAAGCCATGGAAAGTTAATACCCTCACATACTCATGCCATGATTTCTTTGCATTTATGGCATGAGTAAATTTGTGATATTTATTTTTTTCTCAGTATTTCAATTAATTCAATCAAATCAGAAGGTATATCAGAGTCAAAATTCATATATTCTTTTGTAATTGGGTGTATGAAACCAATTGATTTTGCATGAAGCGCTTGGCGAGAAAACCCTTTTACAATAACCATATCTTCAGGTTCGAAGACTGATCCAGGCATTGCTTTGCGTAAGCCATAAATAGGGTCACCAATCAAGCCATGCCCAATGTGAGAAAAGTGTACACGTATTTGATGTGTTCTACCAGTTTCCAACCAGCATTCCATAAGAGCTGAATGAGCAAAATTTTCAAGTACAGTTGCGCGAGTAATTGCATGTCTTCCAGCATCTTGAACTACTGCCATACGCTTTCTATCAGTTTTATGCCGAGCTATATTTGTTGCAACTCTTATTACACCTCCATCTTCAAAATTAACACCACGCAAGCCTGCAAGCCTAGGATCACTTTTTTGGGGCACACCTTTTGAAACAGCTAAATATCTTCGAGAAATTGAATGGTCAGCAAATTGCTTAGCCAATCCCGCATGAGCTGAGTCAGACTTTGCGACTACTAAAAGGCCCGATGTATCTTTATCAATTCGGTGAACTATACCAGGCCTTTTTTCTCCACCAACACCAGATAAATTACCGTCAAAATAATACAATAATGCATTAACTAAAGTTCCATTTTCAGAACCAGGAGCTGGATGAACAACCATGCCTGCAGGTTTATTAACAATAATCAAATGATCATCTTCAAATACTATATCTAATGGTATGTTTTCAGGCTGTGCATTTTCATAGTCTTGCACCGGAGGCATAACTATCCTAAAAATACTCCCTGCTGGAGCCTTATACTTTAGTTTGGTTATAGGCTCGCCTGCCAGAGTAACAGCACCTTCAGCTATTAACTTTGTAATACGAGAACGGCTCAATGTAACTTCGGCTGGAACAACAGAAGCTAATGCCTTATCTAGGCGGGGTGCAGGGTTTTCACCCAAAGTCAATTCAACTACGTAAGGTGCAGACATGGATGATCCTTTAGAATATTCAGCAGAGCCAGCTAATTTAAAATTATTACGCAGATTAGTAACAACCTTATTAGCAATAATGATCATAGGGTTCATAACCTTAATATTTATGTTTGTCATGCGTTTCTCAAATAATAACCAAACATTTCAAGTAAATGATATAACTTTACCAATTGGAGTTTCTGCAACTGCATACACTCAAGGCGACAACTGGTATGCAATAGTTGACAATACAAACAAAATTTTAATTTTCAATAAATCAGATAATACTTTACGCCAAACAATCATAATTAAACAACAATGAAGATACAAAAGACCTATTTATTCATAATGCTAAAAAAGGCATATATTTACTTGCTTAAAAGTATGTGCGTGAGCATTATATACACATGAGTCTGCCTCCTGGTTTTTTAGAAGAATTACGAAATCGTTCGTCCCTATCACAAGTTGTTGGGCGCAAAGTTACGTGGGAACAAAAGAAAACAAATATAGCAAAAGGTGATTACTGGGCACCATGCCCATTTCATTCAGAAAAAACTGCATCTTTCCATGTAGACGATAAAAAGGGGTTTTATTACTGCTTTGGATGCCATGAAAAAGGTGATGCAATTTCATTCATACGCAATTCTGAAAATGTCAGTTTTATTGAAGCGGTGGAGATTCTAGCACGTGAAGCTGGTCTAACCATGCCTGCCAGAGATCCTAAGGCTCAAGAAAAAATTGACATAAATAAAGAATTAGCAAGCATAATGGAAAATGCCGTTCAATTCTATAAAATGCAATTCAATGGATCAAATGCAAAAAACGCTAAAGATTATATAAAATCACGTGGATTAACCGCAGATATTATAAATACTTTTGAAATCGGATTTGCTCCAGGTGATAGAACTTCTTTGTCTCAATTTCTTTTAAATAAAGGAATTAAAGAAAACAAAATAATCGATGCGGGACTTGCAATCAAACCAGATGATGGTGGTAATATTTTTGATCGCTTTAGAGGGCGAATAATGTTTCCAATTAGAAACACACAAGGTCGATGCATAGCTTTTGGTGGAAGAGCAATGGATCCAAACGCCCGAGCTAAATATTTAAATTCAAATGAAACAGCCTTATTTGATAAAGGTAGAAGTCTATATAACCACGCTCCGGCACGCGAAGCATCAGGGAAGGCTAATTCTCTGATAGTTGCAGAGGGATATATGGATGTAATTGCTCTTTCTCAATTTGGTTTTAAACATGCAGTAGCACCTCTTGGGACTGCAATAACTGAAAATCAATTAGCATTAATTTGGCGTATTCATCATGAACCTATTATTGCACTTGATGGAGATACCGCAGGCTTGAGAGCTGCCATGAGGCTTATAGATTTGGCACTACCTTTGCTTGAGGCAGGTAAGTCACTTCGATTTTGTATATTACCGCTTGGCCAAGACCCCGATGATATTTTAAAAGATAAAGGGGCAACCTTTTTGCAAGAACTGTTAGATAATTCTGTTTCTATGGTAAATCTTTTATGGCAACGTGAAACTGAAGGCAAAAATTTTGACAGTCCAGAAAGGCGAGCTCTATTAGATAAATCCTTGAGGGCTGCAGTACTGACCATTCGCGACAAGTCAATCCGACACCATTATGGCCAGGCCATAAAAGAATTACGCTATCAATTATTTTCACCAATAAATAATAACATGAATTTAGCGAATAAATCTAAATCTTATGGATCTTCACAAAGTTGGGGTAAAAAGCCAAAATTATTAGCATCACCTAATACAAAATCATCCATGCTCGCAATGCAATCTGATGAAACAAACTGGCGCCTTAGAGAAAGCCTCATCTTGGTTTCTGCAATTAAAAATCAATCTGCTGCACTTAAAAATGAAAGTGCCCTGGAAAGATGTCCAATTACCACTCCAGATTTGGTAGAAATTATGAACGCTGTATTAATAAATTTACACGTCAAGAAAACAGATGCAGGCATAAAAGATAATTTTGCAATCAATATCCAAAACTCATTAGGTTATTCGCCCTTAGATAAATTAATGAAATTAAAACCAATAAAAAATCATCCATACTTGAAAAAAAACTCACCCCCAGACCTTGTCGAACAAACTTTAGAGGAAGAGTTAGCAAAACACGTCGCATTAATTGGTGCTTTCAATGAAATTAAAGAAGCAGAACAAGATTTAACGGGTTTGGTTGATGAAGGACTAACATGGCGACTTCAACAAGCAGCAATTGCAAAGGCAAAAGCAACTCGAGCGGTGGAGGAAGAGTACTCAGAAACTGATGAAAACGCTTCGGAAATGTCAAAAAATCTACAAAATATGCTAGATAACCAAATTTGGGTCAAAAAAACACGTTAAAGCCATTGCGAATCACCCCATCAATGTGTTGATTCGTGCAAGTATCAACTGATTCGCCGAATCACTTGAGAGATCCATTTAAGGAGCTTCCAATGGCCGCTAAAGAAGATAGTTCAAAAAAAGGTGAAGTTAACGAAGGCATGGGCGATATGAGCCAAGCTGCAGTTAAAAAGATGATCGCAGTTGCTCGCGAACGAGGCTACATAACGTATGATGAGCTTAACGATGTAATGCCACCAGACCAGGTTGCTTCAGAACAGATAGAAGACGTAATGTCTATGCTTTCTGAAATGGGTATAAATATTATTGAAGCCGATGAAGTTGAAGACGAAGGCCCAACAGATGTAACTGTTGTTGCTAACGACGCTAAAGAAGTGACTTTAGCTGCAACAGGCAAAGAAACCTTAGACAGAACTGATGATCCTGTTCGCATGTACCTGAGAGAAATGGGTTCAGTAGAATTATTGTCTCGCGAAGGTGAGATTGCCATAGCAAAAAGAATTGAAGCTGGGCGTAAAACAATGATTGAAGGGTTATGTGAAAGCCCCTTAACATTCCAAGCTATTACAATCTGGCGCGATGAACTTTTAGAGGAAGAAATTCTTCTTCGTGATGTGATCGATCTAGAGACTACATTTAGTGACACGCTAGATGATGATGAAGATCCAATGGTTGGCCCTCTTACTGGAGCTCCAAAACCTTCATCTTCGCCAGCCCACGAATTAGATGCTGATGGCAATCGCTTAAATGATGATGAAGATGAAGATGAAGATGAAGATGATGCTGCAAATATTTCTCTTGCAGCAATGGAAGAAACACTTAAGCCAGATGTTCTAGCCACATTAGCAAAAATAGCTAAAGATTATAATAAATTGGCAAGTATGCAGGATGAAAGAATATCTGCAACTATTAATGAAGATGATACATTCTCTGATAAATCAGAAAAATCATACCAGAAATTACGCAATAGTCTTGTTGAACAAGTGAACGCATTGCATTTTCATAACAATCGAATTGATGCTCTTATCGACCAACTTTATGGGATAAACAGAAAAATTATGTCTATCGATTCAGGCATGGTTAAAATAGCTGACCAATCTCGTATCAATCGACGCGAATTTGTTGATAAATACCGTGGTCAAGAATTAGACCCTATGTGGTTGGATAAGATAGCTGAAAATGAAGATGGACGTGGTTGGAAAACTTTCATTGAAAAACACCGTGAAAAAGCTGAAGAACTACGAGCTGATATGGCACAAGTTGGCCATTATGTTGGTGTAGACATTCCAGAATTTCGAAGAATTGTTAATCAGGTTCAAAAAGGCGAAAAAGAAGCACGAAGTGCTAAAAAAGAAATGGTCGAAGCAAATTTGCGCTTGGTTATCTCAATTGCGAAAAAATACACAAATCGTGGATTGCAATTCTTGGATTTGATTCAAGAAGGTAATATTGGACTCATGAAAGCTGTTGATAAATTTGAGTACCGCCGCGGTTATAAATTTAGCACTTATGCTACATGGTGGATCAGACAAGCAATAACTCGTTCAATTGCAGACCAAGCACGTACTATTCGTATTCCTGTTCACATGATTGAAACAATTAATAAGTTGGTACGAACAGGTCGCCAAATGCTACATGAAATTGGACGTGAACCCACGCCTGAAGAGTTAGCTTCAAAGCTACAAATGCCTTTGGATAAAGTCCGTAAGGTAATGAAAATAGCAAAAGAGCCCATCTCATTAGAAACACCAATTGGGGACGAAGAAGACTCTCAATTAGGTGATTTCATAGAAGACAAAAATGCTATTTTACCATTGGAATCTGCAATCCAAGGAAACCTCAAAGAAACTACTACAAGGGTATTAGCCTCACTTACTCCTCGAGAAGAGCGCGTATTACGCATGCGATTTGGCATTGGAATGAACACAGACCATACGCTTGAAGAAGTTGGACAACAATTTAGCGTCACAAGAGAACGTATTCGACAGATTGAAGCAAAAGCTTTGAGGAAATTAAAACATCCAAGTCGTAGCCGAAAATTAAGAAGTTTCTTAGATCAATAAATTAAAGGCGCTAACTGCGCCTTTAAAAGTCCAAGGCTTGGCTTATTATATCAGTTAACAGTTCATGGACCATTTGCATTGGGCCATCAGGATAACTTCGATGCCCAATATGCACACCATTATCGTTCTCAAAAACAAAAATATTATATGGACAATGGGCAATGTTTAGAGGGTTAGCTTCCATGACTTTTCTAGAAATTGCAGCTGAACAAAACAAAAAGATATCAGCAGATTTAAAAATTTCTATATCTGAACCAACATCGTTTGCAGTTCGTGAAAGCATATCACCTGTATGACTGATATGATCGATAACAAGACCCTTACCTAATATTGCACCTTCAACACTAAATGTCGCGTCATCAAAAGTACCCTCATAATTATATAAAATAGCAGTTTGAGCTTTTACAATACTAGCAAAAAAAACCGAAACAGCGAATAAGATCAAAAATCGCATAATTAACTTCCTATAAATATAATGAACACTTACAATGATTAGCACTTAAGCATTTTTATCACTAATTTATATTATCTAATATACAATAAAAAATTTAATGAAATGTTATATTCAATAATATGAATTTAATATTGTTAAATCTATATTATATGATAACATAAGCTTGAATTAATTCCGAAAGGACTTCTTAGCGATGAGTAATAATAAAAAAGCACCGTCACGTCGTGCATTTTTAAGCGGCTCAGCAGCTGCAATAACAGGCACCTTAGCATCTGCCTCAACTGCGAATGAAGCCGATCCATTAATCACCAATGTCCAAGATTGGGCATCTTTCACTGGAGATGGTGTTGATGAAACACCATATGGTTTACCAATAGAATTTGAAAATGATGTTATTAGACGAAATGTACCTTGGTTAACTGCTGGCCCGATTTCATCAATAAATTTTACACCAATACATGCCTTAGAAGGCACCATTACACCACAAGGCTGTGCTTTTGAGCGCCACCATTCAGGTGCAATTGAATTACAAAAGAAAGACTACAGGCTAATGATTAATGGGTTAGTAGATAACCCACTTATTTTTACCTATGAAGATCTTGAAAGATTTCCAAGACAAAATCATGTCTACTTTTGTGAATGTGCTGCTAATACTGGTATGGAATGGGCTGGGGCACAATTAAATGGAGCACAGTTTACTCATGGAATGATTCATAACATGGAGTATACAGGTGTACCTTTGAGATTATTATTAAATGAAGCAGGTTTAAATAAAGCACAGGATCTAAAAGATAAATGGGTTTATGTTGAGGGTGCTGATGCTTCATCCAACGGACGCTCAATTCCAATGGAAAAAGCACTTGATGACGTTTTAGTAGCCTTTAAAGCGAATGGCGAGGCACTTAGAAAAGAACATGGTTACCCCGTACGTCTTGTTGTTCCAGGTTGGGAAGGCAACATGTGGGTAAAATGGATCCGAAGAATAGAAGTATCCGATACTCCTGTTGAAAGTAGGGAGGAAACATCTAAATATACAGATGTGTTAGCAAACGGCATCGCACGAAAATGGACTTGGGTAATGGATGCCAAATCTATTATAACATCTCCTAGCCCGCAGAAACCAGTTACACATGGAAATGGTCCTTTAGTAATATCGGGATTAGCTTGGTCAGGTCATGGAAAAATCACAAGAGTTGATATCTCTAAAGATGGTGGAATTACATGGGAAACAGCACGCCTAGGCAATCAAAGTGAAACGAAAGCACTAACACGATTTTACTTAGATACTGAATGGAGCGGCGAAGAATGGCTTCTCCAGGCACGAGCAATTGATGAAACAGGTTATATTCAACCTACCAAACATCAACTCCGTGAAATTCGAGGTGAAAACTCTGTTTATCATAATAATTGCATACAAACATGGAATTTAAAAGCTACAGGTGAGGTCGAAAATGTTGAAGTATCTTAGCTTAATAATAGTGAGTATTCTGGCAACAACACCAATTTTTGCTGACAGTAAGCTTGGTTTAGGAAGAACCGCATTGCCGTCTGAAATTACTGCATGGGATGTTGATATTTTACCTGATGGCCGTGGTTTACCTGTTGGAAATGGCGACGCTATAGTAGGCGAGGAGACCTTTGCCAACAAATGTGCATCTTGTCATGGTGACTTTGCTGAAGGTGTTGGTAACTGGCCAGCACTTGCTGGAGGATTTGATACTCTAGCAGATGAAGATCCTGTTAAGACAGTTGGATCTTATTGGCCATATCTTTCAACACTTTGGGACTATATAAATAGATCAATGCCATTTGGGGGAGCTCAAACTCTTACAAGTGATGAAGTTTATTCAATAGTTGCCTACATACTATACTCAAATGATTTAATCGAAGATGATTTCGTGTTGAACGAAAAGAATTTTCAAGAATTTAATATGTACAATAGTAACGGTTTTATTATTGATGATAGGAAAATTAGCGAATATCCAATTTGGTCAAAAGAGCCATGTATGGAAAATTGTAAAAAATCTACATCAATAACTAAGCGTGCAAGTATTATTGATGTTACTCCCGAAGAAACTTCTACTGAAGTGGAGATAAAACAATCTGCGTTGAGTCCAGTCGAAAAAGATACGGCTTCTATTGATCCCAAATTAATAAATGCTGGGAAAAAAGTATTCAAAAAATGTAAAGCCTGCCATGCAGTTGGTGAAGGCGCTAAAAATAAATCAGGGCCTCAATTATATGAAATTATTGGTCGCAAAATGGGCACGGCAAATAGATATAAATACTCAAAGGGCTTTAAAGTAGCTGCAGAAGAAGGTCGAATCTGGACTGAAGAACTCATGGTTGAATTCTTAAGAAAACCAAAAAAATTCATCAAAGGCACTAAAATGTCTTTTGGTGGACTGAAGAAAGATAAAGACTTAAACGCAATTGTAGCTTACTTAAAAACACAAGATAATTAATTTAATTTAAAAATAAAATTATGTGTAATTAAAAATAATTAAAATATTTATATTCCTGAAACTTTTACAGAAGTGTTTGGGTCTATACTCACAGATTCTTGCTTTTTGATCCAACTCTCGGCAACATCCCAAATTGCTGGGCCTTCAGTATTTTCATTAACTGAAGCCCATCCTGCAACTTGGTAAGATTTATTTGCTTCAACTTTTTCACCAGTTTTAAGAATTGTCATATCTGTTATTCTTGAACCTTGAGGCTTTGATACATCAATTGAATAGCCCATACCACCAACTCTAACCATATCGCCTCCTTGTTGATAATATGGATCAGGATTAAATAGGTTATCAGCTACATCTTCTAAAATTACATGTAAGAATTCACCAGTCATTTCCGTTCTATATGCCTCTGGATAAGACATTGCAGTGGCATTAAATAAGTCTTCACGGGTAATATCTTGACCCGGCAACAAACTAGGTCCCCATCTAAAACCTGGCGATAGGGCAATGTCAGCTTCGCGTTCATCTATTAATGCATTGCATAGTAAATCATCCCAAGTACCATTAAAATTTCCACGTCTATATAACTCTTGATCAGTAGTGCCTAAAACCTCTTTTAGCTGATCTGAAAATGGTGCTCTTTGTTCATCTATTAACGCTCTTACATATGGATCAGGGGCAATAACATCACTGAAAATTGGAATTAATTTGTGGGAGAACCCTTTCACTTCACCTTCCCTAACATCTAAATCTAATCGAGTTACAAATTTTCCATTTGAACCAGAAGCAATTAACATTGTTGAACCCACTAAGACGGGTTCTGGCAATGCATCGTGGGTGTGCCCTGTAAGAATAACATCGATACCATTCACTCGACTTGCTAATTTTCTATCTACATCAAATCCATTATGAGATAATAAAACCACAAGTTCTGCACCCAAAGCCTGAACTTCATTTACAACTTCAACCATTCTTTCTTCACGGATTCCAAATGATAGATTTGGGAACATCCATCCAGGATTTGCAATTGGCATATAAGGGAATGCTTGCCCTATTACTGCAATCTTAACTCCGCCTCGCTCAAACATTTTATAAGGTTCATAAGCTGGCTCTTCCCATTCATTATCAAAAATGTTTGCCCCCAAAAATGGAAAGTCTAAGGAATCTACAATTTCAGTCACTCGATCAATACCCAATGTGAATTCCCAATGAGATGTCATGGCATCAGGCTTCAAAGCATTCATAACATTTACCATATCTTGACCTTGGGTGTGATGCGTCGTGTAAGATCCTTGCCAAGTATCACCGCCATCAAGCAGTAATGCATCTGGTCTATCTGAACGGATTGAATTTATTACAGTTGCAACACGATCTAATCCACCCATTCGACCATAGGTTTTTGCAAGTGCGCTAAAATCATTATAAGTAAGTGCATAGGCTTCTGGTGTTCCAGGCGTCATATTAAATAAATTTAAAAAATCTTTACCAGTCACATGTGGTGGCAAGCCATTTACAGAACCGATGCCTAAATTTATCTCTGGTTCACGAAAGTAAACAGGATTCAATTGTCCATGAATATCAGTAATATGAATTAATGTTACATTACCAGTAGTATCAAATTTTAAGAGTTCATTTTGAGATAAACTTTGCTGGGCTGATGCTCGAGTAAAGCCCCCTGCACCGTAAATAGCAGATGCAGCAACAGTTGCTTGTAAAAAATCACGTCGTGAAATCATATCAAAATCCCTCATATTCATTATTTTGAATGTTATAAAATAAATAAACCCCACAACGAATTAACATTGTGGGGTAAAAAACTTAAACTTAGTTACGTACTGATGGGCTTTCCACTGATAGACCATTTCCTCTAGATGCAACATAAAGCTCTAGAGCACGAAATTCGTCTGAACCTTCTTTAAAAGGTGTCGCTCTAATATTTTTCATACAACCTTTGAAGCGCGCATGAATAGAATTCATTTTGGCATTCTTTAACCTGTATGTTGGAAAACCATTTATTTGCCCTTGAGAAAGGTGGTCAGCACGTATCATGTTACCATAGTTATCTTCATGACAATTTGCACATGACATATCCAATTGACCAACTCTCGTGTAATACAACTCTTTACCTAAATCATATGCACCAGCAGCTTCACCATCTGTTTTAACATTTATTGGCATGCCACGAGATTGTAATGAAATTAATGATGTCATGGCAGTCATCTTACCTTTTGACCATTTCCAAGGCTCAGCACCCATTCTCTCAGTGCGGCAATCATTTACTAATGTTTCCATTGTATCTAATTTTCCAGTTGTTGCATTATGTCGAGGCAGTGTTGACTTTAAACCTTCAAATGATGCTACATCTTCATGACATGATGCACATGACTTACCCTCAGATCCATCGACTTTTGCATATAGATCTTCGCCTTGTTCAATAAATATAAACGATGGGTTATCAAAATCATCCATTTGCAATGCTTGAGTTTCATTAGTTCTAAAACGCCAGCCAGATATCAATTCATCTAATGCACTATCAGCGGGTGCTGCAGCCTTAGTTGATATGTTTAGATCTCCGTTTATTACCAACTCAGCGTCTTCATCAGCAATTGCCACTGTTGTGATAGTAGACAAAGCCAAAATACATGTCAGAGTTCTTGTGAACTTCTTCATTATAGTATCCTCCCTTTTTTGCGCATTAAGCGACAGTAATGGTTTTTGTTTGTTCAACAGTTGAACCATCATCATCAGTCCATTTCATCACTAGATCACCAGTGGCTGGTACATTAAAACTAAATTGAAAATATGGATTTGTTGAGATTGCAGGTTCAAACTTTGCAGATACAACTTCCTCACCCCCAAACGTTGCTGAGAATGCATTGATAATTTTACGAGGAATTAAGTTTCCATCACCATCCTTACGACGGCCAGATTCCATTTTATGATTAACTAATGTTTTGATTGTCACCAATTCTCCTGCTGCTGCAGTTTTTGGTGCTTTTACACGTGCTTTTGCCATGTGAACTCTCCTTTTCTGCTAGCCGCCGCAGCCGCCAATTGTTACTTTTACTGTTTTTGCTACTTGAGCGTATGATCCATCAGCCATTTCAGCTACTGCAATTACTTCTTGTGTTCCAGCAAGGCGAATTCTGGTTGAACCAGATGCATCACTTAATTTTCCAAAATTAAATGTTCCAACTCCAGGAGTTGGGTTTCCATCAGCTAACAACATCACACGTTTTGCTCCAGGTGCAGAGAACTGTACTGGTACAGTATTTCCATTTTCTGCAATTTCTGGAGTTGTTAGATTAATACCACCATCACTTACAGCGGCTCCATTAGTAAATGCGTTAATAACAGCCATTGTTTCATCTTTTGCTGCAAATGCATTTAGAGGCATGAGTGTTACAACAAATGATGCTGAACCTAATGCTAAAGCATTTCTACGAGTTAATGACATTCTCTACTCCTCTTTTAATGTTAATATATATGCCACAACATCTTCAACTTGTTGTGCTGATAAAATTGTTTTACCGACAAATTTCTTTAATGTTCTCACACCATTTTGCGTACTGTAAAATGCTGGCATTATTGTTCCTTCAAAGGTATTTTTTGAATTTACAACAATTCCTCTTAACTCTTCTTCACTCCAACGAGAACCTGCACCATTCAATTCAGGGCCAACTTCTCCGTGAAAAGATTGAGCTGATGCGTCATCATTGACATGACAGGCCAAACAATTACCTAGCTTACGATTTGTTGAAACTTTTTTCCCTGCGACTGGATCACCAGCAACACCAGTAAGTGAGCCCGAAATTCCCCCATACTCTCCAAACGATACGTCAGTTGGTGAAATGTCTCCAGCAATAACGGATGTGGATATTAACGTTGCCGAAACGGCAATAAGACTGCGAAGCAGCATATGATTTCCTCCCTAATCCTTAAATTCTATAGATAGGTTAGTCGTATAAACTGAGTCTTGCAAGACAAATTCTATTTTTTGAATTTATTTAGTAAAATGTTCCAACTTATGGGTTAGAATTAAATTATTTTTTTTGTTCAGCAAATTTTCTGGCATGATATTTTTGGAAGTGTTCACCACTATTATAACCCTTTTCCAAAACATAATTTAATAAATTTTTAGTAGTATATTTACCAAATGCACCAGGCATTGTAATGACTGCATTTTGTGAAGCAGATTTCATTAAATCGATATTTTCTGGCATAAACATAAGTGTAGGAGTAAAAACCACACCCCAAGCTTTGGCGATTTCCTTCTCAGTCATTACATTACCATTGAAGTCAATAACTTCATTATCACCAAATAAATTCAGTTGAACGACAAAGTAATCTTCTGAAAGGATTTTGTCTATTTCATGGTTGGGATAAACATCTTCATGCATTTTAGTACAATAAATACACCCTCTTTGTTCAAACATTATTAACAAACGCTTGCCTTCTGAGCTTGCTTCTTCAAAATCTTCAGCCATATCATTAAATGTAAATCTTAACCAATCAGGCTTGTGAAGACCATCATCACCAAGTGGGGCAGCATTTGCAGAGCCTACAAAAACAAAAATTAGAAATAATATAATTTTTTTCATTGCTTCTATCTATCCTATTAATGAGAACCAGGGTACATATTCTATCATTATATTTGCTAAATAATTTACGCTGTTAGTTGCTATTAATACTGCAAAAATAATTAACATCACACCCATAATTTTTTCAACATATGCAATATAATTACTATTTCGCTGAATCCAACGTAAAAATGGTTTGGCAAAAGTTGCCGCTAAAACAAAGGGCAAAGTCATCGACAGGCCATAAACTAATAATAACAATGTTCCTTGAAATGTATCACCCATCCCTCCAGCAATCATAAGAATTGATGCCAGCGCAGGACCAACACATGGCGTCCATCCAAAGCCAAATGCCAAACCCATTACATAAGATCCTACCAAAGTTGAAGAATCTGCTTTTGAAGTTATTTTTGTCTCCCTATAAAATAATCCCACACGAATGACTCCAAGAAAATGTAACCCAAAAGCAAATAAAAATGCAGCTGCGAAGTATGACAATTCTTGCTTCCAAACTCTTAACATCTGCCCCAAAAATGATGCACCTAAGCCTAAAAATACAAAAATTGTGGTTGTACCCAGAGCGAAAAACACACTAGCCAAAATAAGTTTACGATGTGTGCCAGATGGAATCTCTTCAGAATTCCTTAATTCATTCATGCTTATTCCTGCAAGATAGCATAAATAAAACGGCACCATCGGAAGAATGCATGGAGACAAGAAACTTAAAAGTCCGGCAATAATTGCGCCCGTATATGTTATGTCTAACATCTAAAGCCTTGTCCTTTGAATTAAAACACATTACATTTTTGATATATGTTAAGAAGGTATCTGAAATGAAGTCAATGCTATTAGCGGCAATATTATATTTTATTGCAAATATGACTTTGGCTCAAAGCATCAAATTATTAATGTTTGAGCAAGATGGTTGCTACTGGTGCGAAATCTGGGATGATGAAATATCAGAAATTTACCCAAAAACTTTAGAAGGGCATGTTGCCCCGCTACATAGAATTAATATTCATTCAAAACAATCAAATGAGATTATTTTAAATAGCACTCCACAATTTACACCTACATTTATAATAATTAATAATAACAAAGAAGTTGGCCGCATCGAAGGTTACCCTGGCGATGATTTTTTCTGGGCACTTATTGACAAAATTTTATCAAAAATTCCTGAATACTCTCAAAAGAAAGGTGCATGATGAAAAAAATTATTTTACTAATTATTCTAGGCATTATCCCAACATTCTTTGTACAAGCAGCTGAAGATGATGCATTTGTTGAATTTAAAGTTCTAAAGCCAGAGATAGCCATAAAAGCTGCGATCTCAGCTATGAATTTTTGCCAAGATGAGGGCTATCAAGTAGGTGTGAGTGTAGTAGACAGATTTGGTCTTACACAAGCATTCATCAAATCTCGATACGCAGGGTTACATGTTCAAGAAACGGCAACGCGCAAAGCTTGGACTTCAGTAAGCTTTAGAACGCCAACATTGTCTCTTGATGAGAGTACACAACCAGGAAAAGAAGCGTTTGGAATAAGATTTATATCTACGCCACTTCCATTAGGTGGTGGTGTGCCAATTGAAGCAGAGGGTTCCATTGTTGCAGGAATTGGAGTATCTGGAGCACCAGGTACTGATATAGACGATGAATGTGCAAGGGCAGGAATTGCCGCAATTGAAGATGATTTGTTAGGATTTTAATATGAAATTGGCTGAAGAACTATCTAGTAAATTTGACATTGACGAAATGTTTGAAAAAGGCCGTGGAGCTGCAAACTTTCTTAAAGCTATGGCGCATGAAGGTCGCCTAATGATACTTTGTCATTTAGTTATGGGCGAAAAATCAGTCACAGAACTAGAGAACTTGTTGTCCTCACGACAAGCCGCAGTAAGCCAACAGCTCGCTCGATTACGTATCGAGGGAATCGTTAGCTTTAGAAGAGATGGAAAAGCAATTTATTACTCAATCAAAGATGAGAAAGTACTTAAGCTGGTATCCCTCTTGTACGAGGAATTCTGCGCAAAAGATAATTAAGGCCCCTATATGGAACCCACAGCACTTGCTACTTTATTAGGCCTTGGTACAGGAATTGTTTTGGGGTTAGCCGCAAGATTGGGGCAGTTTTGTACATTTGGAGCCATTGAAAGTGCTTATCTAGGGAATGACCAGCGCCGCATACGCCTTTGGGGCTTAGTCTTAGGTACTGCAATTATTACAATTTATGGCTTAGATTTTCTTGGACAATTTAATATTTCTGATACTTCGTATCATAGAATTAATTGGAATCCCATTGGAAGTATAATTGGAGGCCTACTATTTGGATATGGCATGGGATTAGCTGGAAACTGTGGGTTTGGTGCACTGGCAAAACTTGCAGGCGGTGATTTAAGATCATTGGTTATTTTAATTGTTATGGCTTTGGCAAGTTATTTTATACTGAGCGGACCGTTAGCAAGTCTTAGAATTATTCTCTTTCCTGTCGAAATATCAACTGGTAATGCAGGTATTCCATATTTTATTGAATATTTCTTTGGTATTGCACCAATTATTGTTGCTTTGATTATTGGTCTTTTGTTTTGTATCTGGGCATTATTATACGCACCACTTCGACAAGATTTCACAATGATTATTTGGTCAGTATTAGCGGGGCTATCAATTACAGCAGCATTTTGGGGAAATTATTCATTAAATATAAGCAGCTTGAATGAAATTCCAATACAGAGTCATACATTCACAGCCCCACTTGGAAAAACATTACTGTATATGATGACTTCTTCCAGCAGCACTCTTAGCTTTCCTATAGGCAGTGTTTTTGGTGTAATTGCTGGTGCCTTTATCGGAAGTAAGATTAAAGGCCACTTTAGATGGGAAGCTTGTGATGATGCCCGCGAATTAGGGCGCCAAATGTTAGGTGCTGTTTTGATGGGATTTGGTAGTGTAATTGCTATGGGTTGCTCAATTGGCCAAGGAGTTAGTGCATTTTCAACATTAGCAATTAGTGGCCCGACCACCTTAGCCGCAATAATTATTGGCAGCATCATAGCCATACGGCAAATATTAACTGGGTATCAGCCATAAAATATAAATTTTATGAATTTAAGATTTAATTACTTACTTTACAGCCCAGAAGAGCATTTTGTTCCAAAATTATTTTAAATAAGCGATATAGTTCCATAGTCAAGATATTCAAAAGAACATGGTTTCTTTTAGGCTGGTTGCAAAAAATTTTATTCCATTACAAAGAATATAAAATAGAATTGGCGCACAGGGCAATAAACATGTTTGAACAATTAGGATATGAAAATTTAACCCCAAAAATGGCTTCTGTGATTTTTGCATTGGCTATTGGACTAATATTTGGCTCTGTAAGTCAGCATATAAAATTTTGCTTCCGACGCAGTATTGTTGGAACTCCACAAGAACGAAAATCCGCTCGTGGAGTATGGTTTGCAGCTTTAGCCTCAGCAACATTAGGCACTCAATTATTGATATTCTATGATTTTTTTTCATTTGCTGAACATCGATTTTTTAATTCAGACATACCGATATTAGCTATAGCAATGGGCGGCATTATGTTTGGCGTTGGAATGGTGCTAACAAGAGGATGTATTTCGCGGTTAGTAGTTCTAACAGGGTCAGGAAATATTAGAGCTTTAATAGTTTTTGTTATTTTTGCAATTACAGCCCATGCAACTCTTAAAGGTGTCTTTGCCCCTGTAAGAGTTTGGATAGGATCATTCACTCTAAATTTAGGTGAAATAACTGGATTTTCAGAACTTATTGGCGGACCGATATTATGGAGTATATTAATTATATTTGTATCAATTTTTATCGCTTATAAATCGAGTTCTAGAATTTCTCATCTAATTTTAGCTATATTCATTGGTTTGTTAGTTCCATTATCATGGCTTGGAACTGGTTTTATTTTATTTGATGAATTTGATCCTATTCCATTACAGTCTTTATCATTTACTTCCCCAAGTTCAGATTTGTTATTTTGGTCCATTGCATCAACATCAATTCCAGCTGGGTTTGGAGTTGGCCTAATTGGAGGTGTTATACTAGGTTCATTTACCGCTGCTATATCCAAGAACGAGTTCCAATGGAGAACTTTCGAGAATCATCAGCAAACTAAACAATATTTACTTGGAGCCGTATTAATGGGTTCAGGAGGAGTGCTCGCTGGAGGTTGTACGGTTGGTGCAGGACTTGCCGGTATTCCTACATTAAGCTTTGCAGCTATATCAGCATTAATTTGTGTGGTGATTGGTGCTTTGATGACAAAATATATCACAAATGTTTTTGTAAATTCTAATTACTCTTATGCTTAATGTTGTAAATCTTACACACTGTATATAGCTCAATAAACAAGTCTCTATCCAAATCTAGTTTATGAGTATATATGTGGTTTAATATGATTAAACACACGAGGATAAGTTTATGAGATGTCCATTTTGCGGCAACACAGACACACAAGTTAAAGATAGTCGCCCTGCTGAAGATCATGTGGCCATTAGACGAAGGCGCTTCTGTTCATCCTGTGGAGGGCGATTTACAAGTTACGAACGCGTACAACTTCGTGATTTAGTAGTTATCAAAAAAAATGGTAAACGTGAGGACTTTGATCGTGAAAAACTTTCGCGTTCAATCAGAATGGCATTGCAAAAACGTCCCGTAGAAGTTGATAGAATTGATCAATTAATTTCAGGGATTGTCCGAAGATTGGAAAGTATGGGAGAATCTGACATAGCAAGTGATAAAATTGGTTCAATTGTTATGGATACTTTAGCACGAATAGATACCGTAGCTTACGTTAGATTTGCATCAGTTTATAAAAACTTTCAAGATGCTGATGACTTTGAAGACTTTGTCCACCAGCTACGACCTCCAGAGCCTTCTGAATAAAAATGATTAATAAAAATACAGACGAGCGCTGGATGCGTCTTGCCTTATCTCTGGGAGCAAGAGGCGCTGGACGAACATGGCCAAATCCTTTTGTAGGCTGTGTTATTGTAAAAAACTCTTTAGTCATTGGGCGCGGGTACACTCAACAAGGTGGGCGCCCACATGCTGAAACTGTAGCCTTACAACAAGCTTCTAATGATGCTGAAAACTCTACAGTTTATGTGACTTTAGAGCCATGTGCCCATACCGGTAAAACTCCCCCCTGTGTTAATAATTTAATAAAGGCTGGCATTAAGAGAGTTGTCATTGCAGCAATTGATCCAGACCATCGAGTATCAGGTAAAGGCATCCAAATTTTAAAAAATGCAGGTATTGAAGTATCAGTAGGTATTTTGAAAGAAGAAGCAGAAAAAGCTCATGCTGGGTTTTTCTCAATATTAAACAAAAAAAGACCGTTCCTGTCACTTAAGATTGCAACCAGCATAGATGGTCGAATTGCAACCCAAACTGGCAATAGTAAATGGTTAACAGGCGCTGAATCACGGCAGTTTGTACACTATCTGCGCGCAACACATGATGCAGTATTAGTTGGTCGAGGAACAGTGGAAGCTGACAATCCCAGTTTAAATGTGCGTGGGTTTGGTAGAGCTGTTAATCAACCTGTAAGAATTGTGATGGATAGCAATTTAAAAATAGACACAAAAAGTAATCTTATAAATTCAGCTAAGGAAATTCCGTTATGGATTTGTCACGCAAAAGAATCTGAATTTTCTAAATTATCAAAAACTGGCGCTATGAGTATAGCCTGCAAACATAAAAATGGTGGGATTGATTTGCAGGACGCTATGGAGAACCTCGCAAAAAATGGTTTAACTCGAATTTTATGTGAAGGTGGGGGCAAATTAGCTGCTTCATTACTCAACGAAAATCTTGTCGATGAATTAATCGTTATGCAGGCAGGGTTGGTAATTGGCAAAGAAGGGACAGCCGCAGTAAGTGGACTGGGAATTGACGCCTTAGTTGATGCACCAAATTTTGATATGCTTGAAACAAAAAGAATTGGTAATGATGTATTGAGTATATGGTCTCGCGCCACTTAACATTAACCAAAATAGTAATTATATATCAATATTGATAAATATCATTTGCTAATCTGCTGTACTTTTACTAGCTCTCTTTAATGAATTTTATGAATCTTTGGCCCATTAGATAAAAAATGAATAAGGTATCTTTATGTTTACAGGAATAATAACAGACATTGGAACGATTGCTGAATTAAAACAAGCAGGTGATCTGAAGGCGCGTATTAATACTTCTTATGATGTAGATAATATTGATATAGGTGCTTCGATTGCATGTAATGGAGTTTGCCTAACTGTCATAACTAAAGGACGCATTGAAGAGCAGAATTGGTTTGATGTGGAAATATCTGCCGAATCCATTTCAATAACTAATATCAGCTCTGGAAGAAAAGCATGGTCTATTGGTCAAAGTGTAAATTTAGAGCGTGCTTTAAAAATGGGTGATGAACTTGGTGGCCATATTGTTTCTGGTCATGTAGATGGTGTGGCAGTTATTACTGATATTAAAACTTCTGGAGATAGTACTGTTGTAAACTTTCAAATACCCAATGACCTGTCACATTTTATTGCACAAAAGGGATCAGTTACTTTAGATGGCACATCACTTACAGTAAACGATGTTTCGGCTAATACATTTAAAGTGAATTTAATATCGCACACTAAAGACAATACAACTTGGAATGATATAGAAGTTGGTGATCAAATTAACCTAGAAATTGATACTCTTGCAAGGTATGTGGCGCGTCTTGCTGATGTAAGAAACTCAAAATAATTTATATTAATCAGGATATAAAAATGCCTTCTGAATTAAAAGATAATAACTATAGTTATAAATTTAATAATGACTTGCCAAAAATTGCTATAGTAACTTCAAGATACCATAATGAAATAAGTTATGAACTCGATAAACAAGTCATTAATGTAATGAATAGTCTAGGTATCGCCTATGATATTTTTGAGGTTTCCGGTGCTTTAGAATTACCAATAGCACTAAAATTAGCAATTAATTCAAGCAGATATGATGGATACGTAACTCTAGGATCAATTATTATTGTAGGGAATGACTTACCATCAAAAACTATTTATGCAGAAACGCTAAGAGGTATTGGAGATATATCTAATCAAGGTTATCCAACTGGCAAAGCAATAATAACAGCGCAAAGTGAAATTGAATTGAAAGAAATATCCTTAAAAAGTGATTATGGCTCAGCTGCAGCTCATGCAGTTTTAAAGTTAATAACGTTGTCACGTAAATTAACTGGAGATATTAATAATATTGGGTTCAAACCTGCTTCCAAACACAATCAAACAGTCGGTGAGGCCGAAGAAACATTATGACATCAAAGAAACAAATGAAATCTGCATCAAGACTATATGCAGTTCAAGCACTTTTCCAAATGGAAGCATCTGAACAAGGGATGAATGAGGTTCGTGATCAATTTGTAAACCATCGCTTTGGCGCGACTTTAGAGGGTGAAGAATATGTAGAGGGTAATGTTGAATTATTTGAACAATTGCTTTTTACAGCTGTAAATCAGCAAGCTGCAATTGATCAAATGACTGATCGTGCTTTAGTAGCAAAATGGCCTATTGATAGAATTGACCCAACACTAAGGGCATTATTCCGAACAGCTGGAGCGGAATTCATTATTGATGATACTCCGCCAAAGGTTGCTATTGTTGAGTTTGTAGATGTTGCAAAAGCTTTTTTTCCAGATGGGAATGAAACACGTTTTGTGAATGCAATATTAGACCATATGGCAAGAGAAGTTCACCCAGATAAATTTTGAATTTCTGAAATATAATACAAAAATATTACTTTTCTAAACTTTGTCAGAAAACTATGTTAAAATTGATTATCAGATCATCAAACTTTGATATAAACCAAAAATAATAAAACGAGAGTAGACCCATGAATAGGACACTAATTACTTCCGCACTGCCCTATATCAATGGTGTAAAACATCTTGGTAATTTAATAGGTAGCCAATTGCCATCTGATGTTTATGCACGTTTTTGTCGTGCAAAAGGTCATGAAGTTATGTTTATTTGCGCAACAGATGAACATGGCACACCAGCTGAATTAGCTGCAGCAAAAGCCGGAAAAAACGTAGCAGACTATTGTATGGAAATGCATGATGTTCAATTTGAATTGGCCCGTGGATTTCGGTTGTCGTTTGACCACTTTGGTCGCTCTTCGAGTGAACAAAACCATCTACTCACGCAATACTTTGCAGGTAAATTAGCTGAAAATGGACTAATAGAAGAAATAAGTGAAAAACAAGTCTATTCAAATACTGATAAACGATATTTACCAGATCGCTATATCGAGGGTGAATGCCCAAACTGCGGTTCCCCAGATGCACGTGGAGACCAGTGTGAGAATTGTACAAAACAATTGGAGCCCACTGATTTAATTAATCCTAGATCGGCCATTTCTGGTTCAACAGACTTAGAAGTTCGTGAAACAAAGCATCTTTATCTTAAACAGTCAAAAATGCGGGAAAAATTAGACAATTGGATTAAGCAAAAATCTGATTGGCCAATACTTACTACATCTATAGCCAAAAAATGGCTTCATGATGGAGATGGGCTCCAAGACCGTGGTATAACTCGTGATTTAGATTGGGGGGTCCCAGTAAAGAAAGGGGCAGTGGACTGGGGCGGCATGGAAGGTAAAGTCTTCTATGTCTGGTTTGATGCTCCTATTGAATATATAGCCGCTACAGCTGAGTGGGCAGCCAAAAACAACAAACCTAAAGAAGAATGGGAGCGTTGGTGGAGAACTGACAAAGGGGCAGAAAACGTCAACTATGTACAGTTCATGGGCAAGGATAATGTTCCATTTCACACATTGTCTTTTCCAGCAACAATTATGGGTGCAGATGATAATTGGAAATTAGTCGACTTTATAAAATCATTTAACTATTTAAATTATGATGGGGGTCAATTTTCGACGTCCAAAGGCCGAGGCGTTTTTATGAACCAGGCATTAGATATTTTACCATCTGATTATTGGAGGTGGTGGCTGTTATCTAATGTACCAGAAAGTTCAGATTCAGAATTCACTTGGGATAGTTTTCAACAAGGTGTAAATAAAGATCTTGCCGATGTCCTAGGTAATTTTGTTTCTCGAATAACAAAATTTTGCCGCTCTAAATTTGGTGAAATTATCCCAGAGGGCAACGAGTATGGCCCTCGAGAATTTACAGTAATTAATCAGCTTGAAGAGCGCATTGCTTCTTATGAAAATAATATGGCAAAAATGGAAGTACGAAAATCTGCTGCAGATTTACGCGCGATATGGTCCATTGGAAACGAATATCTACAAGATGCAGCACCTTGGACATTATTTAAAGAAGATCCTCAATCATCAGCAACAATCGTTCGTTTTGCGTTAAATTTAATTCCACTTTACGCAGCACTATCTGAGCCTTTTATTCCAGATGCTACTGATACTATGGTTACTGCAATGAATGTAGATAAACTTTGGCCTGAGAATATAAGCAATTCTTTAACTTTGTTAAAAGCTGGCCATAAGTTTAGTGTACCAGAAGTTATGTTTGCAAAAATAACTGACGAAGCACGGGAAGAAATGAATGAGAAGTTTTCTGGTAAAAAATAATGCTGAAATTTCTCTCAACTTAATTCCAAGCCCATGGGGTAATAAATTCTCCTAAGGCATCATGAATTTTTTGATCTGAAATTTTACTATCAGTTTTATCCAATCTAGCCACTAAACCAAGTTTTTTATCCTCAACGACACTTTGTACTTCAATACTAATATCATTTTTAGCCAGAGCTTCGTTAAAAGTACGAATTATTGCGAAGCGCCTCAAGTCAGGCTTGAAGACTTTTCCAATTGCCGTTTTTGGCATCTCTTTTAAAATTTCAATATATTTTGGACACGCTGTATGATCTGACACATTTTTTTGAGCGTAATCCATAAGCTCCTCAACAGATGTTTCAGAACCACTAATAAGCTCAACATACGCACACGGCAATTCTCCTGCGTAAATATCAGGTTGCCCTATTGCACCAGTTAAACTTACTGATGGATGCCCTGCTAAAACCTCTTCAATTATTAAAGGATCAATATTATGTCCTCCACGCATGATTACATCCTTAGCTCTTCCAGTAAGCCATAAATAACCATCCTCATCCAAATAGCCAATATCACCTGTTCTTAGAAATTTCTCATTCACATATAATGATTTATTTTTATATGGGTCCGTATAAGTTGATCCAACAACTATTCCAGGATTATTAATGCAAACTTCACCTGGTTCTTCAGATTTACATTCTTTTACGATTTCATCATTACGGTTTATTTCTAGAATTTTTACATCTGTGTAAGGCAAAGGTAACCCAACAGACCCAATCTTACGTTCTCCGTCAGGAGGGTTGCACGAAACAAGGCATGTTGCCTCAGTCATTCCATATCCTTCAATGATAGATACACCCGTTTCTTTTTGAAATTTTTCAAAAAGTTTTGTTGGCATAGGAGCAGAACCACAAAAAATATTTTTAAGTGAAGATATGTCTGCATTAACTGGATGATTCATTAATGCAGCTGCCGCAGTTGGAACAGTAATAACAAATGTGCCTTTGTATCGTTCAACTAATTTCCAAAAGTTTTTAAATACACCGTCTCCTCTGTATCCTGCAGGAGTTGGCATGACCATATGAGACCCTGCAGACATTACACAAAGCCAAGCTGGATAAGCTGCGAATACATGAAATAGAGGCATTGGACAAATTATTACATCATATTCATCCATGAGTATTTCTGAGCCCAACCAACCATTATATAAAGCTCCAGAATGTCGATGTTGCACTATTTTTGGCATTCCAGTAGTTCCACCAGTATGGAAATATGCGCAATACGGATCATTATCCTTCTCAGTAAAATTTAATTTTTTATTTTGTTTAGATGTTTCTAAATTAAATTCTATTATCTTAGCATTATGCTCAATGTTTAATTTTGGACGCAATAAGGGTACGAGTAAATTTAACGGTAAACTTACATGTGGTAAAAGATCTATTTCCACAACAGTTTCAACACATTGTGCATTTTGAACTGCAGTATGAGCAAGTTGTGCAACTTGCGTCTTTGGGAAAGGTTTTAGTGTTACCAAAACCTTAGCATTAACTTCTTTTAGAAGAGCACTTATGTGATCAGCTGAAAGTGTTGGATTGATTGGAGCTACAATTCCAGCAGTCATACCAGCCATTAGAGTAATTAAAGTTTCATGGCTAGTTGGCAATAAATAAGCCACAACATCATCTGGCCCAATCCCTAAAGAACGAAATAAATTTGCTGTTTGCGCAACACGGTCAGTTAATTGATTATAAGTTAAAGTTATATTTTTGTCTTTGTTCCCTGATTTTAACTGAAAACTTACTGCAGGCCTCTCACCATGAATATCTCTAGTTTGACATAATCTTTGATATACTGTCTTAACATCCAATCGTTCAGTTATTGGCATCTCAAGTTCTAAGTTTAAAAAATCAGATCGATCAGAAAATGTTTTACTCATAATTAACTTTCTTAAATATGTACTTAATAGAGTTAATAAAACAGATAATGAATAAATTCAAATAATTGAAAATTTAATTATTCTCATCTGTAAATTGCAACTTGGCTAATCTTGCATAAAGACCACCTTGCATAACTAATTCACTGTGCGTTCCATGAGCTACTATACTACCTTCATCAATTACTATTATTCTATCTGCTTTTTTAACAGTTGCTAATCTGTGCGCTATAATGATTGTTGTACGTGTTTTTGCTAATGCCTCAACAGCCTCTTGAACAGCAAATTCACTTTCAGCATCAAGTGCACTTGTTGCTTCATCCAACAATAAAACAGGTGCATCACGCAATATTGCTCTCGCTATTGCCAATCTTTGTTTCTGTCCACCTGATAACATAACACCTTGTTCACCAACAAAACTCTCATATCCATCTGGTAATAATTCGAGAAAATCATGTGCTGCAGCTGCTTTAGCAGCTTTTACTACTTCTTCATCAGTTGCTTCCGGTCTGCCAAAGCGAATATTTTCTAAAGCTGAAGTACCAAAAATTACAGGGTCTTGAGTTACTATTGATATATGTTTTCTAAATTCTTCTCTTTCCAAAGAGATGATTGGCTTTCCATCAAGCATAATTTTACCTGATGTAGGATCAAAAAATCTCAATAATAGTTGAAAGATTGTTGATTTTCCGGCACCAGACGGGCCGACTAGAGCAATTGTTTCTCCAGAATTAACTTTTAATGAGAAGTTATCCAAAGCAGCAATATTTGGACGAGATGGATAGAAAAAATCCACCTTCTCAAATTCAAGTACACCTTTAACAGGCATTACCAATTGATCAGGTACTTCTGGATCTTTCACAATATCTTCTGAATTAAGCAACTCAATTAAGCGCTCTGTCGCACCCGCAGCTCTTTGCATTTCTCCCCAAAATTCAGCAAAAGCAGTTACAGATGAACCCACTAAAACAGCATAGATTACAAATTGCACTAACACCCCAGCAGTCATGTTTCCTGCTTTTACATCGCGTGCACCAATCCAAATAACTGCCACAACACCCGTGAAAATTAAAAATATCACAATTGCCGTCATCAAAGCTCTTATCGTTACCCTTTTCCTCGTCGCGTCATATGCTTCTTCTGTAAGCTTTGCGAAGAGAGACCTTGATACGGCTTCATGAGTGAATGCTTGAACAGTCTGGGAAGCTAATAGACTTTCAGAAGCATTCCCTGAGCTTTCAGCAATTTTATCTTGATTTATTTTACTTAAAACTCTCACGCGTCGCCCAATTCCAAATATTGGAATTAAAATAAAGGGAACTATCAACAGTACTAATCCAGTTAGTTTTGCAGAAGTAATAAATAATAGGATTAAACCTCCCGTAAACATTATCGCGTTACGTAATGCATAAGAAAGATATGAACCTATCACTGATAAAATTAAGGTAGTATCAGTAGTAATTCGGCTTAAAACTTCACCTGTCATGATACGCTCGTAAAAAGCAGGACTCATCCCAATCATTTTGTCGTATACTGCACGCCTTATATCGGCGACAACTCTCTCGCCCAGTCGAGTGACTAAAGCATATCTAACTGCTGATCCAACAGCTAAAAGTCCAGCGATAAAAATTGCGTAAACAAAATAATTATCCAAGATATCTAAATCTTCACTAAAACCATCAACAACACCGCGAACCGCCAAAGGTAAAATCAAAGATATGGCAGCAGTAAAAGTTAACATAAATAATGCTGCAGCAACCAGAATTTTATAAGGCTTTAAAAATGGAATAAGCCCACGCAATGCCGAAACATTTTTACCTTTTTTACGGTCTTGGGATATAGCACGAGTTGATTCAGGGGTAGACATACATTCAGCTTTCGGAATTTACTAATATCGATAGCGCGCAATAGCAAAAGCATCAAGACAACAATCTACACAAAAACAATTTTTTTATTTTTATTAAGATTTTGGAGCGGATAGCGGGAATCGAACCCGCGTCATCAGCTTGGAAGGCTGAGGTCTTACCATTACACAATATCCGCGTCTGGAATTCATTTCCTATTTGAAACAATGTTTGGCGTCAATAAGTTAGTTCTATAATACCTGTACAAAATACATATTATTTATAAATTACCAATTTCCAGTACAAAGCTCTTTGATTGAATAAAGCTTTCCATCGTATCCTTGTAATGCAGATGTATCAATATTTTCTATAGAATTGGGGGATTTGGGAGTAAAATTTATAAATTTCTTCAATGCACCAGTGGTGATATATTCATCAACGAGTTTTATTGCTAACTGACCTTCATGTAGAGGAGATTGCAAAGTCGTGCCCATATTGTTTTCCATCATTAAATAAATTTCTATTACCATTACATACTGCACCTATTGCAACGATATCTTCACCCATAATTTTTCCAGCATCTTCAAAAGCTTTTATGCCACCAGTCAAAATCGCATCATCCATTCCAAAAACAAAATCAATGCTTTGGTTACCTATATCTCCAATTAAGTCTAAAGCTCCTTCATAACCATTCAGTCGCCCAAAACCCACTTCCACATCACTTATTATATTAAGATCAGTTCCTAAAATTGCATTATTGAAGGCTTCAATTGTTAAATTGTACCCTTTAAAGTCATGTGGATAGGATAAGACAACTACATTAAATCCCGAACCACCACTTTTTTTCTTATTAGCAGCGGCTTCTCTCATCATATAGCCTGCACTACGACCTCGAAGGGAAAAGTCTGGTCCTGCAAAACCAAAAATATACTCCTTATCTAATTCATTTGGCAATTGATTAACTTTTAAAATTGGCACTCCTGTTTCAGCTAACAATTGTAATGCTTCCAAGCCTGAGACATCATCAGTTGGAAACCAAATAAACGCACTAGGTAATTCACCCAATGCTAAATATTGTTGTATTTGTTGGTTTTGCTGAGCCTGGTTGAATTGATTTTCAAATATACTTAATTCATAACCCTTTAATCCAGCCATATCTTTGAGACCTCTTACAAACTTTCCAATGTAAGCTTCTCGAACTGGTCCATTAAATGAAACTATCAATCCTTTTGCATCGTCCTGCGCATTCACAGGTACCGCAAGCATCATGAGCATAAACGTAGATAGCAAATTAAATATATTTCTAAATTTTTTCATAGTTTTCTTTCATTTACTTTAGCTAATGGTATTTTTACGAACATACATTAAGTGTTAGATTAGTTCATTTGTAAGTCGATCTAGCATTTTAAGGCACAAAATAAGTTGGCTCTCTGAAACATATTCATCAGGTTTGTGAGCTTGTTCTATACTCCCAGGCCCACAAAGTACTGAACTGATTCCAGCTCGGCTAAACAATCCTGCCTCTGTCCCAAAAGCTACAACTTCTGTTGAATTGCCGCCAGTTAACTCTTGAACAATTTTCACAGCTTCACTATCAGGATCAGGCTCTAAGCCTTCTGTCTCAATACAAACAGTTTCCGTTATATCTGCTATTGGAGATATTCTTTTCATTTCAGGTCGTAAAACTTCATCCACATATTGTGCCATTTGGTAACGCAACCATTCTCGATCACTTCGTTGAACTACTCGCATCTCCCATTCAACCTCTGCTTGGCTTGGTATGACATTATGGGTTGTCCCAGAATGGCATGCACAAATAGAAGATGTTGAGTATGGAGGGTTAAATCGCGAACCATCTGGAGCCATATTTTGTAATTCTTTTCTGACTTCCATTAATTTGTTAATGAAACGATGAGCATACTCTAATGCATTTACACATAAATCTGGCTGACTTGAATGCCCTTCCAAACCTCTAAATTCAGTTGTGTATTCACACATGCCTTTGTGACCCTCAATAATTCGCATTGAAGTTGGCTCTCCAACTATACAAGCACTTGGCTTCAAACCAGAGGCAATTAATTGATTAACAAGTACACGCGCGCCTAAGCACCCAACTTCTTCATCATAAGTAAATGCAAAATGAAGTGGCCGCTTTAAAGTCATACCACTATATTTTGGAACCATTGCTAAAGTCGAAGCAATGAAACCTTTCATGTCACATGTTCCTCTACCATAAAAAGAGTCATTTTCACGTTTCATTTTAAATGGATCACTTGACCAATTTTGGCCTATCACTGGAACAACATCCGTATGACCAGATAAAATAATTCCACCATCAATGTCAGGACCTAATGTTGCAAAGATATTTGCTTTACCATCAGCCTCTGAAGATATTTTGCACTTAGCTCCATATGATTTTAAATAGTCACTTATCCAATCTATGCAATCTCGATTACTTTCACTCGAAACGGTTGGAAAACTAATTAATTTATCAAGAATTTCTATAGTCTTTTGAATTTCAGTCATTTTAAGATTTCACAAATAATTTACGCGGTACATTAGCTAAAGGTTCAGCCACACCTTCTTCACGGATACGTAATGTTTCAGTTATTTCCAAGCCCCAATCCTTCATCCACAGCGCTGGCATAAAATGAAAAGTCATATTGGGTTTTAAAATAGTTTCATCAGTTGGCCGAATAGAATATGTTCTCTCACCCCAGTCTGGGGGATAACTAATTCCAATAGGATATCCACATCGCCCTTCTCTTTTAATGCCATGTTTTTCTAAGATAGTATAAAAAGCTTTTGCCACGTCCCCAGCAGTATTACCAGAAATTGCTTTAGAAATTCCTGCATCAATACCTTCAAGAACAACATCTTCTGCAAATGAAATGTCTCTTGGTGGCTCACCCAACCAAATGGTTCGCGATAATGGAACATGATAATGGCGATGAACTCCAGCTATTTCAAAAAAAGTACCCGAATTATTTGGAATCTTTTTATCATTCCATGTTAAGTGCGCAGCTGTTGCTTCTTTATTTGTTGGCAACAATGGGCAAATTGCAGCATAGTCACCACCAAATAATCCATCTTCATCTTCCCCGCCCCAAATACCAGTGTGATATATTTCTGCAGCCACTTCATTTTTACGCCTACCAGGTTCAAATATATCAAAAATCTTAGCATGCATACGTTCAACTATTTGCCCTGCTCGGCGCATATATTTTAATTCTTGATCTGATTTTATAGCCCGGCACCAATTTATTAGTCCAGTTATATCTAGAATGTTACCATTATGATTTAATGAAAGTGTTTGATGAGCTTTTGCAGAATAATAATAATTATCTAACTCGACCCCAAGCCTAAGGTTGCTCCATCCATAATCAGATATAACATTAGACAAATCAAGCATTGCGTGTTTATCAGACATAACAAAATCATCACTATATCCATGAATGCGATCATTATTCATATAGCACGTAAGCGTTGCACCAACTGCATCCATTTTGCGACCCCAAAATATAGGATCACCTACGGGTCCAATTAAAACTCCTTGGTGCACATAAAAACTCCAACCGTCATACCCTGATAACCATGCCATATTGCTTGGATCACATGTGAAAAGAACTTCGATATTATTATCATCCATAGATTTTCGCACCAAGTCTAATCTTGTTGCATATTCAGATATAGAAAAAGGTAATTCTAAATTTGGCACGATCTAATCTTCCATGAAATAGTCAAATAATTATTAAACCAGTTTTAAAAATTAGCAAAAGAAAATGTTCTTTAGCTTTATGAATTGAAACATATTTGAATTTAGCATGCCAATAATAAAATTTAATAAAAACTTTAACTAGACAGAATATAATTACTTTAAGATTCTTTTTTTTGGGGGATTTTTAATAATAAGATTAATATGCAAAAGAAATTAAACATGAATATGTTACAATCTTGCATTAGTTTTGAACAAAATCACGAAATATTAGGTAATTTCGCCTTTTAACCAATCAATTGACTTGACCTAGGGACGTTCCCACTACATGACAGTTACATAAATTATAGGATAAATCCTAAGTTTAACTTATTATTTGGACAATAAAAGGACCAAAGACCATAGCTCGTAGACCACATAACGCGCCTCCGCAGCGCGACACAGGACCCCTCGCAAACGAACGCGTAACCTCCCCCGAAATCAGACTTATTGGTGCAGACGGTGAAAACGTAGGTGTAGTGACACCCGAACGTGGAAACGAATTAGCCCGCATTGCTGGTTTAGATTTAGTTGTAATTTCTCCAAATGCTCAGCCACCAGTCTGCAAGATTATGGATTTGGGAAAATTTAAATA
>DS022282.1:2229254-2231513 GCA_000153745.1 Rhodobacterales bacterium HTCC2255
GTCAAACACTTGACCGTCCATAACATTCCAACATTTTGTCCTTGCTCTTCAATCAAAGCAAATAAGCGGCCATTGTATATGTACACACGAGATCACTTCGCCATCAGCAAGTAACTGTGGAGTGTCTGCGCCCGCAGACCACCAAATTACATTCACCTTTGATTGTATCTAGCTTAGCGAATGCACGTGCTTGACCTTCGTCTGTAGCAAGTACATCATATACGTCAGCTTTTGCAACACCGTCACACATTAGAGCCCATTCCATGTTATTGATTGGACGTTTCTCTAGTGAACGTTTACCTGGGTAAGCTGCAGTATCAAATACTGAACAAACAGATGTAGGTGCAGTTGAACCAACTAAATCTTTTCGGTAACCGAAAGTAGTTGAGTAAACAATCTGTGGAATGAAACATTCATTCACCATCAAATCACCAAAATCATCTTTCGCTTTTGTTCCATCAGGAGCATCAGCTAATTGTGTGTCTGCATCAATTTCCAGAGCAAGTCCTTCATCACACAAACGAAGTGCGTCTGCAGCAACAACGTCAACAACATCCCATGTGATGTTTCCAGCTTCAGACATTGCGCGTAATTTCGCAACAGCTTCACCTGAACTAGCATCATTGATGATATTCACACCAGTCATGGCAGAATAAGGGTCATGATATGCAGCTTGTTGAGAAGCCGTGTAAGCACCCCCCCAAGATACGATAGTCATGTCTTCTGCTAGAGCAGCAGTTGCCGACATTGCGAAAGCCGCGCCGCCAAGCATAATTGTTTTAATTTTCATAGTCTTCTCCTTGTTTTTCCCGTTATTTTTTACAATGCGCCATACCTCGGGATATGTTTAGCACACTTGAAGGGCACTTATGCGTCTAGAGCCCTACAATCTTCCTTAGCCCAGGTGACAGATGTTTTTTCACCTTTAACTAAATGCTTATGCCCTGCTGAATTTGGAACTTTTACGATAAACTCGTCATTTCCATGCACTTCCATTCGACAACGAATGTGATCACCAAGATATATTAATTCTTTAACTACTGCATCTGTAGAATTTTTAGTTTTAGTCCCACCTAATTTAACACGCTCAGGTCTGATTGATAATGTAGTTCTACTCCCAACCTTACCACAATTTACAGCAAGACTTTCAACTTTTTTGCCATTATCTAACTTTACGGATGCAACTTTACCTTTAATTGTGTCCACCTGCCCCACCAGTTTGTTATTTTCACCTATAAATTGGGCAACAAACGAGTTCTCTGGTCGCTCATATAATGCATCTGGACTTGAGAGTTGTTGAATTCTTCCATCTTCAAATACGGCAACTCTGTCAGACATTGTCAAAGCTTCGGATTGGTCATGAGTGACATAAACAACTGTTATACCTAAATTTTCATGTAAGTGTTTGATTTCATATTGCATGTGCTCACGAAGTTGTTTGTCTAGAGCACCTAGCGGCTCATCCATTAAAACCAATTGAGGGTTAAATACTAAGGCACGAGCGAGTGCTATGCGCTGTTGCTGGCCACCTGACAATTGTGCAGGGCGGCGCCCAGCAAAATCACCCATTTGAACCATATCTAATGCATGCTTAACTTTTTCTTCTCGTTCAGACTTACCCATTTTACGTACTTCTAGGGGAAAAGATAAGTTCTCGCCGACGGTCATATGAGGAAATAATGCATAGTTTTGGAAAACCATTCCAATACCACGTTTGTGTGGTGGAATATTATTTATCGGATTTCCATCCAATCTAATATCACCGTTTGTTGCAGTTTCAAAACCTGCCAACATCATTAGGCATGTAGTTTTTCCTGAACCAGACGGTCCAAGAAGAGTTAAAAACTCGCCTTTTGCAATATTTAGATTTAAATCTTTTACAACCAAAACTTCGCCGTCGTAGCTTTTTTGGACGTGATCAAAAACAACAAAGTCTTTGTCATTATTTTTTGCAGCCAATGTATTCTCCAATTAGCATTTTATTTAGTAAGAAATGCGAGCATTACTAATGCTTAACCAAATTGCACTTCATTGCAACGAGTAATTTATTTATTTTTATTTGTTATTCGCATTTTATGTTACGGCAGCTTAAAACACCAAGTTTTTTTCTAATTAAACTCAATAAATTTTTTATTAGATTCTATTTCATTGTAAATTTGATGTTATTATGATACCAAATTAATTATTATGATAAGACAATTTAAGATTTTAAGTTTTGTAATTTTGATGATTACTTCATCAATCACTTATCCTCAAGCA
>DS022288.2:0-17898 GCA_000153745.1 Rhodobacterales bacterium HTCC2255
AGCTTTGTAATCGTAAATCGCATTAATAAATTTACTAAGGTCGACTTTCCAGCCCCTGAACGTCCCACTATACCTACTTTTTCACCTGGTTTTATCGCCAAATCGAGCTGTTCAAATACTGATATTTGATGCGCATGGGCACCTTTATAATGGAAATCTACTTGGTCGAAATCAATTCCGCCACCTTTGACTGTTAACGCTGGTGCTTGGGGTTTATCTTTTACCGCTACCGGCACAGATAGAGAGTTAATGCCATCTTGCACTGTTCCGATATTTTCGAAAATTGATGACACTTCCCACATTATCCATTGACTCATGCCGTTTAAGCGTAGTGCTAAACTAACCGCTACAGCCAGCGCACCACCACCGACACTACCGAGCGTCCACAGATAAATAGACAAGGCCGCCACACAAAATACCAATACGGTATTGGAATACCACACACACCCATATAACAATGTCACTAAACGCATTTGTGGATGAACCGTTTGTAGAAACCCATCCATACCCTCTTTGGCATAAGACGCTTCTCGTGAGGTATGGGCGAATAGTTTAACCGTCATGATATTGGTATAACTATCAACAATGCGCCCCGTCATGATCGAGCGCGCGTCAGCCTGCTGCTTGGACACTGCTTTTAGACGTGGCAAAATGAAATATAACACAGTGACATACACTGCAAACCAAATCACAAACGGCACACTTAAGCGCCAATCGGTTGCAAACACTAACACAACAATCGAGATGAAATACACACTGATATAGACCATCAGATCGAGTAATTTCATCACTGTTTCGCGAACAGCTAATGCAGTTTGCATGACTTTTGTCGCGACACGTCCAGCAAATTCATCTTGGAAATAGGCCAATGATTGACCCAAAATGTATTGATGTGCCATCCAACGGATACGCATTGGGTAATTACCCAATAATGACTGATGGACCAGGAATGATTTAAGGATCACGAGCAGTGGTAAAACCACCAACAAAATACCACCAATCAAAAGTAAACTATTTGATTCTTCAGATATAAAGGTACTCGGTTCACGAGTTGCGAACCAATCCACTAGTTGGCCTAAATAACCAAAAATGGATACTTCAAGTATTGCAATCAATGCAGAGAATGTAGATACCGCCAGTAATATAGGCCAAATACCGCGGGTGAAGTACATACAAAAGCCCAAAACACTTTTAGGCGGTTGCGTCTGAGGCGCATCAGGAAAAGGCGTAATGAGGCTTTCAAACCACTTATACATATAAAATTGCCTTAATTATTTATTGAGAAAGTGTAGCGAGAATCGCTTGTACATTGGCGTGATGCGCTGTTTGCCACTCATCGAGTGTTTGACCTGCATCTTTAGCATGACGTTTTTGAGCTATATCTAAGGCAGTGGCCGATTCAGATTGAGGAATAACAGCCACCCCATCATTGTCAGCAACAATAATATCTCCTGTGTGAACCAGTACGTCGCCGACAGTGACAGGTTGTTCTAGTGGATCAAACACTTTTTTCGCACCGGGTTTAGGACAGACACCCACACCATGGACAGGAAATTGAGCAGTTTTGACTTCATCAATATCACGGATCACACCATCCACCACAAATGCCGTTACACCGCGTCGTTGAGCAATCGCACATACATTACCACCGGATACTGCAAATTGAGCATCGGCTTGGATAACTAACACATCTCCAGGCGCTGCGGCATAAATAGCAGCATGTACCATCAAATGGTCACCCGGTGCACACTTTACGGTAAACGCTCGCCCAGCAAACCGCGGCATATCCGGCCATAACGCATGGATTCGATGATGCATAAACTGCTTTCGCGGCAACGCGTCGGCCAAATCACACGTGGATACCGTTGTAAATGCAGCATAAGTCGGGTGCGTCATAGCATTCCTTTTGTGAATAACTTAATTAATGAAAGCAAAAGCCCAATAAATACAAATCCCAAATTGAATCAAAAAGGTCGCAAAACGTAATTGAATCGCTAATGGGCTAGTCGATATCGCGAGGATAACTGATTGAGCAAGCCGTGCGCCTAATACCACATAAGCCAGTCCATCTGTCACGTCAGTATTGCCTGTTGCAATGGCGTAAATGAGTAACCCACCAATGAATGGGAAACACTCAACAGCATTAGCATGAATGCGTGTTAAGCGATAACCTAGATCAGGTAAATCCTTGCCATCAGGCGAAAATTTCAAGCTTTTGTTTTTGCCGCTCAATCCATAATAACTGCGATAGCCTGCTAATAATAATAACAATGCCATAATTAAAATAATGTAATGCAAAAATACAATGTGAGTTGCTGTCATGATGTTATCCTTTTTGTTGTTTTTGTACCTTAGATGAACGTTTGCGTTTTTGCAAAATTATCATTAAACCTTAGCAACGCCGCGCTCGAAACTTCTTACCTTTAATCTTGCCTTCACGAAATTGTGCCATCGCCCGTTTGACGCTGCGCAACTTCACTGCAATGAACGACACCTGATTAGTCACATTGATTTTACCAATGTCATCCCCGTCGATACCCGCTTCTTTAGTTAACGCACCTAAGATATCCCCTGGGCGTAGCTTTTGACGCTTTCCGCCATCAATACTCAAGGTTGCAAATGCTGGTTGAACAATTCGGTTCGCATGGTAACGCACACTTTCAATACCCTTGGGCTTTAACACCACTTGTGCATGCGCTTCAATAGCCCGCAGTCCTGCCATTTCAGACTCACTGACCAATGTTACTGCGAGACCTTCAGCATCCGCACGGCCAGTACGACCAATTCGGTGCACATACACATCAGGTTCTTCAGTCACAGTATAATTAATTACCACATCGACAGCATCAATATCCAAGCCACGCGCCGCAACATCAGTAGCCACGAGTACTAATGCCGATTTATGCGCAAACCGAGTGAGGACCTGTGTACGTTCACGCTGTTCTAAATCACCGTTTAATGCGACCGCCGCAATATCTTTTTGTTGCAAATATTCGGTAAGTGCAAACGTTTGTGCTTTGGTATGACAAAACACAATGGCAGCTTGTGCTTGATAATGACTCAGCACGGCGGCTACCGCTTGATCACGATGTTCATCGGTAACTTTATAAGCGATTTGCTCGATCTTTGTGCCTGTATGTAAAGATTGTGTTTCAATTCGTTGCGGCGCTTTTTGTACTGCATCACTGATTTGAGCAATCGTATCGGGATAAGTCGCTGAAAATAATAACGTTTGACGTTTTTGAGGTAAATGCTGAAAAATGACTTCTAATTCATCATAAAAGCCCATATCCAACATTCGGTCTGCTTCATCTAAAACAAACTGTTGTAGCTCTTTAAGATGAACACGATGCTTCATTAAATGATCCATCACCCGACCTGGCGTGCCCACAATAATATGTGGACGATGTTTCAATGTTGCAATTTGACCATTCATTGGCACACCGCCATACAATGTCGTAATTTTTACATTGTCCATACGGCGAGCAAGTAACCGCAGCTGCTCGGCAACTTGATCAGCTAATTCACGGGTCGGGCATAACACTAATGCATGTGTGTATGTGCGCGTCGCATCCAAAGATTGTAAAATACCCAAACCAAACGCAGCAGTTTTACCACTTCCGGTTTTTGCTTGTGCTAACACATCTTCACCTTTGAGTACCACCGGCAAAGTTGCCGCTTGAATATCCGTTAAATGCGTATAGCCAAGTTCTTCGACTGATTGTAATAATTCGGGGCGCAAATTTTGCGCTGCAAAATCACTCATTATACTAACTGCCAATTAATGGCTTGCCCGGCAAAAAACGGCACAATATCATCGCCTGTCGGTAAGCTAATTTGATCAGGGATGGTCCACTCATTACGCGCTAGTGTAATTGAGCCTGTATTGCGGGGTAACCCGTAAAAATCAGGCCCAAAATGCGAGGCAAACCCCTCTAATTTGTCTAATGCATCCAGCTCTTCGAATACCTGTGCGTAAAGTTCAATTGCACTCCACGCAGAATAACAGCCAGCACAGCCACAGGCTGATTCTTTTTTGTGTTTTTCATGCGGCGCAGAGTCTGTACCTAAGAAGAACTTAGCAGACCCGGTCGCAACTACTGCACGCAATGCTTGTTGGTGAGTATTGCGCTTTAACACGGGCAAGCAATAATTGTGAGGCTTCACGCCACCGACCAACAAATCATTTCGATTCAATAGCAAGTGTTGCGGGGTAATCGTCGCGGCGACATTGTCACCACAGCTAAGGACAAAATCCACTGCATCTTTGGTCGTAATATGTTCAAAGACAATTTTTAAACCTGGGAATGCAGCGACGACATGACGTAAATGTTGTTCTATGAATTCTGCTTCACGGTCAAAAATATCCACATGCGCGTGTGTCACTTCACCATGGATCAGCAATAGCATCCCGACTTCTTCCATCGCTGCAAACACAGGGTACAACGCTTCGATACTTTTCGCTGCAGCCTCAGAGTTAGTAGTACCCCCAGCAGGGTATAGCTTTGAAGCTACAATACCCGCTGCTTTTGCTTCACGAATATCATCCGCAGATGTGGCGCTGGTTAAAAAGAGTGTGACAAGCGGTTCAAATTCAGGAAAGTCTTTTGCTTGAGCAAGAATGCGATCTTTGTACGCTAACGCCATTTGCGTGTTTGTTACTGGTGGTACTAGATTTGGCATGACGATGGCTCGACGGAAACAACGCGCAGTTGCAGGCACGGTTTCAGCTAACATCTCGCCATCGCGAAAATGTAAGTGCCAATCATCAGGCGTAGTTATGGTTAACGTATTGTTTTCGTTGCTCATGGAAATATCTCTATAAAATGAATCGCTAAATGGATATAAAGAGGATTATGCCAGAATTTGATAATTTTCGCCTGTGATTTGATAAATATTGTCACAATGATTGCCTTTGGTACTCATTATCGATTATCGTAAAACAATCTTCATTTGAGACATCTAACAAGGAAGTACATGTCTACTAAAATAAGCTTGTTGAATTTCTTCCCTCGTCCAACATTCATCCAACGTTTTTTCATCCCACTACTTGATAAATTCCTGGGCATTTCACAAATGAATGCCCTGTACCACAAGCATGCGATGCAAGGCTTATCTAAAGAAGCATTTGCCGACAAACTCCTAAAAGTACAAGATATTACGATTGAGAATCACGCCTCATTACTGGCACAAATTCCCGAATCAGGTCCAGTAGTCATAGCCAGCAACCATCCTTTTGGCGGTATTGAAGGGGTCATTTTAGCGCGCTTGATCAGTGAAAAACGACCTGATCTTAAAGTGTTGGCGAATCAAGGACTCAAAGTATTTAAAGAGCTCGAAGACTATTTTATCTTTACCAATCCACTATCACCCAATGATCCTAAAAATGCTCCTAGCCTGCGCGCGGCAATTAGTCATGTCAAAAACGGTCATCCCTTACTAATATTCCCAGCAGGACGAGTGTCATATTATCAATCTGAACATCAAGACATTGTAGAGCATCAGTGGAACAAAATAGTTTACCGCTTAGCTAAGGACGCTGGTGGCAAATATATCGGTGTCTTTGTTCAAGGATTTAATCGCCCGTTTTTTTACACCCTAGGGCGTATTTATTATCGTTTACGAATGCTTATGCTCGCTCGTGAACTCCTTGCTAATACTCATCGTACAATTCGTCTTGATCACACCCAATGTCTTACGCTTCCTCTGACTTTACCGGCACAAACGGGAGCTGATTTTGCGCGGAGCTTGAGTTATGCCGTCGATAGTCGCTGGACTTATACGTGGCCCGCCGATAACAGCACGTCAGAAATGGTACCACTGGCGACAGAAATCACAGTTAATACACTAATTAGTGAACTTGCAGCCCTACCAACAGAGCAGTGTCTGATTCGTGTCGGGGAGTTTAGTGTGTATTGGTCAATGCAGGCGCAAACACCGCGGATAGTGGATGAAATCGCACGATTGCGCGAGCGGGTGTTTCGCATGCACAACGAAGGCTCCGGTGAAGCGTTGGACACCGATGGGTTTGATGCAACTTACACCCATTTATTTGTAGTACATCACACCGATGAGGAAACGCGCATTATTGGTGCTTATCGCATGGGTCGCACCGATAAGTTGATTGCCCAAAATGGCTTAGACGGGTTGTATTTACACAAGATGTTTGAATTTGCACCGGAGTTTATTAACCAACAACGCCCCTGTTTAGAAATGGGTCGCTCGTTTGTCATTCCAGAATACCAACGTTCACCACAAGGCCTATTTATGCTGTGGCGCGGGATTGGGGAATTTATGAATGCATTTCCAGAGTATCGCGTACTTTATGGTACGGTCTCGATCAGTAAACTCTATACGCCACAGAGCGTGAGCATCATTGAACAAGGGTTAGTGAATGCGCCTAAACATGTGCATCCGCGCCATGAGTTTGAACTCAAGTTACATCCGCAACTGCAAGCATTTGGATTAAGTCAGAGTAAGACATTATCTGAAGGACTCGGTAAGTACGTAAATACTTACTTGCAGGCATTAGAAAGTGATGGAAAAGAGTTGCCAGTATTAGCGAAACAATACCAAAAGCTCGGCGCAAACTTTCATGCGTTAGGCATTGATACCAGTTTTAACCATACGCCAGGATTACTGTTGAGCGTCAATATGGAAAACGTCCCAGCACGTTTACAAAAACGTTTTCTGGGACGCACATTGTAATGCTTAGTCACACAATTATTTAGTTTTTCTTGGTATATGCTGCAATAATGACAATACGTTGTCCATTAACACGCCCTTCGATGTGTAAGGGATTGTCTGATAGACCGATGTTACGCACAGGTGTGCCACGTTTCGCAGTGAAGCCTGCACCTTTTACATCAAGATCTTTGATGATAGTCACGCTATCACCCGCTTTTAACGCGACACCGTTCACATCTAAAGTCGGTTCGTCGTTGACGATCATACCCGCCTCAGCCCACTGCTTCACATCATCTTCAAGGTAAATCATGTCCATGCTGTCTTGCGCCCAACTTTCTGAACTTAAGCGACCCAACATACGATAAGCCATTACTTGTACTGCAGGGGTTTGTGACCACATACTATCATTCAAACACCGCCAATGATTCATATCCATTTCGACTTCACCTTGAATTTGATCATGACAATGACCGCATAATAATACAGCACAATTAGCTGTTGTATCAGGTGAGTATTCAATGGCATATGGCGTTAGACGTTCAGTGCCAGCACACAGCTCACACTGATTATTAGCACGCTGAGCAAGATGTTTTTCTAGAGACATAATAATGACTTAATTTAATTAGATGTTTGATAAGTAATGGTAGCCGGTGCTAAGCCAAAATGCTTATCTACGACGCCACCTTGTATTTGTCGGATCAGCTTAATCAATGCGTAATGGTGGATTGCGTGGGACGCACAGAAAACGAGTTCACGTGCAACCGTCGATTTCACATTGACACTTTGGGCTTGGTTGACATTAATTTCTGATATTACACTAATTTGAGCTTGAATGTCAGACTCGGTAAGCGCTTTTAACCATAATTGAATACGGTGTAGTTGCATCAAAGCAGCTTGGATAGACGATTCTGTCTTACTGTTTCGAGAGCGATTATTATAGTCTACTATCTGTGTCGACATGCCGGCCTGTAAATTTTCAAAATGATCGATAACATGTCGTATATGTTGTCCAATAGAAGAATTGAACAAAGGCTGACATACATTTGAATATTCATTGTCGCTAAGTGTAGATAACACACTTATAGATTGTTCAATCACTTCACTATGACTGTTAAGCATGTATATAATAAATCCTTGTATTAAAACCACTATGTCATGTATTTTTTATAACAATAGCTTACTACCGCAATTATTAAAATGCCAATGAGTAATTAGTCGCACTTTCTCGATTACCCACCTCACAAAGTAAAGCGAATTAAAGACATATTGATGACCAAATAGTTTATTAACCGATAAAAACTATGATTTAATTATGTTTCACATAAATCATGCTTTGAGTGTCAAAACCTTTTTGTTCAGCGAAAGCTAATAATTTATTCATGATCTCAGGTGCCAACGTTTTCTCTCGAGATAATATCCATAAATAATCGGTATCAGGCCCAGTCACAAGTGCGTATTGATAATTATCATCTAATTGTGCAATAACATAACTGGCATAGAATGGACCAAAAAATGACACTTTTAAATGCCCTACACTCTCATCAGCGACAAAATACGCCTTACCGTTGGCAGTACTTACTGTTCCTGTTGCCACCTCAACGCCTTGATTGAGTACATCCACACCACCATCATTGCGCAGCGTATAGGTAGCAGAAATTTGCTCAAGCCCGCGTTCAAAGGGATGATCTAATCTTGCAATTTCATACCAGGTACCTAAATATCGGGTCTTGTCAAAATCCTGTACTGGCGTAATGCCACTGGGCACACTGGTGCAAGCAGTTACGGTAAGTACTATCATTAAGCTAACTAATATGCGGCTAACAGGCAACGCAGGAAATAAAGTCATCATCATAAGATCCTTAAAAATTACATTTCAAAAAAAACCCAAGTCACATTATGACTTGGGTTTCAATATACACAAACATTAGGATAATGTAATTTAGGCAAAAAACTCTTTACGTAAATCAGGATTCGAATTGAATACTCCACCAAGTGCAGATGTCTTAGTGTAAGAATTACTATCGCGTATACCCCGAGCCTTTACACAGTAATGGGTTGCATTAATGCTCACTGCGACGTCTTGTGTACCTGTCAATGCTTGTAGGGCAACCATAATTTGCTGCGTTAAACGCTCTTGAACTTGAGGTCGCTGTGCAAAGAAAGACACTAGACGATTTATTTTTGATAATCCAATAACTGTTTGCTTGGGGATGTAAGCAACAGAAGCCGTTCCATCAATAGTAACAAAATGATGCTCACACGTGCTCGTTAAGGACACATCAGACACAATGACCGGTTGGTCAATTTTCATTTTATTTTCAATTTGAGTAATTTTAGGGAATTTCGTGTAATCGAGTCCTGAAAAAATTTCGTTAACGTACATTTTCGCAATACGTTTTGGTGTATCGCACAGACTGTCATCGGTAAGGTCTAAACCAAGAGCATCCATCATTTCTGTCATTGCATGCATTATTTTCGTACGCTTTTCGTCATCCGAATAGCCATTTTCAACCATCGGCGTTTCAAGCCCTTGTTCAATGAGGGCAGTACGAACAAGCGCAGCTTCTTTGGTGATCGCAGGCTCTAACGCCTCGCGAACAATCACTGCTTCTTTTGCTAACATAAGTCAATCCGTCATTAGTTACATGTAGGTTATACGTCGATATCCTACGATAGGGTTTAAAAAAAATTCAATAAATTTAATACGTTACTGGTATATATCGGTAAACTACTAAAAGTATTCACTTTTATTAACTAGATACCAATATAGATGTTTATCTAATAAACTAGATACTGTCCATATACGTATAGCCTATATGAACATAAATTAATCACTACAAATTACCCTAATATTTGTTAAGGATACCATTTTGCAGGCTCCAATACTAATTACCGGTGGTGCACAACGTCTCGGACTGGCTATGGCTGAATCTTTACTTAAGCAAGGCCAAGAAGTCATCATCACTTATCGCTCTGATAAACCCATTGTGGATACCCTTGCCCAACGCGGTGCAGTTATGATCCAGTGTGATTTTGCTCAACCTGACCAAATCACCTCATTGTGTGAAACAGTAAAAAAGACCTGCCAATCTTTGCGTGCTATTATCCACAATGCTTCTGACTGGGACAAAGAAGCAGGTACTGATGACTACGCAGCATTAATGCAAAAGATGTTGCAAGTCCATACTCAAGCCCCATATCAAATTAACCTTGCCTTACAAGACAAATTATTAGCTTTTGATGGTGTCGCTGATATTATTCATATGACGGATTATGTCCAAACTACCGGCAGTCAAAAGCACATCGCTTATGCAGCGAGCAAAGCCGCACTACATAATCTGACTTTATCTTTTGCTCAATTATTAGCCCCGAGCGTGAAAGTCAATAGTATTGCGCCAGCGCTATTGATGTTTAACGACCATGATTCAGCAGAATACCGAGCCAAATCCTTGAAAAAATCGATTTTGGAGATTTGCCCAGGAGCCCAAGAAGCCGTTAAGGCTATGAATTTTTTATTTGAGAGCGATTTTGTCACAGGTCAAACAATGCATTTAGATGGTGGGCGGCATTTAAAGTGATATGATGATGTGCATGTAGAGCATATAATTAATCACTATCTTGACTTAGATTGTGTTTGCATCGCTGACAAACGATGAAACATTACTTTGAATTTTACTTAGGCTTGCATATCTAATGGCTTATCAATTACTCCCAGAATGGGTCTCCCAAGAAGCGCTTATACTTGCTTATCCCCACTCAAATACGGATTGGGATACGTGGTTAGAAGACGCTCGAGCAGTTTATCATGCTATTATTGAACATATTACGACCGCTTCAGGTGTCGTGCTATTGCTTACCGATAAAAATGATATTGCAGCCTTGGTTGAACGCTACTCTCATCAAGCTGGTGTTATCATTATTCCAGCAGAATTCAACGATACATGGGTGCGTGACTATGGGTTTTTAACCCTTGAACATAATGGTACTTTACAAGCAATCGAGTTTGAATTTAATGGTTGGGGAAATAAGTTTAACGCGCAATTAGACACCCAAGTCAACCGGCGCTATTTATCACCGTTATTGGCAAACCCATTGATCAGCTATTCTGAAATTGTTGAAGGTGGTGCACTAGAAATCGACAGTAATGGGCACTTATTATCAACCGCAAAGTGTCTTTATCATAAAGCGCGTAATCCTGATTTTGACCAGAATGATTACCAAGCATTTTTTAATCGGACACTCGGAGCGCGACATACGACCATTTTAGAACATGGCCATTTAGAAAATGATGACACTGATGGGCATATTGATACGCTAGCGCGTTTTACACTCGATAATGGTATTGTTTATCAGGGGGCAGAAAATCGACGCACTGACACTCACTTTACTGGTTTGTCTGACATGGCCGCAGAATTACAAGTAGCGTTCCCCAAAGCCACCTTGCATCCACTGCCGTTGCCCATCATCAATTATAAAGAAGATGACGGAGTCAGCACTCGCCTACCTGCTTCTTATGCTAATTATTTGATCTTCAATGACATGATACTGGCACCGATTTATGCTGCGCCAGAAGATGAAGCGGCCATCGAAGTACTCAAACATGCTTACCCGCATCATCAAATTATTCCGGTAAATTGCGCAACATTAGTCAAACAATACGGCTCGTTACATTGCATCACCATGCAAGTACCGCAAGGTACGCTCAAGCCTGCATGCATTGAAAAAGCATTAATGGGATCATACGTGCTAGATCCGGGTCAGTAATTTTTATATGATCACAGAATATTGGATTCATTTTTTAATTAATTGAGAGCATCATGCAAGCATCTACCGTCAAAGTTGGCGTGGTCCAACAAGCGATTTCTGGTAATGATAAACATCTGAACTGGCAACAAAGCGCAGCGCAAATCGCTTTGCTCGCAGAGCAAGGCTGTCGTTGTATTTTGCTCCAAGAATTACACTCGACCTTATACTTTTGCCAAACTGAAGATACCGATGTATTTGATTTGGCCGAGCCGTTAGAAGGTGAAGCACATGCATTTTTTGGTGCTTTAGCCGCTAAATACAATATCGTGTTAATCACTTCGATGTTCGAAAAACGCGCCACCGGCCTTTATCACAACACCGCCGTCGTCTATGACTGTAGCACCGAAATCGCCGGTATTTATCGCAAAATGCATATCCCTGATGATCCTGGTTTTTATGAAAAATTCTACTTCACACCAGGTGATCTAGGTTTCACACCCATTGATACATCCATTGGAAAACTTGGTGTATTAGTGTGTTGGGATCAATGGTATCCAGAAGCAGCACGGTTGATGGCCATGGCTGGCGCGGAGATATTATTCTACCCCACTGCTATTGGTTGGGATCGCAACGACACTCCCGACGAACAAGCCCGCCAACGCGATGCGTGGCAAATTATTCAACGCAGTCATGCGGTTGCTAATTCAGTGCCTGTCGTTGTGGCGAATCGTACTGGCTTTGAACTATCGCCCAACGGCAATGAAGGTATTGAGTTTTGGGGTACCAGCTTTGTTGCAGGTCCACAAGGCGAGTTATTAGCGCAAGCAAGTACTGACCAACCTGAAAATTTAATCGTTGATATCGACTTACAACGCACCGAGGCCATTAAACGTATTTGGCCCTACTTCCGTGACCGTCGAATTGATGATTATGGCGATTTAACTAAGCGCTGGCGTGATTGATTCACACGCTTAACGTTTTGATAAAATAACGCTATGAGCACGTCTCATCATGTACACGCCCTACACAATGCATCATGCAGGGCGAGTATTCACCACATACGCTTTATCTTGCATACACATCACACATGACCAAGGCTGTTTATCTGCATTTAACACATCCAAGAATGCTTCATCGGTGATATCTAACCCACCCGTGTAGACCCCTAAGCTGGGCATAATCATAATACGCTCATCATGTACAAAACATTTACCGCGCAGGGTTTGCCGTTTGCGCGTGATTTGCATTTTAGGGTGAAAGTGACCAATGATTGCAAATTGTTCCGGTTGCATATCATCGTCACTAATTGGCTCGTGACTAAAGATAACCTGATCAAGTAATAATGTCGTTACCACTTCACCAGGAAAGTTATCTGGGAACTCAGGATCATGATTACCTACCACCCACACCCAGCGTGGGACTGCTTGCATCAGCTCAAATAAGGTGTCTTGGTCATCGGTATTTAAACGCTGAAACGCACGCCGGTCATGGAAGCTATCACCGAGACATACCACCATATCAGGACAATAAATATCAATCAGCTGCTGCATTAAAACCAATGTTTGACGAGTATCTAAGGTCGGGATCGGATTGCCATGCTGGGCAAGGTAACTGCCTTTCTCAAAATGCAAATCACTGAATATTAAGAGCCCCTGCTTAGGCCAAAATAGCGCCCCCATACTATCGACGACCCATGCCTGCTGAGCAAAACGCCACAGGCAGGCTCTTTGGTGGGTAATGCGCTGTTCTATTTTTTGCATGGTTGCTTTCTGCATATTTGATTGCTAAAAAAGGGATGGTTATATGATTGAGGACGATGTTGATTATCTGTTTTTTTACATCTAGGTGGCGTCATCATTAATCCAGTCCAGCCCGCTCAGATAACAACGCTCTTACTTCATCCATCATAGTTTCCGCCTCTGCGTATAAGCTTGCTTGTTCCATAATCGCTTCTCGGCCTCCCCCTTTAATCACTTCACTGCGTACATTGAGCACAATGGGTATCGCCATTGGGGAGATTTTTTCTAAACTGACAAATTGGATTTTTCCAACGTAACGGATCAGCATATCCGCCAACCGCCTCACATCGAGTAACTCCCGCTCAGCATCTTCGCGCGTGACCTCCAATAGCACATGGTCGGGATCATGCTCGCGTAGGGTATCGTAGATTAAATCAGTTGAAAAAGTGACTTGTTTCATGGTTTTACGGGTGCCGTGGTATTGCTGCTCAGTTAAACCACTGACCATCGCAACGTGACGAAATGATCGTTTCAACATCGGCGACGCCAGCATCCAATCTTCCAGCTCATCACCCAGAATATCTGGGTTAAATAATGACAATATCTGCGTCTGTGTCAACACCGTTAACGAACAAATCGATAACCCATAATCGGTTATGCTAAAGCTAAGTGGTTTTAAGCCATATTTTTCCATGCGCTTGGTCATGAGCATCCCTAAGGTTTGATTGGTCTTGCGCCCTTCAAAGGTATAAATCAAGGTATAGTAAGCTTGGCGATAAGGAAAATGCTCAATCAAGACTTTATTAGGTTGAGGTATGGTGGAAAACTCCGCTTGTAAACCCAACCACTCTTGGACCAAATCAGGTAAATCGTGCCAGCGCTCAGGGTGGGCCAGTAAATCACGCACCGCATCAGCTAAGTAGGATGACAAGGGCATTTGTCCACCGGCAAAACTCGGAATTTTCGGTTCACGCTTTTTACCTGGTCTTGCTTCGACACACATATCTTTGATGCCTTCAAAGACCAAACACTCCCCCGCAAATAAAAAACTATCCCCTGGCACCAATTGCTGAGCAAAATACTCTTCCACCTCACCAATAATTTTTCCAGTATGCGCCCGACGGATCCGTTTGACCTTTAAGCGACCTGCTTCAATGATGGTTCCAATGTTTTGGCGATGTCGCATGATCACGCGTTTTGAAGCAGGCACTAATCCGCCCGTTTCATCTGGGACAAGACGCTGAAAACGCTCGTACCCACTCAGCGCATTACCCCCATCAATACTAAATTGCCATAACTTATCAAATGTCACCCGCTCTAACCCACCATAAGGAGCAGCATCGAGGCATTGAGCATATACCTCATCTGGCTGGATCGCGCCAGCACAAGCACAATTAATGATGAACTGCGGAATAATATCCAGCGCGCCAGACACCATAGGTTCTGAATCGAGTTCACCGCGTTCAATGGCATGCATCGCACTAAGACTTTCCAGCGCTTCAAAGCGATTACCCGGCACCAATAATGCTTTACTTGGTGTATCTAAGGTATGATTCGAACGACCAATCCGCTGCAATAAACGACTGACGCCTTTGGGCGCACCGACTTGGATGACCAGCTCCACATCGCCCCAATCTATCCCCAGTTCCAGTGCAGATGTCGTCACAATCGCCCGTAATAACCCCTTAGCCATCATGTTCTCAGTCTTATGGCGCTGCTCTTTACTTAGTGCACCATGATATAACGCAATCGGCAGATTTTGGTCATTGACCTCCCACAACCCTTGAAAAATCAACTCAGCTTGAGCGCGAGTATTCACAAACACTAACGCAGTTTGGGCATTCACAACTTGGGTATAAATATCGTCAATGGCATATGTCGCCATGTGTCCACCAAAGGGTATGTGGGCTTTGGTCGGAAGTAATTGCACTTGGGGTTTAGTCACACTCGGGCATAAATGCACCTGTGCGGGTTCACCACTGACCCCTAACCAATTGGCTAATAATGCAGGTTCTGCGACGGTTGCCGATAGACCAAAACGAATAAAGTCTGGTTGAATGGATTGTAATCGTGCTAGAGCAAGCGTAGTGAAATCGCCGCGTTTATTCGGCGCTAGGTTATGTACCTCATCAATAATCACAGAACGCAAATGCTTAAACATATTTTTCGCATCCACATACGACAGCATGAGCATCAATGATTCAGGGGTGGTGAGCAAAATATTAGGCGGTTTTTTACGTTGTCGTGCGCGTTTATGCGCTGGTGTATCACCGGTGCGTGTTTCCACCGTAATATCCAGTCCCATTTGTTCAATCGGCTGGGTTAAATTCCGCTCAATATCATGGGTCAATGCTTTGAGCGGTGAGATATATAAAGTATGCAAACCGGTTATCGGCTGTTCATGTAAATCCACTAACGTCGGCAAGAAACCCGATAAGGTTTTACCCGCCCCCGTAGGCGCAATTAATAAGGTGGATTCACGCCGAGTAAACGCCCCAAGCATGTGCGCTTGATAATCGCGCAGTTGCCATTGCTTTTGAGCAAACCATTGAAGAAAAACATCGGGCATTGAAGATGACATGAATTACAATTTGAGGATGAAATAATTTTATCTAATACGAACAAAATCCCAATTTTGCTCAAAAACCACTTTAATATAATTGTGTCAGATGAATGGGTTACTTTGTGCTTTTTTCTCTCTTATCGCGTATTTACAATATGATTTTTTAACTAATAGTGCTTCAAAGTGACAACGGACACTACACTCAACCCTCACCCTGATACATGGATAGAAGTCCGTCGAGCCGGGATCTATTGTATTCCAGCTGATGCGTATATTGATCCCATGCAGCCTGTTGCAAGAGCGTTGATCACGCACGGTCACGCGGACCATGCACGCGGCGGCCATGAAAGCGTCTGGGCGACGGTGGAAACGATTAATATCATGCAGCAGCGTTACGGAATTGAACATGCTGTAGTGCAAACGGCTGTGGCGATAGGTGAAGAAATTAACCTCACGCCCGAGGCCGAATATCCAGTATTAATGAGCTTATACCCAGCAGGACATATTTTAGGTTCAGCCCAAATCAAACTCACTTATCAAGGCGTGAGTATTGTGTTTGCCGGTGATTATAAACGGACACCCGATCCCAGTTGCCCTGCATTCATGCCGATAGACTGTGATGTATTTGTGACTGAGGCTACCTTTGCATTACCAGTATTTAACCATCCACCGATTCAAGATGAAATGCATAAATTGATGGTGTCTTTAGCGCGTTTCCCTGAGCGTTGTCATTTAGTGGGCGCATACGCATTAGGCAAATGCCAACGCGTCATTTTAGGTTTACGGCAATACGGTTATCACAAACCCATATACCTACACGGTGCATTGTTAAAGCTGTGCCAAACCTATCGTGATTTTGGTTATGATCTTGGGGAGTGTATTGCGGTAAGTGACGTTGCCGACTATAACACTCTGGCTGGTGAAATTGTCATCGCCCCACCTTCTGCATTGACCGACCGCTGGTCGCGAAAATTGCCTGATGTGTTGACATGCATGGCATCAGGTTGGATGCAGATCCGTGCCCGTACGAAACAAAAACGCGCAGAATTACCGTTAATTATTTCTGACCATTGTGATTGGCAGGAGCTTCTCGATACATTAGATGAGATCCGCCCTGCAGAAGTGTGGATCACCCATGGTCGTGAAGATGCATTGATGCATGCTTGTGGGAAGATGGACATACATGCCCGAGCGCTGCGTTTGATTGGGTATGAGGATGAAAGCAATGAGTAATTTTGCTGATTTTAGTACCTTACTCGATAGTCTGTATTACACCAGCTCGACCAAAGCAAAAACGCGTCTGCTGTGTGAGTATTTGGCACGCACTCCTGATCCCGACCGAGGCTGGGCCATCGCGGCGTTATCCGGTACGTTACAACTAGAATTTTTTACCCGCAGCACGGTCAAAAACCTGATGTTGGCTCACTGTGATCCGGTTTTATTTTCGTTAAGTTATGACTACGTCGGCGAGATGAGTGAAACAGTTGCTCATATGTGGCCAGGTCGCGATACCATTGAAGCAAATATTGACCAGCCAATGCCAACCCTCAATGACATTATTATTGAATTTAGCACCACGCCCAAAAAAGCCATTCCAACATGTTTAGCCGGTTATCTTGACCGCTTTACCCCATCTCAGCGCTGGGCATTAGTGAAACTCGGTACTCGTGGTTTACGCGTTGGCGTATCGGCGCGTTTGGTCAAAAATATATTAGCGGAGTTTGCCTCAAACCCCACAATCCAAGTCAGTGATATCGAAACTTTGTGGCATGGCGTAGCGCCCCCCTACATTGAGTTACTCACTTGGTTAGAAGGTAAGAGTCCCAAGCCCGATGTGACCGACCGGATAGTCTTTCATCCTGTCATGTTAGCTCACCCGGTGACTGATGATGAGTTAGACCTTATGGACTTTAGCCAGTGGCAGGGAGAATATAAGTACGATGGGATCAGAGTGCAAATGGTTGCCTCGTCGCAAGGTATCGGCATGTTCTCCCGAACTGGCGATGATATCGCTCATTCCTTTCCTGATGTCATTGAACTATGGCAAAACACGGGCATCCATGGCGTGTTTGATGGGGAATTATTAGCGTTTACGGAAGATGATATCGCCACATTTAATCAACTCCAACAACGCTTAAATAAAAAGAAACCCACCAAAAAGTT
>DS022288.2:17998-65290 GCA_000153745.1 Rhodobacterales bacterium HTCC2255
TATCCCCTGCGGACTCATTTATCTATGATTGTATTGCACTTGGCAGTGATGCACAGCGCCGTTCGTTAGTTGAGTTACCTTTGTGCGAGCGCCATAAACTATTCACTGAAGTGATGACTCCTGTTACCCAGCATCGATTGCGTCTGTCACCGCCATTGGTGATCGATAGCAAAGACCATTGTATCCGTTTACGTGATGAAGTCTGTGAACAGTCTGGTCAACGCATCGAAGGGTTAATGTTAAAACGTAAAGCATCGTTGTATGTGCCGGGTCGCCCTAAAGGTCAATGGGTTAAGTTCAAACGTGATCCTATGCTCATTGACGCCGTGATCATGTATGCCCAACGCGGACATGGTAAACGCTCATCGTTTTATTCCGATTACACCTTTGGGTGTTGGGCTACGAATGATGCCGGCGAGAGAGTAATACTGCCGATTGGTAAAGCTTATTCTGGATTTACTGATGCTGAACTACATGAGATTGATAAATGGGTGCGTAAAAATACAATTGGCCGTTTTGGTCCCGTCAAAGAGGTCGCAAAAGAGTTAGTTTTTGAAGTGGCCTTTGACGCGGTGCATTATTCAAAACGACATAAGTCTGGAGTTGCGCTGCGCTTTCCACGTATCCACCGCATCCGCTGGGATAAACCAGCGAATGAAGCGGATGAGCTTGAGACATTAGTGGGAATGATAGCGCAGTAGCCGATAAGATTTAATGTCCAAGTAATTGTACAAGTCAAGTTTGTAGATCTATACATGTACCATGATAGGCTTTGTGATCAGGCGAGTAACAAATAATTCAAACAAGCATTCGCTTCGCTCGAGCGTAATACTAACTATCACGCCCGCGCACTTTCTCTTGCATTCACCGCATCATACCAGCGCTGTAAATGCACTTGGTCGGATTGGATACGAATTTTTACCACACGAGCAAAATCTACTGCGGTAAAAGCAGTGATATCAGCAATGCTAAATTGCTCTCCAGCCAAATACGTTGAGTGCGCTAAGTGTTTATCAAGTAAATGTAAAAACTTCTGCGCGTTGATACCTGCTTCTTTTCCGTATTCGGGTACAGGATTCATGCGGTCTTTAAAATAGCCAGTCGAATGCTGAAAACACATCCCGACTTGCATAAACAAATACAGCTCTGCACGTTGTTGCCATTGAGAAATCAGTCCTATTTCTACAGGTGTGTTACCTAATAACCGAGGTTCGGGCTGTAACGCCTCAAAATAGTGACAAATCGCAGTGGACTCGCTGATTGTGGTACCGTCATCTAATTCTAAGATAGGCACTTTGCCTAAGGGGTTTTTGGCCCGCATTTCTGGAGATAAGTTTTCACCAGAAACAATATCAACTTGTACATACTCAACATCAATGCCTTTCTCTGCTAAAAACATTCTGACGCGTCTAGGCGTCGGCGCGGTCTTCGTATCATATATTTTCATACCTGTTATCCTTTCGCCTTAACATCTGTTTTAGCTTCGGTCTTTGCAAAGCATTGTACATAGTTGATCGCCATATTTTCAGTATAACGCCAACGTTTGTTCCAAGGGTTAAACTTCATCCCAGTATGACTAGTCAATTCACACCCGCCACTTTTCGCCCAAGCTGATAATTCTGTCGGTTTCACAAATTTGGACCAACTGTGCGTGCCAATCGGTAAATAACGCATCACATATTCTGCGCCAACAATCGCAAACACATACGATATCACCGTTCGATTTAACGTGGCTAAAATCAGCATACCACCGGGTTTCACTAACTGAGCACATTGATTAATTAATAGGGCTTGGTCTTGAACATGTTCAACCACTTCTGCATTAATTACCACATCAAATTGTTGTTGCTGTGCGACAAGATCTTCTGCCAACGTGTGCACATATGTTACTGGTGTTAAGGTGTTCTGCGCATGTTGCGTCGCTACTTGGATACTCATTGCCGATGCATCGATACCTGTCACTTCTGCGCCAAGACGGGCTAACGGCTCAGATACTAAGCCACCACCACAGCCTACATCTAAAATCGATAATCCCTGAAGTGGTTTGCCTAAATCATATAGACGCCATAGATTATCATTAGGCGCAGGCTCAAAAGGTAAATCTAAAGCAAAGTGCTCGGCTATTTGACTCGTAAAATACGCTAACCGTGCATGATTAAACGCAATCGCTTGTCCATATTTACCAATGGGATCCCACCACTGCTCCGCTAGACTATCAAATCTAGCGACTTCTTCTGGGTCAAGCGTTTGACTCACACTACCATTTAGTGCACTTTTATCTAACATGGATCCGCATCCTCGGTGTCTATCGATGATCTATTTTAAATGTTTACGTATAAAGACATTATATAGTTTTTAATATCTAGGAAGAATCTATGGAACAACTCAATGTCCTCGGCGAATCGTTACAACTGTGTTGCACTGGCACCGGATTTCAACGTAATGGTTTTTGTGAAGTCCCTTTTGGAGACCATGGTAATCATTCAGTATGCGCCATTGTGACCGATGAGTTTCTATTAATGCAACAACGCATCGGGAATGACCTAATAACTCCCATTCCTGCTTATCAGTTCAATGGTCTTAAAGCTGGAGATCGTTGGTGTTTATGTGCTATTCGATGGCATCAAGCACATTTGGCTGGCGTTGCGCCACCGGTGGTTTTATCCGCCACCTCTAAAGATGCGTTAAAAGTGATTGATCTTGATGTACTCAAAGCATTTGCAGTAGATGAATCAACACTTTAAATAAGCTGTTTTAACCTGCTTTGTCGTTGATGCTGGATTCAAATTCCTCTGTCCATTGGGCTAACGCTTGCTGAGCGTGTTCATCAACACGCCCTTTATTATTTTCGATCCACCAACGCTCCATTAAACGGACATTGCGGACGTTGGCTTTGAAGAATAAATCAAATATATCACCGACAAGCGGGATAAATCCTAACCCAAAATCTAAAAAAGAATTCGTCAGCATTTTAAGCTGGATATCTTTTGGCACGCCTAATTTTCTTCCAAGATGCACTATACGCAAACTAGCTAACAGCATAGTGGCATCACCTACTACAGGAATTAAGCCTATCAAAAAATCTAAGCCTACTCGGATCCCAATAAATGGGATCTTGACGGCCATATCTAAAATATTAGCAATATTTTGGGCGCGTAATAAAGGTTCAGGAGCTTGCATAATAATTCCTTTTAGACTGGCGCATCTAATGCTTTAGCTTCGGCGGCACGAACGCTAGTATCGGTTTCAATATCCCAGCCTTGTAAATTATCTTGTAGAAGTGAAAATAACATATCAATATGCGCATCATCCGAATTTAGGCATGGAATATACTGGTATGTTTCGCCACCATTTTCCATGAAATATTCCATGTTCTCCTCACCTATCTCTTCAATCGTTTCAAGGCAATCAGAGCTAAACCCAGGACAAATAACTTGCAGGGATTTGACCCCTTGAGCAGGTAATCCTTTCAACGTTTCATCAGTATAAGGCGTTAACCATTCCTCACGTCCAAAACGCGATTGGAATGTGGTCATGTATTCACTTTTATCTAAACCCAGTGATTCAGCGACTAACCTTGTCGTTTTGTGGCATTCACAATGATATGGGTCGCCATTTTTAAGATAGCGTTTTGGAATGCCATGGTAAGAAAAGACCAATTTATCCGTCCGCCCATGCGCTGCCCAATGCGCTTTTATGCTTTCGGCCAAACACGCAATATAGCGTGCATCATCATGATAATGCGAGATGAACCTTAAATCAGGTAACCAACGACGAGTCGTGAAATCTGCTGCCAAAGCATCAAATGTCGAGCCGGTGGTTGAGGCACAATACTGAGGATATAAAGGTAATACGACGACTTTGCGGGCACCTTGTTCAAGCAAAGCATTCATTGCATTTTCGACACTCGGCTGACCGTAACGCATGGCATAACCGACAATGTATTTACCTGGAGAATATGCATCAAATTTTGCTTGTAAAGCAGCCGCTTGGTTTTTGGTATGGGTCAGCAGTGGTGAGCCATCCTCAGTCCATACTGTTGCATAGGCTTCAGCGGAACGTTTGGGACGGATATTAAGAATAATTAAATTAAGAATACACCACCAAATTAACTTAGGCACTTCCACCACTCGAGGGTCAGATAAAAACTGTTTTAAATACGGTTTTAACGCCTGTTTAGTCGGTGCCTCTGGTGTACCTAAGTTACTGATCAGCACACCTATTTTATCGTTTTGGGCATGGGTGAACACGGTATTAGATGTGTACTTCATTAATATCTCTCAAACACTATAAAATTAAGTTAATGCGTCTTTTACGTCTTAGCCAATCATTTAGCTTACATAATGAGTAAATAAATATGACTTTTATGGTGTGTAATAGGTTGGCACGCCCCAGCCTACTGGTAATCCAAATAAAAACACCCATACGTAAAACAGCAATGTCCAACCAACGATAAAGACTAAGGTGTAGGGGATCATCATCGCTATCATCGAGCCCATACCGATGTTCTTTTTATATTTACTGGCCATTGCGAGTATCAGTCCAAAATAACTCATCATTGGGGATATCACGTTCGTCACCGAATCACCAATACGGTAGGCCGCTTGAATTACTTCAGGTGAATAACCCACTAACATCAGCATCGGCACAAAAATAGGGGCTGTTACCGCCCATTGAGCAGATGCACTACCTAATGATAAATTGACTAGTCCACACATTAAAATGAAGAGTAAAAAGATTTCAGGGCCATCTAAACCAACCGCTTGGATGGCAGCCGCCCCTTTAACCGCTAGCACAGTTCCAATATTGGTCCATTTAAAGAACGCAACAAATTGCGCCGCGAAAAAGACTAAAGTGATATATAACCCCATCGTACTCATGCTTTTCGCCATCGCATCAATGACATCACGATCATTTTTCATCGTACCGGCATAACGGCCGTAAACGAAACCTGGAATAGCAAAAGTCACAAAAATAAATGCCACAATAGATTTTAAGAACGGCGAGTTGGCTACTTCATTCGTTTCAGGATGTCGCAAAATCCCCCATTCAGGTACGATGGTTAACGAAATTAACCCCACTAATCCTAAAAAGGTCCAGCCCGCCATTTTCATTCCTTGGCGTTCTGCATCATTCGGTTTTTCAATCTTAGGCTTATCTAGTTTTTCAGGCGCATCATCGGGGTTATATACACCTAAACGCGGTTCAACTATATATTCTGTAACGGCATACCCCATTGCTGCAACAAAGAAAGTACTCACAGCCATAAAAATATGGTTAGCAGATGGGCTTACTAAATAGCCCGGAGCAATCATTTGTGCCGCTGGCTCAGTGATCCCGGCTAAAAGAGGATCAATGGTACCGATGAGTAAATTTGCAGAATAGCCCGCAGATACACCGGCAAATGCAGCCGCTATTCCTGCTAAAGGATGTCGGCCTAAGGAGTGAAATATCATCGCTGAGAGTGGGATCATCACGACATAACCAAGCTCTGATGCCGTATTAGATAAAATCCCCGCCAATACGACGATGAAAGTGACATGACGTGGTTTTGCACCAATAACCAATGAACGTAATACTGTGGATAATAAACCGCTGTGCTCAGCCACAGACACGCCAAGCAACGCAACTAATACCGTTCCTAAGGGCGCAAATCCAGTAAAGTTCGTCACTAAACCAGTCGTAATACGTGTAAATCCATCGACTGTCATTAATGAAATAACTTCAATCATCCCATCCGCTTCCCGACCTTTAGCACCCTCAGGTCTAGGATCAGCAACAGCCACATCAAAAAAACCTAAGATCCCACTAATAATGACAATTGCAACAGATAACAAGGCGAATAGGGTGACAGGGTGAGGAAGTAAATTACCTAAGAATTCAACACCATTGAGAAAACGACCAAACCAACCGTTCTGCTGGGGTTCTACCGAGGGTGATGTCGTTGGAGTGTGATTTGCCATAACGCGTTTTTCCTTCTTATTTTTATGGCGCTAGAATAGCACAAACCCCTTTAATAATCACTTAGTAAAGGGGTTTGTTAAATGTTGAGATTGACTTTTATAGTCTACTTACGCTCACCTGTCTGGCTGTTTAAGTAGTTAAAGAAATCTGAACTTGGGTCGACAATCAGCACGTCTTGCTTAGAGTTAAAGCTACTGCGATACGCATCCATAGAACGTAAAAAGCTGTAGAACTCAGGATTCTTCGAATAGGTATTTGCGTAGATGTTTGCAGCTTCTGCATCACCTTCACCACGCAATTGACGCGCATTACGTTCAGCATCGGCAAGCATTACGGTCACTCGTGCATCAATATCTGCTCGAATAATATCTGCTTGCTCTTGACCTTCTGAACGGTGTTCACGAGCAACTGCTGCACGTTCTGCACGCATTCGTTGGAAAATCGAGTTGGACACTTCAAGCGGTAAGTTGATTTGTTTAACACGCACATCAACAATCTCTATACCTAGCTCATCTGAACTACTTGAAGCCTGTTCCATGGCTTCATTCATTAACTCTGAACGCTCACCAGATACGATTTGAGGAATGGTACGAGTACCAAACTCAGAACGCAGACCATTGTTCACTTTTTGTTTAAGTAAAGCTTCTGCCTGTAAACGATTACCACCTGTAGAAAGATAGTAACGTTCAAAGTCATTAATGCGCCATTTAACATATGAATCGACAATTAAGTCTTTCTTTTCAGATGTCACGAAACGATCCGGTGCATCATCCAAAGTTTGTACACGTGCATCTAAGTGACGTACTGTATCGATAAACGGGACTTTAAAATACAAACCCGGTTCAAATACTTTTGTCACTGACTCACCATCTTTTTGGACTTTACCAAATTGAATGACAATCGCACGAGTGCCTTCTTTGACGACAAATAAAGAACCTGAAGCCAACACACCTAAGATCACAATGATTGCAATGATAATATTCTTCATCACTTATCTCCCTGTTCTTGAGTTAGAGCCACGGATATTGCTCGTTGGACGAGAATTCCCAGGCGCATCAGGTGTCGCCGCGTTACGTAATCCATCTAATGCATTTTGCGTTGCGTTCATAGGCAACGACATAGAAGAATTCGTATTTTGACGATCCATAATCTTATCAAGTGGCAAATACATCATACTTCCGCCACCATTTTGATTATCCACCATAATTTTACTGGTATTACTAAATAACTCTTCCATCGTCTCAAGGTAGATACGTTGACGAGTCACTTCAGGAGCTGCTTCATATTGAGGTAATAATTCTTCAAAACGAGCAATTTCACCTTGTGCTTCGAGGGTTACTCGTTGTTTATAAGCACTGGCTTCTTCATTCATACGATTTACTTGACCACGGGCACGAGGTTCTATTTCACGTGCATACGCTTCTGCTTCACGGATGAAACGAATTTCATCTTCCTGTGCTGCAATCGCATCATCAAATGCATCTTTTACTTCTTCTGGTGGACGTGCATCACGGAAGTTCATATCAATGATTGATACGCCCATATCGTAAGGTTCGATAATGGCTTGTAACTCTTCCCAAACACGCTGACGTGTCACTTCACGACCAGATGTTAGTACATCATCCATAATTGAGTGACCCACAACATAACGAATTGCACTGTCTAACGCTTGCGATAAACTTTGTTCTGGATTTACTACGGAAAAAATAAATTTCTTAGGGTCAACAACACGGTATTGCATTTCCATCTGAACACGTACTACGTTTTCATCTTCCGTTAGCATTGAGCCAGCAGAAGATTGATCACGAATAGACTGAACATCGATTGGAATGACTTGATCAACAAACGTAGGTTTCCATTGTAAACCTGGATCAACCAGCTTATTGAATTCACCAAATCGTAAAACGACACCACGCTCTGCTTCACGAATGGTGTAGAATCCACTGATTACCCATACTATTACCATAATACCAATAATTACAGATATTCCGATCCCACCTAAGTTAGAGGTCGCTCCACCAGAGCCATTACCACCACTGCCGCCAGATTTAGAAAATTTGCCAAATAAATTTTTGAACACATCATCTAAATCAGGTGGGCCTTGATCGCGGCCGCCTTTGTTTTTCCAAGGGTCGTTATTATTACCACCCGGCTCATTCCACGCCATGCCTACACTCCGTTAACATACTTAATTCAATATCTATACGATAACAAAACTAAAAAAGTCTTATTTATCCATAATTTTTTTCTATCTTAGATGTCGGTCACCCGGTTCCAGCATTTAAATATCATCATTTAAATGATAACGCGTAAATGCACCATCTAAACGTTTATTCAACTGATTCCACACCGTCATCGGTAATCTAATAGTGACTATCCAATTACCTTGTTCGTCGTAATGCTCTGCTGTTATGCAGTGATATTCGTACAATACTCCCCTCATTTTGCCGTCACTTGGCGGGATATTCAAGGTTTGTACTTGCATCGTTTGTGCTAAACATTCAGTAAGGGCAGTTTGTAATAATTCAACCCCTAAACCTTGCTGTGCAGAAATCCATACACGAATAGGCCTGCCATCTTCATCGTAATCAATACGCGGTGTAATCCCTTCCAATCTATCTATTTTGTTACAGATAATTAGCTGTGGAATATCGCCTGCATCTATCTCTTCAAGCACGTCATTGACTTGCGTCATGTTCTCACCGTATTGATCATCGGCATAATCGACAACATGCAGTAATAAATCGGCTTCTTGAGTTTCTTGCAACGTCGCTTTAAACGCAGCCACTAAATCATGTGGTAAATGACGAATAAATCCGACAGTATCTGCTAATATGGCAGTGCCTACATCAGCAAGTTCAATTTTTCTTAAGGTCGGGTCGAGCGTTGCAAATAACTGATCCGCTGCGTATACATTTGCGTCAGTAATAGTATTAAAAAGCGTCGATTTACCAGCATTAGTATAGCCTACGAGTGATAGCGTCGGGATCTCATTGCGTTTTCTAGCTCGGCGTCCCTGTTCACGTTGTTTTTGAACTTTTTCCAAACGTTTTAAAATGGTTTTAATCCGCGCTCTTAATAATCGTCTATCCGTTTCAAGCTGAGTTTCCCCAGGACCTCGTAAACCAATACCGCCTTTTTGGCGTTCCAAATGCGTCCAACCACGGATCAACCGTGTCGATATGTGACGTAATTGTGCTAACTCTACTTGCAGTTTTCCTTCATGAGTTCGGGCGCGCTGAGCAAAAATATCTAGAATCAATCCTGTACGGTCAAGTACACGGCACTGGCATAACGCTTCTAAATTACGTTCTTGAGAGGGTGAAAGTGCATGATTGAAAATCACGACATTCGCTTCGTGAGCTTTGACCATGGCAGAAATTTCTTCTGCTTTACCTGAGCCAACAAAATATTTGGGATGCGGTGCATTACGGGATGCAGTGATCACCTCTGCTGAGTCAACGCCTGCAGAAGAGACCAACATCTGTAATTCGTGAATATCTTCTTTGGATGAGTCGTCCGCAAAATCAATGTGAACTAGGATCGCCAGTTCACCAGCAGCGTAACGTTCAAACAAGTGAAATTTTCTCTATATGAGTCACTTAGTTTAGACTACTCGCCTTGAACTTCATCGCCTTGAGTAGGCATTTGAATTGCTTTAGAAGGAACAACGGTCGATATAGCATGCTTATACACCATTTGGCTGACTGTATTTTTTAACAAAATCACAAACTGATCGAATGATTCAACTTGGCCTTGTAATTTAATACCATTCACTAAATAGATAGCAACTGGAATACGCTCTTTTCGAAGAGCATTCAAAAATGGGTCTTGCAGTGATTGCCCTTTAGCCATTTGATTTTCCTTGGATTCTTATAATTTTAATTCTTCATGTAAGCGTTTTGAGAATACACAAATTTTTATGTAGTGTATAGATTAATACTCGATTATTTTTTAATCAACTTTAATATCATCTCTACATTATTATTCGCAAAAGTGTCTAACCAAATGACATCATCCCAGCTCCGTAGCCATGTTACTTGCCTTTTTGCCAGTTGTCTTGTTGCAATCACACCACGCTCAAACATATCAGATCGGCTCATCTGACCTGATAAATATTGCCACATTTGCCGGTATCCAACACACCTCATTGACGGTAAATCTTCTAATAAATCTTGCCTAGCCATTAAAGCGCTGACTTCAGCTTCAAAATTTTGCTCGAGCATTTGTTGAAAACGCAGCTCAATTCGTTCATGTAAAACACTGCGTTCTTGAGGGGCAATAGCAAATTGAGCGATAGTGTAAGGAATAGGACCGCTCGACTCTGCTTGCAAAGCCGACATGGGTCGACCACTAATTTGATAAACTTCTAATGCTCGGGTAATCCGCTGAGGGTCATTGGGATGGATTCGTTGCGCGCATAGCGGATCGATTAGAGCTAACTGAGCATGCATTGCTGCCCAGCCTTTTTCAGTTGCTTGCTCTTCAATATCAGCCCTGATACAAGCATTACTAGCAGGTAAAGTAGATAATCCTTTGATCAGGGCATTAAAGTACATCATTGTCCCACCCACTAGAACGGGTAAATGTCCTCTACCAATAATTTCAGCAATGAGCCGCTCTGCATCAGCCCGAAATTGTGACACTGAATAAGTCATACTAGGATCAATAATATCAATCAAATGATGTGGAACCGCAGCGAGCTCTTCTTTCGTTGGCTTTGCAGTACCAATATCCATATCTTTATAAATAAGAGCAGAGTCAACACTGATGATCTCACAATTAACCTGCTGCGCTAATTCCAACGCTAAAGAGGTCTTACCCGATGCTGTTGGCCCCATAATAAAAATGACTTGAGCTGGGTGTTGCTCTGTGGCGACTTGATACATTAGACCTCAGATTTTGATAACGTAAGTTGGACGGGAAATAAATGCGTCTTGATAATATTGCTTTGTTGCGCATTGGTCAAAGTAGCAAACCAATGTAATGCCGTTTGTCTATAACTATCATATTGTACCGGTATATGGTGTAACTCCTGCACTAGAAGGGTATACAAGTCATCTTCAAAGTCAGTTGCTTGTGACAACTTAATGTTCGCTAGAATTTGACCAAACAATCGACTCCAAGGCAATGAACGTAAAGTACTTGGTACTTTCTTGAGGATCCATTTTTGCGCATGCTGACCCGCTTGAATGCATTCAATTTCCCATTGTGCACGTTCAAAACTAGCTTCTAGTGACGTTAGCAATGCTTCGGGTAAAGTCACATTTACACTGACAGGTAATAACAATGGCTGCTGTGTTTCCGCTTGGATCATTTGGTCATGTAGATAGCGGGCGATGACGGGAATGGATGAGCAAACTTGTAATTGCTTGGCTTGAATCAACAAGTCACATCCTTCTAGCGGAGTACTTAAAATTAACATCTGACCGGCGGGTAATGCCAGCGATTGCTCACGCTTTACCTGTTCGGCTACGTTACCACCGACACGCCCCATTGTGCCTGTGTGCATAGTGCCATAATTAGATGCAGCAGTCGCTTGTTCACGGGCAGATAGTCCAGAGGCATTAGCTCGCGGATAAGACACACCTGAATTACTCTGAGCACCTGAACTGTAAGTATTTTGCTGCTGCTCTAACGGCACAATATAATCATGTTCGACAGTGAGTTCAGCGTAGTCTTGGGTAGAAGCGGTATTATCGGAAAAACCATTATGTAAGGCTTCACTCATCGATTGGTACAAAAAATCGTGCACGATGCGACTGTTCACAAAGCGCACTTCATGTTTAGCAGGATGTACATTCACATCCACTTCCCCTAACGGTACTTCGATGAATACGACATAACCTGGAAAAAATTGGCTATCAATCAACCCTTCATACGCTTGTTTAATGGCATGGTTAATCAGCTTATCACGCATCATACGACCATTAACAAAGGTATATTGAACATCATTTTGATTACGATGCACCATAGGCTTTGTTAGCCATGCTCGCACTTTAGTTCCTTGGTATTCCCGCTCTACACATACACAATCAGTGACAAACCCTTTACCACAAACTGCATCAATCCTTTTTTCGATATTTTGTGCCGGTGTATGACGAATCACTTTACCATTATGTGTCAATTTAATCCCCACATGTGGTGCTGCTAAGGCAATACGTTTAAGCAATTCATCGATATGAGTGAATTCTGTTTTATGGGTTTTAAGGAATTTACGCCGAGCAGGCGTATTATAAAATAAATCCACCACATCTACCGTCGAGCCATCTGGATGTGCAGCTGGATTTATAATGACATCCATATCGCGTCCTTCACAGTGGACTTGCCAAGCTTCTGATTGAGAAGCTGGTTTTGAAGTCAAAGTAAGCCGAGAGACAGAACTAATACTTGCTAATGCTTCACCGCGAAAGCCTAAGCTCGCAATATTGGTTAAATCATCAATAGTGTGAATCTTACTAGTAGCATGGCGCGATAATGCTAATGCTAATTCGTCTTTAACTATCCCACACCCGTTATCCACGATAGTAATTCGCTTATGACCACCCTGTTCAATCAAGATATCTATTTTCGTCGCGCCAGCATCAATACTATTTTCTACGAGTTCCTTCACAATAGAAGCGGGACGTTCAACAACTTCGCCAGCCGCAATTTGGTTAGCAAGTTGTGCGGATAAAATTTGAATACTCAAATGGATTAACCTTTTGGGATAAGTAGCGTTTGATTCGGTTTAAGGGAATCGCGCTTAAGGTTATTAGCTTGTTTGATTTGGGCGATGCTAATGTCATAACGTTTAGCAATTTTATATAGAGACTCACCCGCTTTAACCACATGTTTGATATCGCCAGTTTTATTTAAACGAGCCCACAGCGAACCATCAGGTGGATAAACTTTAAAGTATTTACTGACTGCGGTAAAAATTGAATCAGCAAGGCGCTGACGATACTTAGACCAATTGAGATTTTTCTCTTCAGTCGGATTAGAAATAAAACCCACTTCAACCAAAATCGACGGGATGTCTTGCGCAGTTAATACTGCTAAAGAAGCGTATTGACGTTCTTTTTTATGCATTTTGGTGACTTTTTTCAACTCTGAGATGATGTAATCACTGGCATCATAACTACTTTTTCGTGTCGCATCTTTTGTCATATCCAAAATTGTGCGCACAAAACTCGCATTGTCATCTTCACTTTCTGCAATCACGGTATTGGCTCCCGCTAACAGTTCTGACTGGCGCGACTTATTCTCTAACAACCTGGCAAATTCGGTTTGAGCACGGCCATTATTAATCGTCCAGACCGATGCGCCTCTAGGTTGTGGAGTATGGAACGCATCTGCGTGAATTGAAATGAGTAAATCTGCTTTCTTTTTTCGAGCAATTAAAGGTCGCTTTGATGGAGAAATATAATAATCAGCATCACGTGTTAATACGGCTCTTAGGCCTGGCTCAGCATTGAACCGCTTTTGCAGTTTTTTTGCAATCGCCAGTGTAATGTTCTTTTCATAGGTACCTTGAGGCCCGATTGAGCCAGGATCACGACCGCCATGCCCAGCATCAATCGCGATAATGATATCGTCATCACGTTCAGTTTGACCGCTGGTGATCATCGCTGAAATAGGCTGAGGGTCATCAAATTTAACTTGAATATAAGATCCATCAGGGCGAGATAAATGTGTGATTTCATAATCAACAAGTTTCGCCACCTCTAACACAAATCGACTATCTTGCTTCGTTTTTGGCGTTGAGTTTCGGATCCGTTTGATCAGCTCGCCACTCCCTTTAGCACGATAGTTCAATGTGCCCGTAGCACCTTTAATATCAAGCACCACGCGATTCGGGTTTTTTAACGTAAAGTGACTATATTTTGATTTTTTGGATAATTTGAACAGTACCTGAGACCCTGAAGCGGAACTCTCCACTTTGACGTCTTTCACGTCAGCCACAGCACTAAAAGAAAACAAACTTATTGATAAAAGTATGACACAGAACCAAAGATTCAATCTATTAAGCACTTGGTCATCTCCGAATCGGTAAGGCTTGCTGCATTGCATGAGTTAGGGCACCATTTTTATGATGTGTTGGCCAACATCGCTGTTAGCTGTCCACTCCATGACACGCATATCTTGATGGTCAGGACTCAACGTGAGATCGATCTGAATATCCGCAGGAGGCAAACACCCTTCACCTTTATTTGGCCACTCTATTAAGCAAAGTGAATTGTGCTCAAAATAATCACGGATCCCCATAAATTCTAATTCTTGCGGATCGCCTAGTCGGTATAAATCAAAATGAAACACATCTCGACCATCGATAACATAAGGCTCTACCAAGGTGTATGTTGGACTTTTTACTGATCCCACATGCCCTAATGACTGCAATAAGTACCGACTAAACGTCGTCTTGCCCGCGCCCAAATCACCGTTCAAATAAATACAAACATTTTGTGCGTTAACATCTTGATTAGATAACGCAGCGGCTAATAACTGAGCAATCGCTGCGGTTTGCGCTTCATTATCTAATGTGAATTCTCTATGCATTAAAAGCCGTTGATATCATGATTATTGATTAATTAAACGCCGCAGTTGGTCAAATAAGTCACTGGCCAACATACCACGCTCACCATATTCAGAAGCAATCATATCAGCCGCACGTCCATGTATACAAACTGAGTACTTTGCTGCATCCGTTTTGTTCATTCTTTGTGCAAACATCGCCCCAACAATACCACTTAATACATCTCCCATTCCAGCAGTCGCCATACCAGGGTTGCCATGTTCACACACCCAAGTTTGAGCTGCGTCATCAATAATAGTTCCCGGACCTTTTAAAATCACCGTCGCATTATATTTTTGAGCAAGTAAACGAGCGGATACAAAACGATTAGATTCTACTTCATCAATCGACGACCCTAGTAAACGCGCGGCTTCACCGCTATGAGGGGTGATCACGCACTGGTCCGTGGTAAATGCGACTGCATGTTTGGGGAGTAAATTCAGTGCATCAGCGTCAATGACAATAGGAATATCTGCTTTTGCACAATGGCTAATCACTTGTTCAAACGTCTCAATCGCCCAATCATCTTGCCCTAAGCCAGGTCCAATGACTACGCAATTAGCCCACTCTAACGCTTCTGCTAAACCATCACAAATGACCATCAATTCGGGGCGTCCAGCACAAATCTGTACTCTTGATTGTGTATGAGCATATACTTTCACTAATCCGGTACCTGCCCGTAACGCTGATTCTCCGGCTAAACGAATTGCACCAGACATTCCTGCATTACCACCTACACATAATAAGCGCCCAAAACGGCCTTTATGAGAATTAACTTGACGTGGGGCCAAGCCGGTAAAACGATCCAAGTTAAGCAGCTGTGTATTTGTCGGACATAACTCACTGAATGCCAGACCTATCTCAAGATCTTCAAAAACTAATTTACCGGTGGCTTGTTTGCCCGTCGCAGTGACGAGCCCTTGTTTTATCCCAACAAAGGTCACCGTCATATCAGCTTGAATACAACGCCCTAAGCTCACGCCCGTATCAGCATTGATACCTGAAGGCACATCGACACTTAAAACAGGCAGCTCACTGTCGTTAACTGCGTCTATGATCATCGCAAATTCAGTTCGTAGTGCACCCTTGATACCAGTCCCTAACAACGCATCAATGACAATATCATTGCGTTTTAGTTGATTCGGTGCAAATGTTTCAATCTCCCCACCGGCCGCAATAAACGCCGCTTGTGCTTGCTTTGCATCTCCGCATAATTCTCGCTGTACATCTACCGCACATAGGGTTACATGCTTTCCGGCTTGCAGCGCAAGTAAACCACAGATATAACCATCACCCGCATTATTCCCATTCCCGACTAAAACTAAAAAATGCTCAGCATTGGGAACTAATTGCAATGCGTTAGCATAGAGTGCCTTACCTGCCCTTTGCATTAATCCATATAATGAACAAAAGCTTTGTTGGGCAGCTTGCTCTTCATGATGGCGAACTTGATCCGCGCGAAATAATTTTTGTGATAAACTAGGTAAGGTTTTTTCAACTTCAATGTGCATGCCCGATGTCCCAAATTGATTCAATTGATTTAGATGTACTCGCTCAAAATATCAAGGATTGGGCCAAAGCGCTAGGCTTTCAACACGTCGGAATTTGTGATGTTGATCTGAGTCAACATACCGAACATCTTCAACAATGGCTCGATAATCATTACTATGGCCAAATGGATTATTTCCCTGAAAGGGGCATGCTACGCAGTGATCCCGCTAAATTAGTGCCTGGTACTATTCGAATAATTAGTGTGTCCATGGACTACTTACCCCCCGATGCTTCTTTTGCCAAGCACCTTTCTGATCCGACTAAAGGCTATGTCAGTCGCTACGCACTAGGTCGTGATTATCATAAATTGGTTCGCAAACGATTAAAGCAATTAGGTCAAAAAATTACCGCGTTTTGTGCGGAGACGCAATTTCGTCCTTTCGTAGATTCAGCACCCATTTTAGAACATGCTGTCGCTGAAAAAGCCGGAATTGGCTTTACTGGTAAGCACTCACTAACCATAAATCCCTCTACAGGGTCGTGGTCGTTTTTGGGTGAACTGCTGATCAATCTCCCATTACCTATAGATACACCGATTACGGATAATTGTGGGTCGTGTACAGCATGTATCAGTATCTGCCCGACCAATGCCATTGTGAATGACTATATCGTGGATGCTCGCAAATGCATTTCATATTTAACTATCGAACATCATGGCGCTATTCCAGTGCAATATCGCCAGGCCATGGGTAATCGTATTTACGGCTGTGATGATTGTCAGCTAGTATGTCCATATAACCGAGAAGCCCCATTAACCCAAGAAACCGATTTTTTCGCTCGTGAACCGCTGCATGGCAACTCATTAGCAACCTTGTTTAGTTGGACAGAAGCTGAATTTCTCTCACATACCGAAGGGTCAGCGATTCGTCGTATCGGTTATGCAAAATGGCAGCGCAATCTGACAGTAGCAATCGGTAATGCGCCTTTGGATGAAACGTTACAACAGCTTTTAATAAATAAAAGTCAGTACTTACACACTGCAAGCTCATCTGATTATATTGCTTATGGATTTAGCGTTTCGCCTACACCCGAACAGCGTGCCATGTTAGAAGAGCACCTTGAATGGGCACTTGCAAATCATGGTCAGCATGAGAGCTCAAGGCAACAAGCACGCTTAGTGCGATCGATACAAAAAGGGCTAGTGCGCGATGCCTAGCCCTCAACTCTTGGATTACTCAATTAATCTCTATTTATGATATTGCGCTGAATATTTATGGACTGCTTCGACAAATACGCCTGCATTTTCAGGTGGTACGTCTAAATGAATACCATGACCTAAATTAAATACGTGACCTGAACCTTCACCAAAACCGGCTAAAATACTTTGCACTTCTTCTTCAATGCGGGGTGCTGGTGCATACAGCATTGAAGGATCCATATTGCCTTGTAGAGCAACGCGATCGCCTACACGCGCTTTGGCATCTGCAATATCGATGGTCCAATCCAAGCCCACTGCATCACAACCAGTATCTGCAATTGCTTCTAACCACATTCCACCATTTTTAGTGAATAAGGTCACTGGCACTTTACGCCCTTCGTTTTCACGAATAAGACCATCAACAATTTTATGCATGTACTGAAGTGAAAATAATTGATAATCACGTGGCGATAATACACCGCCCCAAGTATCAAAAATCATGACCGATTGGGCACCCGCTTTAATTTGCGCATTCAAATACGTAATCACAGAATCAGCTACTTTATCGAGTAATAAGTGTAAAGTCTGCGGTTCCGCGAATGCCATTTTTTTAATTTTGGTAAACGCTTTACTCGAACCACCTTCCACCATATAGGTCGCTAATGTCCATGGGCTGCCTGAAAAACCAATTAGCGGTACTGCACCATCTAAGCCTTTACGAATAGTTCGTACTGCATTCATGACGTATTGTAATTCCCCTTCAGGATCAGGGTTAGGTAACTGTTTCACATCTTGTGCACAGGTGATCGGACGTTCAAAACGTGGACCTTCACCCGTTTCAAAATACAATCCTAACCCCATCGCATCGGGGATCGTTAAGATATCAGAAAATAAGATAGCCGCATCTAAATCAAAACGACGTAGCGGTTGCAGGGTGACTTCACAGGCTAATTCTGCATTCTTACACAATGACATAAAGTCACCGGCTTCAGCACGTGTGGCTTTGTATTCTGGTAAGTAACGGCCAGCTTGACGCATCATCCAGACAGGGGTGACATCAACTGATTCTTTGGCTAACGCGCGTAAATAGCGGTCGTTTTTTAATGGGCTTGTCATGTGTTATTTCATTTCCTGTTCATTTAACGCGCGCAGTTTACCAAAATCTCCGTTATTGAGCATTAGGATTTTTGTATTAGCTGTTCACAAGTGTAATCAATCAAATCACGGGCGATCGAAATAGAAGGTGGAATATGCGGCAATGCCTCAGGGTCAAACCAATCGGCATGCAAAATCTCTTTACCATCGACAACGATGTCACCGCCAGCATATTCGGCGGTAAAGCCCATCATTAGGGAGTGTGGAAATGGCCAAGGCTGAGAACCAAAATATTGTATATTTTTTAATTTTACACCTACTTCTTCAGCGACTTCTCGATGCACAGCTTGTTCTAATGATTCGCCACTTTCTACAAATCCAGCCAACGTGGAGTACATTTGTGTCTGTGTATGACGATTGCCTTGAGCAAGTAATATTTGTTTACCGTTATGAATGGCAACAATAATACAAGGTGAAACTCTAGGATAAGTTCGATGCTGACAAACATCACATTGGCACGCCATTTCCCATTGTACTTGACGGGTGGAAGCCCCGCATTGCCCACAGTATTGATGTGTCCTTAAAAATTGCGCATATTGCCACGCTCTTGCTATATGCTGAAAATCAAGGTTAATACTGCCGAGTAGCACTTCTCTTAGTGTCACTAAGCGATGCTGATGTTCGTTATCAACCGTTTCTAATGCAGCGTGTTGTAAATCCAATAGCTGGATGACATGTTTATCGTCTTGGTGAAGTAATACCGCATTTTCTGTATATTCTTGTAGGTCAAACTCTTCAATAGAATCCGGTAAATGGTATTGGTCTTGGTGCTGAAATATACATAACTTATTTTGAGAAAAAATGATCCAATAAGTGTTAGGCATAGGCTGACTGGTTAATTAAGTTGAATTATTTTCCACAATATCACAATCTTACCTTTATCTGAGCGTTATTTTGCCGATATAATCACTGTATTATGGATAAATTAATTGCCAAAGCAAAAACCCATTGTGAAAATAATGGTGCACGATTCACCCCTTTAAGAGAGGAAGTGTATCGGATATTACTCAATAAAGATGCGCCAATGGGCGCGTATGACTTATTGGATTTGTTACGCGAATCAAATGATTCAGCTAAACCTGCGACCATTTATCGTTCGTTAGATTTTTTGCTAGATTTTGGGTTAATCCATAAATTAGAGTCAACGAATACGTTCGTCGCTTGCCATCATTTTGGTTGTGCGCATCCTGTGCAGTTTCTAATTTGTGATGATTGCGGTGATGTGACTGAAATTCAATCTACATCTCTGTATGACGCATTATCAGCTCAAGCAATTGAAATGGGTTTTATTATTAAACAACAAACTATTGAAGCTCATGGTGCATGTAAAGCATGTGCTCAAGCTAGTTAGCGAGTACTAAATATAAAATAATGACATAATACTATTTATGACCATTGCTTTATCCACTTAGCCATCTACACTTTACTTCACCATCTACATAGCATTACTTGTATCACGTTATGGCGCACCAGCCGAACGTATTACAGCAATTGGCTACGGCGAATCTCGCCCAGTTAACTCTGCGAATAATGCTACAGCTCATCGTGAAAACCGCCGTATTGTCGGAATAGTTAAGGCGACAGTAGAAAGTAAATAAGCCAATACATTATGAGCCGACTCTATTGAAAAGAGTGAATCCCATATACTAAAAACCCCAAATTTGTTTTGGGGTTTTTTATTGTAAATGACATGAGTGGCATCAATTATTAGTAGTCTTCACCTAAGTCAGGCCCATCATAGTTATCAAAACGCGAAAACTGACCTTGGAATGCTAATAACGAGGTCCCTATCGGACCATTACGCTGTTTACCGATAATGATCTCTGATACGCCTTTGCGATCCGAGTTTTCGTTATACACCTCATCACGGTAAATAAACATGATCAAATCGGCATCTTGTTCTATTGAGCCTGATTCACGCAAATCTGAGTTAACCGGGCGTTTATCAGCACGTTGCTCCAAACTACGGTTGAGCTGTGAAAGCGCAATCACAGGCACTTCAAGCTCTTTAGCTAAGGCTTTCAGTGACCGTGAAATCTCAGCAATCTCTAGCGTACGATTATCAGATAATGAAGGCACTCGCATTAACTGCAAATAATCAATCATGATCATGCTGATACCGCCTTTGTCTCGCGCTAATTTCCGTGCACGAGAGCGCACATCCATAGGCGTCAGACCCGAGGAATCATCAATAAATAAGTTATCTTTATCTTTGAGCATCGCCATCGTATTGGAAATACGCGCCCAATCATCATCATCTAATTGCGCAGTACGAATTTTAGTTTGATCAACCCGACTCAAGGAGGCTAACATCCTCATCATTAGTTGCTCAGAAGGCATCTCAAGACTAAATACCAGTACCGGTTTTTCTTCGAGCATCATGGCGTTTTCAGCCAGGTTCATCGCAAAAGTCGTCTTACCCATTGACGGCCTTGCCGCGACAATGATCAAATCGCTAGGCTGCATACCCGACGTTTTTTTATCCAAGTCGACAAAGCCTGTCGAGACTCCTGTCACCGCTTTATTGTTTTTGACAAGTTGCTCTAACCGGTCAATAGTTTTACCTAACACTGACTCCACATTACGCGGACCTTCATTTTCACCGGTACGCTTTTCAGCAATTTCAAAGACCTTACTCTCAGCCATATCCAAGACATCAGCACTGTCACGTCCCTCAGGGTTATAGCCCACTTCCGCAATATCATGTGCCACCCCAATTAACTCACGGATAATAGCCCGCTCTTTGATGATTTTGGCATAGGAAACAACGTTAGCAGCACTGGGTGTGTTTTTAGCGAGTTCAGCTAAATACGCAAAACCACCGGCTTCATCAAGCTTATCATGAAGTTCGAGATGCTCGGAGGTAGTGATCACATCTACCGGTTGATTATTGGCTAACAGTTTTAAGATAGACTGATATATAACTTGGTGAGAACGATTATAAAAATCTGATTCAATCACGATTTCTGCGACTTTATCCCAACTATCTGGGGATATAAGCATAGAGCCAATGACCGACTGCTCTGCTTCAATTGAGTGTGGCGGGATCTTTAAACGATCAACTTTTTCATCGTTGTATTTTTGCTTCTTCTCGTTATCCGCTTGCATGCCTTCAACCACATCGCTAAAAATTGAGTATGATTATACTCATTTATCGTCATCACGCTCAATAAAAAAGCCACTGTTTTAATTCAGTGGCTCGCTTCCCCAGCTAACAATATATATGAGAAGATGGTTACCCGGTCATTTTACCTCATATTTAGCTTGTTTTTTGGCTAAGTAGATTTGCTCTGCTTGGGCCATCTTGAGTAATTGTTGGTACAGTTTCGGGTGCTTCTTCACTAATTTTTCAACATACACTAGCGCTTCTTTTCGATCCCGAGTACTTAAAAATTCAATCGTATCAAGCGACGGTGGATTTCTAACAATCCCTTGTCGGAGTAAACTTGTGTCTGTGTTACTGAATGCCTCTTGAGAAGCCTGTGCAGATTGGTTTAACCAAAATTGAGGGTAACAGAAGGTGCGCTTGATGTGAGATCCTGTAATCCGGCGTTTATCACAAACCATTTTAAACTTAGGCTCATCCGCTAAAGAATTATATAGTTCATAAAAGTCGAGTTCTGCCATTTCAAACTGTTTCTTGTAATACAGCAAGGGCACTTTGCTCTCGACAATAATATTTTCATACTCATTCTTGTCTGGAGTCTGAGAAGCACTATATCCAACGTTAGAAAATACAGCGCTAAGTATTAATATAATTGACGCGAAGGTTAAGTAACGAGGTTTCATCAAAAGTCCTACTCGTGGTTTATGTTACTATTTATTTTTAGCATAGATGCCTTTTGAGTACAATTTTCAGGCATAAAAAAACACTGCCGTGGCAGTGTTTTTATCATCCGATCATCGAGTTGCTAATTACTCAGCAGCAATAACCAGTTTAACTGTAGTCGTTACTTCAGCGTGTAATTGTACGTCAATGTCGTATTCGCCAAGTTCGCGTAATGTACCAGTAGGTAATTTCACTTCCGCTTTAGTTACCGCAACACCGGCTGCAGAAACTGCATCAGCGATATCACGTGTACCAACAGAACCGAATAATTTACCTTCGTCACCCGCTGGTGCTTGGATAGTGACAGCTTCAAGCGCTGTTAACTGATCCGCACGTGCTTGCGCAGCGTTTAATACTTCGGTCATTTTCGCTTCAAGTTCAGCACGGCGTGCTTCAAACTTTTCAACGTTATCTTTAGTTGCTGGAACTGCTTTACCCTGTGGGAATAAGAAGTTACGAGCATAACCAGACTTAACTGAAACTTGGTCACCAAGGCCACCTAAGTTAGCGATTTTATCTAATAAAATGATATTCATTATGATTCCTCAGCTTACTTATGTGAGTCAGTGTAAGGTAACAACGCTAAGAAACGCGCACGTTTGATAGCTGTTGATAACTGACGCTGATATTTCGCGCTAGTACCAGTAATACGGCTTGGTACGATCTTGCCACTTTCAGTGACATAGTTACGTAATGTTGCAGTATCTTTATAATCAATCTCTACTACGCCTTCAGCTGAGAAGCGGCAGAATTTACGACGTCTAAAAAATCGAGCCATGTTCCGTCTCCTTATGCTTGTTCGTCAGATGCGTCAGCAGCAGGAGCTGGTGCAGCGTCTTCACGTTTAGTTGGGCGTTCTTCACGACGTTCTTCTTTCTTCATTGGAGAAGCTTCAGTTACCGGACCTTTGGTGCGCATAACTAAGTTACGAAGGATTACATCGTTGAAACGGAAAGCAGTTTCTAATTCTTCAAGTGCTTCAGCTGATGCTTCTGCATTGATTAGAACATAGTGTGCTTTGTGTAATTTTTCGATTGGGTATGCCAATTGACGGCGGCCCCAGTCTTCAAGACGAGTGATTGAACCACCATCTTGAGTTAAGATCCCAGAATATTTTTCAATCATTGCTGGAACTTGTTCACTCTGATCAGGGTGAACCATGAATACGATTTCGTAATGACGCATCGTGTATTCCTTACGGTTGTAGTCTCGACAGTACAGCCAACTGTATGGAGACAAGGAATGATTAGTATGGCTGTAAGGGTCGCGTATATTACACGAATTTAGCTAAATTACAATCTTTTTGGGAGGCAGACCCATGACACCATGTTATTGTTGCCAAGCATAGCTAAATTTCATGAATAAGGACTGTTCATTTGCCGTCACTTTTTTCACATTATCATTGCGATATGCCGCATCAGAATAGCCAATAAAAAACTTAGTTAACGGGTTCACTTTATACGAGTACAATAATTGTAAGCCTCGGTCTTCATATTCCGCGTCAACTGCATCGCGATAGTTGTTTTGGTTTCGTTGAATATCCGATACTGACAGAATCACTCTTACAAATTGCTTATCATCGATTTGATAGGTCATCCGTGTATCGAGTAATTTTGCGGTGTATACCTCTGCGCCTTCAGCTTCCAATGTTTGATATTCATAGCCCAAATTAAACCGAATATGCTCACCTATATCATAACTAATTCTAGTTTCCGTTTTATACTCATTCCCAAGACGATCATTGCTAAAGTCAATTTGTTTACCTTGGCCAAAAAATTGGTAAACACTCATACTATCAGTCGGATCGGTTTCCAGGATCAAACGCATGTAATCTTCAGTGTACAAGGTCGTTTTGTCGTTAATTGATAATAATGCATTGCGGTCAAGCGTCTCGGTCCAATCAGGTGTATTAAGCTCTCCATCAATCTCCCCTAAGATAAACTGACGCACGCCCACTCGATCACGAATTTTTCCACCCACATCGATTAATGTATTAAATTTCCCTTTGACGCGAAAATAGATCTCGCGCTCTTTTTCTAATAACTCACCGGCACTATTTTTATGAATATCCCAATCACCACTCAAACGCATGTAATTAAACCATCGTTCATCATTGCGCCATAAATATCCCCCACCTAAGACCGTGATATACCGATCTGCCCGAGAGACAAATCCCATATCAGCCCTAAATCCTGCGTTATTTCTATAATGATTCGCACGCAGGAAATAATGTTCAGTGTCACGCGCATACTGTAAGCTCATGGCATTACCTGCAAAAGGCTTATCATTTAATACTCGCAATGCCGTTTCAGATAAATCATTCACCTGAGTACAATCGTTATCGCATAAATCGACATACAAATTATGGGGATATTGAGTTTCAGAGTGAACCCATTGAACTTTGATCGTATCGCTTTCGTTTGGCTTATATTTTACATCAATACCATTCACGTAATTATAATAATCATCTGATTCTCTGATGGTCGTGACACTCCCGATGGATAGCTGTGCATCCATGTCATAACGATATCTAGCGGTAAAGTTCTGTGATATTTGTGCTAGCGTCGCGACTGAAGAATTTAAGTTGCCGGGGATCAAAAAGCTCGTTGAGGCATCGTCAGCAAAAAACATACCTAATGAATGCCCGCCAATTCTTCCTGTGAGCTTCACTCCATAATCTGGCGCGTTAATATTTCGGGTATAAACCAGATTTAAATTGGTAGTGAAGTAATCTGCATTTTCGACAAAAAACGGACGACGTTCAGGAAAAAATAAGGCAAACGTATTATTGACCGATAACTGCCCTGCATCGGATTCGACCTGAGAAAAGTCAGGATTTAATGTGGCTTGTAAGGATATCTCAGGCGTGATCCCCCATTTAACGTCTAGACTCAACGCTTGGTTTGTCTCATCTACCCAATCTGACTCACCTAGTTCAATATCACGTTCTCGACTCTTACCCGCTACCATGGTCGGTACAATCGCTAAGTTTTGCCCCTGAGTAGCATTATCAAATCCAATAGCTCTCCCCATTTGACACAAATTACATGAATTATCGCGATCGTATTGAAGATGAGTAATTCGATAGACATTGTCTCGTGGGAAAAACCGTACAAATTCAATCCCCCATTCTTTCTCACCAGGTCGATCATCAAAATTCATAATCCTAAGCGGAATAGCCACTTCAACCACATATCCATTATCGGTAATTTGTCCTTTGCTTTCCCAAATAGCATCCCAACTGTCTGATTCATTCCCCGTCATTTCATTTTGAATGCCATCCGATTGGATCCCAAATGGGTTAATGAAAAACTGATATGCAAGACGGGCATCATTAAACGTATCCAGCTTGATACCGACTAAATCATCACCCCATATCTGGTCGCGATCGCGATAAGAAGCTCGCACGGCTTCGGGTTGATCATCAAAAGCAATGAAAGCGACATAGAGTGTGTCATCAGATGCAAAGGAATAGACGGTAGTAGCGACAGGTGCAGAGATATTATCAAATGGCTGCACGACGTTATCCAATATAACTTCAGCAGCACCTTGCCATTCAGCTTGCGAAAATTGTCCATCAATCGAAACCATAGCCGTATTATTAACCGGTATTATGATCCGTTCATCTGCATATACAAGGCCATTTTTATTTAAGTATAAAAACGTCAATAGTAATGCGAATTTAATAAAGTTAAACGATTTACAGCAGGAATAAATCTGTGACATGTAATGGCCCAATACAAATAAATCGCGCGCATTATTTCATAGAATGATTTTAAACAACAGAATTTGGAAAAACATCCGTGTATCAAACATCCATGATATGGCATCCGATAGCACCACTTCAAGTACACCCTGTACTTAGATTTCCTTGAGGCTTTCAACATCCATGTTGATTGACATCCACTGTTTAAACTGTGTGTTAGAGTATGATTTAAATTAATTTTCATCAATTCAAAGCACAGTATAAATATACATAAAACCCTATAATTATACTTTCACATACCCGACAATCTGTTGCTCAATTTCGACATCATCCATGAAAATGCTTGATAAATGTTGAGAACATCCGATGATAGGCTTGTTTGATGTATTTTATTTGATAGGTTTATCATGCGTTATTGGCAATTGATTATTTTCTTGTGCGGGTTGTTAAGTTTGGATGTGTTATCTCACAGCCGAGATTCATTGCACATTAATAGATATAACATCAGTAACGGCTTACCTGACTCTACGATCAACGCTATCGCCCAAGATAGTTTGGGTTTTATGTGGTTTGGTACAGATGATGGCCTAGTTCGATATGACGGCGTAAGGTTTACTCATTTTAATCGTCAAAATGGACTGAATATCAAGTCTAATCGAGTTACCCAAATCTTCCGTGACGCACAAAATAATTTATGGGTATCATTTGAATGTAGCGTTCAAGTCTTGCTGGCGAATGAAAATAAATTTAAGTATGGTTTCAGCCTCGATGGTCATCAAGCTCTTAACAAATCTGTGTCTTTCATTTCCCAACTTACAGACCAGACTCTTGTATTTGGCACGGCTGAGGGCTTATATCTACTCGATCAAATGCGTATCACTTCAGAACCACAGTATTTAACCACAGACGAACCTCTTACTGGTTTAGTTGAGCTAGATGGCCACAATTTATTCATTGGGACCACACAGCTATATACCTTATCTCAAGATCGTCAGTCTCTTGACACTAAAGACCTAGCAGGATTAGCCGATGGTGCGAGAATCACCAGTTCTAATGCTCACGAACATCAATTAATCATTGGTACTTACCAAGATGGCATGTATGTTTATGATAAAGACCTCAACTATATCAATCACTCAACATTAGAGATATCAACTACCACAAATTTACACATAACTGCCATCCATTCAGATATGAGTAAGCGACTTTGGATCAGTACAGCGAATAAAGGTATCTTTGTGATGGATTCTGGCCAAATAAGCCATCGCTTGCGTTTTGATCCTACCGATCCTCACTCCATTAGTACTAACAACATTAATACTCTTTTTATGTCAGAAATTGGTGATATGTGGATCGGATCTAAGCGCGGTGGCGTTAACCATTTCAAAAAATCCAGTGAACAGCTATACCATTTAAAACATTCTGTACTTAAAGATTCTCCTCTCAGTGGTAACGATGTGACCGCAATCGCCGCAGATAAGTACCTAAGAGGTTGGATAGCATCAAACGCCGATGGTATTTCAGTATATACCCCCACGAACAACACGAGTGTATTATTAAACCAAATGCTAACAGGGTTAGTCGTGAGTAAAATACATACTGACGAGCAATTTGCTTGGGTATTAGATGAGCAAGGGATCACCCAGATACATTTAGATACGTTGAAAAGAGTGAATACTTACACACCACAAAACTCAGATTTAGCTTACGGTGGTCTAGTCGATTGGTTATCTTTATCAGAGGAATTAGCGCTGATTACTCATCGGAAAAATGGTGTCAGCTTATTTAATCTAACAGAACAAACATTTGAACACTTTTCCATTCAGAATAACGACCTACCCACTAATCAATTTAGCCAAATGTTAAATATCAATGGGATCATTTGGCTCTCTTCTAACATGGGTTTACACACTTTTGATATTCGAACCAAAGAGTTCCAACACTATTTTTTTACACCTCAGCAAAATATTAATCTCGTTAATCATCTTACTTTCAATTCTCAAAACCATCTTGTTTTATCCACAAATTCAGGCATACATACCTTTGATCCATTGAGCAAAACATTTATTAAAACTGATTTTCCATCAACAATTAATAATGCCAATATACAAGCCACTTTAATCACTGATGATGGCGTGTTGTGGTCTACGATGAAAAATGGTGTCGTTGAATATCGCGATAATAATCAGCATATCTCTTGGTATACAGAAGCGGACGGATTACAGGGCAATGAATTTAATCCTGGTGTCGCTTTTAAAAACTCCCGTGGTTTATTTGTATTTAGTGGACTCAACGGCATTACCGTACTCAATCCAACACGTTTAAATAAACCAGCAATCAAACTTAAAATAGCCCAAATGCAAATCTTTTATAGCGATGGGAGTGAAGAAACGCTGAGCAATATTCATGATCAAAGTGTCACGTTCGATCGGCAAATAGATGCTATCAAAATACTCTTTGGTGATACTAATTTCACCACTCATCCCATAGTTGAATTAGCCCAATTTGGACTTGAAGGAAAAGTGTTATTGAACGATTTTTCAGCCGTTATTTCTCCCAAACCAGGCACCTCATCTTATACATTTATGAACTCTCATTATCAGTATGACAATTTACTTGCTGAACCGATAACACTTAAGATTAACTATCCAACACCTTGGCATCAAACACTATGGGCTTCAGTATTATTCGTTATTTGCTTAATACTAGGGGTTTATCTGATTGTGACTCTTCGAACTCGTCAAGTAAAACGCACCGCTGAGGAATTAGCGCTGATAGTAGATAAAAGAACGAACGATCTGCGTAAGCAAACAGAAATATCTCGCCAGCAAACACTAAAATTAGAACAAACAGTAGCTGAAAAAGAGGCTATTTTCGAAACTATTTCCCACGAATTACGCACCCCCTTAACTCTGATCCAAGGACCGGTTCAGCAACTAAGAAATTACCAGATGGAGCCTGAGGCTCAAACCATGCTAAATATCTTAGTTCGCAATGCTGAACGTCTCAACACACTTGTGAAAAAAATATTTGAACTCTCTGTTTCAGATAAATTACCCAATATTAAAGATACAACGCCCATCACTGATTTATCATTGGTGATTAAACAATTAGCACAAATTTTCAAGCCCTACACAGAGCAACAAAAGCAAACGTTTACTTATCCTGACTTCGCATCGTTAAAAGTCACTTTACCTATGTATAATTTAGAAACGATATTATCTAATTTATTGTCCAATGCCGTTAAATACACCCCGCCAGGTGGAGAAATTAATATCAAAGTTGAAACTGATCGACATTTTGTCACTATTCAGGTTTCCGACACCGGTAAAGGCATCAAAGAAAAAGATATCCCTCATATCTTTAATCGTTTTTATCGGGTAGATCACGCCAAGGGGGAAGGTCAAGATGGTGCGGGATTAGGGCTAGCCATAGTGCAGCAACTAGTCGATAAAGTCGATGGCATTATCAAAGTCGATTCAGAATTCGGCAAAGGCACAACATTTAGTGTTATTTTACCCAATAACCTGAATCAACAATACCATCCAAAACTCCTCAAAGAAGAGCAACCATGTATTTTATGCATCGATGACAATAATGATATTTTAATGTATCTGAACAATCTCTTTAAGGATGAATACCAAGTCCACACCGCTAATTCATCTAGTGACGGTTTAACGCTTGCTAACGATCTATTACCCGACTTGATTATCAGTGACATTATGATGCCTGACATGGATGGCATTGAACTACTGAATATACTAAAAGCTGATGTTATTACTAATCATATTCCGGTCATATTACTGACGGCCAAAAACTCAAAAGCTGCTCGACTTGAGGGACTCGCCAGCGCAGCAAGTGACTATATTAATAAACCATTTGAAGAGGAGGAGCTGCGCTTGAAAACAAGAAATATTTTGGCTGAGCAAGAAGCTATTCGACGTAAATATATAAAATCGGTTGCGAACATTCGCACTTCAGATGAACTACATGATCAAACGCCACAGTCTGATTTCATGCAACATTTATATGCCATTTTACAAGAGCATTATCAAAAAACGGAATTTACCGTACAAGACTTAGCTAGATTAAGTAATGTAAGCGATCGTCAATTACTTCGTCGTTTGAAAAATGAAACGGGTATAGGCGTGAGTGAATTTATTCGTAACTATCGCTTACATAAAGCGGCTGATTTGTTAAAAGCGGGTAAATCGGCCTCGTTTACCGCATATGAAGTTGGGTTTACGTCACCTAGTTATTTTAGTACGAGTTTCAAGAAACTATTTAACATGACACCTAAACAATTTTCACAACATATCAATTCAACGCAATAGCGTATATCGCTACTCATCGATGGTTAAACCCAAGTAACAGTTGGGCAAAAAAAAAGCCCATCAAAAAGATGGGCTAAACAGCAAGAACGCGTACACACTTTAACAGTGCCTAATAAATTACGCGTGTCTTTTTATTTTGGTTCAAAAATTTCTAAATATTTATTATTTGCTCTCTATTCCCCTTTTAAAACAAGGGGTGTGATCGTTTTTATCTTGTATTCGTATAATACATTTGTCTTATCGAGGAATAAATATGTTTGGATTATTTAAGAGCGACCCTGTTAAAAAAATGCGCAAAAAGTACGATAAACTTCTTGAAGATGGTATGCACGCCCAACGTCGAGGAGACATTAAATCGTACGCGATGCTAACCGCTGAAGCCGAGGCTTTATGGGAAGATATCAAAAAATTGGAACAAAAATAACTCATACGTTAATAACTTGTGATGTGTATGTAAATGTTTATGTCTGAATTTTTAGATCTTGTTTACATCAGGTCTTATGATGAGTTGAGACTTCAATATTTATGCAATAATGGAAATTCTTATTTTCCATTATTGCATTTATCTTTCCTCTATCTGCTACTAATGTGCATCCTGCTTTATCTATAATTATTAACAGGAAGACACACATTATGAAATTCACTACAAAATTAGCCGCTTCGGCTGTATTGTTAGGTCTTGCTAGCCAAGCTAACGCTGCTGTAACTTTAGTAAAAACTGACGACACTACCGTTTCTATCGGTGGCTATGTAAAAGCTGATTTACGTCATGTATCTGGTGATTTAGCTTATCGCGACTTATGGATTGGTAATAATCCTGGTGCAGTGGATACTTCTCAAACAAAATTAAACGTGAAAGAATCTCGCTTACAATTTAAAGTTCAACACGATGATGTAACAGGTGTTATTGAACTTGATTTCTATGGTTCTGGTGGAACTGAAACTATTTCTAACTCCACAGGTCCACGTATTCGTCATGCTTTCATTAAATACAACGAATGGACTGTAGGTCAAACTTGGTCAACTTTCATGCCGCTCCACGCATTATCAGAAACGCTTGATTTTGGTGGTCCTCATGTAGGTGAAGTATTCATTCGTCAAAGTCAGATTCGTTACTCTAAAGGCGGCTGGTCTTTTGCAGTAGAAAATCCTCAAACATTAGGTAGTTCAGACGAAACAAAAGAATCTGTACCTGATTTTGTAGGTCGTTATGATCACAAAGGCGACTGGGGTCAAATCTCTGTAGCAGGTTTATTACGTCAACTTGACCAAAACGGCATTGATGAAACGGCAGTAGCAGGTAACATTGCTGCTAAATTCTTATTATCAGGTAAAGATGATATCCGTGTTCAACTATCCGTAGGTGAATTTGGTCGTTATGCAGGTACTACTGCTGTTGCCGGCATTGCTACTAACGATCAAGACGAGACTGAAGTTGAAAGTGGTTTAGCTTATACTGTTTCATACCGTCATTTCTGGAACGATTCAACTCGTTCAACTGTATTCTACGGTAATGGCCAGTCTGATATTGCAGACAACGACCGCTCACACTGGGGTGTTAACTTAATGACTAACGTCACACCTAAATTAAAGTATGGTGTTGAATTAGGTGAGTATAAAGTAGAAGATCAAAACTTAAACTTAAGCTCTGCATACTTCCAGTTATCTGCTCAATTCGCTTTCTAAGATAATTGTATTGCTACAGCTGTAGCATTGAAGTTAATCATCAAACTGGTGCCTATCGCACCAGTTTTTTTTGCCTAAATTTCTTAGTGTAAGACGTTCATTTAAGATTTAGACATAATAAAACTATACAGCGGAAAACTTATTTTCTTTAGACAAATAGGCTTTACGTAAATGTTCAATTAATAACTTTAATTTAGTGTCAGGTGAACGCATCTTAGGATAGACCGCATAAATACCAACACGCTTCGCCGTTTGGTCTGAGAGTAACTGGGTTAATTCGCCATTTTGCAAATCATCATAGACGAGTACTCTAGGTAAATAGGCGATCCCTAACCCCGCTATTACCGCTTGATGCAATGCGTTGAGATCATTGGCCACAAAATTACCTTGAACCACTTCTGTATATTCTCCCTCTGCGCTCAAAAAGCGCCAATGATTTGGCTGTGCTTCGTTGTATTTATACGTTAAACAATTATGGAATTTAAGTTCATTGCTCGATTCTGGTATGCCTTGCTGTTTAAGGTATTGCGGCGTAGCAACAATGACCCAATGCGAATCCACTAAGCGTCGTGCTAACAGACTAGAATCTTCCAAATAGCCAGTTCGAATAGCTAAGTCATAGCCTTCCTCGATTAAATTGGCAAACCGATCATCAATGATCATTTCTATCGTCACTTCTTTATATAAACGACAAAACTCCGCAATCGCTGTAGTTAAGGTCAAACGTGCTGAAACCGATGGAACGGTAATTTTAATTTTGCCACTAATAGAGTCACTATAACCACACACTGCGTCATGTGCTTCTTGCAATGCATCTTGAGCGACCTTAGCTTTGGCATAAAGGGTTTTACCACCATCCGTTAGGCTCAGCTTTCGAGTTGAGCGATACAGTAATTGCATATTCAGGGCTTTTTCTAAGCGTGCGATACGTTTTGAGACGACTGAATTTGTGATCTCAAGTAACTGTGCCACTTTCGAAAAAGAACCAGCATCTACCACCTGAACGAATAAAAAAATGTCATCCGCCTTTGCTTGCATGAAAATCACCTTTATTAGTAAGCATATCTTATATAATACTATCGTATATTATATCAATTTTGGAAACAGTTATTTTCATCTCTTGCTCTTATTTTGTGTATTATTTCGGCGTATATTGAGTACATTAGCTTTTTTGTAGATCCAGTCACTCTGGCACCTACGTTAACCTTTGGAAATCCATTTATGTCATCACTCGCCCCTGCTTATATTAATGCGATTCGAGCTATTTTGCCTAAAGCTCAAATGATTGATGATATCTCACGTCGTCGTGCCTATGCGACGGATGCCAGTTTTTACCAATTAATCCCACAACTGGTGTTAAAAGTCAGTTCCATCGAACAAATGCAATCCATCTTAAAGACGAGCCAAACACATAACGTTAGTGTTACGTTTCGGGCTGCCGGCACTAGCTTATCCGGCCAAGCAGTCAGTGATTCGGTGTTACTTTTATTGGATGAACATTGGCGCGGTCATGAAATTATCAATGACGGCCAACAAATCAAACTGCAACCTGGTGTCATTGGCGCACAAGCCAATCAATATCTAGCTCCTTACCATCGTAAAATAGGGCCCGATCCAGCTTCGATAAACACTTGTAAAATTGGGGGGATCGCCGCAAATAATGCATCAGGCATGTGTTGTGGTGTGGCGAATAATACCTTTTATACTTTGGCTGGTATGACAATCATCTTAGCTGATGGCACATGTGTGGATACACTCAACCCCGAAAGTGTGGCTACATTTACTGCTTCACACGCTGACTTGCTCAACCAATTAACTCAACTGGGTGAAGACGTTCGTAACGATAACGTGTTATCGGATTTAATTGCGCATAAATATCGCCTAAAAAACACCACCGGCTATGCTATTAATGCTTTGACTGATTTTACTGATCCTATCGATATATTGGTACATCTAATGGTCGGTTCAGAAGGTACATTAGGATTTATCGCTGATATTACCTATAACACGGTGGTCGACCATCAACAAAAAGCTTCTGGTCTATATTTGTTTGACTCGCCTCAACAGGCTTGCCAACTGGTCGATCAATTACGCGATAGTCCTGTAAATGCTGTGGAATTATTAGATCAGCGCGCTTTAGATTCCGTTCAGGGTAAGCCGGGATTACCCGATAGTTTTTGTGGTCGTAATAAACGCTGCACGGCTCTATTGATTGAAACAGCAGCGAGTGATGCTAACACGTTACATCAGCAAATCGCTCAAGTGACTCAACTAGTCAATCGCTTTAACCCCATTGAATCGATTGATTTAACCACCGACAAGATCCTATCTCAGCAGTTGTGGGCTATTCGCAAAGCCACTTTCCCAGCGGTAGGGGCAGTACGCGAAACCGGCACCAGCGTCATTATTGAAGACGTTTCATTTCCACTTGAACAAATGGATCAAGGCGTCACGCGTTTACAAGCCTTGTTTGATAAATATGAATACACCGAAGCGTTGATCTTTGGGCATGCACTCGCAGGTAACCTTCACTTTGTATTCACCCAAGCATTTGATACTGACACTCAAATTAAGCGCTACGATAATTTCATGCAAGATGTTGCTCAACTTGTTGCTGTAGAGTTTGGTGGCTCACTCAAAGCCGAACATGGCACTGGGCGCAATATGGCACCCTTTGTCGAACTAGAATGGGGCAGCACGGCTTATGCGATCATGAAACGTATCAAGCATCTCATTGATCCTCAATTCACTCTTAATCCAGGTGTCATTCTCAACGATGATCCCCAGTCCCATATTAAGCACCTTAAACCTTTACCACGAGCTAATGATATTGTGGATAAATGTATCGAATGTGGTTTTTGTGAGCCGGTCTGTCCATCCAAAGAATTGACCTTTACTCCACGTCAACGCATTGCAATATGGCGACGGATCCAACAGCTTGAAGAACTTGGCTATCTAATTGATGCACAACGCCAAGAACTTGCACAACTCAAGCATGATTATCAATATTATGGCATCGATACGTGTGCTGCTACCGGGCTGTGTGCAGAACGTTGCCCTGTCGGTATAAATACGGGCGATTTAATCCGTGAATTACGCGCCGAATCACATGGACGCTTTGGTCAAAGGATTGCATCGTTCTCTGCTGAGCAGTTTGCACCGATCACTAAAACAGTTAAAGCTACTTTAGGGGTAGCAGGTCGCATAAGTAAAATCATTGGACCAGAATCAACGAATGTCCTAGGTAAAATTGTGCATAACATTTCCAGAAATACGATCCCGTTGTGGTTTGCCAGTTACCCACAAGCCGCTCATGATCTGCCATCGTTCGTGGCGGCATCAAGCGAACGTCCCAAAGTCATTTATTTCCCGAGCTGCGCAACACGCACTATGGGTGCCGACCCTCATGCTAAAGAGCAGCGCAGCGTGCCAGAAGTCGTCCAATCACTCTTTGATAAAGGCGGATATGAGGTCATCATTCCTGAATCTGTCGATGGTTTGTGTTGCGGCATGCCATTTAACTCTAAGGGATTTGTCCAGCAGGCTCAACAGAAAGGGAATGTGTTACTAACAGCTTTACAAGCAGTGTCAAAAGAAGGCGCGTATCCCATCGTATTTGATACCAGCCCCTGTAAATTACGTTTACAGGAATTGGGTCATGAGTTACCTATATTTGAAACCACCCAATTTATGTCCCAGTTTGTGCTTGATAAGCTCCACATTACACCAACCACAAACCCTATTGCGTTGCACGTAACTTGCAGCAGTCAAAAGATGGGGATCGCACATGATTTACGTCATGTCGCTAACGCTTGCGCGACACACGTCGTTGAACCTGAAGGAGTCGCATGTTGTGGTTTTGCCGGCGATAAAGGTATGACAGTACCTGAATTAAATGCCAGTGCATTATCTGGTTTAAAAGCTCAAATCCCGCAAGGATGCTCAAAAGGTTACAGTAACTCACGTACCTGTGAAATCGGTTTAACCCAGCATTCAGGCATTGACTATCAATCGTTACTCTTTTTGCTTGATGAGGTCAGTGTCGCCAAATAATCCAATTAAAAAACTAGCGTTGATGCGTATGATATCAGCGCTTTCTAACTGGTTTATATTGCGTTGCACAATATCCCCGTGTAACGTCCTTAGAGCGAAGTGCACCATGCTTAGTTTTACGTCCACTAACACGCGCTCGCCAATTATTAAATGTTTTACGCTTAATACTTGCTCGCATGAGATTGATTACCTGAGGCTCTGTTAACCCAAATAACGCTTCAATGGCTTCAAATGGCGTGCGATCTTCCCATGCCATCTCAATAATTCGTGAGCGAGTTTCTTCATCAAGTTTATCTTTGCGAATTGATGAAACATCTTGTTTTACTGACTTTAACTTAGCCGAAGCATGCTTAGGTGTTCTTGGTGTATCTAACATAGGTATCTTGGTGTAATTTTATCTACTTATTACTACGGTTATAATTCAGAAATAGATTGCTCTGCCAAACGATGTTCATTAATAATAGTCAATAATTCATTCGCCGCAATAGCATCCGACATTGCACGGTGATGACGTGACATCTCAATCCCAAAATGTCGTGTCAAATTCGCCAGTGAATAAGACGCTAGGCCAGGTCTGGCTTTGCGCATTTCTCTAACCGTACACAGTTTTGCACGACTAAAATGCCGCTCTAACCGAGTGAATTCTTGTTTAATGAAGCCATAATCAAAATTCACATTATGCGCGACAAAAACACAGCCTTTGGTAAATTGTGCGACCTCGTCTGCCACCTCAGCAAAAATAGGCGCATTGCTCACCATAACATCATCAATTCCGGTTAACGCAGTAATATTTCGGGGGATCCTTCGTTTCGGGTTAAGTAAAGTCTGATACTCATCTACTACTTGTCCATTAATCACTTTGACCATGCCAATCTCAGTGATTTTATGACTCGTAGCTCGTCCGCCTGTCGTTTCAATATCCACAACAACATATGGCTGCATGGGATTAACTCCCCATGACACCGTTGTAATACCTACTGAAATCCCCGCTTTGGATAACATGCTCAGGGTGAGTAATTGGTTTTTACGGACGCTATCTCCGGTTGCTTTGATCTCTTCAAAGCGCACTTGCTGGTTATCAATCACCATTATGTCAGGAAAGCCGTCGCTATACATTGCATAATCCTGTGCCATCGCTTTTAGCACGTTACCGAGCGACGCCGCCTTGGCATGTTCGATAAAGAGGACCAACCGCTTTAATATTTGTTTATGCCAACGAAAGATACCATTAGGCTCACCATAATGCGCAGTGGCTTGGGCGATAATGTGTTGTTTAAGCGCATCCATCGTCTCACATTGAATCAATAATGCCTCTACCCGTTCAGTTTGATCATGGTATAAATTATTATGACGCAATGATAAGGGCGCCAGTCAAATTCATTACCCACTGCAAATGCAGGATCAAATATAATGTCCCAAAACATCAAACCAAATAAACCCGGCCATAATTCGTTTTCAGTACGTAATGCTTGGATCCCACTCGCTTGGTAGTGATCAACTGTCGCGGCTTCCACTCGATGTTTATGGACTTCATCAAGTACCAACTGACGAGCACTATTACGTAGCATATCTGTCATGACACTGGTCCGTTTTTTTTGGTATTTACGTGCTAAAAAATCCTCAGCAAACGCCAATATATGTGAATTATCAGGCTGCTCAATAATCGCTTCTAATTGTTGTTTAACCTGCTCTTTATCAGCGTGCTGATACCGTATACGCAAAGCTTTTTCTTGAGCCTCGGGTAGCTCAGAGGCATCTAATATCGGTAATACTGTTTGCCAATCACTTTTTAGTTGTAATTGATACTTGGCGTATAACCATAAATATTCGTTACGCTTTTGTCGCGCAAGTGTGCCGTGTGCATCGGGCAAGGTATCGATACACAACGTAGGCTGTTGCGCGATTCGTCCAAGTTTGTGAATGCGTTTTAATTCACTTAGCGCAGATGCATAGAAATATGTCGACGTCGCTTCATTGAGAGAAGCAAACCTGGCTTGCATTTGAGCTACTTTTTTACGTGTCCTCATCACGCCTAAATCACGCATTGAAAACTGATTAAGGCGGCTACCCACATTCCCAAAAAACAAGAAAAGTAGATAATCGATGATCGTATCTACTTGGCGATACACATATTGATGAAATATGGCATGCTCAGACACCAGAGCAAATGTTAAATGCGCTTGTGCTAAAGATAACAATTGCGCTTTAGAAGCACTGCTTAGCACATTATCCACATCATGATCACGCAATAAAACCAATAACTTTGGCTTTGTCAGTTGCTCAAGCCATTCAAGGAAATGGGTTGCAGGGATCTGAGTTAGCCATTGTTTATCAAAGCAAACTTGCAAAGCATGCTCTGGGTCAGGGATTTCATCGTATCGTAATGAAGCACTGTCGATAAACGGTGATTTACGGTTTAAACTGCGCGCTAAAGTACACTGGACATGATGTGGTTGCTGTTTAAATACCTCAATAAATGCCCAATGCTGCTCTTCCAATAGCACTTCGCAACTACCACTGATAAAGCCTAAACATTCATGCAAGTGTTCTAAATAATAATAAGTAGGTAAATCTTTCATACCAAACAGTGTATATACATACAGCTTTTTTGTAAAATCATTGCACTATTTAGTTTTTTTCAGTGTACATAAACAATCTTTTTTCTGATTCGTTGCGTAAGTATAATCATCTTCAATTAATAAGTGACTCGCCCCAATGAGCCTAACGGAACCTAAAACGTTTGAATGTCCATATTGTATGGTAATTAACGATGTGGATGTTGATATTGACAATGATGTTGGGCAACAACAAATCGTTGATTGCCAAATTTGCTGTTCACCGATAGAGTTATTGATTCAAGATTCAGGCTGGGGTTTAGAAATGATTGCCAAGAGGGATGACGAATAATGCACTTTAATGCTTGCGATATCAGCAACATGGAACAGCGCTATCGTGCTAACTTCATCAACACGTTATCCGGTTTTAAAAGTGCTAACTTAATTGGATCCGTTAATGCTGCAGGGCAACACAACTTAGCGATTGTCAGTTCCGTTTTCCATATTGGCGCACACCCACCTCTAATAGGGATGATAATGCGTCCACATACTGTCCCGCGCGATACGCTTCAAAATATCAAAGACACTGGTGTATATACGATTAATCATGTCCACAGTGATTTTGTAAAGGCCGCCCACCATACTTCAGCTCGTTTCCCTGAAGAGGTCAGTGAATTTGAAGAAGTTGGATTAACTCCTTGGTTCAGTGCAACGCATAAAGCCCCATTTGTACAAGAATCTCGAGTGAAAATCGCCTTAGAAGTCCAAGACATTCAACTTTTAGCGCTGAATCAAACCGAGCTAGTGATTGGCCAAGTGGTTGAAGTTGTTGTCGATGAGCAGAGTATCGCTGAAGACGGATACATCGATCTTGAATCATTAGGAAGTGCCACTATCTCCGGTTTAGATAGTTACCATCAAACACAACGAATTTCCCGATATGGATATGCAAAAGCAGGTGAACCTGTTACAAAGATAAAATAGTGAGAACGCTTATATGAACCCAGCACTGGATCCGAACTTTGACCAATTATTAATTATTTGCGGTATTATTAGTGTCATTGTAATTGCATTTGTTTTGTTCGTGATCAAACTACCAGATGAAGAAATCCGGTATGATGAAAAAGATACAACGTCAAAAAATATATCTAAACCTAATTGCAGTCGTTCACAAAACGAAGATGAAGAGTTTTAATTTAATCCATATAGAATGAGAAACTAAGGAAGCATAATGAAAGATATTAAACGCCGTGACTTTTTAAAATTATCAGGTGGTGCACTAATTGGTATGACACTTGGTTCAGTATCATTACGCGCTGCTGCAGAGGAACTTGATCCTTCAGACCCAACTGCCGCAGCATTAAAATATGCGAAAGTATCACCTGTCGAAGGTGCATACTGTGAAAACTGCATGTTTGTGCAAGGAGAAGACGGCCAAGAACTTCGACCTTGTGCAATTTTCCCAGGCAAACAAGTAGCGGCAAAAGGCTGGTGTTCTGCCTGGGCGAAGAAAGCATAATTACATAAAATATGAGAGTTAATCGTTAGAATAAGAGATGAAACACGCTCTTATTCTACGTCGCTTTTTCATTCAAATAATGTAAGGCCATTAACTGTTCTGTTATCCAAAGGCCTAATATATACCTCATCTTTGCCCAGCACATTATGATAAGATTGGTGTGATAATTAATCTATTCAAAGAATAAACATATTTCCTTTAGGTGAACCTATGTCAAACACCCTATATACGCTGATTTTTTTATTGCTTACACTTTCATGCATTGGCAAAGTCTTAGCGACTGAGCAACCTGTTGCTACCGATCCTGAAGCACGTATGAGTATCACTCAACATAGTGCAAAGTTTAATGGTAAAACCGTGAAATACTCGGTCCACGCTGGCGATCATTTTTTATATGATGAGCACCGCACTCCTAAAGCCAACATATACTCAACCGCGTATTTTGCTGATCAACAAACTTCCTCTGAACGTCCAATATTATTTATCTTTAATGGCGGGCCTGGCTCTTCAAGTGTCTGGTTACATATGGGGGTATTTGGCCCTAAACGTGTTGTCTTGCCAAGTAATGCAGAACCTGTCGGTGCGCCGCCTTACGATTTGGCTCATAATCCTCTTAGTTTAATCGACATAGCAGACATGGTATTTATTGACCCTGTAGGTACTGGCTACTCTCACCCTTTAGGCAAATACCAAGGAAAAGACTTTTGGGGCGTCAAAGAAGATGCTGTCGTAATGGCCGATTTTGTCAGGGCGTTTACCCGTCAACATAATTTATTTAATCGACCAAAATATCTCGTGGGTGAAAGTTATGGCACCACTCGCGCTGGCGCAATGGTTAAAGAGCTCCAAGAAGGCTGGGGAACATTTGATTTATCAGGCGTGATGCTCATCTCGTCGATTGTAGATTTTCAAACCGGTGATTTTAATGTAGGTAATGATTTACCTTTTATTACGTTCTTACCCACTTATGCCGCCACTGCTTGGTATCACAATGCGATTGATCGCAGCCAATTTGCAAACCTTGAGGCCTTTCTTCAGGAAGTCCGCGACTTCGCTCTGGGAGAATACGCAACGGTTCTACTTAAAGGTAGTTTGGCTTCTGAGGCTGAACGTGAGTCGGTGTTATTGCAACTTAAGCGTATGACGGGTTTAAGTAAAGCATTTTTAACCCGCGCCAATTTACGCATTAATGAATTTCAATTCATGAAAGAATTAAAGCGTGATGAAGGACTCGCCGTGGGACGTTTAGATAGTCGATACTTAGGTAAAGAGAGTGATTTAAATGCCGAACGTTTTGAGGCTGATCCTTCTGGATACGCTATCGATGGCGCATACACTGCATTAATCAATCATTACATGCGCACCGAACTAAACGTTAAGCGTAATGCTCAATATCATATTTTAAGTGGTCAGGTCTTCAGTAACTGGAATTGGTTGTATGAGCGCAGTGCCCGCAGCCAAGGATTTTTAAATGTGACGCCTTTTATCGCTAAAGCGATGCGACAAAACAAAGATTTTCGTGTCTTTGTTGGCAATGGTTATTATGACCTTGCGACTCCATTTTTCGCCACAGAACATTCTATGAACCATAATGGTATAGATCCGTCTCGGGTCACTATGAAATATTATGAAGCCGGTCACATGATGTATATTCATGAACCTTCTTTAATTGCTATCGTGAACGATATGCGTCAATTTTTACAGGCACAATAACGTGGCATATATCCAACTTAAAATTAATATGATTGCAGAATACGCTGAAGCGCTTGGTGATATGCTATCAGGTAATGGCGCTCAAGCTGTCACATTCTTAGATGCAAAAGACACTCCGATGTATGAACCGAAGCCAGGGGAAGTAATGCTGTGGCCTGACACTCAAGTCATTGGATTATTTGATGCCGCGGATGATATGCAGGGAATTATTGAACGACTGGCACAATCTAAGCTACTTAAAGACGAATTTGTATATGTCCTTGACCCACTCGAAGATAAAGATTGGGAGCGTGAATGGATGGACAATTTCCACGCTATGCGTTTTGGTGAGCGTCTATGGGTATGCCCTTCATGGCGTGAAATTCCCGAACCTGATGCGGTCAATGTGATGCTCGATCCGGGGCTGGCATTTGGTACCGGGACACACGCAACTACAGCGTTATGCTTACGTTGGTTAGATAGTTTGTCCCTTTCAGGAGCAAAAGTACTCGATTTTGGATGTGGTAGCGGGATTTTAGGTATTGCGGCTTTAAAATTAGGTGCTGCGGACATGTTAGGTATTGATATTGATCCACAAGCTTTACAAGCCACTGAAGCGAACGCTCAACGTAATGGTGTCGCAGATAAACTTACCCTTGCATTACCAAAAGATGATACTCAATACCTGGCTGATATCGTATGTGCCAATATCCTTGCTGCGCCACTTCGTGAGCTAAGAGAGGTCATCAGTGGATATTGTAAACAAGGCGGACAAATTATCCTGTCAGGTATATTAGTCGAACAAGCAGCAGAAATCGCCGATCTTTACCGAGCTGACTTTTCCATCAATGACATCGTTGTGGAAGGTGATTGGGCAAGTATTAGCGGCACCAAGCTCTAGTTATTTACTTTCATACATGTCAAGTAAAAAAATTACATTTTGATTAAAAAATAGTCTTTTCAAATAACTCAAAAAGGCGTAATATTGCGCTCCTTTGACGAATTCCAGGTTATTAATTGCACAATATGCGTGTTTTTTATGCATGTTGCGATTATTTTTTTTGGTTAAGTACATGAGGTCGTAGTTGAACTCTCCTATTCAAATTGGTGCTTATTCACTAGAAAATAACTTGATGTTAGCACCTATGGCAGGTGTAACTGATAGGCCTTTTCGTCAAATGTGCAAACAGATGGGCGCAGGTTTAGTGGTTTCAGAGATGCTCTCGAGTAACCCTAAGGTTTGGCATACTGAAAAGTCAAAAATGCGTATGGACCATACTGGGGAACATGGAGTTCGTTCCGTTCAAATAGCGGGCTCTGACCCGAATCTCATGGCTGAGGCTGCACAATTTAATGTCAATAACGGTGCGCAAATCATCGATATCAACATGGGTTGTCCAGCAAAGAAAGTAAATAAAAAAATGGCAGGCTCTGCGTTACTGCAGTATCCAGAAATCGTAGAAGAAATTCTCGATGCTGTTGTTAATAGTGTAGATGTGCCAGTGACACTAAAAATACGAACTGGTTGGGATACGGATAATCGAAACGGTGTGCAAATTGCTAAACTTGCACAACAGTACAATATCCAATCCTTAGCAGTACATGGCCGAACCAAAGCCTGTATGTATAAAGGTAATGCTGAATACGATACGATCCGTGCAATTAAACGTGCGGTGGAAATCCCAGTCATTGCTAATGGTGATATTACGACACCAGAAAAAGCGAAATATGTTTTGCAACACACCAATGCTGACGGATTAATGATAGGTCGTGGAGCCCAAGGAAACCCTTGGATTTTCCGTGAGATTTTACATTATTTAGAGCATGGTGAGCGTTTACCTGAACCAGAGCTAACCGAACAATGCACTGTCATGTTGGAACATGTGTCCAATGTCCACAAATTTTATGGTGGAATTAGTGGTGTAAGAATTGCTCGAAAGCATGTGGGTTGGTATATCGCTAAATATGATCAAGGAAGAAGTTTTCGTGAACACTTCAACGGTATTGATGATGCTGCAGAGCAGCTAGATGCACTAGAAATGTTCTATTCACGACTTCATAAGAAATTAGTTTCTTCAGTCGCTTAATTGTCTAAAATAATAAAGAGCAGTATATATGTTTGATCAAAATGCATCGTCACCGTTTACTACTATAGTTACTACCCCTGCACAAACTACCGCCCAGAAGCCTTTACGCGAGTCAGTAAAACAAGCAGTTAACAAGTATCTTAAGCAGCTAGAAAACACAAATATCGAAACCTTATACGATATGGTGTTAAGCGAAGTGGAAGCACCACTACTTGAAGAAGTGATGACCTACACCCGTGGTAATCAGACTAAAGCAGCGAATATGATGGGTATCAACCGTGGTACTCTTCGCAAAAAATTAAAGCAATACGGCATGGGCTAGTATTGCAAAGGGGATTCCCCTAAGCTAAGAGCACCTTTTGAGGTGCTCTTTTCGTTTTACCTACGCATAGAATTTTTCACTAAGCACACATAAGAAGTATATTATTATGTCTACATCATCTCCTATTCGCCGCGCTTTGTTAAGCGTATCTGATAAAACTGGCATCGTTGAGTTTGCCTCAGCTTTAGTCGCCCAAGACGTAGAATTGTTATCTACGGGTGGCACAGCAAAGCTGCTTGCAGAAGCGGGCTTACCTGTGATTGAAGTGTCTGATTACACGGGACATCCTGAAATTATGGATGGTCGAGTAAAAACCTTACACCCAATGATTCATGGTGGTATTTTAGCTCGCCGTGGTCAAGACGAAGCGGTGATGGCAGATAATAATATCCAAGCTATTGATTTAGTTGTGGTCAACCTATATCCGTTCGCAGCAACCGTAGCCAACCCTGACTGTACTTTACCTGACGCAATTGAAAATATTGATATTGGTGGCCCAACCATGGTCCGTGCAGCAGCTAAAAACCATAACGATGTCACTATTGTGGTGAATGCTTCTGATTATGCTCATGTACTTCAACAAATGTCAGATAATAATGGCGCGGTTGATCACGCGACCCGATTTGACCTGGCGATTAAAGCATTTGAACATACGGCAGAGTATGATGGCATGATTGCTAACTACTTTGGCGCTCGTTTAGACTCTGCAAATTGTGATGATGATTGTGGACATGAGCACAGTGAATTCCCGCGTACTTATAATATCCAAGTAAGCAAAAAACAAGATTTACGCTATGGTGAAAACGCTCATCAATCTGCAGCATTTTATGTTGAAAACGATATCCAAGAAGCATCAGTTGCGACTGCAGAGCAATTACAAGGTAAAGAGTTATCGTTTAACAATATCGCTGATACCGACTCCGCCTTAGAATGTGTTAAAGAATTTGCTGAGCCAGCTTGTGTTATAGTGAAACATGCTAATCCATGTGGTGTAGCATTAGGCGACGATATTTTAGCCGCTTATAACCGTGCTTATCAGACTGATCCAACATCGGCTTTTGGTGGTATCATCGCATTTAACCGTGAACTTGATGCGAACACCGCTCAAGCAATTATCGATCGTCAGTTTGTAGAAGTTATCATCGCTCCCACTGTCAGCAAAGAAGCACAAACAGTACTAAGTGCTAAACAGAACGTACGCGTATTAGCCTGTGGTGATTGGCAAGGCCAGCTTACTGATGGGTTCGATTTCAAACGCGTCAATGGTGGATTATTGATCCAAGAGCGTGATTTTGGCATGGTTGAATTAGATGATTTAACTGTCGTCACTAAAGTCAAGCCAACTGAAGCTCAGTTACAAGATCTATTATTTACGTGGAAAGTGGCTAAATATGTTAAATCTAATGCGATTGTTTACTGCAAAGACGGTATGACGATTGGTGTGGGTGCCGGTCAAATGAGCCGTGTCTATTCTGCAAAAATTGCGGGTATTAAAGCCGCAGATGAAGGTCTTGTGGTTGAGGGCAGTGTCATGGCATCAGATGCGTTCTTCCCATTTAGAGATGGAATTGACGCAGCCGCTGCTGCAGGTATTAGTGCGGTCATTCAGCCAGGCGGTTCGATGCGAGATGATGAAGTCATCGCTGCTGCTGATGAAGCGGGCATTGCTATGGTATTTACTGGCATGCGCCATTTCCGCCACTAAACCAACGAATATTAAGGAATTATTATGCAAGTATTAGTTATAGGTAGCGGGGGTCGCGAACATGCACTGGCATGGAAAGCGGCTCAATGTGCAGATGTGACAAAGGTATTTGTTGCACCGGGTAACGCAGGTACTGCTACTGAAGCAAATTTAGAAAATGTTGATATTAGTGTTGGTGACATTGCAGGATTGGTGGCATTTGCACAAAACAATGCCATTGAATTGACGATTGTTGGACCTGAACAACCCCTTGTGGATGGTGTGGTAGATGCATTCAACGCGGCAGGATTAGCTTGCTTTGGTCCTACTGCAGCAGCGGCTCAGTTAGAAGGTTCAAAGGCTTTTACTAAAGATTTTTTAGCGCGTCATAACATCCCTACTGGCGCATATCAAAACTTCACTGAAATCGAACCTGCCATCGCTTATGTACGTGAAAAAGGGGCCCCCATCGTAGTCAAAGCTGACGGTTTAGCCGCTGGTAAGGGTGTAATTGTCGCCATGACTTTAGTTGAAGCCGAAGATGCGATCAAAGATATGCTCGCGGGTAATGCCTTTGGTGAAGCAGGTAGTCGTGTCGTGATTGAAGAATTTTTAGATGGTGAAGAAGCTAGCTTTATCGTCATGGTAGACGGTAAAAATATTGCGTCTTTTGCCACTTCTCAAGATCACAAACGTGTCGGTGATGGTGATACTGGCCTTAACACAGGTGGAATGGGCGCATATTCGCCAGCCCCCGTTGTTACTCCAGAAATTCATGATCGTATCATGCAAGAAGTCATTGAACCGACCGTAGCAGGTATGGCTTCTGAAGGTAACGATTATACTGGATTTCTATATGCCGGATTAATGATTACTGCAGATGGCACACCAAAAGTGATTGAGTACAATTGTCGTTTTGGCGATCCAGAAACACAGCCGATCATGATGCGTTTGCAATCTGATCTCGTCGCACTATGCTTAAAAGCAACACAAGGCGAATTAGCTGATACCGTTATTGAATTTGATTCACGTCCTGCAGTCGGTGTCGTATTAGCTGCTGGCGGATATCCTGGCAGTTATGCAAAAGGCATTGAAATTTCAGGTCTTGGCACAGGTGAATCTGATGATGCTAAGGTGTTTCATGCAGGTACAGCATCTCATAATGGTTCAGTCGTCACTGCCGGTGGACGTGTCTTATGTGCAACTGCATTAGGTGAGTCAGTCACGCAAGCGCAACAATCGGCTTATCAACTTGCCAAAACAATCTCATGGGATGGTATGTTCCATCGCAATGATATTGCATATCGTGCAATTGCCCGAGAAAATAACTAGGAAGGTAATTATGTCAGCGAAACACCCTATTATTGCTATTACGGGTTCATCTGGTGCTGGGACAACCACCACTACCAATGCTATTCGTCATATTTTTCGCAATTTAAGTGTCAACGCTGCTGTAGTCAGCG